>CAZNUW010000001.1:0-434786 GCA_964576515.1 uncultured Rhodobacterales bacterium
CCGTCATCTTCTTCGCGTCGCCGAGCAACATCATGGTGTTGTCGCGGTAGAAGAGTTCGTTGTCGACGCCGGCGTAACCCGCGCCCATGGAGCGTTTGACGAAGAGAACGGTCTTGGCCTTCTCCACATCGAGGATCGGCATACCGAAGATCGGGCTTGTCGGGTCCGTCTTGGCCACGGGGTTGGTCACGTCGTTGGCCCCGATCACATAGACCGCGTCGGCGGTCGAGAATTCGTGGTTGATCTCCTCCAGCTCGAACACCTCGTCGTAGGGCACGTTGGCCTCGGCGAGCAGGACGTTCATGTGGCCGGGCATGCGGCCCGCGACCGGGTGAATAGCGTATTTAATCGTGACACCCTCGGCCTTCAATTTGTCGGCCATTTCGCGCAAGGCATGTTGAGCCTGGGCCACGGCCATGCCGTAACCCGGCACGATGATGACCTTGCTCGCGTTCTTCATGATGAAGGCCGCATCGTCCGCCGAGCCCGCCTTATGGGGCCGGGCTTCTTTCTTGCCGCCGCTGGCGGCGGCCGCGTCGCCGCCGAACCCGCCGAGGATGACGCTGTAGATCGAGCGGTTCATCCCCTTGCACATGATGTAGGACAGGATCGCACCCGACGATCCGACCAGGGCGCCGACAATAATAAGCAGGCTGTTTTGGAGCGTGAATCCGATCCCGGCCGCCGCCCAGCCCGAATAGCTGTTCAGCATGGAGACGACGACGGGCATATCCGCGCCGCCGATGGGCAGGATCAAGAGGAAGCCGATCAGGAACGACAGTCCCATGAGGACGTAGAACCAGTCGTGGCCCTCGGTGAGGCAGAACATCACCACGCATACGCCGATGCCCGCGCCGAGCAGCGCATTGAGGAAATGTTGGCCCTTGAACACCAGGGGGTTGCCGGTCATCAGGCCTTGGAGTTTCGCGAAGGCGATGATCGACCCTGAGAAGGTGATGGCCCCGATCGCCAAGCCGATGGACATCTCGACAAGGCTGCCGGTGGCGATGCTTCCGGGCTCGCCCAGGCCGTAACTCTGCGGCGACAGGAGCGCGGAGGTCGCCACCAGCACCGCCGCGAGGCCCACGAGACTGTGGAACGCCGCGACGAGCTGCGGCAGCGCCGTCATCTCGATCTTCTTGGCGATCACGGTGCCGATGGCGCCGCCCACCGCGATCCCGGCGACGATCCACACATATTCCTGCACGACCGGCGAGGTCAGGGTGGTGAGGATGGCGATGGCCATGCCCACCATCCCGAACATATTGCCCTTGCGGGCGGTTTCGGGGCTGGAAAGACCGCGCAGCGTCAGGATGAAGAAAACACCCGCGACGATGTAGGCGAAGAGGGTTGCGCCGAGCGACATGCTACTTGCCCTTCTTCTTGAACATCTGGAGCATGCGCTGGGTGACGATGAACCCGCCGAAGATATTCACCGAGGCGAGCACGACCGCGAAAAAGCCGAGGATCTTGGAACTGGTGATCTCCTCCGGCCCGGCGGCGAGGATCGCGCCGACGATGATGACGCTGGACACCGCGTTGGTGACCGCCATCAGGGGCGAATGAAGCGCGGGCGTGACGCTCCACACCACGTAGAAGCCCACGAACACCGCGAGCACGAAGATGGTGAGCATGTACCAGAAGTCCGCCGGTCCGTGGGCTGCCAACTGACCGACTTGCGCGACCGCTTCCATGTGCCGTCCTCCCCCTAACCCGCGAGCGATGGATGAACGATATGACCGTCCTTCGTGACAAGCGTGCCTTTGACCAACTCGTCGTCCCAGTTGATCTTCAGGTTGCCGGAGCCCTTCTCGAGCATCAGCGTGATGAAATTGAGGATATTCTTCGCGAACAGAGAGCTGGCGTCGCGCCCCAAGCGCGCGGACATATTGGTGTAGCCGAGGATCGTCACGCCGTTCGGCGTCGTGACCGCCTGATCCTTCACGGTGCCTTCGACGTTGCCGCCCGCTTCGGCGGCGAGATCGACGATCACGGAGCCCGCTTTCATCAGGCCCACCACGTCGGCCGCCACAAGGCGGGGCGCCGGTTTTCCGGGGATCAATGCGGTCGTGATGACGATGTCGGACTTCGCGACCTCGGCGCGCACGGCCTCGGCCTGCTTGCGCTTGAAGTCGTCGTCCATCTCCTTCGCGTAGCCGCCTGCGGTCTGCGCGGCCTTCATCTTTTCCTCGTCGACCACGATGAACTTGCCGCCCAAGGATTCCACCTGCTCCTTGGTGGCGTAGCGCACGTCGGTCGCATACACGACCGCCCCCATGCGCTTGGCGGTGGCGATGGCCTGAAGGCCCGCGACGCCCGCGCCAAACACCAGAACGCGCGCGGGCGCGATCGTGCCGGCCGCGGTCATCATCATGGGCATCGCGCGGCCGAAAGTGGCGGCGGCGTCCACCACCGCCTTGTAGCCGGCGAGGTTCGATTGCGAGGACAGGATATCCATCGACTGGGCGCGGCTGATGCGCGGCATCAGTTCGAGGGCGAAGGACGTGACGCCCTGGGCCGCGAGGGCCTGCATGAGCGGCTTATCGGTGAGCGCGTTAAGGTGCGCCATCAGGATCGCGCCGGACTTCAGAGAACCGATCTCGTCCACCCCTTCGGCGGCGGTCATCGGTTTCTGGATTTTAAAGACAACGTCGGACGCGCCCGCGGCGGCGGCGTTCGGCGCGATGGAGGCCCCGGCCTCCTGGAACAGGGCGTCGCTGATCTGGGAGCCCGCGCCCGCCCCGGTTTCGACTGCAACCTGACAGCCGGCGGCCACGAGTTTTTTCACAGTATCGGGTGTGGCCGCGACGCGCGTTTCGCCCGCGCGGCGCTCCTTAAGAACACCAATCTGCATGGAAGACTCCCCTGTGCTCCCGAAGACTCGGGGGCGCTTTACGTCGCCGCGAACCACCCTTTTGTAACGATCTGACTCCCTATGTGGGGAACCCTGGCATAATTCGAGCGTTGTTGCCAACACCCGCACGATTGCTGCGGGCGCGAAAAAAGGTCTTTTCGTGATGCGACCTACCTGTCCCTGGAAAAGTCACACTGTTCCCTTATAGTTTCATCCATGGGAGGGCACCGGAGGATTACCCGATGCAGCGTTTTTGCCGCCGTTTGACGGCGGGTTCCTTAAGCGGACTGCTGGCCTTGGCCGTGGTTGCGCCGCAGACCTGGGCTCAAAGCGCGCCGCAGAGCGAGCGGTTGGCCTATTCCATGATGCTGGGCGGTCTTCACGTCGGCGACGCCGTCGTCGAGTTGGAGCAGGATCACGACAGCTATTCCACCGGCCTCAAATTGACCGCGCGCGGCGTGGCGAAATTCCTGCGTGAATTTCGCGCGGACCTGAGCGGCCACGGCAGCCTGAGCGCGCAAGAGAATATCCTGATGCCGCTTCCGGCGCGTTACAGCCGGGCATGGTCCGGCGCCGAAATCGATTCGAGCATGACGATGACCTACGACCCCGCCACCCGCGCGACGACGACGCAAGAGCGTTACCTCAGCAAGGAGACGGGCGAGGAAGTGAAATACGAGGACCTGCCGTGGAACAAGGACGACCGCGGCCGCGACAAGCGCAAACCCGTCCCGGAGAACATGCGCGCCAATTCGCTCGACCCCATGGCCGCCTTCATCGCCGCGCGGCATCAGATCAAGGCGCAAGGGGTCGCGAAAACGCCGGGTAAATTCCGTATCCCTGTGTATGACGGCCAACGCCGCTACGACATTCTCGGGACGACCACCGCCGCGCGCGACGTCACGATCAACGATAAAACGCATAATGTGATCACGGTGAACACCACCCTCGTCCCGATGGCGGGCTTCTCCGAACGCGGCGAGGAACGCATGCGCGAGTCGCGCGGGAAAATTCTATTCACCGCCGACGACCGCTTTATCCCGGTGCAGGTCACGATCCAGAATGAATTGCTGAGCGGTGTGATGAACCTGACAGCGGATTGCAAGGTCACGCCGGAAGCCTGCGCGCCGCCGCAACAACAAGCGGCCGTGAACTAAGCCAGCTTCGCTTTCTTCAACGCGGCGGTCTGGGCTTTCTGAAGCGCCGTCACGTCGAAGTTCGCGATGGTTTCGTGGAACAGGCGATACCAATTCACTTTCGCGTTCAGGTGCATAAAGACCGACCCGAGGCCGATGGCCGCGCGGTCCATCAGCACAAATTCGCGCGGCGGCTTCACGCCGCCGAGGCGTTTCAGTTCCTTGTGGACCTTCGCGACCGCATCGCGCCCATACTCGGCGGCGTTGGTTTCCTCAACCAGGCGCGGCCGATCTTCCATCAACGGCGCATAGACAAAAGACGCCCAGATATTGAGGACGTCGATCATCTCGCGCGATAGCCCCTTGAACCCCCAGGTCTCGTAGGCCGACACAGCGAGATCGCGGTCGTCGGTTTGCAGCGCGCGGTAGAGATCGATCACGCCCTTGACGAACGATGGCGCGAAGACCCGGATGCAACCGAAATCCATCAGATTAACGGAGGCGTCCGGACGAACGGTGTAATTGCCGAGGTGCGGATCGCCGTGGATGACGCCGTAGTGATAGAACGGCACATACCACGCGCGGAACATGTTCACCGCGATGGCGTCGCGGGTTTCCTGATCCGCTTCGCCCGCGATGTCCTTCAACGGCCGCCCCTCAAGCCAGGACATGGTCAGGAGCCGGCGCGTCGACAGGGCGGCGTGAACCTCCGGGATATGAACGTCTTTCTCTTTCGCAAGCATGTGACGATAGAGCGCAAGATTTTTGGCCTCGTGCGCGTAATCCAGTTCTTCACGCAGGCGGTCGGCGATCTCGGTGTGGATGTCGGTAGGATCGAT
Source organism: uncultured Rhodobacterales bacterium (assembly GCA_964576515.1). Taxonomy (GTDB): domain Bacteria; phylum Pseudomonadota; class Alphaproteobacteria; order Rhodospirillales; family Rhodospirillaceae; genus SHVO01. The sequence goes on from CAZNUW010000001.1 coordinate 4,830, forward strand.
CGCGGGGTCGAACCGGCGATAAGCGGCGAAAACCAGCTTGAGCTGGCGCAAGTCGGCTTCGACCACCGATTCCATGTCGGGATACTGGAGCTTGCATGCGAACTTTTCACCGCCCGGACCGGCGGCACGGTGCACCTGCCCCAATGAGGCGGCTTTCGCGGCCTCGCGTTCAAACGAAACGAATTTGGACTTCCACTCCGGGCCGAGCTCCGTGGTCATGCGCCGGTTCACGAACGGCCAACCCATGTGCGGGGCATTGGCTTGCAGTTGCGCGAGTTCCGCGGCGTACTCGGCCGGGAGCGCCTCCGGAATGGAGGAGAGGATCTGGGCGACTTTCATCAGCGGCCCCTTGAGGCCGCCGAGCGCGAGCTTCAGCGTTTCCGCATTTTTACCGCTATCGCCCTTGAGGCCGAGAACGCGCTCGCCCGCAACGCGCGCCGCGAAACCGCCGATAGCGGTTCCGACTTGCGCGTAACGGCGCACGCGGCCGGCGACCGTGTTCTCGCTTTTGGTCCCGGCCACCTAGCCCATCCGCTCCAATTCGTCGATAAAGCCTTCGATGGTCTTCATGCCGCGCCGCCAGAACCCCGGATCGGTAGCGTCGAGACCGAAGGGCGCCAGCAGCTCCTTGTGACGCAGCTTGCCGCCCGCCGACAGCATCTCGATGTACTTGCTTTCAAAATCCGGCACGGCCTTGGTCGCATAGACGTTGTAGAGCGCGTTCACCAGGCAATCCCCGAAGGCATAGGCGTACACATAGAACGGCACATGCAGGAAATGGCTGATGTAGGACCAGTAGTGCTTGTACTCGTCGTCGAAGTGGAAGACCGGGCCTAAGCTTTCTGTCTGCACCTTCATCCAAATCTCGCTCAAGCGTTCGAGCGAGAGCTCACCCGCCTTGCGCTCGTCGTGCACCTGACGCTCGTACTCATGGAAGGCGATCTGCCGCACGACGGTATTGAGCATGTCCTCGACCTTGCCGGCCAGCAGGGCCCGACGCTCGGCAGGCCGCGTCTCCTGGGCAAGCAACGCCTGGAACGTCAGCATCTCGCCGAATACCGAGGCGGTTTCCGCGAGGGTCAGCGGCGTTCCGGAAACGAGATAGCCCTGCGGCGCGGCAAGCACCTGATGCACGCCGTGGCCGAGTTCATGCGCGAGGGTGGCGACGTCCCGCGGACTGCCGAGATAGTTCAACAGGATATACGGGTGGGCGGACGGAACCGTCGGGTGCGAGAACGCCCCCGACGCCTTGCCCGGGCGCGCGGGCGCATCGATCCAGCTCTTATCGAAGAAGTCTTGCGCGATATTCGCGATCTTCGGCGAGAACTTATTATAGGCGCCAAGCACCGTCGTCTTCGCTTCGGTCCACGGAATATCGCGATGGGCGACGGCCGGGAGCGGCGCATTGCGGTCCCAATATTCCAGCTTATCCTTGCCCATCCACTTGGCCTTCAGCGCATAGTAGCGGTGGGCGGTATCGGCGAAGGCGCCCTTGGCCGCGCTCACCAGCGCGTCGACCACTTCGTCCTCGACGAGGTTCGCGAGGTTACGCGACGACACAGGTCGCGGGAACTTGCGCCAGTCGTCCTCGACCGCCTTGTCCTTGGCCAGAACGTTGGTGATGAGCGTCATGAGTTGCGCTTTCTCGCCCAGCGCCGCGCCGATGCCTTTCGCCGCCGCGCGGCGCTTGTCGCCGCTGGGATCGGACAAACGATTGAGCGCGGCGGTGAGAGTCAACGGCTCGGCGTCGCCCTCCACCGTCACGCGCACGCCCGCCAGCGTTTCGTCGTAGAGACGCACCCACGCGGTGCGGCTGGTGGTGCTTTTATCCAGGAACAGCTTCTCAAGGTCGTCGCTGAGTTCATGCTTACGCGACACCCGCAGATCGCGGACCCAGGGATGGTAATACCGGGCGCGGACATCGGTCATCTTTTCAGCGAGCGCCTCGTCCTCGAGACGATTGATCTCAAGCGTGAAGAACAAGAGGCGTCCGCCCAGCTCGGTCAGCCGCTCGCTGATGTTCTGATAGAAACGCCCGCGGGCCGGGTCGGAGACATCCTCGGTCTGATAGAGTTGGGCATAGCTGCCAATCTTGCCGGTGATCTCGCTGATCGCCTCGTACTCGGCGACCGCCGCGCCAAAGGCGGCGCTGGAGAGCCCCGCGACCTTGCCGCGATGCGCCTCGAACGCGGCGATGCGGCGGTCGAGATCGGCAAAGTCCTGTGCGATGGCGGGATCGTCCGGCGATGTGTACAGGTCGGAAAGTTTCCAGGCCGGCAAGTCGCCGAGGTTCACGGCGGCGGCGCCGACCGGTTCATCTTTGTGACAGCGGCGATCTGTAACGGAATGCGTCATGATTCATTGTCCGGGCATGAGGTCGATACTTGCTATATAGGTTACGAAATCGCGCCGCCAACGCCAATGCACTGGACATATTCCAATAATCCCCGGAAGAATGGCCGCGAAACCCGGTGCGGGAGGGTGTGGGTGCCTGAACTCGTCTACGAAATCGATACGCTGACCGTGAACAGCCTGCCCGGCATGTTCTTTTCGCAGGCGCGCAAGCTCGGCGACCGCCCCTTCCTGTGGGAAAAACAAGACGCCGTTTATCGCGCCCAGAGTTGGTCGGCAGTCGCGGATCGGATCTCGGCCCTCGCGCACGGGCTGAAGGCGGCCGGTGTGAAGCCCGGCGACCGGGTTATGCTGGTCGCGGAAAACCGGCCCGAGTGGCTGATCGCGGATATCGCGATCATGGCCATCGGCGCCATCAGCGTCCCGACCTACACCACCAATACCGCAGTCAATCATCTGCACATCATCAATGACTCCGGCGCCCGTCTCGCGCTGGTCTCGACCGCGCAGCTTGCCCGTCACGTGATCGCGGCCGCCGTCGAGGCGAACCAGAAGCTGGCCGTTTACGTCTATGAAGACGCCGACAAGGTCATCCCCTCCGAAGTCGATGTGCGCGCCTGGGCCGAGCTGACCGCGCACGGACATACCGCGCCGCCGGGCGAGATCGAGGAACTGAAGCGCACCGATGTTTCATGCCTGATCTACACCTCGGGCACGGGCGGATTGCCGCGCGGCGTGATGCTCAGCCACGGCAACATCATCGCCAACTGTTTCGGCGCGATGGAGCTGTTGCGCACGCTGGGTTTGGGCAAGGACGTCTTCCTGTCGTTCCTGCCACTCTCCCACGCCTATGAACATTCGGCCGGCCAGTTCTTCCCGATCTCGGTGGGCGCGGAGATTTATTACGCCGAACGGGTCGAGACGCTGTCGACCAACATGCAGGAAGCTCGCCCCACCATCATGACGGCGGTGCCGCGCCTGTACGAAAGCATGCGCCAGCGCATCCTGCAGAACCTGCGCACCCAATCCGGGCTTAAGCGCAAGATGTTCGCCCTCGCGCTGGAACTCGGCCGTAAACGCTACGAAGAACCCGGGAAGATGACGGTGTGGGACAAGGCGCGCGACGCGGTGTGCGAAAAACTTGTCCGCGACAAAATCCGCATGCGTTTCGGGGGACGCTTGAAAGCGATGGTGTCGGGCGGCGCGCCTTTGAACTATGACGTCGGCATTTTCTTCATCGCGCTGGGCATCCCGCTTCTGCAAGGCTACGGACAAACCGAGTCCGGGCCCGTGGTCAGCGCCAATCCGCCAAAGCGGGTGAAGCTGAAGACCGTCGGCCCGCCGCTCAAGGGCGTGCAGGTCAAGATCGCCGACGACGGCGAAATCCTTGTGCGCGGCGAACTGGTGATGAAGGGCTACTGGAACGATCCGGACGGCACCATCGCGACCATCGACGAGCAAGGCTGGCTCCACACGGGAGACATCGGCCAGATCGACGAGGACGGATACATCGAGATTACCGACCGCAAGAAGGACATCATCGTCAATTCAGGCGGCGACAACGTCTCGCCGCAGCGCATCCAGGGCGTATTGTGCCTGGAAGACGCCATCGAACAGGCGATGGCCTACGGCGACAAACGTTCGTACATCACGGCGTTGATCGTCCCCAGCCAGGACTTCGCGAACACCTGGGCGAACGCGCACGGCCAAACGGCGGAGATTCCGGCACTGGTCCAAATCCCTGAGTTCCGCGCCGCCGTCGCCCATGCGGTCGAGCACGCGAACCTCCAATTGAGCCCGATCGAGAAGGTGCGGAAATTCGCGCTGGCGCCTCAGCCCTTCACCATCGAGAACGGGCAGTTGACGCCGAGCCTGAAAGTGCGGCGCCACGCGGTCTTGCGCGAATACCGCGAAACGTTGGACGCTTTATATTAGCGGGAAGAACGAGCGCCGCGGCCGGCAAAGACGCTCTGGCGGCGCAACCGCTTCAAACGTTGGACGAGCAAATGGTTGTAGCTGCCGATAATATTTTTCTGTCGGTCTCGATGATCGCGGCCTTCCTGTTCCTCATCCTCATGGGACGGGCCAAAGGTCAGCGCATGAAACTCATCCTCGGCGGGATGGGTGTCGCCGCCGGTATGGTTGCGCTCGCGCTGATCGCAGACGCGCTGACGGGCGCGCCCTAATCCCTGACGGCGGCGGTTCACTATTCGCCGACCGCGTCCAGATAGACCTGAAGCAGCGCTTCTTGTTCCTGGCGGTCGGACTTGTCCATTTTGCGCAGCTTCACGACCTGACGGATGATCTTGACGTCGAACCCGCCGCCCTTGGCTTCGGAATAGACTTCGCGCAGATCGCCACCCAGGGCTTTGCGTTCTTCCTCAAGGCGTTCAATGCGCTCGATGAAGCTCTTCAGTCGCTGTGCCGAAATCCCCTTATCGTTCGTCGCGCCGTCCGGCATCACGCCCCCAGTCAATCCATGTAGGTCAGAAAAATGAAAATCGAGGGCGGACCATAGCAGCGCCGCACCCTAGGACAAGCTGTGGATAATGGGGATATCGGGGAGAGGTTCGCGCGGATTACTCGACAACGCCAATCTTCGCGTGCATCGGCTTCGACGCCTCGAATTTCTGCTCCTGTTCGGCGGTGGCCGGCTTCTGGAACTTGGATTTCCAGTCGCCGATGGGCATGCCGTAAACGGCCTCCTGCGCCGCGTCGTAGCTCATCGGCGCGCCGTAGTGATCGCCGGCCGCCTTGTACCATTTCGCCAGGCAATTCCGGCAAAAACCGGCGGTGTTCATGATGTCGATGTTCTGGACGTCGGAGCGTTTGCGCAAATGATCGACAAGGCCGCGGAAGGCCGCCGCTTCGATTTTGAGTTTCGTCAGTTCATCCATTGGCCACCTTGCTCAAATATCGCGTCATCCAGCCGGTCATCGCATCGGCGACGATCCCGGCCCATTTCTCCTGTCCGGCCTCGTCCGCAATCAGATCCTGGCGGATCTCCAATTGCGCATGGGGCAGCATCTGCGCGAGGCCGTGACGTTTTTGGGCGTAGCCGTGCGTCACGCCCGAATAGGGTTCGTTGACGCCGACCTCGACGCCCGCCGTTTCGGAGAACGCCCCGATCAAATAGTCCGCGAGTTCGCGGTCGTAGCTGAACATCACCCCGATATGCCACGGACGCGGCTTGCCCAATACGTTGAGCTGCGGCGTGAAACTATGCAGGCACAAGACCGCGGGCAAGCGGCCCGCCCGGCGCAGCCGCGCGATCTCGCCGTCGATCGCGGCGTGGTAGGGATGGAAATAAGCGTCCGCGCGGGCAGCGCGGTCGGCGGCGCTTAAGTCCTGATTACCGGGGATCGGCGACCCGTCGCTGACGGAAGGAATGCTTTCGGGCTCGCCCAGCGGCCGGTTCGGATCGATCACCAGACGCGAGACGCGCGCGAGCACCGCCGGCGCGTTCATATGTTTCGCCAAACGCCGCGCGACGCCCGCCGCGCCGATATCCCAGGCGATGTGACGCGCGAGCTCATCAGGAGGCAATCCCAAGTCACGCAAAGCCGGAGGCACGAGGTTGCCCGCATGATCTCCGGTAATGACGAGGTCGGCGACCGCGCCTGGATTGATAAGCTCGACGGCGTCAGTCATCGCTGAGGATCAGGGATGCCCCTTCGGCTTCGCCGGCGCCGCCGCCTCGGGCACATAGCGCACGAGATCGCGGGAATCGCGGCCCGGGAATTTCAGGCTCAACTTGTCCTTGCCCGTGACCATGACCGCCATCGGATCTTGCGGTTGGCCTTCGATCGCAACGGTGAACTGGCCGTCGCCTTCCTTCTTGTAGATCGCGGGGAAGACGCTCGGCGGCACCAGCGATCCTTCCACGGTCATGCCCTGGAACGAAATCCGGTCCAGCGTGAATTCAATGATCATCGCGTTGCCGTCGGGCAACTTGTCGATCCACTGGCCGACGATCGGGTCGTTTTCGGCCGCGAACGCCGACGCGCTCAGGCACAACACAAAGCCGGCGACAGCCGCCGCGGACTTAAGGACTTTCATGGGGCTCCCTTTGGGACAAAATGCCAACGATGCCCCACTATAGACCAGAAATTGGGCCGATTGCATGGCATGTGTCGCCATGACATAAGCGGAAAAAAATAGCCGGTTTCATGGACTCCCAGGGCCTTTCCGCCGACGCGGCCGCCAAAAGCGGCCTTCCGCCCCAAGCCGAGATGAAAGCACCATCCGCTTTCCTTGCGCGTTGGGGCACCGTCATTTTTTTCCTGGGCCTTGTTTGCACCACCTCGGCGCCGATCTTCATGCGCCTGTCGGAAATCGGGCCCGTCGCCACCGGCGCCTGGCGCATGACCCTCGCCGTCCCCTTCCTGATCCTCCTTCTGAAGTTCGAGCGGTCCGACAGGACGGACAAACTCGACCGGACGGACTTCGGGCTTCTGTGCCTGGCCGGGTTGTTTTTCGCCGGCGATCTCGCCCTATGGAACTCGTCGGTCATCCTGACCTCGGTGGCCAGCGCCTCGTTCCTGGCGAACTGCGCGCCGGTTTTCGTGGTCCTGGGCTCGTGGCTCCTGTTCCGAGAGAAGATCAAGAAGATGTTCATGGCGGGACTGGCGGTGAGCGTCATCGGCTCCGGCATCATGATGTCCGAAAGCCTGGATATGTCGGTCCGCAACTTCACCGGCGACTTCCTGAGCGTGGCAGCCGCGGCTTTCTACGCCGCCTACATCCTCGCCGTCGCCCGGTCCCGCAAGCGCGCATCCACCATGATGCTGATGGTCATCAGCAGCGCCGCATGCGCCATCGCCCTTTGGATCATGGCGTTCATGCTGGAACCCGCGCTGTGGCCGACGACCGCCCGCGGCTGGTGGGTGGTCATCGGAACCGCGCTACTGACCCAGGTCGCGGGACAGACCTTGATCGCCCTGTCCTTGGGTTATGTCTCGGCCAACTTCAGCGCCTTGATCCTCCTGCTGCAGCCGGTCGTCCCGACGCTGGCGGCCTGGCTGCTTTTCAACGAAAGCCTGAGCGGATTGCAGGCCGTGGGCGCGGCCGGAATCGTCATCGGTTTGGCGCTGGCGCGGCCGGGCAATTCCAAGGCGCAAAGCTGACGCCCCTTCTCCAATTCTTCTTCCGCTTCTTCTTTCGCATGTCTCTCGCCTAAGCCCGCGCCCAAGTGTAAGCTATTGCTTATGAACGCAATTCCCCTTGGCCATCGCGGCCGTCAGGCAAAGATCATCGCAACGCTGGGTCCGGCGAGCCGCGACCCCGACGTCATCGCCGACCTGTACGAAGCCGGCGCGGATGTCTTCCGCCTGAACTTCAGCCACGGCACGCACGAGGACCATGCGCAGTCCGTCGCCGCGATTCGCGCGCTTGAGAAAAAAGTCGGCCGCCCCATCACGATCCTGATGGACTTGCAGGGACCGAAGCTGCGCGTCGGAAAATTCAAGAACGACGGCGCGGTGTTGAAAACCGGCAACGTGTTCCGGGTCGATCTCAAGGACGAGATCGGCGACGAGACGCGCGTGAGCCTTTTGCATCCGGAAATCTTCGCCGCGTTGAAGCCGGGCTCCAGCCTCCTGATCGACGACGGACATTTGCGTCTGCGCGTGCGTTCGTGCGGACCCGACTTCGCCGAGTGCGACGTGATCGTGGGTGGGGCCATCTCCAACCGCAAGGGCGTGAACGTCCCCGACGTGACGCTGCCCATCCCGGCGGTGACGGATAAGGACAAAGCCGACCTCGCTTTCGGACTTACGCAAGGCGTGGATTGGGTCGCCTTGAGTTTCGTGCAACGGCCCGAAGACGTCGCGGAGGTGCGCCACCTCGTCGGCGGACGGGCCGGTGTGCTGTCGAAACTGGAGAAGCCCTCGGCGCTCGATCATCTGGACGGCATCGTGCATCTGTCCGACTCCGTCATGGTCGCGCGCGGCGATCTGGGCGTGGAAATGCCGCTGGAGCGCGTGCCGGTCCTGCAAAAACGTATCATCCGCGCCTGCCGCCGCCAGGGAAAGCCGGTGGTGGTCGCGACGCAGATGCTCGACAGCATGGTGAAGTCGCCGGTGCCTACGCGCGCCGAGGCCTCGGACGTCGCCACCGCGGTTTACGACGGCGCCGACGCCGTCATGCTGTCGGCCGAAACCGCGTCCGGCATGTTCCCCGTGCGCGCGGTATCGACCATGCACCGCATCGTCTCGTCGGTGGAAAGCGACGAGCATTACGTGGCGCTGATGCAGGCGGGTCATCACGAGACGGAAGACTCATCGCCCGCGGCCATCACCGCGGCGGCGCGCCAGATCGCGCATACCTTGAAAGCCGCGGCGATCGTCACTTTCACCTCGTCGGGGTCGACCACCTTGCGCGCCGCGCAGGAGCGTCCCGATGTGCCGATCCTGTGCATCACGCCGAATCTGGGCGCCGGACGGCGCTTAGGCCTGGTGTGGGGCGTTCATGCCGTGGTGGGCGATTTCATCCACTCGGTGGACGATATCGGCGATGTGGCGGTGAAAGCCGCCCTTCAATGCGGCATCGGACGCGACGGCAAGCCCCTCGTCATCACCGCCGGCATGCCGTTCGGCAAGGTGGGATCGACGAACATGGTGCGCGTGGTGTGGATCGGCGGCGAGACGACCGCCGGTTAAGGCCGGTTCGTCGCCAGCCATTGCGAAACGCCATCCAGAATCGCCCGGCTGCCGTTCGCGCGGGTTGCGGACGCGGCCTGCGCCGCGATCTCGGCGGCGAGCCCTTCAACATCCACCGCATCGAAGAACGCCACCGGCACGCCGACGGCGTTGTGCAATTCGGCGAAATAACGCTGTTGCGGCGCGATCATCGCAAGGTGGCGTTCAAAATTCCGGCGGCGCCGACTTTGATCGCCGTCTTTGCGTCTTTTGAGTTGGTCCGGCGGCAAACGAAGGACAGCGTAGAAGTCCGGAACCTCGATGTCGCCCGCCGTAACGGCGCGCCGAAAGAAGTCCACGATTTCGGCGACGGGGCCAAACTCCGGATAAATCCAGCCATACCAGATGGGTTGGAAGGGATCGCCGTCGAACACGACCGGAGTCCCAGCCGCGGCGCGCTCCCGCGCGCGCGCGAATCGGTCGACCTGACGATGAAGGTACCAGTTGGCGCCGACACGCGGCACACCGGCGAACAGGTCGTTCACCTCTGGGATGACGGCGAAGCCGTGAGTCTCGGCAAGGCGGCGCGCGAGCGTCGATTTACCGACCGCGCTCGGTCCCTCAAGACAGATGATGGGCGCACGTGATTTCACCGCCGACTCCCCTCGGCTTGTTTAAACCCCAGCGCGGCGTCCACAAAAAATCAGGGCCGCGACGATGTCGCGGCCCAGGTTTCTCCCCCAGCGAAGAACGCGAAACGCGCGCTCAGCCCTGGCGCGCTTTGAAGCGCGGGTTCTTCTTATTGATGAGATAGATGCGGCCCTTGCGACGGACGATCTGGCAGTTCTTGTCGCGGGTCTTCGCAGACTTCAGAGAATTACGGACTTTCATGACACGATCTTTCGTAGCTGCGCCGGATGTTCCGTCGCCAAAATGAGGGCCGTTCTATACTTGCTCGTCCCGCCGGGCGCAACCCTCTTCGCCACGCCGGAGGCGATGTTATTTCGGCGGTGGAAGGCGATAGGGCGAATCCTTGGGCGGGGCCCCGCCCCGGTCCCACGCCGGCTTGGGCGCCAACGCATCCCGGCGCATCCCCGCCGAACAATTGGACGCCGCCCGGCAGGCGCTTTCCGCCGTTCCGGCCACGCTATTCTTGAGGATTCGGCCCAGATCCGCGTCCGCGCAGCCACCTAGGGCCGCCCCAAGCACCGCCACGAATGCAAAACGCTTGAAGGTCATCAGCCGCCCCATAGATGCTATCGCCTCCTTATACGTCATTGCCGCGCCCCCTGCGAAATGCTAGTGATAATCACTCGCATTTTATGGAGCTTGCCATGAGCCTTGCCGGACGGAGCCTCGCCGCCCTCGCCCTCCTTTGCACCCTTGCCTCGGCGGCCTCCGCCAAGGACGGCATCCTGCTCCTGGCGCACGGCAACCATGGCCCCGGCGGACACGGCGCAGCCGCCACCGGCCACGAACATCACGCCGCGCCCAACCCGTGGAACGACAATGTCGAGAACGTCGTCGCGGCGCTGGACCCGAAATACCCCACCGAGGTCGCGTTCGGCATGGCCGAAGCGCCCGCGATCCAAGACGCCATCGCAAGGCTGGAGAAACGCGGCGTCACGCGCATCGCCGCCGTGCCGTTGTTCGTGTCCTCGCACAGCCCCATCATCGGCAATACGCGCTACATCCTCGGCCTTCAGGATACGCTTGCGCGCTACACCAGCTTGAAGGACCTACCGCGCGCAAAGATGAGCGCGAAGGTCGCCATGTCGGGCGCGCTGGACGCGCATCCGCTGGTCAGCGAGATCCTGCTCGACCGCGCCCGCGCCGTCGCCAAGGTTCCGAATGAAACCGCCGTCGTGCTCATCGCGCACGGTCCGAACGCCGAGGAGGAAAACCGCCTGTGGCTGAAGGAAATGGCGACGCACGCCGCCTATCTGCGCGACAAAGGCGGCTTCACGGCCGTCGAAGTCCTGACGCACCGCAACGACGCCTCGGCCGAGATCAAAGCCAAGGCGCGCGAGGAATTCCGCACCAAGGTCGCGGCCAACGGCAAGACGCATCAGGTGGCGGTGGTGCCGCTGCTGATGTCCGCCGGCGGCATCGAAGGCCAGGTGCAGGGCGACCTCGACGGCCTGCCGCACGCCTTCGGTGCGCCGTTGCTGCCGCACGCGAATATCGCGAAATGGGTCGAGGCGCAGGCCGCCGACCTGTGGAAGCGGATGGAAACCCGCTAACGACGCGCTAGCTGGAGACGTTCAGCCTCTCAAGCACGCGCCGGCGCGCGGCGCCGCGCTCGAAATCCGAGACATAAACGAGGCCGGCGACACGGCGGATCATCGCGTCTTCATGGGCGTCGAGCACACCGTCGGCATAGGCGACTTCCCACAACATCTCGATGATGTGAATGCGGTCGTCCTCGTCGAGTTCCTTGACCACCTTGTTGGTGAACCCAAAAAGCTGGCCCGACCGCGCGCTCGCTTCCTCGGCCACGTCGAAGAGGTCGTGAGCGTCCGCATCCGAAAGCGCGAAGCGTTCGGCCAGTAGGCGCTTGATGGCGTCCTGCTCTTCCGCATTGAAAACATCGTCGCGGCGCGCGGCCTCGACAAGCAGAGCGCCGACGGCAACCTGCAGGCCGCTGGCTTGATGGGCTTCGGTCTTGGCGGCTTTCACATCGCCTTTGAGCAGGGAAAAAATCCGATCGATCATCACGCGCCTTCTTTAGCCAAGCCAATAGCGGAAAAGGGCCGTCACCGTGCGCGGCCGCTCAAGGGGCGGAAGGTGCCCACAATCCTCGATGAACACCAGACGCCCGTTGGGCAAGCGGGCGGCCATCTCCTCTTGCACCTTGGGCGGACAGAGCTTGTCCTCACGCCCGGCGGCCACCAGGGTCGGGATGCGAATCGCCTCCAGATCCGTGCGGCCGTCCTTGCGCGCCATGATGGCGCGCTGCTGACGGATGAACGCGTCCTGCCCGACTCGCTCGGCCATTTCGAGCACCACATCGGCGACGGCGGGGTCACTCAACCGGTCGGGGTGGATCAGGTTGGGGAGCAAGCGGGGCGTGACACCCTTGAACCGGCCGATCTCGGTCAGATTGATGAGGGAGGCGCGATTCTCGCGCTGCTCCTCAGTGTCGGCCCGGGCGTTGGTGGCCATAAGGGCCAGACGCTCCACCCGCTCAGGCGCCTGACGCATGACCTCCTGCGCCACATAACCGCCCAGGGACAACCCCGCGAGGGCGAAGCTGGGCGGGGCCACCGCCAGGAGCCGTTCGGCCATAGCCGGGACGGTGTCGTCCTGGGTCAGGTCGGCGACCGTGATTGTAAGCGGGTCTTTCAAATGGTCGATCTGGTGACGCCAGAGCGCCGCATCGCACAGAAGCCCTGGGATCAGAATGAGATGCTGGGGACGTGACATAGGGGTTTACCGGGTCTCTCAGGCAGGTTGTAGGGCTGTGAAATCCCGTGCATTTACGGGGTTTTACATTGACAGAGTCAAACGAATACCTATGATGCCGCGCCAAGAGCCGGTCGCGTAAGCTGCTCCCGTTGACACCGGGACGAAGCAGCCCATGTAAGAGCGCGACGGATACATTTTCCGAACCAATGGCATTTGCAGACCTCGGCCTATCGCCGGACACCCTTAAAGCCGTCACAGACGCCGGCTACCTGAACCCGACACCGATCCAGGAACAGGCAATCCCCGTGATCCTTATGGGTCGCGACGTTTTGGGCGTGGCCCAAACAGGCACCGGCAAGACCGCGGCCTTCACCATGCCGATGATCGACATCCTGTCGGGCGGCCGGGCGAAGGCGCGTATGCCGCGCTCGCTGATCATTGCGCCGACCCGCGAACTGGCCGCGCAGATCTCCGAGAACTTCGTCAAGTACGGCAAGTACCACCCGCTCGCCATGGCGCTTCTGATCGGCGGTGAATCCTTCACCGACCAGGAGAAGGCCCTGGACCGCGGCGTGGACGTGCTGATCGCCACCCCGGGACGCCTGCTCGACCTGTACGAGCGCGGACGCATCCTGCTCAACGACGTGAAGCTTCTCGTGATCGACGAAGCCGACCGCATGTTGGACATGGGCTTCATCCCGGATGTGGAACGCATCGTTTCGCTGCTGCCGAAGATCCGCCAGACACTCTTCTTCTCCGCCACCATGGACAAGGAGATCCGCAAGCTCGCCGACAAGTTCCTGATGAACCCGAAGGAAGTCGCGGTGAGCCGCCCGGCGCAAGCCGCCAACACCATCGAACAGGGCATCGTCTCGGTCCGCTCGGACGACAAGCGCGAAGCCCTGCGCCGCATCCTGCGCGCCAAGGACATCCACAACGCCTTCATCTTCTGCAATCGCAAGAAGGACGTGGACATCCTGTACAAGTCGCTGACCAAACACGGCTTCAACGCCGTGGCCATGCACGGCGACATGCCGCAGTCCAAGCGCAACGAGATGCTCGCCAAATTCAAGGCGAACGAAGCTGAATTGCTTGTCTGTTCGGACGTGGCCGCCCGCGGCCTCGACATTTCCGACGTCGGCTTCGTCGTCAACTTCGACGTGCCCGTCAACGCCGAAGACTATGTCCATCGCATCGGCCGCACCGGCCGCGCGGGCCGTACCGGCCACGCTTACACCATCGCGACCTCTTCCGACGGGAAGCAGCTCGCCGCAATCCAGAAGATGTTGAACCAGACCATTCCTCCGCTCGTCGTCGACGAGCTCAATGAACTGACCCAGGCCGCGACAAACGCGCCGGACGACGAAGGCCGCGACGGCCGAGGCCGCGAGCGCGGCGGACGCGGACGCCGCGGCGAACGCAGCCGCGGCGGGCGTGACCGTGGCGGACGCCGCGAGCGGACGCCGCGCCCTGTCGAAGAGATCAGCGCCGCACCGGCTGTCGAGGCGCAAGGCGCCCCGGCCCCAGCCATGGAAACCGCGCCGCAGAGCGAAGATATCGCGGCAGCCGCGCCCCCCGCCGAGATGACCGGCGCCACGACGGCGCCGCCGCAAGACCAGGCCCGCCAGAGCCGCCGCGAACGCGAGAAGGCCTGGCGCAAGGACCGCAACGACTACAACCGCGATGTGCGCGGCGCGGAAGACCGCGTGCGCAAGACCCGCCGCAACCCGCACGGGATCGCGGAAATGGACCACGGCGACAACGTTGTCGCCTTCGGCGGCTTCACGCCGGCGTTCCTGTTGATCGACCCGTACGTCGCCAAACCGGCCGTACGCGGCGAGAAGCTGGAAGACGACGAAGCGCCGATCGAGGAAGAACTCGAGAAAAGCGCGTAAGACCATCGCGTCTTGCACAGACAACGAAAAAGCGCGCCCCCAAGGCGCGCTTTTTTATGCCTTCTCGGCCCAGCCCGTTTCAGTCTGCTGCCAGTAGTGCATGTCGTGGCCGGCGGCTTTGGCGGCGCTCCAGCGCACACGGGCGGCGGCGGTCATCTCCTCGTGGTTGCCGTCGAAGATGTCCAAACACCGCTCGAACGTTCCCATCTGCGAGGACGACATGCCGTCCGTGAGGACGAGGAAGGTCGCCCCGTTGGGGTTCTCTTCCTTGTCGGTCAGCCAGATCGGCTGCTGCTCGGGCGTCCCGTCCTTGACCGTGCCGTGCGGCAGCCAGCTATTGGGATCGTAGGTCCACAAGGTGTTGGCGAGCGCCTCGACGCGGTCTTCGGAAGCGGCCATCACGACGGCGCGTCCGCCCGCCTTCAGGATACGCGTCAGGAGTTGCGGCAACGCACGCTCCATCGGCGAATCCTTCAGGTGGTAGAAATCGACGCGCATGGAAGAAAGCCCAGCGGATGGAATGACCGGCGTTAGCCGGCCATCTTCACCGGCACGTAGCGGATGGCGCCCGCAGTGACCACGCGCAGGAGCACCACCGAGCGCTCCTGCTCCTTCGCGCGGCCGAGTTCCTTCGTGGCGTCGGCCGCGGACGCGACGTTCGCCTGCTGAATGCCGTCGATAACGTCGCCCGGACGCAAGCCCTTGAGCGCCGCGTCGCTGGTTTCATCCACCTCGACGACCACCAGGCCCTTTACGTTGGCCGGGACACCGTATTTCTCACGCGCGCCGTCATCGATCTCGACGACGGTCAGCCCGAGTTCCTTGAGCTCGCTGCGGGCAAGTTCGGTCGGCTTCTCGCCGCCGGACGACGGAGCGGAGGCCAGCTTCTCGTTCTCATCGGTCAGTTCACCGACCTTGAGTTTCACGGTCTGCTGCTTGCCGTTGCGCCAGATCACGACGTCGACGGTCTTGTCGAGCCCCGTGGTGGCGACGACGCGCGGCAGTTCGCTCATTTTGTCGATCGGGCGGCCGTCGAAGGTCAGGATAACGTCCTGGCTCACGATACCGGCGCCGACCGCGGGGCCGCCGTCGGTCACGTCGGAGACAAGGGCGCCGCGCGCCTTGCCCAACCCGAGGGTCTGGGCGATTTCATCGGTCACGCCCTGGATACGCACGCCGATCCAGCCGCGGCGGGTACGGCCGTACTTGCGCAAGTCTTCGATCACCGGACGGATGAGGTTGGCGGAGGCCGCGAAGCCGACGCCGACGCTGCCGCCCGAGGGCGAGAAGATCGCGGTGTTCACGCCCACGACCTGCCCGGCCATGTTGAACAACGGACCGCCCGAGTTGCCGCGGTTGATGGCGGCGTCGGTCTGGATGAAGTCGTCGTAGTTGCCGGCCTGGATGTTACGGGAGCGGGCCGAGATGATCCCGGCCGTCACGGTGCCGGACAGACCAAAGGGATTGCCGATGGCCATGACCCAATCGCCGACGCGGGCGTTGTCGGAGTTGCCCCAGTTCACGGTGGGCAACGGCGACTTCGGTTCGACCTTCAGGAGCGCGATATCGACCTTGTCGTCGCGGCCGACGACGGTCGCTTCGAGCACGGTGTCGTCCTCCAGGATCACCGAAATCTGGTCGGCGTCTTCGATGACGTGGTTATTGGTCACCACATACCCGGCCTTGTCGATGATGAAGCCCGAGCCCAGCGACGACTGGCGGCGCTGCGGCCGCTGCTGCTGGCCCTGGCCCTCGCCCTCGCCTTGGCCGCGGCGATTAAAGAATTCGCGGAATTCCTCCATCGGGTCGCGCTGACCGTTTTCGCTCCGGCGCTCGGCGAACTGCGTGGTGGAGATATTGACGACCGCGGGGCTCAGTTTTTCGGTCAGGTCGGCGAAGCTGTCGGGCGCGCTGCGCGCCATGGCTTGCGGCGCGACGCCGCCAACAAGAAGTCCCGCGACCGCAACAGCGGCCGCCGTGTGCAGGATCGATCTCAAGGCCGAAACTCCTAAACCGTTACGCGTGAAGGTGATGATGCCCCTGGTTATAACACGGGAGACGGCAAAAAGGCTCACCGCCCCGCCTTCCCCCGGTCACGGACACGCCAGCAGCATACCCGGCCCCGCCCTTGGAAACGGCTGAAATCACCGTAACAAAGGCGGGGCGGGTGTCTTGATTAGCGCGGAATCTGGTTGAAATAGCGGAAGAACTCGGAATCCGGGCTGAGGACCATGGTGGTGCCTTCGCCGAGCGCGGCGCGGTAGGCCTCCATCGCCCGGAAGAACCCGTAGAACTGCGGATCCCGGCCCTGGGCGGCGTTCAGGATCTTGCGGCTTTCCGCTTCGCCTTCCCCGCGCAAGGTTTGGGCTTCCTTTTCCGCCTCCGCGAGGATGATCGTGCGTTCGCGATCCGCATCCGCTTCGATGCGCGACTTCTGTTCCTGCCCGCGGCCGCGGAAGTCGGCGGCTTCGGCCATACGGTCCGAGCGCATGCGGTTGAAGGTCGCCTGCGTGGTGTCCGTCGTCAGATCGGCGCGGCCGATGCGCACCTCCACCACCTCGATTCCGAATTCGGGCGCGCGGCGGCGCACGGCTTCCGTGATCTCGTGCATCACGGCCTTGCGCTTGACGCCGAGGACGTCGGCGAGATCGGCGCGGCCGACGGCGTCGCGGACGCTACCGTTCAAGATGGTGCCGAAGCGGTCGCGGAACGCGGTTTCCGTGCGCACGGTCTGATAGAAGCGCAACGGATCGGTGATGCGATACCGGGCGAATGCATCGACGTTGATACGGCGCTGATCGATCAGCGACATGTCCTGGCCTTGCGGATCGAGATCGAGGATACGCTTGTCGTAATAGAACACGCTTTCCGCGATGGGCAGTTTGACCTGAAGGCCGGGTTCGACGATCACGCGCTTGGGGTTACCGAGGCGCAGGACCAGGGCTTGCTGCGTCTGCTGCACCGTGAACAGCGAGCTGGAGAGCAGCAGCAGCGCGACGACGCCGGCAACGAGAGCTATGACAAGACGCGGGTTCATTGTGGGGCACTCGCCTGGCCGCTACTTTGCGACCGTTTCTGGATTTCAGGCAGCGGCAGATACGGCACGACGCCCGTGCCGCCCTTGCTGTCCATGATGACCTTTTCGGACTTGCTCAACACTTCCTGCATGGCTTCGAGATACATGCGGCGCGCGGTGATGTCCTTGTTGGCGACGTAGGTCTGGTAGAACGCGGTGAACCGCGCCGCCTGACCTTCGGCTTCCTTCACAAGGCGTTCCTTTTCGGCGGTCGCGTTCTGCACGAGACGCGCCGCGTCGCCTTTCGCGCGCGGAATGATGTCGTTGCGATAAGCCAAGGCTTCGTTTTCCAAGCGCTCGGCGTCCTGCTTGGCGCGCTGGACGTCGTTGAACGCGTCGATGACTTCCTTCGGCGGGTCCGCTTTCTGGATCCGCAAGTCGAGGATGGTCACGCCCGCATCGTAGCCGTCCATGATGCCTTGCAGAAGCTCGCGCGCCTGCTGGGCGAGCTGATCGCGCTGGTTGGTGATCACGGCCGTCAACGGATTGCTGCCGACCACTTCGCGCAACGCGCTTTCGGCGGCGATCTTCACGGTCGCTTCCGGGTCGCGCATGTTGAACAGGTAGTCGCCGGCGTCGCTGATGCGCCACTGCACAACGAACTGGATATCGACGATATTCTGGTCGCCGGAGAGGATATGGCTCTCCTGCGGGACTTCGCGGATGTTGCCGGGCGAACCGCGGAAACCGATGGTGAGCTGGTTGGTCTGCGTCACCTTCGGGCGGATCACGTCGCCGACAGGCGCCGGGAACCAATAGTTCACGCCGGGCTGGGTCGTCTTGACGTAGCGGCCGAACATGAGCTCGACGCCCTGCTCGTCCGGCTGGACGATATAGAAGCCGCTGAAGCCCCAGAAAAACAGGACCGCGGCGCCGATCAGCCAGAGGCCGCGCATATTGCCGAAACCGCCAGGCAGCATGCGGCGCAGACGGTCCTGGGACCGGCGCAACATTTCCTCGAGGTCCGGGGGCGGGTTGCCGCCCCGATCGCCACGCCCAGACCAGGGGTTACCGCCGCCGCCGCCGCTACCACCGCCGCCGCCGCCCCAAGGACCGCCGCCACCGCCGCCGCCCCAAGGACCACCGCTGCCTTGTTGTTTGTAAAACAATGGAATAATCCTTCGTCCGCGAGAACCGTGAACGCTGTTCTCTGCCTGCTGGCGTTATAGGACATGCCCGCTTCCCTCGCAATGTAGGGACCGGTCCGAACCCCTGCACTATTGTAACGATAAAAATCGGAGTATCGCCTTGTCCAGCCTGACGGAATCCCAGGTCATCGATGCCCTCCGGAGCGTCGATTCCGGCACCGCCGGCCTGGACGTAGTTGCGCGCGGGTGGGTGAAAAACGTCCATATTAAGGACGCCCGGGTGACCTTCGCGCTGGAGGTTCCGGCCAGCATGGGGCCCAAGCTTGAGCCCGTGCGCCACGCCGCCGAGGCCGCGGTGCGCGCCCTTGCCGGTGTCCAGAGTGTAACCGCGGTTCTGACCGCCGAAGCCCGGCGTCCGTCCCCCGCGCCGACACAGAGCGCGCCTGCGGCCCGCGAGCGCCTCGCGCTGCCTTCGGTCAAACACATCGTCGCGGTCGCCTCGGGAAAAGGCGGCGTCGGAAAATCGACGACGGCGCTGAACCTCGCGGTCGCGCTCGCGCGTCTCGGCAAGAAGGTCGCGCTGTTCGACGCCGACATCTATGGACCGTCAGTCCCGCGATTGACGGGCCTGTCCGGACAAAAGCCGATGTCGGACGGAAAACGCGTTACGCCCCTGGAGGCGCACGGCATCAAAGTCATGTCCATCGGATTCATGATGGCCGAGGACACGCCGGTCGTCTGGCGCGGCCCCATGGTGATGGGCGCGCTGGAGCAAATGCTGCGCGACGTGGAATGGGGTGATCTCGACATCATGATCGTCGACATGCCGCCCGGCACCGGCGACACGCAACTCACCATGTCGCAGCGCGTGCCGCTGGCGGGCGCGGTCATCGTCTCGACGCCGCAGGACATCGCCCTCATCGACGCGCGCAAGGGGCTCGGCATGTTCCGCAAGGTCGAAGTGCCGATCCTCGGCCTCATCGAGAACATGAGCTACTACGTCTGCCCGAACTGCGGCCATCGCGACGAGATTTTCTCCCACGGCGGCGCGCACAAGACGGCGGATGAGCTGGGCGTCGACTTCCTGGGCGAGGTGCCGCTCGACATCAAAATCCGCCTCACGTCCGATGCGGGCACTCCCGTTGTGGTAAGCGAACCGGACGGCCCGCACGCATTGGGTTACATTGAAATCGCCAAGCGTTTATGGGACAAACTGAGCAAAGAAAGACGGAAGGCTCCTTCAATTTCCGTCCGCGGCACTCTCGAGGAAAAGTAGCGGCGCAGCGATACGCGCCCACGCCCTGACGCGGCGCGGGTCGCATGTTAGAGTGCGCAGGCAATACGTGGCTGGGTCGTGCGGGGTTTGCTCATCTTCCTGGATGATTAGCACCAGCGCTGGGGTCTCCTGTGTACGGTTCTTCGTTCCGCATTTCATGTCGCGGCCGCGTGCTGACGGTGGCCGGCGTTTTCGTCCCCGCATTCATCTCTTTCACAGCCCTTGCGGCCGACGCGCAGAAGGGCCCGCGCCTCCCCGACCTCACATCCTATGACTGCGCCGCGATCGTGAAGGCTGTCCCCGCCGAAGTGATGCACAAGGGACAGGTGATCGAGAGCCGCTATCACGAGTGGCACGAGTTTTACATCGCCGTGAAAGGCCAGCGCCGCTTGGCCTGCATCAGCTTGAGCGCGCCGCGCGCCGAACAACTTTCCATCGGCGCCGCGGAACGCTTCCTGACCGCGTCACTGGGCGTCGGCCTCCCGCCCACGGATGGAAAAGCGCGCGCGCAAAGCAGCGATGTGGAACAGATCGACGAACCGGACGACGTGCGCCCCGAACCGCCGCGCCGCGTAAAACCCGGCGCGCCCGCGCAAGCCCTTCCGGATCAAGACGGCGAACCGGCAAAAGAAGCGCCGCCTCTGCCCGCGACGAAACAGGCGCCGCCGGAGGGAAACGCCGCCGCGCCGGTGTTGCGCGAGCGGGCGGCGGCCCTGCCGACGGAAACATGGCCCGCTGACGCTTGGGAACCGCCCGCGACCGTCGGCGTCGAGGACCGCCAAAGCGTCACCAACACCCTGATCTATCCTTGGAACACGATCGGATACCTTTCCGTCACGTATCCGAACGGCCAGAGCTTCCGGTGCACCGCCACGCTGGTCAGCCCCTACGTCGTTCTGACGGCGGGCCATTGCGTGCACAACAAGAACCGCGGCGGCTATGCGCGCGATGTACGCTTCTACCCGGCGCAGTATCAGACCACGCTGGGCGACAATGTGCCGCGCCGGCCTTATGGGAAATCGGATTTCGCTTTCATCCGCACGACCGAAGCCTGGACCCAGATGTCCGACCAGGACACCTATCCGGTGGTCGATTACCGCCATGACTTCGCCGCCGTCCAATTCCACACCCCCTTCACCTTCACCAACACCTTCATGCCGGTCGTGTTCGCCAGTACGGCCGCGACCGTGACCGGCTCCGGTTATCCCGGCGTCGTGCAGGGCGTATCGAACTACGGCCAGTGGTGGGATGAAGGCGCGGACTCGTCGTCGAACTATCTGCGCAGCAACCACGTCAAACAGTACGCCATCGACGGCTCGGGCGGAAATTCGGGCGGCCCGTTCTTCGCGACCGACGCCGCCACCGCGCAAAGTTCGCTGGTCGGCGCCTTGTCGTACGCCGACGACCAGGACGACCAGGCCGGCGGGCCTTATTACGATTCCTGGAACCGGACGCTCCTGACCAGTTGGATGAACTGGACGCCGGCGGCCGCGGCGGCGGGGAGTCTGGGCGGGCTTCGCGTCGCCGGCGTGTTCTCCTCCAACCACGCGACCTTGTTCTCATACTTGCGGTTCTTCAACGGCGGTAGCGCGGCCGGCACGGTCGAGATCACGATCGCCGACGGAACAACCGGTCAAGCCCTCGCCACATGGACCAGCGCCCCCATCGCGCCATTCTCACAAACGCAAATCGGCATGCGTGTGATCGAGGCGCAAGCGAACCTTCCGCTAACGAGACCCGACTTCTACTCGCTTTCGATCCGGCCGACGTTCACCGGCTATTTTCAGCACGCGATGCACGAGCCGTTTACGCGCACGCTGACCAATCTCACGGCCTGCGATACGGGCGCCGCGGCCCAGTCCGGGATCGTACTGGGCGTCCATTCGACGCGCATCGAGGGCTATCCCAGTTCCGTGATCGTTCACAACACCGCCACGACCGGCGCGAACGTGTCGCTGGCGGTGTATGACGCGCGAAACGGCGCGATCCTCGGCACCTACCAGACCGGCCAGATCCCGGCGAACGGCCAGCGCATCATCAGCGCGGCAACTCTCCAGAGCGGATCGACGCCCGCGTTTCAGCCTATGGAGGCCGACATGGCGCACTATGTCGTGCGCGCGACCAGCAGCTTCTTCCAAGGATACCTGCAGCACATCGTGCACAGCCAGTCGGCCGACACGATCGCCGACATGACCGCCGTGTGCCGTCTCGCGCCCTAAACTAGATCGTCCGTTCCAACGTCACGAAGCTGAAGTCCGGTCCGCCCGGGGTCTCGGCGGCGTGCCGCTCGCGCGAGACCTCGCGCCAGCCGAGGGCGAGATCCAGGTCGAACACCGCATCGCCCGGAAAATCGGCGTGCACTTCAGTCAGGTGCACGCGGTGCGCGGCGGGCATGAGCGCCCGGAACAGTTCGCCGCCGCCGATGATCGCGACCTCGTCGGCGCCGGTCCGGTGCGCATCCTCGTAAGCCAGCGCCATGGCCGTGGGGATATCGTGCGCCACCACCACGCCCGGTTGCCGCCACGCGGCGTCGCGCGTGATGACGATGTTGGTACGGCGCGGCAGCGGCTTTCCGATGGAATCGTACGTCTTGCGCCCCATCACCACGGGCTTTCCCACCGTCAGCCGCTTGAAGTGCTGAAGATCGGCCGAGATGTGCCACGGCAACTTGCCGTCGCGGCCAATGACGCCGTTGTCCGCGCGCGCCACAACGAAGGTGACGCGGATCGCAGGAGCGGCGCTCGCGGGAATGTTATCTGCGGTCATCGGATTGTCGCTGTTCGCTCATATGTTCGACGCAATTGGGCGCTCAAATCGGACTTCAAGACGGCCCGGTATGCATGTGATAACCGCTTGAAAGGGCCGGAAAAAGTTCAAATTGGTTGAAAACTGCATGTTGCTATCGTCGGTGACGCCGCTAGGATATACCAGTTGGGCACCTGAAAGTCCTAAACCCATAAGTGCTAATCGCTCGCAGGGAGGAATCCTTAGATGAAAAAGATCTTTACGTTGGGCGGCGCCGTCGCCGCCGTTATGACGCTTTCGATGGGCGGCGCGTTCGCCGCTGACTCCAAGTGCGGCGCCGTGCCCGCGCTTCCGGACCTCCCCGCCGACGGCAGCGCCGTGACCAGCAAGGAAATGGATGCGGTCGCGGAATCGTTCGACGACTATCAGTCGAAGTACGTGGAATTCAGCAAGTGCACGAACGCCGAGTTCAACGAACTCCAGAAGAAGTTTGAAGAACTGCTCGACGCCTACGCGTCGAAAGGCAAGAAGAAGTAAGCGCGCGTCTCATACGCGACAGACGAATAAGCGGGCCCAAGCGGCCCGCTTATTTTTTTTGCGATCCTCTAAACCGCGACTTTGGCCGAGATGTGCGGGTGCGGATTGTAGTTGGCGAGCGTGAAGTCCTCGTAGCGGAACGAGAAGATATCCTTCACCGCCGGATTGAGCGTCATGGTCGGTAGAGGACGCGGCGCGCGCGCCAGCTGGATGTGCGCCTGCTCGATGTGGTTCGCATAGATGTGGGCGTCGCCCAGGGTGTGGACGAATTCGCCCGGCGCAAGCCCCGTCACCTGCGCGATCATGAGGGTGAGCAGCGCGTAGGACGCGATGTTGAAGGGCACGCCGAGGAAAATATCCCCGCTGCGCTGGTAGAGCTGGCACGAGAGCCGGCCTTCCGCGACATAGAACTGGAACAGGGTGTGGCACGGCGGCAGCGCCATATCGTCCACATCGGCGGGGTTCCAGGCGCTGACCAGATGGCGGCGGCTGTCTGGGTTCTTCTTGATGGACTCGACGACCTTGGCGATCTGATCGATCTTGCCCCCGTCGGGTGCGGGCCACGAGCGCCACTGCCGGCCATAGACCGGCCCCAGGTCGCCGTTTTCGTCGGCCCATTCGTCCCAGATCGAAACGCCGTTCTCGTTCAGGTAGGCGATATTGGTGTCGCCGCGCAAAAGCCACAGCAGTTCGACGATGATCGATTTGGTGTGCAGCTTCTTCGTGGTGAGAAGCGGAAAACCTTCGGCGAGATCGAAGCGCATCTGGTGGCCGAACACGCTGAGCGTGCCGGTCCCGGTGCGGTCCGACTTCTTCACGCCGGTGCGTAGAACACGGTCGAGCAGATCAAGGTACTGTTGCATGGGTGTCTTATACCGCCGCTAAAGCCCCCGCGTAACACGCGAAATTGGGTTTCAGTCGGAGCGGGTAGCAAATTAATGCTTGGCGTCCTATATTGGATACGCCGCGCAAGCGGCTATGGCGCTAAACCTGCTGTGGCATAGGCGTAGCGGACCCGGGGGCAGTACCCGGCGCCTCCACCATTTTCCGCCGGATGAAAGTCCGGCGTCCATGGGGGCGAAACAGGCTCGACGTGCGCAGTAAAGACAGTAGCTGTTCCCGGCATTGTACCACCGTTATCGGGCTACATCTAAAAGTGCCAACGACAACGTTGCGTACTCCGTTGCGGCCTAATTAGGCAGTAAACGCGGTTCGGGGGGCACCGGGCAACAGAAGCCCCCCACTTTCTCCACCCTCGTCCGTTCAACCATGCGCGCGCCGCTTGCCGGCGCATGACCGCATCATGACACCCGCGAGTCGTTCGCAAACCCCAACCTATTCTCAAACCCCAATCTATTCTCAAACCATTGAAACGGTTGAAAGGGATTGAACCACGCCCGCGACCAAAATACCCTTAGGAACCCTTTCCCCATCGGTATGCTGATCGCGTAATGGAAGTCACATCTCTGAGCTATGAACGTATGGTCGAGGACGCCTTGCGCGGCGTCCTGCGCCAGGCGTTGAAGATCACCGAGGCCCAGGGACTGCCGGGCGCGCACCACTTTTACATCACGTTCGACACGACGCACCCCGGACTCAAAATCGCGCCGAGCCTGAAGGCCTTGCACCCGAACGAGATGACCATCGTGCTGCAGCACCAGTTCTGGGACTTGAACGTGGGCGATGAGCGCTTCGAGATCACCTTGAGTTTTTCAGGGGTCAGCCAGCGCCTTTCCGTCCCGTTCGCGGCCGTCACCGCCTTCGCCGATCCGCACGCGAAATTCGGCCTGCAGTTCCATGTGGAATTCGAGGAGCAATCCGAGGACGACGGGGACGCGGACGACGATGCCACCGATCCGCCGATGGACGACCAATTGCCCGCGGACAACACGCAGGTCGATTCCATCCATGTCACGCAGCAACTTAAGAACGCGCGCAAGACCGGCGCCGGCCGGCCGGCGCTGAAGACCGTCAAGGCGGACGGCGAAGAAGAAGCGGATGCGGGCAATGACGCGGGCAACAAAGTCGTCACGCTCGACGCCTTCCGCAAGAAGTAAAAGCCGCAAAAAGTACAAGACGTTTACGCGCCCCCTGAAGGGCCGTTCCATTTACCCCATACGGACACGACCATGATTGATGCCGCATTCGCCGAAATCTTCCCCCTTGCCCACGACGAGACGGAGTACCGCAAGCTCCCGATCGAGGGCGTGGGCGTCGACAAGTTCCGGGGCCAGGACATCACCGTCGTTCCGGCCGCCGCGATCACGCAATTGACCGCGCAAGCCTTCCGCGACGTCTCCCACCTGCTGCGCCCCAGCCATTTGAAGCAGTTGCGCGCGATCCTCGACGACAAGGAAGCGTCCGACAACGACCGCTTCGTGGCGCTGGAGCTGATGAAGAACGCCAACATCTCGGCGGGCGGAATCCTGCCCATGTGTCAGGACACCGGCACCGCGATCGTGATGGGCAAGAAGGGTCAGAACGTGTTCGTCGAAGGCGACGACGCGCTTGCGATCTCCGAAGGCGTCGCGGACGCCTACAACAAACTCAACCTGCGTTACTCGCAGATGTCGCCGACGTCGCTTTTTGACGAGAAGAACACCGGCAACAACCTGCCCGCCCAGCTCGACCTGTTTTCGGTGCCGGGCGACGCCTACAAGTTCATGTTCATGGCCAAGGGCGGCGGCTCGGCCAATAAAAGCTTCCTGTTTCAGAAAACGAAAGCGGTCCTCAATCCGACGGGCCTGCGCAAGTTCCTGGAAGAGGAAATCAAACATATCGGCACGTCCGCCTGCCCGCCCTATCACCTCGCCATCGTGATCGGCGGAACGTCGGCGGAAATGACGCTCAAGACCGTGAAGCTCGCCTCGGCGCGCTATCTGGACACGCTGCCGACCAAGGGCGGCGTGCACGGTCAGGCGTTCCGCGACGTCGCGATGGAGAAAGAAGTGCTCGAGATGACGCGCACCATGGGGATCGGCGCGCAATTCGGCGGCAAGTATTTCTGCCACGACGTGCGTGTGATCCGCCTGCCTCGTCACGGCGCATCGTGCCCGGTGGGCATCGGCGTCTCGTGCTCGGCCGACCGTCAGGTGCTGGGCAAGATCACGCGCGACGGCGTCTATATCGAGCAGCTCGAGACCAATCCGGCGCAGTACCTGCCCGAAATCCGCTCCGAGAAACTGTCCGACGAAGTCATCAAGGTCGACCTCAACCGTCCGATGAGCGAGATCCGCGAACTGTTGAGCCGCTATCCGATCAAGACGCGCGTGAGCCTGTCGGGACCGATGGTGGTGGCGCGCGACATCGCGCACGCGAAGCTGAAGGAGCGCATCGACGCCGGCCAAGGACTGCCCGACTATTTCAAGCAGCATCCGGTGTATTACGCGGGCCCGGCGAAAACCCCGACGGGTTACGCCTCGGGCGCGTTCGGCCCGACCACCGCGGGCCGTATGGATTCCTATGTCGACGACCTGCAGGCCAATGGCGGCTCGATGGTCATGCTGGCCAAGGGCAACCGCTCGAAGGCCGTGACGGAAGCCTGCAAGAAGCACGGCGGATTCTATCTCGGCTCCATCGGCGGCGCCGCGGCCATGCTCGCGGAGAAGTCGATCAAGAAGGTCGAGGTGGTCGAGTATCCGGAACTGGGCATGGAAGCCATCTGGAAGATCGAAGTCGAGGACTTCCCGGCGTTCATCGTCGTCGACGACAAGGGCAACGACTTCTTCGCGCAGTTGTAACCGCCATGCGGCGGCATGCGGGGCATCCGGCATGACGGCGCGCGTCCTGACGTCCGGACCCAAAACGGCGCCGCTGACGGTCGCCCTCGCCCATGGCGCGGGCGCGCCGATGGATACGCCGTTCATGACGTTCTTCGCCGACGGTCTGGCAAGCGCGGGCTACCGGACCGTCCGCTTTGAATTCCCCTACATGGCCGCGCGGCGCGAAAGCGGCGCACGCAAACCGCCGGACCGGCAACCGGTCCTGTTGGATACCTGGCGGTCGGTGATCGGCGAATACGGAACGGACAACCTCGTGATCGGCGGAAAGTCCATGGGCGGACGCATGGCGAGCCTGATCGCCGACGAGGCCGGCGTGCGCGGACTCGTATGCCTCGGGTATCCCTTCTACGGCGCGGGCCGGAAGGACAAACCCAGGATCGAACACCTGCTGTCGCTGCGGACCAGAACATTAATCTGTCAGGGCGAGCGCGATCCCATGGGCGACCGGCCCAGCGTTTCGGCGTTGCGCCTCTCGAAATCCATCAAGGTTCACTGGCTTCCCGACGGGGATCACGACCTGAAGCCGCGCAAGGCGTCGGGCCATACGCACGCGGAAAACCTGACGGACGCCCTTGACGCGATGCGGGCCTTCCTCGCAGCTTTAGCGTAACCGGAGGAGCCCATGGCCACACGCACGGAAACGGACAGTCTTGGCGCGGTCGAAGTGCCGGCCGATCATTACTGGGGCGCGCAAACCCAGCGCAGCCTGGAGAATTTCAAAATCGGCGGCGAACGCATGCCGATCGAGGTCGTCCGCGCGTTCGGCCTGCAAAAACAAGCCGCGGCGCTGGCCAACAAAACCCTCGGCGAATTGCCGGGAGATTTGACCGACGCCATCGCCGCCGCGGCCGCCGAAGTCGCGGCCGGAAAACTGGACGACGAATTTCCGCTTGTGGTGTGGCAGACCGGTTCCGGCACCCAGAGCAATATGAACGCGAATGAGGTCATTGCGGGCCGCGCGAACGAAATGCTCGGCAAGGGCCGCGGCGGCAAGACGCCTGTCCATCCCAACGACCACGTCAATCGCGGGCAGTCGTCCAACGACAGCTTTCCCGCCGTCATGCACATCGCCGCCGCGCGCGAAATCACAGGACGTTTGATTCCCGCGCTCGAGCGTCTTCAAGACGCCCTGGAAAACCGCGCGGACGCTTTCGAGTCCATCATCAAGATCGGACGCACCCATCTCCAGGACGCGACGCCCCTGTCCCTGGGCCAGGAGTTCTCCGGCTACGCAGCGCAGGTCGGGTTCGGCGTGGAACGGCTGAAGTCCGTGCTGCCGCGGCTTTACCGCCTGGCGCAGGGCGGAACGGCGGTCGGCACGGGTTTGAACGCGAAAAAAGGGTTCGCGGAAAAGTTCTGCTTGGAACTTCGCAAACTGACGGACCTCGCTTTCTGGCCGTCGACCAACTTCTTCGAGGCCTTGGGCTCGCACGATACGATGGTGGAGTGTTCCGGCGCGCTGAACACCATCGCTGTTTCGCTGATGAAAGTCGGCAACGACATTCGCCTGCTCGCCTCCGGACCACGATCCGGCCTCGGCGAACTGATCCTGCCCGCGAACGAGCCCGGCTCGTCCATCATGCCGGGCAAGGTGAACCCGACCCAAGCCGAAGCGCTGACAATGGTGTGCGCGCAAGTGATGGGCAATAACGCCGCCGTGACGGTGGCCGCATCGCACGGGCATCTTGAGTTGAACGTCTTCAAGCCGGTCATCATTCACAACGTGCTCCAATCCATCCGGCTGCTGACCGACGCCGCGGAAAGCTTCAACATGAAGTGCGTGCGCGGCTTGAAGGCCGACAAGACGGTCATTGCCCGCCATCTTGAGAATTCGCTGATGCTTGTCACGGCGCTTGCGCCTCACATCGGATACGACAAGGCGGCCGAGATCGCCAAGAAAGCCCACGCCGAAGGGACCACCTTGAAAGAGGCGGCGGTCGCGACGGGTTACGTGAGCGCGGGAGACTTCGACGTCTGGGTCAGACCCGGCGACATGATCGGCCCGCATGATTAAGAAACGCTCGGTGGACATCGCCGGCCATCGGACCAGCGTCTCGCTTGAACCGCCGTTCTGGGATGCGCTGTCGGCCATCGCCGCGCGGCGCAAAATTTCGGTCAACCAGTTGATCGTCGAGATCGACAAGACCCGCGAGGGCAACCTCTCAAGCGCGTTGCGGGTGTTCGTGCTGCGCGACGCGCAACAGAAGGATTAGGACGGCGGCAACAGCCTGATGTTGGGGCGTTCCATCGCGCCCTTAATGGAAATCGGCAGCCGGTCCTCGCCTGCCTTGCGCGGCGTCAACGTCCCCGACACATCCACCTGACGGTGCGGCAGATCGAACGCGCCTGTGAACCGGCCGGTGTGGCTGCGCGAACTGACGTCGGCCTCGTCGAGTTTGACGATTCCTTGCGCCGCCGTGAGACGAGCGGTGAAGGAGATCGGCGCGGGTTTTCCCGGCGTCGCGACATCCAATTGCGCCGCGGCGCTGAGCGGTCCGAGCAACCCCGCGGCTAGCCCGCCCCCGGTTTCGGAGGCCGTGACCTTGAGAGTTCCGGTTCCGGAAAGGCCGCCGATGAGATCCGCGACGGACGCGCCCTGCGTGGAAACGCCCAACGTCATATCCGCCGTGCCGCCGGACTTGAGCGTACTGCGGCCGCCATTGATAGCGTTCACGACGGCGCGGAAGTCCGCCCGATTCACGGTGAGCTGGCCTTGCAAACTCGGCACGGGTAGCGCCGCCATACGAAACGCGAGTTGCCCCGGCGCGCCGAAGATCTTGCCTTGCCACTCGGCCAACTCAGCCGCGCCGTCGGCGACCGCGAATCGCGCGGAGAAATCCTGAAGGGCGAGACCGCGTGCCGAGAAGGCCGATCCGGCGGCGGAAATCTCGCCACTCCATCCTACGAGAAACGACCACGTCACCTCGTCTTGCGACCACGCCGACGGCGCGGCGGAGGGTGCGCCGGATCGCGGCGGCGGCGCGACCTGCGACGCATCGCGGGGAAGAATGCGATCGAGATCGAACGCGATGTCCGTCAGATTGGCCGTGACGTGGGTGCGGCCGTCCACCTTCGCGATCTCCGCCGCTCCCGTGACCTTGTCGCGGCCGATGGTTAGGCGCGCGTCTCGGACGATGGTCTTGCCGGGTTCCTGCGCGATGTTGACCGCGAGTGCGAGCGCGCCGGGATCGCGCATATTCGCGGGCCAGCCGTGGGGCAACGTCCGCATCAGGTCCGAGAAGCGCGGGTGAGCGGCGTCGATCTGTCCGGTAAAACGGGGCGTGGTGGTGATATCCATGACCTGGCCCGCGGCGCGCACCGTGAGATCGGCGGCTTTCAGCGCCGCATTGAGATCGGCCTGCATTGCTCCGCCGTTCAAGCTTCCCGTGAGAGATGCCCCGCCCAGGGCTTTCACGGCGGGCGCAAGATCGAGACCGGTCACCGCCGCGAGGCGCGCGATATCGTCGCCCGCGAGATCGAAACGCAAATTGTCGAACCTGAGCGCCGACCCAAAACCGCCGACGGCCCCGCTGAACCATGCGGTTGTCCCGGCGACCTTTTCAAATGACGCGGTGCGGATCTCAAGCGTTCCGTCCTTCAAGCCGAGATCGAGACCGACGCGGCCGCCCGGCAGTCCACCCGCCGTCAATCCGTTCACCTGGACATGCACTTCCGCGTCGAAAGCGCCGAGGCCCGCGTAAGACAAACCCGAAGGCGTCACGCCGTACACTTCGGGTTTCGCCGCTCCAGCGGCAGCCGATACGACAACGGGCGACGTCCCGCGATAGCTGTCCAAATTGACGTTGTCGATTTGCAGGTCAACGCCGACAAAGGGCCGGGCGCGCGGCGCGAAGGAGAGCCGTCCGGCGACCCGCGCGGTGTCGACCGACGCCTCGATGTCGTTGAGTTCCATAAAGTTCAAGGTGCCTTGCAGCGCCGCCTGGAGAGACGCGCTACCAAGCCGCCCCGAGGGCACGCTCGTCACGTCCGCGCCCAGCCAGGAGAAAAATCCGCGCGCATCGAACGTCTGGAGTGAAATGACGCCGTCGAGTGTCGGCGTCTCCGCCGCGATATTGACGAGACCGAAGCCACTCACCCGTGTCGATCCCGGCAGCGTCAGCGCGAGATCGGAGATTTTCAGTTCGTTGCCCGCGAGCGACGCCGAGATTTGTCCGTCGCGGAGCCCCTGACCGCGCAGCGTGAGGGCGGGAAACCGCAGCGCGATTTGCGCGCTGGCATTCAGACCTCCGTTCACCTGCGCAGGCGCGGAGGACGTCGGCGCGGGCGCAACCGCAGCCACGGCGTCCGGCGCGAACCAATCCTCCACCGCAAATGGGGCGAAGTCCAAAGATGTGGTGAGTTGCGGTGTCCGTGCCGTACGCCATTCCAGCGCGCCTTTTGCGGCGGCCCCGCCGACATCGAGGGTCAATCCATCGAGGGCGATCCCTGTGTCATCCGCCGCGGCTTTCGCCATCAGCGAGAACGGTTTCATCAATGCGGGGCGCTCCGCCGCAGCGACGCCCAGGATCACCAGTGCGCGGTGCGCCTCTTCGCCGGAAAACGAAAGATCACCGGCAAACGTGCGCGCGCCGATCCCGAAGCGTCCGTTCGCGACGAACGCGGCTTCGGCCCCGACCAAGCGCGCCGTCAGCGTCCCCGCTAAAACGCCGGGAGCGCCACCTGGGTTCAGGCGCACATCGAGCGCAAGAGGGATGCCGTCCGCGCTGAGCGCGCCGGTGACCAGATAGGCGCCGCGCCCCAGCACACGCCCGCGTAAATCCATATCCGCGAAATCGACGAGCACCGCGCCGTCAGCATCGCGCAACGTCAGGGCGCTGTTCACAACCTCAACGCCTTCGATATGAACTTGAAAATCTTCCTGCGGCGCGGGCTCCGCGGGTTGCGCGGCCGAGACCTCCGGATTTGCAGGCGCGCCGTCCGGCGCGCTGAGCGTGACGGCGCCGGCGGCGTCCTCCAGCCGCAGTTCGCGGAATTGCAACGCGCCGCGCAAAAGCGGAGCGAACGCCAAACGCGCGCTTAAACGGCCGATCTCGACCGTATCCTTGTTCGCCGCGTCAACGACCCGCACCGACGACGCCATCAATGCCGGACGCGGCAAAATCGCGAACGATACGCCGCCGTCGATGGCAACAGACCGGCCGGTCGTGCGGCTAAGCTGTGCGGCGAACGTATCTCGGTATGGCGTCCAATCGATAAAACCGGGCGCGACCACCAATACGGCGAGCAGCGTGAGGAACGCACCCGCGCCTGTAAGCAGCGCCCGTCGATGCCGAGAGACGAAAGACGCGATCAGAACGCGGCCTCCGGCAAAGTCATCATCGTCTTGCTGCCGGCGCGGATGACGGCGTCCAGTCCAGCGGTCTGCGGCAGCACGCGTTTCATGAAATAGCGGCCGACCTCGATCTTCGCGTCATAGAAGGCGTCGCCGCTTCCTGCCTTCTTTCCCGCGAGCGCTGTATCGATCATACGCACCCACACCCAAGCGAACGCCGTCAGGGCAAAAAGACGCAGATAATCGACCGCCGCCGCCCCGCGCGCATTGGGATCGGCCTCGGATTCCTCGATCATCCATTGGGTAACTGATTTCAGGCGCGCCACGGCGTCCTTGAGAGGGGCGACAAACTCGCCCATGTCGTTGCGGCCATCGAAGCCCTTGATCGTGCTTTCGACCTCCGCCACCCAGCCGCGGAACAAGCGCCCCTCGTCGATACCCAGCTTGCGGCCGACCAGGTCCATCGCCTGAATGGCGTTGGTGCCCTCGTAAATCTGCGAAATGCGCACGTCGCGGACCAACTGTTCCATGCCGTGTTCGCGGATATATCCGTGCCCGCCAAACACCTGCATGCAGGTGTTGGTGATTTCCGAACCGAAGTCGGTGCCCGCGGCTTTGACGATCGGCGTCATGAGGCCCGCCATATCTTCGGCATGCTGACGCACGGCGGGATCGGCGTGTTTGTGGGCGATATCGACATTGAGATGCGTCCATACCGCGAGCGCGCGTTCCGCCTCCACGATGGAGCGCGAGAACATCAGGCGGTTGCGGATGTCGGGATGCACGATGATCGGATCGGCCGGTTTGTCCGGGCGCGCGGCGCCGTCGGCGGCGCGTCCCTGCAGACGATCGCGAGCATAGGCGGCCGCGCTTTGATAGGCGGTTTCGGCCTGGCTGATACCCTGGCTGCCGACGAACAGGCGTTCCTTGTTCATCATGACGAACATGCCGGCGAGCCCCTTGTGCGGTTGCCCGACAAGCCAGCCCTTCGCCCCATCGAAATTCATGACGCAGGTCACGGACCCCTTGAGGCCCATCTTGTGTTCGATCGACCCGGCGGCGACGGCGTTGCGCGCGCCGGGGCTGCCGTCGTCCTGCGGCAGGAATTTCGGCACGAGAAACATCGAGATGCCGCGGCTGCCTTCCGGCGCGTCCGGTAGGCGCGCGAGCACAAGGTGGACGTGGTTCTCGGCCATATCGTGCTCGCCGGCCGAAATGAAGATCTTCGTGCCAGTGACGCTAAAGCTGCCATCGCCGTTGGGGACCGCTTTTGTCCGCAGCAGGCCCAGGTCGGACCCCGCGTGCGCCTCGGTGAGGCACATCGTGCCCTGCCATGTCCCTCCGACCAGTTTCGGAAGATAGACGCTCTTCTGTTCGGGCGTCCCCAATGCGGAGAGGGCAAGGATCGTGCCTTGCGTAAGGCCGGGATAAAGCCCCATCGACATATTCGCCGAGCCCACCATCTCGCCGACGAGATAATCCAGGGTCTCGGGCAGTCCCTGCCCGCCATATTCCGGGCTGGCGGTCAAACCGCACCACCCGCCCTCGGCATACTGCCTGTAGGCTTCCTTGAAGCCCGGCGGCGTGGTGACAACGCCGTCCTTGAACATGCATCCCACCTCGTCGCCGACACGATTGATCGGGAACAAAACGTCTTCGCAAAGCTTGGCGCACTCGTCGAGCACGGCGTCCATCAGATCCGCGGTCGCGTCGCCAAATCCGGGAAGAGCCGTCAGCGTATCGGAGGCTTTCAGCACCTCGTGAAGCACGAAGCGCATGTCGCGCAGTGGAGCCGCATAGGTCGTCATTTGTCCCCCGCAATCGCACCCAAGGATCGGCGCAAATTCGCGCGGACGTTGTCGATGCACCGACAAAAGTTCGCGCGTGACACAAAAATACCCCAAAGACGCACGATTTTTAATAGCGTAATTCTGTGACGATCCGGGGTTCGGCGCGTTGTGCATGGTATGAACCATATCGCGCAACACATAGACAGTACGTTTAGCGCCGGGACGGCCGCGCGCCGCACGACGGCCCCGCGCGCCGAACCGGGCCCCTACCTTACGCGCATTCGCGCGTTCCCGGTTCTCACGGAACGTCAGGAGCGGACGCTGATTCACCGTTGGTACGTGAAAGGCGACCGCAACGCTTACGATGCGCTGATCGGAAGTCACCTGCGGCTCGTGCCGAAGATGGCGCAGAAGTACGCCGGTTACGGCGTACCGCTCGCCGATCTGATCGGCGAAGGAAACTTAGGCTTGCTGCAATCCGCCGAGCGCTTCGACCCCACGAAGGGCTTTCGCTTCTCCACATACGCGCGATGGTGGATCAAAGCGGCGATGTTGAACTACGTGCTACAGACGTGGTCGCTGATCAAGATCGGGAACGGCGCGGCGAAGAAACGTCTTTTCTTCAATTTGCGGCGCGCCAAGCAGAACCTGCAAGCCGACGGCGACCGTTTCCTCGACGATACGAATATCGACAAATTGGCGAAGCACTTCCAGGTCAGCCGCGAGGATCTGGTGGCGATGGACCAGCGTATGACCGCGAATGACGTCTCGCTGCATCAACCCGTTCCCGGCACCGAAGGTCTGACGTTCGGAGATGTGATCGCCGACGGTGGAATGGACGCCGAGGAACTGTTGGCCGACGAGGACGAACAGAATCGGCATGCCGCGGTCCTACATGACGCGCTGGCACGTCTCGACCGGCGCGAAAAGGACATCGTCAAACAGCGCTACCTGTCGGACGAACCGACGACGCTGGCCACCATCGCGACAAGCTACGGCCTGACCGCGGAGCGTGTCCGCCAGATCGAAGCGAAAGCCATCGGCAAATTGCGGCGCTATATCGGGCCGCGCGCGCGTCACGACGTCCGCGGGCACGCCTAGTTTGTAGTTGCACACCGCCGCGCTCTGGTAAAACACTCGCGCCATGCAACCGATCGAGCGCCCCTCGCCGAACTTCAATGCACGTCCCGTGATCGACGGCGTGAGCGGCGTGCGCCATGTGGTGATCCACTATACGGGCATGACGTCCTGCGCCAAGGCGCTCGCCCGGCTTTGCGATCCGACGGCCGGCGTCAGCGCGCATTATCTGATCGACCAGGACGGCCTGCTTTACCGCATGGTTCCCGAAACGGAGCGCGCGTGGCATGCCGGCGTATCGTATTGGCGCGGCGTGCGGGACATTAACGGCGTCTCCATCGGCATCGAACTGTGCAATTCCGGACATGATTGGGGATATACGCCGTTCCCCGAACGACAGATGGACGCCTTGAAAGACCTGTTAGCCGACATCCGGACACGCTACCCGATCGCGAAGGACGGATATCTCGGACACTCCGACATCGCGCCGAGCCGCAAGATCGATCCCGGCGAACTCTTCCCCTGGCAAGCGTTGGCGCGCGACGGGTTTGGCCTGTGGCCGGAGGAGAGCCCGGCGGTCGCCGGTCATGCAGATCTCGCGGGCGCCCTGCGGCGCTTGTCGGAGATCGGCTACGCGGTTCCCACCACGGCAGTGGAAGGCGCGGACATCCTGACCCCGGAGTCCGCCGCCACGGATGTCATCAAGGCCTTCCAGCGGCGTTATCTGCCCGCCCGGGTCGACGGCCACCTCGACCCCGCAACGGCGAGCCGCATCGCGGCCGTGGCCGTCGCCCACGCCGCCGCGCGCGCCGTCACAGCCTGAGACTTGACCGCTTCCGCCCCGAAGACCATTTTGGCCTCCGTGCCAGATGGCCGGACGGCCGCCCCTTCACCGGGGAGGAAAGTCCGGGCTCCACGGAAGCAAGGTGCCGGGTAACGCCCGGCGGGGGCGACCCCAGGGAAAGTGCCACAGAAAACGAACCGCCAAGCAGCTTCGACTGCCGGTAAGGGTGAAAAGGTGCGGTAAGAGCGCACCGCGCGGCTGGTAACAGTCGCGGCAGGGCAAACCCCACCTGGAGCAAGACCAAATAGGGACGGCCATCCAGGGGCATTGCCCGCTGGAAGATGCGTTTCCGCATCGTCGTCCGGGTCGGTCGCGTGAGGTGCGCAGCAATGCGCATCCCAGAGGAATGGTCGTCACTCGGCGGCCCCCTTCAAAGGGGTGCGCGCGAGGACAGAACCCGGCTTACAGGCCATCTGGCGCACTTTTTTCTTCAAACCGCGTCGCCCCCAAAACACCACCGCCCGGACAACGTTACGCCTTCGGGCGAACGTAGGATGACGTCGTCCACCATTTCACGAAATTTAATTACGCGTCCGTCGCCACAACGCCTCCATGATCGCGAGCGGAACATACATGGAACATTTCTCGATTTCCCAAGGACTTACAGCCATATCCCATTGACACCCATGAAATCCCATGAGATACCATTAAGGTCCAGGTTCAGGGGACTCCTACGCCCAGTGTTTTCAATGGGTTGGATGGGTTCTCTGCGTCAGGGCCAGGGGAACGGGCGTAACGGGCGGCTCGACGATGACTGCGTTCTTTGGAACGTTCACCAACAAGATCGACAGCAAGGGACGGCTTTCCGTCCCCGCGCCCTTTCGCGCCGTCATCCAGGCGCGGGGCCGCACCTCCGTGGCCATCCATCCGTCCCTGTTCGAGGCCTGCCTGGAAGGCGCGGGCTATGACCGGTTCGAGAAACTTCTGTCCGGCGTCGCCGACGGCTTCGTGCCGACCGCGCGCGACGAAGCGGCGGAGTTGATCATGGAAGACTTGCGCGACCTGCCGTTCGACGGCGAAGGACGCATCGTCCTTCCCGACGAGTTCATCGCGAAAGCCGCCCTGAAGGATCACGCCTCGTTCGTCGGCCGCGGTTGGAAGTTTCAGATCTGGGAACCCGCCGCGCTTGCCGCTCAGCGTCAGCAAAAGTTGGCCCGCGTCGCCGCCTCCGTCAAAGGTGGGGCGTAAATGAACGCCTCCCACGGGTGGGACTCGTCAGCGGATGCTGAACATATTCCGGTTCTGCTGGGCGAAGTCGTCGACGCCCTTTCGCCCAAGGACGACGGCATCTACGTCGACGGCACCTTCGGCGCGGGTGGTTATACGGTCGCCCTTCTCGAGAAAGCCCGCTGCACCGTCTGGGCCATCGACCGCGATCCCGAAGCGCAAGCGCGCAGCGAAACCCTCGCCCAGACCTATCCGGCGCGCCTGCACTTCGTGCCGGGGCGATTTGGCGATATGGCGGACCTTCTCGCCGCGCAGGGCGTGGCCCAGGTCGATGGCGTCGCGCTCGATATCGGCGTCAGTTCGATGCAGATCGACGACCGCGCCCGCGGTTTCTCGTTCCTGCGCGACGGCCCGTTGGACATGCGCATGGAGAAGAACGGCCGCAGCGCGGCCGATATCGTCAATTCCATGTCGGAGAAGGAACTGTCCGACATCATCTTCACCTACGGCGAAGAGCGTTATGCCCGCCGCGTGGCGCGCGCCATCGTCGCGGCGCGCGGCGAACGTCCGTTCTCCCGCACCCTCCATCTCGCCGACGTCATCCGCGCCGAAGTGCGCCGCTCGAACGACGGCATCGATCCCGCCACCCGCACGTTCCAGGCGCTGCGCATCGTGGTGAACGACGAACTCGGCGAATTGGAGCGCGGCCTGCGCGCCGCCGAACGCATCCTGCGCCCGGGCGGCATGCTTGCGGTCGTCTCGTTCCATTCGCTCGAGGACCGGATCGTCAAAACATTCTTGAAGTCCCGCTCGGCGGCGGCGGCGAAACCCTCGCGCCACGCGCCCGCCAGCCTCGCGGCCGCTTCGACGACCGCCACTTTCACGGCCGTTTCACGCCGTCCCATCACGCCGTCCGAACGCGAACTCGCGGTCAACCCGCGCGCCCGCTCCGCCCGCCTGCGGGTCGCCGAACGCACCGCGAGCCCGTCGCTCACCGCAGTCGCGGGAGGCTTGGCATGAGAGCAGTGACCCTGATGTGGATTCCGCTGGCGATCATCGCCGGCGTTTCGATGTTCCTCCTCAAGTACAACGTTCAGGCGCTGGAAGACGAATTGGTCGCCAAGCAGGCGAAGGTCGTGCGCGACCGCGGCGCGATCCGCGTGCTTGAAGCCGAGTGGGCCTATCTGAACGATCCGGAACGTTTACGCCAGTTGAGCAGCGAACACCTGGGCTTCGGGCCGCCCGCCGTCATCAATATCGCCGACATCGCCTCGCTTCCGATGCGGGCCCCGGCCACGGATACGCCGGAAGGCGTGCCGGTCAACGCCAACCCCCTGAAGAACATCGAACCTCAGTTCCAAACAGAATTGCGGACGCCGCCCGCGGCGCCCGCCCCACGAAACCCCAGCGTTGTGTCGGTCTCAATTGCCCGTCTTCAGCGCTTGCTGTTCCCGACTGCCGCTGGGGCTACGTCTTCAACCGCCGAGGCGCAACCATGATCGTGCGCACGCAGAAGCAGCGGCCGTTCCTTTATCCAGGCGAGGAAGTCCGTCCCTCTCCCGGTCAGGGAAAGCTGCGCCTGCACGGCATGACCATGCACGCCATCGAAACCGGCCGCATGCGCCTGTTCGTCACCGCAGGTCTGTTCGCATTGGCGTTTTCCGCGATCGGCCTCAGACTCGTCGACCTGATGCTGGTCAAGAGCGGCTCAGGTGAACGTCCGACCGCTTCGGCCGCCGCGCCCGCGCCGCTCGCGGGCCGAGCCGACATCGTCGACCGCAACGGCATCATCGTCGCGACCAACCTGCCGACGGTGAACCTTTATGCCGACGCCCAGAAGATCGCCAATCCGCGCGAAGCGACGGAAAAACTTCTCAAAACCCTGCCTGAACTGAAACACGACGACGTTCTGCGCCGTCTCAGCACGGGGCAGCGCTTCATCTATCTCGCCCGGCACCTGACGCCGCAGCAACAGCAGGAGGTCAACGACCTCGGTATCCCGGGGATCGGCTTCGAGGCCGCGCAGCGCCGAATTTATCCGCACGGCTCGCTGTTCTCGCACATTGTCGGCGCGACGGATGCCGACAATATCGGTGTCGCCGGCGTCGAACGGACCTTCAACGAAGCGCTCACCCACGACCCGCAGTCGCTGCAACTGGCGCTCGACGTCCGCGTGCAGCATGTCGTGCGCGAGCAACTTGCGGCCTCGATCTCGCGTTACCGCGCGTCCGCCGGCAGCGCCGTGGTGATGGACGTCAAGACCGCCGAAGTCGTCTCGATGGTCTCGTTGCCGGACTTCGATCCGAAGGCGATGGGAACCGCCTCCACCGACGCGCGCTTCAATCGCGCGACCCTCGGCGTCTATGAAATGGGATCGACCTTCAAGCTCTTCACGGCCGCGATGGCGCTGGAAGTCGGCAGCGCCAACCTCTCGACCATGGTCGACGCCAGCCAGAAGATGAAGTACGGCCGCTTCACCATCAGCGATTATCACGGCCTGTACCGTCCGATGACCGTGCCCGAAGTCCTGATCCACTCGTCGAACATCGGCGCGGCGAAGATGGCGCTGGCGGCCGGGATCGATACGCAGAAAGAATACATGAAGAAACTGGGCTTCCTGTCGCCCCTGCGCCTGGAACTGCCCGAAACCGGCTCGCCGCAATACCCGCGCACATGGCGCGAAATCAACGCGGTGACGATCTCGTACGGCCACGGCCTTTCGGTGACGCCCATTCATGTCGTCAATGCAGTGGCGGCCTTGGTGAACGGCGGCACGCTGCATGCGCCGACCATCATGAAGCGCAACGGCGCGCCGGACGGCGAGCGCGTCATTTCGCAGAAAACCTCCGACGCGGTGCGCGCGCTGATGCGTCTGATCGTGCTGGACGGCTCCGGCCGCCAGGCGGATGCGAAGGGCTACCTTGTCGGCGGCAAGACCGGTTCGGCTGAAAAAATCACCTTCAGCGGCGGATATTCGCAATCCTCCAACCATACGTCGTTCGTGGCGGCCTTCCCGATCGATGCGCCGCGTTACGTGGTGCTTGTGATGCTCGACGAACCAAAGGGCACGCGCGAAACAGCGAACTTCGCGACCGCGGGCTGGAACGCCGCGCCGACGGTGGGCCGCATCGTCAACCAGATCGCCCCCATGCTGGGCGTTTATCCCATGGGCCATGAGGACACGTTCGAGCCGCTGGCCACGTTGAAGCCCCTGTACGCGACCAACAAGAATGAATATGGAACCGCGCCGGTGGTGAAGGCCGTGGAAACGCGCCCCGCCGATACGCGCCCCGCGCCGACGCTGCCGCTGACGCCGGCGTCGCTGCCGACGAAAACCGAAGAAACGTCCGTGAACTCCATCGGCGATCTGATTCAAGACGCCGAGGAAATGGAGGTTCCCGGTGCGTTTGAGTGAGCTGCTTGAGGAACAGGGCATGGACGCCCGCGCACTGAAAGATCTGGACATCACGGGTTTGACCGCCGACTCGCGCGCGGTTCAGCCCGGTTATCTGTTCGCCGCCCTTCCGGGCGCGAAAATGGACGGCCGCAGCTATATCGGCGAAGCCGTGAAGCGCGGCGCGTCCGCCGTACTCGCGCCGCCGGGAACCGAACTCGGCGCCGAGCGCGCGGACGCGCGCGGCAACGCGATCCGTCTGATCACCGACAGCAATCCGCGCCGCCGCTTCGCCCTGATGGCCGCGCGCTTCTTCGCCGCGCAGCCCGACACCGTCGCCGCCGTCACCGGCACGAACGGAAAGACATCGACGGCCCACTTCACGCGTCAACTCTGGACGCATCTGGGCCTGAAGGCGGGATACCTCGGCACCTTGGGCGCGTTCGCGCCCGGCCTGCATGTGGACGGTAGCCTTACGACCCCCGATCCGGTCCGCTTGCATGGTCTGTTGGCCGAAATGGCGAAACACGGCACGACCCATGTCGCGATGGAAGCGTCGAGCCACGGCCTGCATCAGTTCCGGATCGACGGCGTGAAGATCGCCATCGGCGGTTTCACGACCTTCACACGCGACCATCTGGACTATCACGGTTCGATGGCGGCCTATCTCGCCGCCAAGCTGCGCCTGTTCTCCGACGTCATGATCGCCGGCGGTATCGCCGTCCTCAACGCCGATACACCTGAATTCAGCGCCTGCGAAGCCGCGTGCCGCCTGCGCGGTCACCGCATCATCAGCTACGGGAAACAGGGCGAAACCCTGCGCCTCGAAGGAATTTCTGTGGACGCCGACGCTCAGGTTCTCGATCTCACCGTTTTCGAGAAGCGCACCCGGGTCCGCCTGCCGCTCGCCGGCACGTTTCAAGTGAGCAACGCCTTGTGCGCCCTGGGCTTCGTGCTGGCCGCGGGCGCCGACCCCGTGCACGCCGTCGCCGCGATCGAGTCCCTGGCCGGCGTGCCCGGCCGTATGCAGCGCGTCGGCTTTCACGCGTCCGGCGCGCCTGTGTATGTCGACTACGCCCATACCCCCGACGCCCTCGAGACCGCCCTGCTCGCTTTGCGGCCGCATGCGGCGCGTAAACTGGTTGTGGTGTTCGGCTGCGGCGGCGACCGAGACCGCGGCAAACGCCGCATGATGGGCGAGATCGCCCAGCGCCTGGCCAACGATGTTTATGTGACCGACGACAATCCGCGCACCGAAGATGCGGCGGCGATCCGCGCCGAGGTGATGCAAGGTTGCCCGAACGCAAAGAATATCGGCGACCGTTCCGAGGCCATCGCGACGGCCGTGCACGGCCTGGGCGCGGGCGACCTGCTCCTGCTCGCGGGCAAAGGGCATGAAACCGGACAGATCGTCGGAACGACCGTCATTCCTTTTAACGATGTAGATGAGGCGCTGCGCGCCCTCGGCTTGGGTGGAGCAGCGTCATGAGCGCATTGTGGACCGCAAAAGACGTCGCCGCCGCGACGAACGGAACGACGAAGGGAACCGGCGCCGCGAGCGGCGTCTCCATCGACAGCCGCACCGTTGTGAAAGGCGATCTGTTCGTGGCCCTTCAGGGTCCGAACTTCGACGGCCATGCGTACGTCACTCAGGCGCTCGACAAAGGCGCTTCTTTTGCGCTCGTGCACAGCACGCCTAAGGATTCCGACAAGTACCATGATCGCCTGATAGTGGTTAAGGATACGTTTCTCGCGCTGCAGGATCTGGGGCGCGCGGCCCGGGCCCGCACGAAAGCGCGAATCATCGCCGTCACGGGCAGCGTCGGAAAGACCGGCACGAAGGAAGCGTTGAAACTCGGTCTGTCCGTGTTGGGCAAGACGCACGCCACCGAAGGCAATCTCAACAATCATTGGGGCGTGCCTCTGTCGCTGGCGCGGATGCCGGAAGACGCGAAATTCGGCGTGTTCGAACTGGGTATGAATCACGCCGGCGAAATCGCGCCCCTGTCAAAAATGGTGCGCCCGCATGCCGTCATCGTGACGACGGTTGAGGCCGCGCATCTTGAGTTCTTCAACTCGGTCGCCGAGATCGCCGACGAGAAAGCCGCGATCATGGCCGGACTCGAGCCGGGCGGAGCCGCGATCCTGCCGCGCGAC
The DNA here is from genome assembly GCA_964576515.1 of uncultured Rhodobacterales bacterium. Taxonomy (GTDB): domain Bacteria; phylum Pseudomonadota; class Alphaproteobacteria; order Rhodospirillales; family Rhodospirillaceae; genus SHVO01. The sequence continues at coordinate 47,349 of CAZNUW010000001.1, forward strand.
AATCCGTATTACGCGCGCCTCGCCGCGGCGGCGAAAACCTACACCTGCGAAAACGTGATCGCGTTCGGCACAGGCGGCGACGCGAAAGCCGCACTCGTCTCCTGGTCGCTGACGCCGGACGGCACGCAAGTCGCCGCCGAATTCGGCGGCGAACGCATCACTTACGATATGATTGTCAGTGGCCGGCATTGGGCGCTGAACAGCGTCGCGGCGCTTGCCGCCGTGCAGGCCGTCGGCGCGGACTTTCATCTCGCCGCCGGAGCGCTGGCGAAACTCGCCGCGCCCGCGGGCCGCGGCGCACGCACGCGCGTCGCCGTCGATGGCGGCGCCTTCGTTGTCATCGACGAAAGCTACAATGCGAGCCCGGCGGCGGTGCGCGTTCTGGCCGACACCCTGGCTCAGATGCACCAGCAGATCGGCGGCACGCGCGGCGGTCGGCTGATTATGGTGTTGGGCGACATGCTGGAACTGGGCGCAGGGGCGGCGGCGCTTCATGCCGACCTGGCCGAAACGTTGAAACTCGCCGACATCCATCTCGTCTTTACCGCCGGCCCGCTGATGAAACACCTGCACGATGCGCTGCCTGAAACGATGCGCGGCGGGCACGCCGCGTCGTCGACGACGCTTGCGCCGCTGGTGAGCGGGGCCGTTCGCGCGGGCGACGTCGTCGCCGTCAAAGGATCGCACAGCAGCCATATGGATATCGTCGTCGACGCTTTGCGCGGATCGAAGCCCCAACAACACGCCGTCAACGGGAACTAGAACCATGTTCTACCTCTTGTCCCAGTTTTCGACCGAATTCCCGGCGTTCAACGTTTTCAGGTACCTGACCTTCCGCACGGGCGGCGCGGTCATCACTGCTCTTCTGGTCGCTTTCGTCTTCGGACCCGCGATCATCCGTTGGCTGAAGAAACAGCAGGGCTACGGCCAGCCGATCCGCACCGACGGTCCCCAGACCCACCTCGTCAAACAGGGCACGCCCACCATGGGCGGCGCGATGATGCTGCTCGGCATCACCATCGCGACCTTGCTGTGGGCCGACCTCGGCAACCAGTATGTCTGGGCGAGCATGGTCGTAACGCTGGGTTACGGCCTGATCGGCTTCATGGACGACTACCGCAAGGTCACCAAACGTTCGTCGAAGGGCGTCGCGGGCAAATCGAAACTCATCTTCGAGATCATCCTGGCGACGATCGCCGCCTATTGGATTTCGACCATGAGCGCGGGCGGCCTCACCAACCAACTCGCCGTGCCGTTCTTCAAAGACATGCTGATCGATTTGGGCATCATGTACATCCCGTTCGCCGTGTTCGTCATGGTGGGGGCGGCCAACTCCGTGAACCTCACCGACGGCCTCGACGGCCTCGCCATCGTTCCGGTCATGATCGCCGCGGGCGTGTTCGTCGCCATCGCCTATCTGATCGGCAACGCCGTGTTCGCGAACTATCTGCAAGTCCACTACGTACCGGGCGCGGGCGAACTCGCCGTGTTCTGCGGCGCCATCGTCGGCGCGGGCCTGGGCTTCCTGTGGTTCAACGCGCCGCCCGCGATGGTCTTCATGGGCGACACGGGTTCGCTCGCCCTCGGCGGCGCGCTCGGCTCCGTCGCCGTCATCACCAAACACGAGATCGTTCTGGCCATCGTCGGCGGCTTGTTCGTGCTGGAAACCGTGTCCGTCATCGTGCAGGTCGCATCCTTCAAGTTGACCGGCAAGCGCGTCTTCAAGATGGCGCCCCTGCACCATCACTATGAGGAAAAGGGTTGGGCGGAACCGACCATCGTCATCCGCTTCTGGATCATCGCCGTCATCCTGGCCGTCGCCGGCCTCGCCACCCTCAAGCTCAGGTAGCCCGGATGGTCCCTACTCCTCTTTACGCGGGCGAACGCGTCGTCGTGATGGGCCTCGGAAAGTCCGGCCTGTCCGCGGCCGCGTCGTTGCGCGCGAGCGGAGCCGAGGTTCAGGTCTGGGACGACACACCCGCCCAAGTGAAGGAAGGCGCCGCGCGCGGCTTCAGCGTCCTCAACGACGATGCCAACCTCAGCGATGTGCGCGCGCTGGTTTGGAGTCCCGGCATTCCGCACACGCTGCCGAAGGCGCATCCGCTGGCCGTCCGCGCCCGCGCCGCGGGCCTCGCGTTGACGTGCGACGTCGACCTTCTGGTGGAAGCGCAGCCGGACGCCGCCGTCATCGGCATCACCGGCACAAACGGGAAGTCCACGACGACGGCCTTGACGGCCCACGTCTTCCAGAGCGCCGGACGCAAGACCGCCGTCGGCGGTAACATCGGCATTCCCGCCTTGGAACTTGAGCCGCTCGGCCGCGACGGCACATATGTCCTGGAGCTGTCGTCGTATCAGCTCGAACTGGTGCCGCACCTTCACTGCGACACGGCCGTCCTTCTGAACATCACGCCCGACCACCTCGACCGGCACGGCGGCCTTGAGGGCTACATCGCCGCCAAGCGCCGGATTTTCGCAAATCAACGCGCGCCCCGCGCCGCCGTCATCGGCGTCGACGATCCGCACAGCGCGGCGCTTCACGACGCCCTGCGCCAGGACGGCGCGCACAAGGTGATCCCGATTTCCGTGCACACATCGGTAACCAACGGCTTCTTTGTCGAGGACGGCATCCTCGTGGACGCGACGGGAACGCGCGTGAAGGCCGTCGTCGACCTCAAGACCATCGCCCGCCTGCCCGGCGCTCACAATTGGCAGAACGCGGCGGCGGTCGCGGCGATCGCCCACGCACATGGCCTCTCGCATGACGATCTGGTGTCGGGTCTGAAGACGTTCCCCGGCCTCAAGCATCGCCAGGAACTGGTCGCCACGGTCGACAACGTATCCTTCGTGAACGACAGCAAGGCGACCAACGCCGACGCCGCGGAAAAAGCTTTGCAGTGCTACAACAACATTTATTGGATCGCGGGCGGGGTCGCCAAGGAAGGCGGCATCGCCTCCCTCGCGCCCTTGTTCCAGCGCATCCGCCACGCCTTCCTGATCGGCGAAGCCGCGAAGGACTTCGCCGCCACGCTGGATGGCAAGGCGCCGTTCACCGTGTACAAAGATATGGAAAGCGCGATCCGGGACGCCGGAACCATGGCGCTGAAAGAAAACCGCGCGGGCGCGACGGTCCTGTTGTCGCCGGCCTGCGCCTCCTTCGACATGTTCAAGAATTTCGAGCAGCGCGGCGACCTCTTCCGCGAGGAAGTCCTGTCGTTGTGGCCGCCCGCAGGTAAGGCGTCACCATGACCGCCCGCACAATCACGCGTTTGGATACAAGCACCGTCGGCCGCTGGTGGTGGACCGTCGACAAATGGATGCTGGCCGCAACCGTGCTCCTGATCGGCATCGGCATCATCCTCAATTTCGCGGCCGGCCCGCCCGCCGCCGAACGCATCGGCGCGGCAACGTTCCACTTCGTGCGCAAGCAGATGGTGTTCCTGCCGCTGGCGTTGCTGGTGATGTTCGCGATCTCGCTGATGACGCCGGTGCAGATCCGTCGCTTCGCTGCTCTCGGCTTCCTGGCGACCGGCGTCATGATGCTCCTGACGCTTCTGATCGGCGACGACATCAACGGCGCGCGGCGTTGGCTGTCGCTGGGCCCGATCCACTTCGGCCAACCGTCCGAGTTCGTGAAGCCGTTCTTCGCGGTGGTGTCCGCGTGGATGTTCGCCGAGCACAAGATGCGCGAAGACTTCCCCGGTAACGTCATCGCGCTCGGCATGCTGGCGGCTGTCGTGCTCGTCCTTCTGAACCAGCCCGATATCGGTATGACCCTCGTTGTGTCGGCGGTGTGGTGCGCGCAGTTCTTTATCGCGGGCCTTCCGATCTTCTGGGTGATCCTGATCGTGATCTTGGGCCTGGTTTCGGCGGTGGGCGCCTATTTCACGTTCGATCACGTCGCCAGCCGCGTCGATCGCTTCCTCGATCCGTCGAGCGGCGACACCTATCAAGTCACGCAAGCGATGCGCGCGTTCCAGCAAGGCGGCCTGTTCGGCCGCGGCCCCGGTGAAGGCCGCGTCAAGGAAGCCCTGCCCGACGCGCACACGGATTTCATCTTCGCCGTCGCCGGCGAGGAATTCGGCGTCTTCCTGTGCCTGCTCATCGTCGCTCTGTTCGCCTTCATCGTTATCCGCGCGCTCACCAAGGCAATGAAGGAAGAGAACCTGTTTGTTCTTCTGGCCGTCGGTGGCCTCGCGGTGCAATTCGGCCTGCAGGCCATGATCAACATGGCGTCCAGCCTTCACATGATGCCCACCAAGGGCATGACCCTGCCCTTCATCTCGTACGGCGGATCGTCGCTTGTGGCCCTTGGGGTCGCGACCGGAATGATCCTCGCATTGACGCGCCGCCGCCGCGATCCGGAGGGCCGCAGCCTATGAGTCCGAAACGTATGCCTCACTTTGTTGTCCTGGCCGCCGGCGGCACCGGCGGACATGTGTTCCCCGCCGAAGCCCTCGCGCAGGAGCTGATCGCGCGCGGTCACCGCCTCGCGCTCATCACCGACAAGCGCGGCGCGGCCTATGGCGGGACGCTGGGGAGCATCGAGACCCATCACATCACCGCCGGCAGCATCGCGGGCCAAGGCTTGCTGGGACGTGTCAAAGGCCTGGTGAACATGGGCGTGGGCGTTTTACAGGCGAAGAAGTTGCTGGAGACGATGAAGCCTGAAGCCGTGGTGGGTTTCGGCGGCTATGCCGCCGCGCCGACTGTGGTTGCCGCGCTCCAGCTCGGCCTGCCGACGGTCATCCATGAACAGAACGCGGTGCTGGGCCTCGCCAACCGCCTGCTCGCCGGAAAAGTAGATCACGTCTGCACGTCCTATGAACTCGCGAAGAAGCCGCCGAAGGACGCGCGCCTGACCCGTACCGGCATGCCTGTGCGCCCGGCCATCGTCGCGACCGGTTACACGCCCTATCATGCGCCGGACGCCGAGGGCCCGATCCGCCTTCTGATTCTGGGCGGCAGCCAGGGCGCGCGCGTTTTCAGCGACGTCATTCCCGCGGCCGTCAAGCTGCTGCCGTTCGACCTGCGCCGCCGCCTTGAAATCTCGCAACAGAGCCGCCCCGAGGAACTGGATCGCACGCACCAGGCCTATGTGGGTTCGGACGCGCACGTTCAACTGCGCCACTTCTTCGACAACGTGCCGGAACTTCTGGGGAAGGCCCACCTTCTCATTTCGCGCTCGGGCGCTTCCACCGTGGCCGAAGTGAGCGCGGCCGGGCGGCCGTCGCTCCTGATCCCGTATCCCTTCGCGGCCGACGATCATCAGAGCGCCAACGCCCGCACGCTCGAAACCGCCGGCGGCGGTTGGACGATGCCGCAGAACCGCTTCACGCCGGAAACCCTCGCCGAACAACTCGTGCGCCTGTTGACGCAACCGCAACTGCTGGCGGATGCGGCCCAGGCCGCCGCCGCTTTTGCGATTCCGGACGCGGCCAACAGGCTCGCAAACGTCATTACCAGCATCCTTCAGGGCGAGACCGAGACGCGCGCCAAAGCCGGCGCGGCGCAGACGTCCGCCACGACGCACACTATGAACAGAGGAGCCGCTTAAGATGCAGTCCATGCCGCTCGACATCGGCATCATTCACTTCGTCGGCATCGGCGGCATCGGCATGTCCGGGATCGCCGAGGTTATGCACAACCTCGGCTATCAGGTCCAAGGCACCGACATCGCCCAGAATGCGAACGTCGATCGTTTGCGCTCGCTGGGAATCCGCATTGAAGTGGGACACCGCGCCGAAAATCTCGGCGACGCGCGTGTCATCGTCACCTCGTCCGCGGTAAAGGCGGACAACCCGGAAGTCCTGGCCGCCCGCAAGGCCATGCTGCCCATCGTCCGCCGGGCCGAGATGCTGGCCGAACTGATGCGTCTCAAGTGGTCGGTGGCCGTCGGCGGCACGCACGGCAAGACGACGACGACATCCCTTGTCGCGACCGTCCTCGACGCCGCCGGTCTGGACCCGACCGTCATCAACGGCGGCATCATCAACGCCTACGGCACCAATGCCAGACGAGGTGAAGGCGAATGGATGGTGGTGGAAGCCGACGAGTCCGACGGCACGTTCACCCGCCTGCCCGCGACCATCGCGGTCGTCACGAACATCGATCCCGAACACCTGGATTTCTACAAGGAGTTCGCGAAGGTGAAGGAAGCGTTCCGCACCTTCGTCGTGTCGATCCCGTTCTACGGCTTCGGCGTATTGTGCATCGACCACCCGGAAGTTCAGGCGCTGCTGCCGCAACTGACCGACCGCAAGATCATCACCTACGGCCTGAGCCCGGCCGCCCAGGTGCGCGGGATGAACCTGGTTCTCGACACCAACGGCGCGCGCTTCGACGCAGCCCTGACCGACCGCGTAACCGGCGGCGAACGCGTCATCAAGGATATCCGCCTGACGATGTACGGTCAGCACAACGTGCTGAACGCCCTGGCGGCGGTATCGGTCGCCGCGGAAATGGGCATCGCCGACGAGGTGATCCGCGAAGGCCTCGCGCGCTTCACCGGCGTGAAGCGCCGCTTCACCCGCGTGGGTGAAGCCGGCGGCATCACAGTGATCGACGACTACGGCCATCACCCGGTTGAGATCGCCGCCGTGCTGAAAGCCGCGCGCCAGGCGACGCAGGGCCGCGTGGTCGCCGTCGTGCAGCCGCACCGCTATTCGCGCCTGCAGTCGCTGTTCGCGGAATTCTGTCAGTGCTTCAACGACGCCGATCATGTCGTCGTCGCCGACGTTTATCCTGCCGGCGAACAGCCCATCCCGAACATCGACCGCGACGCCCTGATCAACGGCCTGCATGCGCACGGCCACCGGGCGGTGACCGCGTTGATTTCGCCGAAGCACCTCGCCGCCGTGATCGACGACATCGCCAAGCCCGGCGACATCGTTGTCTGCCTTGGCGCGGGCAACATCACCGCCTGGGCGCACGCCCTGCCCGCCGACCTCGCCACGATCCAACGGGGTAAGGCATGATGGCAGCGCGGCGCATCCGCACCGATCTGGCTGAACGCCTGCCGCAGGTCCGCGGCCGGTACGACGTCATGGCCGACCTCGGCCGCATGACGTGGTTCCGCGTGGGCGGGCCCGCGGAAGTGCTGTTCTCGCCGGCCGACGTGGAAGACCTCGCCGCGTTCCTGAAGGGCAAACCGGACGACGTGCCCGTACACGTCATCGGCCTGGGCTCGAACATGCTGGTGCGCGACGGCGGCGTGCCGGGCGTCGTGATCCATCTTGGAAAGCCCTTCTGCGGCATCACCACTGAAGGCATGAATGTCCGCTGCGGCGCGGGCGCCGTCGACGCGACGGTGGCGACGGCCGCGCGCGATGCGTCCATCGCCGGACTTGAATTCTTGACCGGGATCCCCGGCACCATCGGCGGCGCGCTGCGGATGAACGCGGGCGCCTACGGCCGCGAGATCAAGGACGTGTTCGTCAGCGCGACCACGCTGGACGCCGCGGGCGGCATTCACCAGTTGACCGGCGCCGACATGGGCTTCTCGTACCGCCACAGCGACGTCGCCGACGATTGGATTTTCGTCGGCGCGGAACTTCAAGGCGTCGAAGGCAATCAGGACGTCATCACCGCGCGCATCCGCGAAATCCGCTCCGAGCGTGAACAAACGCAACCGACGCAGGCGCGCACGGGCGGCTCCACCTTCGCCAATCCGCCGGGATCGAAGGCCTGGGCGCTTGTGGACGCCGCCGGCTGCCGCGGCCTGGTGCGCGGCGGCGCGCAGATTTCCCACAAGCACGCGAACTTCCTCATCAACACCGGCACGGCGACCGCCGCCGATCTTGAGGGTCTGGGCGAGGAAGTGCGCAAACGCGTGAAGGATCATTCCGGCGTCGATCTGATCTGGGAAGTCCGCCGCATCGGCGTTTCACCCGACGATCCCGCCGCCTTGCTGCGAGGGACGCGCCAATGAAACGTCCGTCGTCCATCAAACGCATCGCCGTGCTCTACGGCGGATTCTCGAAGGAACGCGACGTGTCGCTGGTTTCGGGCGGCGGGGCGGCGCGCGCGCTGGCGTCCAAAGGCTTCGACGTCACCAAGATCGACGTGCCGCGCGACATGGCCGCGCTCATCGCCCAGCTCACGGTCGCGAAACCGGACGTCGTGTTCAATGCCTTGCATGGCCGCTACGGCGAAGACGGCTGCATCCAGGGCCTCCTCGACATGATGGCCCTGCCCTACACCAACTCCGGTCGCCTCGCCTCGGCGGTCGCCATGGACAAGCCGGCGGCGAAGCGCATGTTCGCCGCGGCCGGGATCCGCGTCGCCGAAGAAAGGCTCGTGACCGTCGCGGAAGCCGAACGCGGCGACGTCATGGAACGTCCTTATGTCCTGAAGCCTTTCGACGAAGGCTCCAGCGTCGGCGTGAAGATCGTACGCGCCGGCGACAACCATCCCCCACTCGACGATCTTGGCCTCGGCCAGGACGACCTGATCATGGCCGAACGCTTCATCCCCGGCCGCGAAGTCACCGTCGCCGTCATGGGCGACCGCGCGCTGGCGGTGACCGAGATCACAACCGAGCGCGACTTCTACGATTACGAGGCCAAGTACGCCACGGGCGGATCGCGTCACGTTCTGCCCGCGCAGCTTCCCCGCGCCCAGTACGACAAAGCCATGGAGCTTGCGGTGACCGCGCACAAAGCGCTCGGCTGCCGCGGCGTGTCGCGCGCGGACCTGCGCCTGGATGGCGACACTTTCTTCATGCTGGAGGTCAACACCCAGCCGGGCCTGACCCCCACCTCGCTCGTGCCCGAGCAGGCGGCGCACGTCGGCCTGTCGTTTGAAGACCTGATGACCTGGATGGTGGAGAACGCCGCATGCGACGCTTAGTCCTCCGCGCTGCCGCCGCCACGGCCGCCCTCGGCGCGATTGCCGCGGTCGTGAAGTTCACGCCGCTGCCCGAATTTTGGGCAAACACATCGGCTGCGGCGGAAACCGCGTTCGTGGACGTCAGCGCCGCGGTCGGGTTCCGCCTGGAAGCCTTGACGGTCGAAGGCCGCGCGATGACCGCGCGCGAAGACCTTTTGGGCGCGCTCGACGCCGAAGCCGGCACGCCGATCGCCGGCATCGACGTCATCAAGGCGAAGGCGAACGTGGAAGCCCTGCCCTGGGTGCGCAACGCGAAGATCGAACGCCGCCTGCCGGGCACGATCCACATCATCCTCGAGGAACGCATGCCCTATGCCCTGTGGCAGAGAGGCGAACGCTACACCCTCGTCGATCACGAAGGACACCTGATTGTCGACGTCCCCACATCCGCGCACCGCCTGCCCTTGATCGTCGGTGCTGATGCCCCGGCCAACGCGGCGGCGCTGTTCGAGGCCCTGAAGGCGGAACCGGAACTGGCCTCGCGCGTTCATGCAGCGGTACGGGTTGGGGCGCGGCGCTGGAACATCTATCTCGACGCCTATGAAGGCGGGATCACCGTTCGGCTTCCGGAAGAGCATATGGCGGCGGCCTGGACACGCCTCGGCGCGCTTCAGCGCGAACACAAGATTTTACAGCGCGACCTCGAATTCATCGACCTGCGCCTGGACAGCCAGCTCATCGTCCGCCTGCGCACACCGCCGGATGCGAAGACGCCGGCGACGGCCAAACTACCAAAACTGCCGGCGGTGCCGGTGAAACAAAGCCTTTAGGAAAAAGGCAAAGGGGAATGATCATGTTCGGTAAGGGAACCTTGGCGGGAGCAAATCCCATCGCCCCCAACAGCACGTTCGCCGCGCTGGATATCGGCACGACGAAAGTGGCCTGCTTCATCGCCGAGATGGGCGAAGGCGAACTGCACATCACGGGCGCCGGGCACCACCGGGCGCGCGGCATGCGCAACGGACAGGTCACCAACCTGGACGAGGCCGAAGCGTCCGTGCGCGCCGCCGTGGACGCCGCCGAGCAGATGGCCAACAGCCGGATCGACAAGGTTTTCGTGAACGTGTCGTGCGGTGGGCCGCAATCGACGCGTGTGGACGTCGAACTGGCCGTCGCGGGGCATCAGATCCGGGACACCGACGTGCGTCGGGTGCTCGAGCACGGCAGCGCCCAGTACGATCCCATCGAACGCGAGCTGATCCACTGCATCCCGACCGGCTACTCCATCGACGGCGGGAACGGCATCATCGACCCGCGCGGCATGTTCGGCGGCAAGCTCGGCGTGAACATTCACCTTGTGACCACAGCGGCCGGCCCCTCGCGCAACCTCGCCTCGGTGATCGAACGCTGCGACCTCGATATGGAAGATCGGGTCGTCTCGTCCTACGCCTCGGGTCTGGCTTGCCTCGTGGACGACGAGAAAGACCTGGGCGTCACGGTCATCGATATGGGCGGCGGCACCACCTCGATCGCCGTTTTCATGGAAAGCCAGGTCGTTTACGTCGAAACCATCCCCGTGGGCGGCATGCACGTGACCGCCGATATCGCCAAGGGCCTGTCCACCCCGGTCGCCCGCGCCGAACGGCTGAAGACGGTTTACGGCTCGGTCATGCAGGCGCCGGGCGATACCCGCGAGCTCCTGAAGGTCCCCCTCGTCGGCGAAGAGGACGAGGAAAGCGCCAATGAAATCCCGAAATCCCTGCTCATCCAGATCGTCCAGGCCCGGATCGAGGAAACCCTCGAGTTGGTGCGAAGCCACCTGGAAGCCTCCGGCTTCGCCAAGGCGGCCGGGCGGCGCGTCGTGCTGACCGGCGGCGCCAGCCAGTTGGAAGGCGTGCGCGATCTGGCCGAGCTGATTTTGGACAAACAGGTTCGTCTGGGACGTCCGCGCATGATCCGCGGCCTGCCTGAGTCGATGTCGGGCCCCGCGTTCGCGACCGCCGCCGGTCTCTTGCGCTACGGCCTGCGTGAACACGTCGCACGACCCGACTACGCGGTGATGGACGCCGCCAAGAGCAAGAACAGCTTCGGCCGCATCGGACAGTGGTTGAAAGAGAACTTCTGAGGCGTGACTCGCAGAAATGATGTACATTCATTTCCGTCTCGTCACTCCAAAGCAAAAACAAGAAACGGACCGATAACAAAGCAACGGACTTCCGAAACAACAAAAACAAGAAAAACCATTCACAAATAAAAACAAACTTGAACCGTTGCTAACGAACAAAATGACATTTGGAGGCTGCAAATGACCATCAACATCAGCGTACCGAAGACGACGATCGAGGCGCAGCTTAAGCCGCGCATCAGCGTGATCGGCGTCGGCGGCGCAGGCGGCAATGCCGTCAACAACATGATCCAGAGCGCCATGGAAGGTTGCGATTTCATCGTCGCCAACACCGACGCTCAGGCCCTGGCGGCGTCCCGCACGGACCGCCGCATCCAACTGGGCCGCGACACCACCCAAGGCCTCGGCGCCGGCGCTCAACCGCTGGTCGGCCGTGACGCCGCCGAGGAAGCGATCGAGATCATCGCCCGCGAACTGGACGGTTCGCACATGGCGTTCATCACCGCCGGCATGGGCGGCGGCACCGGAACGGGCGCGGCGCCCGTCATCGCCCGCGTCGCCCGCGAAATGGGCGTGCTGACGGTCGGCGTCGTGACCAAGCCGTTCCACTTTGAAGGCGTGCACCGTATGCGCCTGGCCGAAGCGGGCATCGAAGACCTCGCCGCGGTTGTGGATACGCTCATCATCATCCCGAACCAGAACCTGTTCCGGGTCGCCAACGAGAAAACGACGTTCGCCGACGCCTTCAAGATGGCCGACGACGTCCTCCACGGCGGCGTGCGCAGCGTCACCGACCTGATGATGATGCCCGGCATGATCAACCTGGACTTCGCCGACGTCCGCACCGTGATGAAGGAAATGGGCCGGGCCATGATGGGCACGGGCGAAGCCAGCGGCGAACGCCGCGCGCTCGACGCCGCCGAAGCCGCCATCGCCAACCCGCTCCTGGAAGACACCTCCATGCGCGGCGCCAAAGGCGTGCTCATCAACATCACCGGCGGTTCGGACATCACCCTGTTCGAGGTCGACGAAGCCGCCAACCGCATCCGCGATGAAGTGGAAACCGACGCCCACATCATCTTCGGGTCGTGCTTCGACGAAACCATGGAAGGCAAGATCCGCGTATCCGTGGTCGCCACCGGGATTGAGTCGGTCGCCGGCGTCCAGCCGCGTCCGGTCAACGTGCGCACGGAAACCCGCGCCGTCGGCCGCCGCATGCCGGAAATCCGCACCTCGGCCGCGGCCGTCTCGCGCGTCCCCGTGACGCCGACGGCGTCCGTGCCGGCCGCACCGCCCGTGCAGGCGGCCGCGCCGGCGCCAGTCGCGGCTCCTGTCGCCGCGGCTCCGGCCCCGGCGCCGCTCCAAGGATCGTTCAGCGGTCTCGGTTTCGGCGGTCCGACCCTCGCGCCGGCCACCGGCACGATGGACTTCCAAGCTGAAGAACAGGCGCTGATGGAAATGGCGGCGGCGGTCCGCGCGGAACTTCAAGCGGCCGCTCCGGCCGTCGAAGAACCCGTCGCGGCTCCGGTTGCCATGGCGCCTGCTCCGGCGGCCCCGATCGCGGCGCAAGCCGCGGCCGTTGCCGAAGCCATCGCACGCGCCCCGGCCGCCGCCGCGCCGCGTTCCTACGCCCCGCGGGATGTGTTCATCCCGAAAGCGGCGGTGGAACCGCGTCTCGACCAGCGTGCCGACCTCCCGGCCGAAAAGCCGGTCGAAGCCGCTCCGGTCGCGGAAGCGCCCCCGGCTCCGGCCGCGGTCGCGCCGGCTCAGGCTCCGAAGGCCGAGAACCGCGTCAGCCTGTTCGGCCGCTACCGCAGCCTGACGGCCCGCCCGAAGGTCGAGGAAGCCAGAACGCCGGAACCGCAAGCCAGGACGCCGGCCGGGCTGAACATCTCGGTCGGTCCGATGGACCGCCCGATTTCGTCGCACGACGAGGACGAGCTGGAGATCCCGGCTTTCCTGCGCCGCCAGGCGAACTAAGCCGAAAAGCGAAAGCCTACAAATGCTCAGGGCGTGATCAGCAAAAGTGGAAACCGGTTTTGCAGCCGATCACGCCCTGATTCAAAAGAAGTAAACAAATCCGATTGATCGGATTTGTCGGAGGCCCGCATCTTGCGATGCGGGCCTTTCGCTTTTAAAGAGGAAGCCATCTTCAAAACGGAGGGACGACGATGGCGGCTTACGAGAACATCCTGGTCGAAACGCGCGGAGGCGTCGGCCTCATTACCCTCAACCGCCCTAAGGCGTTGAACGCCCTGAACTCCGATCTGATGCGCGAACTGGCCGCCGCGATCGACGCCTTCGAAGCCGACAGTTCGGTCCTGTGCATGGTCTTGACCGGCAGCGAGAAAGCCTTCGCCGCCGGCGCGGACATCAAGGAAATGGCGGCCCGCGATTTCCCCGACACCTATACGACCGACTACATGTCCGGGCTGTGGGAACGCGCCTCGACCTGCCGCAAGCCGATCATCGCCGCGGTCGCGGGCTACGCGCTCGGCGGCGGCTGCGAACTGGCCATGCAATGCGACATGATCATCGCCGCCGACAATGCGAAGTTCGGCCAGCCGGAAGTGAACCTGGGCACCATTCCGGGGATCGGCGGCAGCCAGCGCCTGACGCGCGCGGTCGGCAAATCCAAAGCGATGGACCTGATTCTCACGGCCCGGAACATGGACGCCCAGGAAGCCGAGCGCTGCGGGCTGGTCGCCCGGGTCGTCCCCCTGGCCAGCCTGATGGAAGAGGTGATGAAGGCCGCCGAGAAGATCGCGAGCCTGTCCCTGCCGGTGATCATGATGGCCAAGGAAGCGGTGAACCGGTCCTATGAGCTGACCCTGTCGGAGGGGGTCCGTTTCGAGCGCCGCCTTTTCCACTCCACCTTCGGGATCGCCGACCGAAAGGAAGGGATGACGGCCTTCGTGGAGAAGCGCAAACCCGGGTTCGTCCATAAATAATAAGTAGGGGCGTTTCGCCCCTGGGACGTAAATCTTAACCAATTCACGCGCTTAGGGCTGCCTGTAGCGGTTGCGGACTATGCCGCATAGCGAAAGGAATAGTGAGCGGTTGCAGAAAATTTCCGCCAAAATGTTGTCTTTCCATCATTTTTTTCCTTGTCAAAAGGGAACAAACCGCAGAAATATCGGTTTAAGGTGAGGTCTCGGGGGTTTGCTACCGAACCATGGCGGGTGCCACGGGCGGAGTGCGCTTGTGGCGGCGCTTAGAACAATCGGTGATGTATGACCTTTGATTCGAGTCCCTCGGACGCCGTCGGCGTCCAATCGACAACGTCGACCGTGTTTGACGACCGCAGACCGGTTTTCCAGAAGACCCTTAAAGCCTCCATCAGTTGCACCGGCATCGGCCTCCATACCGGTGTCCGCGTCGCCATGCGCCTGCATCCCGCCCCGCCCAACACCGGCATCGTCTTCCGCCGCGTGGACCTCGTCGGCGGCGGCGCGACCATCAAGGCCAGTTGGGCGCAGGTGGTGGACTCGCGCATGTGCACCATCCTCGCCGATGAGAACGGCGTCAGCGTCGCCACCGTCGAACATCTGATGTCGGCCCTGTACGGGCTGGAGATCGACAATGTCGTGGTCGAACTGAACGGCCCCGAGGTTCCGGCCATGGACGGCAGCGCCGCGCCCTTCATTTTCCTGATGGAATGCGCGGGCATCGTCGAGCAGGACGCGCCTCGGCGCGCGATGCGTATCCTCAAGCAACATTCCTATGTGAACGGCGACAAGATGGTCGCGCTGGGTCCCTGGCAAGACGGCCTGCGGGTCGATTTCCACATCGACTTCCGCGCGCCCGCCATCGGCCGGCAAAGCTGCTCGTTTGTCGTCGGCACCGATACGTTCAAGGAAGAACTGAGCCGGGCGCGCACCTTCGGGCTCCTGTCGGACGTCACGGCCTTACGCGAAGCGGGCCTGGCGCGGGGCGGCAGCCTCTCGAACGCCATCGTCGTGGACGGCAGCCGGATCTTGAACGAAGACGGCTTGCGCCATGACGACGAGTTCGTCCGTCATAAGGCGCTCGATGCCGTCGGCGATCTGTACCTGACGGGCTTTCCCATCATCGGCCATTTCATCGGCCGCTGCTCCAGCCACGCCGATACCGCCCGCCTGATGCATCAGGTTTACGCCGATCCCACCTGCTGGGAGATGGTGGAGCTGTGGCAGAAACCCGCGACGGAGACCGCCCCCTGGCTGAATAAGGCCGGAATGGTCGCCCATGCGGCGGTGGCCGAACGCCGCTCCGCCGTCGTCGGTTAATCATTACAATACCTTAGAGCCCGCCCCGCAGCGTGACACGCTGCGGGGCGATGCTTATACTGCGCCCCAAATCGGGGCCCGCCGACACGACTGACGGCGACCCGCCCGACCCCGCATGGAGCTCTTAGGTCAGATGCCGAAGTTACAGCGCGTTATTGCTGCGTCCCTCATGTTGCTTGCCGGCGCCGTCCTGGCCGGATGCAGCGACAAGGAACTCGCCTACCGGGAACAGTCGGTTTACGAGATCTACAGCCAGGCGGTGGTCCACCTGGAGAACGGTCGCTACGAGCAGGCCGCGCTGTTCTTCGACGAAGTGGAACGTCAGCACCCCTATTCTGTGTGGGCGACCAAGGCCAAGCTGATGTCGGCCTACAGCTACTACCACGATGGCAAGTACGACGACGCCGTCACGCGTCTCGACCGGTTCATCCAGGTCCACCCGGGTAACCGCGACATCGCCTACGCCTACTATCTCAAGGGCCTGTGCTTCTACGAGCAGATCGCCGACGTCCGTCGCGACCAGGAATACACCGTGAAGGCGCTGGATGCGTTGCAGGACGTGGTGACGCGGTTCCCCGCGACGCCCTATGGCCGCGATGCGCGCCTGAAGCTGGACCTGACCCGCGACCATCTCGCCGGAAAGGAGATGATGGTGGGCCGGTTCTACGTGAACAATCGCCACTATCTCGCGGCCATCAACCGCTTCAAGAACGTCGTGAACACCTACAGCACCACGTCGCACGTGCCTGAAGCCCTGTTCCGTTTGACGGAAGCCTTCACCGCGCTCGGCCTCAGTGAAGAAGCCCAGAAAAGCGCGGCGGTGCTGGGCTACAACTTCCCGAACGACCAGTGGTATCACGACGCCTACGCGCTGATGGGCAGCACCGCCACGGTGATCGTGCGCGACCAACCGGCCCCGCCGCCGGCGCAATAAGGCGTCCGCGAACGGGGGAACACGGGGGGTGGAATGCTGACGCATCTCTCCATCCGCGACGTGGTGATTGTCGATAAACTCGATATCGACTTTGCGCCCGGTCTTTGCGTGCTGACCGGCGAGACCGGCGCGGGCAAGTCCATCGTCCTCGATTCCTTGAACCTCACGCTTGGCGGACGCGCCGACGGCGCGATGATCCGCCCGGGCGCCGACAAATTGAGCGTGACGGCGTCCTTCGCGATCCCGGCACAGCATCCCGCGCGCGCCGCCTTGGCCGAACAAGACATCGCCCTCGAAGACGACGCCCTGGTGCTGCGCCGCGTCGTGGGCGCCGACGGCCGCAGCCGCGGGTTCGTCAACGATCAACCGGTGAGCATCGGCCTTCTGCGCGGACTGGGCGACCTTCTGGTCGAGGTGCATGGCCAATTCGAGACTCACGGTCTTTTGGACCCGGGCACTCATGTCGACGCCCTCGACGCCTTTCGGACAGCCAAGAGCGGCGACGCCCCCGATCACGCCTGCGCGCAAGCCTGGCGCGCGTGGCGGGACGCCCATGCGGCGCTGAGCACCGCCCAAGAAACCCTGACGTCGGCGCTGGCGGAGGAAGACCTTCTGCGTCATCAGGTCGCCGACCTTGAGGCCATCGCCCCCAAAGCGGGCGAGGAAGCGAAGCTGGCCGAAACGCGCACCGTGCTGCGTCACGGCGAACAGATCGTGAAGGCGCTGGCCGAAGCGCGCGCCGCGATTGCCGAAGACAGCGACGTGGAAGCGGCCTTGCGTACGGCGGTCAACAAGATCGCGCGCGCCGCCCCGCAAGCGGGCGGGCGGCTCGACCGTCTCGCGCAGGCCCTGGAGCGCGCCGCCCTGGAAGTCGCGGAAGCCGTGAGCGAACTCGATACGGCCGCCGGCGGCATGGATATGAATCCGAAAGCCCTCGAACAGGCGGAAGAACGCCTGTTCGCCCTGAAGGCCAGCGCGCGCAAGCATAACACCACCGTCGACGACCTTCCCGATCTGCTCGAACGTTTGAGGACCCGCCTTGCCGCCATCGACGGCGGCGCCGACCGCGTGAAAAAACTGGCGGCGGCGGAAAAGGCCGCCCGGCTCGCCTTTGAACAGGCCGGCAAAATGCTGAGCGACGCACGCGCGTCCGCCGCGAAGACCCTCGACAAACTGGTCGCGAAGGAACTCGCGCCGTTGAAACTCGACAAAGCGACCTTCCGCACCGTCGTCGGGGTGAAACCCGAAACGGCCTGGAGCGCCGCCGGCATCGACCGCGTCGCTTTCGAGGTCGCCACCAATCCCGGCATGCCGCCCGGCCCCTTGGACAAGATCGCGTCCGGCGGCGAACTCGCGCGCTTCATGCTGGCGCTGAAGGTCGTGCTCGCGGGCTCGCAGGAGCGCGGCGTGCTGATTTTCGACGAAGTCGATTCCGGCATCAGCGGAGCAACCGCCAACGCCGTCGGCGAGCGCCTGGCGCGCCTTGCGAAAAGCGCGCAGGTGATGGTGGTCACTCACGCGCCGCAGGTCGCCGCCCGGGGCGACAACCATTGGCGCGTCTCGAAAGCCACGCGTGGCGGTCAGACGACCACGAAAGTCGAGAAACTGGACGCGCCCGCACGCCGCGAGGAAGTCGCGCGCATGCTGGCCGGCGAGAAGATCACCGACGAGGCCCGCGCGGCCGCCGAAAGCCTGATGAGCGGGCCGCTGTCGTGACTCCGGCGCTGACGAACAGGGATGTCCCCGTCGACAAGCTGACGGAGAAACAGGCGAAGGCCGAGTTGCAGGCGCTCGCGAAACTGATCGCCGAGCACAATATCGCCTATCACCGGAACGACGCTCCCACGATCTCCGACGCGGCATACGATGCGTTGACGAAACGCAACGAGGCGATTGAGGCCCGCTTTCCGGACCTGATCCGAGCCGACAGCCCCAGCAAGCGCGTGGGCGCGGCCGCCGCGAGCGGGTTCAAGAAGGTTACGCACGCGGTCCCGATGCTATCGCTGGGCAACGCGTTCACCGACGAAGACGTGGCCGATTTCGTCGACCGCGTCCGGCGCTTCCTGGATCTGAAGGACGACGAACCTGTTGAGGCGGTCGCCGAACCGAAAATCGACGGTTTATCCTTCTCGGCCCGCTACGAACATGGCCGCCTGGTTGTCGCCGCCACACGCGGCGACGGCGCCGTCGGTGAGGACATCACCGCCAACATCAAGACCATCAAGGACATCCCCGAATTCATCATGGGCGACGTGCCGAAGCTCATCGAGGTGCGCGGCGAAGTCTATATGACCAAGACCGACTTCCAAGCCATGAATGAGCGCCAGGCCGCCGCCGGGGGAAAGATCTTCGCCAACCCGCGCAACGCCGCCGCCGGCTCGTTGCGCCAACTCGACCCGAAGATCACCGCGCAACGGCCGTTGAAGGCCTTCACTTACAGTTGGGGCGCTGTCGACGCCGTCACGTGGAAGACCCAATGGGAGTTCATCGAACGTCTTAAGTCCTGGGGATTTCCGGTCAACCCGCGCACGAAGGTTTGCGATTCCGTCGCCGGGATGTTGAAAGAATACCAAAAACTCGGCGGCGACCGCGCCGGCCTTCCCTACGACATCGACGGCATCGTTTATAAGGTGAATCGCCTCGATTGGCAGAAGCGGCTGGGCTTCGTCAGCCGCGCGCCACGTTGGGCGACAGCCCACAAGTTCTCCGCCGAGCAGGCCGAGACGCACCTGGAGAGCATCGAGATTCAAGTGGGCCGCACCGGCGCGCTCACGCCGGTCGCCCATCTTACGCCTGTGAATGTCGGTGGCGTGATGGTGGCGCGCGCCACGCTGCACAATGCCGACGAGATCGTCCGCAAGGACATCCGCATCGGCGACACGGTCATCATCCAGCGCGCCGGCGACGTGATCCCGCAGGTGGTCGAGGTCAAACTTGAGAAGCGCCCCAAAGGCAGCAAGGCCTACGCGTTTCCCACCAAGTGCCCGGCCTGCGGCAGCCTCGCCGTCCGCGAGGAAGACGAGGCCGTGACGCGCTGCACGGGAGGCTTGATCTGCCCGGCGCAAGCCGTGGAGCGTCTGCGGCACTTCGTCTCCCGTGAAGCCCTCGATATCGAGGGATTGGGCGAAAAGAATATCGAGACTTTCTTCGCCGACGGCCTTGTCCGCAGTCCGGCGGACCTCTTCACCCTGGAGAAGCGCGGCGGCCGGGAAAAACTGACCGGCCAGGAGGGCTGGGGCGCGAAGTCGATCGACAACCTGTTCGCCGCCATCGACCGCCGCCGCGTCGTCAGCCTGGAGCGTTTCATCTTCGCGCTGGGCATTCCGCAAGTCGGCCAAGCCACGGCGCGCCTGCTCGCCCACCACTACGGCTCCCTCACCGGCTGGGAACAGGCGATGATCGCGGCGAACGACGCGGAATCCGACGCATTCCGCGAACTGACCAGCATCGAACAGATCGGCCCCTCCGTGGCGACGGACCTGATCGGCTTCTTCGCCGAGAAGCACAACCGCAACGTTCTCGCCGCCTTGCGCAAAGCCGACGTGACCGTGGAGGACTTCATCCGCCCGGACACGTCCGGCTCGCCCATCGCGGGGAAAACGGTCGTCTTCACGGGCACGCTCGAGAAGATGGGCCGTAACGAGGCCAAGGCGCAGGCGCTTGCCCTCGGGGCCAAAGTGGCGGGATCGGTCTCCAAAAAAACAGACCTAGTCGTCGCCGGCCCCGGCGCGGGCTCGAAATTGAAAGACGCCGAAGCTTTGGGCGTAAAAATTGTCACGGAAGAAGAATACCTCAAGCTGATCGGCTGAGGTACGTTCCGCCAAGGGGACTGCTGGGGTGAACCGTCACATCCAGAGGAGCCATCATGGCCGCGAAGAAAAAAGCCCGAAAGAAACGCCTGCAACCGGCGCGTAAATCAGCGCGCAAACCCGCCGTCCGGAAAGCCAAAGCAAAGAAGGCGAAGAAAGTCGCACCCGTGCCGGTGGGTATGCCATCGGTCACACCGATGTTCACGTTCAAGGACGCGGCCTTGGCGATGGCGTTCTACAAGGAAGCTTTCGGCGCCAAGGAACTCTATCGTCTCTGTGAACCGAGCGGAAAAATCGGGCACGCCGAGATGATGGTCGGCAATTCGCTTCTCATGCTCGGCGAGGAATATCCCGACATGGCGCTTTACGCGCCGGACCGCTACGAGGGCGTGCCGGTGCGCATGAACATCATCGTGAAGGATGTGGACCGCGCCTTCGCGAAGGCGGTCGCGGCCGGAGCGGAAGTGACGCGAGCGGTCGAGACGCAATTCTACGGCTGGCGCAGCGGTAACCTGAAAGATCCCTTCGGCTATCACTGGATGCTCAGCACCCAGGTCGAGGATGTGAAGCCCAAGGAGATGCAGAAGCGCTGGAACAGGTTGTTCGAGAGCGGCGCCGGAAAATAACAGCTTACAGGTATTTCGCGACCAGCGCCTCGGACACGACCCACAGCCGCTCGGCCATAGCATCGTCGTCCATATGCGCGCCCATGATCGATTCGCGGTTGTCGGCGAAGTATTTCCCAGTGACGCCCCGCACCTCGGGGTGTGCGGCGAGATAACACATCGTGGATGCCCCGGCCGGGATGTCCTTCATCCGCCGCTTGGCGACGGTATGGATCAGGACGCGCAGCGCCAGCGGAAGATTGTGAAAGATGTTGGTGTAAACCCGGCCCGGATGGAGCGAGTTCACGGTCGTCCCGGTCCCCGAAAGACGGCGCGCGAGGCCGCGGGTATAGAGGTGGTTGGCGAGTTTGGTCTGGCCGTACTGCTTCATGAAGAAGTAGCCGCGCTCGGCCGAGAGATTATCGAACTCGATTCCCGCCGCGGGCGCGCGCTTGTGGGCGTTGGAACTGACGATCACGATTCTGCTGTCGGTCGTTGCGGTAATGCGCGGCAACAGGCGATTCACCAGCAGGAACGGCGCGAGGTGATTCACCACAAACGTCTTTTCGATGCCGTCGATGGTCTCGCGCTTCCACTTCCCGACCACGCCCGCATTGGCGACCACGATATCGAGCGGCGCGTCGAGGGCCAGGATCGCGTCGGCGAAAGCCGCAACCTCACCCAGCTTTTCCTGATTGCAGCCGAAGGGCGTGATCAAATCTTTCTGGACACCCTCCAACCCGGCAATGGCCGCCGCCGCCCGCTCCCGACTCCGCCCCACCGCGAGCACGCGCGCGCCGCGCAAGGCGAGCACGCGCATGGTCTCCAGGCCGATGCCGGCGGTGACGCCGGTGACCAGAGCGGTTTTTCCGCTCAGGTCGATCCCGGCCGTCACCTGCGCGGCGGTGGCGGTAGCGTCGAAAGTGCTCATGCGGCGGTTATAGCAGAGATGGCGCGCGCTAGCCCGCCATCTGTCCGAAACGGCCGGAGTTGAAATCCTCCACCGCTTGGGCGATCTCCGCCTGGCTGTTCATGACGAACGGACCATAACCGACCACAGGTTCGTCGATAGGCTCACCCGACAGGAGCAAAACCGTCGCGTCGGACGTGGCTTCGACGGTCACATCCGCTCCTTCCCTGTCGAGCAGCACGAATTGCGCGCCCGCGGCTTTCGTCTGCCCGTTGACGACGATCTCGCCGTTCAGGACGACCAGCGCCATCGTGTGTCCATCGGGCACCGAGAAGGTGCTGGTGTGGCCTTTCGCGAGGCGCATGTCCCAGACATCCATGGGGGTCGTGGTCCGTGCCGGTCCCTTCGCGCCTTTGTAGTCGCCGGCGATGACCCGTAAGGAACCCGCCCCGGCGGGCAGATCGACCCGCGGGATCTCCTTATCCAAAAGCGTCTGGTATCCGGGCGGCGACATCTTGGCTTTCGCCGGCAGGTTCACCCACAACTGCACCATCTCCAGCGTTCCGCCGTTCATGGTGAAGTCGTCCGAGTGAAACTCCTCGTGGATGATCCCGGAGGCGGCCGTCATCCATTGGACGTCGCCCGGGCCGATCAGCCCGCCCGCGCCCGTGGAATCCCTGTGGGCGACCCCGCCCTGATAGACGATGGTGACCGTCTCGAACCCGCGATGCGGATGCTGGCCGACCCCGCGCCGGCGCATGGCCGGCTCGAACGTGGCCGGGCCCGCATAGTCGAGCAGGAGAAACGGGGTCAGCGCCTTCTTATGGGGACCGCTGTAGGAGAACAGCGAGCGCACCGGAAACCCGTCGCCGACCCAATGGCCGGGCGGGGCGCTGTGAACGCCGAGAACCTTCTTCATGGGGATTTTCCTAACCTTGCAAGGGCCGTTCGGCCCAGATACCGGTTATATAGGGGTGCGGCGGCGATTTCGCACGCGGGCCGCGCAGCCCCTGTGACAACGCGGATCGAAGGCCCTAAAATGCAAGCCGGCAAGGGTCGCTGATCGGATGGGGGTATCGAATCCGGCCATGGACTCAATTCCTTGGGCGCCGCGCTTCACCTGGGAAGAGCGGTTTAAATACGGGCTTGTCCCGGCACGGCTTTATATGTGGCGGCTCCTGCGCAAACACTGGCGCAAGGGCGAGGCGGAACTGCGCCTGTTGCCGGACATCGTGCCGCGTCGCCGCGCGGCCATCGACGTCGGGGCCAACAAGGGCGTGTACACCCACTACATCAGCCGCCTGGTCCCGCACGTGCATGCTTTCGAGCCCAACCCGAAAATGCACATGCTGTTGACCCGCACCCTTCCCAAGAACGCGATCGCCTACACGTGCGCGCTGTCCGACCGCAACGAGGCGGGCGTGGAATTGATCGTGCCGGTGTATGGCAACGTGTTCTCGAATGTCGGCGCGTCGTTGAACGCCCGCAAGAAGGACCGCCAGCACGGGACGGTCATGATCGAGACCCGCACGCTGGACTCGTTCAACTTCACCAACATCGGCTTCCTGAAAATCGATGTCGAGGGGTTCGAGCGCACCGTTCTGAACGGCGCTCGGGAGCTGATCGCGCGCGAGCGGCCCACGATCCTTGTGGAAATGGAGGAAGGCCATACCGGCGAGCCCATCGAGGCCTCGCACGCCTTCATGGACCAGTTCGACATGGAAGGGTTTTTCGTAAGAGACGGGAAAATGCGCCCGCTCGCGGACTTCGACGCCGAGAACGATCACCGCCGCCGGGTCCGCAAACCCGGCTACGTGAACAACTTCATCTTCAAACCGCGTTAGACGGCCGCGGTCGCGGCCTTGAGCCAAGCGCGCGTCGTCTCATCCACGAGCGGAGATAGCGTTTCACGCACACGGGCGTGATAGGCGTTCAGCCACGTCCGCTCCGCCGTATCGAGCAAGGACGGCTCGATCATCTTGAGGTCGATCGGCGCGAGGGTCAGCGTTTCAAACTCCAAAAGCGCCTTCTCCGCGCCCGCGGGTTTTTCCGCCTCGCGCACGGCCACAAGGTTCTCTATGCGGATCCCGTATTCGCCGGTCTTGTAGTAACCGGGCTCGTTGGAGATCACCATGCCGGGTTCGAGCGCGACCGTGTTGCCGACCTTGCTGATGCGCTGCGGCCCTTCATGCACACCGAGGAATGTGCCGACGCCGTGCCCCGTTCCGTGATCGTAATCGAGCCCTTCCGACCACAACGCGTGACGCGCGAGGGCATCCAACTGACTGCCCGTCGTGCCCTTCACGAAACGCGCGCGACCAAGGGCGATATGCCCCTTAAGCACCAGGGTAAAGCGGCGCTTTTGCTCCGGGGTCGCCTTGCCGATGGCGACGGTGCGCGTGACATCGGTGGTGCCGTCGAGATACTGGCCGCCGGAATCGACCAGCAGCACCGTATCGGCCTGGATACGCGCAGCTGTCTTTTCCGCGGCCCGATAGTGCACGATGGCGCCGTTCGCGCCCGCGCCGCAAATCGTCGCGAAACTCGGTGTGCGGAACAGGTTGCTCTCGGCGCGGAACGCCTCCAGGCGGTCGGCCGCCGTGACTTCGTTCAAGGTGCCGCGCGGGCCTTCCACATCGAGCCAGGCGAGAAAGCGGGTCAACGCCGCGCCGTCGCGCACATGGGCCTCGCGCACACCCTCCAATTCCGTCGGGTGTTTGGGCGCCTTCAACGCCATGGAAGGATCGATGCCGATCTTCGCCTTCTTTCCGGCGGCACCGATGATGTCGGAGATCCAGCGCGAGCCGTACTCGCGATCAAGCCCCAGGGTCGCGACATCGCCCGGAAGACCTTTGATGACGCCTTCGAGGCCGTCATAGGACGCGAGCGTGACCGCGGGTTGCGACGCGGTCAGGTGCCGGCGCACGTCGTCCGTCACCTTGGCGGGATCGATGAACAGCGTCGCGCGGCCATCGGCGAACAGCAGCGCGTAGGCGTACACCTGCGGCGTGAATTCGCCGTCCGTGCCGCGGATGTTGAACAGCCACGCGATGGCGTCGAGCGCGGTGACGACAAACGCGTCGATGCCCTCCGCCATCAAAACCTTACCGGCCAGCGTGCGTTTTTCCGCCGACGTCCGTCCGGCGAACCGCTCTGGATAGACTTCCGCGACAGCCTTCGGGCGCGGCGGCTGCCCGGCCCAGATTTTATCGATCAAATTATCCGGCAACGCGTGGAGTTTGGCCTGCGCCTTACCGGCGGCGTCCTCGAAGCGCGCCACACCGGCCGAGGTCAGGAGCTTGGGATCGAACCCCACCTTCATTCCCGGCTTCAGGTTTTCGCCGAGCCATGCCGTCGCCGGCTCGTCAATCAGATGGCGATAGGCGTAGAGCGTCCCATCCACCTGATCGCGGACCTGGAGCGTATAACGTCCGTCGATGAAGACGGCGGCCCTGTCGGCCATCACCACCGCCATGCCCGCGGAACCGGAAAAATCCGTCAGCCACTTGAGCCGTTCGGCATAGGGCGCGGGATATTCGCTGCGGTGCTCGTCGCCGTGGGGGATGAGATAGGCGTCGACGCCGGCGTCCCTCATCGCCTGGCGCAAGGCGCCGATACGGGCCTGCGCGCCGGCATCGGCGGCGCGGGTGGAGGGACTGTCGAGGGGGGCTGCGGTCATGGGATCAAATTTAATGGGGCGCGCGGCGAGTTTCAACGCGCCGACGGGGCTTTCGCTCACAAGCGCTTGTCCCGGCCGCAATCCCGCCGGGCCCCCTTCCGGCGACCTCCCGCAAAAGGCTAAGCTGCCGCCCTTAAGCCAACAAAGGGGCCCGGCTGCCAATGGGGCTCAGGGAGGGACACATGAAAATACATTCGCGCCTTATCGGACTCTCGCTCGCGGTCCTGGCGATGGCCACGGCACCCCAGCAGGTCTTCGCCCAGCAAAAGGGAGGGCTCGACGAGACCGGTCCCTACCAGGCGGTCGCCGGCTGGTACAAGCCGCCCATCAACGGCTGGGATCAGCCCGTGATCGCGGTGGTGGTGGACAACCCCAATCGCATCATCATCGGGGCGGGCGACCAATCGGTCACCCAACCGAATGCGCCGGTCATCGACATGGACGGCAGCGTGCGCAAGGAGCGCAGCACCACGTCCACCAAACCCGCCAGCGAAAAGACCCACGCTCACCAGTTGATGGTCCTCGACGCCACGGGCAAGACCATCGAGACATGGTCGCAATGGGATGCGCGCATCGACCAGCCGCACAGCATCTACATCAGCCCCTACGATCCGCAGCGCCACGTGTGGGTCGTCAATCGCATGGGCCACGAGCTTCTGAAATTCTCCAACGACGGTAAGAAGCTCGTCCAGGTGCTGGGCGAACGCGGCGTGCAAGCCTCGGACAAGACCCACTTCGCGCAGCCCGCGGGCATGGCGTTCCTGCCGGATGGTTCGTTCCTGGTGGCCGACGGCTATGTGAACTCGCGCATCGTGCGCTTCGATAAGGACGGCAAGTATGTGAACGAGTGGGGCACGAAAGGCTCCGGCCCCGGCCAGTTCCAACTGGTGCACGCCGTGACCATCGACCCGCAGGGGCGCATCTATGCCGCGGACCGCAACAACAACCGCGTGCAGGTGTTCGACAAGGACGGGAAGTTCGTCGAGGAATGGCCGAATATCCGCAGCGTGACCAAGCTGATCGTCACCACCGACAACGCGATCTATCTGGCCGCCGCGGCGGGTTATAACCGTATGGCCAAATTCGATCTGAACGGAAAGCTCCTGACCTATTGGGGCATGACCGGCAGCGCCCCCGGGCTGTTCGACAACCCGCACCAGTTCGCGGTGGACGATCAGGGCAACCTGTTCATTGCCGACGCCTGGAACAACCGTTTGCAGAAATTCACGCCGAAGGCCGATGCGGACAAGTCGCGCCTGATGACCACCGAATACGTGTTCCCGAAGAAATAACGCGAGACCGCGCCCTTTCCCCTTTGCGGGAGAGGGCGCGGCAGAGCACGGTGAGAGATATCCGGTAAATGAGTCCAGCTTTTCACATTATCCTCGGCGTCTTTTTCCTCGCCGGCGGAGGGTTTGTCGTCGCTCAGGGCCTACGCGCGCGCAAGGCCAGCATCGGCCCTTTCCCGAAATTCTTCGTCTTCGCCTTCGCCGTGCACGCCGTCATCGCCCTGCTCGGTGTTTTTCTCATCGCGAAAGGCGCGCTCGCCCTCGTCGGAGCGTGAACCCCGATGCTCAACACACCGATGCATCGCCAGGTGCTGTTGCTCGCCACCACGCAAGCGCTGTTCCAGACGGCGGGTGTCTTGATGGCGACCATCGGAGGCCTTGCCGGCGGTCAAGTCTCCCCCTCGCCGGAACTCGCGACCGCGCCGATGGGCGCCATGTTCTTTGGGACCGCCATGACCACCGTGCCCGCCTCCCTTTGGATGGCGAAGGTCGGCCGGCGCGCGGGCTTCATCACCGGAGCGGCGCTCGGCACCTTGGGCGGCCTCCTGGCCGCGATGGGCGTCGCCGTGCACTCATTGTTCATCCTGTGTTTCGGAGCCATGTTCCTCGGCTCCTATCAGGCCTTCGCGCTCTACTATCGTTTCGCGGCCTCGGAAGTCGCCGATGAAGCGTTCCGGCCGCGCGCCATCTCCTTCGTGATGACGGGCGGGATCGTGGCGGCGTTCCTGGGCCCCGCGCTCGCCCGCTGGGGCGAACCCCTGCTGCCGGCGCCTTATGCGGGATCGTTCCTTCTGCTTGCCGCGCTCTCGTTGGCCGCGACCTTGCTTGTATTCAACGTCCGCGTGCCTGCGCCGGTCATCGGGGCGGCGGACGCGGCGAGACGCCCGCTTTTACAGATTGTGCGCCAACCCACATACCTTGTCGCGCTGTTCGGCGCGGCGACGGGCCAGGGGGTGATGGTGCTTGCCATGACCGCTTCGCCGATCGCCATCATGGCCCATCACCACACGCTCGCGGACGCGTCGCAGGCGATCCAGTTCCATGTGCTCGGCATGTTCCTGCCGTCGTTCTTCACCGGCGCGCTGATCGCGCGCTTCGGCGTCCTGCGCGTGATGTTCGCCGGCGTCGGTCTCTTGACTTGCCACGTCATGCTCGCGCTGAGCGGAACGGCCCTGCCCCACTTCATCTCGGCGCTCACCTTCCTCGGGGTCGGTTGGAATTTCCTGTTCATCGGCGGCACGCATCTGCTCACCGGCGCCTATACGCCGTCGGAACGCGGACGCGCGCAGGCGGCCAACGACCTTGCGGTCGTGGGCGTGGGGCTGGTGTCGTCCTTGAGCGCGGGCGCGCTGCTTGCGACCTTCGGGTGGCACACGATGAATATGATGCTGCTGCCGTGGCTCGGGCTCTGCGCGGCGGCGCTGCTGTGGTTCGCGCTGCGGCGCGAGGTCGCAGCCTAGACTGTCACGACACCTGGAATTCGGGATCGACCGGGACTTGCAGGGCATGAACCAAGTGATTGGTTTGCCCCGCCAAACCGATGATCGAAATCAGCTCCGCGTGCTGGGCCTCCGTCATGCCCTTGGCGCGCGCGGCCGCCGTGTGGGAGTGGACGCAATAGGTGCAGCCGTTGGCGCTCGAAACCGCGATATAGATCAGCTCCCGGGTGAGCGGGTCGAGTGCGCCGGGCGCTCCCATGATCGCCTTCACCTGACCCCAGATCCGGGCGAGCTGCGCCGGGTCGTGGGCCAGGGCCCGCCAGAAGTTATTGATGAAATCGCTTTTCCGGACCGCCCTGATGTCGTCGAACACGGCTTTCACGGCCGGGATGGCGTCTGCTTCCTTGTCCGTCATCATCCGCACCGTCGCCATGGGCCATCCTCCTTCAACCTTCAAAACCAAGTCCGGGCAATTGTGACAAAACGTTACCATGACCCGCTGGCCGAAGGGCAACGGCAATGCGTAATATCCGGCCTATGCGCAAGTTCACCGGCAAGTTCTTCGGAGTGCTGCTGATCGCCGCCTTGATCCTGGCGGCGTTTCCATTGGTGCGCATCGTTTTCCCGAACGCCGTCCAGGCGCAAGACTGGCGCACCGCCAGCCGCGAACCCGTGGGCTGGGCGCCGCTGCCGTCCGACTACGACGACGCCGTGGTGCAGGTCTATTCGGCGCCCGCCGTGCGCTGGCGCGGCAAGTTCGCCGATCACACCTGGATCGCAATCAAGCCGAAGAGCGCCGCGTACTACACCCGCTATGAAGTCATGGGCTTCTATCTGCGGCGCAACTCTTCGGCGATCCGTGTGACGGAAACCGCGACGCCCGATCAGCGCTGGTACGGATCCGAACCGAAGCTGTTGCAGGATCTGCGCGGCGCGGAAGCCGAAGCCATCGTGGCCGCCGTGCCGCGGGCCGTCGAGTCCTACCCCTACCCCAACACCTACGTCGTATGGCCGGGGCCCAACAGCAATACCTTCATCGCCCACATCGCGCGCGAGATTCCGGATTTGCGCCTCACCATGCCTGGCAACGCCATCGGCAAAGACTTCACCGGGTGGAAATTCATCACCACATCGCCCAGCGGCACCGGGTTGCAGCTTTCCCTGGGCGGCGCGTTCGGCCTGATGCTCGCGGCGGATGAAGGACTTGAGATTAATATCCTGGGCCTGGTGATCGGCGCGAACCCGCGCAACATGTCGCTGACGCTGCCGAGCGTCGGGCGTTTCCCGGGCGCGGCCGACTGGACCAACGGCGTGCATCAAGTGAAAGCGAGCGGCGACCTCGCCGCGGCCGAAAGCGCCGTCACACCCTAAGCGCCTTGGCCACGCTTACCCGCCTCCGCACACTCGATCTCGACACGCCCACAGCGCCGGGTCGCCCCCCTTATATCAGCGCGGCAAGCGGTCTCGTGCGTCACGGCGGATACCTTTATATCGTCGCCGACGACGAGAACCATATGGCGGTGTTCCGCCATAACGATACCGCGCCGGGCCATGTCGTGCGCCTGTTCGACGGCGACCTCCCGAACGAACATAAGGCGCGCAAGAAACAAAAGCCGGACTTCGAGGCGCTGGTGCGGCTACCGCCATTCGGACCTTACGCGCATGGCGCCCTCCTGGCCTGCGGTTCAGGATCGAAAACCAACCGCCGGCGCGGCGCGCTGATCGGTCTTGCCGCCGATGGGAGCCTTGCGGAAGCGCCGCATGGGGTGGACATGACCTTCCTCATGACGCCGCTGGAAGCCGAATTCGGAAAACTCAACATTGAAGGCGTCATTGTCGCCAACGACGAGCTGCGCGTCTTCCAACGCGGAAACAAAGGCCTCAAGCGAAACGCGATGATCCGTTTTACACTCGCGGACGTTCTCGCATCATTGATCGGCGGCGACGGCCGCACCGTCACCCCGATCTCTCATCGCGGCGTCGATCTCGGCGACGTGGCGGGCATACCCCTCACATTTACCGATGCGGCAGGACTGCCGAACGGCGATATGGCTTTTTCGGCTGTTGCGGAGGATACGGACAATTCTTACACCGACGGCGCGTGCGGCGGCGCAGCCATCGGCGTCCTGGACGCCGATGGCGAATTGCGATGGATGACCCACATCACGGAGGCGCACAAGGTGGAGGGGATTGATGCGCGCATCATAGACGGCGGATTGCATCTCCTCCTCGTCACGGACGCCGACGACATCTCGATCCCAGCCGGTCTCTTTTCTACCGCCGTCAACTTGCAAACCGGCGACCCGCTGTAATTTGCAGCGGCCGACTATCCGCCGAAATGCACAATTGCTTTCGGCACCAGGCGGTCCAGAGGTTCTTCCGAAATTTTCAACATCGCGCGCAAAGACCGGCCCAGCATCGTCGCCCGGGTGGGCACGACAATCATGTATTCGACGGCGAGTTCGGCGCCGCGCAACTTCTTATAGTGCCCGGCGCCCGCCCCGAAATTCACAACCTTCTTCTGTGCGCGGCCGATCTCAAGGGCCAGCGCGAAAATCTGACGGTACAGCCCCATTTTCTTGTCCACTTCCGTCCGATACCCGATGAGTGGGACCGATAGAAAATCGCCGTGATCGCGGAGCGCGACAAAGGCCTGCAAGAGACCATCGGATTTCAAACCGTGGAACGCCGCGCCGCGCGTCCGGTGAAGCGTCGCGAAAAAGTCCGGCGTCAGTTGCGGATTCCGGCTCCCATGCCGCCCGATATAGACCGAAGTATATTGCCGTTGCGCGTCCGCGATATCCGTGTCCGTGAACGCGTCGTGGTCGATGCGCCCGAACGCCGCCTTGCGAAGCTGCGTCTGGTCGCGCTGCGCATTGATCTTGTCGGGCAGTTCGCCGCCGGTCAGGTCGAATGCATAGCTGACCCGATTGGGTAACGAGGCGCCACCGGCCAGCGCCGCGCAGGCTTTCACGGCCGCGCGTCCCGCGACGATCCCGCGCGCGACGATCACGCGGTCCGGCCAGCGACGCGCCGCCGCGATCAAGGCGCTGGAGAGGCCATGCAGATCGCTGGGACCGACCGGAGAAACCGACAGCAGCGCGTTATTGACGATCGCTGCTTTGTCCGCCCCGGCGAACAGGGCCGCACGCTCGGCGAGGCCAAGCCCCAACCGTAAAAACCGGCCAGCCGCATCCGTGGTCGAGATCGCGTCGTCCTTCGGCGTGCCGATCAATGCCGAGACGAGCGACGTCAGCCATGTCGCCTGTGATCCCTGGTCCGCGTCGCCGAGGGTCACCGGCCAGCGTCTGCCGCCGGCCGTAAGCGATTCCAACCGGGCCTTGCCGTTTACAATCCATGGGGAGAGATCGCAACGCTCAGGCGGCCAGCTCATAGACATGGAAATTCCCGTAGATGCCCGACCGATCGCGCGCGTGAAGGCCGTTGGAGAGCTCGTCCAAACGGCGCCAACCGTTCCACGCGCCGGTGTGCAGGTGTTCCATGAAAGGCGGCTGGGTTCCGGCGGTGCGGAAGATCACGCGTGCGCCCGGGCGCGCCGTGCGGCCGATTTGGCTCCACAGGCCCGTCAGCGCGCGCTCGTCCATCCAATCCTGCGCGTCGAGCAGCACGAAGCGGTCGAGGGACGCGGCCTCCTGCCGCTCGAGAAAGCCCGTCATCGAGTCATGCACGAGATGCAGGTTGTTCGCGCGGCGGCGCATGATCTCGAAATTCGCGCGCGCGAGGTACGGCGGCAGGGCCCGGCCGTCCGCTTGCGGCGCATAGCCGTGGGTGAACGCCTGCCACAGGAAGTAGTTCTCGCTGGATTTTGCGGCACCGACCAGTTGTTCCGTGCGTTCGGCCAGCACGCGGGCCATCCGGTCGGGCCGGCCGTCGCACAGCAAATTGAACTGGCGGGGCGGGATGCCGAGCAGGAACAAGGGGTGACGCAGGGAGAACAGCGCCGAAAGCAATTTTCCTTCAAAGATCGGACGCAGGTTCTCCCGCGCCCAGGCGCGCTGCCTCTCCGCGTCGTCCAAGGCCAGCGCGTCTTCGAGCCGCACGCCGTGAACCCGCGCGAGGATGCGGCTGATGCGAATGGCGGCGCCAAGCAGACCTTTTTTGAAGAAACCCGTCACGAAATCCCGATAGCGCGGACGGCGGCCGCTTTCCCAATAAGCTTTCATGTCCGTGGGCAAGCGGCGCGAAATCTTGTCCCGATAGAACGCCCCGTTCCTTTCGCCCGCGGCGTCGACAAAAAGCGCCCGGATGTCGTCGTGCGCCGTAGCGCCGTTGAACGCGGCGCGTTTCATGCCCGCGAGGGACAGGTGGGCAAAATTGAGATCGACCGCGGTGACCTCGACGTCGTCGGCCGCCGTCAAATAGGAAAGCGCGTTGCACCCTGCCGAACAGATGGTCGCCACCCGATGGCCCGGCGCGAGGTCCATGGCCGCCATGTCGACCTCCGGGTCTTCCCAAATCTGGGTATAGACCAGCCGATCGAAACTTTCGGCGAATCTGCGGTCGCTGCGGCTTAAGGGAACATCGGCGCTTTGGACGGCATCTCGGATAAGAACGGCGCTGGCTTGTTCTGACATTGCTTTGACGATCCGCTCGGCTGAAGGGGTGGCACGACGCGGGCGCCACCATGCTCGTCCGCGGTGACGAACGCGTGACGGTTTGGTGAAGCAATCAACAAATTGTCGCCGTTCCCAACGGCGACCCACGAGGCATGGATCGGCGCGGCAGGGACGTCCCAAGGCGCCGGGAACCGGCCCTTTGGCCCCAAAACCGCCCCTTTCCCGCGTCAATTCGCGGGAACTCTTTGATTCTCGTGTGAGTTTCGTATTTTCGCTAAACTCCCGCCTTGCCCCCTCCTTGACCGGCGTGTCCGACGTCTTACATCGCCGTCCAAAGCAACCAGAGGATGCCCATGACGCCCCTACGCACCGTTGTTGTCGCCATTCTTGGCCTCGCCGCCGTGAGCGGCACGGTGTTTCTTCTGCGCGACGGCGATGTCGCCCTGCCCTCGCTGACCGAGGCCCTGCCCGGCACACAAGGCTCCTCGACCTCGGGGCTCAGCGGAACGCCCTCGGCCGGCGGCCCCTATACGGGCCTGACCGAGGTCGTCGCGCGCGTGACGCCTGCCGTGGTCAGCATCCAGGTCAAAGCGAAGGCCGAGGCCCCTGAGTTGCCGGAAGCCTTCCGCGATCCGCGGTTCCGCCGCTTCTTCGGCAATCCGGATGAAACGCCGCGCGAGCGCTCGGGCGTCGGTTCGGGCGTGATCGTGGATGCCGCCCAAGGCTATATCCTGACCAATTCCCACGTGGTCGACGGCGCGACGGATATCGCCGTCACCCTCCAGGACCGGCGCACGCTCGCCGCCAAGATGATCGGCCAGGATCCCGCGACGGACCTTGCCTTGGTGAAGGTGGACGCGAAGGACTTGACCGCCCTGCCCTTGGGCAACATGGCGGACATCCGGGTGGGCGACTACGTGATGGCGGTGGGCAATCCCTTCGGCCTCGGCCAGACCGTCACCTCGGGTATCGTTTCCGCGCTGGGCCGCTCCGGCTTCATCGCCGACGGCTACGAGGATTTCATCCAGACCGACGCGGCCATCAATCCCGGGAACTCCGGCGGCGCCCTGGTCAACCTGAAGGGTGAACTTGTCGGCATCCCGACCGTGATCATCGGACCGGGCGGCAATATCGGCATCGGTTTCGCGGTGCCGATCAGCATCGCCGCGAACGTCATGGATCAGCTGATTCAATCCGGCGAAGTGAGCCGGAGCCGCATCGGCGTCGCGATCCAGGATTTGACGCCCGAGGTCGCCCAGAACCTCGGCCTGGATGTGCACACCGGCGCGCTGGTCAGCCGCGTCGAGCCGGACGGCCCCGCCGACGCCGCCGGCGTCAAGGCGGGCGACGTGGTGATCGCGCTGAACGAACGCGCCATCGACGGCTCCTCGGTGCTGCGCAACCGGGTCGCGTTCACGAAGCCGGGCGAGAAAGTCAAACTAACCGTCATCCGCGACGGCGACCGCCGTGACATCGACATCACGGTCGAACGCATGCCCGCGAGCCAACAGGCCGCCGCGGCGGGCCCCTCACGGGCCGAGCCCAGCCGCGTCATGGGCGCGGTCGTGTCCGACGACAAAGGCGGCGTGCGCGTGCGCGACGTCGAGGAAAATTCGCCGGCGGCGGCCATCGGCCTGCAAGCCGGAGATCTGATCACGGCCGTGAACCGCCAGCCTGTCGAAACCGCCGCGCAACTTGAGAAAATCCTGAGCGGATCGCGGAGCCAGGCGGTGCTGTTCGTGCAACGCGAGGACCGCGATATGGTGCTGGTGGTTCCTTAACAGGAACCGCGGTCCGCCGGCTATTTCTGCAAAACGAGCGTCGTCCAAGGGGCGAGGCGATAACGCTTCACCAGCTTGAGGCCGTGCGTGCGGTAGGGCGTCATCACCATCTGTTCGTGGCGACGTAGAAATCCGGCGAGGATCAGCGTGCCGCCCGGCGCAAGCAACCGGGACAGATCGGCCGACATCGCCGCCAGCGGGCGCGCCAGGATATTCGCGCAGATCACGTCATAGGGACCGTTGCGTCGGACGTCGCGCTGGCCGCAGCCTTCACTGAGCACGGGGCGCACCAACGGCGTGACCCCATTCCGAGCCGCGTTATAACGGCTGACCTTCACCGCGACCGGATCGATATCGGCGGCGACCACGGGCGCGCGCCAGGCTTTCGCCATGCCGATCGCAAGGATCGCGGTGCCCGCGCCCATGTCGAGGCCGCGCGCGATGGCCTTGCGACGATGGGAAAGATCGTCGAGGGCCATCAGGCACCCCATCGTGCTCGCGTGATGGCCTGAGCCGAACGCCGTGGCGGCGTTCACGAGAATGCGGATCGCGCCGGACGGAAACGGTCCCTGAATATGATCGCCATGGATATAGAAACGCCCGGCCTTCAGCGGCGGGAAAGCCGCCACGCTTTCCGACAGCCAATCCTTCTCCGGCACCTTCGCGATCTCCAGGTCGGGTTCGGCAATGCCCAGGCTGGACGCCGCGAGCGCGATGCGCTGCGAAAGTTCCAAGCGCGGCGGCGCGGCGTCGAAGGTGCCCTCGACCGTCCAGGTGAATCCATCCGGATTGGCTTCATACATGCTGACGACGCCCGCGAGCCCCGCGAACGCCTGCTCGAAGGCGTCGGCATGTTCGGTGCGCACGGTGACCTTGGCGCTCCAGGCGGATCCGATATCGGTCATGACAGTCTCACTTCGACGGCTCGACAAAACTGTCGAGCACTTTTTTACGGCCGGCTTTGTCGAAGGCGATCTCCAACTTGGCGTCGTCGATCCCCTCGACGATGCCGTAGCCGAATTTTTGATGAAAGACGCGGTCGCCGATCCGGAAGGCGTTCTCGCTGACGCGCTCCTTCACCTCCCAGCTTCCCGTGTCGGCGAAATCCAGGCGGCGGCGTACACCCGCGCCGCTGCGGGAGCTGTCGCCGAACCCCGACCAGTCGCCCCCACCGCCCATGCGGTGACCATAGAGCCCCTGCTCCGTCTCGTGTTCGACGTTCTCTTTCGGCAGTTCCTCGACGAAACGCGAGGGAATGCTCGACTGCCACTGATTATAGACGCGCCGGTTGGCCGCGAATGAAATGAAGGCGCGGCGGCGCGCGCGGGTAATGCCGACGTAGGCGAGCCGGCGTTCTTCCTCCAGCGCCTTTTCACCGCTTTCGTCGAGCGCGCGGCGGTTGGGGAAGATGTCTTCCTCCCAACCGGGCATGAAGACGGTATCGAATTCCAACCCTTTCGCGCTGTGTAGGGTCATGAGCGTCACACCCGCCTCGCCCGCATTGGCGTCGTTCTCCATCACGAGGCTGACGTGATCGAGGAACCCGCCGAGGTTTTCCCATTCGTCCAACCCGGACACGAATTCCTTCAGGTTGTCGAGGCGGCCGGGCGCTTCGGGGGATTTGTCCTTCTGCCACATCTCGATGTAGCCGGAATCCTCCAGAACCTGGGCGGCGATCTCGGCCGGCGGCGTCGTTTCGCGCAATGAGCGCCAGCGCTCCATGTCGCGCGCGAAGTTGGCAAGCGCCGTGCGCGCCTGCGGACGCAGTTCGTCCGTCTCGGAGATACGTTGGCTCGCTTCCATCATGGACACGCTTTGCGCGCGCGCGAGGATATGGATTTTCTGGATCGTGGTGTCGCCCAGGCCGCGCTTGGGTTTATTGATGATGCGTTCGAAGGCGAGATCGTCGTCGGGCTGCTGGATGAGGCGCAAATACGCCACCGCATCGCGGATTTCCAAACGCTCGTAGAACCGGGGGCCGCCCACGACGCGGTACGGAACGCCGGTCGTAATCAACCGTTCTTCAAATTCCAGCATCTGGAATCCGGCGCGCACCAGGATCGCGATCTGGTCGAGAGGGTGTCCGGCGCGCTGAAGGGTTTCGATCTCCTCGACCAGCCACCGCGCTTCCGCCGCGCCGTCCCACACACCGCGAATCTTGATGGGCGCGCCTTCTTCGATGTCGTCGAGGCCGGTGCGCAAGGTCTTGCCGAGGCGGCCTTCGTTGTGGGCGATGAGATGGGAGGCCGCCGACAGGATCGTCGGGGTGGATCGGTAATTGCGTTCCAGGCGGATGACTTTCGCGTCCGGGAAATCCTTCTCGAACCGCAGAATGTTCCCGACTTCGGCTCCACGCCAGGAGTAGATCGATTGGTCGTCGTCGCCCACGCAACACAAGTTGCGATGTTTCTGCGTCAGCAGCCGCAGCCACAGATACTGCGCGACGTTCGTGTCCTGATATTCGTCCACCAGGACATAATGGAATTGGTCCTGATACTCGGCGAGGATATCGGGCCGCGTCTGGAACAGCGTCAGACAGTGCAGAAGAAGGTCGCCGAAGTCGGCCGCGTTCAGGGTTTTGAGGCGGTCCTGGTAGGCCTTGTAAAGCGCCACCGCGCGCCCGCCGGCGTAGTCGCTGCCGCCTTCCGCGCCAACGCGCTCCGGGGTGAGGCCCCGGTCCTTCCACCGCTGGATCACGCCCATCAGCCCTTGCGCGGGCCACTTCTTGGAATCGACGTTGTCGGCTTCCATGAGTTGCTTCAGGAGGCGGATCTGGTCGTCGGAATCCAGAATGGTGAAGTTGGACTTGAGCCCGACCAGTTCGGCATTGCGGCGCAGGATGCGCACGCTCAAGGCATGGAAGGTGCCGAGCCACACCGCCTCGGCGCTTGGCCCAATGAGGTTCGCCACGCGCTCGCGCATTTCGCGGGCCGCGCGGTTGGTGAACGTCACCGCCAGCACCTGCCAGGGGCGCGCGAGACGCTGCAGGAGGATCCAGCCGACACGGGTGGTCAGCACGCGGGTTTTGCCGGTGCCCGCACCGGACAGGACGAGCACGGGACCTTGGGTGGTCTCCACGGCGGCGCGCTGTTCGGGATTCAGTTTCTCGATCCACACCGGAGGGGGCGGGGGCGGCGCGGGCGCATGTGCGCCGCCGGACGCCACCGGCTTGGGCGTCAGCGGATCGAACGGAGGTTCGTCGTCGGACAGTTCAAAAGGATCGGACATTTCGCGAAGTTTACGGACGAACGCCAAGGATATGGCAGATCGTATATGTCAGGTCGGCGCGATTAAGGGTGTAAAAGTGGAAATCCTTCACGCCCTCGCGCACCAGGGCGCGCACTTGTTCAGCGACCACGGTGGCCGAAACGAGACGGCGGGTTTCGGCGTCGTCATCCAGTCCCGCGAACACATCGCGCAACCAATCGGGCACGCTGGCGCCGCATCGCTGCGACATCTTGTGGGTTTGCGCGAAGTTGGTGACGGGGATCAACCCCGGGATGATGTCGGCCGAAATGCCCGCCTTCGCCGCGCGGTCGCGGAAACGGCAGAACACTTCGGGGTCGAAGAAGAAATTGGTGATGGCGCGGCTGGCGCCCGCGTCGATCTTGCGTTTCAGATTGTCGAGGTCGGCATCGGCGCTTTGCGCTTCGGGATGAATTTCCGGATACGCGGCGACGCTGATCTCGAAATCGGCCACACGCTTCAAACCCTCCACGAGATCGGCGGCAAAGGCGTATCCGCCGGGATGGGGCGTGTAGCGCGTCTCGCCCTCGGGTGGATCGCCGCGCAAGGCCACGATATGACGGATGCCCGCCTCCCAATAGCGGCGCGCGACGTCGTCAACCTCATCGCGGGTCGCCGCGACGCAGGTCAGGTGCGCGGCGGCGGGCAGGCTCTTTTCATTCTGGATACGGACGACCGTGTCGTGGGTGCGTTCGCGGGTCGACCCGCCGGCGCCGTAGGTCACGGAGACGAACTTGGGCTTCAACGGGGCCAGCCGCTCGATCGACGCCCAAAGCTGCTCGTGCATCTTTTCGGTCTTCGGCGGGAAGAACTCGAAGGACACGCGAATGTTAAGCGGCGCTAAAGCGCGCTGCGTAACGCTGAGATCAAGAAGGGCTGGCACAGACGAAAAATCCCAGGAAAACTTGGAAAACCGACGGGAGCGGCGCGTCCCCGCGGCGAAAACCGGCGCGCCAGAATCCGAGAGCCCGCCATGCCGAAATACATATATCCTTCTTGAAATCGGTATGATACCCGTCTTTCACGCCGGTGGGGGCTAAGTCGATATAAATACGATAGAAAATAGGCCCTAAGTGAACGCCCGTCAGACGGACAAGATGTCCCTTTTCCATTTCCCGCGCTTCATTGCCGTCCTCGCGGTTTGCGTCCTGGCAAGCGCCTGCGCGACCCGTCCGCCCGCGAGCGACCTCAACGCCGTGGCGGCCTACGAGGAAGCCAACGATCCCTTGGAGCCCTTCAACCGGGCCATGTTCAAGACCGATCAGGCGCTGGATCGCGCCGTGGTGCGTCCCGTCGTGAAGAGCTACCGGGCAGTGGTTCCCGAGGGCGGTCGCCGCAGCGTCGGCAACTTCCTCAGCAACCTGCGCTCGCCGATCACCTTCGTGCACGATGTGCTGCAGGCCGAACCGGAACGCGCGGGCACCACGTTCGCCCGCTTTGCCATCAACAGTTTCATCGGCGTCCTCGGCCTGTTCGACGTCGCGACCGACATGGGCCTTGAAGGGCACACCGAGGACTTCGGACAGACGCTGGCCGTGTGGGGTATCGGCGACGGCCCCTACGTCTATGTGCCGCTTCTTGGGCCCTCGACCTTCCGCGACGGCACGGGCTTCGGCGTGGACGCCCTCTTTGTCGACCCGCTGGCCTGGTATAGCCGCGGCAACGGCGCGGAGCAGTGGATTCAATGGGCCGTCTTCGGCACGCTGGTGATCAACACCAAGGACGAGACCATGGACGTCCTCGACGAATTGAACGCGTCCTCCATCGATTATTATGCGTCCCTCCGGTCCGCCTACCGCCAGATCCGGGCCAATGAAATCCGTAACGGCGCACCACCGCCGATGGAAGATTTCGACGACTTTTCAATGACTAATGAGCCTGTGCCGGCAACCGCGGCGGCCGCCCCGGAATTGCCGCAGACCGCCATTATCTCTGAGCGGTAACTTCCTCGACGACGGAGCTGCCATGATTTCCCGCCGCCACCTGATGATCGTGACCGCCGCGGGCGCCATTGCCCCGCGCCTCGCCTTTGCGCAAGGCGTGAACGACGCCGGCGCGTTTGTTTCCGACTTCGCGCAGAAGGGCATCGTCGACGTGCTCGCCGCGAAAATCGACAACACGGAAAAGCAAACGCGCTTCCGCGCGATGTTCACGAACTACTTCGACCTGCCGGCCATCGGCCGCTTCGTGCTCGGCCGCTATACCCGCACCGCGAAGCCCGAGGATATGGCGGCCTTCTCACCCTTGTTCGAGGACGTGATCGTCTATACCTGGTCGCGCCGCTTCTCCGAATACAACGGGCAGACGCTGAAAGTGGGCGCGGCTACGCCGGACGGCGACGACGGTGCGATCGTCAAGTCCAGCATCGTCGGCAACGCGGGCGAGAACTTCGCCGTCGATTGGCGTCTGCGCAAACGCCCCGACGGTTGGAAGATCGTCGACGTCATCGTCGCGGGCGTCAGCATGGCGATCACCTACCGCAACGAATACAACACCATTATCGCCCAGCAGGGCGGCTTCTCGGGCCTGATTGCTCAGCTTCAGAAGCAGGTGAGCGGCTTGAAAGCGCAGCAGCCGGCCTAGAATCCCTTTTAGAGGGTTTCGCGCGGCGTCGATCCCTTCGGCGCGGCGCGCAGGTATTGCACGGGCCACGACGCGGGTTGGCCCAGCTTCGCGGCGGCGTGCATCGGCCAATACGGATCGCGCAAAAGCTCCCGCGCCAGCATGACAACATCGGCTTGCCCCGTGCGGACGATATGGTCCGCCTGGGCCGGATCGGTAATCAGACCCACGGCGGAGGCGGGGATTCCGGCCTCACGGCGGACCTTCTCGGCGAAAGGCGTCTGATAACCCGGGCCGACCGGGATCGGCGCCTTCTCGACGTTCCCGCCGGTGGAAATATCCATGAGGTCGACGCCCAATTCTTTCAGTTTCCGCGATAAGGCGACGGTCTGATCGGCGTCCCATCCTCCTTCAACCCAATCGGTCGCGGAGACCCGCACGAACAAGACGGCGCTGTCGGGCAGCTTCGCGCGCACCGCGGCCGCGGTTTCCATCAGGATGCGGATGCGGTTCTCGAAATCGCCGCCGTATTGGTCCGTCCGCCGGTTGGACAGCGGCGACAGGAATTCATGGAAAAGATAGCCGTGGGCCGCGTGCAATTCGATCACGCGGAAGCCCGCATCATAGGACCGGACCGCGGCAGTGACGAAGGCGTCGCGCACGGCGCCGATCTCGGCGACTGAGAGTTCACGCGGGCTGGGATAACCTTGCGCGAAGGGGATCGCTGACGGGGCGACGGTCTGCCAGCCGCCGTCCTGCGGTTTGACTTCACCGCTCGGCTTGCCGGGAAACCCGCTGGAGGTGCTGGCCTTGCGGCCGGCATGGGCCAACTGGATGCCCGCC
This sequence comes from uncultured Rhodobacterales bacterium, assembly GCA_964576515.1. Classification (GTDB taxonomy): domain Bacteria; phylum Pseudomonadota; class Alphaproteobacteria; order Rhodospirillales; family Rhodospirillaceae; genus SHVO01. Next base: position 88,245 of record CAZNUW010000001.1, read on the forward strand.
ACCGCGCCCTGTCCGGCCATGAAATGCGTGATGCGTTCGAGAACCTCGAAATGCTTCTCGCTCCACACCCCCAGATCGTCCGGGGAAATGCGCCCTTCCGGAACCACCGCGGCGGCCTCCGTCAGCACGAGCCCCGCGCCGCCCACGGCGCGGCTACCGAGGTGCACCACATGCCAATCGTTGGCGAAGCCGTCGACGGAGGAATATTCGCACATCGGCGCAACGGCGATGCGATTGCGCAAGGTGACGCCGCGTAAGGTCAAGGGATCGAACAGATGAACCATGGGGATGCGCCTTGAAAGAAAAATGGGGAAAAGAGAAAGGGCGCGTTAAGCGCCGGATTCCAGTTTGAGGAGATAGGATTTGGTTTCCAGCCCGCCGGCGAAGCCGGTGAGCTTGCCCGATGCCCCGATCACGCGATGGCAAGGGGCCACGATGGAAATCGGATTGCGGCCGTTGGCCGCGCCGACGGCGCGCATGGCCTTCGCATTTCCAAGTTGCGCCGCCAGTTCGCCGTAGGAGCGTGTTTCGCCGTAGGGGATTTTCAACAGCGCACTCCAGACGCGTTGCTGGAAGGGCGTTCCTGTGAAATCGAGGGGAAGGTCGAAATGTTTACGGTCCCGTCTGAAGTAGGCGGCAAGCTGGCGCTCGGTCTCCTGAAGAACGGGATGGTCGTCCCGCGCGATCAAAGGCGCAAGACGCACCCGCTTCGGGTCGTCGTTCGGCCATAGGACGGCCGCGAGCCCCTGCCCGCTGGCCACCAGTTTCAGCGCTCCCACGGGGGACGCCATGATCTTGAACGCATATACCATCGGGGGAGCTTCGATCGGTGGGACGCGCGAGGATACCGCCATTTAGGTGTTCCACCGGCGGCGTGCAACCGGCCCCGCCCCGATTGTCACCACATTTCCCTTGATCGGGCCGCGGGCGTCCGGCTTCCTACCCGTCCCTCCCGCAACGCGGATCTCACGTGGACGCCATCCAGACGGCCCGAATTAGCAAGCCGCGCAGCGCGCTTCTGATCGTCAACGAGAAAAGCAGACAGGGCCAGGCCGCCGCCGCGCAGGCCCAGGACCTGCTGGCCGCCGCCGGGCTAAAAGTCCTGCGCAAACATGCGAGCGATCCCCAGAACCTCAACGATCTGGTGTGCGCCCACGCACCGGAGGTGGACTGCGTGGTGCTCGGCGGGGGCGACGGCACCTTCAACAGCGCCTCGAAGGCCTTGATCGACACCGACCGTCCGTTAGGCATCTTGCCGCTGGGCACGGGCAACGATCTCGCCCGCACCCTGAATATCCCCATGGATCTGCCCTCGGCCGTTGACGTCATTGTGCGCGGACAGATCCACGATATCGACATCGGTGAGGTGAACGGCCGTCCATTTTTCAATGTCTCGAGCCTGGGCCTCAGCACCCGGCTGACCGACAACCTGACACCCGACGTCAAACGACGCTGGGGCCGCCTCGGCTATGCCGTCGCGCTGTTCCGCGCGCTCACCCGCGCGCGGCCCTTCTCGGCCGAGATCCACGCCGGAGGCGTCGTGCACCATGTGCGCACCTTACAGATCGCCGTGGGCAACGGCCGCCACTACGGCGCGGGCATGACGGTGGAGGAAGGCGCGCGCATCGACGACGGCTTGTTGAATCTTTACAGCCTGGAGTTCGATCATCCGTGGCGCCTCTTGCTCATCTACCCCGCCTTTCGGAAAGGCAAACATGGGGTATGGAAGCAGGTGCGCACCTTGAAATGCCAAGAGGTCGAAATCCGCACCCGCCGCCCGCGCGCAATCAACACCGACGGCGAGATCACGACCCAAACGCCGGCGACCTTCAAGGTGCGCCAGCGGGCCGTGCATGTTTTCGTGCCTTAGACAGCCAACGAGGAATCGCCCAGAGCGACATCCAAGATGAACCCCGCCATATCCTTCGGTTTTATCTTCGGCACCTTGGAATCCCGGCCTTCCATCGTGCGCTTGATGACGATGTTGGCTTCGACCTTGCGCTGATCCACGCGCACGATGTCCTTCGCGCCCTTGATCTTGGGATAGTACAGAGGGTCGACAAGTTTCATCCGCTCGCCCACGCGCGCCATCAGCGCGGCCTCGTCGACCGTCTCGCTTTCCCGCGCGCCGGCCAGAACCCAGTCGGTCTGGCCGCCATAGCCCGCCTCGTTCAGCGCCGTGATTGCGTCCGCGGGTGTTTCGTCGGTGAAACCGATTTTATAGAGATGCTTGCTGATCCCGGCGTCGCTGCCCCAGGCCTGCATCGTGTCGCTCATGGCAATATAGACCGTCGGCATCTTTCTCTCCGGACGCGGAATGGCTAGGGTTGGTCCACCACTTGGGGACTTTCATACATGATCGATCTTCGCAGCGATACCGTCACCCGGCCCACGCCGGGCATGCGTAAAGCCATGATGGAGGCCCCCGTCGGCGACGACGTGTTCCATGACGACCCCACGGTCCAACGCCTGCAAGCCATGGTCGCCGAGCGCGCGGGCAAGGACGCGGGCCTGTACCTACCCACCGGGACCCAAAGCAATCTGACCGGCCTGATGGCCCATTGCGAGCGAGGCGACGAATACATCGTCGGCCAGATCGCCCATACCTACAAATATGAAGGCGGGGGCGCCGCCGTCCTCGGCAGCATCCAGCCGCAGCCCATCGCGAACGCGGCCGACGGCACCCTGCCGCTCGATCTCGTCGCGGCGGCGATCAAACCGGACAACTTCCACTTCGCGCGCACCAAACTGTTCACCCTCGAAAATACGATCCAGGGCAAAGTCCTTCCCGCCAATTATGTGGCCGAAGCCACTGCTTTCGTGAAAGGTAAAGGCCTCGCCACCCACCTCGACGGCGCGCGGATCTGGAACGCGATGGTGGCCACAAACGCCTCGCTCGCAGACCTTTGCGCGCCGTTCGACAGCGTTTCCATGTGCTTCTCGAAAGGCATGGGCGCGCCGGTCGGCTCGGTCCTGGTCGGATCGAAAGACCTGATCGCGCGCGCGACCCGCTGGCGCAAGACCCTGGGCGGCGGCATGCGCCAATCCGGCGTGCTCGCCGCCGCTTGCATCTTTGCCTTGGAGAACCACATCCCCCGCCTGCGCACCGACCACGACAACGCGGCGCGCCTCGGGGCGGCGCTGGGGCAAATCCCCGCCCTGAAAATCCTCAGCCTGGCCACCAATATGGTCTTCGTCGCGGTGCCGCCCGACCGCGCTGAGGCGCTCGGCATACACCTCGCCGACCGCGGCATCCTCACGCAGATGAGCCCGACGCTGCGCCTCGTCACCCACGGCGATCTCACCGCCGCGGACGTCGATGCGGCGGCGGAGGCATTCAGGACATTCTTCGGGTAACCTACTGCGCCTTGGCGAAACTATCGCGCAGGCCGACCGTGCGGTTGAAGACGAGCCCTTCCGACTTTGAATCGCGCACGAAGTAGCCCAGCCGTTCAAATTGCACGGTGTCTTTCTCGTTGCGCGCCGCGAGCGCGGGCTCAAGCTTCGCCGTGATCGTTTCCAGCGAGTTCGGGTTCAAGTCCTTCACCGGATCCCCATCGGCCCCGGGATCGGGACGGTTGAACAGGGTGTTGTAAAGGCGGACTTCGGCGTCCACCGCATGCTGGGCCGAGACCCAGTGCATGGTCGCCTTCACCTTGCGGCCATCGGGCGCGTTGCCGCCCCGGGTCGCCGGATCGTAAGTGCAACGCAGTTCGACGATATTGCCGGCAGCGTCCTTGATCACCTCGCGGCAGGTGATGAAGTAGGCGTAACGAAGACGCACTTCCATGCCCGGAGAAAGCCGGAAGAACTTCTTCGGCGGGTTCTCCATGAAGTCGTCCTGTTCGATGAAAAGCTCGCGGCCGAAGGGCACCTTGCGGGCGCCCGCCGAAGGGTCTTCCGGGTTGTTCACGGCGTCGAGGTCTTCCGACTGGCCTTCCGGATAATTCTCGATCACCACCTTGAGCGGCTTGAGGACCGCCATGTAGCGCGAGGCGGACTTGTTCAAGTGATCGCGCACGGCGGCGTCGAACATCGCCATATCCACGACGCTGTTCGCGCGGGCGACGCCCGCGCGCTTGATGAACTCGCGGATCGCCTCGGGCGGAACGCCGCGGCGACGGAGCCCGGCGATGGTCGGCATCCGGGGATCGTCCCAGCCGTCCACATGACCGTCACGCACGAACTGCGTGAGGTAGCGTTTCGAGAGGATCGTATAAGTGATGTTGAGGCGCGCGAACTCGTACTGGCGCGGTTTCGACGGCACAGGCATGTGATCGAGCAGCCAGTCGTAGAGCGGCTTGTGATCCTCGAACTCCAGCGTGCAGATGGAATGCGTGATGCGCTCCAGCGCATCCGACTGGCCGTGAGCGAAGTCGTAGTTGGGATAGATGCACCAGGCCGTGCCCGTGCGGGGGTGCGCGGTGTGGAGGATGCGGTACAGCACTGGGTCGCGCAGATTGATGTTGCCCGAGGACATATCGATCTTGGCCCGCAGCACGCGCGCGCCGTTGGGGAATTCCCCTGCGCGCATGCGGCGGAACAGGTCGAGGTTCTCGTCGGGAGTGCGGTCACGGAACGGACTGTGACGGCCCGGTTCTTTCAGCGTGCCGCGGTTCTCGCGAATCTGGTCGGCGGTCTGGTCGTCCACATAGGCGTCGCCGTTTTTGATGAGATGCTCGGCCCACTGGTACAACTGCTCGAAATAGTCGGAGGCGTGATAGAGATTTTTACCCCAATCGAAGCCGAGCCACTTCACGTCCCGCTCGATGGCGTCGATATATTCCTGTTCTTCCTTGGCCGGGTTGGTGTCGTCAAACCGCAAATGACAACGGCCGCCGAATTCCTGCGGCAGACCGAAGTTGATGCAGATCGACTTGGCGTGGCCGATATGGAGATAGCCGTTCGGCTCCGGCGGAAAGCGGGTGACGATTTCCTTGTGTTTGCCCGATTCCAGGTCCGCAGCGACGATGTCGCGCAGGAAGTTGTTCACGGGGACGGGCGTTTCAGTCTCTGACATGGACTCTCTCGAAGGAAGGCGACGGCAGGAAATTAACCTACATCGTCGTTGAAGCCATTGGTAATCGGATAACGGTAGTCGCGCCCAAAGGCGATCTTGCTGATTTTCACGCCCGGCGGCGCTTGCCGGCGTTTATATTCGGCGTTCTTGAGCATCCGGAACACCCGGCGCACGACGGCTTCGTCGAAGCCTTCCGCCGCCGTCTCCCGGATCCCCTTCTCGCCTTCGATCAGAGCTTTCAGGATGCCGTCCAGCACCTCGTAAGGGGGCAGCGTGTCCTGATCCTTCTGGTTCGGCTTCAATTCGGCCGTGGGCGGCTTGGTGATGACGTTCTCCGGCATCACGGGGCCGTCGGGGCCGAGCGCGCCCGTGGGCTTGTTCGCGTTGCGCCACCGGCAGACCGCGAACACGGTCGTTTTATAGAGGTCCTTCAGCACGGCGTAACCGCCGCACATGTCGCCGTAGAGCGTCGCGTAACCGGTCGACATCTCGCTCTTGTTGCCCGTCGACAGCACCATTTTCCCGAACTTGTTCGAGAGCGCCATCAAGGTCATTCCGCGCGCGCGGGACTGGAGATTCTCCTCGGTGATGTCCGCCTTCGTCCCGGCGAACTGCGGCTCCAGCATGGCTCCGTAGGCCTTCATCGCCGGCGCGATGGAGATGGTGTCGAGACGCACGCCCAGCATCTTCGCACAAGCCGCCGCGTCGTCGAGGCTTTCCTGTGACGTGTAGGGTGAAGGCATCATCACGCAATGCACTTTGTCCGGGCCAAGTGCGTCCGCGGCGATGGCCGCCGCCAAGGCGCTGTCGATACCGCCCGAAAGCCCAAGCACCACGCCCGGGAAACGGTTCTTGCGCACGTAGTCGCGCAAACCCAGCACCGCCGCCTGATACACCGCTTCCGGCCGCTCGCACGCGGGCGCCGGGGCTTGCATCGCGCAACGCCACCCTTTGGGTTCGCGGGTCCACGTGGTGACGGCAAGATCGGACGACCACCACGGCATCTGAACCGCAAGCGCGCGGTCGGCATTCAAGACGAAGGAACCGCCGTCGAACACAAGATCATCTTGGCCGCAGACCTGATTGAGATAGACCAGCGGCAGACCGGTCTCGGTCACGCGCGCGACTGCATGATTGAGCCGCATGTCGTGTTTCGACAATTCGAACGGAGACCCGTTGGGTACGATCAGGATTTCGGCGCCCGACTCCTGCAGCGTTTCCGCCACATCCTCGAACCACATGTCCTCGCACACCATGGCGCCCAAGCGCACGCCGCGAAACGGGATGGGTCCAGGTGCGGGGCCGGGCGCGAAGACGCGGCGCTCATCGAACACGCCGTAGTTCGGCAGGTGATGCTTGTAGCGGACGCCCGCGATCTCGCCCTTGTCCAAAAGAAGAACCGCGTTATGAGCGCGCACGCGCGTCTCTTCGCCCATGCGATCGGCCTGCGCCCGCCATGGCGCGCCGATCAGCAGTCCGGGGCCGCCGTCGGCGGTCAGGCGGGCAAGATCATTGATCGCGCGTTCGCACGCCTCAAGAAAGGCGTGACGATACACCAAGTCTTCCGGCGGATAGCCGCTCAAGACAAGTTCCGGGAACACGACCAGATCGGCGCCGAAACCCTGCGCCTTTTCGCGCATGTCCCTGATGAGCGCGAGGTTGCCCTGGATGTCGCCCACGGTCGGATTGACCTGGGCCAACGCGATCGTGAGAGAGTCTTCCATGAAGTGATCGCTCTACGATGCGGCGGCGAGGCGTTCCTTCTTTTGCTGGAGGCGCTCGTCCTTGAGCGCTTCAGCGATAAGGAAGGCAAGTTCGAGAGATTGCGAGGCGTTGAGACGCGGATCGCAATGGGTGTGGTAACGGTCGGCCAGGCTCGCTTCGGTGATCGCCTGCGTTCCACCGATACATTCGGTGACGTCCTTGCCGGTCAGTTCAAAGTGCACGCCGCCCGGGTGCGTGCCTTCGGCGCGGTGCACGGCGAAGAACGCGCGGACTTCGGACAGGATGCGGTCGAACTGGCGGGTCTTATAACCGGTCGAGCTCTTGACGGTGTTGGCGTGCATCGGATCGCACACCCACACGACCTTGCGGCCCTCGCGCGCGACGGCGCGCACCAGCGACGGCAGGTGTTCGGCTAGGCGCTCGGCGCCCATGCGGGTGATGACCGTCAGACGGCCGGCCTCGTTGAGCGGGTTGAGCGCATCGCAAAGGGTGAGAAGTTCGTCGGCGGTCGTCTTGGGGCCGATCTTCACGCCGAGCGGATTCTGGATGCCGCGCATGAATTCCACATGGGCGTGGTCCGGCTGGCGGGTGCGCTCGCCGAGCCACAGCATATGCGCGGAACATCCGTACCACTGGCCGGTCGTGGAATCGTTGCGGCACAGCGCTTCCTCGTACGGCAGCAGCAGCGCCTCGTGCGAGGTGTAAAGTTCTGTCTCGCGGATCTGCGGGACCGTGTCGCCGGTCAAGCCGCAGGCTTCCATGAACTCCAGCGTTTCCTGGATGCGGTCGGCGAAGCGCTTGTACTTTTCGCCGGTCGCGGCATCGGTCATGAAGCCCAAGGTCCATTGGTGAACCTTGTGCAGATCGGCGTAACCGCCCTGCGCGAAGGCGCGCAGGAGGTTGAGCGTCGCGGCCGACTGGTTGTAGGCCTGCACCATACGCTTCGGGTCCGGGATCCGGGCCTCGGCCGTGAATTCCATGCCGTTGATGTTGTCGCCGCGGTACGACGGCAGCGTGACGCCGCCGATGGTCTCGTCCGGCGACGAACGCGGCTTAGCGAACTGGCCGGCAAGGCGTCCGACCTTCACGATCGGCAGCGCGCCGCCGAAGGTGAGCACGACCGCCATCTGCAAGAGCACACGGAAGGTGTCGCGGATATTGTCCGGATGAAACTCGGCGAAGCTTTCGGCGCAATCGCCGCCCTGGAGCAGGAAGGCCTGCCCGTCAGCCACCTTGCCGAGCGCGGTCTTCAGGCGGCGCGCTTCACCGGCGAACACCAGAGGCGGATAGGCGCGCAGTTGGGTCTCGACGGCCGCGAGGACATCGGCGTCCGGATAAACGGGAACCTGTTGGACGGGTTTCGTCCTCCAGCTTTCACGGCTCCATTTTCCTGTTTCGCGCACTGCCACAACCGCCTCGGTACTTATCTAATGTGGATAATCTCGCGCACTTCTTAAGGTTTCCCGGCGGCGAAGGCCAGAAAAAAGCCTAAATTCGAGGCAATCCAGGGGGTTATGAGCGCATTTCGCGCACGATAGACTGGTGCGATGAGCGCACACCCTTCCTCGGACGACATTGTCGCCCTTTACCGCCGTCATGCGGAGAAATACGAAACCGACCGGGGCCGAGGCCTCGTCGAGCGGGCCTGGCTGGATCGTTTCCGCGCCGCCTGCGCGCCGGGCCTGCCTCTGCTCGACCTTGGGTGCGGGGTGGGCGAGCCCATCGCGGCCTATCTGATCGAACGGGGCCATACGCTGGTTGGCGTGGATTCCTCCCCGCCCTTCATCGATCTCTGCCGGAAGCGGTTTCCGGATCACCGTTGGCAGGTGGGCGATATGCGCACGCTGGACCTGGGTGAACGCTTCGGCGGCCTCCTGATGTGGTGCAGCTTCTTTCACCTCACGCCGGACGCCCAGCGCGCCGTGTTCCCCATGCTGGCCCGTCACGCGGGGCCCGGCGCAGCCTTGATGTTCACCAGCGGGCCCGAACACGGCGAGCGCATCGGCGCGTACCATGGCGATCCGCTCTATCACGCGAGCCTCGCCCCGGCGGAATATGAGGCGCTGTTGGCGGCGAACGAGTTTCGCGTGCTCGCCTACGTGCCGGAAGACGCCACTTGCGGCGGCCTCACGGTCTGGCTGGCGCAGTTCAAATAAGCTTCGGAACCGACGACACCAACAGCGCGATCCCCGTCAGCATCAGGATCACGAGGATCAGTCGGCGGAACGCCGCGTCGCTGATCTTGGTGTAGAGCTTCGCCCCCAGCAGCGAGGGGGTGAGCATCGCCGGAATCGCAATCAGCAGCCACTTCGCGCGGTCCGCCGTCAGGAGCCCGCTGACTCCATAGCCGGTGATGGTGACGAGGTGCATGGAGAGGTTGAACCACTGGATGATCGCGCGCTGTTCATCCTTGGTCCACGCCTGCAACGAGGCCCACAGGGTCGGCACGGCGCCCGCGAACCCGCCGATGCCCCCAAGGATACCGCCGAAGAAACCGAAACCGCCGTTGGCGACGGGTCTTTCCTTCGTGATATGGGCCTTGCCGCCGAAGAACAGCATGGCCGGACAGTAGAGCGCGAGGAACCCGCCCACCGTCGCGCGGAAGGCGAGTTGATCGATGTTCGGCAAGATCATCACGCCGATCGGTACGCCTAGAATCCCGCCGACCACGAAGGGAAGCGTGCGCTTCAGGTTGAACCCGCGCCGCGCGGCGATGATGGTGATCCCCTGCCCGACGATGGAACACCCGACGACCACCACGGCGGCAAGCTGTGGGTCGAGGGTCCAGGCCCAAAAGGCCATGGCGCACATGGCGAAGGCGAAACCGGACAGGCCTTGCACGAACCCCGCGGCCGCCGCGCCCAGGATGATGATGAGCGTGAAGAAGTCCACGAGCCTACATGTCCACCGCGGCGGGGTCTTTTTCCGGCACAGGATCGCGCATGGTCACGAACTCCTCGGCCGCCGTCGGGTGGATGCCGACCGTGGCGTCGAACTGGGCTTTGGTGGCGCCGCATTTGAGCGCGACCGCCAGCCCCTGGATGATCTCGGGCGCGTCCTGGCCCACCATATGACAACCGAGCACGCGGTCGGTGCCCTTGTCGACGACCAGCTTCATCATGGTGCGTTCGTCGCGTCCGGACAGCGTATGCTTCATGGGCTTGAAGCGCGTGAGGAAGATGCGGACCTTATGGGTCTTCCGCGCCTCTTCCTCCGTCAGGCCGACGACGCTCACGGGCGGATGACTGAATACCGCCGACGGAATATTGGTGTAGTCCAACGTCATCTTTTGCTTGTTGAAGAAGGTCTCGGCGAACACCCGGCCTTCGTTGATAGCGACCGGCGTCAGATTGAGGCGATCTGTGGCATCGCCGACGGCGAAGATGCTGTCGACGCTGGAACGGTTCCATTCGTCGACAACAACCGCGCCCTTCTTGTTGAGTTTGACGCCGACGTCGGCGAGTCCCAGGCCGGCCGTGTTCGGCGTGCGCCCGGTGGCGTAAAGCACGCAGTCGACGATCATTTCCTCGGACTTATCGAAGATGACGGAGAACGCCGCGCCGCGCTTCTCGACGGAATGAACTTCGCAGTCGCGCCGGAATTTCACGCCCTGTTTGTCCATCTCCTCGGCCAGGGTCACGCTCACGTCGCGGTCGAAGCCGCGCAGGAGCTGGCTGGAGCGCAGAACGAGAGTGACCTCGGAGCCGAGCGTACGGAACAACCCCGCGAATTCGACCGCGATATAACCGCCGCCGACGATGACGATGCGTTTCGGGCGCTCGGCGAGGTCGAGCGCTTCGTTGGAGGTGATGACATGCTCCTTGCCGGGAAAATCGGGGACGGCGGGCCATCCGCCGACGGCCACCAGGATTTTCTCGGCGGTGATGCGCGTACCGTTCACCTCGACCGTATGCGGGTCGACAATCACCCCGCGGCCGCCGATCAGGTTCGCGCCCGCATCCCGCAGGATGCGACTGTAAATCCCTTCAAGGCGATCCAGTTCCTTGTTCTTGGCGGCGACCATCGCGCCCCAATCGTGGACCGCCCCCGCCACATGCCAGCCGTACCCGGCGGAATCCTCAAAATGCGCAGCGTACTGAGCGCCGTAGACCAGGAGTTTCTTCGGCACACAGCCCCGCATGACGCAGGTGCCGCCGGGCCGACTGGCTTCGACGACGGCCACCCGGCCGCCGTATTTCGCCGCGAGGCGCGAGGCGCGAACGCCGCCGGAGCCCGCGCCCAAGGTGACAAGGTCGTAGTCGTAAGGACGGCTTGAGGTCATGCGCTATCAACTTTTCCGCTTTGAAAACCGGCCGCCTGCGATTTCAGGTTGGATACGGCGGGTTCACGATCATTTTAATGATCTCGCGCGAAAATATAGCCGGGTTTTCACGCGCATATGGGGAACTTTTGCGCCTTCCGGCGTTTGTTAGTCCCTGAAGCGTTGTTACGAGTACGTGGCATATGGGTAACTTAGTCGGATTGGGTAGCTTGACCGGGTTGCGAATCCTGATCGTCGAAGACGACGCCCTGGTCGCGCTGAACCTCCAGGAATTCGTCGAAAGCCTGGGATGCACGGTGGTCGGCCCCACGGGGCGGTTATCGGAAGCCCTCGCGATCCTGGAGACGCAAGAGATCGACGGCGCGATGCTCGACATCAACCTGCACGGCGAAATGGTCTATCCGCTGGCCGAAAGGCTGGCGGAACGGGAGATTCCGATCCTGTTCTGCAGCGGATACGCCTTCACGTCGGCGGTGCCGCCGCGGTTCGCTCACTATCCCCAGATCGCCAAGCCCTGCGCCGAACACACGGTCAAGAGCGCCATGATCAAGGCCTTCGGCCGCTTCGGCGCGCCGCCCGCGTCGTCGTCGCCCGGCGGAAGCCCCGCCGTCGCGTAAGGCCTACTCGACGGTCACGCTCTTCGCGAGATTGCGCGGCTGATCCACGTCCGTCCCTTTGAGGACGGCGGTGTGATAGGCCAGGAGCTGAACCGGGATCGTCGCGATGATCGGAACGACGAAGGGATCCATTTTCGGCAGGCAAATGGAGTGCTTGGCGTTCTTGCCAGCGCGGCGGATGCCTTCCTCGTCGCTGATCAGGATGACCTTCCCGCCGCGGGCAACCACCTGTTCGATATTCGACAGGGATTTGTCGAAAAGGCTGTCGCTGGGCGCGATGACCACCACCGGAACATGTTCATCGATCAGCGCGATGGGCCCGTGTTTCATCTCGCCGGCGGCGTAGCCCTCGGCGTGGATGTAGGAGATTTCCTTCAGCTTCAAGGCGCCTTCCAGCGCGATGGGGTAAGAGCCGCCCCGACCCAGGTAGAGCACGTCGCGGGCCTGCATGAAATCTTCGGCAATCGCGCGGATAGAGGCGTCGAGGTGCAGCACCTCGGCCGCGCGCGACGGCACTTCCGCGAGCGCGGTCGAGAGTTGGGCCTCCCGTTTGGAATCGATCGCGCCCTTCGCGCGCGCAAGGCAGATCGCGAAGCAGGCCAGCGCCATGAGCTGCGTGGTGAAGGCCTTGGTGGAGGCGACGCCGATCTCCGGCCCGGCCAAGGTGGGCACGATCACGTCCGACTCACGCGCGATCGCGCTTTCGGGCACGTTCACGACGGACAGGATGTGCTGCTTCTGATTTTTACAGAACCGCAAGGGCGCCAGCGTGTCGGCGGTTTCACCCGACTGCGATACGAAGATGCCGAGACCGCCCGGCGCCAGCGGCGGCTCGCGGTAGCGGTATTCAGAGCCCACGTCGGTATCCACCGCGACGCGCGCCAGTTGCTCGATCCAGTATTTCGCGACGAGGCACGCATAGTACGCCGTGCCGCAGGCGACCGCGGTGATGCGCTCGACCTTGGCGAGATCGAACGGCATGGGCGGCAGCGTGATCGAACGGGCGGCGGGGTTGAACAGGGCGCGCAGCGTGTCGCCCAGCACCTGGGGCTGCTCGTAGATCTCCTTCAACATATAGTGGCGGTATTCGCCCTTGCCGATCAGCGCGCCGGACAGGGCCGTCTGTTTGATCGGACGATCCACCTGCTTGCCGTCGCCGTCGCGAATAACGACGCTGTCGCGCGTGATCAACGCCCAGTCGTCGTCTTCAAGGTAAGTGATCTTCTGGGTCATGGGCGCAAGCGCCATGGCGTCGGAGCCTAGGAACATCTCGCCGCTGCCGTAGCCGATGGCGAGCGGAGAACCCTTGCGCGCGCCGATGAGAATATCGTCGCGGTCCGCGATCAGGATCGCCAGCGCGAACGCGCCCTGGAGGCGTTTCAAGGACGCTTGAACGGCGTCCTCGGCCTTCAGGCCCTGCGCGAGATGTTGCGAGATCAGGTGAACCACGACCTCGGTGTCGGTATCGCTGGTGAACGTGTGCCCTTTGCCTTCGAGTTCGGCCCGCAATTCCTGGAAGTTCTCGATGATGCCGTTGTGGACGACGGCCACCTTGCCGTCGGAATGGGGATGCGCGTTGCCTTCGCTGGGAACGCCGTGCGTGGCCCAACGCGTATGTCCAATGCCGGTGGAGCCGCCAATCGGTTCGGCGGCGATCCGCGCGGCGAGATTGGCGATCTTGCCGGGCGCGCGGCGGCGGTCGATGGTCCCGTTCGCAAGCGTGGCGATACCGGCGGAGTCATAGCCGCGGTATTCCAGGCGGCGCAGGCCCTCGACCAGGCTTTCCGCGGCGTTGGCGCGTCCGATGATCCCGATAATTCCGCACATGAACCGGCCCTATTTCTTCTTGTTCTGGCGCATCCGGCGATAGCCGGCCGCGAAGCCTTCCTTGGTTTCCTGGCGCGAGGAATTGAGGGCCAACGCATCGGCCGGCACATCCTTGCGTACCACCGCGCCCGCGCCCGTCATCGCGCCGTCGCCGACCTTCACCGGCGCCACCAGAACGGTGTTCGAGCCGATGGACGCGCCCGCGCCGATCTCCGTGCGGGACTTGGTGAAGCCGTCGTAGTTCGCGGTGATGGTGCCCGCGCCGACGTTGGCCTTCGCGCCGACGTGCGCGTCGCCCACATAAGAGAGATGGTTCACCTTCGCCCCGGCGTCCAGGACGGCGTTCTTGATCTCGACGAAGTTGCCGATGTGGGCGTCGGCGCCGATGTCCGCGCCCGGACGCAGGCGGGCGTAAGGCCCCACCTGCGCGCCGCCCGCCACATGCGCGCCTTCGAGATGGCAAAAGCCCTTGATGACCACGTTGTCGTCAACCGTCACACCGGGGCCGAAGACGGTGAACGGTCCGATCTCGACATCCTTGCCGATCCGGGTGTCGGCGGAGAAGAACACGGTGTCGGGCGCGGTGAGCGTCGCGCCGTTCTCCATCGCCGCGCGGCGGCGGCGGCGCTGGAAGATCGCCTCGGCCTCGGCGAGTTCGACCCGGCTGTTGATGCCGAGGAGTTCTTCTTCATCACCCTCGACCACGGCGCAGGTCATGCCGGCCTTGCGCGCCAGGCCGACGATGTCGGTCAGGTAAAACTCGTTCTTCGCGTTGTTGGGCGTGACGTGGGCGAGCAACTGCCACAAGGCCTGTGCATCGACCAGCATGATGCCTGAGTTGCACAGTGTGATCGCGCGTTCGGCCGGGGTGGCGTCCTTTGCCTCGACAATGCGCTCGAGCCCGCTCTCGCCGGTGACGAGGCGGCCGTAGCCGCCCGGGTCGGCGGGGGTGAAGCCCAACACGATCACCGCCGGACGCTTGGGGCCGGTCCGCGCGGCGCGCATGGCCGCGATGGTCTCGCCGCCGATGAAGGGCGTGTCGCCATAGACGATCACGACATCGCCCGTGAAATCCTTCAGGGCGTCCTGGGCCTGCTGCACGGCGTGGGCCGTGCCGCGGCGGTCGTGCTGGATGGCCGTGACATGGGGCGCCACGGCCTTCGCGAGGCCGTCCATGTCCGGGCCGATCACCACCACCACCGGAGCGATTTTCTGCGCGGCCAGGGTGGCCAGGACATGGCCCACCAGGGGGCGTCCGCCCACCGCATGCATCACCTTCGGCTTGGCGGATTTCATGCGCGTACCGAGGCCGGCAGCCAGAACAATCGCGGCAGTCGCCGTCAGCGCGGAGGAGGTCATGCAGAGCCGATATCACCGAAACAAGGGAAGAGGCCGAAAATGGCATGCCGGAACGGGCGGATAAAGACCGCGCGAACCGGGTTTACCCCCACAACCGGTGAAAAAAGTGTCACGATCAATGAGTTAGGGCAAACGGCTCTATTTTTGCGCGCCTTGACAGGCCCGTGGCCGGACTTTAAGAACCGGCCTTCCTTTGCGATCCTCCATGGCTTGCAAGACGGGCGGTTAGCTCAGCGGGAGAGCACACGCTTCACACGCGTGGGGTCACTGGTTCAATCCCAGTACCGCCCACCATTTTCCCAAAGTTTCAGAAACGACACGCGCGCATCACGAATGCGTCATCGCGCGCGCCTCACGCCGAACTGCGTTGTCGCGGGTGAAGGGCTCCTCTAGCGTCGTAGGGCGTCATGGGGAGAGCACAATGAAACCGCATCCGTTCCTGTTCGCCGCTCTCGCGGCCTTCGTGCCGTCGCAATCCGGCGCGCACTTTTCGCTGCTGGAGCCGACGCCGACCCTGGTCCTTGACGACCGCGGCGACCCGCAGAAACCCGAGCCGTGCGGCGGAACCCCGAACGGGTCGACGCCGGCGACGGGCGTTGTGACGCCGGTGCGCGGCGGCGCGCAGCTCACAATCAAAGTGAAGGAAACGATTTATCATCCGGGACACTACCGGATCGCGCTCGCGGCCGATCCCGACGGGTTGCCGGCAGATCCTGAAACCGTGACGCGCCCGACCGAACGCGGCCCCTACTCCGTCTCGGCCAAGATCGAAAAAGATCCGAAGCCGCCGGTGCTCGCCGACGGCCTGTTCGTTCACACGGAACGCGTTCCGTCCGGCCACCTTTGGGAAACCGCGGTACGCATCCCCAACATCGATTGCGAGAAGTGCACGCTACAGGTCATCCAGTGGATGGCCGAGCACGCCTACAATCCCTATGGCGGCTACTCCTACCATCACTGCGCCGATCTCAAGATCACCGCCGATCCGGCGCTGCCGATCGATCAGGGATGGCTGGCCGGAAAGTAGGATCAATCGCGCTAGCCGCTGTTGCGTAGCCCGGCGGCGATGCCGTTGATCGACAGGTGAATGCCTTCGACGATGCGGGGATCGGCCGCGCCCGCGCGGTGCCGCCGCAACAGCTCCACCTGAATGTGATTCAACGGATCGATGTATGGGAAGCGATTGCGCATGGAGCGGGCGAGCAGCGGATTTCCCTCGAGAAGCGCATCTTGCCGCATGATCTCATTCACCGTCGCGACGGTGATGTCCCATTCGGCGAGAATGCGCGCGAAGATCGCCGCACCTTGCGCGCCGTCCGAGACCAATTGCGCGTAACGCGCCGCGATGCGCATGTCGCTTTTGGCGAGCACCATATCCATGTTCGAGAGCATCGCGGTGAAGAACGGCCACTGGCGATACATGCTCTGCAAACGGTGGAGCCCGTCATCCGGATGACGGGCGCGCCACGCCGCGACGGCGGAGCCGAAGCCGAACCAGCCCGGCAGCATCACGCGGCATTGTGACCAACTAAACACCCAGGGGATCGCCCGCAAATCCTCGATCTTGGTCGATTTCTTCCGCGAGGCCGGTCTGCTGCCGATATTCAGGTTCGCAATTTCACCAACGACCGTGGACTCACGGAAGAAGGTTTCAAACCCCTCGGTCTCATAAACCAGCCCGCGATAGGCCGCAAAAGCGGCCTGCGAAATTTCATCCATACAGATCAGATAGTCTGCGGGCGGTTTCGCCGCTTTGCCGGCCAGCAACGTGCCCTCAAGCGTGGCCGCGGCCATCGTCTCGAGATTGCGCCGCCCCACGTCGGCTGTGGAATACTTCGCCGCAATGACCTCGCCCTGCTCGGTAATGCGGATCGCCCCCTGCAAGGCGCCGGCCGGCTGCGCCAAGATCGCCTGATAGCTGGGGCCGCCGCCCCGTCCGACGGAACCTCCGCGGCCATGGAACAGCCTCAGGCGAACCTTGTGTCGTTCAAAAACATCTATGAGCGCGGTTTCCGCTTTGTAGAGCTCCCAGGTCGAGGTGGTGTACCCCCCGTCCTTGTTGCTGTCGGAATAGCCCAGCATCACTTCTTGAACGTCGCCACGCGACTTCACGAGACGGCGATACACGGGCGATGAAAATAGAGCGTCCATGATACCCGCACAGCGGCGGAGATCGGAGATCGTCTCGAACAGCGGAACGATGTCGACCCGGAGGGTGGCTGTGGAAGGCGCGTAAAGACCGACCTCCTTGAGAAGAACGGCGACCTCCAGGATATCGGACGGATCGGACGTCTTGGAAATCACGTACTGACCCACCGCATCGCTTCCGAAGGCGCGGCGTCCCTCCGCCGCCGCCTTGAGAATGGCGAGCTCACCCACGGTCTCTTCCGTGTAGGTAAGATGCGCGGATGCGAGCGGACGGGTCCGCGCGATTTCCGCCGTCAGGAGCGCAAAACGGCCATTTTCATTGAGAGAAAGATAGTCCTGGGATGCATCCGCGACGGCGAGCAAGTCGGCAACGACACGTTCGTGAACATCCGCCTTCTGACGCAGATCCAGCGGCGCGAGATGAAACCCGAAGACGTTGGATGCACGGGACAAACTCCTGAGCCTTCCGCGCGCCAGAAGGTGCGACCTGTTGACCTGCAGGGAGTCAATAATGACGTTCAAATCTTCTTCAAATTCGCGCGACGTGACGTAGGCCGGCGCAGGTCCCACCGCAGGATGCGGCGCTTCAACCTGCGCCGCTCCCCATGCCGTCGCGGCCAATCGCGCGTAGATACCGGTGAGCGCGCGGCGATACGGCTCGTCCCGACGGTGGGGCGACGTATCCGGAGATTGATCCGCCAACTGCGCGAGCCTCTCGCTCACGTGGATGAGGCGACCGTCCAGTGAAAGTTCGGCGCCGAGCTGATGAACCTCCTCGAGATAGTGACGCAGGATGCAAGTGCTCTGCATCCGCAGGGTTTGCTGGAGCACGTCCGCGGTGACAAACGGATTTCCATCGCGATCGCCGCCGATCCAACTGCCGATCCGAAGAAAGGAAGGAACGGAGATACCGCGCCAATCGCCGTCCATGCGGGTAAGAAGATCCTCGAAGTCCGCATAAAACTGCGGGAG
Source organism: uncultured Rhodobacterales bacterium (assembly GCA_964576515.1). Taxonomy (GTDB): domain Bacteria; phylum Pseudomonadota; class Alphaproteobacteria; order Rhodospirillales; family Rhodospirillaceae; genus SHVO01. The sequence continues at coordinate 106,195 of CAZNUW010000001.1, forward strand.
CCCCTTCAAGAAAGTGCGTTGATAGTACGAAAGGCCGTTGGCCACTTCGTCGATCACGCGCAGCCGCGACGTCCGCAAGATGCTCGTTTGCCATAAAGTCAGCACAGCCCTGCGCATGGCGGATCTGTTCGCCTCCAACTCCTCCGGCGTCAACCGCGCGCGGTCTCGCGTATCGAGCAGTTGGGCAATCTCGCTCTCACGGTCGATGGAGCTCTGACGGCGAATTTCGGTGGGATGCGCGGTGAGCACGGGACTACAGAGCGCCGCCGCCAGACACGCGCCAAACTCCTGCGCCGAAACACCTGCCGCGCGAATGCGTTCCAACGCGCGCGCCATCGTGCCGTCCCGCGGCGGGGCCTCGGCCATCGCGTGCGCCCGCGTGCGGCGGATGTGATGCTGGTCCTCGGCAATGTTCGCAAGGTGGGAGAAGTAGCCGAAAGCGCGGACGATGGCCGTGACTTTGTCGTCGGCCAACGCGGCGATATTCGCTTCCAGTTCCGGGCCCGCGGCGGTGTCCGTATCCCGATGAAGCCGCAGCGCCGTGCGCCTGATCGATTCAATAATGTCGAAGGTGTCGGCGCCTTCCTGCTCCCTGATCGTATCCCCGAGAATGCGGCCCAACAGGCGGATGTCGTACCGAAGCGGCCGATCCTTTTCGTCCGCGGACGTCTCCGGCGCGTGATCAACAATCATGGTGCGTGCGACTCAATATGCGGAAGCGACGCATATGAAGCTACAGGCGAAGACCTACGCCGAGAAGAGCGTGCGTCGTTTTGTGCGCGCGTTGTAAGGGCAACTTACAAAACAGAACCCGTGCGCGACTAACCACCGCCGCGGCGGCCGCGGGTGTCCTGGTACTGTTTGCGAAATTCCTCGCGCGTGAAGAACGCGTGATAGCCGTTGATCCAGCCGTTGTTCTCGCCCCATGAGTCGCCGTAGGTGTCGCCGGGCGCCTTGTCGCGGAAGAAGGTGTAAACCGGCCGCTCGCGGTACGTCCACACGCGCAGCGCGCCCGGCTGATCCTTCGCGGCGAAACGGCCGGTGTTGGGATCGACGTATTTGACGGCCCAGATCTGCGACGTGCTGACGGCCTTTTCGTCGGCGGGCACGTAAGCGAAGGTGTTCAGGCACCGCGCGACATCGCCGCCGCCGCAGATGGCAAGACGATAGACTTGCGTGTCGGCCGGATGATCGCAGGTCAACTGATCCAGCGAATCATCGGTGCAGTTGTACTGATAGATGGTGCGCCCTTGCGCGTCGGCAAGCACGATGCCGCCGGGCGCGTCCTGCAGCGTGAAGCCTTTCGGGAACGCGGGCGCGGCCAGCGTGAACACATTGCGCCAGCCGGGAAGATCGGCCCCATGGTAGGACGCGAGCTGTTCCTCATCGATCAGCGTGTAAAGGGGCTTCTTGCGGTAGGTCCACTGGAACACGCCGGGGGTGCGCTCGATCGTGCCCCAATCGCCGCGCGCGCGCGGCGCGGAGGCATGGGCAAGGACCGGCGCGAAGGTGCGCTGGCAGGCGGCGTCGCAATTCGCTTTATTCGGTCCGTCGCGGTCGGAGGTGTAAACCGAGAACCCTTCGACGGTCGTCAACAGGCGTCCCATCGGCACCGTGACGACGGTGAATTGCGCGGGCACATCGGGTCGCGGGCCGATCGGCCGACGCAAGGCGCCCGCCGACCCTCCCGCGCGCAAAAGACCCGTCCCAACCGGCTGGCCGGGCGCATGATCCAACGCGGAGCGGTAAACCCCGTATCCGTCGTAGGCCCACTGCATCTTCCCGTCCTTGCGGGCGACGACCGACCATTTGCCGACCGCCTTCGCCCCGTCCTCGGCCAGGAGCGGCGGCCACATCGCGGCGCACGAGGGACGCGTATCGACTTCGGGAAGGATCAGGCCGGCGGGATAGGGTTCATGGAATCCGGCGGTCGTGCGCTGCACCGTATCGCCGCAGGTGGGCTTGCCCTCCTGCTCGCCACGGAAGCCGAGGTTGTTCTGGCCGCGCCCCTGCCACACATAGAGCGGACGCCCTTGCGTGTCGGTGAAGACCGGTCCGTCCACTTCCGTGCCCATGACCTTCACGACGGCGGGCATCGGCTCCTCGATATAGGGTTCGATGGCGCTTGCGGCGTTCCGGCTTTGCGCCTGCGCCGCCGCGCTCATGCACAGCGCGGCAACGGCGGCGACCGTTTGTAGAACGTGGACTTTCGCCATTGAAGCCTCCCCGGTGAATGACCCGGCGAGGGTAATCCCGTTCACGATTTTTCCGCAAGCAGCCTTAGGCGCCTTAGCGTGTCACCAGGGCCTCGCCGATGGCGTAAAAGTGACCGCCGGCAACGTGGTGGACGCTGCGCCAAGAGGGATCGGCGGTTTCAAACTGCCAGTGGCCGTCCTTGAAGGCGTTGATATCCGACCAAGCTCCGACGACGTCGCCGATGAACAGGTCGTAGGTCTCCTGGTTATGGGGCTCGGGAATGACCCTGCAGGCAAGCCAGGCGGCGCAACCGGCGACAAAAGGAAGATCCTGGCCATCGATGCCGAAGAACGACACGCCCGCGCGTTCCAGCTTGTCGGGTTCGCGCAGGCGACTGATGCTGCCGACATCGTTGGTCAACTTGACCTGCGCGGCGGTGGGGATCTGGATGACAAACGCGCCGCTTTTCTCGACGAGTTCACGGGTCTTGGTATTGCGGTCGATCACCACCGTCAGCTTCGGCGGCGCATAATCGAGCCCGCAAACCCAGGCGGCCGCCATCACGTTGTCGACGCCGTTGTGGCGGGCTGAGACAAGCGCGGTGGGCCCGTGATTGATGAGACGGTAGGCCTTCTTGAGGTCCACCGGAGCGATATTGGTGTTCATCCCCGCGTTATAACACGCGGGAAAAGGAAAGCACTCAGCCCGCGTTGTTCAGAAAATCGTCGCGCAGGAAGAAGCCCTTATAACCGTTGCGCTTGCCGTTGAACTCGCCCCAACCGTCGCCCTCCATATCGCCCGGCGCCTTGTCGAGACCGTGCGTGTAAATAGGACGATCACGGAACGTCCAGACATGGAGCGCGCCGGGCTGGTCGGCGGCAGTCTGGTGACCGGTCTTAGGGTCGATATACATCGTGCCCCAGATCAGGTTGTTGGTCTTGGCGCCTACGGGCGCGAGCACATAGGGGAACATGGTCGCGCAGCGCTCAGGGTCGCCGCGGCCGCACACGGCCATGCGGTAGGCTTGCGTGGTGGAAGGATGATCGCACGAAAGTTGATCCTGCGCATCGTCGCCGCAGCGATAGAGATAGATGGTCTTGCCGGCCTTATCGGCGATGACCTCGCCGGAGCGCGTGTCCTGCACGGTAAACTCCGACGGCATCGCCGGATTTTCCTGCGTATAGACGTTGCGCCATCCGGCAAAATCCGCGCCTTCGAGGCTGCGGAGACGCGATTCGGAAATGCGCGTGTAAAGCGGACGGCCGCGGAAGGTCCACTGCTTGATGCCGGGCGAGCGCTCGATAATGCCCCAGTCGCCCTTGGTCTGCGCCGCCTGCGGGGCCGCGACCGGGCGCCATTGCTTGAGGCAAGCGCCTTGGCAGTTCGACCGGTTCGGCGCGTCGCCATCCCAGGCATAGACGGACAGGCCGACATCCGTGGTCAGCATGCGCCCGCTGGCCACCGTGCGCACGACGAAGGCGGGCGGCGCGTCAGGCGTGGGCCCGATGGGCTCGCGGTGCGATCCCGTGTCGCCGCGGTTCCACAAGCGCGCGGCGCCATTCACATGGCCGGGCTTGGTGTCGAGCGAGGAACGATAGACGGGGAAACCTTCGAAAGCCCACTGTTTCGTACCGTCGGCGCGCGGGATGATGGTCCACTTTCCGACCGGCGCCGCGCCGTCCGCGGCCAGCACCGGCGGCCATGCTTGGGTGCATGTCGGACGAATGTCGAGATTCGGCAGGACAAGCCCCCCCGGATAGGGGCTCATCAGCCCCGTGGTCACGCGCGCCTTCGTGTCCGTGCACGCCGACGGTTCGCCCTTACGGTCGCCGGCGGTGCCGTTGCGCAAATTGTTCAAGGGCCAGCGGTAGAGCGTCATGCCGTTGGCGTCGACGTAGAGAGGCCCATCGACATCGGTGTGCTGGATGGAGAAGCCCGGCGGAAGCGGTTCCTGGACATACCCTTCGAGGTCGGCGACCGAGGGCTGGTATTTGCCGGCCTGCGCCTGAGCGCCCGCGGCGGTCCCAAAGGCCAACACGCCGGCCAAAGCCGCGACAGTTCCAATGCGCATCATCCGCCTCACTCCGCTTTACACTTCACGTTTCGCGGGCCAGCATAAAGGCGTTCCCGCGCACCGTATATAAGGCGTGCTAAAAATCCGCCTAAGTTATTGCTACATATATATTTAGATGAACTAAACAACATTCCAGAACACCCCCTCGCGACGGCTGACGCCAAGCGGGCCAAGATGTACAATATATATAGACATATTCCCCGGCCACCCGTCCTTCCGGAGACCGTCATGACGACTTTCGCCCGCCTCACCGCCGCCGCCGTCGCCCTTTCGCTGGGGAGCGGCTTCGCCCACACCGCACATGCGGCGGGGCAGACGGCGATCCAGGGCCGCACCATCGGCTATGTCATGACCTTGCGCGAGTGGTCGATCCACCGCACGCCCGGCGCCAAGCAGGAATGCCCGCAAGGGGTCAACGACGGCGAGCGTGAAGAGTTCAAGGCGATGTACGAGGACGGCACCGAGCGTACGGTGCTCGACACGCAGTTGAAGTGGGAAGGCGAGACCTGGCACCCCACGCTGACGCCCTATCAATTCACCTACAAACAGGTGGAAGGAAAGATCGGCAAGGGTTTGAACCTGGACGGCAAGGTGGACGCCGACGACTTCATCAGCCCGGACGGCGAGAAAGGGATCGACAACCAGCTCTATCGCGCCATCGGCTGCGTCGCGGGCTACAACAACTCCCAGCCCTACATGACCTTCTTTGAGGGGAATGCGGTTCGCCGCAGCAATTTCAATCGCACGCTGATCGAGATCACCGAGGTCGACGATCTCACTAACGACCCCGACGTAACCGTCACCACCTATCGTGGGTTGGACAACCTGCTCAATGACGCCAGCGGCAACAACTTCCTGCCCGGCGGATCTCAACGTGTGGACGCCCGTTTCGGTAAGGAGTTCATCAGCACCTTCAAAGGAAAGATCGAAGACGGCGTGCTGACCACCGGCACGGCCGATCTGCGCCTGCCCCTGACCATCGCCTTTGATTCGACGGGCGTGCATCCCATCCGCGACGCGCAGTTCCGCCTGAAACTGACCCCCGACTACGCCGAAGGTCACATCGGCGGTTATGTCGACACGTGGGGCTGGTACCTCCAGCTCAATTCCGGTTGGTCGACCCACCACCAGAACTACGGCCAGGTTTCGTCCTTGTCGCTGTGGCGCCTGCTGTCGAAGCTCGCCGACTCGCACCCGAACGCGCAAGGGCAGAACACGGCGATCTCGGCGGCGATGGACGTGCAGTTCGCCCGCACCTACATCATCCACCCTGAAAAGCCGGTCGTGAGCGACCAGACCGCGCCGCGCCAGGAGCGCGCCGCCCGCGAATAACCCACGCGGCGCAAGAATTCCGCGGCGTCAGTCTGTATAAGCAAAATATGGACGCGACGCGGGAGATCATCACCAGAGCGAAGGACCTGCTTGCGCGCGAGCAAGCCGCGGCGGCCTACGACCTGTTGGCTCCTGCGCTGCACCAAGCCCCGGGCAACATCGAGCTTCTCCTTGTCCTCGCCGACACGCTGAACGACCTCGACCGGCCCGCGGACGCGACCGCCGCCTACCGCGACATCCTTGCGCTCGCCCCCCGGCACACTTTCGCGCTGAAAGAGGTGCGGGCCGCCGCCGATGCGGTCGCGACGATGCTGCGTCTGGCCGACACCGCCGAGCGGATGCGCGCCTACGGCGAAGCCCGCGAGAATTTCGAAGCCGCCCTGCACCTGGACCCGCGTTCGCATGTCGCGCTCACGCGGCTTCTGATTATCTGCGGTTTTGAGGGACGCCTTGCCGACGCCGAACGGTATCACGGGCGCCTGATCGAGGCTTTAGCGGCGGCGGACCTCGCGCAGGTCCAGCGCAACGATCTGGTGACGATGATCTACCAGGCCGTCATGCGCCCCTTGCCGCGCGCGTTGTATGACAGACTGCGCGATGCGTTCGATGCACAAAACACCGCCCTCGCCGCCCAGATCCCCCCGCCGCCGCGGCCCTCGCATCCGAAAACCGCGGGCCGGCTGAGGATCGGGTATCTGTCGAGCGGCCTGCGCGACCACCCCATCGGCCATGTGACCGCCGGACTGTTCGCCGCGCACGACCGGAGCAAGGTCGAGGTCCACGTTTTCTATTGGCCGCTGGGCGAAGCCACGCCCTACACCGAGCGGATCAGGAACGACGCCGACTTTTTCCGGACGACGAACGACGCCGGTGAGATGATCGAGGCCATCGTCGTGGCGGACCTGGATGTCCTGATCTATCTGGACGGCTATATGCTGCCGGACCTGTTGCCCGTGATCGCGCGGCGCCCCGCGCCGCGCCAAGTGTATTGGCTGGGTCACGCCGGCGCGTGCGACATCACCGGGATCGACGCGTTCATCGCGGACGACATCGTTGTGCCGCCCGAAGATGAAAACCTGTATCGCGCCGAGGTCATCCGCCTTCCCGCGCCCTATCACCCCGCCTCGCCGCACACCATCGGCCCGGACATGTCGCGCGCCGAAGCGGGATTGCCTGAAACCGGCTTCGTGTTCTGCGCCTTCAACAACCCGGAAAAGATCGACATCGCGACCTTCGAGAGCTGGATGCGGATTCTGGCGCGGGTGGACGAGAGCCTCCTGTGGCTGTCGCGCACCCGCAGCGCGGCCATCGCGGAGAACCTGCGCGCGGCGGCGCAAGAACGCGGGATCGACGGCGCGCGGCTCATCTTCGCCGACCGCCTGCCCGACAAGGCCCTTCACCTCGCCCGCCACCGCCATGCCGGACTGTTCCTGGACACCTTCGGACTGAACGCATCGACCACGGCGCTGGACGCTCTCTGGGCGGGGTTACCGCTCGTGACCGTGACCGGCGACCGGTTCGCATCGCGGATCGCAACCACGTTCTTGCGCGCCGTAGGCTTAGGGGATCTCGCGTGCCAAACACCGGCCGCGTTCGAGGATCGCGCCGTGGAACTCGCCACCCATCCGCAAAATCTGGCGGAAGTCCGCGCGCGGCTCGCGGCAAACCTGACCACAGAACCGCTGTTCCAGACCGACGCGTTTTGCCGGAAGCTGGAAGCCGCGCTTGCGGCCTACGTCGCGACGCACCCGGATCGATCATTCCGGGAACCGGACGCCGCTTCCGGCCCCAGAGCATAACGCGCGCAATGCGCGCAATAAGCGCGCGCCGTCCCTACAGGGGGAAAGAAACCGGAACCCCTTTCCCGTTTCCATCGTTATCCGAGCGTCTCCACGGCGAGCGTATGGAAGAATGTCGAAGCTGATCCTCAAGCCTCTCCTCCAGAAGGTCGAGGGCATCCTGACCCTCTCGAACGACGAGATCGAAGCGCTGAACGCCTTGCCGGCGCGCGTGGGCGAATACGCGAAAGGCGAGGTGCTGATCAACGAGGGCGAGCGCCCCACGCAATCCTTCATCATCCTCAGCGGCGTGACTTGCATGTACAAACACGCCTCCGAAGGCGGTCGCCAGATCCTGATCTTCCACTTCCCCGGCGACTTCCCGGACCTGCAGAGCCTGCATCTGAACGTGCTGGACATGACGGTCGCGGCTGTTGCGCGCGCGAAAGTGGCGTTCGTTCATCACCGGGACATCCGCACCCTTTACGCCCGTTACCCGCGCGTGGGTGAGGCCTTGTGGCGCGTGAGTCTCGTGGACGCCGCGATCTTACGCGAACGGATGCTCAACCTGGGACAGCGCAAAGCCTATGCGCGGATCGCCCATTTCCTGTGCGAAATGGTCATCCGCATGAAGCTGTCGGCGATGGGAGAAGGAAACACCTATCCCCTGCCCTTCACGCAGCAGGAGATCGGCGACGCCCTTGGGCTCACCAACATCCACGTAAACCGGATCGTCCAGGGCTTGCGGGAAGACAAGATGATCGACGTCACCCGTGGGAAACTGGTCGTCCTGAACTGGAAGCGCCTGCAAAACGCCGCCGATTTCGACACGACATATCTGCACCTTACACGAACGCAAAAGATGCAGCTCAGCGCGACCTAAGACGGCGCGCCGGAGGCCAGCGCGCCGTCGCGCTCGGCGGCGACGGCCTGTTCTTCCCAAAACTCGGCGCGCTGGATCAGAACTTTCCGGGCCGAAGCGTTATGGGAGGTCGCGGCGATCATACGCAGGTTCCGCCCGCGATGGCGCCACGACTGGACTTTCTGCTGAAGCGTCAAGACGACCGGGGCTTGTTTGGGCCGAGGCATGCGAACCTCACTGTTGTTGAACACCCATCATAGGCGTGACCGCCGCCGATGACTTAACGTGCGTTTAGTTGAGGCGAATAAGCGGCCGGCGTTACGAAAATCCATGGAAAAGTGCGCCCGGGAGTGGAACAAGGCGCGCACGGGTTCTCGCTTCGCGACGGATCGCCGATAGACCCTTTGCGGAAACGGACGTACTCTCCCGCCATAAGAGCCGCCGGGGGCCTCCATGCTCATCAATTGCATCACCTACAAAGACGGCCAGAAGCTTGCCGAGATCCCCGTCAAGGACATCAGCAAGTACCTGACCATTCCCGACTGCTTCGTGTGGGTGGCCCTCAAGGACGCCACCACCGAGGAATTGGAGGAAATGCGCCTCGAGTTCGGATTGCACGAACTTGCCGTCGAGGATGCCCGCGTCGGCCATCAGCGGCCGAAAATCGAGGAATACGGGGATTCCCTTTTCGTGGTCATCCACCTCGTGGAACAGGTCGATAAGGAACTGAACATCGGCGAAGTCGCGGTCTTCGTGGGCCGCAATTACGTCTTGTCCGTGCGCAACCGCAGCCAGCGGAGCTTCGTCGGCATCCGCGACCGCGCCGAACGGGAACCGCACCTTCTGAAACAAGGATCGGGGTTCGTCCTTTACGCGTTGATGGACGCGGTCGTGGACCGCTACTTCCCGATCATCGACATGCTGGAAACGGAACTGGAAACCATCGAGGAAGCCATCTTCGCCAAGGGATCGGCCCGCCAGAACACCGAGCGCCTTTACGCCCTGAAGCAGAAGGTGATGGTGATGAAACACGCGGTCTTCCCGTTGATGGAAGCCAGCGGGAAGCTGCACGGGGGCCGCGTGCCCGCCGTATGTTCCAACACCCAGGAATATTTCCGCGACGTGTACGACCATCTGATCCGGCTCAACTCGTCGCTGGACAGCCTGCGCGATACGATCAGCGCCGCGTTACAGGCCAACCTGGCCATGGTCACCATCGAGGACAATGAAGTGACCAAACGCCTGGCCGGATGGGCGGGCATGTTCGCCGTGCCGACGGCCTTCGCCGGCCTTTGGGGCATGAACTTCAAACATATGCCCGAACTGGAGTGGTATTACGGCTACCCCATGGCCCTCTTGATCATCGCGGCCGCCTGCGCGTTCCTATACTGGCGTTTCAAGAAGTCGGGCTGGCTTTGAGTGCCGTGGGCCGTGGAATTTGGGCGACACTAGGCGACAGGCGACACTTTCCGAATAACGACAGACCCACAAAGACTTAGCGAAAAAAGCGGCCTGGGCGACAGTAGGCGACACTAGGCGACACTTGGTGAACAGGACATGCCCCCTTGTTCGCCGCCGTGGCCCGGGCGTTCTCATCGACTGTGATTCACAATATCAAAGAGCACGCGCGGACGACGGCTGGATGCCCGCGCGCGCCGATGTTGCCCCGGCCGCGGATTTTCCGTCGAGCGATATTCGCCGAGACGCAAATTTTAGGATTCAAAAAATCGGACGTGTGCGTGGCGCGAGTCGCATACGTCTCACCCCCACCTAACCTCCCCCTTACAGGGAGAGGAAAAAGATCGGCAACTACTCCGGTGTGTTGTCGACGGCGGCGGTGTCCATCGCCCGCGACAGGACCATGTAGAGCTTGCCCATGTCGGAGGTCGAGAACGTGGTGGTGAGCACTTCCGACCGATCGGTGGCGCGAGCGTGCTTCACAAGGGCCGAGTATTCCTTCAGATAGCGCATGACGTAGGAGCGGAACTTCTCGTCGGTCTGGTATTTCTTCTGGACCGCCTCGAACTTCTGGCGGCTGAGCGTCTTGGTGATGTGGCGGAGGAACACCGCCTGATCGCCCTTGTAATAGCGCTTCCACAACTCCTCCTCGACCGAGGGCTGGAAGATGCGGGCGATATCGACCGCGAGCGAGTGCAGTTGCTCGATGACATAGGTGGTGTTGTCGAGGAATTTGCCGGTATGAGCGCGATCGTGGACGTCCTCAAGCTGCTTCGCGGTTTCCGCCGCCCGGTTCGCGCCGCCGATGAGTTGATCGACCTGGCGGGCGAAGATCTGCCCGGCCTTGCCGGTCTGTTCGGTGATGCCGTTCGACGCCTCGACCAGGCTATCGGCGTGTTTGCGCAGCGTTTTGAGAACCACTTCGACGCGGGCGACGGCCTCATCGGCCGACTTGCCGAGGTTCATGAGCTGCTGGCGGAACGCTTCGCCGGTCGCGCGTGAGCCGCCGGCGATCTTTTCCGAGGTATCGGCGAATTCCGCGAGGGACTGGCGCATCTTCTCACCCGCCACGCTGACCTGGGCGGCGCCGCGGTTGGTCGAATCCTCGAAGTCGAGCATGAGCTTCTGGAGGGAGTCCCGGAACCCGTTGAGGCGCACCTGGGCGTCGTCGGCCGCCGAAGCCACGTTCGCCGAGCGCTGGCGCAGACCGTCGCCGACCACCGCCATAACCTCGGTGGCATGCGACGCCGCCTTGTCAATGGAGGAGACGTTGTCGTTGAAGTCCTCGGACGCGCCTTTCATCTTGGCGGCGGCCGCGTCGGCAGCCGAGCGCAAGGAATCCTTGCTGGTGTCGAGCATGTCGAGGACGGTTTGCATGTCCTTCGAGACCTGGGTGGCGACCGACGAAAGCGCGGCGACTTCCGTGCCGATCTCGCGGCTGACGTCCTTGGTCTTCGAGACGGAGTGCGAGACCGTATCCGACACCTTCTGCGAGGTGGCCTCGAGGGATTCGCGGATCGATTCCAATTCCTTCGTCACGCGCGCCGACAACTGCATGAGCTCGGACGAGTTCTGACTGAGCACGTCCGACATGGAGCGCACATGCGCCAGCACCTGCTCGGACGTGGAGCCCATCTGACGGGCCTGCTGGGCCAGCGCCGTTTCCGAAAGCTTCACGTGGGTCGTGAGCGTATTGGCCGCCATTTCCAGTTCGTCGTTCTGGCGGCGCAGAGTATCGCGGATATTGTCGGCCTGGACGGAGGCGCGTGTCGCCGAATTGGCGAGCTGTTCGGCGTGCTCGCGTACGCGCGCGCCGACGGTGTCGATCTTCTGGATGACGGTGTCGGAGATTTGACCCATGGCTTCCGCGCGGCCGATGGCGACCGTGGAGGCCTTTTCAAGGTCGGCTGTCGCACGTTCGAACTTCTCGGTAACGATGCGCGAGCGGACATTGAATTCCTCGGACGAAACTTGCAGGCGGCTTTCGACGCGGTTGGCCGCTTCACCCACGGCGTCGGCCTGCTTCTTCACCATGTTTTCGACGGTACGCAGCTTGGCCACCGCGCCGTCGGAGGCGGCGCTGAGTTCCTTGGTCTGGATGGCGAGCGCTTCTTCTACGATTTTCACGCGACTGAGCACACGTTCCATCACCTGATCGAGGTTCGCAGTCTGCTGGCCGAGGCGCATGTTGACCTTGGTCGCCTGATCCTCGATGCGGTCGCCGGCAGCGATCAGTTCGTTGCGCTGACGATCGAACAGAGTATCGAGACTACTCGCCTTGGCGCTCAACGCCTCGGCGATCTCGCCGACAATAGCTTCGGCCCGCTTGGCGGCTTCCTCCACCTGTTCGGAATTCGACGCCACCGCATTGCCCATGTCGTTGGCATAGGCCTTGGCCGTTTCGCCGGCTTTCGCGAGCGCCTTTTCCTGCTCGGCCAATTGCTGCGAGATGGCCGCGCTCATGCCGCGCGCGCGTTCCGTCGCCGTGGACAGGCTGTTGACCTGGCCGGCCAGCGTTTGGCCCATGCTGTGCACTTCCGCGATGGTCTTCTGGCTCGCCGTGCGGATGAATTCATGCTGACGGCGCAGGCCGTCCTCGATCTTCAAATTCACATCGGCCGCGGAATCGATGACCTGCTGGAGTTTGCCGACCTGTTCGGTCACGGCTGCCGCGGCGGATGTCGCACCGGCTTCGAGGCTGCCGGTGACGTTCGCCAGCTTCTCGGTGTCGCGCAAGAAACCCGACTGGAGTTTCTGCATCTGACGCACGGCCGTATCGCTTGCGGCTACCAGCGCGTCGGCTTGCACCTTCAAGGACTCGGCGATGGCGTTGACCCGGGCCTCGCCTTCGGCGGAGGGATAGGTGAGTTGCGCGAGATGGTGACGCAACGCCGCACTTTCGCGGCGCAGTTCGCGGCCACGGTCGAGGTAGGCGATGATCACCCAGAGGAACGCAAGCGGAAGGATATACGTGGCCGTGAGGCTGCCGAACTGATCGGGTAGAAGGGTGAACAACTGTCCCCATCCCACAGCCGCCGTAATGTAGATGCAGAAGATCGCGGTCCAGACGCCCGAGATCACCGCACCGGCGAACACGGACTTCCCAGCCTCGTGCCACCAGCTCAACTGCTGCAATGGCGGCGTGACGGCAGCGCGGGACAGGTTGATGTCCGCGGTAAGGTCGGGGATCGCCGGAACCGGCGCTTTCATGCCGAAGGGCGGCTTCTTGATCCGCGCCGCGCGCGAATGCTTCGGGTCGATGATCGACGGCGCCGGGAGATCAGCCTCGACGCCTTCTTCGTGCCTGTCCTGAGCCATAGACCCCGTCCCCACCCTTCGGGCGATCCGAAGGAATGCTTTTCGTTGTGGGCATGCGTCATCGCAGGCCCGATCCGCCACCCTCCACTGTAAGGGCGGGAACGTTAAGAAAGTGTGGTGGACGGGGGAAAACGGGCTGTTTTCAGGGTTCATCTTCGTGGCCGGGCGAGGCGCATCCCCTCAACAAGGATTAGTGCCGCGGACGAGTACGGCCCCTGTCACTTGCGTTTTCAGCGCGAAACGCGCCATCGCCTGAATCGTGAGCGCCTGGCCGCCACGCAGGCGGACGAGGTCATCCCCATGAAGACGGTCACGGCCGCCGAATCCCCGGTTTCAAAAGCAAGACGCGCTGCCATCAAGGCCCAATCATAAAAGTGGTTTTGACCTGCTCTCCCGCGACGACCGTAGGCCCGCGCCCCGGAAGAATCGAGATTTTGCGCGGTAATAATTAGATTTCCTGCGATATAGTTTTGTTCAGCGAAGCGACTTGGTTTTTTCTCGGGCCGCTGGGCCGGGCCCACATAAAATGGTGCGCGCCGCGAGATGATGTGAGGCGCGCAAGACGCGAAACGACGACCGGCGGAAACATTGATGAACTACACCTTGATCGGAATTGCCGTCTACCTCGTCTTCGGAGCGGTTCTGACCCATTCGATGATCTCCGGCATGCATCGTCGGCGCGGCAAGGTGCGCGATTGGGTATTGGGCGCCGTCGCCATGCCGGTGCTGTTTGTCGTCGGCCTTCTCTGCATGGCGTTCGAGAAATTGTGGGCGCGGCTGATGAAGGTGTTGGACCTGGAGCCACCCGAAGAAATGCGCGCCGGACCCGCAGACGCGCCGCCGGAAAAATCGAAGGCCAGCGAAGCCAATCCGTAACGACCGCCGGGCTGACCAGCCGCGGCGAACGCGGCGTTACTCCTTCCTCAATACGCGCCCGACCCGGACCGGTGCGCCGACGCCGTTCTCGCGCACAACCTTTCCGTTCACGATCACCAGATCGAAGCCGGTGGCGAGTTGTTGCGGTTTGTCCCACGTCGCGGTTTCGCGCACGCGCGCCGGATCGAAGACCAGCAGGTCGGCCTTGGCGCCCGCGCGTATGACGCCGCGGTCGTTCATCTTCAGGACCGCGGCCGGCATCGAGGTCATCTTCTTCACCGCCAGCGCCAGCGGCAGCCCTTCCTTCATCACATAGGTTTCGACAATCCGCGCATGAGAACCGTATCCGCGCGGATGGAACATGCCCGGCGACCCGTCCGTACTGATCATCACATCGGGACTGCGGATGAACTGATCCTGCGAGTCCTTACCCATCACGAAATATGCGGCGCTTGCGCCCTGCGGGCCCATCTCGAGCAATGCGTCGACGAAACTTGTCCGCCTCTCGCGGGCAAGATCCTCCAGCGTCATGCCCGTGTAGGGCGCCGTGGAGAGGAGCGTCGCCCCCGGCCCGCCGCGCAAGGTCACGCGCTCCCGCAGATAGGATGCGAGTTCGGCGCGCCGCGCCGTCATCGCGCGGTCGAAATCGGCGCGGACCTTGGCCCAATCCGGGAACAGGATCGCGATGCCGGTATGGCTGGCGAGGTAGGGATAGACGTCCGCCGAAACGGCGACGCCTCGCGCGCGCGCCGCGGCGAGCCTATCGAGGACCGCCCGCCCTTCTCCCGCCGTCTTTCCATAGACGATCTTGATATGGGAGACATGGACACGGGCGAACGCGCCCATGGCGAGGAGTTCGTCGATAGAGGCTTCGACCTTGCCCGCATCCTCGCTGCGCATGTGGCTCATGACGATGCCGTCCCGGCGCGCGACCGCTTGAGCGACCGCCCGCAGTTCGTCGGCGCTCGCGTTGATCATCGGCACATACTCCATCCCAAGACTGACGCCATAGGCGCCTTCTTTCAGACCCGCATCGATCAGGCGCGCCATGGATTGAATCTGGGCCGGCGTGGCGGAACCATTGTACGGCGCGCCGGACTCCGTGCGGATGGAACCGAAGCCGATCAAGGTGGCAATGTTGAGAGGTGGGGGCGTTTCTTCGAGACGTGAGAACCATGCGGCGAGCGTCGGTTCGCCTTGCGTTATTTTCGTCTCGTCCGGACTGCCGCCATCCTGGCCGAGCAGGATGGTCGTAACGCCCATGGCGAGAAAATTCGCGAACGCCTGGTCCGCATCCAAGGCCTGCCCGTGCGCGTGAGGATCGATGAAGCCGGGGGTCACAACGCGTCCGGCGGCGTCGATGACACGCGCGGCGGAGACCTCCGGCGGCACAAGGCCGACCCGGGCGATCGCATCGTCTTTGACAAGCACGTCGCCAGGGAACGGCGCGCCACCCGACCCGTCGATCACCAGGGCGTTACGGATCAGAAGATCGTAGCCGGTCTCGGCGGCCTCCGTCGGACCGACGGCCCAAACGGCGGCGACAGCCGCGAGGAGCGTGCTTGAAAACGCAGTCCTGGAGAGCTTGCCCATGATGTCAGGATAGCACGATCGCCGGAGCGCCGTTACGATAAGCCCGGCAGTGGTTTGGAGGGAACTTCCTTGCGCAATTTCCATTTTCCCGGACGGTCGCCGACCCGTACGCGACACGGCATGGCCGCGACCGAACACCCCCTCGCCTCGCTGGCCGCGCTCGATATGCTGCGCCAGGGCGGGAGCGCCGCTGACGGGGCGGTGGCGGCGGCAGCCGTTCTCGCCGTGGTCGAACCAATGGCGACGGGCGTCGGCGGCGACGCGTTCTGCCTGGTCGCGAGCGCAACAGGCGTCGAAGGCTACAACGGGTCCGGCCGCGCGCCGGAGGCCTTGTCCCTGAAACACTTCGAAGGGTCGGGGCTGAAGAAAATCCCCGTCGATTCACCGCACGCCGTGACCATTCCGGGCGCCGTCGATTGCTGGCTGTCGCTGTTGGAGCGTCACGGAAAACTAGACCGCGCCACCGTGCTCGCGCCCGCGATCGCGTACGCCATGGACGGCTTCACGGTGACACAACGCGTCGGTTACGACTGGACCACAGGGCGCGCGAAGCTGGCGAAGAACGCCCACGCCGCCAAACACTTCCTGCCGGACGGCGGCGCGCCCGTCGCGGGACAGATATTTCACAATCGCGCATTGGGGCGCGTTCTTGAGGATATCGCGCGGCTTGGCCGTTCGGGTTTCTACGAAGGCTGGGCCGCGGCCGACATGGCGGACAGCCTGCGGGCGCTTGGCGGAACACATACACAAGCGGATTTCGCGAAGCACCGCGGGAACTGGGTGACGCCCGCGCGGAGCACGTATCGCGGTATCGAGGTTTTCGAGATACCGCCGAACGGCCAGGGCATTGCCGCGCTTCTGATGTTGAACATCCTTGAGACGTTCGACTTGAAGGGGTTGGGCGCGCTCAGCGCCGCGCGGTTTCATATCGAGGCCGAGGCAACCCGCCTTGCCTATCACGAGCGCGACCGCGCCATCTCCGATCCGGACGGAACGCCCGTCGACACCTCATACTTCACGGATAAAGGGTTCGCGAAGGACCTCGCGGCGCGGATCGATGTGACTCGCGCGGGCGCGGAACGCCCCACCTTACGCGCAGGCGACACCACCTACCTTGCCGTCGCGGACAGGGAGGGAACGATGGTGTCGTTCATCAACTCGATCTATCACAGTTTCGGCTCCGGCCTCGCGTCCGACCAGACCGGCGTGCTGTTCCATAATCGCGGCTTCGGTTTCGTGCTCGACCCCACGCATCCCAATGTCGTCGCGGGCGGTAAGCGGCCCTTCCACACCATCATCCCGGCGATGGCACGCAAGGACGGTGCGCCATGGCTGGCCTTCGGCGTCATGGGCGGCGACTATCAAGCCGTCGGTCAGGCGCATGTGCTGACCAACGTGGTCGACTACGGCATGGACATCCAGGAAGCGATCGATTGCCCGCGCGGTTTCCTGTTCAATGGAGAATACGCGTTGGAACAAGGCGTACCGGCCGACGCGGGCAAGGCCCTGGCGGACATGGGTCACAAGGTCGTTGCCGCGCCGGAACCCATCGGCGGCGGGCAAGGCGTGATGCGCGACGGCGCAACATGGATCGGCGGCTCGGACCCGCGCAAGGACGGGTGCGCGCTGGGATATTAGCGCAAGGCGCGCTTCACGCGCGGGGCGATCAAAGCGGCTTGCCGCGCTTAAACCAGAAGGTCCATACGGCGAGCGTGCCGAGCATCGTCAAGACGAGTCCCATCAGCGCGGTCAGCAGCTTGAAGACGTGACCGCCGACGGTGGCGGCGTGCAGCGGATAGGTCGTGTTGAAGAATCGCATGCCCGCGGGCAATGCGAAGGCGTCGCGCGATTCGAGGACACGGCCGTCGGCGGGATCGAACCAGAAGGTCGAACGCCCGTTGGGCAGCCATTCCGCCGGTTGGCGTGTGCGCAGCGAAATCAAGTCACCCGGCTTGGCGGGCAGCCCGACGATGCGGAACTCCGTATCCGGAAACCGCGTCCGCGCCGCGCCAAGCAGAGCGGTCCAATCGATTGGTCCGCTCGCGACGCCGCCCTTGAGCGCGGGCGGCGCGAGCGCCGTGCCGATGGTGGCGCCCTTGTTCCACGGCGCGAGGATCGCGTCGGGAAGGACGGGTACCGTCAGCATCATCGCGGTGAACAATGAAATCGCCAGCATCGGCGACCAGACCAGGCCGATGTCGCGGTGATTATGCATGATGGCCGGCCGGCTCATGCGTTTCGGCCACTGACGCCAACTGAAAAACTTGCGCCGCGACCACCATAGGATCGCCCCGGTCACGATGAAGCCGAGGCCGATGAGGCTGAGAATGCCGCCGGCGATCTCGCCCACCTCGCCGAAGAACAGATAGTGGTGCAGATCGAACATCCACAGTTCGACGCGGTCCCACTTGCTGTCCCAGCGCGCGACGATGTTTCCCGCCTGATCGGCATAAGCCCCCTCCTCGCCCGCGTAGCGGACAAGGTGCAGGCCGAATGTCCGTTTCGCGAGAAGGATGGAGCGGACGGGCGTATCGGTTTCGGTGGTGATTCGCGTGATCGCCGCCGCGACGGCGCCAATCTCTTGAATCTGGGCGTCGCGGGCGTGCGGCGCGGCGATCCAATAGTCTTTATAGACAAGGATCGTGCCCGTGAGGCCGAAGAGGGCCAACATCACGCCGACGAGGCCACCGGTCCAACGGTGAAGGAGATCAATGGCTCTCATCGGATGCGACGTCCCCTAAAGCTAGAAGCGGTATTCCCAGCCGAGGGTCACGGTGCGGCCGCGGCCCGCGAAATAGGCGAAGTTGTCGGTGGGGCGTCCCGTGTCGCTGCTATAGTCGATATAGGCTTTGTCGAACAGGTTCTGGACGCTGAGGGACACCGCGCCGATCTCAAGCTGATAACGGGCCGAGATATCCATCAAGCTGTAACCTTCAAAACTGTTGCGCGGATCGGCGCCGAAGAAGTCGCGCTTGATGAAGAACTGATTTTGCACGCGCGCGGAGAACGGGCCCGCGCTGTAGGAAAGCGCGAGGTTGACGCGGTCGGGCGAGATATTCGCGCCGTCGAGGTCGATATCGACCGTGCCGTCGCCGTTGCTGTCGGTCTTGCCGTTGAGATGGGCGTAACCGGCCGTCGCAACGAGGCCGTCGATGGGCGTATGCCAATTGGCGTTGAGCTCGAGACCGTCGATCTCGACGCGCTGGCGCTGCACTTCATAGATGCCGTTCACGAGCACCAGAAGCTGGCCTTTCGTGCTGGTGGACCAGAAGTAGGTGGCGGTCGCTTCGATGTCGCCGTATTTGCCTTCGATGCCGATCTCCTT
This sequence comes from uncultured Rhodobacterales bacterium, assembly GCA_964576515.1. Lineage (GTDB taxonomy): Bacteria > Pseudomonadota > Alphaproteobacteria > Rhodospirillales > Rhodospirillaceae > SHVO01. The sequence goes on from CAZNUW010000001.1 coordinate 125,007, forward strand.
GTTGTTGGAGATGATCGGGCTGATATCGAGGAAGTTGTCGATATCAACGCCGGCCGTCGACACGGCGCGCGTGATGCGGCCGACGTCAGGCACGGTGTAGCCCTCCGCGTAGCTGCCGTAGGCACGCACGCCTTTGACCGGCTCGACAATGATCCCGGCATTGAACAGTTCGTCGCTGAACTTCGGTGCGCCGCCGGACACGAAGCGCGAGCCGTAGGACGCGAGCGTCGTGTAGTCGTCGATCTTGATACGCACGTTTTCCTGACGCACACCGCCCGCCAGGCGGACTTTTTCCTCGAACAACGCGAGGTTCACCTGCCCGAACGGCGCGAAGCTGCGGAAGTCCGTGGGCGGCACCCACACGCGGTCTGTGGCGATGAGGGCCTGCTCGGTCTTGTCGTAAATAACGTCGAGCCCGACGGACGCGGTCAGCGCCTCGAACCCGGGGATCTCGCGCTCGTAGCTGACCTTGCCGCCCACTTTGCGCGAGCGGTTCTCGGACTGGTCGAAGAGGGTGTTCAGGGGCGCAATGCTTGCGTCCTGGAACGTGGCGATGGGGTAGATCTCGCCGCCGAAGGTATCGTGCGTGCGGTTGAAGAACACCTGGCTGATGAAATTGCCGCCGGACACGTCCTCATCGATGAAGGACAGCGCGAGGCTTTCATTGCGGTTGGCGGCCGGCTTTCCCGGAGGCGCGCCGCGCACGGCGCTGGTGGGGATACCGGTGACGCGATTGCCCGCGACGGCGAGGAAATCTCCATCGCCCTTCAGCTCAAAGCGATTGGCGATGAGGTCGAGGCGGGCGCTCTCGTCGACCTGATACCCGAAGCGGCCGAAGATCGACCAGCTTTTGGAATCCATTAACTCGCCCTGGGTGAGGTTGATCCCAACGCGACGGCCCGCGCCGTCATAGAACGCCCCGCGCGATTCATAAGCCGCGCCGACCGTGGCGTCGGTGTTGCCCTCGCGCCAGCTGACCAGTCCGGCGGTTTTCGCACCGATGGCGTCGCCGAAATCATGCGCCGCCGTGCCTTGCAGCAGGAAACGGCCGGATACGCCGTCCACGTCGGGCGCGCCGACGGTGACCTGGTTGACGATGCCGCCCGTACCGCCGATGCCTTGCAGGGCGTTGGAGCCGTAGATGAGTTCAACGCGATCGACGAAGAAGGCGTCGATGGTGAAGCCGTCGCGCGATCCGTCGCGCAGGGGCGTGGATTGCGGGATGCCGTTGATCGCATAGAGCGGCGAACGGCCGCGCAGCGATTCACCGGAGCCGGAGAGTTTCTGGCGGGTGGGCGAGAACGAGGGCACCATCGACGACACGGCGTCGATCACCGAGCCGCTGATGGCGACCTGTTCGGCCAGCGCGCGGCTGTCGATGACGTCGACCGTCAGCGGAAGCGCGCTCGGCGGCAGCTTCGAGCGGGTGGCGGTGACGACGATTTCCGACAGGCCGGTGGTGTCGGCGACTTGGGCAAAGGCCGAGAGCGGCGCGAGAGCCGTGGAGGCGGCCAGAAGCGCGATCAGACGGGCGTGCATTTTTGGTTTTCCTTGAATGGGCGACACGGCTGCACTGGGTGTTAGTGCAACTCATTCGCATATTCAAGATAGGGATGCCCCCTCGCCTCTGTGCGGGTTCAGCGGCTAATTCAATAAAAACAAAGACTTATTGTGTGGCGCGAAGGACACGCAGTGGGAGAATGTAACTAACCCTCGGGTGGCGGTGGGTATTTGGCCTCGAGCCTGTAACCATCCGGGTCGATGACAAAAGCGGCGTAGTAGTTGGGGCCGTACTGCGAACGCAAACCTGGCGCGCCGTTATCGACACCGCCATGCGCGAGGGCCGCGGCATGAAAGCGGTCGACCGCCTCGGCCGTCGGCGCGGCGAAGGCGAGGTGGAAGCCCCTGCCCGGCGGTTGCGCCTCGTCGTGTTGCGCGAGCACCAAGCGGTCGTTCTCCGCCCCGGCCAAGCCGTACCCGATCGTCTTCTCGCCGGTGAATACCCGCGCGTAACCGAGCGCGCCCATGGCGGCGTCGTAGAAGACCAGGCTGCGCGCAAGATCGCGCACGCCGAAGGAGATGTGACCGAGCATGGGAAGGTTTCTCGCGCTTCGCAGATGAAGGAAACGGACATAGGTTATGCTGAACATCCCTGCTCTGAAAGCCTGTGATCTGAAAGTTTGGCCATGACGCCCTTCACACCCGACACCGCACATGTCCTCGCGCTGCTGCGCGCTTGCCCCGCCTACAAACCGACGCCGCTGCAACGGGTTGCGTTCGGCGCACACACGCTGCTCATCAAGGATGAAACCAACCGCATGGGATTGGGCGCCTTCAAGGCGCTTGGCGGTCCCTATGCCGTCGCACGGCTGATCGAGGACGCTTACGGAAAGACGCTTCAACCGCAGGACTTCGGCGACGTCAAGGTGCGCGCCTTCGCAGCGACGATGACCTTCGTGTGCGCGAGCGCCGGCAACCACGGCATGGCGGTGGCCGCGGGCGCGCGTGTTTTCGGCGCGAAAGCTCGCATCCATCTTTCGCGTGCGGTCTCGGAGACCTTCGCGGTGCGCCTGCGCGCGCAAGGCGCCGACGTCGTGCGCTCGGGTGCGACGTACGAGGAGAGCCTGACCGCCGCCGAGGATGATGCGTGGCACAGCGGCGCGATCTTACTTTCGGACACCTGCGGCGCCGACATGGCGCGCCCACCGGCCTTGGTCATGGAAGGCTACACCGTCATCCCGGAAGAACTGCGCCAGGCCTTCGCGGCGGATGCCGCTTGGCCGACGCATGCGTTCCTGCAAGCAGGCGTGGGCGGTTTGGCGGGCGCCGTCGCGCATATGATCCGTGCGACGTGGGCCGTACAGCCGGAGATCATCGTGGTGGAGCCGGACGCGGCCCCATGCCTTGCGGAGAGCAGCAAGGCCGGAAAACCCATTATCGTCGAAGGACCGGTGTCGAACATGGGGCGCCTTGATTGCAAGGAGCCCTCGCATTTAGCTTTCACGGTGCTGGAGCAAGCCCGCGTGAGCTACGCGCGCGTCAGCGATACCGCCGCAACCGCAGCCGCCGCGCGATTGAAGGCCGACTACCGGATCGCGAGCACACCGTCGGGCGTGGCGGGGTTCGCCGCGTTGTGCGAGACCACGTTGCCGCCGGGCGCGCGCCCCCTGGTGATTATCTCGGAAGCCGCGCCGTAGAGCCGCCCTCTTCCGTGGACTTCTGCTGCTTGGTCCAGGCGGCTGCGTAGGCGCCGTTCAACGCCAGAAGCTCGGCATGATTGCCACGCTCGACAATCACGCCATCCTCAAGCACCAATATCTGATCGGCGTCGACGATTGTCGAGAGACGGTGCGCGATGACAAGGGTCGTGCGGCCTGTGCTGACCTCGCGCAGGTTGGCCTGAATCTCCTTCTCGGTATGGGTATCGAGCGCGGAGGTCGCTTCGTCGAAGATCAGAATCGGCGCATTCTTGAGGATGACGCGCGCAATGGCGACGCGCTGCTTTTCGCCGCCGGAGAGCTTGAGCCCACGTTCGCCCACCAGCGTCTGGTAGCCGTCCGGAAGGGCGGCGATGAAGCGATGGATATGCGCGAGTTCAGCCGCGCGGGCGACATCATCGTCCGAAGCGCCCGGCCTCGCGTAGGCGAGATTGTAGCGGATGGTGTTGTTGAACAGCACGGTGTCCTGGGGCACGACGCCGAGCGCGGCGCGCACGCTTGCCTGCCGGACCTCGCGGATGTCCTGGCCGTCGATCAAGATCGCGCCGCCGCCGACGTCGTAGTAGCGGAACAGGAGCCGGGCGACAGTGGACTTGCCCGACCCGGTGGTGCCGACGATAGCGACCATCTTCCCGGAAGGGACCGTGAACGAAACGTCCTTCAGGATCGGGCGGCGCGGATCGTAGGCGAAGGTCACGCGTTCAAAACGGACCTCGCCGCCCGACACCTGGAGCGCGGGCGCACCGGCCTTGTCCTTGATCTCGGGCTCGACCTCCATGAGGTCGAACATCTTCTCGAGATCCACGAGCGACTGTTTGATGTTGCGGTAAACAAAGCCGAAGAAGTTGAGCGGCTGCGACAACTGGATCATGTAGAGATTGACCAGGGTGAAGTCGCCGACCGTCATCGTCCCGGCGGCCCGACCTTCGGCGGCCATATACATCAACACCGCGAGTCCGATGGAGATGATGAACGCCTGACCGACGTTCATCAGCGCAAGCGACGACTGGGTGCGTACGGCGGCCCGTTCATAGTCGCCCATGACACGATCGTATTCCTCGACCTCCAGCTTCTCGTTGCCGAAGGATTTCACCGTCTCGTAGTTGAGCAGGCTGTCGATGGCGCGGGTGTTGGCTTTATTGTCGAGCGCGTTGCTCTCGCGCCGGTATTTGAGGCGCCATTCGGTCGTGAAGCCGGTGAAGACCACATAGACGATCACACAGGCCAGCGCGACGATACCGAACCACACGTTGAACGCTTTCCACAGGATGGTGAAGACCAACACCACTTCAAGGAGCGTCGGAAAGACGTTGAAGAGGGAGATTGAGAGCAAACTTTCGATCGCGTTACGGCCGCGTTCAATGGTGCGGGACAGCCCCCCGGTGCGGCGGTCGAGATGGAAGCGCAACGACAGACGGTGCAAGTGCTCGATCACAACCGCCGAAGACCGCCGGACGGCCCGCACGCCGACCTTGGCGAAGACGGCGTCGCGAAGCTGCGCGAAGGCAAGACCCAGGAAGCGCGCCGCGCCATAGGCGAGGATGAGCGCGAGCGGAATAGTGATCTCGGCCGAAAGATCGGCGGGCGCGAGCGCGTCGACGGCGCGCTGGAGATAGATGGGGGCGAGCACGGTCGCGAGTTTCGCCAGCACGATGAAAATCAGCGCGATGACAACGCGACCTTTGATATCGAGCGCGTTCGGTGTGCCGCGCGACGGCCACAGGAACGGAAGGAGCGACCGTATCACGGCCCAGTCGCTGCGTTGACGGGAGGGTTCCTCGGGCGATGTGGAGAGGTGGCGCAAGCGGTGATCCGGGTCCGGTGGCGGGCCCCTGATATAGGACGGAATGCGGGCCTTGAGTAGGGCGCGCAGCCGGTTTTCAGCGCCCGGTCTAGGTACTCCGCCGCACCAGCAGTTTGTCGATGCGCGCGCCGTCCATGTCCACCACCTCGATGACGAGGCCGTTGTAGGTGAAGGATTCCCCAGCCTTGGGGATATGCTTCATCCGGTAGAGCACGAGGCCCGCGACCGTGGTGTATTCGCCGCCCGTATCGAAGCGCGGCACGCGGATCCGATCGGCGAATTCGTCCACAAGCATCGCCCCGTCCACAAGCCAGGAACCGTCCGTCCGCTGGACGATTTCCGGGGCCATATCCTCGCCGTCGTGCGGGAGCTGGCCCGCGATCGATTCCAGCACATCGGTCGTGGAGACGACGCCTTCGGTCACGCCGTGTTCATCGACGACGACCGCCATATGGACTTTGTTCACACGAAAGAACTCGATGAGCTTGAGCAGCGGCATCGTGTCCAGCACCGCAACGGGTCGCCTCATGAGGGCGCGCAGGTCCAGCGATTGGCCACTGAGAACGGCGGAAAGAACGTCCTTCGTGGTGACGACGCCGATGACGGTATCGACCGCGCCCTCGCACACCAAAATCCGGGAGAACGCAGCCTCCAGGAGCTCGCGTTTGATCGTTTCCGGCGGATCGTTCACATCGAGCCAATGAATATCCTTGCGCGGCGTCATCGCGGCCCGGACCGTGCGGTCGCCGAGGCGCAAGACACTGTCGATCATTTCCTTTTCCTGAAGCTCGAACGTGCCGGCCAGCGTGCCTTCGGCGATGAGGGATTTGACTTCCTCTTCGCTGACGGGCTCGGCCTTCGACGTGTTCAAGCCCAGCACGCGCAAAATCCCCTCGGTCGATTTGCGCAAGATCCACACGGCGGGCGCGGCGATGCGCGACAGACGGTCCATCGGGCGCGCGACCCATGTCGCGATCACTTCCGGGTTGTTCATGGCGATCCGCTTCGGGACGAGTTCGCCGACGATCAGGGACATGTAGGTGATGGCGATGACAACCACGGTAATGGCGACATCGTCGCCGCGCGGCGCGATGAACGCGAACTCATTGAGCCACACCGCGAGCTTGTCGGCGAGCGTGGCGCCGCCGTAGGCGCCGGCGAAGATGCCGACCAGGGTGATTCCGATCTGGACTGTGGACAAAAAGCGGGCCGGATCGTCGATCAAGCGGAGCGCCGTGCGCGCGCCGCGCACGCCGTGCGCGGCCAAGGCATCAAGACGCGCGCGGCGCGACGATACGATCGCAAGCTCCGACATCGCCAGCAGCCCGTTGAGCACCGTCAACGCAACGACGACGCCAATCTCGAGATAGATCATTCTTTGCTCACAAAGGGACAAGAAAGGATGCGGCGATACTCGCACGATTTATCGCGGCGCGTGCGCGCCCAGGTGTAACGTTACGCGCGAAATCAGCTAGGAAAAGAAAAAGCGGGGGAAAAGAAAAAGCGGGGGAAAAGAAAAAGCGGGGGAAAAGAAAAAGCCCGGCGCACGCACCGGGCTTTCCAGCACCCCGCTGAAACGATCTAGGCCGTGACGACAGCCACAACCGGCGCTTCCGCCGGCTTCTCGCCCTGGACCACCGCATAGGCCGCGGCGATCTCCTGGGCCTTTTCCGAATATTTCTCGCGGTCCGCGGCGGCGTCTCCGCCGTTCTCGCTCGCCTCGGTTTGGGCGACGCGGTCGTAATACTTGGCTTCGCCGGTGCCGTCCTCGGTCACGGTCGTCTGCGCGCGGTCGGCATATTTGACCGGCGGTTGCGCGGCGTTGCCCGCATGTTGACCCGCCACCACTTCGGCGCCCTGGCCGTAATACTTCTTCGGCGCGTCCGCCACGCCCGACGGCACGCCTTCCGCCGCGGCGGCGTCCGCAAAGAACTTCTTCGCGGCCGGATCCTGAATGAGCGAATTCGAGAACTTGCGCGGGAGGCCCGCATCATCGCGCGCGGGCAAGGCCGCGATCGCCGCGCCGGTTTCGCGCGCGAGCGTCAGGGCTTGGTCGTCGGTCAGATCGGCCGGGACATCGTCTTGCGTCGAGCGAATAGGCGCCGCCGCCAGGCCGGAGAAGGTGAAAACGTTCTGGCGTACAAGGGCGGCCTTCGAGGATTCCAGCATATCCACCCGGCCGTCACCGTTGGCGTCGAACCGCTGGAGGACATCCTCGGTCCCAACCACTTCGGACGGCGAAAGGCCGACATCGAAGCGCTTAAGTTCGACACGCGGGCGCGACGGTCCCGTTCCGCCCTGCCCCGCCGCGGGATCGCGCGCGGGGAGATCGGCCGTGAACGGCTTGCTTTCAACCTTATCGACCGCGGCGAGCGCGCTGTGGAGCGCGTTTGACTCGGCGGTCGGCGTCGAAAGTTGAGTAGTATGCCCAGAAACGCCAAAACCCTGTCGCCCTTGGGCTGACAGGTTGAGCTGCTGAGATGCAGCAAAGGATGTGACCACTTCAGTCATTCATCGCCTTTCTGGCCGACGAATAGAGGTTCACGCACTTCGGCGTAGGGCGATTCTTACGCCGTTTGGATGGAAAAAGCAAGGAGACTCAAGGCAAAAGCGACCCGACACGCCCCCACAACGCATTGAAATATAACATTTTTACAAATAAAAGCGGGCCCCAGTCGAAACCAATCCGGCTGTGTCAAGGCGTTTGACGGCCTGAAAAGCGGTTTTTTCATCCCGCAGCCGATACCGAGTCGCGCCCGGACCGGCACGCGCGAAAAAGGCCGTCGCTTTGGGGTGCCCTTTTCATTAAGTAATCAAGACGTTCGTCTTCAAGACACCGCCGGGCATGGGGTCCGGCAGGCCTTGGCGGATGAAGTTCAAGGATTTGCCCATGCCTCCCCCGCGCGATCGGCTGGATGCGCTGACAACGGCGCTGCGTTCCCGCATCCTGGTTCTGGACGGCGCAATGGGGACGATGATCCAACGCCGGAAGCTGGACGAGGCGGCCTACCGCGGCAAACGTTTCGCGGCCTACGACCGCGAGGTCAAAGGCAACAACGATCTCCTGAACCTGACCCAACCCGACATCGTGCGCGAGATTCACGCCGAATACCTGGATGCGGGCGCCGACATCGTCGAGACCAATACCTTCTCGTCGACGACCATCGCCCAGGCGGACTACGGCATGGAAGCCTTGGCGTACGAACTGAACAAGGAAGGCGCGCGACTGGCGCGCGAGGCCGCCGACGCCGCGACGGCCAAGACGCCCGACAAGCCGCGGTTCGTCGCCGGCGCGTTGGGGCCGACCAACCGCACCGCCTCGATCTCGCCGGACGTGAACGATCCCGGTTTCCGGGCCATCACATTCGACCAACTGAAAGAAGCCTTCGGCGAGCAGGCGCGCGGCCTGATGGACGGCGGCGCCGACCTGCTCCTGGTGGAAACGATCATCGATACCCTGAACGCCAAGGCCGCCTTGTTCGCCATCGACGAATTGTTCGAGGAACGCGGCGCACGCCTGCCGGTCATGATCTCCGGCACCATCACCGACCAGTCCGGGCGCCTGCTGTCCGGCCAGACGGCCGAAGCGTTCTGGAATTCGCTGCGACACGCGCATCCGTTGACCATCGGTTTTAACTGCGCGCTGGGCGCGGACCTTTTGCGCCCTTATGTGGCCGAGATCTCCCGCGTCGCCGACACCTATGTCTGCGCCTATCCCAACGCAGGACTTCCAAACGCCTTCGGCGAGTACGATGAACACCCGCACACCACCGCCGAGCACTTGAGCGCCTGGGCCAAGGACGGCCTGGTGAACATTGTCGGCGGCTGCTGCGGCACGACGCCCGATCACATCGCGGCCATCGCCAAGGCGGTCGCGGACGTGCGCCCGCGCACGCCGCCCGAGGTCACGCCCGCGATGCGCCTATCCGGCCTCGAACCGTTCAAGATCGCCTCATGAGCGGCGTTGCGAACGACGGCGCCACCGCCACGGCGACGTTCATCAATATCGGCGAGCGCACGAACGTCACCGGTTCGGCCAAATTCAAGAAACTGATCCTCGCGGGCGACTTCGAGGCCGCGCTGGACGTCGCGCGCCAGCAGGTCGAGAACGGCGCGCAGATCATCGACATCAACATGGATGAAGCCATGTTGGATTCCGAAGCCGCGATGGTGAAGTTCCTGAACCTCATCGCGGCGGAACCCGACATCAGCCGCGTTCCGATCATGATCGACAGCTCTAAATGGTCGGTGATCGAAGCCGGGCTGAAGTGCGTGCAGGGCAAGCCGATCGTCAACTCCATCAGCCTGAAGGAAGGCGAGGACGCCTTCATCGCGCAGGCGCGCAAAGTGCGACGCTACGGCGCGGCCGTGGTGGTGATGGCGTTCGACGAAACAGGCCAGGCCGATACGCAGGAACGCAAAGTCGAGATTTGCACGCGCTCGTACAAGGTGCTGACCGAAAAAATCGGCTTCCCGGCGGAAGACATTATTTTCGATCCCAACATCTTCGCGGTCGCGACCGGGATCGAAGAACACAACAACTACGCCGTCGACTTCATCGAAGCAACGCGGCGCATCAAACAGACCCTGCCGCACTGTCACGTGTCGGGCGGCGTGTCCAACGTGTCGTTCTCCTTCCGCGGCAACGAGCCGGTGCGCGAAGCGATTCATTCCGTATTCCTGTATCACGCCATCAAGGCCGGCATGGACATGGGCATCGTGAACGCCGGACAGCTCGCGGTGTATGAGGACATCCCGGCCGAGTTGAAGGAGCGCGTCGAAGACGTGATCTTGAACCGGCGCGCGGACGCGACCGACCGCCTGTTGGAAGTCGCCGAGAAGTATAAGACGGGCGGCGGCGTTCAGCGCGCGGCCGACCTCACTTGGCGCGAGGCCGACGTCAACAAGCGTCTGACGCACGCGCTGGTGAACGGGATCACCGATTTCATCGACGCCGACACGGAAGAAGCGCGCGCCGCCGCCGAGGCGCGCGGCGGCCGTCCGCTGGACGTGATCGAAGGGCCGTTGATGGACGGCATGAACGTGGTGGGCGACCTGTTCGGCGCGGGCAAGATGTTCCTGCCGCAGGTGGTGAAAAGCGCGCGCGTGATGAAAAAGGCCGTGGCCTACCTGATCCCGCACATCGAGGCGGAGAAGGCCAAAAAGGCCGCGGCCGGAATCGTCGAGGAGCGCCAGAGCAACGGCAAAATCCTGCTCGCCACCGTGAAGGGCGACGTGCACGACATCGGCAAGAACATCGTCGGCGTCGTGCTCCAGTGCAACAACTACGAGGTCGTGGACCTGGGCGTCATGGTGCCGGCGGCGAAGATCCTGCAGACCGCGCGCGAAGTGAAGGCCGACATCATCGGCCTGTCCGGCCTGATCACGCCGAGCCTGGATGAAATGGCGTATGTCTCGCGGGAAATGGACCGGGAAGGCTTTTCCGTTCCACTGCTGATCGGCGGGGCGACGACGTCCAAGGTGCATACGGCGGTGAAGATCGCGCCGGGATACAAGAACGCCGTGGTGTACGTGCCGGACGCCTCGCGCGCCGTGGGCGTCGCGGGCAGCCTCATGTCCGCCCAACAGCGCGACACCTTCTCGGCCGGGGTCAAGGCCGACTACGAAAAGATGCGCGACGCCCATGCGCGTCAACAACAGAACAAGAAGCGTCAAACACTTGCCGGCGCGCGCGCGAACAAGGTGAAGATCGCCTGGGACGCCGCGCGTCCCGAGCCGCCGAAGTTCCTGGGGCTCAAGACATTCGACGACTACGACCTCGCCGAACTGACGCGCACCATCGACTGGACGCCCTTCTTCCAGACCTGGGAGCTGGCGGGCAAGTACCCGAACATCCTGGAGGACGCGACCGTCGGCAAGGCGGCACGCGGCCTCTACAACGACGCCCAAGCCATGCTGCAGCGCCTGGTGGGCGAGAAGTGGCTGACGGCGCGCGCCGTCATCGGCTTCTGGCCGGCGAACGCGGTGGGCGACGACATCGAACTCTATACGGACGACACCCGCGCCACGGTGCTGACCACGCTGCATACCCTGCGTCAGCAGATGCTGCGCGAGGGCGCGAACAGCGACCGCGCCAACATGGCGCTGGCCGATTTCATCGCGCCGAAGGACACGGGCGTTTCCGACTACATCGGCGGCTTCGCGGTGACCGCGGGAATCGGCACCGACGACAAGGTGCGCGAATTTGAAAGCCAGCAGGACGACTACAATTCGATCCTGTTCAAGGCGCTGGCGGACCGTCTGGCGGAAGCCTTCGCCGAGCGTATGCATCAGCGCGTACGCCGCGAGTTCTGGGGCTACGATCCGGCCGAGAGCCTGACCAACGAACAGTTGATCGACGAAGAATATCGCGGCATCCGGCCGGCGCCGGGGTACCCCGCCTGCCCCGACCACACCGAGAAAGCGCTGCTATGGAAACTGCTCGACGCCGAGAAGAACGCGGGTGTGCAGTTGACCGACAGCTTCGCCATGTGGCCGGCCGCGTCGGTCAGCGGGTTCTACTTCGCCCACCCCGAAGCCGCTTACTTCGGCGTCGGCAAGGTCGAACGCGACCAAGTGGAAGACTACGCCCGGCGCAAGGGCGTTGAGATGGCCATCATGGAACGGTGGCTGGCCTCGAACCTGAACTACGATCCGGGGCGGTGACGCCGGACTAGTGCCAGAAGTTCAAGAGCGTCCCGGCGGCCGTCGCGCCCGCGCCGAAGATCACGCCCAGCATGATGATGGCGAAACGTCCCCAGGGCCCCGCCACCGCTTGCGCGCGGAAGGCTTCGACGATCGTCTTCATGAGATAACCGGCCGCGCCGCCCATGACGATCCCGCCGACGACAAACGGCCAGCCGACAAACCCCGTCCAGACCGCGAACATCGCCACGGCGAGCCCCAAGGCGGCGCCGCCCGCGAGGCCGAGCAGAAGGAACGGGAAGTTTTTCCGCGCGATGGTCATCGTCCGGACGAACCGCCAGCGACGCAGCGCGTCGGCCACGGGCAGCGCCGGAGCGCCGCCCATCAATGCGACCGCGACATCCTGTTTGAGGGCGTGCGCGGCGGCCGCGCGGGATTCGAACTTGTCGAGGAAACGGGCCGCGAGCACGGTGTAGTGGCTTTGAGGCGGGACGCGCATCAGGCCGATGAGCGCATCGGTCATATCGTCTTCGGCCACGAAGACGTCCCGCGGATTTCCGGTGCTGCTTTCCCGGGCTCGGGACATCCACCAGCGCCCCGCGGAGACGCCGGAATCATCCCAGTGAAGGGCCGGCCAGTGAAGGACCGGTTTTTGCGATTCGTCGGACAACCTGAAGAAAGCCCCCCCGGGACGCGTCGTAAAGCCAGGGGCTTTCATAAACGGTGCGGGCGGGCACTGCTAGGTTAAAGACCGGCGGTTTAAAGCTCTGTAACGAATCCCGTCACCGCGCCGCGGGCAGCATGAAGTGAATCGCCGTGCCGCAGCCGGCCGCCGAATCCACAGCGATCTCGCCGCCATGACGCGCGACGATGTCGCGGCAGAGATAGAGCCCGAGCCCCGTGCCCTTCTCGCCGAGCGTGCCCGCTTCCGACGTCGCGCACTTCAAGGCGAAAAGGTCCGCCTGCGCCGCCGGAGACATCCCCACGCCGTCGTCGCGCACGGTGATCTTGACCACGCCCGCTTCGCTGGCGGTGGCGGTGAGCAAGATCGCGCCCCCACGGGACGAGAATTTGATGGCGTTGGACACGAGATTACGCAGCACGATGCAGATCAGGTCGCCGTCGCCGATCACGCGGACGTCCGAAATCATGTTGGCGATGGTGACCTTTTTCTCCTCGGCCATGCGCAGAAGCGGCTCGGCGCTGCGCGCGGCGACTTCGCTGAGGTCAAGCGCCTGGAACTTGAGACCCCCGTCGCGAATCTGGATGGAGGCCCAGGTGAGCAGATTATCGAGCAGGTTCTGAACATCGCCGGCGGCGCTGCGCACGATCCCGGCATATTCGGCGATCTGGTCGCGCGGCAAATCCTTGGCGCTCGCCGCCAGCATTTCGGCGAACCCCATCACGGCGTTGAACGGGCTGCGCAGATCGTGCGCGATGATGGAGAACAGTTTGTCCTTCTGGCGGTTCGATTCCTGCAACTCGGCGGTGCGCCGCGTCAGCTCTTGTTGCGCCCGCGCCAGGTCCTTCTCACCGCGCTTAGTCTCGCTGACGTCCTGAACGGTCGCGATAAAGCGCTGCAGCTTGCCTTGCGCATCCACGATCGGTTGACCGACTTCACGGATATCCTTGACGAGACCGTCGGCGCTTTCGATCTGGTATTCGATCTCATAGGGACGCGGCGCCGCGATGGCGTCGTCGACAGCCGCTTCGTAGCGTGCGCGGTCGGCGGGAAGCGCCGTCGCGCCGAACTGGCGCGGATGCACGAAGCGCGCCATCGCCGCCGCGGGCAAATCGTGGATGCGCGCAAGTTCCTCGGAACAGAACGCGAGACGGCTTTCGTCCTCGGACCATATCCAATGACCCAAATGCGCGAGATGGGCCGCGAGGCCCAGCATTTCCTTCTGGTCGTGGATCGCGCGAATTGCGGCGAACGCGTCCGTGACGTCCGCGAGCACGCCAAACAGGCCGGTGACGGCGCCGCCGGCGTCGTATTCGGGCTGCCCCTTGCAGATGATCGTGCGCACACCGTCGGCGCGGTTGATCCTGCAGTCGATCTCGAAGGCTTCGCGCCTGGCCCGCGCGCCTTCAAAGGCGGCGATCACAGTCGCGCGGTCGTCCGCATGAACCGTCTCCACCGCCGCCGAGAATGTGAGCGGGAACGTTGTCGGGTCGACGCCGTGAATGGCGAACACCTGATCGGACCAACTCATCTTGTCCGTGACGATATCCCAGTGCCAATGCCCCATGTGGCCGACGCTTTCGGCCAGCATGAGCAGACGGGATTCATCGGACAGGGCGTCGGCCGCGGACGCGCGCGCGCCGCGCTTTTCCCAAAGCGATGAGACGGACGACGCCGTCGCCTCTGAAGCGTGAGCGTGAATTTGGGCCATGGCCGCGTTATAGTTTTTAGTCAAAATCAATCATAGGGCGGTTGCGAGACCGAATAAAGGGCCCCTAAGACAATGCTCCGGTTGGTTTTTTGATTTGGACTAGACAAAAATCCGGGATTTTCGGGCGCTTTTTCGCGCGCACGCGATGCGCGATGCGCGAAGCGGGCGCACACGCGGGCCCCGTGAGGCCGCTCCGCCCGGGGCGATGCGGGCAACTTCCTGAAAAATTATGTGCGAACATGGACTTGGCGGCGCTTGCACAGGGGGGGAACACCTGTTAAAACCCCGCCTCCTTTGACGGGCGGTGCGACTGCCCGACCGTCATCGCCCATGCGGGGGCGTAGTTCAGTTGGTTAGAACGTCGGCCTGTCACGCCGAAGGTCGCGGGTTCGAGTCCCGTCGCTCCCGCCATCCTGCTTCGCGCACGCGCGCTGCAGGTTTGGCGGCCCCCCTTCTAGAAGATAACCGAAAACAGGCTGGCCCGTGCGGGATCGACCGCGGTTGCGGTCTTGCCGGATAGCGCCCTGGTATCGACGGTCGCGGCGACAAGCTTCGCGAGGTCGACGTGCGCGATCCATGTAAATTCGGGCGCGGCGTCGCTGAGCGCGGCCGTTGGGCTGGTTTCGTCGGGCGTGATCCAGCCCGCGCGGACGATGGTGTAGTCGATCCCGGCCGTTTTCAGGTGATCCTCGGCGACGACCGCCGCGGCGATGGCGTCACCCCTGAGAAACCTGATGTACCACGGAAGCACGCCGGCGCTGTCGCCGGTCCCCGTCGCGCTGACAAGCACGAAGCGCGGAACCCCGGTCGCCTTGGTGGCGTCGATGATGGCGCGCGTGCCGTCCACGCCGAACGCCGGCCGTTCGCCGGTGGTGTCGTAGGCGGCGACGACGGCGCGGAGCGGCGCGGACGCGAACATCTCCTTCAGACTGTCGGGCGCCGTCGGATCCACGGTCACCACGCCGATCTTCAGCGCTTCAAAGGCTTTAGTATCGGCGCCGGCGGGCACGGCCGCGATCACCTGTTTGTTGGCCGCCGCAAGCGCTTTCGCGATCTCGAATCCGAGCGGATCGTCCGCCCCGAACACGACGATGGCGCCCGCGCGCGGGAGTTCCTCGGACATCACGCTGGTGCGCGGCGCGGCTTTGGGCGGCGGCGGCTCGGTCGAGTCCTGCGCGCCGGCGGGCGTCAAAGTCCCGAGCATGAAGCAGGCCGCCAAAACAAATCTAAGGAGCATCACCGACCCTTCCCTGGAGCGAACGCGCAGTCTCACGACTTTAGATAGGCTTGTCACTGATTTACGCAATTATTTACGCAAAGCCGCGGCGGGGAAGACACGTGTGGCGCGCGCCACGATTGCAACCCGGCGGCCGGTATTGAGCTCCAATTCCAGGAAGCGTTGGCGGCCCACCTGAACTTCCACCGGCGCAGCGACGCCGGCAACCTCAAGTTCAAGGCGAACCGTGGGGCCGGCCGCGCCGATGTGCGTCACAACAGCCGCCTGCGCCCCGGCGGTCTCCGGCGTCACCAGATCGACGTCGTGCGGGCGAATGTAGGCGAAGCCCTCGACGTCGCCGGACGGCGGCGCCACGCCGGGCGCGGCCTCCGCGCGCGCCGACGCGCCCCAGAGACTCACCGCACCGTCCCGGATCGTGCACGGGACCTTGTTCACGTTCCCAAGAAACTCATACACGAAGGGTGTCGCCGGGGTGTCATAGACGTCCTGAGGCGTTCCGATCTGTTCGATGGCGCCCTGGTTCATCACCACAACGCGATCCGCCAATTCGAGCGCTTCTTCCTGATCGTGCGTGACGAAAACGCTGGTGAGCCCCATGTCGTCGTGGAGACGGCGCAACCACCGGCGCAGCTCTTTGCGCACCTGCGCGTCCAACGCCCCGAACGGTTCGTCGAGGAGAAGCACGCGCGGTTCGATGGCCAGCGCGCGCGCCAGCGCCACGCGCTGGCGTTGCCCGCCCGAGAGTTGCGACGGATAGCGGCCCGCCAAATGGTCCAATTGAACCAGCGACAGGAGCGACATCACACGGTTCTTGATATCCGTGTTGGGCATGCGGCGCTCCGGCGGCGCCACGCGCAACCCGAAGGCCACGTTCTCGAACACCGACATATGTCGGAACAGCGCGTAATGCTGAAAGACAAACCCGACGCGGCGCTCGCCGACCCGACGCCCGCCCGCGTCGTCGCCGTCGAACAGGATTTGCCCTTCATTGGCGAACTCGAGTCCGGCGATGATCCGCAGCAGCGTTGTCTTGCCCGAGCCCGACGGCCCCAGCAACGCCACGAGTTCACCCGGGCGAACCTGCAGGCTGAGATCACGGATGGCCGTGAAGCTTTCAAAGCGCTTGGTAACGTTGCGGACGTCGATCAGCATAAGAGCCTTAGCGGTGAACGGAGGAAAGCTCGTGGCCGTAGCGCCACTCAAGCAAGCCCTTGGCGACGAGCGTCACAAGGGCCAGGAACGCGAGCAAGGAGGCAACCGCGAAAGCCGCCGGCAGATTGTATTCGTTGTAGAGGATTTCCACATGCAACGGCATGGTGTTGGTGAAACCCCGGATATGCCCCGAGACGACAGACACCGCGCCGAATTCGCCCATGGCGCGGGCGTTGCAGAGCAGGACGCCGTAGAGAAGGCCCCACTTGATGTTGGGGAGAGTCACGCGCCGAAACGTCTGCCATCCGCTGGCGCCCAGCGAGCGCGCCGCTTCTTCTTCCTCGGACCCCTGCTCTTGCATCAAGGGAATGAGTTCGCGCGCGACAAACGGGAACGTCACGAAGATCGTCGCAAGCACGATGCCGGGCACCGCATAGATAATCTGGAGGTTGTGGTCGTCGAGCCAAGGCCCCAAAAGTCCGCGGCCGCCGAACAGCAACACGTAGATCAGGCCTGAGATCACCGGGGACACGGAGAACGGAAGATCGATCAGCGTGATCAGGAAGCTCTTGCCGAAGAAGTCGAACTTCGCGATGGCCCATGAGGCCGCGATTCCGAAAACGACGTTGGCCGGGACGGCGATCGCGGCGACCAACAGCGTGAGCTTGATGGCGGCCTGCGCGTCGGGATGCGAGATCGCGGTGAGATATCCGGCGAACCCGCGCTCAAGCGCCTCGGTGAAAACGACGACGACCGGCAAGACCAGGAAGAAAAGGATATAGACCAGCGACAGCGCGACCAGGCCCGCGCGCACACGCGGGCTTTCCGTCACAGGCGCGATCGTGTTCATGGCGGCCATGCGTCAGATTTCTCCGATGCGGCTGCGGCTCCAGCGCTGGAGCAGGTTTATCAAGAAGAGCAGAACAAACGCCGCCGACAGCATCGCGACGCCGATCGCGGCCGCGCCGGCGTAGTCGAACTGCTCGAGCTTGATGATGATCAGCAAGGGCACGATCTCGGACTTCATGGGGAGGTTTCCGGCGATGAAGATCACCGAGCCGTATTCGCCGACGGCGCGCGCGAAAGCCAAGGCGAACCCCGTGAGCGCTGCCGGCAGCAGCGCCGGCAGGATGACGAACCGGAAGATCTGCAGACGGGTTGCGCCGAGAACCGCCGCGGCCTCCTCAACCTCCTTGTCCATATCCTGCAGGACCGGTTGGACGGTGCGCACCACGAACGGCAAGC
The DNA here is from genome assembly GCA_964576515.1 of uncultured Rhodobacterales bacterium. GTDB lineage: Bacteria > Pseudomonadota > Alphaproteobacteria > Rhodospirillales > Rhodospirillaceae > SHVO01. Next base: position 142,701 of record CAZNUW010000001.1, read on the forward strand.
CGATGAACACCAGCGCGATCACAACGCCGATGGGCGTGAAGGCGACCTGGATGCCGGCTTTCGCCAGGTGCTGGCCGATCCAGCCGTTGGACGCGAAAAGGGCGGTCAGCGCGATCCCGGCAACCGCGGTCGGCAGCGCAAAAGGAAGGTCGACCAGGCCGTCGACGAACCGCTTCATGGGAAAGTCGTAACGCACCAGCACCCAGGCGGTCAGAACGCCGAACACAATGTTGACGGCCGCCGCGATGAAGGCCGCCCCAAAACTCAAGCGATAGGCCGCAAGCGCCCGGGGGTCGGTGGTGACCGCGACGAATTCGTCCCAGGTGAGCCCAGCGGCGCGCATCACCATGGCGGCAAGCGGGATCAAGACGATGAAACTGAGATAAAGGAGCGTAAAGCCCATGCTGAGGCCGAAGCCGGGCAGGACGCTCGGTTTGCGCCACAACGGTGCACGCGCCACGAAGGCCGTCACGAAGTCCCCATCAATAAGTGCAGCTTTTCTTTGAGGCTACGGTTTCACGTGCCCGCGCGTCAATGCGCGCACGCCGATTCCCGCCAAGTGCGGCCCTGGGCGTAACACTATGGTTTATAGATGCGGTCGAAGACACCGCCGTCGTTGAAGTGCTCGGCCTGGGCTTTCCGCCAGCCGCCGAACACATCGTCGATGGTGAAAGTTTCGATCGCCGGCAGCTTGACGGGCGATTGCGCCGCCGCGGCTTCGTCCCGCGGCCGGTAGTAGTGCCTCGCAATGATGGCTTGGCCTTCGGGGGTATAGAGAAACCGCAGGTATTCTTCGGCCAGTTCCCGCGTCCCGTTCCGGTCGGCGACCTGATCGACCAGCGCCACCGGCGGTTCGGCGAGGATGCTGACCGACGGCATGACAATCTCGAACTGGTCGTCGCCGAACTCCTTCAGCGCGAGATAGGCTTCGTTTTCCCAGGCCAGATACACATCGCCGAGCCCGCGTTGGGTGAACGTAATGGTGGAACCGCGCGCACCAGAATCAAGCACCGGCACATTGCGGTAAAGTTGCGTGACGAAGCGCTCGGCCATGGCCGTGTCGCCGCCGTTGGCTTTCAGGGCATAGCCCCACGCCGCAAGATAATTCCAGCGCGCGCCGCCCGAGGTCTTGGGGTTGGGCGTGATGACCGCGACGTCAGGCTTCACGAGGTCGGGCCAATCCTGAATGACCTTGGGATTGCCTTTACGAACCAGGAAAACAATCGTCGAGGTGTAGGGCGCGCTGTTGTTGGGAAGACGCGCTTGCCAATCGGCCGGCAGCAGCTTCGACCGTTCGGCGATGGCGTCGATATCGTAGGCGAGCGCGAGGGTAACAACGTCGGCTTTCAAACCGTCGATCACGGCGCGCGATTGACCGCCAGATCCGGCGTGAGACTGCCGCACCGTCACGTCGGCGCCGGTCTTGTCTTTCCAATATTTGGCGAAGGCCGCGTTGTACTCCTGATAGAGTTCGCGGGTCGGATCGTAGGAGGCATTGAGAATCCCCGCCGCGCCTTGCGGCTTATCGCAGGCCGCCAAGGCGCCGACGAGCGCGAGCGCCGTGAACGTTCCAAATGCGCGGCGGCCAAACGTGATTTTCAAGACGTGATCCTTTTCATACGCCGTTGGAATATGCGCATCTTTTGCAACACGGCGAACGATGTCGTCCCCCGTCGCGCGTTGTCGGCCCCCAAGCGCGGTGAGAGGAGAAGATTCTCCCCGACGCCGGGCCGTTTAGAGATCATCGTACTCCACGCCGCGCGGACGCCGACGGGGATTAACGGAAAACGCGGTATTTTGTTCGCTAGGTTAAGCCGTCCAGATCGCGGCGATGCGCTCGCGCTGCTTGGCGTCGGGCAACGGACCATGTCCCGCCGCGAGGTTCTCAATCATATGCTGCGGGCGGTTCGTTCCCGGGATGGCCGCCGTGACGGCCGGGTGAGACACCACGAACTTGAGAAGCAACTGCGCGAAACTCGTGGCGCCTAATTCCCGCTTCGCCCACTCGGGCAAGGCCTGCCCCTGGACCTTCGACAGAAGACGGTTGCGCCCCAACGGGAGCGCGACAAGTACAGCCACACCTTTGTCCGCCGCCGCCGGGAGGAGCTTCTTCTCGGCCTCGCGGGCGTCGACGGAATACTCAAACTCGACGAAGTCGAGTTGGTCCATCCAGGTCGCGAGCCGGTCCTGTTCGTCGCCGGTGGAGGACACGCCGATATAGCGGAAACGTCCCTTCTCCTTCTCGGCCTTCAAGGTCGGCAGGTGCGTATCGGTATCCACCATGTTGTGGACGAACATGAGATCGATCGTGTCGGTGCGCAGGCGCTTGAACGCGGCGCCGACGGCCTGAACGCCGGCATCCTTGCCGCGCTCGGCGAATTTCGTGGCCAGGAAAATCTGCTTACGGAGGTTGTTTTTCTCCATCACTTCGCCGCTGAAGGATTCAGCGCCGCCCCGGCTGTACATTGCCGCCGTATCGAGAATCTTGCCGCCCTTCGCGACGAGTTCCTTGATGACTTGCGCTTTCTGTTCCAACAGCGCGGCGTCGCCGCCAGCGCCGAAATCCTGCGCGGTGCCCAATCCGATGACGGGAAGTTGTTCCTTGTCTTTGCTCTTGGGGATCGGGCGCGTGACAAGCGCGGTTTGCGCCGCACCGAGACCGCCGGGCATCGCCGCGAGCGCCGCGGCGCCGGCCGCACCGCCGAGAAACTGTTTGCGCGAAATGCCGTTCATGAGCCGATCCCCCTGCTGTGCGATATGCGGGGGAAGCGTCTGATTTCGGAGCAAACCGTGTCAAGGGGAAGAACGTAACGCATCTGTGAAAACACAGCGTCGGCGCGTCGTTAAACCCGTTGGAAATCGGAAGGACGAACCCTCGAAAACCCCATGAAATGAAGGCTTAAATGCTCGTTAGACGAGATTAAATAGCTGTTACCCCGATTGATCGGATCGAGGGGTCCGCTAACATCACCACCAATCCATCGTGTGTCATCCTGAACGGCCGCGATCGAGGAACGCAGGAAGCAATCGTCGTCAAAGCCACCATCGTCATCGCGCATCGCCGCAGTTCGACGCCGCACTTCGACAATGGACGCTTCAAGGACAACGGACGCTTCAAGCGTGTCATCCACGAAAGGGTAAAAAGAAATATGAAAACGGTCTCCTCTCGTTTCCTTCCCGCGATGGCTACCGCGATGGCGCTGGTGTTCGCCGCGCCGGCCGCCGTCGGCATCACGCACGCGCACGCCGCACAGATGGTCCCCATGCGCGACGGCATTCCGACGCTGGCGCCGCTGGTCGAGAAAGTCATCCCGACGGTCGTGAACGTGCAGGTGAAGGCCAAGGTCAACATGGCCGAAGATCAGCAGATGGATCCGTTCCGCTTCTTCAACCTCCCGCGCGGTCAGATGCCGCCGCGGGAACGCATGTCCGGCGGCTCGGGTATCATCATCGACTCCGGCAAGGGCTATATCCTGACCAACCATCACGTGATCGCCGAAGCGGTGGACATCCAGATCACCTTGCACGACCGCCGCCAATTGACCGCCAAGGTCGTGGGCAGCGACGAAGGCACGGACATCGCGCTTCTGCAGGTCGACGCCAAAGGCCTCGACGCCCTGCCCATCGGCGATTCCAATGAACTGCGCGTGGGCGACTACGTCTTCGCCGTCGGCAGCCCCTTCGGCCTCCAGAAGACCGTGACCTCCGGCATCGTTTCCGCGCTGGGGCGTTCGGGCGGCGGCATCGAGGAGTATGAAGATTTCATCCAGACCGATGCAGCCATCAATCCGGGCAATTCCGGCGGGCCGCTGGTCAACCTGAAAGGCGAACTCATCGGCGTGAACACCGCCATCCTCGGACCGGCCGGCGGCAACGTCGGCGTCGGGTTCGCGGTTCCGACCTCCATGGTGAAGGGCGTGATCGCCCAGCTTCAGGAATTCGGCGAGGTCCGCCGCGGCCGCATCGGCGTCGCGATCTCGGACATCACGCCTGAAGTCGCCGCCAACCTCGGCATCGACCGCACCGAAGGCGCGCTGATCGGAAGCGTCGAGAAAGGCACACCCGCCGATCAGGCCGGTTTGCGCGCCGGGGACGTCGCCATCGAAATGGACGGCAAGCCGCTGCGCGGCTCGGCCGACCTGCGCAACCGCATCGGCATGCTGACCGTCGGCACCTCGGTCGACCTCACGGTTCTGCGCGAGGGCCAGAAGCGCAACTTTAAGGTCGCGATCGGCAAGGCGGCGCAGGCGCAACTGGCGAAGCTGCCGGACCGCCAGGCCCTGGAAGGCGCCAGCTTCGCGGCCACGGGGCGCGGCAACGCCGGCGTACAGATCACGGACATCGCGCAGGGCAGCCCGGCGGAACGCCTCGGGCTCGAGGCCGGCGACGTCATCACCGCCGTGAACCGTAAACCGGTCAAGAACCTCGAAGAGTTCCAGAGCGCCATGAAAGGGTCTCTGCGTTCGACCGTGCTGCACGTGCAGCGCGGCGACGACAACCGCGTTTTTGTCGTCCCCTAAATCTTAACGAGACTGTTCGGCAGAAAACGGCGCCGCCTTCCGGCGCCGTTTTTTTTGGTGAATTCCGGAGTTTTAGGCATACTGCCGCCGGGGGAACGCCCCGGGCCTCATCCCGGGACTCAACAGGGGCCGTCTAAGATATGCGGATGCCGATGCTGAAGTGGATCAGCGCGCTGACGATAGCGGGCCTGATGCTTGCGGGCGCGGCGCGGGCCGACGTCGAGCGCGTCGAAGTCCTGGAGCGCGCGGTTCTGGCGGAAGGCCGGGCCTTCGGCGGGGTCGGCCCCTATGAGCGTCTGCGCGGACGCCTCTATTTCACCATCGACGCCGCCGCGGCGGACAATCAGGCGGTGACGGACATCCGGCTTGCGCCGCGCGATGCGCAGGGCCGTGTGCAATTTTCGACCGACTTCATGGTGCTGCGGCCGGTGGACGGCGGGCGCGCCAATGGGCGCGTCTTGTTCGAGGCCAGCGGGTCCGGCGGCCCGGCGATGCTGAGCGTCTTCAATGACGCCACCAGCGCCTTGCTGCCCGCGAGCAGCGCGGAAGCCGGCAACGGCTTCCTGATGGACCAGGGTTACAGCCTCGTCTGGATCGGCTGGAATTGGGATGTGTCGCCGGGCGACGGCCGCTTGCGCGCGGACCTTCCGATCGCCCTGGAAGGCGGCAAGCCGCTGTTCGGACGGGTCCTGTCTGAAATCGCGGTGACCCAGCCCGCGACAACGGCCCGGGCGACAGGCGCGCCCCTTTCCATCGGATATGAGCCGGCCCGGCCGGACGATCCCGACGCCGTGCTGACGATGCGCGAAACCGCCGCAAGCCCGCGAACGATCGTGCCGCGCGAACGTTGGCACTTCGGGCGGCGGTTCGGCACGCGCGCGGTCTATGACCCGGCCTTCATCACACTAGAGGGCGGCTTCAAACCCGGCGCGATCTACACCGTGAGTTATACGGCGCGCGGACCGCGGGTCGCGGGCCTGGGCTTCGCGGCGATCCGCGACGCCCTCTTGTTCTTCCACTTCGAGCGTACGGACCGTTACGGCGCCATCAATCCGCTGCTTGCGAACGGCGGGGAACTGCCGCGCGCCGTCATCGCATTCGGCCACGGCGAAGGCGCGCGCGCGCTGCAGACCATGCTCTACTTCGGCTTGTCCAGCGACGGGCGCGGACGTCTGGCCTTCGACGGCGCGTTCCTGAACGTCGCCGGCGCCGCGAAAGGGCCGTTCAATCACCGCTTCGGGCAGGGCGGCCGCGAAGCCGCCCCGGACCTTGGCCTCGACTATCCAAACATCTGGTATCCGTTCGCGACGTCGACGCAACCCGACACCCTGACGAACGAGAGCCGCGGCGTCCTCGACCGCCTGACCGAGAGCAACACCATCCCGCGCCTGTTCTATGTGAACTCGTCGACCGAATACTGGGCGCAAGCGGCCTCGCTGACCCATACCTCCCTCAACGCGACGGCCGAGACGGGCGCGGACCTTGAGCCAAACCCGCGCGCGCGCCTTTACACCATCGCCAGCGGCCAGCAGCGTAGCGGCGCGGCCGGCGAACGGCTGGACCTGGCGCACTGTATCAATCCTTTGGATTATCGGCCGGTCCTCCGGTCGCTGCTTTTGCACCTGGACGCCTGGGTCACGCTGCGCACCGAGCCGCCGCCCTCCGAAATCCCAAGAACAGCGAACGGGTCGCTGGTGCCGGTGGCGAGCTATCTGGAGAAGTATCCAAAAATCCCGGGCACGCGCGTCCCGACCCGCGCCTTTGAACCGGCGCGGCTCGACTTCGGCGGCCGCTTCATGAGCAACGGTATTGTCGACACCCTTCCGCCGCGGGCGGGCCGGCCTTACACCGTGTTTGTCCCGCAGGTGGACAACGACGGCCTTGAGCTGGCCGGAATCCGTATGCCGGCCGTGGCCGTGCCGCTTGGGACGTACGCCGGCTGGAACCCGCAAAATGCCGCCACCGGCGCACCGGACCGCTTAAGCCGCAGCGAAGGGAGTTTCATCCCCTTCCCCCGCACGGAAGACGACCGCCTTGCCGCAAGCGACCCGCGCCGCTCCATCGCCGAGCGTTACCCGACGCGCGACGCCTACACACAAGCCTACGCTGGCGCGGCGCTCGCGCTGGCGGAAAAGGGGTTGATCTTAAGTTCGGACATCAATCCGATGATCGAACGGGCGAGCGCGTTCTATGACCGGCTGCTGGTGCGCGATCCGAAAGACGCGAGCTGCGGTTATCTCACCGCCCGCTGATTAGAGCGTTTCCTGGAACCTGACGGGCGCGCCGATGGGCTTGTCGATCAACTGATCGTCGCGCATGACGATGTTGCCGCGCACGATGGTCGCTTTCGGCCAGCCCGTGATCTCCATCCCGTCGAAAGCCGTCCAGCCCGCCTTGCTCGCGATCCAGTCGTTGGTGATGGTGCGCTTGGCCTTCAGATCGACCACCGTGAAGTCGGCGTCGTAACCGACCGCGATACGCCCCTTCCCCGCAATGCCGAAGATCCGGGCGGGCCCGGCGCTGGTGAGATCGACCAGGCGCTGCATCGTCAGGCGGCCCTCGGCGACATGATTGAGCATAAGCGGCAGCAGTGTTTGTACGCCCGTCAAGCCGGAGGGGCTGCGCGGGTACGGACGCGCCTTCTCCTCGCGCGTGTGCGGGGCGTGATCGGATCCGATGCAATCGACGATCCCATCGCCGATGGCCTTCCATAAGGCGTCGCGATGACGCGCTTCGCGGATCGGCGGATTCATCTGCGCGAGAGTGCCGAGGCGTTGATAACAATCGGGAGCCGCGAGAGTCAGATGCTGCGGCAGCACCTCGACCGTCGCGATGTCCTTATGCTGAGCCAGGATCTCCATTTCCTCGGCGGTCGTGACGTGCAGCACATGGACGCGGCGGCGATGGGCGCGCGCAAGCGCAAGCAGACGTTGCGTACAGCGCACCGCGGTTTCCACATCGCGCCACTCGGGATGCATCGAAACATCCGCGCCGTCCTTCACGAGCGCGGAACGCTCGGTCAGGCGCATATCGTCCTCGCTGTGCACGGTCACACGGCGGGAGCCCGACTTCAGCACACGGGCCACGTTCTCATCGTCGGCCACCAAGAGGGTGCCGGTGGACGACCCCATGAACATCTTGATGCCGCAGACGCCCGGGAGACGTTCCAGCATCCCCAACTGCTCGGCGTTCTCGGGCGACGCGCCCACATAGAACGCGAAATCCGTCCAAGCGCGGCCGGTAGCGCGCGCGATCTTGTCGTTGATCGCGGCTTCCGTGGTGGTGGGCGGATCGGTGTTCGGCATCTCAAACAGACACGTCACGCCGCCGAGCACCGCTCCGCGGGTGCCCGATTCCAGGTCTTCTTTGTGCACAGGACCGGGTTCGCGGAAATGCACCTGTTCGTCGATCACCCCCGGCATGACCGTGAGGCCTTTGACGTCATAACGCGCCGCGGACGACGCCTGGGACAGATCGCCGATCGCAACCGTGCGTCCCGCGCGCACACCGACGTCGGCGGAAACCGGGCCGCCGGGCAGCAGGAGCGTTCCACCGGCGATGACGAGATCGAATGTGTCCTTCACAGGCGTCCTCACGTTGCAGACATCGGAGCCGCAGGCGCGGTCAATGTTTTCAGGAGATCGAGATAACGCGCCGATATCTTTTCCTCGGCGAAAGACTCGGCAAAAACCGCAGCGCCGGCGGCGCTGAATTTCTTGGCGAGATCGCCGTCCTGGCAAAGGCGTTTGATGGCTTCGGCCATGCTGATCGCATCGTCGACCGGGACAAGAATACCGTTCTCGCCGTTCTTCACGAGAAGCCCCGGCCCCAGACTGTCCGCCGAGATCACGGCCGCGCCGGCGCCCCAGGCTTCAACAATGGCTTCGCCACCGTCGTCCTGGCGTACGGGATAGACGAAGGCGTCCGCAACCGCGACGTAGGGCGCAAGATCGTCCTGCCAGCCGAGGAAACGCACGCGCGGCTTCACGCCTTTCTCATGCGCCTGCGCTTCAAGCGCGGCCCGGTCGGGGCCGTCGCCCGCGATCCACAAATAGTAGCCGGACAGGCGCGCGATGGCGTCGAGCAGCGTTTCCAGGCCGCACCCTTTGACGAGGCGCAAAGCCGTGACGACGAGACGCGCCGTTGGTGGGGTGTAAAGCGACTTGCGGCTCACCGCCGGCGACGGCGGACGGTCCGCGCGCGCGAACGGCAACTGCGGGATGACATGCACACGAGTTCCCGGCCACCCCGCGCCGACCGCGATATCCGCGCGCGCCTGTGTCGGCGCCAGCAAATGATCGCACTTGCCCCACGCCTGATGATCGTAGGACGCGCCGATGCGGCCGACGTGCGCGAAATTCCCTTTTTCGACCAGGGGCGCGACATCGGGTGTCCAGGAGATCACCACATCCGGTTCAAACCGGCGGATCACACCGTTGATGCGGCGCCGGTCGAGAAAGGCGAAACGGCTTGGGAACTGCATTTCGATGGTGATGGCGCCCGCCGCGGCGAAACGTTCGGCGCGCCGGGGATTGTCCGCGAGCATCACGCGCTGTTCGGCGCCGTTCTGCTGCAGAAGCGCCGTGAGGCGTTCGGCCTGTTGTTCGACGCCGCCATGGGGCGCGCCGCTCATGAGGTGGAAGACTTTCACCTGGACCTCGAACTCTTAATCCTGAAGACTTTGCACAGGACCGGCGCGATTCCAAGATGCCTCGGCGGCGGCGGCCACGTCCGCCACCGTTAAGCTGGCAATGTCACGGCTTTGCGCTTGCAGGAAACGGGCGTGCGCGCCGAAGGGCGCGTAGCGGACAGGATCGGACGGCCCAAAAAGCGCAAGAGTCGGCAGCCCCACGGCGGCGGCCAGGTGGCTGAGCCCCGAATCATTGCCGATGAACACCGCGCATCGTTTGAAGGCCGCCGCCACCGTCAATAGATCGGACTCGCTAAAGATCTTCAGCGCATCGGGAAACGCCGCGACCAGCGCCTGCGCCTTGACGTCGTCGCCGGGACCGCCCACGAGCGCGATGCGCCATCCGGCGCGCGCGCCGTCCTTAAGCACCCGCAGGAGGTCCGCGAATTTTTCCGCCGGCCAGGTTTTTTCCGCCGCCGCCGCGACAGGCGCGACGGCAATCACGGGCGCCCCGTCGGGGATCAGCGCGCGCGCCGCCGATTCGTTCCGCGCCCCGACATAGAGGTGCGGCGCGGCCGGTTGCGGCAGCGCGAGGACCGAGGACAGGTGCGCGACCCGGTTGACGGCGTCGTTCGCGGGGCCGATCACGCGGCGTTCGCGCGCGCGCAAAAACACTGAAATGAACGAACGCCGCAGGTCGACGACGAGATCCCATCGCGTCCCGCGCACCTCGCGCCATAAATCCCACCAATGGAGATCGAAGCGGCGCTTCTTCATGGGAATGACGCGCGCAAGGCGCGGCACCGCGGCGAACAGCGACTGCGGAAGCCGTCCGCAGACGATCGTAAAACTTGCTGCGGGGTATGTGTCGACCAAATGACGAAGGACGCCCGACGACAGAATGGCATCGCCGATTCGCGTATTGGTGATGAAAAGGATGTTCACGCGGCGGGCTTCAGCGTAGCGACAAAGTTCTCCAACGCTTCCGCCGCCGCCTGCCATGTGCGGCGGCGCGTGATCTGGGCGGCTTCTTCGTTCAAGGAGGTATAGACGCCGTCGTTGCCCAGCACTTGAAGGGCGACATTCGCGAACGCCTCGGCGTCGGGCACGACATACCCTGTCTGTCCGTTGACGATCCGCTCCTGAACGCCGCCGAGCGGACGCGCCACGGCCGGCAATCCGGCGGCCTGCGATTCGCTCAACGTCCAGCAGGCGAAGTCCTGGAGATGGCCGGGATAGAGGTGCACCCGCGCGGTGCGATAGACGGCGGCCATGCCGTCGTCGGAGATCGGTTCGGCCACGGCGACATTGGCGCTTTCGGCGGCCTTCACCTTGGCGACGATCGGTGCGAGTTCGGCGGAGACCTCTTCGCCGCGCAGAGCCTTGCTCAAGCTCACCGAGAAAATCGAAAGGCGCGCGGACGGCATCGCGGGGTGAATATGCGCCGTCCACAGGTCGATGAGCCACCCCAGACCGTGCTGGGGATGCGACGTCGCGATGGCGATGGGCGCGGGCGGGCCGGAGGGCATCGCCGCCGCGACGGCTTCGCGCGCCGCATACAGTTCCGGGTTCAGCGCTTCTTCCTGCACATCGGAGACGAGATCCGGGATTTCAAAATAGGACGTGCGCACGCCGGGAATGATCGCAAGGCTGGGGAGCTTGCCGGCATAGGCGCGCTGCTGCTGATCGGAGATGAAAATCAGCCCCGGGTTAAAGGACTCCCACAAGGGCGTATTGGCCGCCGCCGTCAGGTAGTCCGGCGCGCCTGTCACCCAGAGCAACCGGTGCTTCACGTTCCTGAGGTGCCCCAACAGGGAGGGTTTGCGCATCGCGATGACGACATCGGCGGCCTTGGGCGCCCAGGTGTCGCCGAACGGCGTCCAATAAGCCCCGTCGGCCATATGGGCGTAGGTGGTCCGATTGATGACCTTCACATCGTGACCGCGCTCGGCCAGCGCCGCGGCGAGCCCGCCGACGGCCTTTTCCGGCCCGCCGATGGCGCGGCGCAAATTGGTGTAGCCATCGTAGTTCAGCGGCGAATCGTCGACAAAAACATAGTGCATGAAGGGGTTATAACCGAGAAGCGCGCACCTTGCAGCAGGCTCGAACGGTGCTAAATAAACGTATCCCTTCAGGAGATCGGAATGGCGTTTTTCACGGCCCTGCCCCATCGCGCCCTGGTTGCCGTCACCGGCGACGACCGGGCTTCGTTCCTGCAGGGCATGATCTCGAACGATATGCGCAACACAGAGGCCGGCCGCGCGATGTGGGCCGCTTTCCTGACGCCCCAGGGGAAGTTTCTGCACGAATTCTTCGTCGTCCCACATCGGGAGACGGTGTTGCTGGAGTGCGAGCGGGACCGCCGCGACGATCTGATCACCCGGCTGTCACGTTACCGGCTACGGGCGAAGGTCAGCCTCGCGCCCTTTGACACGTTGCAGGTGGGCGTCGCCTGGGGCGACGGCGCCGCGTCCGCCCTTGACGTCGCCGACACGCCGGGCGCTGTCATGGAACGCGGTGACGGCGTGTTTTTCGTCGACCCGCGACTCCGGGGCGCGGGCGTGCGTTTCGCCTTACCACCCGCGCAGGCGACCGCGCTTCCCCTGGCGGCCGAACCGGCGGAAGGCTACGACATCCATCGTATAAAGCTTGGCCTTCCCGACGGCAGCCGCGACCTGGACGTGGAAAAAGCCCTGCTGCTGGAGAACGGGTTCGAGGAACTGCACGGCGTCGATTTCAAGAAGGGCTGCTACATCGGCCAGGAATTGACCGCACGCACCCATTACCGCGCCCTGATCAAGAAGCGCCTGATGCCGGTCGCGATCGACGGCGCAACACCCGCGCCGGGGGAAGCGTTAACCCTTGAGGGCCGCGACGCGGGGGAAATGAGGAGCGCGGCCGGGGGATATGGCCTTGCCCTCGTGCGTCTTGAGGCCTGGAAAAGCGGGGGCAACTTGACCGCCGGAGCCGCCCGGATTACTCCGGTCAAACCGGATTGGATGCAGTTGCCGCAAGAGCAAACAAACTAACGCGACAGGGTTCCTCGGGAACGCGAGTGGGGAATGGCGACCCGTTACCGCAGACGGCCGATCGAGATTCAAGCGTGGCAGTGGACCGGCCAGCCGCGGCAGGATTGGCCCGCCTGGGTCGAAGCCGTGCTGTTGGCCGACGGACGGCTCGCCATCGGCGGCGTGCGCGACAAAGTCTATAAGGGCGATTGGCTCGTGCGCGAAGGCGGCATCACCTACCGGCTGCCGCCGGCAGTGTTCGATTCCCAATACGAGCGGTTCGACGACGAGACCTAGAATCTAGGTCTCGAAGCCTAAACCTTGGGAAACATCTGCCGCGTCGGACAGACCACCACGCGCTCGAACAGTCCCGCTTTGTGATAGGGGTCCTGCTGCTGGATCTCGCGCGACTGCTCCAGGCTGTCGAACTCGGCGACGATCACCGATCCCTTCAGCGTCTGGCCGTCGTCGCTCATCATCGGGCCGGCGAATTTGAAGGTCTTGATGCTCTTTTCGATCCAGGCCAGATGATCGGGCCGCGTTTTCATGCGCAGGTCCATCGAATCCGGTTTATCGAAACACAACCACATCGTCAGCATCGTAAAGCCTCCCCCTTCGCCAGTGCTATTCGGCCGCGCGCAACACCCGGTCGCCGCCCGCATCCATAAGGACCGCCTGCGCCGCCGCCAACCGTGCGACGGGCACACGATAGGGCGAGCACGAGACGTAATCCAGTCCGGCGCGATGACAGAAGGCGATCGAGTCCGGATCGCCGCCGTGTTCGCCGCAGATGCCTAGTTTAAGTGCAGGCCGCGTCGCGCGGCCGCGCTCTGCCGCAATGGTAATCAACTCGCCAACGCCGTCCTGGTCGAGACTCGCGAACGGGTCTTTTTCGTAGATGCCCTTCGCCTTGTAGAGCTCGATGAGCGTCGCGCAGTCGTCGCGAGAGAGGCCAAGCGTGGTTTGCGTAAGATCGTTGGTGCCGAAAGAGAAGAACTCGGCCGTCTGCGCGATGTCGCCCGCGCGCAAGGCGGCGCGCGGCAACTCGATCATGGTGCCGACCGTATAGTCGACAGAGACCCCGGCCTTGCCGAGGACGTCCCTGGCGGTCTCGTCGACGATCTTCTTCATCATATCCAGCTCGGCGCGCGTGCCGACCAGGGGAATCATGATTTCGGGAATCACCGTCTTGCCGGCCTGCGCAAGCTGCGCGGCGGCTTCGAAGATCGCGCGCGCCTGCATGGCGTAGATCTCCGGATGGGACACACCGAGACGGACCCCGCGGTGACCGAGCATCGGGTTCGATTCATGCAGCCGGGCGAGCACTTCGCGCACCGACTCTTCGGAAACGCCGGCGCCGGTCGCGACTTCGGCGATTTCCGCGTCGGTATGCGGCAGGAATTCGTGCAAGGGCGGATCGAGCAGACGGATGGTGACCGGCAGGCCTTCCATGATGGTGAACAGTTTCACGAAGTCGCCGCGCTGATGCGGCAGGAGCTTGTCCAGCGCGGCTTTGCGGCCGCCGGCATCCTTGGCGAGGATCATCTGGCGCACGGCGAGGATGCGCTGGGCATCGAAGAACATGTGTTCGGTGCGGCAAAGACCAATGCCTTCCGCGCCGAACTTGCGCGCCGTTTCCGCGTCGAGCGGCGTTTCGGCGTTGGCGCGGACCTTGAGGCGGCGGATGCCGTCGACCCACCCCATAAGCGTCGCGAAGTCGCCTGTGAGTTCGGGACGGATGGTCGCGACCTTACCCAGGAAAACCTCGCCGGTGGCGCCGTCGAGCGTGATGACGTCGCCTTCGAGCAGAATCTTGTCGCGGATGCGCATGGTTTTCGCGTGAACGTCGACCTGAAGCTCGCCCGCGCCGGAGACGCACGGCGTGCCCATGCCGCGCGCGACCACCGCCGCATGGCTGGTCATGCCGCCGCGGGTGGTGAGGATGCCCTGGCTGACATGCATGCCGCCGATGTCCTCGGGGCTGGTTTCACGGCGCACAAGAATGACTTTCTCGCCCCGCTTCACCCAATCCTCGGCATCCTCGGCATTGAAAACGATTTTACCGGAGGCCGCGCCCGGCGACGCCGGCAGGCCGCGTGTGAGCAACGTACGCGGGGCCTTGGGATCGAGCGTGGGGTGAAGAAGTTGATCGAGCTGCGCGGGATCGATGCGGCGCACGGCTTCGTCTTCGCTGATGAGACCTTCGCGCGCCATGTCGACCGCGATCTTGAAACCGGCCTGCGCGGTACGCTTGCCGTTGCGGGTCTGCAGCATCCAGAGTTTGCTCTTCTGGATGGTGAACTCCATGTCCTGCATGTCGGCGTAGTGATGTTCGAGCTTGTCGCGCACGGCGACGAGCTGGCGGTAGAGCTCGGGCATCTCTTCTTCCATGCTGGGAAGATCGGAACCTTGCGCCTTCTTGCCGGCGACGGTGATCTGCTGCGGCGTGCGGATGCCGGCGACCACGTCCTCGCCTTGCGCGTTCACGAGGTATTCGCCGTAGAAGACGTTGGCGCCGGTGGAAGGATCGCGGCTGAAGCAGACGCCGGTCGCGCAGTCGCCGCCCATGTTCCCGAACACCATGGATTGCACGTTCACGGCCGTCCCCCAGTTGTCGGGGATATCGTGAAGCTTGCGGTAGGTGATGGCGCGCTGGTTCATCCAGCTTGAGAACACGGCGCCGATAGCGCCCCAGAGCTGCTGGTGCACATCCTGCGGGAACGGCTCGCCCACTTCCTCGAGCACTTTTTCCTTATACGCGGCAACGAGCCCTTTCAGGTCGTCGGCGGTCAAGTCAGTGTCGAGGGTGACGCCCTTATCTTCCTTGGCGATATCGAGGATGTGCTCGAAGTCGTAAGAATCCACCCCGAGCACGACGCCGGAGTACATCTGAATGAAACGCCGGTAGCTGTCGTAGGCGAAGCGCGGATCGTTCGCCTGTTTGGCCAGGCCTTCGACCGTTTCATCGTTGAGGCCGAGATTGAGGATGGTGTCCATCATGCCGGGCATCGACGCGCGCGCGCCGGAGCGCACGGAGACGAGCAGCGGACGCGTCACGTCGCCGAAGGCGGCGCCGATCTGGCTTTCGATGCCCGCGACCGCCTTCGCGACCTGGTCGCGCAGATCGGCGGGGTAGGATTTCCCATTGTCGTAGTAGTAGGTACAGACGTCGGTGGAGATGGTGAAGCCGGGCGGCACCGGGATTCCGATGGAGCTCATTTCGGCCAGGTTCGCGCCCTTGCCGCCGAGCAGGTTCTTCATGCGGGCGTTGCCTTCCGTGCGCGCGCCGAAGGCATAGACCCATTGGCCGTTGTGCGGGGCCGCCGGCGCGGGGACCGGGGCGACGGCCGCCGGTTTGCTTTCACCCGCGCCAAAGACGTCGGGGCGCAGTTCCTGGCGCGTGACCTTGCCCTTGGTGGCCTGTTCGACCGCGATCGCCCGTTCGGCCGGCACCCGGTCCCATTGGCTGATCGCCTGGGGGGTGACGTTGATCGCACGGGCCAGGGCGGTGACCCCTCCCGCTTCGGTGATAGCGCGTTCGAGGGCGTTGTCCCGCATGTGCAAACTCCGTAAGCATTACTTTCGGAAGGGCCGTTGTTTGGCCTAAATAACGCTTACATCGGCGTCGCACAACTCGAAATCTGTAAATTCCGCCCAAAATCGGCACAATTTTGTAAGTAATACTTAAAATCCAAGGTCTTTCACGGCCATGGAGGCCCCTATTTCCGCGATCGCCATGGTCGGAGCGTTGGTGTTGCCCGAGGTGATGGTGGGCATGATCGCGGCGTCGATCACCCGCAAGCCTTCCACGCCACGGACGCGGAGCCTTTCGTCCACCACGGTGCCACCGTCTTGTCCCATACGCGCGGTGCCAACGGGGTGAAAAATCGTCGAGCCGACCTGCCCGGCCGCTTTCGCAAGGTCGTCATCGGTCTCGAAATGAACGCCCGGCACATATTCGACCGGCGCGTAACGGCGTAAGGGTTCCTGCGCGACGATCCGCCGGGTGAGACGCAGCGCACTTGCCGCGACCTGACGGTCATAAGGATCGGAAAGATAGTTGGGGTCGATGCGCGGTGCGGCCGAAATGTCAGGGCTGTGCGCATGAACCGCGCCGCGGCTTCTGGGCCGCAAATTGCATGGCGCGATGGTGAAGGCGGGAAACGCGTGCAGCGGCTCGCCGAAACGGTCCAGGCTGAGCGGCTGGATGTGGAATTCGATGTCCGGGGTCGCGACCGCGGCGTCGGAGCGCGCGAACAGCCCCAACTGGCTGGGCGCCATAGACATGGGGCCGGTGCGGAAAAGCATGTATTCGGCGCCGATCATGGCCTTGCCGAACAGCGTCCGCACGCGCGCGTTGAGGGTGGCGGCGCCGGTGACCTTATAGACGCATCGCAGCTGCAGATGATCTTGGAGATTTTCGCCGACGCCCGGCGCATGGTGAACGACCGGGATGTGTAGCGCCTTGAGGCGGCCCGCGTCGCCGATCCCGGACACCTCAAGAAGGTGCGGCGAGCCGATAGCCCCAGCGGCCAGGATTACAGAACCGTTCGCCCGGGCCATTTTCAGCGTGCCGTCGTGGACGTATTCGACTCCGGTCGCGCGGCGGCCCTCGAAGACGACGCGTTGCGTGACGGCCTTTGTCGCGACGGTGAGATTGGGGCGTTTGAGGGCAGGACGCAGGAACGCGGTCGCGGCGCTCCACCGCACGCCGCGCCGCTGCGTGACGCTGAAATAGCCGACGCCGTCTTCGTCGCTGGCGGTGATGCTGGCGCGTTTCGGAATTCCGGCGGCGTCCGCGGCATCGGCGATGGCGTCGAGGAGCGGCCAGTGGAGGCGCTGCTTCTCGATCCGCACCTCGCCGCCTTCGCCGTGAATGCCGAGATCTCCGGCGGCAAAGTCCTCAAGCTTCCGGAACGCGGGCATCACGTCGTCCGCGCCCCATCCGATGTTGCCGAGCTGACGCCAGTGATCGTAGTCGGCCGCTTGGCCGCGCACATAAATCATGCCGTTGATGGACGAGCAGCCGCCGAGAACGCGGCCGCGCGGATAGTTCAGGGCGCGTCCGCCAAGACCGCGCTGGGTCTCGGTGCGGAAGCACCAGTCGGTGCGCGGGTTCCCCATGCAATAGAGATAACCGACCGGGATGCGCACCCAGACGTAATCGTCCGCGCCGCCCGCCTCGAGCAGGAGCACACGCACATTTGGGTGAGCTGAAAGACGATTGGCGAGAACGCACCCGGCCGTGCCGCCACCGACGATGACGAAATCGAAAGTCTCAGAGGAGAGCGAAGGCGTCACCACGAACACTCGACCGTCACCCTGGGCGCATGCCCAGGGTCCAGGGTTTTGGCACAAACCAAGCTTGGCAATCCTGGACCCTGGGGACAAGCCCCAGGATGACCAGAAAACGAGAAGCTATCCCTCGATCTTCGAGAAATCGGCGATGCGGTTCATGACCGCGCCGATGCGCGACAGCAACTTGAGACGCGCGACGCGCTGGTCGGCGTTGTCGGTGTTGACCGTCACCTTGTCGAAGAAAGCGTCGACCGGCGCGCGGAGCTGGGCGAGCGCCGCCATGGCGGCGGCGAAATCCTCGCCGGCAAGCGCCTGCTCGGCCGCACGTGAGGTCGCCTCAAGCGCTTCGAGGAGCGACGCGGCTTCGGGCGCGCCGAGGTCGTCACCGGTCACGGCGCCGGAATGGGCCGTGTTGTCCTTCTTTTCCTCGATACGCGTGATGTTCGCCGCGCGGCGATAGGCGACGAGCAGATTGGCGCCGTCGTCGCTGGCCAGGAACGTGCCCAGCGCATCGACGCGGGCGATCAGGCGCACAAGGTCGTCTTCCGTGCCGAGCGCGAAGACGGCCGAGACATAGTCGTGCCGCACGCCCTTCTCGCGCAGATAGACCTTGAGGCGGTCGGCGAAGAAGTCGAGGACCTCGTCCGTCACGGCCTTCGTGTCGGCCTTAAGATTGGTGTAGGCGGCCAGCGCCTGGCCAAAGGCGTCGCGCAGCGAAAGACGCAGGTTATTTTCGAGGATGATGCGGATCACGCCGAGCGCCGCGCGGCGCAGGGCGTAAGGATCCTTCGAGCCCGTGGGCTTTTCGTTGATGGCGAAAAAGCCAACGAGGCTGTCGAGCTTGTCCGCGAGCGAGATCACGATACTGAGCGGCTTGGTCGGGCAGGCATCCGTGGGGCCGAGCGGCGAATAATGTTCGGCGACGGCGTCGGCGACGTTCGCCTGTTCTTGGTCGTGCAGGGCGTAATAACGGCCCATGACGCCTTGCAGGTCCGGAAACTCGCCGACCATGCCGGTCGAAAGATCGGCCTTGCAGAGCAGCGCCGCGCGCTTCGCGGCGGCCTTATCTGCGCCCGGCACAGCGGCGGCGAGACCGCCCGCGAGTTTCACGAGACGCGTGACCTTGTCATGCACGGTGCCGAGTTGGGCCTGGAACACGCGCTCTTCCAGCTTCTCGACACGCGAAGCGAGGGTTTGCTTGCGGTCCTCGTCCCAGAAGAACTTGGCGTCCGACAGACGCGCGCGCAGGACCCGCTCGTTCCCGGCGACGATCGCCTTGCCTTTATCCTTCGTCACCATGTTGGAGATGACGCCAAAACGATTCGCAAAGGCGCCGTTCTTATCGGAGAGCGCAAAATATTTCTGATGCTTGCGCATGGCCGAGGTCATGACCTCGGCGGGCACGTCCATGAAGGCCGCGTCGATGGTGCCAAGCAACGGCACCGGCCACTCAACGAGACCGATAACTTCCTGTAAGAGCCCCGCGTCGGCGCGCACGGACAGCCCTTCCGCCGCGGCCGCCTTGTCGAGCCCGGTCTTGATCGCGGATTCGCGTTCGGACGGATCGACGATGACGTTGGCCTTCTTCAGCTTCGCGAGATAGTCGGCGGCGTTCTTCACTTTGATCGCGGCGGGCGCGAGGAAACGATGGCCGACGGTCGTATCGCCGGCCGTAACGCCCGCGAACGCGACCGGCACGACCTTGCCGTCGAGCAGACAGATGATGCTGTGGAGCGGACGCACCCAGCGGATCGGATTGGTGGCCCAGCGCATGGACTTCGGCCACGGTATCTGCGCCAGCGCGGCTTCCACGATCTCCTTCACCACGACATCCGTCGCGCGACCCTTCTTGGTGGCCACGGAGAAATAGAACTTGCCCTTCGGCAGCTCGCGCACTTCCGCCTGGTCGATGGACGTCAGACCGGCCGCCTTCATGAAACCGGCGAGCGCCTGTTCGGGCGCGCCGACCTGCGGGCCTTTGCGTTCCTCGGTCGTATCCGGCTGGGATTTCGGCAGCCCGTCTGCCACAAGGGTGAGACGGCGCGGACCGCCGAAGCTCTTCAACGTCTTCGCCTCAAGGCCTTGGGCCTTCAGGCTATCGCCGACAAGGCGGGCAAGATCCTCCGCGGCCCGCGCCTGCATGCGCGCCGGAATTTCCTCGGAGAAGATTTCGATCAGAAGTTCAGCCATGGTCAAACATCCAGTGTCCGCAAAAAGCCGCTGCTGGCTTTCACGGCGTCGAACGTGGCCGCGCCTTGCGGCTCCACTTCAACATAGTATCCGGTGATTCCGGCCTTGCCGGCGGCGCGGAACACCGCCCGCCAATCGACAGCCCCCGCGCCGACCGCGACGGTTTCAATCCGCATGTCGGTGTTAGGCGTAAGGGTTTTGGGCACATCCTTCACGTGAAGCGAAGTAAAGCGCCCGGGATAGGTTGCGAGATAACGCACAGGATCGGCGCCTGCGCTGACCGCCCAGCCGCAATCGAGCTGGAACTTCACCAGCGCAGGGTCGGTCAGGCGAATGATTTCGTCGAGCGCAACCACGCCGTCGTAGGTGCGGAACTCAAGATTGTGATTGTGGAAAGCGACCTGAAGCCCGGCCTGCTTCGTCCGCGCCCCGACCTTGTTGAAAAAGTCCGCGTGCCACTTCCAGGTCTCGAGCGTGATCTTGTCCGATACGCGCGGCATCGCGACGACCATATCGAACAGGCCCAGTTCATCGGCGAAGGCGATTTCTTTCTCGAGCGCGGTCTCAAGCTGGTCGACGCCGTAATGGGCGCTGCGGCACCGCAAGCCCGCGTCCGCGAGCGACTTGCGTAAAACCGCGGGCGAGCGCCCGTTGAAACCGGCGAATTCGACTTCCTGATAGCCGGCGGCGGCGACGCGGGCGAGCGTGCCGTCGAAATCGCGCGCGAGATCGTCACCCACGGTATAGAGCTGAAGGCCGATGGGAAGGCCAAGCGGCGCCGCCTGCGCCGGGGCCACAGCCACGGCGAGCGCAACAGACAGGAGATGACGGCGCGTGAGGACCAAGGATCAGCTCCGCTTGAATCCGTTCTCGAGCCAGCTTTCGCAGCAGGCCTTCGCCAGTGCGCGCACGCGACCGATATAGGCGGCGCGTTCGGTGACGCTGATGACACCGCGCGCGTCCAGCAGGTTGAAGGTGTGCGAGGCCTTGATGCACTGGTCGTAGGCCGGCAGCGCCAGCTTCCGGTCGAGCAGCGCCTTGCACTCGTTCTCGCAGTCGGTGAAACGGCGGAACAGGATGTCGGTGTTCGCGCCGACGAAATTATGCTCGGAGTATTCGATCTCGGCGCGCTTGAAGACATCGCCGTAGCTGACGCCGCGGTCGTTGAACTTCAGGTCATAGACGTTCTCGACGCCGTGCACATACATGGCCAAGCGCTCGAGGCCGTACGTGAGTTCGACGGCGACGGGATCGCACTCCAGCCCGCCCACCTGCTGGAAGTAGGTAAACTGGGTGATCTCCATCCCGTCGCACCACACTTCCCAGCCGAGGCCCCAGGCGCCCAGCGTCGGGCTTTCCCAGTCGTCCTCGACGAAACGGATGTCGTGCGCCATGACGTCGATGCCGATGGCTTCCAGGCTCTTGAGATAAAGCGCCTGCGGATCGGCGGGCGAGGGCTTCAAGATCACCTGGTACTGATAATAGTGCTGGAGGCGGTTCGGGTTCTCGCCGTAACGGCCGTCGGTCGGACGGCGCGACGGCTGCACATAGGCGGCGCTCCAGGGCTCGGGCCCGAGCGCGCGCAAGGTCGTCGCGGGATGGAAGGTGCCCGCGCCCATTTCCATATCGTAGGGCTGCAGGATGACACAGCCCTGCTCGGCCCAGAAATTCTGGAGCGCGAGGATGAGGCCCTGGAAGGTTTGCGTTTTGGCGGGCGCTTTCACCGCCGGCGCGGCGATGATCTTCGCGGGCTTCGCCGCTTTCGGCGCCACCTTTTTTAGAGGGGTCTTTTTCAGAGTGGCCTTTTTCGGCGCGGCTTTTTTCAGAGCCGGGCGTTTGACCGCGGTCTTCTTTGGCGCGGCTTTCGCGGGTTTTGCCTTCGGGCGCGCTTTTGCCTTTGTCTTAGGCGCGGTTCTAGCCTTCGCCTTGGCGGGCGGTTTGGCTTTGGTTTTTGGGCGTTTTTTGGCGGAAGCGCGGGCCATATGTCTCATCCACTATAAGAAGCCGGGGAAGCTAGCGACCGGCCGCGCGGGAATCAACAGAAGCGTTGAAGAATCAGGCCTTCTCGCACGAGCAAACCGTACCGGACGCGACATATGCGCCACATTTGCGGCACGGGACGAGATCCTGGACGACCGGCGGCCCCGACCGGCCCGGAGACGCCTTCCCCGCCCCGCCCGCGCCGGCCATGCGCACGGCGGCCCGGGTCATGTCGTTCAAACGCCAGCGGTACTTGAACCCCAGGTAAACGACCCCGATGACGGCGAGGGTAAAAAGGATTTTGAGAATGGAGATCATGCGCGCCTACAGCCCAAAGCGCGCCCAATGCGCGCGCTCCTCCACCGCCGAGATCAGTTCCGACGCCCAGCCCATCCGCGCCTCGGCGGCGGCGGGGGCCTGGAAACCGACACGGCCCAGGCGGCGCTCGAGCCAGCTCATGGGACGCTCGATCGTGAGGAAGCGCACGTCAGGACCATATTTGCGGCGCATGATCGTGCGCATATCGCCGAGACCGTCGATCAGCCCCAATTCAAGCGCGCGTTCGCCGGTCCAGATGTCGCCGTTGAACACCTCGTCGTTGGACGCCACCAGGGCGTCGCCGCGACGCTGGCGCACGAAGGTGACGAACTGCTTGTGGATGTCCTTCTGGATCGCGTCCAGGCGCGCGATATCGTCGGAGCTCTCGGGCTTGAACGGGTCGAGGAAGCTTTTGTGGGCGCCTTGCGCATGCACACGGCGCTCGACCCCCATCTTCGCGATGAGATCCTGGAACCCGAAGCCGGCCGAGATGACGCCGATGGAGCCGACGACGGACATCGCGTCGGCGTAGATCTCGTCCGCCGCGAGGGTCAGCCAGTATCCGCCGGAGGCCGCGATATCCTCGGCGAAGGCGAACACCGGGATTTTGTTGTCCTTCGAGAGTTGACGGATGCGCGTGGCGATCTGCGCGGACTGGACCGGTGAGCCGCCGGGCGAGTTCACCTGCAGGCACACCGCGCGCACATGTTTGGAGAAAGCCTTCTTGAGGGTCTGTTCAAGGGTCGCGAGGCTGAGGCCGCGCCGCCCCATGCCCACGGCGCCGATGACGCCTTGCAGGCGGACGACCGCGACGGTCGGGGTGGGCAGCCGCGCCCGGACCACGCCATGGTCGGCCAGAAAATCGTTGATGCGTTCCAGTACTTCCATGGCGTCAGCTTAGCACATTGAAATGGCTGGGAAATGCCCGGAGAGCGGCCGAAAATCGCGGCCGGCGGCGCGAAAGCGGCCCCACTTATATCTAGCCGCTTATATCTACCCGCTTATATCTATAAGAGCGCCGCCGCGGTCCGTAACACGGCCTCGGCCGCCGGGGTGAAGGCCCCGCTGTCCTCATGCAGGACGAGCCCCGGGAGAAGTGTGTCGGGCGAGCGGCGGTCCTTGCCGGCGTCGACGATCACGCGCCGCGCCGCCTGGCCGGCCTTGGGGTAGATGGGACGGATGCGGATATCGCCCGCGCGCCCCGCGAGCACCGCGAGGATGTCGGAGAGCCGGTCCGCCCGGTGGATCATCACCAGCCGCCCCTTGGGTTTCAGCGCCGCGAGACAAAAGCGCGTCCAGGCCGCGAGGCCGACGTCGCCTTCCATGTGCGCCCGCGCGAGGGCGGGGTCGGGCGGCGGCGTGCCGTCGGCGACGAAAGGGGGATTGGTCATCACGATGTCGAACGGCCCCTGCCCGGCATTGGCGATGTTGCCGGTGACGATCTCAGCCGCGCCTTGCAAGCTGTTGAGGGCGACGCCCGTCCGGGCGTAGTCGGCCATCTTCGCCTGAAGTTCGACGCCGGTCAGGCGCAAGCCGGGAACGCGCGCGGCAAGACAGAACATCGCGCCGCCGGTGCCGCACCCGGCGTCGAGCACGTGCTGACCGGCTTTCGCGGGAACGGACGCGGCGAGCAAAACAGGGTCGACCGCGACGCGATAGCCGCTCACGGGCTGGCGAATAACGACACGTCCATCAAGAAGGCGGTCGTCGGTATAGGGAAGAGGCGCGGGATCGGGGGAAGCCATAGGCCGCCAGGATAACGCAAGGCGATGGGAATCGCGATTGCCGCCGTCAGGCCCGCTTGCGCGCGGATTTCTTGCGGCGCGGCGCTTTGGGGGAAGAAGCCTTGCGGGCCGAAGCGCGAATGGGTTTACCGCTCCACGCGTCCAGGAGCACCTCGCCTGCACGCCGGGCTTTCAGGGCCGCGTCGGTCTGCCCCGCGCGGGCGCGCATGATGGAGCCTTCCATCAGCATCATCCAGGCGACGGCCAAGCCTTGCGGATCGGGCAACTTGGCCGCGCGGGCGAGTT
The DNA here is from genome assembly GCA_964576515.1 of uncultured Rhodobacterales bacterium. Lineage (GTDB taxonomy): Bacteria > Pseudomonadota > Alphaproteobacteria > Rhodospirillales > Rhodospirillaceae > SHVO01. The sequence goes on from CAZNUW010000001.1 coordinate 166,675, forward strand.
GGGCGACGAAATTCTGAATCTGGGCGAGTTTCTGCGCGGTGGCCTTATGCACCGGCGAACCGATGTCGGATTCGCAGATGATGCGCAGAAACGGACACCCCTGGAAGCCGTCGTCCTTAAACCACGCGTGGAAAAGATCGAAAATGGCGAGCAGCCGTTCGCGCGGGGCAGACGCGCGCGCCGTGACGCCCGCCTTCAACCAACCGACGGTCCAGCGTTTGGCCCGCAGGTCAAGGAAGGCCAAGACCAGGTTCTCTTTCGCGTGGAAGTGGTGATACAGCGTCATCTTGGCGACGCCGGAGTGGGCACTGATGGTATCCACGCCCACGGCGGACGCACCCTGCGCGGAAAAGAGGTCGTAGGCGGCTTCGAGAATCTTCTGGCGCGTGCGCGCGCGGCGTCCCGAAAGCAAAGTGTCGTCCGAATCTTTCAAACGTCGTTCCTGGCCCAATAAAGCCGCCGTCACGTCCGACGCCGCTTCTTAGGACGTGTTTACCGATGATAGGACGCACCTTACAACTCCCTCCCCCCCTGCATTTTTGACGTGAATCAAATTCCGCTTGATTCTTGGGTACGGTTTTGGGCCGCAACGACTCCGGCCTCCCCAAGCCGGTCGACGGCGCGACGGACTTTATACAGGTCGGTATAGGTTTACCAGTTTTGAGTGCGGCTTTGCCGTTTGCGCGCGCAAGGATCGCGGCGACGCGGAGGTTTTTGGGCCGCCTCGCGTTATGCGGCTGCGCGCGGCAGGAAACCTCGCCCGGCGAAGATGCGTTACGCCTGACACAAACGCTTCGCATAACCCCGGAGGAACGCATGCGTATCCCCTCTCTGCTGACCGCGGTCCCGCTCGTCCTCGTTGTGCTCGGCACCGCGGCCTGTACGCGCGTCAAGAACGAGATCGATATGCCCGGCACAATCGCTTTCGATTGCAAGCGCGGACTGGACGCCGATTGCGATGCGCAGGCTTACGCGGCGTGCCCGAACGGTTACGAGAACGCCGCACGCATCACCGCCGATGCGCGCATGCAAACACGGGTCATCCGCTGCAAATGAAAACGCATTAAAACACGCCGTCCGGTCAAGAACGCCGGTCAGGAGCGGTTGTGCGTGCGGATTTTGCTTTCGCGAGGAGATTGACGCGCGAGCGCATCGGCGGGCTGGATGCTCACGGTCGCGGCCGGAGCCTCGTCTTCGGCGGCCCGCGTCACGGCGGCATCGAGCGCCGCGCCGCACGCGGCTTCAATCGCCTTCGCATTCATGACAAAGACTTTTTTCTTGGCCACGCGTCACCCGCCGCGCACACCGTTCAACTGACCAACAGCTCAAGGCATTTTTTGCGCTGTAGCGCCGCGCGCTTGCGCATGAGGACGAGATCGGCGCCCTGCCAAATCTCGATGGCGGCCTCGCTCCGCAGGAATTTTGCCGCCGTCACGGCCGCATCTTCGGGCGTCGCCGCGTCAATCGGCGGCAGCGTGACGCGCCGATTCTTTCCGTAGACCAAAAAACAACGATAAACCACACAGCACCTCGTGTTGTCGCGGGAAGGTAAACGTGCCCCCGCTACAAAAGTTGCGATGCGCGACCGTTCAGTCCTGTTCAGATTTTTGGATCCGGATTGGTTGTATTGCCGCGGCCTTCCTGGACAATAAGGCGACCGACGGCGGCCGCGCGCCGGAACACGGCCGCCTCCTGATAGGCGGGATCGTTGAAGAACGCCTCGACATCGGCCTGCGACGGAAACTCGACGATCACCATGCGATCCGTGAACGGCGGTCCTTCGAGGGCGGTGACGGCGTCGCCGCGCGTGAGAAACTTGCCTCCGAACCGCGCGACAAGCGCCGGCGTGAGGGCGGTATATTTTTTGTAGGTCTCCGGATCGTGGATCGCGACGGTGGCAATGAGATAGGCAGGCATCCGGTTCTCCCCGATGTGAACGCGGGCACGTTAGCACCGTTGAGGCGCCTACGCCTTCCCGAATTCGCCCGTAATCCGTCCATCCAGGAGTTCGATGGTGCGGTCCGCCCTGTTGGCATGGACCAGGGCGTGTGTCGCCATCACGACCGTTATCCCCTGTTTCACGAGGTCGATCAGCAGGTCCATGACCATCGCGCCGGTCTTGGTGTCGAGATTGCCGGTGGGTTCGTCGGCCAGCACGAGTTCCGGCTGCGAAACCAGAGCGCGGGCAATGGCGACACGCTGTTGCTGCCCGCCGGACATTTGTTGCGGAAGATCGCGGGCAAGATCCTTGATGCCGAGGCGTTCCATGACCTCATCGACACGGCGTCCCCGTTCGGCCGCGGGCATGCTGCGATAAATCAACGCGGTTTCGATATTCTCGCGGACGTTCAAATCCTCGATCAGATGGAAGTTCTGGAAGACGAATCCGATCTTGTCGCGGCGGAGCGCGGTGAGCTGCTTTTCGCTTAAGCCGGTCACGTCCGCGCCGTGAAAGAGATAGCAGCCGCGGGTGGGCGTATCCAGAAGACCGAGGATATTGAGCAACGTGGACTTCCCGCAGCCCGACGGCCCCATGATCGCGAGGAATTCGCCTTTGGGGATGACGAGGGACACGTCCTGTAAGCCGGTCTTGTCGACCGCGGCTTGATAGATTTTTCCAACACCGGAGAGTTCAAACATGGTTCAGCCCTATGTACGGTCGTAACCGCCCCGTACGAGGCGGACGGGGGCAAGCATGCCCTTGCCCTTGTAGGCGCGCTCGGTGCCGCGGCGGAAATTGACCATCCAAATTCCCCGGCGGTTCTTGGTGGCGCTCCAGTAAAGAAGGAATGGCTCCTCAATGCCGGGGAATACGATTTGATTGAGGGCCGGCGAGCAGGTGCTGGAGACGAGCGACAACAGTTCGATGCGATTGGGCAAGCGCCAACCGTCCCGCTCCAAGGAACGCGCTTCGTCCCATGTGAAGCCCAGAACCTCCCCAGTACACCCATTTTCTTCGCTCCACTGTTGGCCGACGCTACACCGCTGCCATTCCAACCGCGTGCGTTTATCAAACGCCGTCGGCCCGCGCACCTCGTACCGCGACGACGGCGGCCGCACCTCGCCGTTCCGACACGCCGCGAAGGCGGGATCGACCGTAATGAAGCCCGGGATGAGACCGATGAGCAGAACGATGGCGCGTTTCATTCATACCTCAGCGCTTTGACGGGTTGCGCCCGCGCAACCAAGAGCGCGTGGCCGATGACGGTGAGAAGCGCGATGGTGAGCGCGAGGGCCGACGCCGCAATGAACATCCAAGGCGTCATCTCAATGCGGTATGCGAAACCGTTCAACCACTGCCGCATGGTAAACCAGGCAATGGGCCATGCCGCAAGATTCGCCCACAACACAGGCTTGGCGAACTGCCAAAGCATAAGGCGCAATATATCCAGACGTGTCGCACCCATGGATTTGCGAATTCCGATCTCCTTGGTGCGCTGCTCGGCGGCAAAGATGGCCAATCCGAAAAGACCGAGAGCCGCGATCACAATGGCGATGACGGTAAGATGCTTCAGCACCTGCGTTTGACGAATCAAGTCGAGATAGATGCTCTGCGCGGACTGATCGACGAAGCTGCGTATAATCGCGCGCGGTTCACCCGCCGTCCGCCAAAGCGCATCTATCGCAACCAGCGTCTCGGGTACGCGGGAACCGTCAAGTTTGAGATTTAGGATGCGATGCATTGCGGGATCCACCCAGAATATAGTCGGTGGTGTTATTTCACGGACAGATCCGCGCGCGTAATCTGGGACCACCCCGATGATTTCCGAGGGCAGTGGCACAGCGGCGTTATACTGAGCGGCGCGGCGCTGCCGCGACCAACTGACGGACTGCCCCACCGCGTCTTCCGGCGACCCAAAGCCCATCGCCCTAACAAGGGCTTCATTTACGACGATGCTCGGTTGCGGCGCGGCCTGGCGATCGGCCGGCGCGACATCACCGCCAAAGTCGCGGGAAAAAAACCGCCCCGCAACCGGTTTCAGCCCAAACATCTCGAAGTAGCCGAAATCGACCGCGGTAATTGCCGCGGAAAGTTTGCGCCCCTGCGGGCCGACCGCAGGCGCTGGAAAACCTATCTCCAGGATCGCGGAGTTGGCGCAAGCCGCGTCGATCACGCCGTCGAGTTTGCGGACCTCTGTCGCGAAAGCCGTCGCGCACGATGTTGTAATTTGTAGAACTTGATCTTTCTCAAATCGTAAACCATCCGTCAGCGCGTAACTGGTTTGGGCGGAAACAACACCGGCTGCGATACTCAGCGCGACGAGCACGGCAAACTGCGCTCCGATAACAATGCCGCGCAGCCGCCCACGGTTTACCTTCGAAACATCGCTCCGAAGGACGCTTACCGGTCGCAACCTGGACAACAACGTGACGGGATAGCCGCCCGCAATAAACGCAATCATGAGAATTATTAACGCGACTATGCTTGGCCACAAAAACGTATCTGCGAAGGAGATCGTCCGATGTAAAAGCGCATTGAGCGTCGGCAATAGCGCCCAAGCCGCAGCAAAACCGAACAGCACGACACAGGTAACCTGTAATACGTTTTCGGCCATGAACTGGCGAAAAAGGTCGCGACGAAGCGCGCCTGAGACTTTCCTTATTCCGATCTCGACAGAACGCTTCGCCGCGAGCGCGGCTGAAATACTGATAAAATTGGCCGCCGCCAGGGCAACGATAAGCACACCGATCAAAAGAAAACCGTAGGCGCTGCTCCGGTTCCCGCTCGCCTTCATTTCAAACAATCGGGCTGGACGAAGGTGAATTTGAGAAATCGGTTCGGCCTGAAGCGTAATGGACGCACCACCGTGGCGAAACTCGGGATACCGGGCGACGATAGAGGCCAGCACACCCTGAAAATCCGTTACACCCGCCGCGGAACGCAGCAACGCATAAACGTACGCCATTGGCGGCAAACCGTTAGGCGGCGTCGGCGCGGCGTCGAAAGCCGCCAAGTTCGAGCGATTGGATGTGCCGGACGCGACGATCGTCAGATCGAGATGCGTGTTGGACGGCAGATCTTTCATTACGCCCGTCACGTTCATGGAAAACGTGCGGTTGAATGTGAGCGCGCGGCCGACAACATCCTCCCTGCCGAAGATTTGCTGCGCCGCCGAACGGCTCAACACCACACTTTCGGGCTGGACCAGCGCCGTCGCGCGATCGCCGGACATGAACGGGATTTTGAAAACATCGAAAAAATTCGCGTCGGCCCAGTATATTTTTTGTTGGAACTCCACCGCTCCATGGCCGACCGTCACGCTTGAACTGGCAAGGCGCGTAACCGCATCGACCTCAGGCGCGTCGTTCCGCAATGCTTTTGCGAGCAGTGGAGGCGCCATTTCCAGTTTATCTACAGTATGTGGAAAAACGGCGTCGGACGTGATGCGCACAATGCGCTCATTGTCCGGAATCCAACGGTCGTAGGTAAATTCGTCATGGACATAGAGGGCAATAAGGAACGCGGCGGCGGCGGCAACACCAAGCCCGAGCATTGCAATCGTTGCCGTTATCCGATTTCGTATGAGATTGCGCAAAGCCGCAGCGAGATAATTGCGCAGCATGTCCCTTCTCCGTCCCTACTCGTACCTGAGTGATTTTACGGGAGCGGCACGTGCAACCAGCAGCGCGTGCCCGAGGACGGTGACGAGGGCAATCACAAGCGCGAAACCCGAGGCCGCAAGGAACATCCACGGGGCGAGATCGATGTGGTAAGCGAAGCCTTCCAACCAGCGCCGCATAAGGAAATAAGCAGCGGGCCATGCAATGAGGTTCGCCCACAGCACGGGTTTGGCGAACTGCCACAGCAAAAGCCGCAGAATATCGGCGCGTGCGGCGCCCATCGATTTGCGGATACCGATTTCCTTGGTGCGCTGCTCGGCCGTGAACGCCGACAAAGCGAAAAGTCCCAAGGCGGCAATCACCACCGCGACCCCGGAGAAAACTGTGAAGAACTGAGATTGCCGCGTGATGTCGAGGTAAAGCTCCTGTACCCGCTGATCGAGGAAGGTGCGCGTGAGCGGTTTAGGCTCGCCGGACACCCGCCATATGCGATCAATTGCGGCGAGCGTCTCCGGAATGTCCGCGCCCTTGAGCTTGATGCTTAAGACTTGATAGCCCGCCGGGTCTACCGCATAGGCGACCGGACGTACTTTTTCGTGGACGGCATCGAGCCAGATCTCCGGCGTCACGCCGACAATCTCATAAGGCCCCTGTTGAAGGCGTCCGGGCCTGTACTGCCCCTCCCATGCGACCAACTGGCCAAGCGCCGCCTCGTTCGATACGAAACCGATGGCGCGCACGGCCGCTTCATTGAGAACGATGGACCTTGGCGCATCGGTGTTATCCATAGGATTTTCGCGCTGGAAGAACCGGCCTACGACCGGCTGTACGCCGTACAGTTCGAAAAACCCTATGCCGACCATCGCCTCATCGATGCTGGCGAGCGTGCCATCGGCGCGCTTTGTTTCCATCTGGCTCCATGCATAGTTCAGCGCCGCGCTACTTGAGCAGGCGGCCGCCGCCACGCCGGGCAACTTCGCGACCTCGTCCTTAAAGGCCGTCGCGCAATTCGTTTGGGCAAGCAGGACCTGGGCCGTGTCGAGCCGCATACCGTCATCAAAAGCAAAACGTGTTTGGCGATAAACGATGGCGCTCGTCAGAATGAGCGAAATCAAGACCGCAAACTGAACGACGACGATGGCTTGGCGCAGACGGGAAGATTTGCCGCCGCCGGCCGCCGCACCCCGCAGAACAGACGCGACCTTGAAAGCGGGAAGCACCAGCGCCGGATAGAGGCCAGCCAAAAAGCCGACGACAACGGTGATGGCAAGAATCGTCGCCGCCAGGGCGCTATTCGTGGTCACGTCCAAGGATATGCTGTCACGCGCCAGAAACGCATTGACGCGCGGCACCAGGAGCGCGACAGCAGCAGCGGCGGCCACCATCGCCAGCGCCGTCGTGAGCAGCGCTTCGCCAATGAATTGAAGCGCGAGGTCGAAGCGGAAGGCTCCCGAGACCTTGCGAACCCCCACTTCAACGGCCCGCTGTGCGGCCCGGGCGGTCGCGAGGCTCGCGAAGTTAATGCAGGCCAGTAGGATGAGGCAGAGCGCAACCAGAGTCAGCGCGCGCACCGTCTCCGGGTTGCCGTGCGGTTTCTGGTACCACGTCGCCGATCCGGGCGAGAGATGGAGATCCGCTATGGGTTTCACCGCGTAGGTTTGGGTGACACCGTTCTTTTCTTGAAGCGCCAGACGTTCGGCGACGCCTGTCGCCTTGAGGACCGCGGGCAGGGCCTCACGCAGGATCGCCGCGTCCGCGCCGGGTTTCAGGCGGACATAGGTGTAGGCATCGCCCGGGCGCGCGTTGAGCGCGACGAAGTCCGAGAACGGCGCCCGCGCCGAAGCAAGGACGTCGAAATTGAACTGCGTGTTCGAGGGAAGGTCCTCGATCACCGCGGTCACGGTCAACGTCTGCTGCCTGTTAAGTTCCAGCGTTTCGCCGCGCGCATCGTCGCGGCCGAAATACTTACGCGCCATGCGTCGCGTAATCACGACGCCGTCCGGCCTTTCTAGCGCCGCCGTATCGCCTGCGATCAGGGGCAGCGGCAACACCGCGAGGATATTCGGATCAGCCCAGTATAAGCGCTCCTCGGCTTCCACGCCGCCACGGCGAATGCCTTCCAGCGGCTCGCGCGCCCGTGGCGCGTTATAGAGGCGCGCGGCCCCTTCAACCTCGGGGATCGCAGCGATCAATCCGTCCGCGAGTTGGCTGGGCGCCATGTCGCCGAAGACGGTTGGATTGCCGTTATCGAAATTCACTTCGAACGTGACAGTAAACGTCCGGTCTGATCCCGGTATCCACCGTTCGTAGGTCAACTCGTCGCGAATGAAGAGAACGATCAAGAGCACCGCGGCAAATCCGGCGGCTAAGCCAAGGATATTGACCGCGGCATAGAGTCTGTTTCGAACCATGTTCCGGAGCGCGGCTGCGAGGTAGTTATGAAGCATCGCGGATCCCCCTCCCAGAGGATGGCCAGGAAAATTCGGTTACGCGGCGACAGAAACGGGATCCACGATCCGTCCATCGAGCAGGTGAATGCAGCGATGCGCGCGCGCCGCAAAAGCTTCCGAGTGCGTGACCATGACGACAGTGGTGCCGTTACCGACGCAGCTTTCGAGCATCCGCATCACCGCTTCGCCGTTGGCGGTGTCGAGGTTACCGGTAGGCTCGTCGGCGAGGATCAGTTTCGGTTGACAGACGAGTGCGCGCGCGACGGCGACACGCTGCTGTTGGCCCCCAGAAAGCTGCTGGGGCATATGTTTGGCGCGATGCGAGAGGCCCACGTGCTCAAGGACCTTCGCGACCCGTTTACGGCGCTCGGCCGCGGGGACACGGCGGTAGATGAGCGCCACTTCCACGTTCTCGGCGACGTTCAGGTCGTCGATCAGATTGAAGCTTTGGAAGATGAAGCCGACGCCGATCCTGCGCCGCACGGCGGTCAACTGGTCTTCCGTGTAGCCCGCGACGTTCTCGCCATAGAACCAATAGGCGCCCGACGTGGGTTGATCGACCAGGTCGAGGGTGTTGAGGAGCGTGGACTTTCCGCAGCCCGAAGGCCCCATGATGGCGACGAACTCGTCCGGCTGGATCTGAAGCGAGATGGAATCGAGGGCCAAGGTCTGCACTTCGGTCGTGCGATACACCTTCGAAATGCTCTCCAGCTTCAGCATGGCGCTCCCCTTCACCGTGTCAAAACAATGCGATCCAAACGCTCGTAACCTGTGTAGTCGGACGTGATGATGCGTTCGCCGGCGGCGAGGCCGCCCGCGATCTCGACCTGCTCGCTGTTGCGGCGGCCGATCTTGATGCGGCGGCGCTCGGCGACATCGTCTTCGGTCAAGACAAAGACCCAATCGCCGCCCGTGCGCTCCAGAAAGGCCCCGGACGCCACGACAAGAGCCGAGCGGTCGTCACCCAGCGCGAGGCGGCCCTGTAGTCCCTGGCCTGAAACGAGTCCGGCGGGATCGGTTTCCACAAACGAAAGATCGATCATGAACCGGCCCTCGTTCACCTGCGGATAGATGCGGCTGACGCGCGCGCGGACGGGAACGCCGTTCCAATCGACCGTCGCGACCTGATCGGCGCGCACGCGCGCGAGATAGAACTCATCCACTTCGGCGGAGAGTTTGTAGCCGGTCTCCGGCGTGATCTCGGCCAATCGCTGACCTGGGTTCCGGTTCTCGCCGATCTTCAAGTCGATATGTGTGATACGGCCCGCCGCAGGAGCCCGGACGATGAGATTGTCGAGTTTCGCCCGGACGACTTCCAGATTGAGGCGCAACTTGTCGAGTTGATCGCGGATGGCGGGCAACAGGCGTGTCCGTAATTCGGCCTGCTGATGGTTGCTGGACGCCTGGATCGGGCGCATGTGCCGGTAGTGCGCGAGCTCATCGGCGACCGCTTCCCGGCTTTCCACGGACGCGGCCCCGGTCGCGGCAAGCGCCTCGCGCCGCGTGAGGGACCGGGAGAGCCTCTGGATGTTGTAGTCGATATCGGCAAGCAGCCGCGCGTTGGCGGCGAAGTTCTGTTCGAGCGCGATCTCGTTCTGCTGGAGTTGGGAGATGGCCTGATTGAGCTGGGACTCCTGCTGAATCACCTGAAGCTGCAGGTTGGTGTTGCCGAACTCGATCATGCGCTGTCCGGCCTCGACCATCTCGCCGGGTTGCACGAGCACGCGCTCGACGCGTCCGCCCTCGACGGCATCGAGATAGATGGTGTCACGCGGCACGACCTTGGCGCGCACGGGGATGAGATCGCGGAACACGCCCTGCTCCACCGTACCGAGGGTGAGCTGCACGGCGGGCACCCGCAAGGTGCGCGCGCCGTCGCCGACGACGAGCGCGATCATCGCGAGCAGGGCCGCGACGCCCCCGGCGGCGATCACGCCGACGCGCACGGCGAGCGGTTGCCTGGCCCATAGATTCGGTTCTATCGGGGTGTCCATCGCCGCGCCGGGGCTTTGTGCAAGCTTGAGCTGGGCGACGGACACGGGACGGTCACCGGGCCTTGAGGCGCGACTTCATCGCGGCTTTCACGAGGCCCATCACCGCCTCCATCGAGCCGCCGCAAAATTGGTCGGCAATGTTCTTCACCGCCTTCACAGCGATCTCCTCGCGCGTTTCGACGGCATGATAGGTGAACGTGCCTTGATCGACGGTATGCGTGAGATAGCCCTTTTCCTCCAACCGCCGGAGAACGGTGCGGATGGTGGGATCCTTGAGGGGGCGCGGCAACGCCTTGCGCACTGCGGCCGCCGTCATGGCGCCATGGGTCCAGATGAGCTGCGCAACCTCGTGCTCGAGATCGCCAAGGGGAGGAAGCGGTTTCGCCATGATCCTTGTGTTCGTCGAAATGTTACGAATAGTCACATGTGACGATTCGTAACACGTCTGCCGAACGTTGGCAACCGCGGAGCAGGCCTCGCCGCTAAACCTCAGGCTCCAGGAATTCCGGGCAGATGTCGGAGGCGATGCGCCGCGCCCGGGTGAGGTCTTCCTCGAGGACCATGAGGCGGCGCGGGAAAGCCGAGCCGTAGATGTCGGCGATGCCGTCGAACTCCACGGCCTCGATCCCGGCTTCGGCCAGCGCGGCGATCACGGCGGAGATGAGCACGGGGTTGTCGGTGCGCAGGAGCTCGATCATTGAGGGCTCATCATGAGCTTAGGGATAATCCTGCATGGCTTGTTCCAGCAGGCGTGCAAGACGCACGCCCGCGCGCGCGATCTGGTCGAGCACGACGGGGCGGTTCTGTTGAAGATAAATCTCGCCCAGTTCCAGGCCGCCGGGATTGCCCACATAACCGGTGGCAGGACTGCGCAGCAGGGTCAGGCTTTCGTTCGCCCACACGATCGGCGGCGCGTCCACCCAGGAGAAGGTTTGCGCGGACGGAACCAGCGCGCGAAACCGCGTGCCCGGACGTTCGTCGACAACCGGCTCGGCCGCGACAAGGGCGTAATCCCAAATGCCGTGCATGCTCCAGTCCTCGCCGCGGAAGGTCACCTTGATCAAGGACCCGCGGCGATCTTCTTGATATCCGGTATGCAAGGGCTGATGCAGATCGCCGACGAAGTGCGCGAGGAACTTGAGCGCCATGGCGCGCTCGGCCTTGGGCGCGGGGCTTTTCAGGATCGCGAACTGACGCTCGATCTCGCGCACGGCGCAACTCGCTTCGGCGGGGCAATCGCGTTCCAGGACAACTTCGGTCGCGCCTTTGGGAACGCTGATGTAGTGCCAGGGCCCCGTCTCGCGATGGCCTTCACGGTGCGCGTCGGCCCAGTTGCAGGAGTCGGCGAATTCCGCCTGGGTTTTGAAATCGAGGATATCGAGAACCTTCGCGCGCGCCTCTTCGGTCAGATCGTCCCAGGTCTTGTTGCAGACCATACGGTGCCCCAGATCGCCCCAGGCTTGCGCCGGTCCGGTCAGCATCAGCGCAAAGATGGGCGTGGCAAGGATGAGCGTGCATCGCGCAATCATGGGGCCGCGTCCGGGCGCTGTGTATCCGCGCCGCTGAACGGCAATGTCACATGGAACGTCGATCCCTCGCCGAGAATGCTTTCGACGCCGATCTCGCCGCCCATCAGGGTCGCGAGGCGCTGACTGATCGCGAGACCGAGGCCGGTTCCGCTGCGACCGTGGGGAGAATCGATCTGGGCGAACTCCTCGAACAGACGCCGGCGGCCTTGCGGCGAGATGCCGATGCCTTGGTCCTTCACCGAAAAACGAACCTCGCCGCGCGCACCGTCGAGGCGATGGGCTTCGACGACAATCTCGCCGGTGGAGGAGAATTTGACCGCGTTGCCGACGAGATTGGCGAGAATCTGGCGGACGCGCGCGGCGTCACCCTGCACAACGGCGGGGATCCGCGGATCGACAACGGCGACCAGAGACAGGCTCTTGCGCTGCGCGACGCGCGACAGGGAGGCCACCACCTCCTCCACCACGCGGGCGACAGACATCTCGCGGAATTCGAGTTGCATCTGGCCGGCGTCGATCTTGGAGAAATCGAGGATATCGTTGATGACGCTCACCAACGCCTGGCCGGACTCGCGCATCGTCTGCAGCATCGCGCGCTGCGCGTCGTCGCTCGCGGTCGGCAGGAGGCCATCGGCCAGGCCGACGATATTGTTCATGGGACCGCTCACCTCGTGGCTCATGGCCGCAAGGAACCCGGCTTTCGCGCGCGTGGCCGCCTCGGCCTCGGCCGTGGCTTTCTGGAGCGCCACCGCGATCTGATCGCGCACATAGACGCGCCCGAGCTCTGACCCCACCCGGTCGAAGGTCAACTTCAGCAGTTCGTCGGCGGCTGCCGGGATCTGCTTCATGAACTCGATCACCGCGACGACCTTGTCGTCCGCCTTGACCGGGATGGCGAGCACGGACCCGATGATGTTGCGCGTATTGGCGAAGCGCGTGAGGCTCGGCAAATTGGCGACGTCCTCGACCCAGATGGACGCGCCCGACGCCATGACCGCGCCCGGCAAATCCTCGCCCGCGACAAACGACTTCCCGAGAACGGCGGATTTCACCGACTGGTCGGCGAAGAGGTCCTTGGCCAGCGCGAACGTCGCAAGCTCAAGACGCTCGGTGTCGCCCTGGGTGAGGCGGTACACGAGGCGGATCGGCCAGTCGAGGAACGCGCCAATCTCCGCCGCCCCCTGGCGCAGAGCATCATAGAAATTCACCGCCCGGTTGGAGATGGCTGCGATCCGATGCACGAGCTCGACCTGCCGCGCGGTGAACTCCAGCGAATCCTCCCGGCGCTGAACCTCGGATTGATCCTCGACCCAGGTGAGGATCGCCGGTTCGCCGTGGTAGCGGATGAGACGATTGGTGATCAGCGACAGGCGCGGCCGGCCTTCGGAGGTGCTGAGGGAGATGGAATGCCGCGTGACGCCGCCCTTCTCGCGCACAAGACCGACCAGTTGTTCGCGCTCCAGGCGATCGACAAAAAAGTCGGCGGTGCTGAGGCCGACGGCGCGCCCCCTTGGAAGGCCGAAGAAGTGTTCGATGGCGGCGTTGGCGTAAAGGACGACGCCGTCCGAGACGCGCGAAATGGTCGCACCGATCGGGCTGGTGTCGATCGCTTCTTCCAGCGGGTCACGGTCAAGCGCATTGGCCTTCGCCGCGGCTTTAACCTTGCGCGGCGCGCCTTTCGGTTTTGTCTTGGATTTCGGCTTTGCCGTTTTCGCCCGCGCGCGCGCTTTCGCCACGATTTCCCCGCCTCTCCCGACGCCCCGCTCCCGGGGCGTCGAATGGTAACCGGAAGTGGGGCAAAGTTCCGCTGATTTATCGCGTGGCCAGACGTTGCGACGCGCGCACCGAAGATCGACGCGAATCCTCGTGAAAACGATGAAAACGCCGCGTCCCGCGCCCGTAATATAAGTATGGCCCCGCACGGGGGCGCCCGCCTAATATGCGCCCGGGGATCACGGGGCGTGGCCGCCGGGGGACGGCGGGCCGCTTTAGGCAGTGGGAAAGACGCGTGGCTACAGTTGTAAATCTTGAATCGAGCCGCCGGGCGAAAGCGAAGGCATTGGATGCGCTGGTCGCCCTGGTCGAGGACGATCTGAAAGCGGTCAACCGCACCATCGTCGCGCGCATGCACAGCCCCGTCGCGCTGATCCCGCAACTCGCCGGGCATATCGTCGCGGCCGGCGGCAAACGCCTGCGCCCGTTGTTGACCCTCGGCGCGACCAAACTTTGCGGTTACACGGGCGAGCGCCATGTGAAACTGGCGACCTGCGTGGAATTCATCCACACCGCCACGCTCCTACACGACGACGTGGTGGACGACAGCGAATTGCGCCGCGGCCAGTCCAGCGCCAATGCGATCTGGGGCAACCAGTCGAGCGTGCTGGTGGGCGACTTCCTGTTCAGCCGCGCCTTCGAACTGATGGTCGAGGACGGATCACTGAAGGTGCTGCAGATTCTGTCGCGCGCCTCGGCGGTGATCGCGGAAGGCGAAGTCCACCAGCTTCTGACCTCGAACGACACGGAAACCAGCGAGGCCCAATATCTGGAAGTGATCCAGGCCAAAACGGCCGAACTGTTCGCGGCCGCCGCGCGCATCGGCGCAGTCGTCGCCGACCGCCCGGATGTTGAGGAGGAAGCCTTGCGGGCTTACGGCCTGAACCTCGGCATCGCGTTCCAATTGATCGACGACGTGCTGGACTATTCGGCGCGTCAGGCGGAACTGGGCAAGACGGTGGGCGACGATTTCCGCGAAGGCAAGATCACGCTGCCGGTCATCCTGGCGTTCCGCCGGGGCGACGACGGCGAACGCGCATTCTGGAAGCGCACGCTGGAGACGCTGGACCAGAAGGAGGGCGACCTCGCCCGCGCCATGGAACTGATGAAGGCGCATTCAAGCCTGGCGGATACCGTAAACCGCGCCCGCCACTACGGCGCGGTCGCCCGCGACGCGCTGGGCATTTTCCCGGAAAGCCCCACGAAGACAGCGTTGCTCGACATCATCGATTTCTCGATCGAGCGCGCCTACTAGCGCGGCGCCCGATGGACGTTTCCATCAGGCCGTACCGCGAGTCCGACTTCGACGACGTGATCCACATCTGGCACGACGGGCAAGAGTCGACCGGCGTCCGCTCACCGGACTCGGTTGCGAATCTGTGCGAGCGTTGGGCGCTGCAGCGTTCCGGCGGATGCGAGGCGTATATCGCCGAAAGCGCAGGCCGCGCCGTCGGATTCATCACGTTCCAGGATGCGGAAGTGAAGCAGCTTTACGTTGATCCCGCTCGCCAGCGCCAAGGGATCGGTAAGGCGCTCTTGGATTTCGCGAAGCGCGAGATGCCGGCGGGCTTCAAGCTGAACACCGCCATCGAGAGCCGGGCCCCGAAGTTCTACGAACGCGAAGGCCTGGCGCGCGGCCACACGGGGATTCACCCCCGCTACGGCCACCGCACGATCCATTTCACATGGCGTCCTACTTCTTCTTAGAGCCCACCATCGCGAACATGGCCTTCTGCGGATCGAGCGCCTGCACGATCCACACGCCGCCGGGGACTTCCATCGGCCCGAAGAGGCTGACGCCGCCGTTGTCGATCACCCGCTTCTGCGCGGCGTCGATATCGTCCACAGCGACATAGTAGAGCCACATGGGGACGGGCATGTCCGGCACCTTCTTCATCATGCCGCCCGCGCCGACGCTTGCGATCTGGAACGTTTGATACGTCCCCATCACCGGCCCCATGTCGATGGCATCGGCGGCCGTCCACCCGAAGAGATCGGCGTAGAACTTCAACGCCGCCTTCGGCTCGCCGCCATGGAGTTCGTGCCAATCGACAAAGCCGGGCGTGCCCAAGGGGGCGCGCGGCGGCGGCGCTTCGTGGGCGGAGTCCTTGAAGATCATAAAGGCGGCGCCGGCGGGATCGGCGACGACGGCAAAGCGGCCGACGTTCGGGATATCGTCCGGCGCTTTATGCACCTTGCCGCCGGCCGCCGCGACCTTGCCGGCATAGGCGTCGACATCGTCCACGGCGACATAACCGCCCCAATGGGGATGAACACCGAGATCACAGAGATGCTTGGGGAGTTCCATGATCCCGCCGATGGAGCGGTCGCCCACATTGATATGGACGTACCCCTCGCCCGACATGCGCCAGCCGAAGACCTTCCCGTAGAAGGCCCCCGCGCCCTTGGGATCGGTGGTCATGAGCTCGTACCACACGAATTTTCCGTGATCGCCGGCCATCGGCATCCTCCCTGCGTCAGACGGTATCGGTAAGGGTGGCATAGGGGGCGGACGCGGTCATCACGCGTTCGTGACCTTTCCATGAAGCCCCTGACGGACCGTCTTTTTTCCCGCCAAGGCCCTGCCCATCGCCCGGGCGACGGGTATAATGCCCTCCCCACACATCCCCAGGGAGGAGATTTTTCCAATGATGATTCGTTCGCTCGCCGCCGCCGCCATCGCCGCCGGCTTGATGTTCGGCGCCGCCCACGCGCAAACCGTGTCCGACGCGGTGAAGTCCGCCGTCGCGGACGCCGGCCGTCCAGCCGCCGATAAAGACCGCGACGCCAACCGCAAGCCCGCCGAGGTCGTGGCCTTCTCCGGCATGAAAGCCGGCGACGTGGTGGCCGACATCAATCCGGGCGGTGGTTACTTCACGCGCATCTTCTCGAAGACCGTGGGCGCCAAGGGCAAGGTGTACGCCGCCGTTTCCGACGCCGCGCTGGCCAAGCGTCCGGAAGCCGCCGACGCCATCAAGGCGATCGCCGCCGATAAAGCCTACGGCGGCAACGTCGAACTGCTCGTGGCGGATTTCGCGAACCTCAAGACCGCGATGCCGCTCGACGTCGCCTGGACGTCGCTGAACTACCACGACTTCAAGAACCGTGGCGGCAGCTTCACGGACAATATGAATAAGGCGGTGTTCGCGGCCCTGAAGCCGGGCGGCGTGTACATCGTAATCGATCACGCGGCCGCCAAGGGCGCGGACGCCAACGTCACCGAGAAGCTGCACCGGGTGGACCCCGAGGTGGTCAAAAAGGAAGTGATGGCCGCCGGCTTCAAACTGGAAGCCGAAAGCAACCTGCTGGCCCATGCCGAGGATAACCACACCAGCCCGGTCTTCGACGGCGCCGTGCGGGGTAAGACGGACCAATTCGTCTTCAAATTCCGCAAGCCGTAAAACCGGGGATTTGCGCCCCCCACCGGGAAGCCTTTCCGGGCAAGGGGTTAGGAGAAAGACGGGGGGCCGGGAAGCGCTTGCGCTACCCGGCCCCTCTGTTTATAAGCACGCCTCGACGAATGATCGGAGCGTAGCTCAGCCCGGTAGAGCACTGCTTTCGGGAGGCAGGGGTCGGAGGTTCAAATCCTCTCGCTCCGACCAATACTTAGGGGGATCGTCCCGAACGATCCCCCTCGTTATCCCCCTCGTAAAATCGCAACCGTTGAATGTCCGCCGCATAGCCGCGCGACAAACGGCGGCGCGTGATTCGCGCGAGCCGCACAGCGGCGAACACCGTTTTTTTGTGCCGTCCCGCCCCTGCGTGATCGCTTGCTGTCTAGGCTCCGCCCGCTCCCGTCGCGACGGGGGCATCGGATCGGGTTCACCCCGCGGCGGCGCGGGTTGGACGATGCGGCGGCAGTGTTCCGCCAAACAATCACGGCGCACATCGCGTTGACCCGCGGTATCGCGGAGAGTCTTTCCGCCGTCATCAACAACGTCGCCGCCAGGGCGCTACTTCGCGTTCGTGACGAAGCGGGCCGGATCCCGGCTGGATCCGAGGAATCTTAAATCCGCGAATTGCGCGGGGAGGCTCTTGCTTGCAAAAGCATCCGGTCCCGCATTGATCTGAAAATGCAAATGCACCGCGGGACTGTCGCCGGTATCGCCAACTTCGCCGATCGTCTGGCCCTGCGTCACACGGTCTCCGACGCGGACCTTTACGCTGCCCGCCTTGAGATGCCCGTAAGAAGAATACTCGACGACGCCCGCGTTCTCGTGCCGGATCGTCACGAGATTGCCGGCCGCGGCACGCCGCATATCCTTGGCATAACGTTGCATGTTGTAGGCGCCAAGGCGCATCCCCGTCGCCTTTGCATCCTCTCCCGGACGCGGCATATACGCCGCGCGGTCCTGCACTTCGTCGGATATGACAAAAACCACCTCGCCCGCCGCCGCCGCCTTAACGGACGCGCCGTACCCCAACGCGTTGGAGGCTTGCAACGGATCCCCGATCAGCGTCCGCCCCTGGTCATCGGTCTTAAAGAAATCCACCGCGAATTCCGTCGGCGGATTGAGGCGGTGATGGCTGGCGATCATCGGTAGCGCGTGCAATGTCCACGCGCCGTCGAGCGGCATGACGTATGAAATGGGCGCATCGTGTCGCCGGACCGGCAGGCTGCCCACGGCGACACCTGCGGCCCCTTGCGCGGTGACGCGAACCTCCGTCGGCACGAAGTCGACGCTGAAGTGATGGCGCGTCGAGATCAAAAACTCCGATGGCGCGATTTTCGCGCTTTCCGCGGGTTTGACGTCGGCGCCGAAGAAAGCCGACGGCCCCGGCCCGGCGAGAAGCTGCGCGTTGAGAAAAATGCGTTCGGGGCCTCGCGTCAGCGCGGCGGTTTCCCCCACCATCCGTGCCGCCGGCACATTCTTGATCAGGATCGCCTCTCCGTCCTTCAGGACTTCGATTCGCAGACCTTGTAACGCGAACGTTTCCGCAGGTCCGGTCGCGACACCGATCGTGTGGAGGACAAAGTCGTAAACACCCTGATCGTTGGCCCGGTTCAGGAGCAGACTATCCGACGGCGCGAATTTCACCTCGGCGGCCGGCGCGATGACCGGCAGCATGGCCACCGAACAGCCAAGCGCCAGTACAATGCAGCCGCGCCGCAGCGTTTGCGCCGAACGTTCGCGCGTGCTTTCAAACTCCATTTTATTCCCCCCATCTTGTCGTATCACGGGCAAGGCACAGCCTTCCCACATCGACAAAAGCAATTGCCGTGCCATCGCACGCGACGGCGGGGCGGAGTGTCGCAATCCCCCGCTGAAACCGCTGAAAATGCGGTCCAAATCCCGTGGGCGGAGCGGCAATCCTAAGTATTCTTAGGGTGGCGGGTTTCGCTAATGTTTAGGGGCTTCCGGCAATGATAGGATGGCAACGTTACAATTCGCGGCGCCCGTCGCTCCACGGCGGGAATACGGGTTTCCCTTATGGCATGGCTTTCGAGGATCGCGGATCGTGCGTCGTTTACCGTGCGGGAAGCGCAATGCAAATCAAGTCTTCGGAACTGGATCAGCTCGAGAACGGATGGCCCGAAGACCGGATCATCGACGTCGATGCCGCTGCGGTCAGCATGAACGCCGCGCTGCGTGAACTAAAGGAAAGCGGGATCGAGTTCCGCTGGGTGCAAATTCACCGCGTCCGCGACCTCGTCTTGACCGGATGGCAACCGGTGATCGAGCAGCGCGACGGCCACCGTGCGATATATATGAACCGGATGCCGACGCGGGTCCGCGCCGCGCAGGATCTGGTGCTGGTCATGCGCGATCCCGCGGAATTCGCCGGAGGCCCGATGCAAGTCCCGAAAGACACGGCGCCCGACCACGAATAGAAACCCGCAACGTCCAATCGCTCAGCTTTGGGCGTCTTCTGCCACGGGGCCGTCGAACGGCTTCGTATAATCGAACAACTCGCGCCACCAGGACGACACTTTCCGCCTATGGCCGAGATTGGCGCGAAGGTTGGAAACCTCCTGCTTTAACGCTTCGAGCTGTTGATCTCGTGCCGTGGAGAGATCGGCGACCTTCGCGTTCGACTGGGCAAGCCGCGTTTCAAGATCCTGTTGCGCCTCCGATGCCGCGGCGAGCGATGCGTGGGTTTGATTCAACGTCGTGTCGAGCTTTTGTACGGCCTCTTGCGCGCCGGCGGATTGCCGCTCGGCGTCCGCCAACTGCCCCCGAAGATGCGCGATATAGAAACCTCCCGCGATGATCACAATCGACGCGGCGATTCCGAGAACGGTGAATTTCGAGTTCTGTGTCATTGCCATACCCCCGCTAAATCGTAGTCGGGACGGCCCCTCCCGCGGGATACGGGAAACCCGTACGAATCGGCCCCAAGAGTTGCGGCGACGCCCATCCGGCCGCAGCGTCGCCGCAAGCCCAAACACCGACCAGCCGACCTACGTCGGCGACGCCATTTATTTTGATAATCTAATAACTTTTCCCCGATTGTAGGTGTTTCCCTTATGTGGGAAATTCAAATAATCATTGGATTATATATGCATATTGAATTATACCGCACACCCTCAACAGACTAGGAGACGTCATTTTATTTCGACAATCGAAATATATATCGAGGAGAATTTTTGGTTTGAGACATTCGCGACGCGAACACGACACCACGACAGATTGCGCAGCCGCCGGCCCAGCGCCCCATCGCGACGCGCTGAATTTCCGGCAACCCACAGCGCGAGACGCCCGCGATATAAACGACCTGATTGCCGCCTCGCCGCCGCTCGACACCAATTCGCTTTACTGCAACCTCATCCAGTGCACGCATTTCGCCGACACCTGCCTGCTTGCCGAGCAGGACGGCGTCATCAAGGGATGGGTTTCCGCGCACCGTCCCACTAACGAACCCGCGACGATCTTCGTCTGGCAAATCGCCGTCCATGAAAGCGCGCGCGGACGGGGCCTCGGCCTCGACCTACTCCAACGCCTTCTTCACCGCCCCGGCGTCGCCGGCGTATCCCATCTTAAAAGCACGGTCACGCCGTCCAACCACGCATCGCGCGCCCTTTTCACCCGCTTCGCGAAGGAACAGGGATTGGATTTGGACACTCGGCCCTGGTTCGACTCCGTTGTGCATTTCGGCGGCCGCCACGAGAGCGAGACGCTTTTCTCGATCGGCCCACTGCCCCGAAGCGCCCCCTCCTTACGCGACTCTTCAAACTGAAAGGACCCCCGATGACCTTTTCACCGGCTCCAACCGCCACGCAGCCAGACCTCGGCCTCTACGAAAGAATGGAATCGCGCGTCCGCAGTTACTCGCGCGGTATGCCCCGCCAGTTCGTGAAGGCCGCCGGCGCCTGGATGTACGATTCCAAGGGAGGCCGCTATCTCGACTTCCTTTCGGGCTGCTCCACGCTCAATTACGGGCACAACCACCCGATCCTGAAGGAAGCGTTGCTCGACTACATCAAGGCCGACGGCATCACCCATAGTCTCGATCTCCATACGGACGCCAAATCCGCCTTTCTGGAAGAACTGGAGTCCACGATTCTGAAGCCGCGCGGCCTGCGTTATAAGGCGATGTTCACCGGCCCCACCGGCACGAACGCCGTGGAAGCCGCGCTGAAACTCGCTCGCCGGGTCACCGGCCGGCAACTCGTGATCGCGTTCACGAACGGATTTCACGGCATGACCCTCGGCGCGCTGGCGTGCACCGGAAACTCCGGCAAACGCGATGCCGCGGGCGTTCCGCTCACGCATGTCAGTCATGAGCCCTACGACAATTACTTCGGGCCGGACGTGAATACCGCGGACCTGCTCGCCCAGCGGCTCCGCGATCCGTCGAGCGGACTGGACGCCCCGGCCGCGATCCTGGTCGAGACTGTACAGGGCGAAGGCGGCCTCAATGTCGCCTCCACGGCATGGCTCCGCCAAATCGCCGCCATCGCCAAGGAACACGGCGCGCTGCTGATCATCGACGACATCCAGGCCGGGTGCGGGCGAACCGGCAAATTCTTCAGTTTCGAGGACGCGGGCATAAAGCCCGACATCGTGACCCTCGCCAAATCCCTGTCGGGAATGGGATTGCCGCTGGCGCTGACACTTCTCAAACCGGAGCTGGATCAGTGGAAGCCCGGCGAACACAACGGGACGTTTCGCGGTAATTGCCACGCCTTCGTGACGGCCGCCGCCGCCATCAAACACTTCTGGCGCACGGACGAGTTCGCGCGCGACATCGCGCGCCGGGGGCAATTCCTGGAGCGGCGTTTACAGCAGATCGCGAGCCGCCACCCTGATCGGATGTCGGTCAAAGGCTGTGGAATGATGCGCGGCATCGACGTCGGCTCCGGCGTGCTGGCGGCCGCCATTACCCGATCCGCCTTTCAGCGCGGGATCGTCATCGAAACCAGCGGGCCCAACGACGAAGTCGTCAAGGTTCTGGCCCCCCTTACGATCGAAGACGAGGCGCTGAAGACCGGCCTCGATATTCTGGAAGCCGCCGTGACCGACGCCACGGCCGAAGCTTGCGCCATCGCGGCAGAATAAGGACAGACCAATGTTAATCAAAAGACTAGCCGACATCCGCGCGTCCGACCGCAATGTGAAACACGAAGGATGGGAGAGCAGCCGCCTCCTGCTGGCGTCGGACGGCATGGGATTCTCGTTCCACATCACGACCCTGGGCGCGGGCCGTTCTTGGACCTTTCACTATCAGCACCATGTCGAGGCGGTTTTCATCATTAGCGGCACCGGCACGCTGGAAGACCTTGCCACCGGCGACAAGCATCAGCTCGAACCCGGCACGCTCTATGCCCTCAACGACCATGATCGGCACACGCTGACCGCGACAACGGAATTGGTCACCGCGTGCGTTTTCAATCCGCCCGTGACCGGCACCGAAGTCCACGACGCGTCGGGCGCGTATCTACCCGCAATCGCGGTCGCGTCGTAACACAAGCATTTTCCTGCCCGCCCCTTTCCCAACCGATGAGCCGTGTTGATGAATGATCTTTATCCGTCCCGGTGCGAGGACACGCCCCGCGTCGTCGAAAGAACCGACCCCGTAGCCTATGCCTCCTGGCGCCCCGGGGCGCCTTTGACCCAAGACCAGATCGCGCATTACGAACGCGAGGGATATCTCGTCCTTCGCGACGTATTCAGCCCAAGCGAGGTCCATGCGCTGCAGTCCGCCGCGACGGCCCTGCTTGCGGACCCCTCCGGCCTGGAGAAGGAAACGCTCATCACCGAGCCGGGCAGCGACCGCGTGCGGTCCGTCTTCATGGTGGACCGGCAAAGCCTTGTCATGGGCCGCCTGGCGGCGGACGAACGTCTCGCCGGCATCGCCCGATTCCTCCTTTCGGACGATGTGTACGTTCATCAATCGCGGCTCAACTATAAGCCGGGCTTCGTCGGCAAAGAGTTTTATTGGCATTCCGACTTCGAAACATGGCACGTGGAGGACGGAATGCCGCGCATGCGGGCGCTGTCCATGTCGGTGTTGCTAGAACCCAACAGCGCCCTTAACGGCCCCTTGATGATCATTCCAGGCTCCCATCGCAAGTACCTCACGTGCGTCGGGGAAACGCCGGAGAACCACTACAAGTCGTCGCTCAAGAAGCAGGAATACGGCGTTCCGGATCAAGCGAACCTCACCGCCCTGGTCGACACGCACGGCATCGCGGCGCCGACCGGAGAAGCGGGAACCGTCGTCATCTTCGATTGCAACGCGATGCACGGCTCCAACGGCAACATCACGCCGCACCCGCGCGCCAACGCCTTTATCGTTTACAACGCGGTCTCTAACGCCTTGCAAGCACCGTTCGGCCCGAAAGCGCCGCGACCGGAGTTCATCGCGTCCCGGCAGGCGGTGCGAGCATTGCGCCCGCCACAGATCACCCTTCAAGAGGCCGCGCGCCTTTCCATGGCGCCGCCCTTGAAACAAGCCGTCGCTCAATAAATCTCACCATCGCTCACCGGGAGTTCCATGGACCTTACGGCCAGCAACGATATTCTCATGACCCTGCCCGCTTGGGCGCAGACGACGGTGGGATTGACGATCTTGGCGCTTGCCGTCGTCGTCGCCTACGCCGCCGTGAAAAATATCGTTCTTAAAGTCATCGCCCGCACCCTCCACGCTACGGACCGGCTCGCTTCCGACCATCTCCTGATCGCGCCGATCGCGCGGCACATCGCGAACATCGTGCCGGCACTGGTCATGTCGCGCGGCATCGCGCTTGTGCCGCACCTGCCGGACGGCGTGGTGGCCGTCGTGCGCAATTGCGCCAGCGCCTTCATCGTCGTGACAATCGTCATGGCCTTGAGCGCCGCGCTGGGTCTTGCCGGCGCATTATACCAACGCCGGCCGGACGCGGCCGCACGGCCGATCAAGGGCTATCTCCAAGTCGTCAAGATCATCCTGTTCGTATGCGGCGCCATCCTCACCGTCGCCGCACTGATGGAGCAGTCGCCGCTGCTTCTCCTGTCGGGCATCGGGGCCTTGGCCGCCGTCCTTATGCTCGTTTTCAAGGACACCATCCTGTCCCTGGTGGCCTCGGTGCAACTGACATCGAACGATATGCTGCGTGTGGGCGATTGGATCGAAATGCCGCAGCTCAATGCCGACGGCGATGTGATCGACATCGCGCTTCACACGGTGAAAGTACAGAACTGGGACAAGACGGTGACCAGCATCCCGACTTATCGGCTGATCTCCGAATCCTACAAGAATTGGCGCGGCATGTCGGAGTCCGGCGGACGACGCATCAAGCGTTCGCTGCATCTCGACCAGAGCAGCATCCGATTCCTGACAAAAGAAGAACACCAGACTCTCTCGCGGCTCGCGCTTCTCAAACCTTACCTGGTCGCGAAGCGCGAGGAACTTGAGCGATGGAACGGCACCCTAAGCGAGCGCGGCCTGGACACCGTCAATCACCGCACCCTGACCAATATCGGCACCTTTCGCGCCTATGTGCAGGCCTACATCGAATGGCATCCGCGCATTCATCGCGACATGACGCGCCTTGTTCGCCAGCTTCAGCCTACAGCCGAGGGGCTCCCCCTCGAAATTTATTGCTTCACGAACACCGTTGCCTGGAATGAATACGAGGCGCTTCAGGCGGATCTTGTCGATCACCTGCTCGCGGTCTTGCCTCAATTCGGCCTTCGGCTGTTTCAGCGGCCGAGCGGCGCGGACGTTCGCGATCTCGCGTCCGCCGCGGGTGCTCCCGGCGACGTGAGCATGGCGCGTGCCGTCTAGCGTAACGCCTCACGGTCCCGGTCTTCGTCGCACCATCGCCGCCTCGGCGATCGGAAACGCCACCGAGTGGTTCGACTACGGCATCTATACCTACGGCGTGACATATATCTCCGGTGCGCTCTTTCCCGGATCGACGGCTGAGGCCACACTTTTTGCGCTGGCGACTTTCGCCATCTCGTTTCTCGTCAGGCCCCTGGGCGGCCTTGTGTGGGGGCCGCTTGGCGATCGTCACGGGCGAAAATCCGTGCTCGCGATCACGATCCTTCTCATGGCGGGCGCCACGTTTTGTATCGGCCTCATCCCTTCCTACGCCACCGCCGGCATATGGGCCCCCGCATCGCTCATCGCGCTTCGCCTCATCCAAGGTTTTTCCACAGGGGGTGAATACGGCGGCGCGGCCACTTTTATCGCCGAGCATGCGCCGGACGCGCGCCGCGGATATTACGGAAGCTTCCTGGAAGTCGGCACGCTTGCCGGGTTCTCGCTCGGCGCTCTCTTGATGCTCGGCTTTGCCGTCGCACTGGGAGACCAGGCGATGCACGATTGGGGCTGGCGCCTGCCGTTCCTGGTTGCCGCGCCGCTCGGGCTGATCGGCCTCTATTTGCGCGCGCGCATCGCCGAATCCCCGGTGTTCGAGGAGTTAAAAGACTCCCGTCCTCTACCTCGCGGCCACCTGACGGACATCGCGGACCTCTTCCGCCGCCAGTGGAAACCCATGAGTGTCCTCATGCTGCTGGTCGTCGCACTTAATGTCGTGAACTATACCTTGCTCAGCTATATGCCCACATACCTGCAAGTGCGGCTCGGCCTGTCGACGGAACAGGCGCTGTATGTGCCCATCGTGGGGATGCTCTTCATGATGGTGTTTCTACCCTTCGCGGGCGGTCTGTCGGATAGGATCGGCCGCAAGCCCCTCTGGTGGATATCGCTGATCGGGCTCTTTCTTTGCGCGCTTCCGGCCTACCACGTGATGACGTTCGGCACGGCGGGCGCGGTCGCCGGATTCATCATATTGGGCCTGCTTTACGTACCGCAATTGGCGACCATCTCCGCAACCTTCCCGGCGATGTTTCCGACATCGGTGCGATTTGCGGGCCTTGCGATTTCGTACAATGTGTCGACCTCGCTTTTCGGCGGCACGGCGCCTGCGCTCAGTTCATGGCTCATCGGATTGACCGGCGACGTCCGGATTCCCGCCTACCTGATGATGAGCGCGTGCCTGGTCGGAATGGCCGCACTGCCCTTCATGAAGGAGACGTCGGGGCAGTCTTTGCGAACCGATGAAGCTTCTGCCACGGCCACCACGCGACACTAGCGCGCCCGCAAGCCGGCTACTTTTTCGCCAACACGTCGACAGCCTGCCGCAGGTCGGCATCGTCTTCCATTTGGGCCTCGATCTCACGAAACCGCGCGAGGCTCAGCCCTTCCAGCCCGACCGCAATTCCTATTTCGTTTTCGCGCACGCCTTGCAAGACGTCCGGAGCGCTGGATCGCGCGATCGAATCCGCCCAAAACGCGGTGATTTCGTCCGCCCGGACTTTCGCCTTCACAAACGAACGGAGTTCGTCTTCCGAGACACCCGTCTTTGCCGTGCCGGGGCTTCGTTCAGCCACCACGACAACCGGCCGTTCCAGCCGCGCCAACAGCGCGGCGCAATGTCGAGATTCGTCGCAATCATGCGGAAACACCCGCGTCCTCCTTTCCCGGACGAACAGTCCAGACACCGTTCACCGGCCGTGATAAACCTGATTCATGATTATATTGATACTCGATGTAAATTAGGTAAAGCGGGCTAAGTCGTCAACGCGTCCCGGACCATTTTTCCATATAAAACTGGTTATTTTCCGCGACGGCGAAAAACGTCTACATAATTTTTACATCAATTTTATATACAATTCCGCAACACATCAGGAGCACGCCGGAGATGGAGATCGGGAATGCCGTTCTTGTCGCATTGCGGCGCATCATTCGCGCGACCGACTTCAGCGCAAAGCATCTCGCCCGCGAAAGCGAACTGACCACCTCGCAACTCCTGGTCCTCCAATTGCTGGAGCCGGACCGGGAGATGAAGATCGGCGACATCGCGCGGCAGGTGAACCTGAATCAAGCGACCGTCACGAGCATCATCGACCGCCTTGAAGAACGTAACCTCGTGCGGCGTCACAAGGGCAAGCAGGACCGGCGCCAGGTGTTCGTGAAACTGAGCGCCCGGGGACGCGACGTTCTCGAACAAGCGCCGAAACTGCTCCAGGCGGTCTTCCTGGAGAACTTCTCCAAGCTTGCCGACTGGGAGCAGACCTACATCCTCTCCGCCGTGGAACGCGTGGCGTCGCTGATGAACGCTACGTTCCTCGATGCGTCGCCGGTTCTGGATATCGGCGCCGTTGACCGAAAGCCCGAAAAGTCCGCCGGCGCACCCACGAACAACGAGACCCCTTGAGATAAAACGAACGAAGGATCAAGGATAGCCGGGCCGAACCCCAATTAATGGTCCGGCGACTGGGGAGCATCACCCATGCGCAGATTCTCGTTCATCGTCTTGATCGCCCTGCTTTCGGCGGCCGACGCACCCGCCCAGTCGCCGCCGCCGGTAAAGGTGATCCCCGGCGCGGTTCCGGCGGACCGTTCCCCTGACGGGAACACCGTCATCTTCGAGGACGGCCGCGGACTGATCGTCGTGGATACCGGACGGCACCTGGAACATCAGGGCGCCATTCTCGCCTACGCCTACGAACGCAAGAAGCCGATCCACACGATCGTCAATACGCATTGGCATCTGGACCACAGCGGCGGGAATCAGGAACTACGCGTCCAGTTTCCCCACGCGAAACTCTATACAAGCGACGCCGTCCTCAGCGCCCTCGACGGCTTCTTGGCGCGAGAGCTGGAGCGCAGCCGCGCGACCATCGCCGATCCAAAAACCGACGAGTTCGAGAAAGCGAAGCTGCGTTTGGCGGTGACCGCACTTGAAGACCGGAAGAATTTGGTCCCCGACGTGGCCGTCACCGGCGACATGACAGTCGGAGAATTGCAGCTTCACCTCGCGCCCTTCGCTGCGACGGAAGGCGACACGTGGATTTATGACTCCACCAGCCGCACCGTCGTCGCGGGCGATCTGGTTGTCGCTCCGGTCCCTTTCTTCGACACCGCCTGCGCCCCGGGCTGGCGCGCAGCATTGGACCGCATTTCACAGCAGGACTTCGACCGCCTGATCCCCGGACATGGACCGACCATGACCCGCGCGGAGTTCGGGCGGTACCACGACGCCTTCAACGCCCTCCTGGATTGCGCCGCAAGCAAGACGCCAAACGAGATCTGCGCCGCCGGCTGGCGGAACGACGCGGCGCCGTTCATGGCCGACGACCGCGAACGCGCCTATGCCGACCGCGCGATCGCCTACTATCTGGACAACATCTTGCGAAGGCCGGCGAAGCAAGCGGAACTGTGCGGGCGCGAGAAACCCTAGATCGCAAGCGGGCGCGCGCTTTAGACTGACGCCTCCACATCACACCCGCACGTGGGACAATGCCGTATTTCTTCGCGCTGATCGCAACCTTCGTCTCTATCACGGTGTCCTTCACCGCCTCCGCCTGGGACCGGGCGGGTCACCAAGCCGTCTGCGCCAAGGCGTGGCAGGAAATGACTGACACCACCCGTACCGCGGTCTCCGACCTTCTCGACGCCTCAAGCGCACAGGCGTTCACGGCCACATGCATGTGGGCCGACGAGATCGTCCAGAGCCGGCCGGAAACCCGTCCGTGGCACTTCATCACGATCCCGAAAACGGAACGATCCATCGATCTCGCGCGCGATTGCCCCGACGGCAATTGCGTCGTCGCGCAGATTGAACGCCAGAGCGCGGTGATCGCAGGCCCCGCGCCGAAGGCGGAACGCGCCGACGCCTTGAGGTATCTCGTCCATCTTGTGGCGGACGTCCATCAGCCGCTCCACGTCGCTTTCGCCGAGGATCGCTTGGGAGAGAACGTCCGCCTCGCCTTCCTCGGACGGGACATGAACATGCATGCGTTGTGGGATGGGGAACTTCTGAAGGCGCCCAATCCACCCAGTCACGGCTACACGCCCTATCTCCAGGAAATGGCCGACCGGCACAACCGCGAGCGCTGGACGGGCGCGACGCCGCGCGACTGGGCGCAGGAGACGCTTTGGATCATGCGCGCGGCGCCGACGGGGTATGTCGGCAATCCTGGCGGCCTCGTCTTCGACGAACTCTACGTGCAGCAAAACTATCTTGTCGCGACGGAACAACTCGACAAGGCCGGCGTACGCCTGGGGGCTTGGTTGAACACGCTGTTCGCCAAGGAAAAACCTTAGCGACTTCGCGCAGGCAGGTCACGAATCGGTGATGATTCTCACCCGGAGGACAGCTTTGTGAATCCGCGGAGCCGCTGGCCCATTTTTGCATTCATCGCCGTCATGATCGCGATGGGGATCGCCACGTTCCTGTATCTCGCGCAGTAGCTTTATCGCGGTGCGCGATTTCCCCGCGTCCGAAGCCGTAACACACCCTTGGCGGTCCGCGTTATACCAACGCAACGTCTTCAAGGAGCGATGATGGTCCAATTCAAGTATGTTCCCATGGCTGTGGCCGCCGCATACGTGTGTCTCGGCCTGACGTCTCCCGGCTTCGCCGCAACCGCCGAACGCCTTTCACGTCCTGAAGTCCTGAAATTGAACGAATGCATGGCGATGACCAGCGAGGTCCTGGAGAAGGACGGTCAGTGCATCGCGATCATGAAAAAAGCCAGCCTCACCAAAGCGGATGTCGAGAAGATGCGGCGCTGCGAACAGGTCCAGAACGACGTCATGAAGGACCCCGATTGCGCTGCGATGATCAAAAAACACCCCGATCTTGTGCGCGGTCATGGCCGTGTCCAACCGGAAGAGCCACCTGCAAAACCGCCGGCGCCCTAACCGCCGTCGCCCGGCCGTTACACAGGGGCCGCAATACGTGAATTCAAATGTTTAGGGGGTTTATGACCACTCGCTGTAAGGCGCGGGCGCCGGGAACAATACACGGGACGGGTGCGTTCTATCGCTGGAAGCCGCAAGGCCGTATGTAACCGTCCGCGTGAGTGAGTTCCGTGAAGAAAGCATCCGAATACCGGCAGCACGCCAAAGAGTGCCGCACCCTCGCCAACCAGGCCGTGACTGACGAGCATCGCAAACAACTGTCCGCCATGGCGGACACATGGGACACGCTTGCGCGTGAACGAGAAGAAGCCGCCGCGAAAGACGCCGCCGCGCCGTCATCGTATGGATCCAACGGACATGGCGCCGGTCCAAACGGCGCGGGCGACAAGCACCCATCACACTGACGCGTTACGTCAAAAAGCGGGTCTAAAAGGAAAGGCGGCCTGTCTGGCCGCCTTTTTTATTGTGGTCCGGACTTACACGTCATTCGCGCCACCGCGGATTGTTGGGCCACGAGTCAAAGCGATTAGGGACACCATCGCCATCGCGATCACGGTCGAACCGGTTGGGAATACCGTCCCAGTCCCGATCTCGGGAACCCGCGCCGTAACCATCGTCATACGACGAGACGCCGACACCGAAGGACGAATACGAGCTTCCGCCCGCACAGGCGGTCAATGCCAGCGCCGATGCGCTCAGCGCCGCGGCGACCAGGTACTTCACTGATAATTTCATGGCGTTCTCCTATCCGTTGATAGGGATTCAACGCCGATAGATGGGCCGCAATCGGGCCGAACTATGGTTTCAATTTGGGTCCAAATTGAAAGAGCCGCCTGACGCATCTCACAGCGAGATCACGGCGCGTTGAGATCGAGGCACCGCGCGATCGCGTCCATGAGTTGTTCCGTCGTTACGGGTTTACGAAACACATCGACCGCGCCCAGTTCGCGAGCTTTATCGAGGTAGTCGTACAAGCCGCTCTTACCACCGCCGGTCAGCGCGATGACCGGGAAGCCCGGCGCACGCGATTGAATCTGCCGAATCACTTCAAGCCCGTCCATGCCCGGAAGAACGATGTCGGTAATCACAACATCCGGACGGTCCGCGTCAAAGGCCGAGAGGCCGCGTTCGCCGTCGACCGCGACAACGACGTCATGCGCCGCCTTCTTCAAGACGGTCTCGAGAATCGCAGCGGTGAACGATTGATCTTCGATCAACAGAACCTTGGCCATAAATGCCTCCGACCTACGGTTCACTATACTTAACGGTCCAGAAGACCCGTTTAAAGCGGGTATCGGCGTGAATGCCCGCAAAAGTCAGCTTTGGGCCGGCCATTTTACCATGTGGATTACAGATTTCCGTACGCTGGCTGACTTATTGGTCATGTCCGCGTCACAGAAGAACAACTTGCAGCGCCGCACCGTTGGACTTTCGGAACCGCACGGTCCGTGAATGACAGCCCTGTATGACAGCTTGGTCACCCTTAGGCTGTGGCGCGGCGGGAATTGGGTTCCTACGTTAGTTTCAGATGTGGGTCGCAGCGCCCGTCAGCCTCACCCGCATCGCCCGCGAAGCCCGTCCCCCTTCGGCGCTTCGCACACGAGCGGCTCCAACACCAATATGGGTGTCGGAGCCGCTGCTGTTTCGGGCCTCCGATAAGGCTAACGCATCCGCAGGATAACGACTTCATCGCTCGCGGGATTGGTGACATCCCGCAGCTTCTTAACCGCCTCGGCTGTCACGGCCGGCGCGGCATGGCCCCAGCCTCGGCGCATGAAGGTGATGATGTCCGCGATTTCCTGGTCGTTCAGCAGAACGCGGAACTGCGGCATACGGTAGGCGTCAGGCATGCCCTGGACAACGATGCGCGCGGAACCATTCAAGGTGACGTTGATGAGGGACACCGCGTTGTCGTCCACCAGCGTCGGATTGCCCGCAATCGGCGGCAGATACGGCGCATGTCCGCGGCCGTCGTGACCATGGCAGGCGGCGCAGTGCTGAACGTAGAGCCGCTCGCCGGCCGTTGCGAACGTGCCGCCGCGCAACGCCTCGGTGGTCTGTTGGTCGTACGTATAGGTCACCTTCGGATCGCCGATGGCCGGCAATGATTTGAGATAGCTGGCCATCGCGTCGGCGTCTTCGTCGGTCAGGTGGTGGGTCGAGTTGTTGATCACCTCGATCATCGTTCCGAACGCCGAGGAGAATTGATTATGTCCGGTCTTCAGGAATTCAGCCGCATCGGCTTCGGACCAGCGGCCGAGCCCCGCCAAGGGATCGCCGCGCAGGTTCGACGCATGCCAATGGTCGAGTTCAGCGCCTGCGAGGAAGTCCCCCGCCGCAGCGGTATAGCCCTTCTCCTGGAAAAACAGCCCGCGCGGGGTGTGACAGGCGCCGCAG
Organism: uncultured Rhodobacterales bacterium; assembly: GCA_964576515.1. GTDB lineage: Bacteria > Pseudomonadota > Alphaproteobacteria > Rhodospirillales > Rhodospirillaceae > SHVO01. Next base: position 198,523 of record CAZNUW010000001.1, read on the forward strand.
TGGCCGAGCCCCTCAACGAGATAGGCGCCGCGATTCCATTTGGCGTCCTTGCTCGTATCCGGGGTGTAACCGGCGTCCGGCAGGAACAGCGCGTTCCAGATTTTGAGGGGCCAGCGCCAATTCAACGGCGCTTTAATCTCGCTCGGGAGGTTTGGGACGTTGGCCGCGGGCACCGCTTCCATGAAAAACGCATACAGCGCGCGCAAGTCCTCGTCGGTGGTTTTGGCGTAGGACGGATAGGGCATGGCGGGATAAAGCATGTGGCCGTCCTTGGCCACGCCCCTGCGCATCGCGCCCTCGAAGTCCTCGAACGTGTAATTCCCGATCCCGTGTTCTTTATCCGGCGTGATGTTGGTGGCGTAGATCGCCCCCAGGAAAGGGACCGCCATTTTCAAACCGCCGGCGAAAGGTTCGCCGTCCGGGGTGGAGTGGCAGCTCACGCAGTTGCCGGCGCGGGCGAGGTATTCGCCGCGGGCAATCAGGTCAGGCGGCGATGCCGCCTGGGCGGGGATTGACGCAAAAAGGCCGATGACGGCCGCCAACGCGAGGCGCGTGATCCGCATCCCGTTTCCCTCCGATTAAACCACCACGAAAATTTGTACCGCGTTCCGGCACGGTTCGTAAATAACGCCGACCGGCGGACAATGCCGAAAACCGCTCACATTTTTCCGGAACCGGCTCTAGTCTAGGCTTTGTAACGGGGTTCGGGGGAACGACGGCATGACGGCGTACGACTACGATCTTTTGGTTATCGGCTCGGGGCCGGCGGGGCAGCGGGCCGCCATCCAGGCCTCGAAAATCGGCCGCCGCGTGTTGCTCGTAGAGAAAAAGGGCGTCGTCGGCGGCATCTGCATCAACACCGGCACCATCCCGTCGAAGACCCTGCGCGAGGCGGTGATGCACCTTTCAGGGTACCGCGAACGCGGCATCTACGGATCGTCGTACACCGTCAAACAGCACATCACGACCCAGGACCTGCATTTCCGCACCGATCACGTCATCCGCCATGAAATCGACGTGACGCGCCATCAGCTTCAACGCAACCGCATCACCCTCGTGACGGCCAACGCGAAGTTCGTCGACCCTCATACCGTCGCCCTTGAAGACATCGACGGGCGCGGCCAGCGCAACGTGACGGCGGAGAAAGTCATCATCGCCACAGGCACCCATGCCACGCGCGACAAGAACATCCCCTTCGACGGGCAGCGCATCTTCATCAGTGACGACGTTCTGACGCTTCAGAAACTGCCTCACTCGCTGGCGGTCATCGGCGCCGGAGTGATCGGCATAGAGTACGCCACGATTTTCTCCGCGCTTGGCGTGCGGGTGACCCTGGTGGACAAGCGCGACAGGCTTTTGCCGTTCATCGACCGGGAGATCACCGACAGCCTCGCCTATCACATGCACCAGAACCGCGTGACGCTGCGCCTGGGCGAGGAAGTGAAAATGCTGGAGCCGATCACCGACGACAAGGGCGAACGGGTTAAGATCACACTGTCCAGCGGAAAACAGATTGTCGCCGAGAAGGCGCTGTATTCAATCGGCCGCACGGGCGCGACGGAAACCTTGAACTTGAATGCGGCGGGCGTCGAGACCGATGACCGCGGGCGCTTACGCGTGAACGAGAAGTATCAAACCGGCGCGCCTCACATTTACGCCGTAGGCGACGTGATCGGCTTCCCGAGCCTCGCCTCGACGTCGATGGAACAGGGCCGCCTGGCCGCCTGCCACGCCTTCAACGAGAAACACGACAGCACGCCCTCCCTCTTCCCTTACGGCATCTATACGATCCCGGAAATCTCGACGGTCGGAAAGAACGAAGAAGAACTGACCCAGGAGGGTATCCCCTACGAGATCGGCAAGGCCCGCTATAAGGAAATCGCGCGCGGCCAGATCATCGGCGACAACACAGGCCTCCTAAAGCTGATCTTTAATCTGGAGACCCGCGAACTTCTCGGCGTGCATATCATCGGCGAAGGCGCCAGCGAACTGATCCACATCGGCCAGGCGGTGCTGGCCCACAAGGGCACGATCGACTACTTCGTGAATACGGTCTTCAACTACCCGACCCTGGCAGAGTGCTACAAAACCGCGGCTTTCGACGGGATCAACCGCCTCGGCTAAATCATTTCGCGGGCGCCGGAGCCGCCATGGGCTTGCCCTTCTCGACCATCCAGGTCGCAACGACCTTGGCGGTGGTCGTACCGACATTACGGACCTCGTGCGCAACGCCGGTGGGAAAGAGAATGGAGTCCCCTGGGCTGAGGCGCTTCGGGCCTTCATCGCCCACGTAAGCGTCCATTTCCCCCTCGATCACTATGACCATCTCCACGCCGGGATGCACGTGCCGGCCGGTCGTGCCGCCCGGGATGATTTCCGCTGTCCCAAGCGCCGTCTCGTGCGGGACGCCCACCGGCACATCCGTACGCTGGAGGACCGAGCGCTTAAATTCCTGCGCGGACGCGGGCATCGCGAAGACGGCGGCGGCAACGATAAGCATGCGCATACGCATGAGGTTCTCCCCAAAAGAAGGACGCAGCATAGCCGGTTACAAGTAGGGTGCGAAGAGCCGGGCAAAGTTGTTGCGTAACCGGATCTTCACCGGCTGCGACAAAACGTCGTTGAGGGTGACCGCCCGGGCGATTTTCTTGAGGCTGTCGAAATGGGTTTCCAGGTCGCGGGCCAGATCGCTGTCGTAACATTCGAGGTTGGCCTCGAAATTCAGCCGCAAGCTCCGTTGATCCCAGTTCGACGAGCCCACCAGCGTCCACACGCCGTCCACGATCATCAGCTTGGAATGATCGAACGGCGGCGGGCTGCGATAGATTTTCACGCCATGCTCGATCAAATGCTGAAACTTGGCTTGCATCGCCCAATCCACAAGCGGGATGTCGGTATGGGACGGGATGACCACTTGCACCTCGACGCCGCGCAAAGCGCAAACGCCAAGCGCGTTGGTGAGGATGTCATTGGGCAGAAAGTAGGGCGTGAGCACATGGACCGTCTTCTGCGCCACGGCCAATGCGCCCAGGATCGCCCACTGCGTGCGTTCCGCCAAATCGTCGGGGCCGTCGGGGATCGTCCGGGCATAGACGGGATCGTCAAGCTGTTCGGGCGGCGTCGGCGCCAGAGGCAGTTCGATCGCCTCTTCCGTCGCGAACTTCCAGTCCTGTTCGAACATCGCGTTGATCTGCGCGATGACCGGACCGCTGACCCGGAAATGCAGATCGCGGATATCCTCGTCCTTCTGGCGGGAATAGCTGCGGCAGATGTTCATGCCGCCGATATGTCCAATACGCCCGTCGACAGCCATGATCTTGCGGTGATTGCGCAGGTTGATGAGCGGCAGGAATTTGAGATTCTGGGGAATGAACCGCGCGGTCGCGATGCCCGCCGCGGCCATGAGCCGATCCGCCGGTTTCGTGCGCTTGCCGCTTCCGATCTCGTCGAGGAGCACGCGGACGACGACACCGCGGCGATGGGCCGCGATAAGCGCGTCGATGAATTTCAGCCCGACCTCGTCACAGTCGAAAATATACACCGACAGCACGATGGTGCGTTCGGCGCCGGCGATCGCCGCGAGCATATCCGGGAAAGCGCCTTCGGCGTTTACGAGCGGCGCGACGCGGTTCCCGCCGAGAAACGGCGTGTTGTGCACCGAGCGCGCGAACTGGAAGAGCTGGCGTTGCTGGGGCGTCGGCAGCCCTTTAAAGGGCATTTCGTGCGTCGCGAGGTTCGGCGGCGCGTAGTTGCGCTTGCGGCCGCGATAGCGCCGCGCGCGCCGGGACACGCGGTTGATGCCGAAAATCCAGTAAAAGAACGCGCCAAAGAACGGGGAAATCGCCACGAGCGCGATCCAGCTCATGGCGACCCCTTCCTGTTTCGTCAGGACGATATGCCCGCACACCGGAAGCGCGATCGCGATGTGCAGGACAAGGAGCAGCGGCGCAAAAGTGATGTCGGGCATCAACTGTCGAGAATCTCGCGGATAATCTGACTGAGTTGCTGCAGCGTATATGGTTTTCCGATCAGACGCACGCCCGGGTCGAGAATGCCGTTATGAACAACGGCATTGCGTGTGTATCCCGTCGTGAAAAGAACCTTAAGGTCGGGCTTACGGCGCAAGGCTTCGTCCGCCAGTTCACGACCGTTGACACCGGGCATCACCACGTCCGTGAACAGGAGGGAAATGGCGGGGTGTTCGCCCAGCAAGATAAGAGCGTGTTTCGCGTTGTCGGCGGCGATGACGGTGTAGCCCAGTTCCCCCAGCCCCTCGACCGCCAGCTTGCGCACCGCTTCCTCGTCCTCGACGACCAGGATCGTCTCACCGTGTTGCGCGGGCGCGGACGCCGTCTCCGCCGGCTTGGTTTCAACGTCGAGCGGTCCGTGATAACGCGGAAGATAGACCTTGAACGTCGTGCCGTGACCAGGCTCGGAGTAAATCTTGATGTGTCCGTCCGATTGCCGGACGAAACCATAGACCTGACTAAGGCCGAGCCCCGTTCCCTTACCGGGTTCCTTCGTCGTAAAAAAGGGATCGAACGCGCGGTTCACGACGTCGGGCGTCATGCCCGTTCCGGTGTCGGTGACGGAAACCATCACATACTGACCGGCGGCTATATTGTCGCCATGGCGGACGACGTAGGCGTCGTCAAGATGAGCGTTCGCCGTTTCGATTGTAAGCTTACCGCCCTCGGGCATGGCGTCGCGGGCGTTGACGACGAGATTGAGCAGCGAGGTCTCGAGCTGATGGGCGTCGGCGTGGATACGCCATAGACCGCCCGCGAGCACGACCTCCGTTTGCACCACTTCGCCGAGCGTCCGCCGCAGAAGATCCGACATCCCGGACACGAGCTTATTGGCGTCGAGCGGCCGGGGCTCCAGAACTTGCTTGCGCGCGAAAGCCAAGAGGCGCTGCGTGAGCGCGCCACCGCGGTGCGCCCCTTCCAGGGCCGCTTGCATGAAGGGCTGGATGTTGAAGTCGTTGCGATCGATGCGGCGCTGCATGATATTGAGCGCGCCGATGATGACGGCGAGCATATTGTTGAAATCATGGGCGATACCACCCGTGAGTTGGCCGATCGCCTCCATTTTCTGGACTTGGCGCAACTGTTCTTCGGCTTTCTCGCGGCCGAGGATTTCGGCGCTGAGCCGGTCGTTCGCTGCGCGCAGGTCCGCTTCGACGGTCTCGAGATATTCGCGCCGCCGCACGACCGCGGAGAGACTAAGCACCGCGACGGTCATCACCAGAAAGAGCGTGCCGTAGGCGAGAAGTTGAAGCACCGCCGCCGTCAGGCGCGCCTGCTCCCGGCGTTCGATAAGCAAGCGGTCTTCCTCGGCGATCAACGCGTCCACCCGCTCGCGAATATCGCGCATAAGGTTGAACCCGACCCGCTCACGCATATCCTCGACGACGGCCTCGGTGTTTCCGGCACGCGCCGACACCTCCATGCGCCCGAGCTGCGCGATGCGCGTGTCGACATTCGACCGCAGAATGCCCAGCGATTCCGCCTGGCCGACGTTGTCGGCCATCAGATCGGACAGCGCATCCAATTCGGGTTTCAGACGCCGTTGGGCGTCGGTTAACGCGGTGAGGTGGAAATCGTCATGCGTGAGGATGTACCCCCTAACGCCCGCCTCGGCTTCCTGAAGAAGCGAATAAACCAGCGTCAACCGGCCCTTGACGTCGGTGGTGTGGCGGACGCGTTCCTGGAGCCCCTGGAATTGCTGCGCCACAAGCGCGAGGATGGCGACAATCGCGACCAGAACGACGGCGGGAACAAGGATCGGCTGCGCCCACTTTCTGAGAAACCGGCTCTGAGGCAATCTGGTCACCGTATCTATGGACGCGGATCGTAAAAGGGAATGTGGCTGAAACCAACCCCGGATAGGCGACGCACGGAGCACGGGAAAACCAGCTTAACCCCCGGGCCGGTCACGAGAATTTCGTGACGGAAAAGCCATTGAATAGCTTTACAAATGACCTTCCGGACCGCAACTAAGGGTGCGACCACGGAGCGAAACGAGAAGAAATGGCCAAAAACCCCTACGAGATTCTCGGCGTTCAGGCCGGAGCCAGCGATGAGGAGATCCAGAAGGCCTTTCGCCGTCTGGCCAAGAAATCGCACCCCGACCTGCACCCCGGCGACAAGAAAGCCGAGGACCGGTTCAAGGAACTGAACGCGGCCTACGACATTGTCGGAGATGCGGCCAAACGCGCGCGCTTCGATCGCGGCGAGATCGACGCAAGCGGTAATGAAATTCGTCAAAATCCCTTCGCCCGCGGATCGCGGCACGGGGCCGGCGCGGGCGCCGGGCAACACTTCTCGTTCGACGACCTGGACCTCGGCGACCTGTTCGGCGGCATGTTCCGCGGCGGCCCCGGACGCGGCGGCGCTGGTTTTGGAGGTGGGGGCGCGCCCCGCGGTGAAGATCAACGCTTCCAACTCGAGGTCGATTTCACGGAATCCGCGGTCGGCGCCACGAAGCGGATCACCTTGCCCAGCGGCAAATCCCTGGATGTGAATATCCCGGCGGGGATCGGCGACGGCCAGACGATCCGTCTGAAGGGCCAGGGCGGCGCCGGCCCCGCCGGCGTTTCGGGCGACGCACTGATCGAGGTGAAGGTGCGCCCGCACCCCCACTTCCGCCGCGAGGGCCGCGATATCTATGCGGATGTCTCCATCTCGCTGAGCGAAGCCGTTCAGGGCGGGAAGATCGAGGTCGAAACCGTTCACGGTCCTGTCGCGATGACGGTGCCCAAATGGACCAACGGCGGCGCGCGCTTGCGGCTGAAGGGCAAAGGCTTACCCGCGACGAAGCGCGAGCCGGCGGGCGATCACTATGTGGTGTTCGAGATTGTCCTTCCAAAAAACACGGATGCGGACTTGGAAGAATTTGTGAAAGGCTGGGCGGAGCGGAAGCCTTATAATCCGCGCAAGTAGCGCTACTTAGAGGGGGATCATCATGGGGCGGTGTTGGGCAATGTTCGGCGTCATTGCCGGAACGCTGGCGTGTGTCCCGGCCTTCGCGCAAAACCTCCCGGCGGCGGGCGGCGTGACCGCGCTCGCGGGGACCGCCGTGGCCGTGCGCGATGCGGCCGAAGACGCTCTCGCCCTCAACGACCCCATCTTCGCCAACGACATCCTTGAGACGGGCCCTTCGGGCAAACTACGGGTCACCTTCCGCGATAACACCGAACTGACGCTCGGCCCGGACGCCGACGTTGTTATCGATGAGTTCGTTTACGCTCCTGAACGAAAGGCCGCCAATGCCGCCTTGCGGTTCGTTGCAGGCACGGCGCGTGTCGTCGCCGGGGCGATCGAGGACACAGGCGGGCAAGGCGCTTTTTCAATCACCACACCCGTCGCCACTATCGGCATTCGCGGCACCGATTTCTTCGTCGAACTCGACGGCGATCATCTCCAGGTGGCACTGTTCTCAGGGTATGAAGTGACCGTGACCAACGCCGCGGGCACCACCGTGCTCCGCCCCGGCGAAGGCACGGACGTATGGGGCGTCGCCGCCCCCACGCCGGGCATTCCCTGGGGCCCGGACCGCGTCAACCGCGCGCTGGCAATGGTATCGCCGCTTCCCGGCAACACGCGCTCGATGGCCTACGCCCGGCCTGTGGCGGAGGAGGACGGCCTGATGGCCGCTCTGACCCGTGGCGACCTCATCGTCGAAGGACGCCTGCGGTATGAGCATGTCGACCAGGCCGCCGCGCACCTGCCCGCCCATGCCGCCACGGCTCGTCTGCGCCTTGGTTACGAGACAGCCGCCTTCCGCGGCCTCTTTGCCGGCATCGAGGGCGAAATCACCCGCGATCTCGGCGCGAAGCGGAGCGACGGCGCAATCGTGCTGGCAGGCCGCCCTCTCATCCCCGACCCCAACAGCGAGGTCTTGAACACCCTATACACGGGATGGTCGATGGCCGGGCGTGACGGCATGAGCGTGGCGCGCGCCGTGGTCGGGCGCCAGCGCCTCTTATACGACAACGAACGCTGGATCGGTCCGTCAAGCTTCCGCCAAAACGACCAGACGTTCGATGCGGTTGCGATCGACGCGCGGCCGATGCCGCACCTCGAACTCCGCTACGCGTATATCGACGGCGTCAATCGTGTTCTGGGCAACAGCACGCCGAACGGGCACTGGCGCGCAGACAGCCATGCCCTGGGCGTGACGACGGACGTCGTGCCGTATGGGTTATTGACCGGGTACGCCTATTTGATCGACCTGCATCCCGCGCCGCAATTCTCATCGGCCACGTACGGTATCCGTTACGACACGACGGCGACGGGCGGCGACGCGATGTTCGGACTGGAAGCCGAAGTCGCCCGGCAGACCGACTACAAGGGCAATACGGGCGGTTTCGCATTGACCTACGCCCTTCTACGTCCATCGATCCATTACCGGGACACGACGTGGTTTGCCGGTGTCGAATTCCTGGAAGGCGATGGCCTGCATGCGGTGCAGACGCCGCTTGCCACCCTGCACCGGCACAACGGCATGGCGGATGTGTTCAATGTCACGCCCGCGGGCGGGCTCCGCGATATCCACCTGCGCTACCTGCAAGGGTTCCCGGACTTAGGACCGCTCAAGACCCCACGCTTGGACTTGCGACTGCACCATTTCACCAGCGACGGCGGCGCGATCACCTACGGCACGGAATTCAATGCCGACGTTAACGTCAACGTGATGGGTTATGCGACCGTCGGCGTCCGGTGGGCGCGCTACGAGGCCAACGCCTTCGCGAGCGATACGGAGAAGCTGTGGTTGTACGTGGAGACGCGATTCTAGGCGGCGTCCGGCGGGCCTTACCAGATCAGGACCACGGCGCCGGGATTTCCATTTCCACCCACTGCGCCACCGCGACCCGGCGTGGTAGGCGGATAGTGCGGGTCGGTGTTGTTCGCGGCGTCTTGCGTCGAGGAGTCCAGAGCGATCCCGAGAAGCCCCAACAGAATATTGAGGATATTGAAAGGGCGCGCGCCGCCGGGCGCGACAACGTCCTGGTCATCTGCGTCGATCACGGTGTCCTCGCCAGGCGTTCCATGGTCGCCCACCGTCACCGAAATAATCGGCCCGTTGTTGTCCACCATACCGCCCGCGTACGCAGCCCCCTCGCCGGTGGAGCCGCCGCCGTCTTCGCCGCCACCCCACGCCTTCACATAAAACGTTGCGATAGTATCCGGGAATGTGGGCACGGTTTGCGCGCCGGCGGTGCGATAATCGCACTGATAGGCGCCGGCCTGGTTATTTGGGCACACCTCGAGCGACGTTGCACGGAAGTGGGTGGCCAGGGCCGGGGTAAAGAGAGAGGATCCCCGCGCGCCGGGGGAGCCAGCGCCTGACGCCGCAAGGGCCGTCGGCGCGAAGCTTGCCGGATCCATGCGCCAGTTCGCCCGAAGGCCGGTGGTGTCGCACGTCCCCGACGCAACGATCCTGCGGCTAAAGCAGGTCGCGATCTGCGTCGCGGAGCGCACGGTGTTCCAAATACGCACGTCGGCGATCTGGCCGTCGAAATTGTTGGCGCCGACCCACGGGCCACTCGGCGGCGTTTCAAACACAGAATCGGCCCCAAAACCGATCACTTCAGTCGCGCCGTGAATGCCCGCGGTTAAATCCGTCGACTGCACGCTGACAAACTGACCGTCCTTGTAGGATGTGACGGTGCGTGTGGTTCCATTGAAAACGATGGCGATATGCGTCCATGTGTGCGGCGCCAGCGAAATGCCGGTCGGCACGTCGTCCTCCTCGTCGCCCGTGTCGTTGACGGCGAAGCGCACGGCCGTCCCGGTGGTGTACAGCCGGAATGAATTGTCGGTGGCACCAACATCGGTACTCCATTGCGCGACAATCGAACCGGCCGTCATCCCAATCGGCCGGACCCACGCTTCAAGGGTCAAGTTGGCCGTATCCGTGCCGTTGCTTGCGTCCGCGCGCGCGGGCGGGTTTGCGCCGGTTTGGAGCGACAACATGGGATAGCCGACGATCACGTCGTCCAGACTGTTGGACCCGGTCCCGTTGGCGAACACCACGCGATCGTCAACGTCGAGATCGTTGTCGACGCCGGAGAAACGCACGCTTGCGTTGTTGGAAGGATTCGAGACTTGCGACGCCCGCCCCCAGACGTCGTTTCCGTTGTCATAGACTTCGAGCAGGTACTGCTGGCCGCCGATGACGCTGAGCGTATCCGTGGGAGAGACCGTGATATCGCCGTTTTCGGCGACAGAGGTCGTCGCGCCGAACGTGAAGGTCACGCCGTTGTTCGCGGTGTTGCCGGGCTCGGCGCGGGTCACGATCTGGAAACTGTTGCCGTTCGCGCCCGGCGTCCAATGCGCGGCGATGTAGATGGGACGCACGGAGGGCACCGCGTTCACACCCGACGCCGTCGCCAGATATCCAGCGCCCGATGTCGCGAAGTTCGCCTGGCCGGCGCCTTGTGTCGGCGTGCCGGTCCCACTGACGTCCCACTTCGCGCTGGCGAACGACCCTGGGGCGTTGAAGTCGTCGCCGAACGACGCGTTGGCTTCGCCACCGGGCGTAAGCATTTCGCAAACATCCTGCAATTTTCCGCTGGACGGCACGATGACATTGTCATCGAAGGGATCCTCGGCGTCGGACGTATAGGGGCCGGTATAAATCTCCGACGGGTTCGCAGTGGCGTTGTCCAGTTCCGATCCCGTCGCGCCAGAGATCGCGGTCGAGGCGCCGCGCATCACGCCGCCGCGGCCATTGGCGCCGTGGCTGATGATCGCAAATGGAACATAGTAACCCGCCGTCGCACCGGTCGTGAGGACCCGCAACCGCGACGGCTGGGTCATGTTGCCGGTGTATTCGGCGGGAGCGCCGAAATCGTTAGCGACGGACTCGCACATGGCCTTTTCGTCGTCGTCGCCGGAGACGACGTAGGTGTAGTAGCGGTCGTAGGCGTCGAGCGCGGCGTCCGGCCCCAGGTTCAACGTGCGCCAGGGGATACGGCCGCTGACGGTGCCGCCGCTGGCGCATGAGCTCTCGGCATCCCCGTCATTATTCGTGTCCGGGCAGGCCACAGTCTGATTCTGGATGAAGTGGACCATGACCGCCTCCAGCGTGGCGGCGTTCGCGCGTTCCGCCGCTTGGAGGCGTTCAAGGTCGCGGGCTGGGCCGAACGCGCCGCTCAGGAACAAACTGAGCGCGGTAAAAGCGACAATCACCACCAGCGACACGGCAATGAGTCCCGCCGCGCCGTCGTCGCACGCGAGTTCCCGCGTCCACCGTTTTAGAAGGTCACGCACCCCAGTATCCTTATCCCGCCGGCCGCGTTCTACGTGCCCAGGCCTCAGAAGCCAGCTTTTATATCAACCAATAGTAGCACGAGAAACGAACTTTGGCGCCTCTAAAGCAATAACGTTCAAGGGGTTGCGAGCGTTGCGTTATGCCCGCCCCGCGCGCTATGCCAGGGTCTGAACGCTAAGTTGCGAACCGGAGCCCGCCGATGAAATACCTGCATACCATGGTCCGCGTGACCGACCTGGAAAGTTCGCTGGACTTCTACTGCGCCAAGCTGGGTCTTCAGGAACTGCGGCGTACCGAAAGCGAGAAAGGCCGGTTCACCTTGGTCTTCCTCGCCGCGCCCGGCGATGACACCGCGCAGATCGAGCTCACCTACAACTGGGATCCCGAGACCTACACCGGCGGCCGGAACTTCGGGCACGTCGCCTATCAGGTCGACGACATCTATGCGCTGTGCCGGCGCCTGATGGATCGGGGCGTCACCATCAATCGCCCGCCGCGCGACGGTCGGATGGCGTTCATCCGCTCGCCCGACAACATCTCGATCGAACTCTTGCAGAAGGGTGACGCGCTCGCGCCCCAGGAACCGTGGGCGTCGATGCCGAACACCGGCGTCTGGTAAACGGGATCTAGTGGACCGCCAGCGATGCGGCCGGGATCTGACTGACCCGCGTCAGCAGATAATCCAGATCATCGTTGTCGAACACGATGCCTTCGCTTTCGTATTGCGTAAGGATGCGTTCGATGATCCGGCGTGAATAGCGTTCCGGATCGAGATCGCGGCCGTCCAGTTCAGTCTGCGCGATCACCGCAAGCGCGGCCTGTACCGCGGGATAAATCCCCGACGAGAGATTTGTTTTTTCCCACACCGACTTCAGCCCCAGGTAACCCGGATCGTGGATGAGAATCCGCGCGTTCCCGATCGGGAGCGACGCGAGGGCCGCCACCGCGTGTTCAAAGAAGCGCAGATTGCCCATGCAGATCGCGCGCAAGACGAGCGAGCCCGTCAGGCGTTTGTGGGCCTTGAGTTGCGCCACGAGAGCCTCAAGGCTTTCTTCCGACACGCCCATGGCGAGCCCCACCGTCGCACGCTCGCGGGTCTGAAGAACGAGTTCCAGCGCGATATCGGCGGAAATCCGATGATGCGACAGCAAGTGCGTGCGCAGATGTTCGGCCACGCGCGTCACCAGCCGCTCGGCGATCGTGATCGGCAGGGCATCCCGGTGCACGAGCGGTTCTTGCACCAACTCGCTATGACCGAACTTGTCGACGACCTTATGCAAGGTCGGCTCGGCGATCGCCGCGCCCGGATTGGCAAGGAGCTTCGCGACGACCGTTTCAGACCCCGTCTGCACGATCGCATCGGAAACACGGGCATCGACTTCTTTCCGGCCCGCGATGGCGTCCAACCGGGCCGCCGACCCTTGGCTGGAAATGATCTGAAGAAGGTCGTCAGGCGTGAGGACTTCGGACACGCTCAAGATCGGAAGCGCGACCGACTCAACGTCTTTTGCCAGCGAAACGGCGACGTCGTGGGGCAGCCGCGGGTTGGCGCGCAGATTGGCCGACAGAGCCTCGCGGACCCGTACCTCGGCGTCGCGCACCATGATACGGAAAATCTGCTCGGCCAAAGCGAGTTCGGCCGGCGCGAATGGCGTGTTGTTGAATTGCTGGGCAAGCTTGGCCGCGGTGCCGGCGCGAACGGCCGGCGACGGATCCGTCCTCAGCCGTTTGACATCTTCCATGGTCAGCCCGGTCATCGCTTCGCCCCGATCACATTTCTCGCCGCCGGTTGGCGTCCGCAGGGGCGCCTCCGACAGGACTTATAGTTTTGCAGCACTAACGCACTCATCGTCCCAAAGTTGTGTACCCGCCGCCCTCTTTTACAATTCGCCATGTTCGCTTGGCGCGCGGAGGGCGCTTCTCGGTCGACGTGTGGCTGATTCCTTAAGTTATACAACTAAAAGGCGTTTTTCCACAAGACGGCCGGTTTCCGTCTTCCGATTAAGAAAACGAACGACATAACCCCACGGTTGCACCAAAAGCGCGGTCCGGAGCGGCCTACAGCCCGAGGCCCTTCAAAAGACCGTCCAGGGACGCCGATTCTCACGCCTACGCCGCCCTCCCCCTAAAAGTGGTGCGCGGCCCGGCGGCAAATGCCATGGTTTGGGCACCACAGGCTGGGAAGGGTGTTGGGGGATGCGGCGGCTCTTCGGGAACAGCATCGTCATTGCGATGGTGCTGGGAATTATTGTTGGTGCGATCTGTCACAATCAGCTCGACGCCGAGACCGCGAAACAGGTCGCGGGCTATTTCTCCATTATCACGGACGTCTTCATCCGCTTGATCCGGATGATCATCGCCCCCCTGGTGTTCTCGACCCTCGTGGTCGGGATTGCCCATATGGGCGACGCTTCATCCCTGGGCCGCATCGGCGTGCGGACATTCGCATGGTTTATCGGCGCGTCGCTGATCTCGCTGTTCCTGGGCCTGATCATGGTCAACGTCCTTGCACCGGGCGAGAACCTGGGCCTGCCGTTGCCCGAAGCCGCCGCCGCCGGCACGCCGACCGGAACGTCGTTGAACTTGCGCGAGTTCATCACGCATCTGGTGCCCCGCTCGTTCTTTGAAGCGATGGCGACCAACGAAATTCTGCAAATCGTGGTGTTCTCGGCCTTCGTAGGCGTCGCGGCGATGCATCAGGGTCACCACGGGAAGGTGGTTGCGGACATGGCCAACAGCGTCGCCAACATCATGCTGGAGGTCACCTCCTATGTGATGAAAGCCGCGCCACTCGCCATCTTCGCCGCCCTTTCATCGGTCGTCACGACGCAAGGCCTGGACATCCTCGCGGCCTACGGGCGCTTCATGGGTGGCTTCTATCTCTCGCTCTTCCTGCTGTGGGGCATCCTCATCGGGGCGGGTTTCTTCCTGGTCGGAGGCCGTATCGGCACGCTGATGAGCAGCTTGAAGGCCCCGATCCTGCTGGCGTTCTCCACCGCCTCCTCGGAAGCCGCATATCCAAAGACTCTCGAACAACTGGAGAAGTTCGGCGTCTCAAAGCGCGTGGCCTGCTTCGTGCTTCCGGTCGGCTACTCGTTCAATCTCGACGGATCGATGATGTACTGCACCTTCGCGGTCATGTTCATCGCACAGGCCTATAACATCGAGGTCTCATGGGCGCAGCAAATCACCATGCTGCTCCTGTTGATGATCACGAGCAAAGGGATGGCGGGCGTTCCCCGTGCCTCGCTCGTCGTCATCGCGGCCACATTGACGACGTTCAACCTGCCCGAGGCAGGCCTACTGCTCATTCTTGGCGTCGATCAATTCCTCGACATGGGCCGCAGCGCCACCAACGTCGTCGGGAACGCTGTCGCGACCACGGCCGTTGCGCGCTGGGAGAATGAATTGCATCCTTCCGACAAGACCGATACAGAGCAGCAGCCTCAAACCACCTGATTGTTTTTCACATCGCGTCAACGTCATCACGGTCAATGGATCTTAAACAGCACGTTCGCCAAATCCCCGACTTTCCGAAACCTGGGATCAATTTCTTCGACATCTCCACCCTGATCCGCCATCCCGAAGCCTGGCGCACGACCATCGACCGGATGGCGGCGCTGGCCGCGCCGTGGAAGCCGGACCTGCTGGCCGCGATCGACGCACGCGGATTCCTGGCGGCCGCGCCGCTCGCGATCGCCCTCAACTGCGGAACGATCATGATCCGCAAGTCCGGCAAGCTGCCGGGCAAGGTGAAGGCGCACAGCTACGGCCTCGAATACGGCACCGATACGATCGAGATGCAGAACGACGCCGTCGCCCCCGGCCAGCGCGTGGTGATTGTCGACGACCTTCTCGCCACCGGCGGCACGATCCAGGCCGCCGCCAAGCTGCTGCGGGATTCAGGCGCCGACGTCGCCGGCGCCTTGTGCATCATCGAGCTCGCGTTCCTGAAAGCGCGGACAAAGCTGGACGTCCCGGTCGCCGCGCTGCTGCAATACGACAGCGAGTGATCAACGGCCCGAAATCGGGCTGAAGGACTCGCCTTGCCGCAGCTCGCGCAGCACGTCGTCGATCACGTGCTCGGTGACCCCTAACGTCCGCAAGGAATACTCCGCCATCGCGACGGCGAGTTCGTGCTCGCCCATCACGGCGATATCGATCCCCTGGCGCTTGAGGAATTTGAGTTGATCCTCGCTATGGGTGCGGGCGATGACCTTGATGTTCGGATTGACCTTCCGCGCATGATTGAGGATATGACCCGCGGCGAAGCCGTCGGGGACCGTCACCACCAGAAGCTTCGCCGCGGCAACATTTGATGCCTCTAAAACCGCCTGCGCGCCGCCGTTGCCAAAAATGACATTGAGGCCCTGCGTCCTCAGCTTCTCGACATTGGCCCGATCATATTCAATCACCACGAAATTGCGCCCCTGGCGTTGCAGTTCGGCGCCCACCACGCTACCGACACGGCCATATCCGATAATGATGGTGTGATCGCGCAGGTCGGACGGGCCGGTCCCCGGAACCGCGCAATAGCGCGTCACGGCTTGTGAGAAGCGGCCCCAGCGGCCAAGGGCGCGGCTTAGAGGCCCAATCAGCTGCATCAGCAGCGGGTTGGCCGAAATAGAGATCAGCGCGATGGTCAAAATGAGGCTGCGCGCCTCTTCCGTAAGGACGCCCCGCTGAACGCCAAGCGCGGCCAAGATGAACGAGAACTCGCCGATTTGGGCGAGCCCCGCCCCGACCGTGAGTGAAACCGAGACCTGGTAACGAAACGCCAAGGTGATCAAAAAGGCGATGAGAGCCTTCCCGAGGATGACGACGATCACCGCGCCGAAAACATGGAGCGGTTGCTCCAGCACCGTCGCCGGGTCGAACAACATGCCCACCGAGACGAAGAACAACACGGCGAACGCATCCTGGAAGGGGATGGAATCGGCGGCCGCCTGATAGCTGAGATCGGACTCGTTGAGGACCATGCCGGCGAAGAACGCCCCCAAGGCAAACGAGACCCCAAACAGTTCCGAGGAGCCGTAGGCGATCCCGAACGCGAGCGCGAGCACCGACAGGGTAAAAAGCTCGCGCGAGCCGGTACGCGCGACATGAGCGAGAATCCAAGGCGCGACCTTGCGGCCGACCAGAACCACGATCGCGCCGAAGAAGGCGATTTTCGCCACCGTGAACGTGATCGTCTCACCGATGTCGAGCAGGCGCTGGGTCGGCGGCAGATCCCCGCTCCGCAAGAGGTCCGTCGCGGCCGGCAGAAGAACCAGTGCGACGACCATGATCAAATCTTCGACGATCAGCCAGCCGATGGCGATCCGCCCTTCCTGCGCATCGAGCGCATGACGGGATTCCAGGGCGCGGGTCAGGACCACGGTGCTGGCGACGGACAAGGAAAGCCCGAAGATGAAACTGGCGCCCGGGGTCCACCCCCACCAACTCGCGACGTAGAATCCCAGCGCCGTCGCGATGACTGTGTTGAGCAGAGCGCCGAAGATCGCGATACCGCGGACCGCCCGCAAATCCTTGATGGAGAAATGCAGCCCGACGCCGAACATCAGGAGAATGATGCCGATTTCAGCGAACTGGTTCGCGAGATCGACGTCGATCACGAAGCCCGGGGTATGCGGACCGACCGCGACTCCGGCGAGGAGGTAACCGACGATCGGGGACAGTTTCAGCCGCTGCGCCAGGAAGCCCAGCGCGAAAGCGGCCACAAAAGCGATGGCAACGGTCGTGATAAACGCCGTTGCCTCGTGGTCCATATCACGACACCCCTTGGAGGCCGCCGCGGCCGGATCGCCGGGCGGAACCGCTTCGGGTTAAGACATAGACGCGCGTCGTCCGAGTTTCAACCGGCGCGCTATCGCCCTGGTATCAGCTCACGGCGTCGTCGAGCGAATAACCGGCGGCGCGGACCGTCCGGATGACATCCGGGCCGTCACCGGCATTGAGCGCCTTCCGCAGGCGGCGGATGTGCACATCCACAGTCCGGGGTTCGACGTAGATGTCCGGACCCCATACGCCGTTCAGCAGTTCTTCACGCGAGAACACCGTGCCCGGGCGCTCCATGAGGTACTGCAAGAGGCGGAATTCGGTTGGGCCGAGGTGGATCGGCTTGCCCCCGCGGCTGACGCGGTGGGCGTCCAGATCGAGCACGATATCGCCGAAGGTCAATTGCCCCTTGCTCTGAGACGGTTTCGCGCGGCGCAGAAGCGCGCGAACGCGCGCGATCAGTTCCGGCATGGAGAATGGCTTGGTGAGATAGTCGTCGGCGCCGACGTTGAGGCCGCGCACCTTGTCCGATTCTTCCGTGCGCGCCGTCAGCATGATGATCGGCACGTGACGGGTTTCGGATTTGCGGCGCAGTTGGCGGCACACTTCGATGCCGGACATGCGCGGCAGCATCCAGTCGAGGATGACGGCGTCGGGCGGCGTTTCGCCGGCGACCGTGACCGCCTCTTCCCCGTCGCTCGCTTCCGTGACGTTGTAGCCTTCTTTCTCGAGGTTGTAGCGAAGCATCGTCACGAGCGATGCTTCGTCTTCCACGATCATTACCGTCGGTTTCATAAGTTTTCCCCGGAGACCAGAATCGATTGTTCGTTCAGCCGAAACGACCTGTGACATAGTCCTGCGTCTTTCCTGATTTTGGAGTTTGGAACACAACTTCGGTGTCGCCGTATTCGATGAGGCGGCCGAGGTACATGAAGGCGGTATTGTCCGATACGCGGGCCGCCTGCTGCATGTTGTGCGTTACGATGATGATGGTGTAGTGGCCAGTGAGTTCGCTGATGAGGTCTTCGATCTTGGCCGTGGCGATCGGATCGAGCGCCGAGCACGGTTCATCCATCAAAAGAACTTCCGGGTCCGCCGCGACCGCGCGCGCGATGCACAAACGTTGCTGCTGACCGCCGGAGAGGCCGAGCGCGCTTTGATCCAGGCGGTCTTTCACCTCGTTCCACAGCGCGGCGCTTTTGAGCGCACGCTCGCACGTTTCCTCGAGCACGGCCTTGTCCCGCACACCGTCGACCTTCAGCGGGTAGACCACGTTCTGGAAGATCGACATGGGGAACGGGTTGGGTTTCTGGAACACCATGCCCATGCGCTTACGCAAGGCGATTACGTCCGCATCGCGGGCGTAGATGTCGTCGCCGTGCAGCCGGATCGAACCGGTGATGGACAGGCCATCAACAAGGTCATTCATGCGGTTGATGCAGCGTAGGAGCGTCGACTTACCGCATCCCGACGGGCCGATCAGCGCGGTCACGAGGCCCTTCTCGATCGGCATGGTGACGTTGTGCAGCGCCTGGGCCTGGCCGTACCACAAGCTCAGGTTCTCGATGCCCAGGACTTCCCCGCCGCCTCCACGCTTGATGTGATAGACGGTGTCTTCCCGGGCTGTCGTCGCGATATCCATGTTCATACGGTTTCCGCACTCATTGTATTAAAACTGGCTGCCCACGAACTTCCGCCGCAGGCGGTTGCGGATCACGATGGCCACAACGTTCATCACGAAGATGAGGCTGATGAGCAGCATCGTGGTCACAAACACCATCGGCTTTCCGGCCTCGGCGTTGCGTGACTGGAACCCAACGTCGAAAATATGGAACCCCAGGTGCATGAAGCTGCGTTCCAGGTGAATGAAAGGGAACATGCCGTCGACCGGCAGTTCCGGCGCAAGCTTCACGACACCGACAAGCATCAGCGGCGCGACTTCGCCCGCGCCGCGGGCCATGGCGAGGATAATGCCCGTCATGATGCCCGGCATGGCGCGCGGCAACACGATATTGCGGATGGTCTGCCACTTCGACGCGCCGCACGCGAGCGAACCTTCGCGCATCGAGCGCGGCACGGCCGCGAGCGCCTCTTCCGTCGACACAATGACGACCGGCACGGTCAGAAGGGCGAGGGTCAGGGCCGACCACAGAAGGCCGCCCGTCCCAAACGTCGGGTTCGGAAGGCGTTCGGGATAGAACAAGGCGTCGATAGACCCGCCCAGCATGTAGGCGAAGAAACCTAAACCGAACACCCCGTAAACGATCGAGGGCACGCCCGCGAGGTTGTTGACCGAGATGCGCACAATGGACACGAGGCGGCCCTGTTTGGCGTACTCGCGCAAATAAAGCGCGGTGACGACGCCGAAGGGCGCGACCGCGATCACCATCAGCAGCGTCATGGCCGCGGTCCCGAAGATGGCGGGCAACACGCCGCCTTCCGTATTCGCTTCGCGGGGTTCGGAGCCGAGGAATTCGGCCCAGCGCGAGAAATACACCGCCATTTTACCGCCGAATGAAAGCGCGTTGGCGGGATAGAAACGCACAATGGAGGCAAGCTCTTCGGTCTTTTCCTCGCCGCCGACGGCGACGAAAGTGATGGTATTCGCGGCATTCTGGCGGCGAAGGTCCTCAACCCGGGCCGCCAGTTCGGCGTATGCCGTCTTGAGGGCTTGCGCCTCGGCGTCCATCGCCGCCTGCGCTTCCTTGTACTCTGGGCTATCGCGCCCGGAATCGAGTTCAATGGACCGCAGATCCAGACGCGCCCGTTCGAGCGTGTGATTGATGGCGCCGATGTCGTGCTGTTCAATCTCGCCCGCGGCCTCCCAACGCTCGCGCGAGGCGCGGTGCGCCGCCACGAAAGCGGGATCGTCGAGCGAGGATAGCGCGCGTTCGGCGCCGTCGATGGTGATCGATTTGATCGATCCGACAAACGGCCCCCATTCCAAACGTTCGACAAAGAGGAAGTTGGCCGGGTGTTCCCGCTTCGTCACATTGAATTCCGAAATCCAGCGGAAGTCCTCGCCGTAAAGGTCGAAATTTCCGGTGCGGTAGAGGGTGCGTGTCGCGTACCCCTCACTGTCGGCGATACGCTGTTTCCATTCGGGTGTCAGGGCTTCGATGGCTTCCGCGGTGGGCCGGAAAGCTTCCTGGCGGAAGGGTTCGCCGGCGGTCACCGTACCGTCGCGTTCGGTCACCACGTCGATGGGTTTGGGCACGAAGGTCGCAACGCCGTTCCACGCCACCAGCAGAAGAAATCCCACGATCATCGCAATCCCGAGCGCAAGCGCGCCGCCCAGAACCCACAAGGCGGGCTCGCCGCGGGAACGCAAATCCGTACGCCGGGTCTTTCCCGCCGCCCGTGAAGCCGCGGCGTCGTGACCTTGCGCGGTTTCGGTGATCACACCCATGGTCGCGTCCTCGACACTCACAGTTGCGCCGCCCGTTTACGGAACCGCTGGCGGACCAGCTCGGCAAAGGTATTGACCACGAAGGTCATGACAAACAGCGTCAGTGCGGCAAGGAACAACATGCGGTAAAGCGTAGAATCCCTGACGGCCTCCGGCAATTCGACCGCAATGTTCGCCGAAAGCGCGCGCAGACCGCTGAAGACGTTCCATTCCAGCAAGGGCGTATTTCCGGCGGCCATGACGACAATCATCGTTTCACCCACCGCGCGGCCCATCCCCACCATGATCGCCGAGAAAACGCCGCTCATGGCGGTCGGGAGGATCACGTAAATCGCGGTCTGCCAGTCGGTGGCGCCGCATCCGAGACTGGCGGCCCGCAAATGTTCCGGCACCGCGTTCAGGGCGTCTTCCGAGATTGTGTAAATGATCGGGATGACGGCGAAGCCCATCGCGAAACCGACAACCAACGTATTGCGCTGAACGTAGGTATCGACAATGCCGCCGCGCGGGTCCATGCCGATGGCGACCAATATGAGCGCCGCCAGATAGCTGAGCACACCCGCGGCGATCAGCGTCGCGATCCAGCGGCCGAGGTCGGTCAGGCCGGCCAAAGTCCGGTTCTCGCCACGCAGGATATGACCAAAACGTTCCGAGACGATGCCCTGCGTGCTCATGAACACAGCCATGAAGACGAAGGGGAACACCAGCATCGCGGTGAACGGGACGCTGTCGCCGACCGTGCCGGAACTCCACGCCTTGAGATCGCCCGCGAACAAGATGCGCTCAAACCAGGGGCCCAGGGCGAAGGCGACGAGCGCCGTCAAAATCAGCGCCGCGAAAATCAGAACGAACTTCGGCAGCCCGCCGTAACGCAAGGCGAGATTTGACGGCAGCAACTGCCACAGGTACGCGCCGAGAAACAAGCCGACGGGCATGATCACGAAGGCGCAGAAGATCGCTGCGATCCAGGTTTCCACCAGCGGCGCGAGAATGAGCGCCGCGATGAAACCGAGGACAACCGACGGCAGGGACGCCATCAGTTCCATCGTGGGCTTCACGACCGAGCGCACGCGGTGGTGAACGAATTCGGATGTATAAATCGCGGCGCCCAGCGCAATCGGGATCGCGAACAACAACGAATAGACGGTCGCCTTCAAGGTTCCGAAAATCAGCGGCACCAAGGACAGCTTCGGTTCAAAGGCGTCGGTGCCCGCCGAGGACTGCCACGTCAAATCGGGCTCGGGATAGCCCTCATACCAAACCTTGCCGAAAATGGTCTTCACGGTCGTCTCGGGGTGCGGCACGGCGATATTCCACGCATGCGCCGTTCCGGCCGCCGTGATGCCGACAATACCGTTCTCCCGGGGCGCCAAGGCGATCGTCTGATATTCAGCGCCTTCCGCGGCGAGTTTCAGCACGACCTGCTCGCTGGTGGAGTGGCGCACCCACACCTCGCCGCCCGCGTCCGCGGTGATAAACAGCTTGCCCCGCTGGCTCGCGTCCATGGCGACGACAGGCTTTCCGTGCGGCTCGAGCGTATGCGCGCGCACCATCTGGAACCCGTCTGTGGTCTTCGCTTCGGCGCGCTGCAGGCGGAAATAGACGTTCACAGAACCGTCCGTGCCGCCGACGACGAGGGACTGTTCGCCAATGAGAAAGTCGATGGCGCCGATGCCCCCCTCTCCGGGCAGCAGATCGACCGTTTCGGCAAGTTCGGGTTTCGCGAACGAGCGCGTGTCGTAACGGAAGATGTTGCCGGACTCTTCGGCGACATAGACCTGGTCGGCATTGTTCGTCATCAGCACGGCGCGCACATGCACATCGGCCGGCAGCCCCGGCAACTCCGAGGACGTCACCGTTGTCGTGGTGGCGCCCGTCAGCATGTTGGTGCGGGATTCGGAGCGCGAGAGCCGGCCGACACCGGCGGTATCGATGGTGATGAACGAGCGGGTCGGACGTTCGATGGTGCCGCCGAGGCGGTAATCGATCGCCGCGATCGCGGTCCCGGCAGGGGCGACTTGCGTTTCCTCGCCGAGTTCGACGCCGATCGACACCACGCGCGTTTGATCGGCGCTGATTGCGGTGTAGATCGCCTTACCGTCGGTAAAATCGGAGTCGTTGAGGCGGCGCAGGTCAGCCGGGATTTGCGTATTGTCGACAACGGTACCGCCGACCTTGAGGACCCCAAGACGCAGCGTGCCGTCGCCGAAACCGAACGCAAGATCGCGGCCGCTCAAGGTGCGATTGAACGCCGTGACCTCCTTGCCTCCGAGATCGAACGCCGGCGCCTCGAGTTCGGCGCCGGTGGCGATGTGGAAGGCGTGGACTTTCCCGGTGGAATCGACGGAGGTGGAAAGGACTTTGTATTCGTCGATGACTTCCATCAGGGCGCGGGGCCCGGGCGCGATCTTCGCGGACGACGAACTTTCGACGGACGCGCCGGTGAACAGCGGCACGACAACCTGGGTCAGGAAAACCATGATCCCGAACACCGCGACGATCACCCCGATGCCGCCGATCCGGATACCCCAGTCGGCGACTTTGTCGATGATGAGAACCGAACGCGCGGTTTTCATGGAACGGCGCTGACGGGGAAGGCTCTTGGGAGCTTCGCCATTCACTTCAACGTCCGCCACGCATACCCCACTTATTACCTAGAAAAGCAGCGATGCCGGTCTGACTCACCGGCATCGCGGGTCGCAGTTATCAAGCCGCTGTCTTAGTACGACAGCTCAAGCGCTTTCAGATCTTCGGACACGACCACCGACGGGATCGGGTAATAACCGTCCTTGATTACGCCCGTTTGTCCCTGCTTCGAGAGAATGAACTTCGCGAATTCGCCGCGGATCGGATCCAGTTTCGCGCCCGGCTTCTTGTTCAGATACACATAGAGGAAGCGCGTGATCGGATAGTCGCCGGCGTAGGCGTTATCGACCGTCGAGTCGAAGCACGTACCGCCGTCGGTCGCCGACAGCGGCACCGTGCGGACGTCGGCGGTCTTATAACCGACACCCGAGTAACCGATCGCATACTTGTCGGAGGCGATGGCCTGCACGACCGCGGACGAACCGGGCTGCTCCTTCACGCTGTCCTTGAAATCGCCGTCGGCCATGGCGACTTCCTTGAAGTAGCCGTAGGTGCCCGACGCGGAGTTGCGGCCGTACATGGACACCGGGCGCGACGCCCACTCACCCGTGAGGCCGAGTTGACCCCAGGTCTTGATGTCCTGCTTGCCGCCATGCTTGCGGCCTTTGGAGAAGATGGCGTCGACCTGTGCGAGGCTCATGCACTTGATCGGGTTGTCCTTGTGGACGAACAGCGCGAGGGCGTCGACGGCCACGCGCATGCCGGTCGGTTTATAGCCGTACTTCTTCTCGAAATCGTCCATTTCGACGCCCTTCATCGGACGGGACATCGGACCGAACTGGGCGGTGCCGGCGATCAGCGCGGGCGGCGCGGTGCCCGAGCCCTTGCCCTCGATCTCGACCTTCACGTTCGGATATTCCTTGGCGAAGCCTTCTGCCCACAACGTCATGAGGTTGTTGAGCGTATCGGAACCGATGGACTTCAGGCTGCCTTCGACACCAGCGCCTTTCTTATAGTCTTTAAGGGCGGGATCGACTTCCGCGGCAGCCATGACAGTGGCGGCAGAGAAGGTACCGAGCAGCGCGACGGCGACACCGAATTTCTTGAGCATGGATGGTCTCCCAATCAGGGGCGGGTTGTAAATTTCCCGCCATCCATAGCGACGAAGGCCACACCTTTTTTGACAGATTTATGAAAGATTTATTACAGCGCGTCCGCTTTGCAAGCGTCCGCGGCCGGCAAAAATAAGATATTGATAAATATAATGTTTTTACGCGCTACCCGCGAAGGGCGGCGATGTTGCCGCGATAGTCCTTCGTGCCGAAAACGGCTGTCCCCGCCACGAGCACCGTGGCCCCGGCCTCGCGAACCTGCACGGCGGTGGCCGGCGTGATTCCCCCGTCGACCTCCAGCTCGATCGGACGGCGTCCGATCATGGCCTTGATCCGGCGGATCTTCTCGACCTGGCTGGGAATGAACGACTGTCCTCCAAAGCCCGGATTCACGCTCATCACGAGGATCAGATCGAGACGATCAAGGACGTACTCGATCGCGCTTTCCGGCGTGGAGGGATTGAGCGACACACCGGCTTTCTTGCCGAGCGAACGGATGACCTGCAACGAGCGGTCTAAATGCGCGCCCGCCTCGGCGTGCACCGTAATGATATCCGAGCCCGCATCCGCGAACGCCGCGATGTAGGGGTCGACCGGCTGAATCATGAGGTGCACGTCCAGCACCTTCTTCGTGTGCGGGCGCAGCGCCTTCACGACACCCGGCCCTATCGTCAGATTGGGCACGAAATGGCCGTCCATGACGTCCACGTGAATGTAGTCCGCGCCGGCCTCGTCGATCGCACGCACTTCCTCGCCAAGACGGGCGAAATCGGCGGAAAGGATGCTGGGTGCGATCTTGATGGACATGAGGCTCCTAGATTCTCTTTTTCGCCGCGGCGACGACGGCATCGGCCGTTATGCCGAAGTGCTTGTACAGCTCCGACGCCGGCGCCGAAGCACCGAATGTAGTCATGCCGACGACAACGCCGTCAGGACCGACATAACGCTCCCAACCAAACGTGCTGGCGGCTTCGACGGCGATCTTCAACGTTCCTTCGCCGAGGACGCTCGCGCGATAGGCCGCCGGCTGCGCGTCGAACAATTCCCATGACGGCATCGAAACGACGGCGGCGGCAATCCCATCGGCCTGGAGTTTCGCGCGCGCATCCATCGCGAGGCTGACCTCCGAGCCCGTGGCGATGATCGTAACCTGGCGTTTGCCTTCGGCCTCCGCGAGGACATAGGCGCCCTTGGCGCTCAGATTTTCGTCTGTATGCGACGTGCGCAGCGTGGGCAGCGCCTGGCGGGTGAGCGCCAGGATCGAGGGTTTGTCCCCGCCGACCGCAACGGCCCAGCATTCGGCCGTCTCAACCGTATCGCACGGGCGCATCACAAGAAGGTTGGGGATCGCACGCAGGCTCGCGAGATGTTCGACCGGCTGGTGTGTGGGACCGTCCTCGCCGACCCCGATGGAATCGTGCGTCATGACGTACACGGCGCGCAGCCCCATCAACGCGGACAGGCGGATCGCGGGCCGGGCGTAGTCCGTGAAGACCATGAACGTGCCGCCGAACGGGATAAGGCCGCCGTGCAAGGCGATGCCGTTCATCGCGGCGGCCATGCCGTGCTCGCGCACGCCGTAATAGATGTATCCGGCGCCGTAATCGGAGGCGGTAATCGGTTTCGCGCTCGCCGCCTTGGTGTTGTTCGATCCGGTCAGGTCGGCCGAACCGCCGATCAACTCCGGCATCGCCGTGATCAAGGCATCGAGCACCGTCTGCGACGAGGCGCGCGTCGCAACCTTCGGCTTGTCGGCCGCGGCCTTCTTCTTCACGTCGTTGATCGTCTGCATCCAGCCGTTCGGCAGTTTGCCGGCCGTCGTGCGCTCGAACTCCGCGCGTTTAGCGGCATCCATCGCGGCGACGCGCTTTTGCCACGCGGCCGACACGGCCGCGCCTTTGGCGCCGGCGGCGCGCCACGCGGACAAGGTTTCGGCCGGCACCTCGAACGGCGCATGGCTCCAGCTCAGCGTCGTCCGGACGCCGGGAACTTCAGTGTCGGGCCACGGGAAGCTATGGGCCTTTGACTTGCCCGCAAGCGTCGGCGCGCCGTAGCCGATCGTGGTCTTGCACGCGATCATCGCGGGTTTGTCGCTCTTTTGCGCGGCCGCGATCGCCGCGGCGATGGCCGCCGGGTCGTGCCCGTCGATCGCCCAGGTATTCCACCCGGACGCCTCAAAACGCTTACGCTGGTCGTCGGACACCGTGAGATCGGTGGGACCGTCGATCGTGATGTTGTTGTCGTCGAACAGCACAATGAGCTTGTTCAGCTTGAGATGGCCGGCGAGCGAGATGGCTTCGTGGCTGATGCCTTCCATCAAACAGCCGTCACCGGCGATGACGTAGGTGTAGTGGTCGACCACATCGCCGCCGAAGCGCGCGGCGAGAATACGCTCGGCGAGCGCCATGCCGACCGCGTTGGCCAGGCCCTGCCCCAGCGGACCCGTCGTCGTTTCGGCCGCCGAGGCGTGGCCGTATTCAGGGTGACCCGCGGTGATGGCGCCGAGCTGGCGGAAGTTCTTGATCTCCTCGAGCGTCATGTCGGGATAGCCGGTCAGGTACATGAGGCTGTAGAGCAGCATCGAGCCGTGGCCGGCGGAGAGGATGAAGCGGTCGCGGTCGGCCCATTTGGGCTGCGCGGGGTCGTACTTCAGGAAGCGGGTGAACAGCACCGTGGCGACGTCGGCCATGCCCATCGGCATCCCGGGGTGGCCGCTGGCCGCCTTGTTGACGGCATCGACCGACAGGAACCGAATCGCATTGGCCATCGAATCGTGGCTGACGGCAGCGGCGGCGGTCGGAGCGTCCTTCATGGATTTTCTATACTTTTCAATGAGTTAAATACGAACGCGCCCAGCGGCGTGTGGGACGCTTGTGACGGACGGGCGGGGAGTTTGCAAGTGCGTTTTCCACCGGTCCGGAATGCCGGAAACCGCCGCTACAGCACGCGTTCCTGGACCTGGACGCTTTCTTCGAGTTCGGCGCTATAAAGCTGGTAGTTCGCCTTGCCCTGGCGCTTGGCGAAGTACATGGCGACGTCGGCGTTATGCAGGAGTTGGCTTGCGCTGGTCGCCTGGGCGGGCAGGAGCGAAATGCCGATCGACGCCGAAATCCGCCCTTCCCGGCCGCCCAGGTCGAAGGGCTCGGTCAAGGATTTGATAATACGCTGGGCGACGACAGCGGCCGCCTCGAAGCTGTCGATCAAAGGCATGATCACCGTGAATTCGTCCCCGCCCAGGCGCGCGACGGTATCGGCTTCACGTACGCTTTTCTCCAGGCGGCGGGCGGTGGACTTCAGCAAGAGGTCGCCCGCGTCATGGCCCAGCGTGTCGTTGATCGCCTTGAAGCCGTCGAGGTCGATGAACATCAGGCCTACGCTGGTCTTGGCGCGCTTGCCTTCCAGCACGCGCCGCGTCAGGCGGTCCATGAACAGTGTACGGTTCGGCAGCCCGGTCAGTTGATCGTAGTTGGCCTGATAGATGATCTTTTCTTCGTCGAGCTTGCGCTGCGTAATGTCGGACACGATCGCGATGTACTGCTGAACATCGGCGTTGGCGGCGCGGATCGCGGACACGGACATGCGCGCGGCATAACGCCGGCCAGTCTTGCTCTTGCACCATTGCTCCCATTGCGCGTCCTCACCCGCGGCCACGAGCGGCAGGATCGAATCCCCGCCTTGCGCACCGTAATTGAGGATGGAGGTCAGCGGTTGGCCGATGATGTCGGTGTCATCCAGATTGGTGATCCGCCGATATGCGGGGTTCGCTTTGGTCACGCGGCCTTTCGCATCGGCCACGATCAAACCTTCGGGGCTGTATTCAAACACCGCGGCGGCCAAGCGGAGTTCCGCCTCCGCCCGCCGGCGTTCGGTCACGTCGCGGAATGTGATGACATATCCGACCGTTTCCCGCCGCGCGCGGAAGGGCGTCACCGCATAGACCGCCTGGAAGCTTTGGCCGTCGCTACGGGCGAGGTGCGCTTCCTGCTCCAGATAGTGGGGCCCGCTCTGAAATTGCGCCATAAGCGGCAGCGGCCGTCCGGCCTCGGGATGCCTGCTGCCGAAGACGAACATGCGTTCGGCGCTCACGCCGCTCATCGCGGCTACGTCGCGGTTCAGAAGATCCCCGGCTGCGGCGTTCGCGAACACGATCTTGCCGGCGACATCCACCGCGACGATCCCATTCCACGCGGCGTCGAGAATCTGCGTGGTCATTGCCAGGCGCGCGAGATCGGGTGCGGACGCCGAGATCTGCGGTGAAGGACTCGCTGCGCTCTGCTGCACGGGCGCCGTCTTAGGAGCGCGCTTCACGCGGCGCGCGCGCGGCTTGGGCGCCGTCACCTTGCCCTTCGCCGCCGGCTTGGTGCGGCGCGCAGGCTTTTTTGCCGCCCGTTTCGGCGAGCGTCGCGCCGCGCGTTTCCTCACCCCAACTTTACGCTTCGTGGCCATTACGCTTTTAGGTTGTTCCCGGTGCGAATCACGCTTTTTATTGAAGGGCAAATAACCCAGGGTTGACAAGGGCTTGCCGTAAGAGCCGCAGTTTATACGCGCGTCGTGAAAAAGCCTAGTCGCGCAAAAGTTCATCCGCTGGACGCGCACCGCCGCGTCACAGCAATTCGTTTCGCCTCTATATTAGTTTGCACCCGCTATACCGCCCGGTCCGGGACCTTCGGCATTCCCGCGCAAGCGGCCGCCGGTCACGCGGGCCGCCCCGCGCGCTTGCCGATCCTCACCGCGAAAAGCCCGCCAAGGATACAGGCATAAATCAACGGCTCCAGGAAGCCCGCCCTGACCATCATGTAGTAGTGGATGACGCCCGCGATTGCGGCCGGATAGACCAGGCTGTGCAGCCGCCGCCAGCGCCGCCCACCGAGCCGACGCGTCATTGCATCCGTGGACGTCGCGGCCAGAGCCGCCAGGATCACAAGGGCGAACATGCCGACCGTGATATAGCGCCGCTTGACGATCTCCTCCGCCAGCATGGTCATGTCGAAGAAGAGGTCCAAGCCCACGTAGCTCATGACGTGCAGCACGACATAGAAGAACGCGAAGAGACCCAGCATGCGCCGCAGCCGCGCGATCCCCACCCATCCGCTCACGAGGCGAACGGGCGTCACGGCCAAGGCGATCAACAGGAACCGCAGCGCCCAATCGCCGAAATAGCGCGTCGTTGCTTCAATGGGATTTGCGCCCAGGTTGCCGGTGGCCGCGCGGTAAGCCCACCAGCCGAAGGGCAGCAGGGACAACGCGAACGCCGCCGGCTTCAGCCAGCGGCGCACAAGCGCATCGAAATTGCGCGGAGCGGCGGACTCGGTCATGGACCTATGGGCCGTCAGCCGATGCCCGCCTAATACAGCCGCGTCAGGTTCATGCCCTTGTAGAGGTGGGCGACGTCTTCCTCGTAGCCATTGAACATCAGCGTCGGACGGCGGCGGAAGTCGCCGATGCGGCGCTCGCTGGCTTGAGACCAGCGCGGATGATCGACGTTCGGATTGACGTTGGCGTAGAACCCATACTCGGACCCGTTCATCACCTTCCACGTGTTCTGCGGCTGGTCCTCGACAAAACTGATCCGGACGATCGACTTGATGCCCTTGAACCCGTATTTCCAAGGCACGACGAGGCGCAGCGGCGCGCCGTTCTGCGTGGGGAGCGTCTGGCCGTACAGGCCCACCGCGAGGATCGCGAGAGGATGCATGGCCTCGTCCATCCGCAAACCTTCGATATATGGCCACGGAAGGTTTGCACTGCGCTGGCCGCGCATCTCCTTTGGGCGGACGACGGTTTCAAAGCGGATGAACTTTGCGCTGCCTTGCGGCTCAAAGCGTTTCACGACCTCGGCCAGCGGGATCCCCACCCACGGGATGACCATCGACCAGGCTTCCACGCAGCGCATGCGGTAGATCCGCTCTTCAAGGGCGTGCGGCTTGATCAGATCGTTGAAGTCGATGGCGCCGGGCTTGGCGCACAGGCCGTCGACCTGCACGGTCCAGGGCAGCGGCTTGAAGGCGCCCGCATGCTCCACCGGATCGTCCTTGCCCAGCCCGAACTCGTAAAAGTTGTTGTAGGTGGTCACGTCTTCAAAGGATGTCGGCGCGTCGTTCTTGCCGAGCTTGGAGTATCCCTTGGCGACATCGGCGAATTTGCCGCCGGCGGCCGGCATCACCGCGCCCGCTGCGGACCGCGCGAGGCCCCCAAGGGCCAAACTTCCCGCGATCAGACCGGTGGCTCCGATCAGTTCGCGGCGATTGAGATACACGCCTTGGGGCGTAATCTCGTGGGAGGGAATGTCCGATGCCTTGCGATGGCGGATCAGCATAGGGTCACCTCGTGAAAAGCGTCAAAAGCGGTGTGTGGCCTCACACCAGTATATCGTGCCCGCGCGCAAAAAGAAAAAGCGCCGGACCCGAGGGTCCGGCGCTCTCACTTTCTTGAAGTCGGGCCGACTTAGGCCTTCTTCTGCGCGCTGTGGATCTTCCACAGGTTCGCGATCTTTTCGCTGGCGCTGCCCGCGCTGATCGACTTGAAGGCTTCGAGGCCCTGCGCGCGACGGCCGGCGCTGATGTGCGCGATGCCGAGGCGGAGTTGAGCGTCGTCCTTGTCGTCCACGCCTTTGGCGATACCGGCGGAGATCAGCTCGATCGCCTTCTCGTTGTCGCCCATGCTCCAATAGGCTTCACCGAACTTCACGGTGGCGTCGCCCTTGGGCATCTTGCCGGCTTCGGCAACGCCTTGCGGCAGCGTCTTCGTGTCGGCTTCGCACTGCTTGGCGGCGAGAGCCAGGAGGCGCCCTTCGCGTTCCTTGTTCGCAGGCTGGCCGAGCACGCCGGCCGCGTTACCCTTCTCGAGGACCGACTTACCTTCGCACGGCAGGCCTTCCTGCAGGGCGATTTCGGCCATCTGGGTGTACTCGCGATCCGTCGCCATGATGCCGCTGTGGTACTTCAGGCGCATCACGTCGAGTTCATTGTGCGTGTTGCCGCGCAGCGAACGCTCGGAGAGCGAAACGAAGTCCTTCCAGTACTTCGGGTCCGGATACAGCAGGATGAGCTTTTCCATCGTCGCCTGCATGGCGTCGTTGTTGCCGAGTTCGTATTCGGCGCTCATCAGCAGCTCAAGCCACTGCTTGTCCGGGTTACGCTTGGCGGACTCGGCGCCCTTCACGGTGGCGCGGAGGATTTCGGCCGCCTGCTTGTAGTTCTTCTGGAGGTAGTAGCTCTGGCCGACGAGGACCTGCATGTCGGCGTCGGGACCCACTTCCTTGGTGTAGCGCGTGGCGTACTCGATCGCCTTCGGATAATTCTTGCTCTGATAATAGACGCCGGCGAGCTGCTTGATGCGCTCTTTCGCCTGGTCCGCCGGCATCTGGCCGGTGGCGAGCGAGGCTTCCCACGCGGCGGTGCCTTTCGCGTAATTGCCGCTCTGGATGTAGGCAATCGCGAGAATCTCGTTCACGAGGAAGGTTTCATACGGCGACTTGTTGGCCACCGCGGCGGCTTCTTCAGCCTTTGTCACCGCTTCCTTGAACTGCTTCTTCTTCAACAGTTCCTGAGCGGCTTGCAACGGCGCTCCAACCTTCGGGCTCACCGACGGCGCCTTTTGCGCGAACGCCGCTTGCGGGGCCACGACGATTTCGGTGCCGATAAAACCCGTCGCCAACATCAGCGACAAAGCGATCAAAGAAGCTCTCGATTTCATGCTTGCTGTCCTCTTAAGCAAAAGAGAAACGCCACAGGTCTAAACCGGTGGCGCCCCTCGCTACCCCAAATGCAAGTCTTGCCAAGATCCTAGGCTTTATTATGGCAAGGCCACAGAGCCTGACAAGACCACAATACCTATTGATTCAAAAACTGCTCGTTACCCACGAACCCGATCTTCTTGACGCCAAGGCGCTGAGCGATCGCAAGAACTTTGGCAACGGTATCGTACTTGGCCAAACGGTGCGGACGAAGGTGGACTTCAGGTTGCGGCACGCCCGCAGACACCGCCGCCAGGTAACGGGTCACCTGGGCGAGGTTCTGTGTAACGTTACCATCCCAAATGATGGTGCCGTCGAAGTCGACTTCAACCGTATGGACCACCGGCGGCGCCGGCGGACTGGTATTCTGGTTTGGCCGCGGCATGTCCAGTTTCACGGCGTGCGTTTGGACCGGCAAGCTCATGATGAACATGATCAGCAGCACCAGCATCACGTCGATCAGCGGCGTGGTGTTCATTTCCACCATCACGTCGCTTTCGCCAGAAGCTGGACCAACACTCATTCCCATAACAAATAACTCCTTAGGAAGGCTCCGGGGCTATTGGCCCCGGAGTTCCGGATCAGTGATGAAGCCGACCTTCATGATTCCACCGCGCTGTGCGCTGGCGACAACACGACCGATAAACTCGTATCGGGCTTGTTGATCGCCACGAATGTGCACTTCGGGCTGCGGAACCAGGACGGCGGCGGCCTTCATACGCTCCACGAGGGATTCCGGCGCGACAACGAAGTCGTTCCAGTAGATTTTCCCATCACGGTCGATCTGAATGATGATGTTCTCGGGCTTGGTCTGCGTCGCCTCGTTCGAGATGATTGGCAGTTCAAGCTCGATCGTCTTCGTCACGACCGGGATCGTAATCAAGAAGATGATCAGCAGAACCAACATGACGTCGACGAGCGGCGTCGTATTGATGGTCGAGTTGACCGAGTCTTCCGATTGCGCGGGACCGACACTCATGCCCATAGCGTTAACTCCTTTAACAAGAGTGCGCTATTAAGCGCGGGCACGGGCCTGCGAACGACCGCTGAGCAACACGGCATGGACGTCCGAAGAGAAGTTGCGGACGCGTTCGGCAACGATCTTGTTGCGGCGAACGAGCATGTTGTAGGCGAGCACGGCCGGCACGGCGACCGCGAGACCGATGGCGGTCATGATGAGCGCTTCACCGAGAGGACCGGCGACGCGGTCGATCGACACCTGACCGGCGACACCGATCGAGATGAGCGCGTTCAAGATCCCCCACACCGTTCCGAACAGACCGACGAACGGCGAAACCGAGCCGACCGAGGCGAGGAACGCGAGGCCGTTCTGCAGGCGGCCGTTGATGGCGTCCTGAGAGCGCTGCAGCGACATGGTGACCCACTCGTTCAGGTCGATCTGGTCGGTGAGCTTGCCTTCGTGGTGTTCCGTGGCCTTCAGACCGTCTTCCACGACCGTGCGGAACGCGCTGTTGGCGTCCAGCTTGGCAACGCCTTCCTTGAGGCTGCCGGCGGTCCAGAAGTTCTTCTGCGCGGCATCGGCCTGACGCATCAGGGCGGCCGTGTCGAACAGGCGCAGGATCATGATGTACCAGGTGCCCATCGACATGAAGATCAGGATGAACAGGGTGCTCTTCGCAACCCAGTCACCGTGTTCCCACATGGCGCCGAAGCCGTACGGGTTTTCAACTTCGACCTGATCGGCGGTGACGCCATCAGCGGCCGGTTCGGCAGCGGTGTCCATCGGAGCGGCGGCCGGGTCGGTGGCGGCGTCCATCGGCGCAGCAACCGGATCGGTCATGGCCGGGGCTTCGGCCGGAGCCTCAGCCGGAGCGGCGGCGTCCTGGGCGGAGGCGAAGCCGCCCGACAGGACGACCGCCACGGCAACGGCGGACATCAGGCCGGCAAGTTTCGAAACAAAAGTGTTACGGGTATTCATGTTGTGATCCTCACTAAACGCAAACTCTTGATTGGTCCAAGTTACTGCAGCGGCTAAGGCGACTTAGCCCTTCAGCGAAAACGTCACTTTAATTCTCATCTGCATCGTCTCCGGCTTACCGTTGCGCGTGCCGGGCAAAAAGCGCCAGGAGCGGACGGCTTCCTTGGATGCAGCTTCATCCAAGCGTTCAAAGCCACTGCTCTGGTCGATTTTCGCTTCGGTCACGCGACCTTCGTCGCTGACAGTAAGAAGAAGAACGACAGTGCCTTCTTCGCCAAGTCGCTTGGACATGGCCGGATAGATTTCTTCAGCACCCGCGTTCGGACGACGCGGGTTGGTGCGCGGGGCGATGATAACATCGGCCGGCGGCGGCGGCGGCGGCGGCGCAACCTTTTTGGTGGTGGTGATCGCAGCCTGAGGGGCGGCTTCCTGTGTGATGACCACGTCGGGCATGTCCATCACGACCGGCGGCGGCGCGTCGAACTTCGGCGGCGGCGGCGGCGGTGCTTCAGGGATTTGCTGAGCCTCTTCGATCACGCGCGTCTCGATCGGCTCAAGAAGCGCATCGACCATCGTCTTCGCGAGACCGGTCGTCAAAGCGTAGAACATCGCGGCGTGAACCAGGATGACAACGACGAAGCCGACCGCACGCTTGTTGGAGGCTGGTTTTTCAGTTTTACGAACAGGAAGTTCCATGCGCTCACTCGAAATGGGTTAGCGGAATGCAGACACTCTCGATGGGCGAAAAGCGTCGCGGTGTAACAGGGCCCTGCCACCCTTGGCAAGTGCCCCAAACCACGCAGGCTGGCCCTTTCGGCCACCCTGTAACCCCCCTCATCCATCCCCTTGGTTATACCCCACGGGAAGCCCGTAACCAACGGCATGTGAAATTCTGTGTCAAGTCACTTATGCCGCTCGTCACAAAAAGACCAAGCATCCGACGCCACGACGTCGGCGGTAATCCGCGCATGCGAAATTGGGGTCGTCGCGGATGACTTGTTTTTTCTAGTAAAACAGAGCGTAAGCAAGAACCTGCCGCATTCGCTGCACCGCGAATTCAAAAACTGCAAGATCATTACTGTGACGAACGAGACCGCAGATAAAGCGCGTCACATTTTAGAAATTCACAAAGAAAATCCCGAGCCGCGCCGCGAATCGCGCCACGGCGGACATGCGCAACGGCATCGCAGCAACGTCGCGGCGGCGGCCCTACCGCATGTAATGCGCAGCCGATTTTTCACCGCAGCATGTTGTGCCGTGCGCATCCAAAAACCCGTGTTGCGCCGCACCAAATTCCTCTACGACCCCGGACATGTTAGCGTCACGCACGAAAATGCGTGGGAGGTTTCGCGTGACAGCCGAGCCGGCGGACGGACGCGCCGAAGATGAAAAACGCGCGCTTCGCGGCATGAAAACGCAACGCATCGGTCTTCTCGCGGGCGCTATCGCGTTCGCGCTTGGCGCACACATCCTCGCGCCCTCCGCGAGCGTCGCCGCGCAGATCGGCACAACTTTACTCGTCGCGTTCAACGCCATCGGCTTCTGGCTGCTGCGGCCGCGGCGCGCGCAGGTCCCGATGATCTTCCTGCCGGCGGTCACTTCGCTTGTGATGAGCGCAAGCGCGGTTGTCCTCCTGCTCGCGGACGGCGCGGCCGACGCCGTGCGTTTCGGTTTGATGTACGCCTTTGTCGCGCCGTTCCTGGGCCTCCTTGCGCCAAGCCGTCGCGGCGCCGCGATCGCGTTCATGATCATGACCGCGATCGCAGCCGCCGGCGCGGTGTACCTCGAAGCGCGCGCGCCCACGTTCTACCTTCTGCCCGCGCTGGCGTTTCTTGCCACCGCCTTGGCGCTCTCAGTCTCGATCGCGCGCATCATCGAACGCGCGCAACGCGACGCCACGCTCTTGCGAACCGAACTGGCTCGGCGCGCGACGTCGGACGACATCTCCGGCGTCTCCAACCGCGCGCATGTGAGTCTCCTCGCGCAGAACGAATTCGCGCGCGCGCGCCGCTATGGCGAGCCTTACTCCTGCCTCATGATCGAAATCGAAGGATACGATGCTCTCATAGCCTCCTACGGCCACGCGGCGAGCAATGCCGTCGTGCAAGTCTTCACCGGCTATTGCGTCGTCGTCATGCGCCACTGCGACAGCTTCGGCCGCCTCGCGCCCAACCGTTTCCTCGCCTTACTGCCTGAAACGCCGACAATCGGCGCGCACACGCTCGCCGACCGGATGTGCGGCGACCTCGGCGGTCTCGGCGTCGCTTTCGGGGGTGAAACTTTGCGTTTCACCGTGAGCATCGGCTGCGCCCAGATGCACGCTGTCGACCGATGGGCGGGCGACATGTTGCGCCGTGCCGAGCAGGGACTGGCCGACGCGCTGGAGCGCGGTGGAAGCTGCGCGGTCTTCGCACAAGTTCCGATCTCGCAGCCCGCCGACACGCAGGAAGAAAGCGCGCCATAAGAAATCGCCGCGCGCCCGGATGGGGCAACGCGGCGTTAGAGTCCTTCCCGGCCGTCGCCTGAACGGCGCAGCCGGAAGCCTTCTCTAAAACGTTTCGATTTCCCGCAAACGAATCACGGCGTCGAGCGCCTCGCCGAAACTCAGATCGGGACGGACCGACATCACGGCCGCGGCCGCGGCACGGCTCTGCCCCATATAATCACGGCCGGAAGCGCGGGCGCTGGAGACAGTGCGCGAGACGATGCCCCGCAAATCCCCCGGGTTGAAGCGCCGGACACGGCCGGCGCCGCGCGGCTCGACCGGTGGAACAGGGACCGACGTGAACGAACGGCCAAAACTCTCCGTCGAGATGATAGCCATGGGCGGCGCTCCTTCGCACAAGGGAAGTCCTAATAGGAGAAACGGCGCCGGGCCACGCAAGTTCCCTTGTGGATAAAACTTGTTTAACCCAAGGATTCTCAAGCCTTGGGATTCGTTAGCCTTGCCCGATTAACCTTGTTCGAGCGGCTGTCCGTCCTTTCCCCGCGGCGTGATGGCTTTGGCGCGTTCCGCGCAGGCGGCGACCGTGGCCCGCTTCTCCGCCATGGTCATCATCCGCCAGGCCCCGATCTCCTGGAGGGTGCGCAGGCATCCAATGCAATACCCGCTGGTCATATCCATGGTGCAAACGCTGACGCAGGGCGACGCGACAATCTCCTCGTCGTCAAGAGGTAGGCCTTCAGCGGAAGGGGGAGGTAGTGTCATAAGGCGTCCCGCGTGCGTGCTATGATGTGCGGCCGGAAAAGGAACAGTTGTACATGACTATATCGGATAACCTGACTCAGCTCGGCGGACAAACGGAGCTGCCGAACTCGCCGGACGTGGCGGTACTCGAAGCCGTTCCCAATCCGCATCAAGATACGGACTACCTGATCCGTTTCACATGCCCCGAATTCACCTCGCTGTGCCCGGTCACGGGTCAGCCCGATTTCGCCCACATCGTGATCGACTATGTGGCGGACGAGACGATCGTCGAATCCAAATCCTTGAAACTATTCCTCGGTTCGTTCCGCAACCACGGCGCCTTCCATGAGGATTGCACAGTGAGCATCGGCAAGCGGATCGTGGAAGCGATTGCGCCCAAGTGGCTGCGCATCGGCGGCTATTGGTATCCGCGCGGCGGAATCCCCATCGACATCTTCTGGCAGACGGGCGCGGCGCCGGAAGGCCTTTGGCTCCCGGACCAGGGCGTGTCGCCGTATCGCGGGCGCGGTTGAGCGGCGCGCGACGCTCCGCACAACGGCGCTCAAAGACTCTGCGCAATAAAAAAGGGGCGCGGTGTCCCGCGCCCCTTCTTACTCCTGGTCTGCCGATGTCAGCGACCTGGAGCCCTCCCCCCCTCGTGTTCGGCGCGGCGCTTGGAGGTGCGCGCGCGACGGGCAAAACATTACTTACGGATTACAATCGGGCAAGAGCGAGCTTAAAAAGACCGTAATATTTTTTGGTTGACGCCAATGATTTACGCGGTTCCGGTTGTATGTAGCGCGCGCCTCGCGCGTTACCCCGCGGTTTTAGGCTTGAACGCCAGCGACGCCGAGTTGACGCAATAGCGCTCGCCTGTCGGCTGGGGCCCGTCGGGGAAAACATGCCCGAGATGCCCGCCGCATGCGGCGCACATGATCTCCGTACGCACCATCCCGTGACTTTCGTCGCGGGATTCATCGACGGCGCTCGGACCGGCGGGCGCCGTAAAGCTCGGCCAACCCGACCCTGAATTGTATTTGGTCTTTGCGTCAAACAGGTCGGCGCCGCACCCCGCGCACACGAACATGCCTTCGCCTTTGAAGTCGTTGTAGGCCCCTGTGAAGGGACGCTCGGTGCCTTTCTGACGGAGAATCCGGAATTGTTCGGGCGACAGGTCTCTGCGCCATTCGTCTTCGGTCTTCGCGATTTTCGTCATGCGCCTCGCTCCTTCTTGTTTTTGAAGCGCGTCTACTTTTGAAGCGTATCGGCGAGCTCGCGAAGCTGCGTGCGGGCGCGCAAAAGGTGGAAACCCAGCGTCGCCAGATGGGACGGCGACAAGGTGCTGTCCTGCTCTCCATTGATCACGATCAAAGGATCCATGGAAGCGCCGGTGCGCAACGAGGACAGCATGTTCGTCCAGATTTCGCCGGCCCTGCGATCCTCAATGACGCTGGAGAAGTCCTGCCCGACCGCGTTCAGGATCACCGCATAGCCGTACATCTTACCTTTGACGTTGAAAAACACATCGTCGGCCTCGGTATCGAAATGTCCGCCCGCCGCGGCCACGCGCGCATCGAGAACGGCGCTCGCCGACCCCAGATCGTTGGCGATGCGCTCGAGAAGAACGACGAGATTGTCCGCCCGGCGTTCGTAGGTCGCGGCGCCTGACGCGACGTCGCGGTTATAGAGCATGAGCGCTTCGACGCCGCGCTTGTACTGCGTCTCGGCTTTGGCGTCGGGCCAGATATTGCCCTGCCCCCAGTACCAAACCGTGCCGTCGTACTTGAGGAGAGCCGCCGCACGGTCGGCATTCTCGTCGATGGCGCTCGATCCGCGCACGCGTCCAAGATGGTCGCCCAGTTCCAGCGCGAAGCGTGAAACGGCGTACATGATGCCGAGCTGATAGTTGGGGGTATTGTCGAGCGGCGCCGAGGGGTGCCAGAACGGCTTGTTCGCGATCCACCGGTCGGCTTCGCGCGTGGTGATCGTGGCGGCGATCGCCACGGCCTGGCTGCCGCCGGGCATGCTGTACTCCGGCGCGGGCGCGACATCGAGGTTGTCGTCGATCTCGTTGAAGACAAGCATCCCGAGCGGATAATAGACAATGAAAATGAAAAGAAGGCCCGCCACACACCACGGCAGCGCGCGGCCAATCATGTCCTGGACGTCGGTGGACGATGCGCCCGCGACGCGTTCGCGCCCCGCGTCCCATGCGCTTTTAAGCCGATCGGTCATTTGACGAAGAAATTCGGGCATGGAGACTTGCTGTGTTAAAGGCTCGCCGGATGGGTCAGCAGACGCCAAAGATGGAGACTACGGGATGAAGGGTCAATGGGCGGAAGGAACAGGCCAGCGCCATGCTCGCGCTTAGTCCGACTGCGCTTCTGCTTGGCCTCGCCTGCGGCGTGCTGTACTCCGCCGCGGACTACTTTCGCAAGGCCGTACCGCCGTCCTGCCCGCCCGAGACGATCCTCTTCTATTATGTGGGCGGTCAGATTCCCGTCCTGGGGGCATGGGCCTTGTGGAACGCAGAGTTCGCCGTTGCCCCAGGCTACCTCCTGCCAGGCTTGGCCGATGCGGTGCTGGGACTGACCGCCAACCTTCTGTTCATCGTCGCAATCCGCCGGTCTTCGCTGAGCCTTATGGTGCCGCTGCTTGCGTTGGCGCCTGTCCTCACCTTGCTTGTGGGCGGGTTCACCTTGGGCGAATGGCCGTCGCTGCGCCAGGATGCCGGGATCGTTCTGGTCGCCGCGGGACTGTTCGCCTTGTATCAGCCGGCGGGCGGGCGGCGCGGGCTGCGCGCCGCGCTGGCGACGTTGCGGGCCGAGCGGGGAACGGCGCCGATGCTGGGCGTCATCGCGCTGTGGTCGACCACACCGTCTCTCGACAAAATCTGTTTGAGCTATACGTCGCCGGACCTCCACAGTCTGATCCAGGTTGTGACGATCTGGAGCGCGCTTCTGGCATGGGCGTTACTGCGCGGGCGTCGCACCCTTCACCTCCCACCCGGCGCACGCGGTCCGATGGCAGGCGCCGCAGTCGCCGGCGGGCTCGCCTACGCCTCGCAGCTCGCCGCCTACGCGGTGAGCCTCGTTGCCCTGGTTGAGGTCCTGAAACGCACGGTCGGCTTATTCGGCAGCCTGATTTTAGGCCGCGCCGTGTTCCGCGAACCGATCACACCTTCGAAAGTCGTGGGCATCGTGACCGTCGCGGTCGGTCTGCCGCTGGTCATGCTGGCTTAAAGATCCTCGCCGTTTCCGAGGAACTTGACGATGACGAGCGTCACATCATCGCTTTGCATACCGCCGCCTGCGAATGCCGCCAGGGCGTCGACGACGGCATCGCAGATCTTCGCCGCCGGAAGATGGGCATTGGCGCGAATCACATCCATCAATCCCTCCCGGCCGAACGCCTCGCCGCTCGCATTGCGGGTCTCCCAAACGCCATCGGTGCCGATCACGAGCAGGCCGCTGCTCGGCCAGGTATCGCGGGCGTTCTCCTGGAACGCCCAATCCGGATTCACCCCCAGCGGAATGTCGTGCGCGGCCAGTTCCTCGAATTCGCGGCGCGCGCGGTCGAAAAACAACAAGGGCCCATGGCCGGCGCTGATCCACCGCAAACGGCGCGTTTCGGGTTCCAGCACCAGATAGACCAGCGTCACGAAGCGGCCCGCCGCGGAGTCGGCGGCGACGTGGCGATTGACCGCGCGCATGACCGGCTGAAGGGACGTGTCTTCCTCGGCGAAACTGCGCAACAGAGCGCGCACCGAGGTCATGGTCAACGCGGCGACGATCCCGTGCCCGGACACGTCGCCCACGACAAGGCCCAGCCGCTCGCGGCCATCGTCGGCGCGCAAGGGGATGAAGTCGTAGTAATCGCCGCCCACCGCATCGTGATAGATGCTGCGCCCCGCGATATCGAAACCCGGTATCCGCGGCGCGGCATCCGGCAGAAGTTTCTGCTGCACTTCACGGGCGAGCGTGAGCGATTCCTTGACCTGGATGTGGCTGCGCAACTCCGGGACCATGGCGTTGAACACCATCGCGAGATCGCCCACTTCGTCCCGGCTGCTGACGTCCGCGCGCGCGTCGAGATTGCCGCGCGCGAGACCTTCGGCGGTTGCCGCAAGTTCGCGCAACGGGCTTGTGATCGTCCGCGCCGCCAATGCGGCCAAACCCGCGATCATAACGACCAACGCGATGGACGCGATGGACGCAAGACGCACTTCATCCAGCACGGCCTGGCGCACATTGTCCTGTGCCTTGTCCGCGACGCCCTCGATGTCGTCGACAGGCACGATGTAAAGCAGCGTCGCGCCGAGGTCACGCAAGTCCCCATAGACCCACAGCGATTCCCGGCCGCGGTGCGCGCCGCGCTGGAGACCGTTACGGCCGTCGAGAAGATCCGCGACGATCCTGTCGCCGATGGCCTTTTCGGCTTCCAGCGGCGGCGCCTCAGGCCGCGCGTCCCAAGCGCCCCCTGTGTCGCGATAAAGATTGGACGCAATCACCCGGATCGTCGCCTGCCCCTGGCTCACGCCTTGGACAAAAGGCTCGCCCGCCGCATCGACGAGTTGGACGATGTAGTTCTCGCCGCTCGCCGCCAGCCGCGAGCGCGCGTTCGCGGCATCCAGAAGCGAAAGGACATCGACGTCGATCGCGGCGACACCGGCGAATGCGCCGTCTTGTTTGCGAATGGGCAGCGTCGCGGTGAGCAGGAGCCGCCGGGTAGAGGCGTCCAACAGCGGCGGGTTCCACACCGCGTCCGCGGCGCCGACCGTATTGAGATACCATTCGCGCTGGCGCGGCTCGTAGTTCGCGGGATACCCCCCGTGCCCGGGGAACGACGCGTGCACGCCTTCGGCCAGCGTCACGTATTGCCAATAGAACAGGCCCGGGTTGTCGGCGTCGATGCGCCGGTAGAGGGCGTCCATCCCGGCGAGGCGCAGCATCAATGGCCGAACGGCGTCGGCGTCCACGCCCGGCGACGTCAGAAACGACTGATGCGTACGCGAAAGGGGAATGGCTTGAAGCTCGCCCGCCGGCGACCTGATCGCATGATCGAGCGCAAGCTCGCTGCCCGGCGGCCATGTCCGGGCCGCGTTGAAATCCGTATGGAAGTACAATGGGAGGTCGCCGGCCGGCGGCGCGCCGTCCAGACGCCGCTCGACGTCATGCGCCAGCAGCCGCAGGGCCAACTCGACCTGCCGCCGCTGGGAATCCAAAAGCGCGGAGGATGCGCCCACGCCCTGCAGGAGCTGGGTCTGCATTTCGCCGACCGCCGCCGCCTTGCCCGCGTCCGCGACCGCCCGGCCAAGGCTTTGCATCGCCTGGTCGCTGCGCCACGACAGCGCGGCGAGCGGAATCAAACCGATCACCAGCAGAAGAAGAAAGAGCTTCGCTTGGATACGCATACAAGCGGTATAGCGAACTAACGCGCGGAGCGAAACTTAACGATCAGGGCAAGTGCGCTTAAATCAGGCGATCGGCGCGTTCTTCTTCACCAATTCGTCGATCAGGAACCCCTGGAAAAGATTGATGCCCATGCGCGCCCCCACGTCCAGCGCGCGATCATTGTCCACGCGGATCAGGACCGGCATGACGCCGCAGTCAATGAGGTACTTCACGGCGCGCTCGCGCTCTTTCAGGATGTCTTCGGCACCGTTGCGCCAATGGATCTTGGCGATGCTGGCGCCGATATAGTCGAGATCGACGAGACCCACCGTCTGCGGGAAAATCTGGTCGACCGCGATGGTCGCGCCCTTCGCCTTAATAAGTCCGCGGGCGACCTGAAACTCGTCGAAGTTCTCGACAATGTTGGACTGGCGGAACTCGAACACCACGTCCTTGAGGACGGCCTCCGGCGTGCGCTCGATGAAGTTCTCGAACTGCTCGGTGAACACGCTCTCGACGTTGAGGTTGATCGAACAGCGGCCGCCGCGCGTGTGCATCGCGTCGAACGCCTGAAGCAGAATTTGATCGAGCACGAGCGTAAACTCGTTGAACAAGCGCCCGGAGCCGCGCATCTCGACGTCGACAAACAAGGGCTTACGGAGAAGATCCATGCTGATGAAGTATTCGGTCAGCATCTTCTCGGGCACCCGGCCCCTGACGCACGTTACGATGTCCTGGTCGCGCACGAACGCCTTGATGAACTTTTCGTTCCCGAACTTCTCGTACGCCTTCATCACGTTCTTGATGTCGCTCGTGGTGAGCGGGCG
Organism: uncultured Rhodobacterales bacterium; assembly: GCA_964576515.1. Lineage (GTDB taxonomy): Bacteria > Pseudomonadota > Alphaproteobacteria > Rhodospirillales > Rhodospirillaceae > SHVO01. The sequence goes on from CAZNUW010000001.1 coordinate 241,769, forward strand.
GAGTTGTTTGTCGCCGGAATCGTGTTCCGCCGCGTTGCGCTGGGCGAGTTCGGCGTACTTGGCGACGCGGTCCGCCGCCGAGCGGTAATTGTTCACGAGATCGTAGCTGAGAACGAGCCGGCTTTGATCGATGGTCCCGAAGCTGCCGGGGAAATTGCGCTCGATGGTCCGCAACATCTCCACCTTGAGGTCGCGCACGAGGCCGATGAGCGCGGTCTCGGTGACCTTCGCCATGATGCCGAAGTCACACGGAGAGACCTGATAGGTGTGGCCATGACGCTTGGCCCCTGTCGCGGCGATTCCCTCCGCGATCTGGTCGATGAGCGCCGGGGTGCGTTTGGTTTCCGGAAGCGCGGCCGCAACGCTTACTATTACGAGATTTACTCCCGCTTCGGGTGCATGGCGCCATTGGCCCATGTCCTGCACCAGGGCGCGCAAATCCCGCGGCTTGGAACGGAGCGCTCCGCCGCCTTCCGCCGCTATTGTTGACGTCACGTCAGACATCCCGCTCCAAGCTCCGGCGGGGGGCGCAGCCCCCTCATCCCTACAACTAAACCGACAATTGGCTTCTCGGCCCCGTTCCGGCCAAGCTATCGCTTAACCCACCACCGGTCAATTAAAGCCATGATAAAGTTGGGGTTTCCAACCCTGGCACGAGTCTTACCCCGCCCCCATATCCCGAACCTGCGGCGGTCTCTTTGGCCTGGGTCAAACCGGCGCGAATGTATTGAAGAAAAAAGATAAACCGCGAATTGGGGTTCCCGAGAGGGCCCCAAGTAGCCGAGAATGCATGGAAACTGGGGAGATGGGAGCATGAACCTCGACGAACTGGTCGGCGAGATGACGGCCCAAGCCGACAAACTCAAAGAATTGAATCACTCGGTTCTGTTCGACCTCGGAGACGACGGGAAAATCCTGCTGGATGCCACCGGCGGCGACGTCAAAATCACGCCCAGTCCCGACAGCGACGACGCGGAAACCACGCTGGTGCTTTCGAGCGACAACCTTGTGAAGCTGATGAACGGCGATTTGAACCCTATGGTGGCGTTCACGCTGGGGAAACTGAAGGTCTTCGGCTCGAAGGGCATCGCCCTCAAACTCTCCAGTCTTCTCGATCAGTAGAGGTCCCCGCCCCATCATGAACGCCGACGCTTCCTCAACGGTCGCCTCGCACCCTTGGCTGCGGAACTATCCGCCCTTCGCGCCGTGGGACATGCCGCTGCCCGCGACCCCGGTTTTCAATCTGCTGCATGACGCCGCCGCGAAGTACGCGCGTCGGCCGGCGCTCGATTTCTTCGGCAAGCGCTGGACCTATGCCGAGACCGCCGAACTGGCGGCGCAGGCGGCCAAGGGATTCCAGAAGTTGGGTGTCACAAAGGGCACGCGCGTCGGCCTCTTGCTGCCGAATACGCCCTATTACGTCGCGGCGTACTTCGGCGTGCTGATGGCCGGCGGGATCGTGGTCAACATGAACCCGCTGTATGCGGTGCGCGAATTGGAAACCATGGTGAAGGATTCCGGGGCTGAGATCCTCGTGACCATGGATCTCACCGCCATGTACCCGAAGGCGCGCACGCTTTTGAACAACACCAATTTGCGCAAATTGGTCGTGTGTTCGATGACGGAGGCTTTGCCGCTCGGCACAGCCGTCCTCTTCAATTTGTTCCGCCGCTCGACCGTCGCCGACGTTCATGAAGACGACCGCCAGGTCTGGTGGGAAGAGCTGGTGCAAAACGACGGAAAACCGAGCCTGCCGGCGATCGATCCGAAGGAGGATATCGCCGTCCTGCAATACACAGGCGGCACGACCGGCCTTCCCAAGGGCGCAATGCTGACGCACGCCAACATCACGGCCAACGTGCGCATGGTGTCGAGCTGGTACGGCGACCCCGTTCTTGGTGAGGAACGTTTTCTGGCGGCGCTGCCGTTCTTCCATGTCTTCGCCATGACGGTGGCCTTGCTGACTCCGATGGATCTTGGTGCCGAGATCATCATGATGCCGCGCTTCGAGTTGAAGGACGCGCTGAAGCAAATCCATAAGAAAAAGCCGACCGTATTCCCTGCCGTTCCGACGATCTTCACAGCGATCAATTCATCCGCGATCGCGAAAAACTACGACCTCACCTCGCTGAAACTTTGCATTTCGGGCGGCGCACCGCTGCCGGTCGAGGTCAAACGCCAGTTCGAGGAGACCACGGGCTGCGTTGTCGTCGAAGGTTACGGACTGTCCGAAACGTCGCCCGTCGTCTGCACGAATCCAACCCAAGGCGAAAACAAGCCGGGCTCTGTCGGCCTGCCGATGCCCGGCACCATTGTCGAAATTCGCGCGCTCGACGACGACCGCGTATTGGGTATCGGCGAAAAAGGCGAAATCTGCGTGCGCGGCCCGCAAGTCATGCAGGGCTATTGGAATCGCCCCGACGACACAGCCGACGCCATGAAGAACGGCGCCTTCCATACCGGCGACATCGGGTACATGGATGATGAGGGCTACGTTTTTATCGTTGACCGCATCAAGGACATGATCAACGCCTCCGGCTACAAGATTTATCCGCGCGTCGTCGAGGAAGCCGTTCACCTGCATCCGGCGGTCGAGGAAGTCACCGTGATCGGCGTCGACGACGCCTATCGCGGCCAGGCGCCGAAGGCGTTCATCAAGGTGCGCGGCGGCATGACGCTGACCGAAGACGAGATCCGGGAGTTCCTGAAGGACAAACTCTCGAAAATCGAACAACCCTCGCAATATGAGTTCCGAGACGTTCTGCCGAAGACGCTCATCGGCAAGCTTTCAAAAAAGGAATTGAAACAGGAAGAGGCCGCGAAGAGCGGCTGATCGCTTACCTGTTCCCATCGAGACACAGGCAAAGGGAAAAGAACCATGACCAACGTCGTCATTGCCGGCTACGCCCGCTCGGCGTTCACGCTTGCCCACAAAGGCGCCTTGCGCAAGACGCGGCCCGACGATCTCGCGGCCGCCGTTGTGAAAGGCCTCGTGGAACGCACCAAGGTCAATCCCGCCGATATCGAAGACATCGCGATGGGCTGCGCCTTTCCGGAAGGCGAGCAAGGCATGAACATCGGCCGTCTCGTCGGCTTCCTGGCCGGACTTCCGAATAGCGTCGCGGGCGACACCGTGAACCGCTTCTGCGGCTCATCCATGCAAACCATCCATCAGGCCGCGGGCTCCATCGCCCTGGGCGCGGGCGACGTGTTCATCGCCGCGGGCGTCGAAAGCATGAGCCGCGTGCCCATGGGCGGCTACAATCCGATGCCGAACCCGGCGCTCGTCGACGCCGGCCATCAAGCCTATATCGGCATGGGCGAGACGGCGGAAAATCTGGCGCAAAAGTACCAGATCGCACGCGCGAAACAGGAGGCCTTCGCCTATGAGAGCCATCAGCGGGCGGCCAAAGCCCAGGCCGCCGGAAAACTGAAGGATGAGATCGTCGCGGTGAAAGGCGACGGCGGCATGGTCGATACCGACGGCTGCATCCGTCCGGATTCGACGTTGGAAGCCCTCGCCGGATTGAAACCCGCTTTCAAGGAAACCGGTTCGGTCACCGCGGGCACATCGTCGCCACTCACCGACGGCGCTTCGGCCGTGCTGGTCTGCAGCGAGCAATACGCCGCCAAGAACAACCTCACGCCGCTGGCCCGCATCAAATCCATCTCCGTCGCCGGCTGTGCGCCCGAGATCATGGGGATCGGCCCGGTTCCCGCCATCCAGAAGGCCCTGCTTCGCGCCGGACTGAAACTGAGCGACATCGACCTCATCGAACTCAACGAAGCCTTCGCCGCGCAGGCGATGTCGGTGATGCAGGAACTGGGCATCGACCCGGCCAAGACGAATATCGAAGGCGGCGCGATCGCCATCGGCCATCCGCTCGGCGCGTCCGGCGCCCGCATCACCGGTAAAGCCGCATGGCTTCTGAAGCGCGAGAAGAAAAAATACGCCCTGGCCTCGATGTGCATCGGCGGCGGCCAAGGCATCGCCACCGTCCTCGAAGCCCTCTAAGGGAGTCTCGCCCATGGCTGAGATCAAAAAAGCCGCGGTGATCGGCGCCGGCGTGATGGGCGCAGGCATTGCCGCCCACCTCACCAACGCCGGCATCCCCGTCGTGCTGCTGGACATCGTGCCGAAGGATGCCGCGAACCGAAATGCGATCGCCGAGGGTGCGGTCGCCAAACTACTCAAGGCCGACCCCGCGCCGTTCATGGCGAAGCGCAACGCGGGCCTGATCACGACGGGCAACCTGGAAGACAATCTCGATCTTCTGAAGGACTGCGACTGGATTGTCGAAGCTGTGATCGAACGCCTGGATATCAAGCAGGACCTTTACAAGAAGGTCGAGCAGCATCGGAAGAAGGGGTCTGTCGTCTCGTCGAACACGTCGACCATCCCCTTGAAGGAACTGACCGCGGGCATGCCGGACGCGATGGTGCCGGACTTCATGATCACGCACTTCTTCAATCCACCGCGCTATATGCGCCTGTTGGAGATCGTGGGCGGGCCGAAAACGCGCAAGGACGCGATCGCGATGGTGCGCGACTTCTGCGATGTGCGCCTCGGGAAAGGCGTCGTCGTCGCGAAGGACACGCCGGGCTTCATCGGCAACCGCATCGGCATCTACTGGATGCAAAACGCGGTCGTGGAAGCCCTCAACCTCGGTCTGACCATCGATGAGGCCGACGCGGTCGGCTCGCGGCCCTTCGGCATCCCGAAGACGGGCGTTTTCGGACTGCTGGACCTGATCGGCATCGACCTGATGCCGCATCTGACCAAATCGATGTTGTCGCTGTTGCCGAAAACCGATCCTTACGTCGCGATCTCCGGGGAGGTGCCGGTCGTTGCGACCATGCTCAAAAACGGTTGGATCGGCCGCAAGGGCCCCGGCGGATTCTATCGTCTGCGCAAAGACGGCGCGGCGAAGATCAAGGAAAGCATCAATCTCAAAACCGGTGAATACGCGCCGAGCGTCAAATCCACATTGGAGAGCCCGGACGCCGGCAAGAAAAGCGGCCTCAAGGGTGTGATCGAGCATCCGGACAAGGGCGGCCAATACGCATGGAAGCTTGCGAGCAAGGGCCTAGCCTACACCGCCGCGCTTGTGCCTGAGATCGCCGACACCATCGTCGACGTCGACGAGGCCATGAAGGACGGCTACGGCTGGAAGCATGGCCCCTTTGAACTGATCGACCAAATGGGCGCGAAGTGGTTCGCCGATAAACTTGCGTCCGAGAAAATGACCGTGCCGCCGCTCCTTAAGCTGGCGGCCGAGAAAGGCGGTTTCTACAAGACCGAAGGTAAGGCGCTGAAATATCTGACGGTGGACGGAAAGTACGCGGACGTCGTCCGCGCGCCGGGCGTCTTACGTCTTTCGGACGTCAAACGCGGCGCAACGCCGATCATCAAGAACCCGTCGGCCAAGGTCTGGGACCTGGGCGACGGCGTGGCGTGCTTCGAATTCACCTCGCGCGCCAACAGCCTCGATCCCATGATCATGCAGGGCTACAAGGACGTCCTGAAGCTCTTCAAGAACGACAAGAGCTGGAAAGGCCTCGTCATCCATAACGAGGGTCCGAACTTCTCGGTCGGCGCGAACATCGGCCTGTTGCTGTTCGCGGCGAATATCGCCGTGTGGAGCGAGATCGAGTCCCAGATTGAAGACGGGCAGAAGACCTACATGGCGCTCAAGCAGGCGCCCTTCCCCGTCGTCTCGGCGCCGCTCGGCATGGCGCTCGGCGGCGGTTGCGAGATCCTGCTGCACAGTGACGCCATCCAGGCTCATGCGGAAACCTATACCGGTCTCGTCGAGGTCGGCGTCGGCGTGGTCCCGGCGTGGGGTGGCTGCAAGGAAATGCTGTTGCGCTTGAAGAACGACCCCAGGACGCCCAAGGGCCCCATTCCGGCGGTCGCGAAGGCGTTTGAAATGATCGGCACCGCGCAGGTCGCGAAATCCGCCTTCGAGGCAAAGGAGATGGGAATCCTGCGCAAGGACGACGCGGTCAGCATGAACCGCGATCGCCTGCTGGCGGACGCGAAAGCCAAGGCGTTGAAGCTGGCGGAGAACTATGCGCCGCCGAAGGAGCAGACCATTTCGCTGCCGGGCGCCGGCGGCGTCGCGGCATTGAAGGTCGCGCTGCAGGGGTTGACGATGCAAGGCAAGGTCACCCCGCACGATCAGACGGTGTCGCTCGCGCTCGCCGGGGTGCTGACCGGCGGCAAGACGGACCAGACCGAGCAGTTGACGGAGAAAGACCTTCTGAAACTGGAACGGAACGCTTTCCTGGAACTGGCCAAGAATCCGATGACCCTCGCGCGCATGGAACACATGCTCGATACCGGTAAGCCGCTGCGGAATTAATTCCTTATGACGACACGACGTTCTGTTATCTCGTACCTGACGCTCGCCGCCATCGCGGGAGCCTTTCCCGCGCGGGGGGCGGAAACGCCGTCGCCTGAATACTTCGAGAAGCACACCGCGCCGGCGGAGGCCTCGTTCTTCATCTCAAATGCGCCGAAGGATGAACGTGGCGACCGCATGGTCATCCGCGGGCTTGTCACCGACGGCAAGACCCCGATCCCCGGCGCCTCGATCTATATTTATCATACCGACCGCGAAGGCCGTTACGATCCGCTGGAGGCAAGGCCCGGTTATGGCCGGGACAATCCGCGCCTCCACGCCTATCTGCGTTCGGACTCCGTCGGCCGCTATGTCTATGGCAGCGTGCGGCCGGGACCGATCCCCAACACGCCGGACCCCGCGCGGGTTCACGTCGTGGTTTCGGCCGAGGGCTTCAAGAGTCGCGCCTTCGATATCTGGTTCGACGGCGATCCGTCGATCACGCCGGAACAGCAAGCCATTCAAGAACAACAGCCCGACCGCATCTACATCCTGCGCGCCGTCCGGGACTCCAATCGGGTCTTCCAGATCGGCCACGACATCATGATGGAACGGAAGTGAGGAGATAAGCCATGGCGACTTACACCGCCCCGTTGCGTGACATGAAGTTCGTCTATCGCGAACTGTTCAATGGCGACGCGCTGCAGAACCTTCCAGGCTACGGCGACTTCAGCGCCGATGTGGTCGACGCGGTGCTGGAAGAAGCCGCCAAGATCTCCCAGGAAGTGCTGTTCCCCTTGAACCGCTCCGGCGACGAGGAAGGCTGCACCTTCGAGAACGGCGTCGTACGCACGCCCAAGGGCTTCAAAGAGGCCTACGATCAATTCACGGCCGGCGGATGGACAGGGCTCGGCGCGGATCAGGAGTACGGCGGCCAGGGCGCGCCCAAGGCCGTGAACATGCTGGTGGAGGAAATGATTTGTTCCGCCAACATGTCGTTCGGCATGTATCCCGGCCTCACCCACGGCGCCTATAACGCGCTGAAGCTTTATGGGACGGAGGAACAGAAGCAGTTGTATCTGCCGAAGTTCACCGACGGCTCCTGGAGCGGCACCATGTGCCTGACCGAACCTCAGTGCGGCACCGACCTTGGCCTCGTGCGCACGAAAGCCGATCCGCAAGACGACGGCAGCTACCTTCTGACCGGCACGAAAATCTTCATTTCAGCCGGCGAGCACGACCTGACGAAAAATATCGTGCACCTCGTGCTTGCGCGCCTTCCGGACGCGCCGCCGGGCATCAAAGGCATCAGCCTGTTCATTTGCCCGAAATTCCTGCCGAAGGCCGACGGCGGCGTCGGTCCGCGCAACGGCGCATCCTGCGGCTCCATCGAACACAAGATGGGGATCAAGGCCTCGGCCACCTGCGTCATCAACTTCGATAACGCCAAGGCCTGGCTGGTCGGCGAGAAACACAAAGGCATGCGCGCCATGTTCGCCATGATGAACACGGCCCGTCTTGGCGTGGGCGTCCAGGGTCTCGGCCTGTCCGAGGCCTCCTACCAAGGCGCCCTTCTCTATGCGCGCGAACGCTTGCAAGGCCGCAGCCTCAAGGGCGCGAAGAACCCCGAGAAACCGGCCGACCCCCTGCTCGTCCACCCGGATGTCCGCAAGAACCTTCTGACCATGAAAGCCCTGACCGAGGGTATGCGCGCGCTGGTCATGTGGGTATCGGTGAGCCAGGACAACGCCGAAAAAGCCGAGAGCGAAGAAGAGCGCACGAAACACGACGACCTGATCCAATTCCTGACGCCCGTCGTGAAGGCGTTCGGCACGGATATCGGGTTCGACAACGCCAATCTGGGCGTGCAGATCTTCGGCGGCCACGGCTATATCCGCGAGCACGGCATGGAGCAGTTTGTCCGCGATGCCCGCATCACCCAGATCTATGAAGGGACGAACGGCATCCAGGCGCTCGACCTCGTGGGCCGCAAGATGACCGCCCACTACGGCCGCTACATGCGCGCCTTCTTCCATCCGGTGCAGCAGTTCATCGAGGAGAACGCCGCCGATCCGAACATGGAGGAGATCGTCCTGGAACTCGCCAAGGGTTTCGGCCGCCTTCAACAGGCTGTCGGAACCGTGGCGCAGAAGGGTTTGAGCAATCCAAACGAAGCCGGCGCCGCCGCGACGGATCTTCTCAAAATCCTGAGCTACGTGTCGGTCGGCTATATGTGGGCAAAGATGGCGAAACTCGCCTTCGCGAAGCAGAGCGACGATCCGACCGGGTTCTATAAGGGCAAGATCAAGACCGCCAAGTTCTACATGCACAAGCTGATGCCGCAGACCGGCGCCTTGTTGTCCTCGCTGATGGCGGGCGGCGAGACCATCATGGATATGGAGGACGATCTGTTCGGCGCGGCGGTCGCGGCCTGAGACGCAAACCGCCGCCATGAACCTCATCTGGCGCCTGATCTGGATGTGGATCACAGCGCATCTCGGTGCGCGCGCCAGCATCATGGGCGAAGGCAAACTGACGTTCCGCTGCCTTCCCACCGACCTCGATATCTTCATGCATATGACGAACTCGCGGTATGCCAGCTTCGGCGATCTGTCGCGGGTCAGCTTCATGATCCGCAACGGGAGCTACGGACGGCTGCGCAAGGCGGGATATTTTCCCGTTCTGGGCTCATCGACATTCCGCTTTCGCCGACCGCTGAAAGTCTTCGAGAAGTTCACCGTATCCACCAGCGTCCTGACGTGGGACGACAAATTCGTCTATCTGCTTCACAAGTTTGAAACCGCGAAGGACATGCCCGCGATCGCCGTGGTCAAAGCGGCCTTCATCGGGAAGAACCGCCGCGCGTCGATCGAAGAGATCGTGGCGCTCATGGGTTACACCGGCCAGAAACCGGAAAGTCCCATCGCGAAGGAAGTCGCCGATCTGGATTTGGTGCTGAAAGCCTGACCCATCGCGCCCGATTTGTAACAGCGGCGGCGGTTCCGGCTTCGTTTTCTTGGCCCTCGATCTTGCGCGGGCTATCATTTCCGCCTTGTTCAACGAAGGGGAGATGTCATGCGTAAGACCTTGCTTTTAGCCGCCGTCCTGCCGTTCGTCGCGACGGCCGCCACCGGCGGCGAAGCCCCGCCGCAACAACCGATGTCGTTCTTTGTCACCAGCGTCGGCCTCAACGGCGGAAACCTGGGCGGCTTGGCGGGCGCGGATGCGCACTGCACGAAGCTGGCCGCGTCCGTGGGCGCAGTGAAGAAGCAATGGCGCGCATACTTGAGCACCCAGGGCGCGGGCGCCGTGAACGCACGCGACCGGATCGGCAAGGGCCCCTGGTACGCGCCGAACGGCAATCGGGTCGCCGCCGATCTCGCCGACCTTCATGGCGACACGCTCGAGTTGGCGCGCAAGGGCAATAACGTCAACAAGCGCACGGCCCTCACCGAAAAAGGCGAGATGATCACGAGCGGATTCGATGGCGTGAACCGTCACGACATCCTGACCGGCTCGCAAATGGACGGCACCGCCTATACCGACGCCGCCGACCACACGTGCAAGAACTGGACGAGCACCGCGACCGACGGCGCGGCGCAGATCGGTCACCACGACCGCGCCAGCGGTTCCAACATTTCGTGGAATTCCGCCCACCCGACACGCGGCTGCACCAACGAGAACCTCAAGGCCACCGGCGGCGACGGCCTGTTTTACTGCTTCGCCATCGACTAGGCGCCGGCCGGGGCGTCCGGTTTTCCGGACGCCCCGTTCACGCCGGGTTCCGGAGCGCAATTGTTCGGAACCGCGCGAAAGGGCATGATCGCGGCTCCATAAGGGAGGACTTCGACATGCACCATGCGCTTCGTTCTTTGACCTTTCTGCTCGCCCTTTCCGTTTCCGCGCCCGCGTTCGCGCAAAATGCCGACGCCACCCGCGCGGCGGCCAACAAACAGCTTTTTGACTCCGAACCGAAGACAAGCGCGGCCCATGCCATTCCCGGCACGCGCTATCTCATTATCCGCGACGGTGCGGCGGGCGGCAGCAACCCGACACGCACCAGCGCGATCAAGGTCCGTTACGAGGGCAGCTACCTGGACGGCTCGCTGTTCGACACGTCTTTCGGAAAAGAGTCCGATAACGCCACCATATTTCCGCTGCGCGCGCTGATCCCGGGCTTCGTCTCCGCGGTCATGATGATGAAACCCGGCGATGAATGGCTGGTGCACATCCCGCCGCAGATGGCCTACGGCTCCGTCGGCCACCCGCTCGCCGGGAAAGACCTTTTCTTCAAGATCGAACTTCTGGACTTCGCGGAGATGCCGCCGACGCCGTCGGTGGTGATGAAGATGCTTCCCGGACGTACCGAGCGCTAGCGGGCGCCCTTCAGTTCAAACAAGGCTCCTATTTCGACGGCGGTGGCGCCTTCGTGGCCTTCTGCTTCATCACGTTATTGAGGGTCAGGAAATCCCCATAGAGTTGGTCGCAAGCGGCGCGACCGCCGCCGCAGTAGAACTGCATATTGACCACGAGCCCCTCTGCGCTGTCCTTGAGTTCGCGGCAGATCACCACCGGATGGGCTTCGTGGCTGGGCCGCGTAAAGGTCCAGATATGCGTGAAATCCAGTTGCTCGTAGGCGAGGAACTTCTCGTCCCCGGCGGCCTCGCGCACCCCACCACGCTCCACCAGGACTTCCGGCACTTTATCCAGTGAGGGCGCGTGCAACCCGCAAATATCGACGGGATTTTTACGGTCGACATAGTGGGGGCCATGAAACGGCTTCGGCTCCGCCGCGTGAGCGACGGAGCCGACAACCACAACGAAGGCTAAGAGGGCTTGCTTCACGTCCTAAAAGTTGACCCGCGCCTGAACGGCAAGCGTGCGGCCCCGGTCAGCAAAGGCGTAATCCGAATTCACGCCGAAGGTTGAGCCCGACAATGGCGTGTCGCCGCCGAACTGGATGTAGCGCTTGTTGGTCAGGTTCCGGCCGACAAAGGCGATCTGCCACAGCCCTGTGTCCGGACCGATGCCGATACGGGCGCCGAGCGTGGCGTAGCCCTTCTGGATCAGATCCGGATCGAAGGTGTTGGAAGCGTGGTACTTCGAGGTGAAGAACACGTCGAAACCGCCGTCGAGGCGATACCCGGAGAAGATCGGATAGTAGGCCTGAATCCCGACAGTTCCTTGCACGTCCGACACCAACTGGTTGGTCTGGCCGGTGTAGTCGCATAGCTCCGCGCGGCCGTCGCCGTTCAGATCGACGTTAGGTGTTTGACCGAAGTAGCACTGACCGTTGCGGAAGTCCTTGAACTTGAAGTCCGTGAGGGCAAGAGACCCGGTCAGCGTGATGTATTCATTGACGCGGACCCGGCCATCGGCCTCGATCCCTTGCGAACGAGCCGACGCCGCATTGCCGACGTTGAAACCCAGGATCCCGTCGAAGATGGAGATCTGGAGATCCTTGAACTCGGTATAGAACGCCGCGATGTTGAATTGAGCTGCGCCGAAGGTGGTCTTCGCCCCGACTTCAAAGCTGTTGGCGCTTTCGTCCTCGAACTCGAACGAATCTTGCATCGTCGGATAGAAATTGCGGTTGTTGGCCCGGAAATCGAACCCGCCGCTTTTCGCGCCGCGCGCGTAGCTCGCATAGAGCATCACGTCGTCCGACGGCTGGTAGAGCAGCTTCACGTCCGGCGAGAAGCGGGTTTCCTTGCGGTCGCCGGACACCGGCAGCGCGCCAAGCTGCGAAATGAGCGCGGCGCCCGTGGGCCCAAGGTTCGCGAGGTTTGTCGAACTGACCCGGAACACCTGCGCATAGACCGCGGCGGCGATCGCCTGTGGGGCAGGCAGCGCGTCGCCGTTCTCGCGCAGGATGGTCAGCGTGCGCATGCCCTCCTTCTTCTCGCTGGAGACACGGGCGCCGAGTTGTAGTTCCCACTGGTCCATCGGACGGATGTTCACTTGCGCGAAGCCCGAGAAAAGGTCGGCGTCGACCGAGGCGCTGCGCGACGCTTGCGTGCCCGCCATAGCGCTGCCCGCGCCGGGGGATTGCGAGTTGATCAACGGCACCAGCACCGACGTCGGCTGAACGAGGATGTTGTCCGCGTAGTTGTGTTTGGAGTTCTGGTAATACACGCCCGCGACGAAATCGTAGCTTTCCTGCACGGGCGACGTCAGCCTGAACTCCTGGCTGAACTGGTCGTAGTCCTCCACCAAGCCGGCCAGGAACACGTTCGCGCCGGTGTAGTCGCAATCGCACAGTTCGTCGTACTTCAGCCCGGCGTAGCCGGTGATCGAACGCAGTTCGTAGCCACCAATATCGACGGCGATATTGGCGACGTAGGTTTCCTGCCTGTTGTTGCTGAAATCGCCGTTGGAACTGCGATTGCCGTCGAGCGTGTTGTTGAGCACGCTGCGGTCGGCCCCGAAACCGCCCACAAGAATCTGCGAATAGGTCCGCCCGGTGAACGGGCCCGCGGCGGCGGGACGTTCATTCAGGATTTCGATGGAACGCCCGAGGACGTCGAAATCGCTGTATTCGGCTTTGAAGTTCGCGACCACCGTATCGGAGACGTCGGCTTCGATGATGCCGCGCAAGGTGATATCGTCGCGCTTGGGCTCGGTGCGGCTCGTGGTCAAGTTGCGGACGTAACCGTCCGTGTCGCGCCAGCGGGCGGCGACGCGGGCGCGCACGGTATCGGTGATCGGGCCGGACACCGCGCCTTCGGCGATGTACTCCTGATTCTCGAATTCATAGGTGCCGGTCAGATACCCCTCGAAGCTGGTGGTCGGCTGCGCCGTCACGATGTTCAAGGCGCCGGCGATGGAGTTCTTGCCGAACAGGATGGTTTGCGGGCCGCGAAGCACTTCGACGCGCGCGAGATCCATGAAGGGCATGCGGGTCTGTTGCGCGCGTGTATAGGCGATACCGTCCACATAGTAGCCGACCGATTGCTCGAAGGCCTGGTTGATGCCCGACCCGAGACCGCGGATGAAGATGTTGGTGCTGATTCCGGTTTCCGTCATGGTGAAGTTCGGAACCAGTTGCTGAAGTTCTTCGGCCTTCTGAACGTTGATGTCCTGCAGCTTGTCGCCGCCGACGGCCGTCAGCGAGATCGGCGTGTCCTGTACGCTTTGCGCGCGCGACTGCGCGGTCACGATGATTTCTTCCATCTCGATCGCCTCGGCGCCTTGCGCCAGACGCGGGGCGAGAGCGACGGCCGCGAGAGCCGAACTTACGAGAAGCGCCGATTTTAGAGTCACGCCAAAGAATGCACGCGCGCGCGCGTGGACGACCGTCGTATTCATGGAAGCCCTCCCGGCAATCTCCGGAGGCCCAGCCCTGCCCGACGATCGGACAAGAAGCCGTCCCAGCCTCCAGAGTCCTTAGTTCCCAGTATCTTACGGGTAGAGCCCGAGGGCCGTAAAGATGGGTAAGGTCAACCGGAGCGTGTAAATCCAGCTACGACGCCTTCGCCAAATCCTCGCCCGCGAGGGCCTTGTCAAGGAGCCGGATCGATTCCGCAACGCCATATAGAGCAATAAACGATCCCATACGCGGCCCCTGCTCCTGACCCAGGAGAACCTGATAGAGGGCCTTAAACCAATCGCGCAGGGATGCGAATGCGTCTGGGTAGCGTTTACCCACCTCATAGACCACCGACTGGAGACCTTCCGGGGTCGGCTCATCTTTGTAACCGGCAAGCGCCTCCCGCAGATCGACAAACGCCTGTCGCTCGTCGGCGCCGATCGGGCGATAGACCTTCGCGGGTTTGACGAAATCCTCGTAATACCGGATCGCGTGGTGGACGAGACGGTCGAGGAGCGGCGCGCTCTCGGGCGTTGCACCCTGTGTGAAGCGCGAGATGTAATGCCAAAGCACCGACGGGTTCTCGGCATGCGCGACGCTCGCGAGATTGAGAAGGATGCCGAAGCTGACCGGCACGTTTTCCTTCGGCGGCTGGCCGCCGTGAATGTGCCACGCCGGATTGTCCAGCTTCGCCTTGTCCTCCTCATCCGGGAACTTCGCCAGGAAGTCGAGATATTCGTCGACGGCCTTCGGGATCACGTCGAAGAACAGACGCTTCGCGGTCTTCGGCTTTTGATACATGAACAGCGCGAGGCTTTCGGACGGCGCGTACTTCAGCCAATCCTCGACCGCGAGCCCATTGCCCTTGGACTTCGAGATTTTCTGCCCTTCTTCGTCCAGGAACAGTTCGTAGGTCAGGTTCAAAGGCGGCGTGCCGCCGAGGATGCGGCAAATCTGGCTGGAGAGCCTGACGGAATCGATCAGGTCCTTACCGGACATCTCATAGTCGACGCCCAGCGCATACCAGCGCATCGCCCAGTCGCACTTCCATTGCAATTTGCAATGTCCGCCGGTGACCGGAACACGCACGTCCTTCCCGTCTTCGTCCTTGTACACAATCGTGCCGCCGGCCAGATCGCGCTCGATGATCGGCACCTGGAGCACGACGCCGGTCTTCGCGCAGACCGGCAGGAACGGCGAATAGGTCGCGCGGCGTTCCGGCCCCAGCGTGGGGAGGATCACGTTGATGACCTCGTCGTACTTCTCGAGAACGCGCAAGAGCGCCTTGTCGAATTCACCCGACTTATAGGACGCGGTGGCGCTCTTGAATTCGTATTCAAAATTGAATGAATCGAGGAAGGCGCGCAGGCGCGCGTTGTTGTGCGCTCCGAAGCTTTCGTGGGTGCCGAACGGATCCGGCACGCTGGTCACCGGCTTGCCGAGATGCTCGCCCATCATCTCCTTGTTGGGAACGTTGTCCGGCACCTTGCGCAACCCGTCCATGTCGTCGGAGAAGGTGAAGAGGCGCGTTTTCACGTTCGGCGTCAGGAGCTCGAACGCCTTGCGGACCATGGTCGTGCGCACCACCTCGCCGAACGTGCCGATATGCGGCAAACCCGACGGGCCGTATCCCGTTTGGAACAGGACATATCCTTTCTCCGGCGCCGTCGATTTCAGGCGCTCGTCCCAGAGGGTGCGGGCCTCCACGAAGGGCCAGGCATTGCTGTGACGAGACAAGGCGGAAAGGTCGGTCATAAGGCACTTTTTTGCATGGGTCGGGCGAACCGGGAGTACTAACGTCAAAAACCCAGCAGGTCACGCACCTTAAGTTGGGCTGAAACCACGATTTCGCCGTTCTGTCTTTGGAAAATCCCCCCTCGGCAAGGCATTCTCACACCCGACCATGGATACCACCCCCCTTTTCGCCCCAGCGCCACCGGCCCTGGAGGGGCGATTTCTGGAGCCTCAAGGGTTCCGGTGGGGATATTTCACCACCCCGGACGGCGTCCCTCTCCGCTGGGGACACCTGCCCGCGGCGTCCGACATGGACTGTTTTCTGGTGGGCGGGTTCATGGAGTTCATCGAGAAGTATTTTGAAACGGCCCGCGACTTTCAGGCCCGCGGGTTCAATGTCTGGTGCCTGGACTGGCGCGGCCAAGGTCTCTCTCCGCGCATCCCCGGACAAGGCGCGCGTCCCACCGCGCGCGCATTCGCAACGGATGCCGACGATCTCGCCGGCTTCATCGCCGCCGTTTCCCCGGGCCCGCGCATACGCCTCGTGGTGGCGCACTCGATGGGCGGCGCCATCGCGCTCCTGATGCTGCACAAGGCGGGGGCTATCGCCGACGCGGCGGTGCTGTCCGCCCCCATGCTGGAAATCAATACCGGAAACATTCCGCGATGGGCCGCGCGGCTTCTCGCGCGAACAATGACCGCCTGCGGACGCGGCAACGCCTTCGTGCCGGGTGCCGGGCCGTGGCCGAACATCGCGCCGCCGTACAAGGAACCGAGCCGCGTTTCCAACGATCCCTTGCGCGGCGCGTTGCAGGACGCATGGTTCACGGCGGATGAGCGTTTGCGTGTCGACGGTCCGACCTATGGCTGGGTCGATTCCGCATTCGCCCTGACCGCCCGCCTCCGGAATCCCGCGTTCCTGTCGCGGATCGGAACACCCATCCTGATGGGAAGCGCCGGGCGGGATCTGCTTGTCGATCCGGTGGCGCATACGCGGGCGGCCACGCGGTTGCCCAACTGTCGCCTGGTGACGTTCGCCGGCGCGAAGCACGAGCTCTTCCACGAGATCGAAGGCATCCGGACGCGGTGGTTCGCGGCCATCGACGCGTTCATCGCGGAACACATCTCGCCGGCGCCGTGATCACCCCATGACACCCCCGCCGTCCGACCCGCCTTGGTGGCAAAAAGGCATCGTCTATCAGATCTATCCCCGCTCGTTCCAAGACAGCAACGGAGATGGAATCGGCGATCTTGCCGGCATCGTCGCGCGGTTGGATTACCTTGTCTGGCTGGGCGTGGATGCGATCTGGTTGTCGCCCGTCTATCCATCGCCGATGGCGGATTTCGGTTACGACGTCTCGAATTACGTCGACGTCGATCCGATCTTCGGATCGTTGCGGGATCTCGACCGTCTTGTCGCCGAAGCGCACGCCCGGGGGCTGAAGGTCGTCATGGATTATGTCCCCAATCATACGTCGCACGCCCATCCGTGGTTCGCCGACAGCCGTGGTTCACGCACCTCGGAAAAACGCGACTGGTATATATGGCGCGACGCGGCTCCCGGCGGCGGGCCTCCCAACAACTGGCTTTCCGAATTCGGCGGCCCTGCGTGGACGTGGGATGAGACGTCCGGCCAGTACTACTATCATGCCTACCTCCCCGAGCAGCCCGACCTCAATTGGCGTAACCCCGCCGTGCGCGCGGCCATGCACGACGTGCTTCACTTCTGGTTCAAGCGCGGAATCGACGGCTTTCGCATCGACACCGTGCATCACCTATTCGAGGTATCTTCCCTCGCCGACAATCCACCCAACCCCGACTTCAAACCGGGCATGGCGCCCACGTTGGCGCTCGACCGGCGCCATCAATACGACCAGCCCGAGGTGCACGAGGCGTTGCGGGAATTCCGGCGCATCGCCGACTCCTATGGCGGCCGCGTTTTGATCGGGGAGATCTATCTGCCGCTGAAAAGGATCGTGACCTACTACGGGCCGGACCTGAGCGGCGTGCACCTTCCCTTCAATTTCCATCTGATCGGCGCACGCTGGCAGGCCAAAACGCTGGCGGACCTTATCGCGCGCTACGAGGCGCTCCTGCCGGACGGCGCATGGCCGAACTGGGTGCTCGGCAATCACGACCGCGCCCGCATCGCGAGCCGCGTGGGGCCCGGCGCCGCCCGCACCGCCGCGATGCTTCTCCTCACGTTACGCGGCACGCCGACCCTGTATTACGGCGACGAGATCGGCATGACCGACGCCGACATTCCGCCGGCGCACGTCCAGGATCCTTGGGAGAAGCGCGTTCCGGGGTTCGGATTCGGGCGCGATCCGGTGCGGACCCCGATGGCCTGGACGTCCGATCCGCGCGGCGACTTCACAAACGCCGAGCCCTGGCTGCCTCTGCACGATACCGAAACCAGGAATGTGGCCCATCAGCGCGGCGACAACGGATCAATGCTTCGGCTTTATCGCGACCTCATCGCGCTGCGCCAGCGTGAGCCCTCACTCAGCATCGGCGATTACGGCCTGATCGAAGCCCGGGGCGACGTCCTGGTTTACGAACGCTGTCACGGCGCGCGGCGACTCGCGGTGCTGTTGAACCTGGCGGAGGCGACGGTCTATACGCCGCTTGTGGCGACCGGAACTCATCTGCTGTCCACATACGCCGACAACGTCCAGCAACCGTCCGACGCCTTGATCCGGTTGCGGCCCCATGAAGGGATCATCGTGGAGGTTTCCCGAGGCGCGTGAGCGGGCCAGCCTTGCGCCGCGCGGGAACTGCCGGTACAGGTCGGCTCTTCCCATGGACACGCCCGCCGCGCCTTCGTTAACGCCCCGCCGCATCCTCCTTCCCGAGGCGCCTGTGGTTGCGGCCGAATGGACGAGCGCGGCGATCCTGGACACAAGCGGAGAAATCAGCGTGAAACCGGCCGCACTCGCCGGACAGCGCCTGGCGGCCGCCCGGCCGATCGTGTGCCACGCGCCCGCGACCGCCGTACGGCTCCGGACGGACCGATTTCCCGCCCATGACGTGCTCGAGTTGTTCGCCTTCGTGAGGCCCGCCGCGTTCTGCCTGCCGACCATTACAGGCCTTGCCGCCGCGCTCGACCTCGCGCCGCCCGCGACCCTTGAAGACAAACCGGAAGCTCTGTTGCGCGCCGCCCGGGCGCTTTTGGAACAGTTGACGGCGCTCGGCGACCTGGAAGCTAAGACCTTGGCCGCCGCTGCCGGCGCCATGGCGCGCGGCGGCTGGGCGTGGGGACCGAGCGTCCTTGCCGCCCTGGGCGGCGATCCGAACGCGGCGCGCGGCTTCGGGCCCGCGGCGGGCTTGCGCGTGTGGCTGGACCTTCCGGCCTGGGAAGATCGCGCGCCGCCGCTTCCGCCCGGCAGCAAGCCCATCGCGCCGCAAGAGTCGGAGGAACGCCTCCAGCGCCTTCTCGGCGCCGACGCCGAGGCGCGACCGAGCCAGCGGGAATATACGCGCCTTGTCACCGAGGCGTTCCAACCGCGCGGCGCGTCCAACCAGCCGCTTCTCGTCCTCGCCGAAGCCGGAACCGGGACCGGCAAGACCCTCGGCTATGTCGCGCCTTCGAGCGTATGGGCGGAACAGAACGGCGGCGCCGTGTGGCTCTCCACGTTCACCCGCAACCTGCAACGCCAGCTCGACCAGGAGCTCGATCGCCTGCCCTTCGACAAGGACGAGAAAAATCGCCGCGTCGTGATCCGCAAGGGGCGCGAGAATTACATGTGCCTGCTCAGCTACGAGGAAGCGCTGAACCGTTTGGGCGCGCAACCTTACGACGCCATCGCCCTCGGTCTGGTGGCGCGGTGGGCGTCCGCCACGCGCAACGGCGATATGGTCGGCGGCGACCTGCCGGGATGGCTGCCGGAAGTCCTGGGCCGCGAGAAGGTGCTCGGCCTGGCCGACCGCCGGGGCGAATGCATCTACGCCGCGTGCAACCACTATCAAAAGTGTTTTGTCGAACGTACGATCCGGCGTGCGCGCTACGCCGATATCGTGGTGGCGAACCACGCGCTGGTGATGGCGCAGGCGGCCTTGGGCGGAATCGACGACGCCCTGCGGCCGACCCGTTACGTCTTCGACGAAGGCCATCACATCTTCGAGGCGGCCGACTCCGCCTTCTCGGCGCACTTCACGGGGCTGGAAGCCGCCGACCTCCGGCGCTGGCTTTTAGGCGCGGAAGGCAACGCGAAGCGCAGCCGCGCCCGGGGACTGAAACGGCGCTGCGAAGATCTGATCGCCTGCGGCACCGGCGACGACTTCGGCCTATCCAATACTGTCGAGGACGCCGTGGACGCCGCGCGCGCATTGCCGAGCCAGGGTTGGCGCAACCGTGTGAAAGACGGCCTTCCTCAGGGCCCGTCGGAAACGTTCCTCGCGCTGGTGCGCGAGCAGGTTCTTGCGCGCGCCGACAGCAATTCGCCCTATTCCCTCGAAGCGGAAACCACACCGCTCATCAAGGGCCTCGCGGAGGCGTCCGAAGCGCTGGAAACGGCGCTTGCGCGACTGGAAGCTCCGCTGCGCCGGTTGATTTCAGGCTTCACCGCGAAGCTGAACAAGGACGCGGGCATTCTCGACACCTCCATGCGTCAGCGGCTGGAAGCGGTGATTCGCACGCTCGAGCACCGCGGTGCGATGCAAGTCACCGCCTGGCGCGGCATGGTGAAGTCGTTAAAGGAAACGACCCCTCAGGAATTCGTCGATTGGTTCAACGTCGAGCGCATGGACGGCCACGACATCGATGTCGGACTGAACCGTCATTGGGTGGATCCGACGTTACCGTTCGCGCGCGCCCTTGCCGACCATGCGCACGGCATTGTGGTGACGTCCGCCACCATGCTGACCGGGGAAACCGATCAGGCGGAGGACTGGACGCAGGCCGAGCAACGGGTCGGCGCCTGGCACCTGTCCGCGCCCGTCGCGCGGGCCTCGCTGCCGTCGCCCTTCAACTACGTCGACAACACAAAAGTCATTGTGATCACGGACGTCCGCAAGGACGACATGAAACAGGTGGCGTCCGCCTACCGCGAACTGTTCACCGCGGCGAACGGCGGCGGGTTGGGGCTGTTCACAGCCATCTCGCGGTTGCGCGAGGTTCACAGCCGCATCTCGGGCCCGCTCGACGAAGCCGGCATCCCACTGTACGCCCAGCATGTGGATGCGATGGATACGTCGACGCTCGTCGATATCTTCCGCGCTGAAGAGGATGCCTGCCTTCTCGGGACCGACGCCGTGCGCGAGGGCGTGGACGTGCCCGGGCGCTCCTTGCGCCTTGTGGTGTTCGACCGCGTGCCGTGGCCGCGCCCGGACATCCTGCACAAGGCGCGCCGCGCCACGTATGGAAAGCGGGGCTATGACGACGCCATCACCCGCCTCAGACTGAAGCAGGCGTTCGGCCGCTTGATCCGGCGCGAAACCGATCACGGGGTTTTCGTGCTTCTCGATCCCATGATGCCCTCGCGCCTGTGCACGGCGTTTCCGCCGGGCGTCGAGGTCGCGCGTGTCGGGTTGGCCGAGGCCGTGGGAATGGTCCGCGCGTTCCTGGGTTAGGCCGTTCTGGACTAGACCGGTCTAAACTAGGCCGGTCTAAACTAAGACTGCGCGGCTTCCACCTGCAGCCGTCGCTCGGATGGAACGTCGTGGCATTTGAGACATAGAATTTCGGGTTCAGGCCGTTCCGCGCGCGCGACGGCGCAGAAACCGTCGGTAATGCCGATAAACCGCCGCGGGCCCGGGAGACCGCCTTCGGGGTGCGCCCAGTTCACGAGGCCGGGTTGACCACATGTCGGGCATCGTAAACGCACAGTGTGGACGGTCGTCATCGCGTGGCCTCTCCCATCGTTCCCGCCATCGTTGAGGCCCAAAAAAGCCATACCCCATGCGTTGTGGTTCATGAGGACGTAATCCCGGGTTGCAACGCCTTGGACAATATCCGGCAAACTCTTGATTTAATACGTAATTACAATGAGTTAGATGGGTAACATGAGTAACTTGAGTAAAAAGCGCTCCTTACGTGCTTCCGCGCGAAAAGACGTAAGCCGGTCCTTCTCACCTCGGCGCTGATCGGAGGGATTCGACGCATGCTTAAGAAAATCGTGCTTAAGAAAAGCGCAGGGATGAAAAACGGCGCCGCCAAGAACGGCGCGCAGAAACGCCTGTCCCGCTTACAAGTGATGCTATCCGCCGACGAACTCGCCGCGCTGGATAACTTCCGTTTTGAGAAACGTATGCCGAGCCGCGCTTCGGCAATCAGGGAGATTTTGCGCCGCGGGCTTTCAGCCGACGGCTTCTCCCTCGCCGCCAAGGGATCGCATTCCAAAACGTTCGGCGTCTTGCGCGAGGGCTCCGGCGACGAATAGCGCGCGGGCTACGCCGCCGTCCGCCCTTCCCGCAAACGCACCAGGCTATGCATCGCCGCGTTCATCGGGGTCGGGATTTCATAGCGCGCGCCTTGCGCGGCGATGTACCCGTTGAGGGAGTCGATTTCCGTCAACTTGCCGCGCGCGATATCCTGTTGGGTGGACGACCGCGTTTCCGGCATCGCCGGCCCCAACTTTCGCACACGATCTTTCATGTCATCGACATCCAAAGCAATGCCTTTGGCCCGTGCGACCGCGACGATTTCCTCGGTCAGAGTCATCATCACCTTCACGGCGCTGGGGTCGTTGATCAGAGTGCCATAGGTGCAACCGGTCAACGCCGACATGGCATTGTATGTGCCGTTCATCACCAATTTCGTCCACATCTCGAACGGCAGATCGGCGCTGATGCGCGTCGGCATACCGGCATTCGTGAACATCTCCGCGATCGCGGTCATCGTCGCACCGGGAAGCACCCCGCCGATGACGAGATCGCCGCGGCCCGAATGCCTCACCGTACCCGGTTTTGGAATGGATGCGGCGACATAGACGGCGGCTGAGACGACATCGAAGCTCAGCGCTTCCTTGATGCGTTCGGCATTGTCGACGCCGTTCTGCATGCTGACCATAACCGCATCGGGGCGCATGTGGCTTTTCGCTTCGCGTGCCGCACTCACCGTATCGAGGGTCTTGACGCAAAGCAGGACCAGATCGGCGTCCGCGACAGCCTTCATATCGGTGGTCGCCAGAAGACGGACAGTGTCCTTGAACGTTGTGGTATCGAGAAAAAGACCGTTCTTGTTGATCGCATCGACATGGGCTTCGCGCGCGATCAAGGTCACGTTCACGCCGGCCCGCGCCAGCAACCCTCCATAGTAGGAACCGACCGCTCCAGCGCCGACGACAACGACGTTCTTGAACATCGGACCCTCCCTAGGGCGCGAACCGGATGGTGACGGGACTTGTTCCGACCGGCGCCGGCGCACGCGTCAGCCGGGCTTGCATCGTTCCGCGGTCGACGCACAGCCCCTTGGCGTCGGCGGGCAAATTCAAGTCGGCCAACTCTTTGCGCGGGATACGAATGGCCGTGACGGGACGCGCCTTGCCCCAGTTCACCTCGCGCTCCGTGTCGACGAACAGAAGCGACCAGTATTCCGCATGCGGCATCCAGTAAAGCTCCGCCTTGGCAAGATAGTCGAACCCCAAAAGGTCATCGATCTCCTTGGCGCTCAGGCCGTGCGTGAGCGCGCACACCTGAACCCACGACCAATCCGTCAGCGGACCGAAGTCGAGCGTATCGGTCCCCAGCATCAGCGCGTAACGCAGATTGCGTTGGAAAACGAGTTCCTTGCGCGATTCAGGGCCGCCGGTGCGGCTATAGAGGAAATAAATAGTCGCCGGCGCGATCGTGAAAATCGCAAGCAAGGCGATAACTTTCAAAAACGACTTGGACGGACCTGTTGCCATGAAGCGCTTATAGCGCATCGCCCCCCGGCGGTCTTTTTTCATTTGCGCATGGTGGTTCGCAAAAAAGACGGGCGCACAAAAGAAAAGGGCCGCGCCTCGCGGCACGGCCCTTCGCTTTTATCCGAGGCTTGGTCGAGCCGGACTTAGAAGTCCATGCCGCCCATGCCGCCGCCGCCCGGCGGCATCGCCGGAGCATCGTCCTTTTTCGGAAGGTCGGCGATCATCGCTTCAGTGGTGATGAGCAGGCTGGCGACCGAAGCCGCGTCCTGCAGCGCCACACGCACGACCTTCGTCGGGTCGATGATGCCGGCTTTCACCATGTCGACGTACTTGCCCGACTGGGCGTCGTAGCCGAAATTCGCATCCTTCGATTCCGACACCTTGCCGGCGATAACCGCGCCGTCTTCACCGGCGTTTTCGGCGATCTGACGCAACGGCACCGCCAACGCACGGCGGATGATCTCGATACCCACCTTCTGGTCGTCGTGGCCGTTGTCGAGCTTGGCGAGGACTTTGGACGCGCGCAGCAGGGCGACGCCGCCGCCCGGCACGATGCCTTCTTCCACCGCGGCGCGGGTGGCATGGAGGGCGTCGTCAACGCGGTCCTTCTTTTCCTTCACTTCGACTTCGGTCGCGCCGCCGACCTTGATCACCGCAACGCCGCCGGCGATCTTCGCCAGACGCTCTTGCAGCTTTTCCTTGTCGTAGTCCGAAGTGGTGTCTTCGATCTGACGACGGATCTGCTCGCAACGGGCGTTGATGTCGTTCTTCTTGCCGGCGCCGTCGATAACGGTCGTGTTGTCCTTATCGATGGTGACCATCTTGGCCGAGCCGAGCATCGGGAGCGTGACGCTCTCGAGCTTGATGCCCAGATCTTCGCTGATGACCTGACCGGCGG
Organism: uncultured Rhodobacterales bacterium; assembly: GCA_964576515.1. Classification (GTDB taxonomy): domain Bacteria; phylum Pseudomonadota; class Alphaproteobacteria; order Rhodospirillales; family Rhodospirillaceae; genus SHVO01. The sequence continues at coordinate 265,901 of CAZNUW010000001.1, forward strand.
TGAGCACGGCGATGTCTTCCAGCATGGCCTTACGGCGATCGCCGAAGCCCGGCGCCTTCACGGCCGCGACCTTAAGGCCGCCGCGCAGCTTGTTCACGACGAGCGTGGCAAGCGCCTGGCCTTCGATGTCTTCGGCGATGATGAGCAGCGGACGCTGGCTCTGCACGACGGCTTCGAGGATCGGCAGCAGCGGCTGCAGGTCCGAAAGCTTCTTTTCGTGGATCAGGATGTACGGGTTCTGCAGTTCCACCACCATCTTGTCGGCGTTGGTGATGAAGTACGGCGAGAGGTAGCCGCGGTCGAACTGCATGCCTTCGACGACGTCGAGTTCGGTGTCGAGACCACGCGCTTCTTCAACGGTGATCACGCCTTCCTTGCCGACCTTATCCATGGCCTTGGCAATGATGTCGCCGATTTCGCGCTCGCCGTTGGCCGAGATGGTGCCGACCTGGGCGATTTCTTCGTTCGTCTTGACCTTCTTGGTCATCTTCTGGAGTTCGCCGATGATCGCTTCAACGGCCTTGTCGATGCCGCGCTTCAGGTCCATCGGGTTCATGCCGGCGGCAACCGACTTCGCGCCTTCGCGAACGATCGCCTGGGCGAGAACGGTGGCGGTCGTGGTGCCGTCGCCGGCGAGGTCGTTGGTCTTGGACGCAACTTCCTTCACCATCTGGGCGCCCATGTTCTCGAACTTGTCTTTCAGTTCGATTTCCTTCGCGACCGTGACACCGTCCTTGGTGATGCGCGGCGCGCCGAACGACTTTTCGATCACGACGTTGCGGCCCTTCGGACCGAGCGTCACCTTCACCGCGTTGGCGAGGATGTCGACGCCGCGCAGCATGCGGTCGCGCGCGTCGGAGGAGAATTTGACGTCTTTAGCTGCCATGTGATTGTCCCTTTCTTACGTCTCTAGCGGACGACTGGCCTACTCGATGATTCCCATGATGTCGGACTCCTTCATGATCAACAGCTCTTTGCCGTCGATCTTCACTTCGGTGCCCGACCATTTGCCGAAGAGGATGCGGTCGCCCTTCTTCACGTCGAGGGGAACCAGCTTGCCGCTTTCGTCGCGGTTGCCCGAACCGACGGAGATGACTTTGCCTTCCATCGGCTTTTCCTGAGCGGTATCGGGAATGATGATCCCGCCCTTGGTCTTGGTGTCGGACTCGGTACGCTCGACCAGAACGCGGTCATGCAAAGGCCGAAACTTCATGGAACCCTCCATTATCCTATTGATAGTTAATAACTTTTCCCCCGGCAGGCGCGCGCGTTAGCACTCAAGCCCGGTGAGTGCCAGCTAGGTAGCTACCGGTTCCCGTCGAGTCAAGGGGAGCGGGCGTGAAATCAGCCCCGGTCGGGTCCCAAAAGCGGGTGTTCCCGCCGGCGGTCGCGGTAGACGAAATAGAGGTTCCGGCTGTAGATCAGCACCCCCCCGACCTGGGCGATGATGAACACCGGCTCTTGGATATAAACCGCGTAGGCCAGGGTCAGCGCGCCGCCCAGAAGGCTCAAATGCCAGAAAGCCAGCGGAATGACGCTGCGCTTCAGGCGTTCGCTGGCGAACCATTGGACGAAAAAGCGCGAGCCGAAGATCACTTGGCCCACCAGCCCGATCGATTTCATCAGGTTCATGGTTGCGAACCAACCGAGGAACCAACTCATCTGCGACCTCTTATGATTTGAGTGTGGGGTGGCGGTTCCGGCGCATCAGCCAGAATACCCCGAGCATGTCGACGACGCCGATCAAGCCGCGTCGCCAGATTGTGTATTTCGACGCCCCGCGCACGCGCATCCGATGACCGACCGAAATGGAGACGACCTTGCCGCCGGCGCGCAGCGTCAGCGCGGGCATGAAGCGGTGAAGGGCGTCGAAACGCGGCAGGGCAAGGAAAAGGTCGCGCGACAGGAGTTTGATCCCACATCCTGAATCCGGCGTCGCATCGCCTAGGACAACGCCGCGGATGGCATTGGCGATGCGCGAGGCGATCAGCCGCCGGGCGTTGTCGCGCCGCGCGCCGCGCCGGCCGATGAACAGTGTGCGGGATGCGGACGCGCCGGCCGCATCGCGGGCCGCCAGAAGGTGCTGCAGGTCGGCTGGATCGTTCTGGCCGTCGCCGTCCAGGGTCGCGATCCACGCGCCGCGCGCCGCCACGACGCCGGTCAGCGTCGCCTGGCTCTGGCCGCAGGACTTTTCGTGGGTCAGGACGCGCACTCTCGCGTCGCCCAGACTCGCGAGTTCGCCGGGCGTCGCGTCGGTCGAGGCGTCGTCGACAAAGATGATCTCGTAGCCGCCGCGGTCCGTAAGCGCGACATGAATCTCGGCGGCCAATTGTGCGACGTTTCCGGCCTCATCGCGAACCGGAATCACGACGGACAACGCGACGGGGGATAACTCGGCGGGATCGGGCGCGCTCATCGGGGGGCCAGAAGTGGTGACACCGCCGTCATACACGCGCGGGCCGCCCCGATCAAAGGCTTGTCTTGCCATAGTTTAGCCCCCCGGGCCTTGTTCGGGCGCGGACCATGGCCTAATGCTAGGCCCAATGCCGCCCGCCGCCCGCTCCTCACGTCCCCCATCCTCCCGCGCCATCGCCTGGTGGCTGGTTGTCTGCGCCGCCATGATCTTCGCCATGGTGGTGATCGGAGGGGCGACGCGCCTGACCGAGTCCGGCCTGTCCATGGTGGAGTGGAAACCCCTTCACATGGTCCCGCCGCTTTCCGCCGCCGACTGGCAGGAGGAATTCGCGGCTTACCAAACATCGCCCGAGTACCGGCTCAAGAACGCCGGGATGTCGATCGACGATTTCAAGACGATCTACTGGTTCGAATTCACCCACCGGCTGTGGGGCCGCCTGATCGGTTTCGCCTTCGCGCTGCCCTTCCTGTGGTTCGTCTGGAAGGGCGCCGTGGACCGCCCTCTGTTCTTCAAGCTCGGCGGCCTGTTCGTCCTTGGCGGCGCGCAAGGCGCGCTCGGGTGGTTCATGGTGGCCAGCGGTCTCGTCGATCGGCCCGATGTCAGCCAGTACCGACTGGCGGCGCACCTGTCGCTCGCCTTCGCCGTTTACGGCCTGATTGTGTGGGTCGCCCTGGGGTTGTTCGCAAAGGACCGCCCGGCGGCCCCGCCGACGGCCGATCGCGTCGTGCGGCGTCTCGCGGCGATCCTCCCGTTCTTCGCGATGATCGTCATCGGCGCGGGCGCCTTTGTTGCGGGGATCAATGCGGGCCTTATCTATAATACATTCCCGTTGATGGACGGGCGGATCATCCCGGAGGCGCTGTATTCCATGCAGCCCTGGTATTTAAGCGCGTTCGAGGACGCGACGACCGTGCAATTCAACCACCGTGTCCTGGCAATCGCACTTGTGATCGCGGTCGGCGTGATTTGGTGGCGCGGACGCAACGCCCTGACCGGACGCGTGCGCAGACTGATGAACGCCGTCGCCGGCATGGCGCTGATCCAAGCCGCGCTCGGCATCTCGACCCTCGTCCTTCAAGTGCCGCTCGGCCTTGCCCTCGCGCATCAGGCCGGCGCGCTTGCGCTTTTCACGCTGACGGTGTGTTTCGCCCATACCCAGCGTCCGTCGGCCGCGGTCGCCGCGCCGGCCCAGTCCCGCTTTCACGCCGAACCCGCGGAGTAAGTTCCATGGCCGATCTTAAAACCACCGACAGTTTGTTCTTCGCGAAAACCGGCATGGACAAAAATGCGGTGGATCGCATCGTGTCCAATGCTCTGAGCGGCTGCGATGACGGTGAACTTTATCTGGAGTACTGCCAGTCGGAGAGCTTCACCTTCGACGACGGCCGCATCAAGAACGCCTCGTTCGACACGTCGCAGGGTTTCGGCCTGCGCGCCGTGGCGGGCGAAACGACCGGGTTCGCCCATTCCACGACGCTGACCGAACAAGCGATCGCGCGCGCGGGGGAAACCGTGCGCGCGGTACGGACCGGCGCGGGCGGCACGTTCGCCGATCCGCCGCAGGGCACGAACCAGCAGCTCTACACCGACGACAATCCCCTGCCGATGGTGCCGTTCGACATCAAGGTCGCGACGCTGGCCGAGATCGACGCCTACGCACGCAAGAAGGACCCCCGCGTGAAGCAGGTGAGCGCCTCGCTCGCGGGCTCATGGCAAGCCGTCCATATCCTGCGTCCTGACGGCTACAACGTCGCCGATATCCGCCCCCTCGTGCGGCTGAACGTCAGCATCATCGTGGATGACGGCGGCCGCATGGAGTCCGGCAGCTACGGCACGGGCGGCCGCGTCACCTACGGCGAATTCCTGAAAGCCGAAACGTGGCAGGCGGCCGTCGACGAAGCGCTGCGTCAGGCGCTGGTGAATCTCGAATCTGTCGAGGCCCCGGGCGGTGAAATGCCGGTCGTGTTGGGACCCGGCTGGCCGGGCGTGCTGCTGCATGAGGCCGTCGGGCACGGCCTCGAGGGTGATTTCAACCGCAAGAAGACGTCCGCCTTCTCCAACCTGATGGGCCAGCGCGTCGCCTCCAAGGGCGTCACCGTCATCGACGACGGCACGTTCCACGATCGGCGCGGCTCTCTGACGGTCGACGACGAAGGCACGCCCACCTCACGCACCGTATTGATCGAGGACGGGATCTTGCGCGGATATCTGCAAGACCGCCTCAACGCGCGCCTCATGGGCATGCGCCCGACCGGCAACGGCCGCCGTCAGTCCTATGCGCACCATCCCATGCCGCGCATGACCAACACCTTCATGCTCGGCGGCGACCGTCACCCCGACGAGATCATCGCCTCGGTGAAGAAGGGTCTCTACGCCGTCAACTTCGGCGGCGGCCAGGTGGACATCACCTCGGGCAAGTTCGTGTTCTCGGCCACCGAGGCCTACATGATCGAGGACGGGAAGCTCGGCCGCCCCGTGAAAGGCGCGACACTGATCGGCAATGGCCCCGACGTCATGACCAAGGTGTCCATGATCGGCAACGACATGAAGCTGGACCCGGGCATTGGAACATGCGGCAAGGACGGCCAGGGCGTACCCTGCGGCGTCGGTCAGCCGACATTGAAGATCGAACAAATGACCGTCGGCGGCACCGCCGTCTAAAAAAATCGGCGTTCGCGGACCCCGCGCTGCCCGTTGAGGCGTTTCGCCCGACGGACTATACAGGTGTGTCTTGTCACCCTCGGCAGCTCGGTTGGAACGTACGCCCGATGGCTCGTTGGCACGCCTTATGGATGAAACCGGCCCTCGCGCCGGACATCGAACGCGAGCTCAACGTCGAGCGGTTGCTTGCGCTTGTTCGCCTGCAGCCGGTGGCGGCCGTTGCCCACTCCATGAACTCGCTGATCCTGGGGATTGCCGCGTGGCCCTATTTCCGCAGCGCCGGGTTCGCCGCCTGCGTCGCGGTGTTTCAAGCGGCCGCCTTATGGCAACTTTACATGTGGTTCAGCCGACGCGGGCGCCCAAGGCCGTCGGAAATCAAAAGCCGCACCATCTCGCGCGCGGTCGCCTGGGCCGGTCTTTACGGCCTGCTGTGGGGGGGATTCACCACCGCGCTTGTCGTCTCGGTGCCCGACACCGATGTCGACCTGCTGACATTCAGCATGATCGCCGGGATGGCCGCCGGCGGCACCATCATGCTCTACAGCATTCCGGCGGCGATGGTCGCGTTTCTCGCCCTCGCCGTGATGCCGCCATGGATCGCCGTCGCCCTTTCCGGCGACCGGATGGCGCCCGGGGTGGTGGCCTATACCGTCCTCTATCTCAGCTTTCTGATCGCCGCGGGCCGCAACGGGCACCAGACGTTCGTGGAGAACGTGCGCCTGCGCATCCAGAACGCCGAACTGGCCTATAAGGCGGAGGTCGCCAACCGCGCGAAGTCGCGCTTCCTCGCCAACATGAGCCACGAGTTGCGCACCCCGCTCAACGCCATCATCGGCTTCGCCGAAGTCATCCACAATCAGTTCAAGGGACCGGTGGGCAATCCGCAGTATGTGGACTTCGCGCGCTCGATCCATGAAAGCGGCCGTCACCTTGTCGGCATCATCAACGACATTCTCGACCTCTCGAAAGTCGAAGCCGGCAAAGCGGATCTGGAAGAAGATGTGACCAGCCCCGCGAGCGTCGTCGCACAGGCGCTCGACGTCATGCGTCAGGCCATCGACGCCGCGCAGCTTCGCGCGGAGATCCGGGCCCAACCGGATCTTCCCGACCTCCTCATCGATGCCCGTAAGATCAATCAGGTTTTATTGAACCTGCTCTCGAACGCGGTGAAGTTCACGCCGCCCGGTGGACGGGTGCGCCTTGAAGCTAAGCGCGCGGCCGACGGCGGCGTCGAACTGATCGTCACCGACAGCGGCATCGGGATCGCCCACGACGAACTGACGGAGGTCTTGAAACCCTTCGTGCAGAGCAGGGACGCCGAACGGCGGCGGGTGCAAGGCACCGGACTCGGTCTGCCGTTGGCGGATCAGCTTGTCAGGCTGCACGGCGGCCAGTTGACGCTGACGAGCACCCGGGATGTCGGTACGACCGTCATCGTGCATCTTCCGCCACAGCGCGCGGTCGAACCGCGCGCTGCGAAAGCGTCCGCCTAAAACCGGATTGCGCCCACGATCCCGAACGCCGGCTTGCGGCCGCCGATCATCGGCATCAGGGTCACCCGTTCGTCCATATGGTCCACCAGGAAAAAGGCCGACGTGTGCGCGATGACGGCGGACGCGATCACGTCGCGCCAACGGTGAAAGTCGCCATCCACGCGGCTGACGGCGACCGCGGTCGCGGCAAGATTGGCGGGCAGCCCCCATTCCCATCCATAGCGCTGATGAACAAAGGCGGCGCCCACGAACGCCCACGCCGTATGCCCGGACGGGAAAGATCGGCGTCCGCCGTTCGGCCGCGTATCGTCGATAGCGTATTTGAGTCCGTAGGTGAGTCCCATCGTCACGGCGCCGCTCGCCAAAAGCTGCGACAAACCGTCCGTGTCGTCCTTTGCGAAAGCCAGTGCCGCGGCGCCGGCGGGAAGCGCGTATCGCGCCACATCGCCGTAGGTCGTGAACCCCTCGCCCGCCGCCACCGGCGCGGACGCAAGACAAAGGGCGAAAGACACCCCGGTGAACTTCTCGAATTTCGCCACGTCACTTCCTTAAAAAAATCGGCCACCGTCTTTAGCGGTTGGGTGTGCTTGCAACCCCATCAGGTAGTAGGGCCGGGATCGAAAATCACCCGATCAACCGGACCGGGCATCGGTTTAGATATCCTCGCTTTTTACTTAGAAACCAAGCGCTTCCGGGGGGCCACCGGACATCGAAAGGCCTTGACTTTACAAGGCTAGCGGAGAGTAATTTATGCGCAATCGAGTTTTGGCCTGACGTTGCTAGCACCGCCCGCTTCGGCCCTGGGGCCTTTTTCCTGGGGGGCGCTCACGAGTCACTCCCAACACTGGTTGTCGGACGCCGCGCGACGGGTGCGTGGTATTTCGCGCAAGTGAGCGCAAGACGGAGACCAAAATGGCTTCAGGCACTGTCAAGTGGTTCAACAAGGTTAAGGGCTACGGCTTCATTCAGCCCAGCGATGGCGGCAAGGACGTTTTCGTGCACATCACTGCGGTTGAGCGCGCCGGCATGGACACGCTCGTTGAAGGCCAGAAGATCAGCTACGAACTCGTCACCGAGCGCGGCAAGACAGCCGCCGCCAACCTGAAGGCCGGCTAATACGAAATCAAGCGGGCCGCCGGGCTCCGCAACACGACGAGAAGCGGCACGGCCGGCGGGCTGTGCCGCTTTTTCTTTGCACGCGCTTTGCACCGGGGATCGACGCGACATGGGAGATGGAACCGCAGGCGGGATCGCGGCCTACTACGATCACCTGCAGCGCTTTCTGGATCTCGCGCGGCGGTTCGGACGCGGCGGCGGCGCGCAGCACAGTTCGACGCACCGTTTCCTCGCCGCCGCATCGGGTGAGACAGGTGACCCCACGCCCGGCCCGGAACGTCTCGACCGCCTTGTGATCGACGCGGCGCGCGCCGCGGGCCTCGGCCCGGACCCGCGCGTCCTCGACGCGGGGTGCGGTCTCGGCGGCACGATCTTCCGCTGGCGGGAACGCCTGGGCGGAACCTACGACGGCCTGACGTTGAGTCCCGAACAACAACGCCGCGCCCAAGCCGAAGCGGCGCGGCGCGGCGTCTCGGACTCATGCCGGTTCCACGTGCGCAGCTATCAATATCCGATGCCGCCCGCTTACAACGCCGCCATCGCCATCGAATCCCTCGCCCATAGCCCTGACCCCGCCGCGACGATCGACAACCTCGTGCACGCCCTCCTGCCGGGCGGATTGCTCCTCATCGTCGACGACATGCCGGAGGGCGACGGCGGGCGGATGCTGGCGGGATTCAAAACCGGATGGCGCTGTCCGGTGCTTCTCGATGGGAATGGAATCCGCGCACGTCTTCAAGCGGCGGGGATGATCGTCGTGCGCGACGACGACCTCACGCCGCGCCTACGCCCTCGCGGCCTGATGTGGCTCAAAGTCTTGATTGCGGTTTTCGGCGCCGCGCGGGCGGTCGCGCCGACGTCGGCCATGCGCGACGTGCTGGACGCTTTTCGCGGCGGGTTCTATCTGGAGGCGCTCTATCGCGTGAAGGCGATGCGTTACCGCCTTATCGTCGCCGCGAAACCCGCGCCTTAAAGATACTTATGCGCCCGGAACCAGGCGATGGCGTCCACGAGGGCTTCATCGACGGGACGGGCGGTGTAGCCCAGGTCACGCGCCGCTTTCGCGCTTGAGAAGAACATCCGCTTGCGGGCGAGTTTAAGGCCGTCGACCGTCACGAAGGGTTCGCCGGTGTTGAACGTGCGCGCGAAGAATTCAGCCGCATAGGCGACCGGCATGATCGCCGCGTTGGGAATCTGGATCGTCGGCGGCTTCCGGTTCACGAGCTTCGCGATGCGCGTCAGGATCTGTTGCAACGTCAGATTTTCCGCCCCCAGGATATAACGCTCGCCGAGCTTTCCTTTGTCATGCGCGAGCAGGTGCCCGGTCGCGACATCGTCCACATGAACGACGTTGAGGCCTGTGTCCACGAATGCCGGCATGCGGCCGGCCGCGGCTTCGACGACCGTGCGGCCCGTCGGCGTCGGCTTCACGTCGCGCGGCCCCACCGGCGCCGTCGGGTTGACGATGACGATGGGCAGCCCCGCCTGCGCGAGCGCCCGCACGCGTTCCTCGCCGTCGAATTTCGAACGCTTATAGGGGCCGATCATGTCGGCGGATGTGACCGGCGTGCTTTCATCGGCGTCGCGGCCGTCGGGGAAAAGCCCGAGCGTCGCGACCGAACTCGTATAGACCATCCGCGCGGCCCCGGCGTCCGCCGCCTCCCGCAGCAGCGCCTCGGTGGACTCCACGTTGACCGCGAACATCGCCGCGGGGTCGCGGGTCCAAAGGCGGTAATCGGCCGCGACGTGATAAAGGCTGGATACACCATCGACCGCGGCTTTACGCGCCGCGGGATCGCGCAGATCGCCCTCGACGATCTCGACCTTCAGGTCGTCGAGATTGCGCCGGTCGCCGCCCGATCGCGCCAGGACGCGCACCGTTTCACCGCGCGCAAGCAGCGCGCGCGCCACCGCCGACCCGACAAATCCGGTGGCGCCGGTCACTAAGGCCGTCATTGAACAAGACTCTTCTTCATGAAGTAGCGCGTATGCCCCGGCGGATAGTCGTCGATCTGTCCCAGCACCGCGTAGCCGAGCTTCTCGTAAAAGCCGCGCGCCTGAAAACTATAGGTATCGAGCCACGCGCCGACGCAGCCGCGCCGCCGGGCCTCGTCTTCGGCCAGCGCGACGATGCGCGACCCCGCCCCGGTGCCGCGCAACAGTTCGGGCACGAACAAGGCTTCGATCCGAAGGTGCGACCATGCCGTCGCTCCCATCAATCCGCCGATCACCGGTCCCTTGTCCTCATTGCGTAATAAAACCCATACCGGCCGCACATCGGGCGCGGCGACGGCGTGCCGGTTATGAGCCGCCAGCCCTCCGTACAAAAGTTTGCGCACCTCGGGCTGATCGCTGTCGGTAAGTTCCAGCTTGGGATTCATGATGTATTCGAGCATGGTGTAGCCAACGAGGCAACATGCGCCCACGACAAATTATTTTCACCGCCGACGACTTCGGCTTGTGCGAGGAAGTGAACGACGCCGTCGAGCGCGCGCATCGCGGCGGCGTGCTGTCCGCGGCCAGCCTCATGATGGGCGCACCGGCCGCCGCCGATGCCGTCGCGCGCGCCAAGCGGCTGCCGGGGCTCGGCGTCGGCCTCCACCTGACGCTCGTGCAAGGGCGGCCCGTGCTGCCCGCGGCGGCCGTTTCCTCGCTTGTGAACGCCGCCGGCGATTTTCATGACAATCTCGTGGCGGCGGGCGTGCGCTGGTTCTTCTCGCCCAGCGCACGCAAGCATCTGCGGGCCGAGATCCGCGCGCAGTTCGAGGCGTTCCGCGCGACCGGCCTTCGCCTCGATCACGTGAATGCGCACAATCACATGCACCTGCATCCGACAGTGCTGGGCTTGATAGTTGAGATCGCGCGGGAGTTCGACGTTCCCGCCGTCCGGTTGCCCTACGAAGCGCCTTCGCCGTTCCTCGCGCCCTGGATCGGCCTCATGCGCGCCCGCCTCAACGCCGCCGGCCTGGCGTTCAACGACAGGGTGGTCGGTCTGCACGCGACGGGGCATGTCACGACGGACGTCGTGCTCCGGACCCTGGAGGCGCCGGAACCTGGGGTTACCGAGTTCTATTTCCATCCCGCGACCCATACGACTCCCGCCCTGGAGGCGTCGGCGCCGGGCTACGATCGCGCCGGGGAACTCGCAGCCCTTACCAGTCCCGATGTCGCCGCGCGCCTTCGCGCATTAGGGCTCACACCTTCGTGTTTTCGCGATATTGCATAGCTCCCTTACGCCGGAGCGGCTTGAAATCCGCATCGCCGCCGATAGGATGCGGCCAACAAAAAATGGGAACACCTTGAATACGCGTACGCTGACGTCCAACGGCGCCCCGATCCCGTTCACGTCCCAATACTTCGGCGCCCTGCGCGATAGCCACACCGGCTTGCCGGCCGAGACCTTGCGCGCGCGCTACGCCGAAGACGGTTACGTCGTACTTCGAGACGCGCTCGCGCCCGCAACGATTCTAGAGCTGCGCACAGCGTATTTCAGCCTGTTCGACCGTGCATTCCTCAAGGACGGCGACGCCCGTGGCGGCGTTTTCTCCGGCGTCATGCCCGAAGGACTTCCGATCCACGGCATGGAAGGCCATCCCGCGCATACGTTCGTCCGCAGCGAAGCGTTCCGCACCTTCGCGCACGAAGGAACTCTGAAGTCCATCGCCGAGGTTTTCCTCGACGGCCCGGCCGAACCGATCCGCCGCACGCCCGTACGCCATTTCGTGCCGGGAACCAATCGGTCCTCGCGCGCGCATCTCGACCGCACCTACATCGACGGCGTCGTCGCCGACATCGTCACGTTATGGGTTCCGCTTGGCGATTGTCCCGTTGATGCCGGCGGCCTCGTTTATCTCGAACGGTCCCACGAGGACGCGGTGCTCGAGAACGCCCGGGTCAACGCCCCGAACGACCGCGCGGATACCCGGCCGATCACCCACGACCTCAAGTGGCTCGCCGACGTCAGCGGCCGCCGCTGGCTGTGGTCCGACTTCAAAGCGGGCGACATCGTCGTTCATTCGCCGGCCATCGTTCATGCTTCCGTCGACAGTCAAACCGAATTCATGCGTGTGTCCACCGACGTTCGTTTCCGACGCGCCGGCAGCCCCGCCGACCCGCGCTGGGATGACGACTGGTCGGCGGACGACGGTTACTAGCCGATGGGCCTGACGCGCCTCGCAACGCGCGTCGTCCACGCGAGCCGCGGCCGGCCGTGGCTGGTGATCGCCGCGATCTTGTTTCTTGCCGTTTGCTCGGCTTACGGCGCGGTCCGCACCCTCACGATCAATACCGACACGACCGCGCTGTTCGACACGGACCTTCCCTTCCGCGTGGCGGAACGCGCCTTCGACGCTCAATTCCCCGGCGAAATAGAACTGATCGTCACGGTCATCGACGCCCCCACCGCCGCGCGCGCGAACCAGGCCGCGGACCGGCTCGTGACAGCCATCGCGTCCAACACAACGCTGTTCGTGAGCGCCTACAATCCCACGGGAGGCGCATTTTTCGAGAAGAACGGGGCCCTCTACCTCTCCCCGTCGGATCTCGACGCCATCGGCGCGGAACTTGCCGCCGCGCAGCCGTTGCTCGGCGCGATCTCCAACGACCGTAGCGCGCGCGGATTGTTCCGCTTGCTGGAGGTCGCATTCACGGCAGCTGCGGACGGAGAACCCTCCACCGCCGGAATCGCGCCGACCGCAACCCAGGCGGCCACGGCCATCAACGCCGTGCTCGACGGCAAACCGGCGGGCATCGACTGGAATGCCCTCTTCAGCCCGCTCCAAGGCGCGGCTGCGCCCCGGGCGCTGGTGATCGCGAAAGCAAGGCTCGACCTCACGGCGCTGGAGCAAGGCGCCGCAGCGACGGCATTTATCCGCGCAGAAGCGGCGGACCTGGGCCTCACGCCCGCGAATGGAGTCCGTGTGCGGCTGACGGGAGAAGTCCCGCTCACCGACGAGGAATTCGCGACCATCGCCACGGGCACGACGCTGGCCGGAACGCTGGCGGTGGTCGGCGTCGGCGTCCTCATGGTGCTGGCGCTGGGGTCGGTGCGTCTGGTCGGCGTCACGCTGGCCACGCTTTTCGTCGGCTTTCTCTTCACCCTGGGATGGGCGGCGATCACGATCGGCGAGATCAACCTGATCTCCATCGCCTTCATCTTCATGTTCGTCGGCATCGCGGTGGATTTCGCCATGCAGTATTGCCTGCACTACCGCGCCGAGCGTCTCAAACGGAACTCCGCCGATGACCCCGCCGCGCTCGACGCCGCCGGCGGTACGATGGCGGAACCGTTGCTGCTCAGCGCGGCGACCGTCGCGATTGGATTCTTCTGTTTCCTGCCGACGGCCTATCGCGGCGTCGCCGAACTCGGCGTGATCGCGGGCGGCGGCATCATCATCGCATTCATCCTCAATTTCACGCTGATGCCCGCGCTTCTCAGCGTCCTGTCCCTCAAACCCGAGACGTCCCCCGTGGGCTTCGTGCGCGCCGCGCCCTTCAACAAGGCGCTTCTCACGCATCGGCGCGCCGTCATCATCGGCGCGGTCGTGGTGACGCTGATCGCAGCGCTCGCATTACCCCGGCTGATCTTCGACTTCGATCCCATGAAGCTGAAAGACCCAAGAACGGAATCCATGAGCACGGCGCTCGAGCTCATGGACGACCCGCTGGTCAGCGCCAACACCGTCAGCGTGCTGGTGGACTCACCCGAGGAAATTCGCGCGCTCTCGGTCAGGTTGGAAAAGCTTCCCGAGGTCGGCCGGATGCAAAGCCTGTTCGACCTCGTGCCGCGGGACCAGGACACGAAACTCGGCCTCTTGAGCGACATGGCCTTGTTCCTGGACCCCGTCGTGAATCCATTGACCCACACTCCACCGCCGACGCCCGACGAGGTGTTGGCGGCGGCGCGAGCCACCCTCGATGCGGTCGAAATCTATCTTGCATCGCCCGCGGCCGCCGATCCCTTGCGGAGCGCGGCCGTGGCCGTGCGCGACGCGCTTCAGCGGCTCCTGGAACGCAGCGATCCCGCGACCGGCGATCAATTGTCCGCGACGTTGCTTGCCGGCTTCGACGACGCCTTGGCTCCGCTCCGGTCGATGCTGAGCGCGTCCACCGTGACCGTCGATGACCTGCCCGCCGCCTTTCGCGAAAGTTATCTCGCGCGCGACGGACGCTACCGGCTTCAAATCTATCCCGCGGACACAACGCGCGACATCGACGCCATGGCGCGGTTCGCCAATGCCGTACGGGCGGTCGCGCCGGACGCCTACGGCCCGCCTGTCGTCATCTATGAAAGTGGGCGGATCGTCACCCAGGCGTTCGCGACGGCGGGCGGGCTGGCGTTGATCGCCATTACGGCCGTCCTCCTGGTGATGTTTCGGCGCCTCGACGATGTGTTGCGCGTCTTAGCCCCCTTGCTCCTGGCCGTTACCCTGACCTTGGGCGCCTGCGCGCTGATCGGCTTTCCGCTCAACTTCGCCAACATCATCGCCCTGCCCCTTTTACTGGCGGTCGGCGTCGCTTACCCGATCCACTTCGTCTCGGCGTGGCGCGAGGGCGAGCCGTTGCTTCTTTCGTCGCCGGCCGGACGCGGGATGCTGTTCAGCGCACTGACCGATACGGCGGCGTTCGGCAGCATGTCGCTGGCCACCCATGCGGGCACGTCCAGCATGGGGCTGCTCCTCACCATGGCGCTGGCGTTCAATCTGGTCGCAACGCTGATTGTGCTTCCGGCGATCCTGGGCGCGCCGCCGCGGCGCAATTAACCTGCGGCTTCCAGCTTATCCGTCAGGGCCGTCAGGTGCGCGATCAATGCGGTCGCGCCGCCGGTGCTGAAGACCTTCGCGAAGTCCGCGCGGCGTAATGCAAGCTGGCTGACGGCGCCATTGAGCAGGATATCGACGACCTGCCACGGGCCGTCGTTCTTCTCCGTCGGCTTTTGGCGCAGCCGATACTGCAGCACCGTCGCCTTGCCGGACTTCGGCTTGATTTCGGTATTCACCAGCACATCGGGCTTCTGCGGATCGCTGAAACCGGCGATTACGAACCGCTCGCCGTTCCAGGCTTTGAATTGGGAGGCGTAGGTCGCAATCGTCCACCCGGCAAACGCCTCCGTCAATTTCTTGCGATCGTCCGCGCCAAGTTTCTGCCAACCACCCCCGACCGACACACGCACCATCGTCTCAAGGTCGAAGACCTCCTGCACCGTGGGCGCCAGCATCTGCTTGCGCTCGGCGAAACCCATAGCGTTGCCTTGCTTCATCGCGTCAAGAAGGGCCGTGTGAAGCTTTTCGATCATCAGCACGGCGCCGGGCCGATCCTCGACAATCACGGCGCCCGCCGGCGTCGCGACGTTCAAAAGACCAAAAAGACACAGGAAAATATAAACCACGCGGCGCACGGGTTCTCTCCCTTGGCGAACAAGGCATTCGGCCTATACTGCGCCCTGGAATCTGTCAAATATATGACCCGTTGCGAGTAAGTAGCGATCCGCGGAACTTGGGGATTAGGCTCCGCGTTTAATATGTTGCGGTGGCGCTCGCGCGAGACAAGAACGATAAGCAGAGCGTGGCGTGACTATCCTTTTCGACATCCTCCAAGCCTTGATCCTGGCCCCTGTGCTCGGCGGCGGCGTTTTTTGCGCGCTCTGCGTCTGGGCCGCCGCGCGCTTCATGAAACGCGATGTTCCGGCTCCGGATTTTCATCCGCCCGTCACCGTCCTGAAGCCGGTGTTTGGAATCGACAAAGACCTCGAGGAGAATCTGCGCAGTTTCTGCCGGCAGGATTATCCCAAGTTTCAGATCGTGATGTCCGTTCAACGCGAGAGCGATCCCGCGATCCCAATCCTCAATAAGCTCGCGGCGGAGTTTCCCGACCGGGTCACCGTCGTCGTCAAGGTCAGCGAACCTGTCGTGAACGGCAAAGTCCAGAACATGGTCAACGGACTTGCCGCCGCCCGCCACGAGATCCTCGTCATCAGCGATAGCGATGTACGGGTGCGGCAGGATTATCTGCGCACGATCGTGGCCCCGCTCGCGGACCCCGATATCGGATATGTCTGCACGCTCTACCGTTCCGTCCGGGCCGATACTTGGCATGAGAAGCTGGAACTCCTCGGCTTGAACGCCGATTTCGTGCCGAGCCTCATCTTCGCAACGGTCACCGGCGCGGCCGACTTCTGCATCGGCGCGACAACCGCGCTCCGCAAATCGGACCTTGAGAAGACGGGAGGCATGGCCTCGCTGGGGGAATACCTCGTCGAGGATTATGAACTCGGCCGCCGCCTGCGCGGATTGGGCAAGCGCATGTTGCTCCTGCCGCACGCCATCGAGATCGTCGCCGATTACCCGACCTTCCGCGGCTGGTGGATCCATCAGGTCTATTGGGACCAGAACACCTGGGCCGCCAATCCGATCGGGTTCATCCTGACGATCCTGACCCGCGCCGTTCCGTTCGCGCTGTTCTTCGCGCTGATACGCGGGTTCGACGAGATCGGGATCAATGTCCTTCTCGCAACCCTCGTCTTGCGCTTGGGCTCGGCGCACGCCATCGCAAGCCTTCTCAACGATAACGAAGGCCGCCGGGCGCTTTGGCTTCTTCCCCTTCGCGATATGTTTGCGCTGGCCTCGTGGTATATCGCGATCACACGCCGCACCTTTGAATGGCGCGGCCTGAAGTTCGGCCTCACCAGGGACGGCCGCATCATTCCGCGTGAAGGCGCCGCCGCATGACCGGACATAACGTTGTAAGACCCATCCCCTCGCCGACCCTTGCGTCCGCGCCGGGACACATCCTCGTCACGGGAGGGGCCGGGTTCATCGGCAGCCACACCGTCGATCAGCTTCTGGCGGAGGGTCACCGCGTCAGCGTCCTCGACAATCTGTCGACAGGCTCGCGCGCGAACATTGTTCAGTGTGAGGGGCACCCCAATTTCCTCTTCGTGGACGCCGACGTCACGCACGACATCGCCGCGCCGTGCGGCCTCGCGGCGGCGCGTTTCGGCAAGATCGACCGCATCGTGCATTTTGCCGCGCAAACGTCCGTGCCTGTGTCGGTGAACGACCCGATCACCGATATTCAAGTAAATGTCGCCGGCGCGGTGCGCATGCTCGAGTATGCGCGCGGACACGGCGTAAGGAAGGTTGTCTTCGCGTCGTCGGCGGCGGTCTACGGTAACGAAGCCGCGATGCCGGTTTCCGAGACGGCTGCCGTGCGCCCCGCCTCGCCTTACGGCGTCGACAAGCTGGCCGTCGAATTCTACCTGGATTACTACGCGCGCCAGCATGGCGTCGCCTTCACCACGCTGCGGATCATGAACGCCTATGGGCCGCGCCAAGATCCCGGCAGTCCCTACTCGGGCGTGATCTCGATCTTCATGGACCGCGCCGTGGCGGGCCTGCCCATCACCATTTTCGGCGACGGCGAACAGACCCGCGACTTCGTGTACGTTTCCGACGTCGCGCACATGGTGGTCACGGCGGCAACGTCGGACGCGGGCAATTGCGCGACGATCAACATCGGCGCGGGCCGCGAAGTCTCGATCAACCGGATGACACGCACCATTCTTGAACTCACGGGATCGTCATCGCCCCTGCGCCACGAGCCCGTGCGCGCCGGCGACATCAAGCGGTCCGTCACGGCCACGGCGCTGGCCCGCGACGTGCTTGGGTTCGCCCCCAAGATCGATCTGCGCGAGGGGCTCGCGCGCACCCTCGCCTGGGTCCGGGATCAAGTTCAAGCCGAGGCGCGGCGCGGATCGGCCGCGTAACCCATGCGCCTCTTCAAACTTCTCACGCTGGTCGGCGGTATCGCGATCTTCGCCTGGATCTTGACCGTCGCCGATCTCGCCGCCGTGGGCGACGTCATGGCGCGCCTCGGTCTGTTCGGCGCGATCGTGGTGCTGGCCAGCTTCGGTGTCGCCATGGTGTCCGACGTCGTCGGTTGGGCTTTGATGTTCCGAAGCGTCGCCATGTCCTCACTCTGGACGCTCCGGCTGTGGCTCGTGCAGATGGTGGGCGAAGCCTTCAACATGCTCACGCCGTTCGGGGCGTTCGGCGGCGAGCCGTTCAAGGCGCTGCTGCTCAAACGCCACTATGGCGTCTCCTATAACGAGGGCACGGCCACGTTGATCCTGATCCAAACGGTCAACAGCATTGCCCAGGTCCCCTTCGCGATTATCGGCGCGATCTTGATGCTGCAGGCCGATATCCTGCCGGACGTCCTGGAAACCGGGATCGTCGCGGCGACGGCGGTCATCGGCGTGTTCATGGTCTTCGTGTATTTCGCGCTCCACTATCGCTGGCTGGCCAAGTTGCCCGCGCGCATGGAGCGCAGCGAGTCCGCGGCGAAACTCGGTCAGGCCATCGCGTTCCTGACCGATCTTGAGGAACACTTCTTCCACTTCGTGCGCACGACACCCGGGCGGTTTGCCGCCGCCCTCGCGTTTGCCTTCCTAAGTTGGGTCGTCGGTGCGGTGGAGATTTATCTGGTGTTCGCGTTCCTCGATTCGCCGATCTCCTTCGCCGACGCCTGGATCGTGGAAACCGTGATCGTCCTGGTGCGCTCGCTCACGTTCTTCGTGCCCGCTCATATCGGCGTCCAGGACGGCGCGCTCACCATGGCCGGGAACGCCCTGACGGGATCGAACGACATTGGTCTCGCGATGGCGTTGATTCGGCGCGGGCGTGAATTGTTTTGGGCGGGGATCGGCCTTCTCATCTACGGCGGTTTCAATCTGCGGGATCGCAATCCCGCGTAACGCGTTGTTACCGGCCCTCACAAACCGGCAATGTCCATCCTCAGGGGTGGGAATCCCCTTGTCTCCGCTCGGGATTTGGTTAACGCTTGCCTTTCGACACCGGTAAAGGACGCGTATGAAAAGAGTCTCGCTCTACAGCAGCTCTCGACGCCCGACCAAAGGCCGCGGCATGCCGCTCGCCTCGCAATCCCCTGAATCAACGTCTGAATCGACGTCCCAAAACGCCGCCGAACCCGCGCCCGCTCCGGCCCCGCCCGGACGCCTTCGTACGTTCTTCCGGCGGAATGAACGTTCGGTTCTTGTCGCCGTCAGCGCGGCGATCACCGTCACCGCGATTTTCGTCTATGCGCAGTTACAAACGCCGCAGCGCGTGCTGACGCAAAAAGACATCGACAACGCCGTCATGCACACGCTGGAGACCAAGGCCCTGCCGTCCGCGTCGGCGCGCGCGGCCGCGATCATCCGCCCGTCCGTGGTGCGCGTGAACCGCAAGGGCAAGGACGAGGACGACGCCGACCGCGGGGTCGGCACCGGCGTCATCATCCAGGAAGACGGCACCATCCTGACCAACCTGCACGTCGTGGCGGGTGCGGATCGCGTCGAAGTGGAATTCTTCGACGGCAGCACCTCGGAAGCCGACGTCACGGGCGTACAGCCCGAACATGACCTCGCGATCATCCAGGCCAAAAGCCTCCCGGACGATATGAAACCGGCGACGCTGCGGTCCACCGCGGGCCTCATGCCCGGCGACGATGTCGTCGCGGTCGGCCATCCGTTCGGGATCGGGCCGTCGACCTCCGCGGGCGTGATCTCCGGCTTGCGCCGCGACTATGTGAACCCGAAAGGCAAACGCGTTCTGTCGAACCTTATTCAGTTCGACGCCGCCGCGAACCCGGGAAATTCCGGCGGGCCGCTCGTCACCCTGCAAGGGGAAGTCGTCGGCATCGTCACCGCCATCCTCAATCCCACCGAACAGCGCGTTTTCATCGGCATCGGTTTCGCGGTCCCGATCGAGAACGCCGCCGCCGGCGCCGGCATGTCGCCCTTCTAACAGACGACCAAAGAAGAAAAGCACGCACACAATGAACGATATGGCATCAGGGAACGCCGAGGTTGCCTCCCTCATGGAGCGCATCCTCTACGAAATTAAGAAAGTCGTCGTCGGACAGGATCATTTTCTTGAACGCGTGCTGGTCGCGATGCTCGCCCAAGGCCACCTCCTGGTCGAAGGCGTCCCCGGTCTGGCCAAAACGCTGACGGTGAACACCCTTGCGCGCACGGTCCGTGGAACGTTCAAGCGCATCCAGTTCACACCGGATCTCGTGCCCGCCGACCTCGTCGGCACGCGCATGTACAATCAGAAAACCGGCGATTTCACGACGTCGCTGGGCCCCGTCTTCACCAACCTCCTGCTGGCCGACGAAATCAACCGCGCGCCCGCGAAGGTGCAAAGCGCCCTGCTCGAAGTCATGCAGGAGCGACAGGTCACCATCGCAGGCGAGACGCATAAGGTGCCGGAACCTTTCCTGGTCATGGCGACGCAGAACCCCATCGAGACCGAGGGCACCTATCCGCTGCCGGAAGCCCAGGTCGACCGCTTCATGATGAAGGTGCTGGTCAGCTATCCGACCGAGGAAGAGGAGTTCGTCATCGTCAGCCGCGTGACCGGCGTGCCCGCCTCGCTCGCCGCCGTCTGCACGACCGAGCAACTCGCCGCCATGCAGCGCGAGTGCCGCAACACCTACGTGGACCCCGCGCTGATTCAATACGCCGTGAAACTGACGGCCGCGTCGCGCAATCCGGACCGTTACGGCATCCCGGACATGGCGCATTACATCCAGTACGGCGCCAGCCCCCGCGCCTCCATCAATATGATCGAGGGTGCGCGCGCGCTGGCCTTCCTGCGCGGCCGCGATTATGTGCTGCCGCAAGACCTGATCGACCTCGCACCCGACGTCATGCGCCACCGCATGGTCCTGACGTATGAGGCCCTGGCCGAGCAGATCACCCCCGACATGATCATCCAACGCCTGATGCAGCAGATCGCCGCCCCCGACAAACCACTGGAGAGCCATGTCCGGGTCGCCGCTCAAGGCTGAATCGATCCTCCGCAAACTTGAGTGGACGGTCATCCGCCGGCTGGACGGATCGCTTCACGGCGATTACCGAACGCTGTTTCGCGGCTTCGGCCTCGACCTCGCGGGTTTGCGCGAATACCAGCACAATGACGACGTCCGTCATATCGACTGGAACGTCACTGCGCGCCTCCAGGTGCCGCACGTGCGCCAGTACAACGAGGACCGGGAGATCACCGCCTGGTTCCTGCTCGACCTGTCGCCGTCGGTGGATTTCGGTTCGGTCGAGGTCAAGAAACGCGCGGTGCTGACGGAATTCGTCACGGTCCTGTCGCGGCTTCTGACCCGCCACGGCAACCGCGTCGGCGCGATGTTCTTCTCGGGCGGGGTCGATTTCATGATCCCCGCCGGCACCGGACGCAAACATGTCTTGCGGATCCTGAACACCCTTCTCACGCGTCCCGAGTTGCCCGCCTCGCCGGCGACGGACCTCAGTCCGTTCCTTCGGGCGGCTTTGCAGGTGATCCGGCGTCGCTCGCTCGTTTTCGTGATCTCGGACTTCATCAGCGCGCCCGGATGGGATGCGCCCCTGGGTTTCCTCGCGCAACGTCACGAGACCCTGGCCGTGCGTTTGTTCGACCCGTTGGAACGGGAACTCCCCGATCTGGGGCTCGTTGTGATGCAGGACGCCGAAACCGGCGAACAGGTTTTCGTCGACACCCACGATCAGAGATTTCGCAAGCGTTTCTCGGGAGTTGCGGAGCGCCGGGAGCGGGACTTACGGGCCGCCTTCAGCCGGGCCGGGGTGGACGCCCTGGAGCTGTCGACCGGAGATGACCTTGTCGACACGATTCTCCGCTTCGCCGATTTGCGCAAACGGCGTAGCCTTCTGTCGGGCGGCGCGAGCCTGCCCAAGCATCTGGAAGCGCCGTGATGAAGTTCCTTTCTCCGATCATGCTGTGGCTGCTGCTGGCGATACCGGCGCTCGTGGCGCTGTATTTCTACGTGCTGCGGCGCAAAAAGAAGATGGCGCTCCGCTACGCCAATATCGGCATGGTGAAGGAAGCCATGGGCGCGGGCGCAACCCTGCGCCGCCATGTTCCGGCGGCTTTGTTCTTGATCGCGATTACGTTGATGCTGGCGGCGATCGCGCGCCCCGCGGCCATGATCACACTGCCCTCGCAGCGCTCGCAGGTCATCCTGGCCATGGATGTGTCGGCCAGCATGCGCGCCGCGGACGTAGAGCCAAATCGGCTGGTCGCCGCGCAAAACGCCGCCAAGACCTTCATCCAGGAGCAACCGAGTTCCACCCAGATCGGGATCGTCGCCTTCGCCGGCGCGGCCCTTTTGGTGCAACCGCCGACCCTCAACCGCGAAGACCTCATCAAGGCCATCGACCGCTTCCAGCCGCAACGCGGCACCGCCATCGGATCTGGCATTCTGGTTTCGCTGCAAACCATCTTCCCGCAGGCGAATTTCGACGCCCGCCTGCCGGAATTCCAGCGCGGCTGGGGCCGCGAGGGCATGGGATCATCCCTCGACCGCGGCAACGAAATGCGCGGAGCGGAAGAAAACTTCACCCCCGTTCCGCCGGGCTCCCACGAAAGCGCGGTTGTGATCCTGCTGACGGACGGCCAGGCCACCACAGGGCCGGACCCCGTCGAAACGGCGCGCATGGCCGCGGATCGCGGCGTACGGATCTTCACCGTCGGCCTCGGCACCAAGAGCGGCGAGATCGTCGGGTGGGGCGGGCGTTCGATGCGCGTGCAGCTCGACGAAGAGACCTTGCAGACCATCGCCGACCTGACCCGCGGCAAATACTTCTTCGCGGGATCGGGAACGGATTTGAAGGAAGTCTATAAGACCCTGAACACCCAGTTCGTGATGGAGCGCAAGGAGACCGAGATCACCTCGTTCTTCGCCGCGGCGGCGGCCCTGTTTGCCATCGCGGCGGCGGCCTTGTCACTGCTGTGGTACAGCCGCCTCCTGTAACCCCTTCGTTTTTCGCGACTTTTTCAGAAGCCGACAAAAAGAGAGGCCGGTGTCGGAACCGGGGACGGCTGCACGTCCTTTGCATGAGGCCGCCTGAACGGCCGGGCACAGAGGAGAAAGACATGCGCGTTATGGTGATCGTGAAAGCCACCGCCGACAGCGAAGCGGGCATCATGCCCTCGACCGAGTTGCTGGAAGCGATGGGCAAGTTCAACGAGGAACTGATCAAGGCCGGCATCATGCAGGCCGGTGACGGCTTGAAACCGTCCAGCGTGGGCAAACGCGTCCTGTTCGACGGCCCCAGCCGCATTGTGACGGACGGACCGTTCGCCGAGACGAAGGAATTGATCGCCGGCTTCTGGGTCTGGACGGTGAAAGATATGGCCGAAGCCGTCGCCTGGGTGAAGAAGTGTCCCAACCCGATGCCGGGCCCAAGCGAGATCGAGATTCGCCCGTTCTACGAGATGGACGACTTCGGCGCGGAACTGACGCCCGAGGTGGCGGCTCTCCACGACCGCAACCGCGCGAACGCCGCCCGCAACTAGGCGCTTCAAGCCGATAAGCCTCTCTGCCCCGGCGGAGACGGCTTACGGCGCCTTGCGGTGGAGGATGAGCGGAACCGGGCCCCCTGCCGCGCCCACTTGGGTCCAGCGGCCTGAGATCGAGGCAAGATCGGCGGACACCAGACCGTCGAACTTGCCGCCGACGGCGGGGATATCCATGGCGACGCTCATTTTTTCGCGGGTGAGAGAGGCCACGGGGATGTCCTTTGGCGCCTGGTCGGCCACGTCGAGCACGGCGTTCGTGCCCTTGCCCGGCGTGGTCGTAATCACAAAGATCATCGGAAGGCCCATGCCGCCGTTTGAAAGGATGCCCTCCCACGTACCATCCAGGTCCGCGCCGGGGATAAAGCGTCCGTCGGACGGCGCTTCGGCGGCTTGGCCGGAGGCGGAGAAAGCAATCATCAACGCGGCAACGAGGCGAAAAACCATCGGAAATCCCCTGGGGTATGCCCAGGATCATAGCACTTGGCGTGGGGCGCAAAAGGGCGGGGAGAACCCTAAAAAGAACGCCGGACCCGCGCGAGGGCCTTACAGCGCGAACAGCAAGATCGGTCCGAAGACAATCAACACGGCAAGCGCGTCGCCGAACCAGTTGGGGATCATCCGGTCATAGGCTTCGAAAAAGCGGTCGATGTTTTCCATGGCAGGGCCTCATAGCAATCTCTTTCAACTCCACCATTCAACCCCGCAACTACGTACATCCTAGGACGGTGGCGGGGCATTTCGGGGGCAATTGTGATCATTTCGTGGCGTGGTTGCAGGCCGGCCGCCCGCGCACGACGCCAAGAACGCGCAAGAAAGCCGCTTAGGCCGCGTAGATCGTTTGGAATGCGGCGATGACGCGATCCGCCTGGGCGTCGGTCATGCTCGCGAAAATAGGCAGGCAGAGCTGCCGTCCGCAGGCCGCGTCGGCGCCCGCCAGATCGCCGGTATCCAGATGCGTCAGCACCGGATTTTTGTGCAACGGCAGTTCATAGACCTCGCCGCTGCATTGAACGCCGAACTCATCCTTGAGTCGCGCCTTGAGCGGCGCGCGGGCTGCCCCCTCGGGCAGCATGACGACATATTTGTAGTAGTTGGAGACGCAACCCTTCGGCACCGCGAGCGGCCGCGGCGCGTCCGGCCGGCGCTGGGCGAGTTCGCCAAGCGCGGCGTCGTAACGCGCGGCGATCCTGCGCCGCGCCGCGAGCATCCCCGGAACATTATGCAGATGCCGTAAACCGATGATCGCGTGCGGCTCCGACATGCGCCAGTTATAGCCCATGCGGATGTGGACGTTCTGGTAGAACCCGGCCTTGCCTTGATCGCGATAGATGCGCGCTTCGTCGGCCAACTTGGCGTCGTCGGTGACGATCATGCCGCCTTCGGCGCTGGTCATCACCTTTGTCGGATAAAAGCTGAAAGACCCCGCGAGCCCAAACGTGCCCGCGAATTTTCCGTCGAGCGACGATCCTTGTGCATGGGCCGCGTCTTCCATCACCCACAGCCCTTTCGCCCGTGCGAGCGCGACGATGGCGGGCATCTCCGCGGTGACGATGCCCGCGATGTGCACGATCATGATGCCGGCGGTCGCCGGCGTCAGGCGCCGTTCGATCTCGGCCACGGTCGTCGAAAGCGTCGCGATGTCTGTGTCCATCAGAACCGGCCGCCCACCGGCCGCGATCACCGCCGAGGCGGTCGCGAAGAATGTGTTCGCGGGCACAAGCACGTCCCTGCCTTCGACGCCGACCGACCGCAGCATGATCTCAAGGGAAGCCGTGCCGCTATTGACCGCCACGGCGTGCGCGGCCCCGGCCGCGCGCGCGAAACGGCTTTCAAATTCCTCGCCGAACGGGCCCAACGTCAACCGCCCCGTTTCCAGCACCGACTTGATGCGTTCGGCGATCCAGTCGCGGTCTTCGGCTGTGAAATCGATGCGTGTGGGAGGAACGGGCGGGAGGGGCGAGGACAAGGAAAAGCCGACGGTTTGTAAAGGTCGCGCATACTGTCGCGGCGCATGACCCTGGTCAATGATTCTGCTATCCCTCGGGGCATGAGTATGACCGCGGACATCGAGACGCCGTCAGGCAAGGGCGCGGGGGACGAGAATTTCCCCGTCGGCTCTTGGCTGCTGCCGAAGGAACTGCGCCCGGATGTGGCGGCGTACTACGCCTTCGCGCGGACGATCGACGACATCGCCGACGATCCTGGTCTTCCGCCGGCGGACAAGATCGCGCGGCTGGAAGGCTTCGCCGCGGCGATCAACGGAACGACCTCGGACCCGGCGTACGCGAAGGCGCATGCGGTACGCGTCATGTTTGAACGCGCCGGCATCGCGAAGCGCCATGGCCTGGACCTGATTTCGGCTTTCGTTCAGGACGCCACAAAAACCCGTTACGCCGACTGGGCGGAACTCATCGACTATTGCGACCGGTCCGCTTCGCCGGTCGGACGCTTCCTTCTCGATCTGCACGGCGAGGATTCCAGCCTGCATCCGCTTTCTGACGCACTGTGCAACGCCTTGCAGGTGATCAATCATCTGCAGGACTGCGCGAAGGATTACGCCGCGCTCGACCGCGTCTATCTGCCGCGCGACTGGATGGAGATCGAGGGCGCGAGCGTAAGGGATCTCGCGCACCCTGCCGCCACACCGGCTTTACGGCGTGTTATCGACCGCGCCCTCGTGGGGACCGAAGCTCTTCTCGTCGAAGCGCGGAAATTGCCCAAAGCGCTCAAACACCGGCGTTTGGCGGCCGAAACCGCGGTCATCGTCGCGGTCGCCGATACGCTGACCGGACGCCTTCGGCGCCGCGACCCCCTGGCGGAACGCGTGGTTCTGGGTCCCGTGGGCTTTGCACGGGCCGCCGCCGCCGGCCTGTTCAAACTCTGGTTTTAGATGCTGACCTTTATCGCCACCGTCAGCCTCGCCGCCTGGCTGTATCTCTTTTTCGGCCGCCGCGGCTTCTGGCAGGCGGACCAGCGCCTTCCGCGCGAAACGCGGCCGCCGGGTGTCTGGCCATCGGTCGTCGCCGTCGTCCCGGCGCGTGACGAAGCGTCGACCATCGCCCAGTGCGTGGGCGCTCTCGCCGCACAAACCTATCCGGGCAGTTTTCGCATCGTGCTGGTCGACGACGGCAGCACCGACGGCACCGCCGACCTGGCCCGCGCCGCCGCGCCGGGCGACAGCCGCTTGACCGTGATCCAGGCTCCGCCGCTCGCCGAAGGCTGGACCGGCAAACTATGGGCCTTGAACGCCGGGCTCACCCGTGCGTCCGAGGACGGCCTCGCGCCCATCTATTATTGGTTCACGGACGCCGACATCGTCCATCCGCCGGAAACACTCGCGCGCCTGGTCGCGAAAGCGGTCAATCGTCATCGCGACATGGTCTCGCTCATGGCGCGTCTGCATTGCCGGCACACCTGGGAGCGGCTGCTTATTCCGGCCTTCATATACTTTTTCCAGATGCTTTACCCGTTCCGCGCCGCGAACGATGACGACTCCACGGTCGCGGCGGCCGCCGGCGGATGCGTTCTGGTCAAACGCGAGAGCCTGCTGGCTGCGGGCGGCCTCACGCCGATCCGCGGCGAAATCATCGACGACTGCGCCCTCGCCCGGCTGATCAAGAGCGCCGGCGGACGCCTGTGGATCGGCCTGTCCGATGCAAGCGTTAGCCTACGCGAGGCCACGCACATCGGCCCGCTTTGGGCGATGGTGCGGCGGACCGCCTACACACAACTGAAATATTCGCCGGCCCTCCTGGCCGGCGCCGTCGCGGGGCTCACGCTTATTTTCCTAGCGCCGCCCTTGATCGCGCTGAGCTGGCCGCTGCATGGCGGCGTCGCCGCGGCCATCGCACTTCTTGCATGGCTCTTTATGACCCTGAGTTACGTCCCGACCCTGCAAGATTACCGCCTTCCGCGGTGGTGGGCCGCGACGCTCCCCTTGGCCGCAATTTTGTATGTGGCGATGACCCTATCTTCCGCGCAGGCCCACCGGTCGCGGCGCGGCGGGGCCTGGAAAGGCCGTACATATAGCGGCCAAGCCCCGCCATAAGCCACAACGCACCCGTTACGCGTGCATGGCGGTCCCATGTGGGGCCTTCTGCGGGGATGGTTAATCTGCCAAAATCGCCCTAGAAACAAGTCATTGCCGCGCTGAGACCACTGCGAAAGGGTGAGCCTGGCCGCCGGCGTACCGATCTAAAAAAAACCGGAGTGTTGCGGGAGGTTCTCCACCTCGCGTTGTCGCGACAACAGCCGTTCAAGAAAGGCTTACTACTCTTGCCGCCATCGAAGACACCTCTTCTGGACTCTCTCGAGTCCGTCACGACGCT
The DNA here is from genome assembly GCA_964576515.1 of uncultured Rhodobacterales bacterium. Lineage (GTDB taxonomy): Bacteria > Pseudomonadota > Alphaproteobacteria > Rhodospirillales > Rhodospirillaceae > SHVO01. The sequence goes on from CAZNUW010000001.1 coordinate 293,283, forward strand.
CCGTTCCCTTCCGGCCGACCGGTTGGCGCAGGTCGCCGATGAATTGCGCGCCGAGACGATCGACGCCGCCGCCGTCACAGGCGGTCACTTCGGCGCCGGCCTCGGCGTGGTGGAGTTGACGGTGGCGCTGCACTACACCTTCAACACGCCCGACGACCGCTTGATCTGGGACGTTAGCCATCAGGCCTATCCTCACAAGATTTTGACCGGACGCCGCGAGCGCATTCGCTCGATCCGCAAACGCGGCGGTCTCTACGGTTTCACACTGCGCAGCGAAAGCGCGTTCGATCCCTTCGGCGCCGCGCACAGCTCGACCTCGATTTCAGCCGCCGTCGGCATGGCGGTCGCCGCCCAAAAGACCGGCAGCACGCGGCACGCCGTCGCGGTCATCGGCGACGGCGCGATGAGCGCCGGCATGGCGTTTGAAGCCCTCAACAACGTGGGCCCCGCCGGTGGCCGCCTCACCGTTATCCTCAATGATAACGGCATGTCGATCGCACCGTCGGTCGGCGGCCTGACCGACTATCTCAAAGACCTCGCGGCGAAGCGCCCTGTGCTCTCGGACGCCGACATCGCGGCCCTTCCCGCGCAGCTCGCCGACGACAAGACGCCGGCCACCGCGGACAACACGATGTTCGAGCAATTCGGCTGCACATATGTAGGCCCCGTCGACGGGCACAACATCGGCCAGCTCGTCCACATCTTGCGGGCGATCAGAACCGCGCCGCGCACCCGCGCCGTCCTGCTGCATGTGTTGACCGAGAAAGGCAAGGGCCACCCCTTCGGCAAGCCGCATATCGAGAACTATCACGCGCTCGACCGCTTCAATCCGGAAACCGGCGAAATCTTCAAGGCCGCCGCCACGGCGCCGACATATACGAAGGTCTTCGCGACAAGCCTGATCGAAGAAGCCGAGCGGGACTCCAGGGTCATCGCGGTGACGGCCGCGATGCCATCGGGCACAGGCCTCGACCTCTTCCAGAAGAAATTTCCTGACCGGTTCTATGACGTCGGCATCGCCGAACAACATGCGGTCACCTTCGCCGCGGGCATGGCCGCCGATGGACTGAAACCGGTCGCGGCCATCTACTCGTGCTTCTTGCAGCGCGCGTACGATCAGGTCGTGCATGACGTGGCGCTGCAACGTTTGCCGGTGCGCTTCGCCATCGACCGCGCCGGCCTGGTCGGCGCGGATGGCCCAACCCATGCCGGCAGCTTCGATCTCAACTATCTCTGCTGCCTTCCCGGCATCGTGGTCATGGCGCCTTCGGACGAAGCCGAATTGAAACACATGGTTGCGACGTCGCTCGCGATCGATGACGCCCCATCGGCATTCCGGTTTCCGCGCGGCGAAGGGCCGGGCACGCCCCTGCCCTTGCGCGGCGAACCGCTCCCGGTCGGCAAGGGCCGCATCCTGCGCCAGGGCGGGACGATTGCGCTGTTATCGCTGGGCGGACGCCTGCAGGATGCCTTGCGCGCCGCCGACGATCTCGCGGCACGCGGCCTTAGCGTTACCGTCGCCGACGCCCGGTTCGCGAAACCCTTGGATGAAGACCTGATCCTGCAGCTCGCGAGTCATCACGAAGTTCTCGTCACGCTGGAAGAAGGCGCGGCCGGAGGTTTCGGGGCGCGCGTTCTGAATCTCCTCGCGGCGCGCGGTGTGCTCGATAGCGGACTTAAGGTTCGGACCATGACCCTTCCCGACACCTTCGTTTGGCAGGGCAAGCCGGAAGAACAGTACGATGAAGCCGGCTTGAGCGCGCGCGATATCCTTGCGACCGCCGTCACCGCCCTTGGCAAAGGGTGGGACGATCAGGACATGGAAGTGGTCGGCCGTCGCCGGTCGCTCTGAGCCGCCATGGGTTTCGTCCAAGCCCACACCGCCCCCACGCACAGTGGATCGGCCGATCTCGACGACATCCGCGCGCGCGTCCAGGCGGCCGGATCCTCTTTTTATTGGGCGATGCGTTTCATGCCGGCGCGAAAGCGTGAAACGCTGTTCGCCATCTATGCCTTCTGCCGTGAAGTGGACGACATCGCCGACGGCGATCTCGATCCGAACGGCAAGATCGCGGCCTTGAACGACTGGCGGCGGAAGGTCGACGACCTGTTCGCGGGCCAGCCCTCGGATTCTGTAACCCGCGTATTGGCGGCCGCGCTTCAAAGCTACGATTTGCAACGCAAGGATTTCATCGCCGTCATCGAAGGCATGGAAATGGATGTGCGCGGCCCGGTCGTCGCGCCGTCTCAAAGCGAACTGGATTTCTACTGCGATTGCGTCGCCAGCGCTGTTGGACGTTTGTGCGTTCATGTTTTCGGCGAGGCGCAAGCGGGGCAGAAGGTCGCCGACGCGCTCGGCCGCGCGCTTCAGTTGACCAATATCCTGCGCGACGTGGAAGAAGACGCCGCTATCGGACGCCTTTATCTCCCGCGCGAGATTCTTGCGCGTGAAGGGCTCATGGGCCTTACGCCGTCCGCCGTTGCGCAAGACCCGCGCCTTCCAAACGTGCTCGCGTCTGTCGGCGAAATGGCGCAACAGGCTTTCGCCGAAGCCGAGGCGGCGCTCGCGCTCTGCGACCGCGCGAAGATGCGACCCGCCGTCGTGATGATGATGGTTTACCGGCGTCACCTGGACCGCTTGCGCGCCAATCAATGGCGGCCGCTGCCACCGCGCACCGGTCTTGCCCGCGCACGCGCGAAGATCGAGAAACTGTGGATCGCGCTGCATTACGGGTTGTTTTAGAAGATGCGCATCCACATCATCGGCGCGGGTCTCGCCGGATTGTCCGCGGCCGTGCGGCTGGCCCAACAAGGTATGGCGGTGCGGCTCTATGAAGCTGCTCCACGGGCCGGCGGACGATGCCGATCCTACCACGATCCGCATCTCGATTGCGTGATCGACAACGGCAATCATCTACTGATGAGCGGCAACCGCGCCGCGATGGCCTATCTCGACGTGATCGACGCACGGGACCACGTCACAGGCCCCAACGACGCGGCATACCCATTCCTCGACGTCGCGACGGGCGCGCAATGGACTCTGCGGCCGAACCGTGGCTCGATCCCGTGGTGGCTCCTGGACGCCAAGCGCCGCGTTCCAGGCACGACGGCGGCGTCCTACCTGTCGGCTTTGCAGCTTCTTCAAGCGCAACCGCATCAGACGGTCACCGACATCATCCCGCCCGGCACGACGCTCTATCGCAACTTTTGGGAACCGCTGACCGTCGCCGCGCTCAATACAGCGCCGGACCGAGCAGCCGCCATCCTGATGCGCCCCGTACTCACAGAAACATTCCTCAAGGGCGCGAACGCTTGCCGCCCCTTGGTTGCACGCGAGAGCCTTGCCGCCGCACTGGTCGATCCGGCTTTAGCCTACCTCGCGGCTCATGGCGGCGAAATCCGGCTGGGCGAACGCATTCGGGCGCTGACCCTCGACAACCGGCGCGTCGCCGCCATTCAGAGCGATAGCGGCGACGAAGTTCTTACGCCGGACGATGTTGTGATCCTGGCGACGCCGCCGTGGGTCGCCGAGACCCTGCTTCCCAACCTCGACGTTCCGCCGCCCGGCGAAACGATCGTGAACGTCCACTACCGGTTGCCGCGAGCGGCGACGCGCGCGGGCGAGACAAAAGTGATCGGCGTCGTCGGCGGGCTCGCGCAATGGATTTTCCTGCGCGGAGATATGGCCTCCGTCACAATCAGCGCGGCCGGCAGCGTCACGGATGACGACGCCGACCTTATCGCCACACGCTGCTGGCATGACGTCCGCATGGCGCTAGGGGATGTGGAAGCCGCCGAACCGCGGGTCCGTGTGATCAAGGAAAAGCGCGCGACATTCGCGCAAACGCCAGCCGCGATTACCCGCCGCCCGCAGACTGTAACAGGCTTTTCCAATCTCTTGCTTGCCGGGGACTGGACCGCTACAGGACTTCCCGCGACCATCGAAGGCGCGATACGCTCCGGCGTGACGGCCGCCGACGCGGTGTGCAAACAAAAAGGTACGCAGCGGAACAGGGCTGCGTGAGAGCATGAATATCGACGTGGCGAACACCGAACCTTGGCTTGAACCGACAACCCTCGACCGCGTGATCGACGAGGCGGTCGGCGCCATGAAGGCGCGCCAAAAGCCGGACGGGCATTGGGTCTTCGACCTGGAGGCGGACGCGACGATTCCCTCCGAATACATCATGCTCAACCACTATCTCGACGAGCGGGAGCCCGAGGTCGAAGCACAACTCGCGGACTATATCCGCGGCATCCAGGGCGAGCACGGCGGATGGCCCCTGTTCTACAAGGGTGATTTCGACATGAGCGCCACGGTCAAGGCGTACTATGCCTTGAAGCTGGTCGGCGACGACATCGAGGCTCCGCATATGCGCCGCGCGCGCGACGCTGTTCTCGCCCGCGGGGGCGCGGAGACCGCCAACGTCTTCACCCGCTATGCGCTTGCCCTATTCGGCGAAGTGCCGTGGCGCGCCGTGCCCGTCATGCCGGTGGAATTGATGCTGGTTCCCCGCTGGTTTCCGGTCACCATCTATCGGTTCTCTTACTGGTCGCGCACGGTCATCGCGCCGCTGCTGATCCTCGCGGCTCTCAAACCCCGCGCGATCAATCCGAAGCGCGTCCGGGTCCAGGAACTGTTCCGAACGCCGCCCGATCAAATCAAAAAATATCTCTTCAATCCCACCGGCAGCCGGGGCGCCGATGTCTTCTTATGGATCGATAAGGTCTTGCGTGTCGTCGAACCGCTGTTTCCCAAGGCGATGCGCGCGCGCGCCATCCGTAAGGCCGTGGAATTCTTTACGCCACGCTTGAACGGCGAGGATGGCCTCGGCGCGATTTACCCCGCGATGGCCAACGCCGTCATGGCGATGGAAGCGATGGGGTATCCGAAAGACCATCCCGACCTCGTTACGGCCAAGCGATCCATCAAGAAATTACTGACGCCGGGTGAAGGCAAGATGTTCTGCCAGCCTTGCGTCTCGCCGATCTGGGACACCGGCCTCGCGGTACAGGCGATGATGGAGACCGGTGGAAACGAGGCGTCCGTCGCCGCCAGTTGCGACTGGCTGCGCGAACGCCAGATCCTCGATGTCGTCGGCGACTGGGAAATCAAACGGCCAGGCTTGCGGCCGGGCGGATGGGCTTTCCAATACAACAACGCACACTATCCCGACGTGGACGATACCGCGGTCGTGGCGATGGCGTTGCACAGGGCCGATCCCGGCAAGCATGCCGAGGCGATTTCGCGCGCCGCCGAATGGATCGTCGGCATGCAGAGCACCAACGGCGGCTGGGGCGCGTTCGATATCGACAACAATGACGCCTACTTGAACAACATCCCGTTCGCCGACCACGGCGCGCTACTGGATCCGCCGACAGCCGATGTCTCGGCGCGCTGCATCAGTTTTCTCGCCCAAATTGGATATGAGCCCACGCACCCCACGATGGCGCGCGGCATCGCGTACCTAAAAGCCGAGCAGGAAACAGATGGAAGTTGGTTCGGGCGCTGGGGCACCAACTACATCTACGGAACCTGGTCGGTCCTGTGCGCCTTGAACGCGGCCGGCGAGGATATGCGGGCCCCTTATATCCGCCGCGCCGTCGACTGGCTGATCGCGCATCAAAACGCGGACGGCGGGTGGGGCGAGGACGGCGCCACCTATTGGAAAGAGCGCCGCTACGAGTGCAAGGAAAGCACGCCGTCACAGACGGCGTGGGCGACGCTCGCGCTCATGGCCGCCGGCGAGGTGGATCATGCGGCTGTGAAGCGCGGCATGGCCTTCATCGCGAACGCGCCGCGGGAACCCGACGGCCGGTGGGTCGAACCCTGGTACACGGCCGTCGGATTCCCGCGCGTCTTTTATCTGCGCTATCACGGCTATGCCGCGATCTTCCCGCTATGGGCGCTGGCCCGGTATCGCGACCTCAAGATCAGCAACACGAAGCAGGTCCGTACCGGCATGTAGCCGGTTACGAATGCTGACGCGGCGATTCGGACGGCGTCAGCGACCCGATTTTGCAACGCTCGCCATCGACAAGGATGGTGCCGAAGCGATCAAGCGTACCCGTCGGGCGCGCATCGACACCGATGCCGATCGCATACGGCAAGCCCATGCACGGGCCAATCAGGTCGGCGCGGTACCACTGGCGATTCCGCGCCTGCAGATACACCGTGTCGTCGTTCACCGCATGGAAGTCGCGGATATTGCCGTGATCGGCGAACGGAATGGACGCTTGCGGGCCAATGGGCTCGTAGCTCGCGCCACTGGCGCAACCCGCGAGGATGGCGGATACCGCCGCCACGGCGAGGAAAGTACGCATATTCGATCTCCTTCTCGTCATGGGGGAAAGGTAAGAACCGGGGGTGGCGCGCGCGTGGTCGGATTGCGGCGCTTTCAAGGAATCGGCCAAGCTATTGATCTGACGGCGTAATTCTGCGCTAATCCCCCGTCTTGAGGAGGGTGCGGTGATACGCGTCGGTATCGTGACAGGCCTGGAATTTGAAGCCGCCGCCGTCAGATCGCGGGCGCGCGCCGGCGGGTTCGCCGATCGCGTCGCGGTGGGAACCGGGCTCGGCCGCGCGCGTGCGCGGCGAGCCGGCGAAGCGCTGATCGCCGGCGGTGTGGACGCACTCCTGAGTTTCGGAATCGCGGGCGGACTTTCGCCCGCCCACGGCAGCGCGACCGTCGTCGTTGCCACCGCCGTCGTCGCGGAACATCTCCCTCCCCTCGCTTGCGACCTCGCGTGGGCGACCCGCCTGGAGGACGCCCTGCACCCCGCGTTTCCAACCGCGCAAGGCGGCATCGCGCACGCGCCGGACATCATCGCCCACCGCGACGACAAAGCGCGCCTGTATACCGTCACGGGTGCGCTGGCGGCGGATATGGAAAGCTACGGCGTCGCCGAGGCGGCCCAGGCGGCCGGCCTGCCGTTCACCGCCCTTCGTGTGATCGCCGATACGTGGGACGAAAGCCTACCGGACATCGCGTTGCACGCCATGACGCCGGACGGCGCATTGAAACTTGGCGAGACATTGGGACGCGTTCTGCGCCGTCCGGGACAGATCCCCGCCTTGATCCACCTGGGCCGTAGCACGGGACGCGCGCGTCGGGCCCTGCGCGAGATCGCCAAGATCGGCGCGCCAAACGTCTTTTTCGCGGCCGGTTAGCCGCCCACCACGATGTGATCGGGCGCGAGCCCCTGCTGATTGCGGCGCCACATCTCGTGATAGGCCGCCTCGAGATGGCGCGTGTAGCCTTTCGTGTCGAACAGCGGGCTAGCCGCCACGTTGCGCGTCAGTCGATCGCGCACGCGGGCAAGCGCCGCCGGGTCGCGCGCAAGGTTGAGCGCAATCCGTTCATATGCGGCGCTATCGGCGCCGATCAGTTCCGGAAGCCCGAGCGTGGTCAGAAGGCTGGCGCCGACACGGCCCGCGAACGCCGGGCCGATCCGGGTCACAACCGGAAGCCCCATCATCAAGGCTTCGCTGCCCGTCGCGTGCGCGTTGTAATAGAAGGTGTCGAGGAACAGGTCGGCGACCTTATAGCGCGCCAGATACTCAAGGCCCGGCGTGCGGGGGGCGAAAATCAGGCGCTCGGGCGCCACACCGCGCTCCTTGGCCTCGCGACGGAGATTACGCTTCGCCGTCGGCCCCGCGTCGTTCAGCCAGAGCACACTGCCGTCGACCGCCGCCAAAAGGCGCATCCAGACGTCGAAAACATCCGGCGTGATTTTGAACGACGCGTTGAAGCACGCGAAGATAAATCCTATTTCGGGCGCCCCAAGCTCGCGGCGCGTCGAAAGGCGCGGCGGAACGTGGCGCTTAATGTCGTTCGTGACCAGGTAGGCGTGCGGCATGGTCACGACGCGCTCGGCGAATCCGTCATAGTGCTCGGGAGGCGTCACGAAGCGATCGCCGACGATGTAGTGGTAAACGTCGCCGCCCAGCGTGCCGGGATACCCGAGATAATTCACCTGCACCGGCGCGGCGCCGGCGGCGAATATCGCCGGCCGCGAGAAGGCCGTATAGCCGTTCAGATCCACCGCGATGTGAATACGCTTTTCGCGCGCCAGCGCCGCGATCTCCTCAGGCGACTTGTCGCTGACATTGATGAATTCGTCGCACGCGCGCGCGATGCGCTCGCGCGTCGGACCTTCGTGAAGCCCGCCAAACGCAAACGCGACAATCTCGAACCGTGAACGGTCGTGCGCCTCCAGAAGGCCGACGATCAGCTGACCGACCGGGTGTTCGTGCAAATCCGAGGAGAAGTACCCGATGCGAATCTTGTCGCCGAACGCGCCCGTCAGTTTCACCGGCGGACCGGGTTCCGGATGGTCGAAGGCAAAATAGCGGGCCGCCGCCTTGAGATGCTGCACGGGCGACGCCGGCAACGCGGTCGTAACAAACGGTTGGGCGGCATATTTGCCCGCATCGATGGCGGACAATAAATTCGCGACCTTGGCTTCAAATCCGTCCCACTCCGCCGCCTGGAGGCTGAGGAAGACGCTTTCTCCGGGAATGAGGTCCATATCCGGATCGAGCTCCAGGGCACCCTCGAAATCCGCGAGCGCCCGCTCGGGCTGCTTGGCGGATTTGAAGATCAGGCCGCGCTGCGCATAAACCTTCGCCTCGTCCGGGTTGACGTCCATCGCGCGGTCGCAATCCGCGATGGCTTCCTGATACCGGTCCAGCGCCTGAAGCGCGCGCGCGCGCGTCAAAAGCGCATCGATGGATTGAGGATCGAGGGCCAGCGCCTGATCGCAGAGCGCGATCGCCTGAAGCGGGGTTTTATCGTGGATCAACACCGCGGCATTGGCGACGAGGCCCTCGACGTCGGGCTGCAGCTCGTGCATGCGTTGCAAGGCTGCGGCCGCCTCGGCGTCGCGTCCGAGGGCCTTCAGAGCTTCGGCGCGGGCGCTGTGCAGCTGAACGTCTTCCAGCCCCAAGGCCAGGGCGCGGTCGCTGGCCTCCACGGCGTCCGCATGACGGCCGCCGCGCGTCAACGCGGTCGCAAGGTTGGCGAAGGGACCGGGCGATGCCGCGCCAAGAGCCAGCGCTTTCTCGGAGCTCCGGCGCGCCTCTTCATAGCGTCCGGCACCGTTCAGGGCGGCGGCGCGGTTCGCCCAGGCGGTCGCGTTATCGGGGGCGACGGCGAGAATACGCTCGAAGTACGCGAGGGCCGCTATGAAGCGACCTTCGTGCATGTCGATCAGGCCGCGGAATTGCAGCGTGTCGACATGGGTGGCGTAGCGGCTCAACAGGCGGTCGTACAATTCCGCCGCGTCGCCAAGCCGCCCTTCCTTATGCAGCCGCATGGCGACCGCGAAAACGGCTTCAGGATCCGTCGCGATATCCACGGGCCGCTAGCCGACTTTCGCGCGGCGCGGCTCGTCGGGCAAATCCTGCACCAGGGTCTGCACCTGCTTTTCAAAGATGTATTGCGCGGGGCGTTGGCCTTCGAGCGGGATTTCGGGCGCCATCGGACGTTCCGTATCCACACCCTTCAAAAAGACCTGAAGCGCCTTCAGCGGACGATTGACGGTATCGACGACGGAGGTCGGCTCGAACCCGCAGTGGACCATGCAGTTCGCGCACTTCTCGTATTTGCCGACGCCGTACTGGTCCCAGGCGGTGGTTTCCATGAGCTCGGTGAAGGTCTTCGCGTAACCTTCGCCGACCAGATAGCAGGGACGCTGCCAGCCGAAGACGTTGCGCGTCGGATTGCCCCACGGCGTGCACTCGTAAGTCTGATTGCCCGCAAGGAAATCGAGATACATGCTTGACTGATTGAACTTCCACTTCGCACCGCGGCTCTTGCCCATGCGGAAGATGGTACGGAAGAGTTCCTTGGTCTGACGGCGCGACAGGAAGTGATCCTGCACCGGCGCGCGCTCGTAGGCGTAACCCGGCGAAACCGTGACGCCTTCGACACCCAGCGTCGCCACATAATCGAAGAACGCGGCCACGCGTTCCGGAACGGCGTTCGAGTTGAAGAGCGTGCAATTGACCGTCACGCGGAAGCCGCGGGCGACGGCTTCCTTGATCGCTTCCACCGCGCGATCGAACACCCCTTCCTGCGACACGGCGTGATCGTGCTCGTCCTTCAGGCCATCCAAGTGCACGGAGAAGGTGAGATACGGGCTCGGCGTGAACTGATCGAGCTTCTTTTTCAGAAGCAGCGCGTTGGTGCAGAGGTAGACGAACTTCTTGCGCGCGACGAGACCTTCGACGATTTCCTTGATCTCCTTATGCAGGAGCGGCTCGCCGCCGGGGATCGAGACGACCGGCGCGCCGCATTCTTCGGCCGCCTGGAAGCATTCCGCCGGCGAAAGACGCCGGTTCAGGATGGAGTCCGGATAATCGATCTTGCCGCAGCCCGCGCAGGCGAGATTGCAGCGGAACAAGGGTTCGAGCATGAGCACAAGCGGATAGCGCTTATTGCCCCGCAGCTTCTGCTTGAGGATATATGCGCCGACGCGCGCGGCCTGGATCAACGGAACGCCCAAGAGACTCTCCTACGACGCGATCGCCATGTCCCGCAGTTGCTGCGGAAGTTTAAACACGATGTTCTCGGTAACGCCGTCGAGGAGTTCAACCTCGACCTCGCCCAAGGTGCGCAGGCGGGCGATCAACTCGTCCACCAGCGCTTCCGGCGCCGAGGCCCCGGCCGTGATGCCGACCACGCCCTTGCCTTCGATCCACTTGGGATCGAGCATCGTCGCGTCGTCGATCAGGTAACTCGGCTTGTTCATGCCGTCGCCGATTTCCTTCAGGCGATTTGAATTGGAGCTGTTCTTCGCGCCCAGTACGAGGATGACGTCGGCCCTGCGCGCGAGGTCGCGCACAGCCTGTTGACGGTTCTGCGTCGCGTAACAGATGTCTTTCACGTCCGGGCCCTGGATGTCCGGGAACCGCTGCGTCAGGACGGAGATGATGTCGCGCGTATCGTCCACGGAAAGGGTGGTCTGGGTGACATAAGAAAGCTTCGTGCCCTCGGACACCTGAAGTTGCGTAGCTTCCTCGACCGTGCCGACAAGATGAACCTTGCCGTCGATCTGACCGAGCGTGCCCTCGACCTCGATATGGCCCGCATGGCCGATGAGCACGACCTCATAACCTGTCTTTGAGTAGCGCTGTCCCTGCGCGTGGACCTTGGCCACCAGCGGGCAGGTCGCATCCAGGATGTCGAGATTGCGGCCTTGCGCGTCCTTCACGACCGCGCGGGAGACTCCGTGCGCGGAAAAAACGGTCACGGCGCCGGCGGGAATGTCGGCGATCTCGTCGACAAAAACCGCGCCCTTGGCGCGCAGGTCTTCGACAACGCGTTTGTTGTGGACGATCTCATGCCGGACATAGACCGGCGCCCCGAATTTTTTGAGCGCCAGTTCAACGATATCGACGGCGCGCACGACACCAGCGCAAAAGCCCCGGGGTTGTGCCAGTAACACCTTCATGTGGGAAACGCCTCTCGGACCGGTCATTGGGACGGTTAATTATACCCTGGCCGCCGGGCGGCCAAGTCGAACCCTTCGCGGACGTCCGGTCCCCAAGGCCCCAACCGCCCTCTGGATACCCGCGCGTGTTGCGCAATTTACTTTGAAACCAATGATTTACTCAAGCAGTATGTCCCCATGCAACGCATTGCAGTCCTTACGATAAGCTGCTGGTCCGGCTTTCAATTCATGGGTTTCGAGATGCTGAGTGGGCGGATTCTCGCGCCCACGTTCGGCAGCAGCATCTATGTCTGGGGCGCGATTATCAGCGTTTTCATGGTGGCCCTGTCCCTGGGCTATCTCATCGGCGGGCGCCTTTCCATGCGCCAGCCCACCCTGGCGCGGCTGTGCCTTATCCACGCCGTGGCCGGCGCTTTGATCCTGCCGGTGCTTTTCTTTGAAATCCCTGTTTTGGATGGGATTTTCGAGATCACCCAGGATCCGCGCCTCGGCTCGCTGGCGGCCTGCATGGTCCTGTTCTTCGCGCCCGCCGTGATCAGCGGGATGGTAACGCCCTACGCGGTACGCCTTCTGGTGGAGGACGCGCGCGACGCGGGCTTTTACGCGGGTCTGCAGTACTTTATCTCCACTTTCGCGAGCGCCGCGGGCACACTTCTGACATCGTTCTATTTTGTACTTATATTCGAGGTCGACCATATCCTCCTGATCCTCTTCGGGATCACGGAGGCCGTCGCGCTCACAGCGTTTCTTCTCACACGTAAAAAGGTCTGACATGAGCTTGCCGCGCCGCCTGGGCTTCACGCTCGCACTTCTGTGCGGGCTTTCGAGCGGCCTGCCCGCCGTCGCCGCGCAAATTCATTCCGAACGGTCGATCTACCGAAACCTGTTCGTGGTCGAGGACAACGATCTGCGCTGCCTGACGTTCCGCCGGGCGATCGCGACCGAGCGCCAAACCTGCATGCGCACCAACATGCCGGACTACCTGGTGTTTCCGTACACGCGCATGATGCTGGGGTCTTTGCTCGTGAAGCCTGACCCCAAGCGCGTCCTCATCATCGGGCTGGGCGGCGGCACGCTGCCCATGGCGCTGCGCCAGATATTCCCGGACCTCGAGATCGACGCGGTCGAGATCGATCCCGCGGTGACCCGCGTCGCCGAGAAGTTCTTCAACTTCAAACGCGACGACAAGCTGCGCGTGACGGAGGAAGACGGACGTGTGTTCGTGAAGAAAGCCATGAAAGCCGGAACACGCTATGACATCGTGATGCTCGACGCCTTCGCCGACGACTACATCCCCGAACACCTGTCGACCCAAGAATTTCTGAAGGAAGTGAAAAGCATCCTGACGCCGGACGGCGTCGTGGCCGCGAACACCTTCTCGAGCAGCCGCCTCTATCCCTATGAATCGGTGACGTTCGAATCCGTCTTCGGGCCGTTTTACAATCTCAAGCTCGGCAATCGGATCATCTGGGCGCAACCAAACGGCCTTGCGGACCGCGCCGCGCTGGAGGCCAACGCCAAGACATTCGCCGCGGCCTTCGAGGCGCGCGGGTTCGAGCCGGAATGGTTGCTGGACCTTGCATCGCGCGACCGCGACTGGGACAAGAACACCCGCGTGCTCACCGACCAGTTCTCCCCCTCCAATATCCTGAACGCGCGTTAGCCGCCCTCCCCATGAAAGAGAACGGGAGCGAGAACGAGAGCAAAAACGAGACCGGACCCGCGGACGCCCCCTGCGCGCGCTGCGGCAAGACCGGCATCCTTTGCGTTTGCGAAGGCGTCGCGCCGATCGATAACAAGATCGAACTCCTGATCCTCCAGCATCCGCAGGAACAGGACGTCGACCTGGGCACCGCGCGGTTGACCGCGCTTCACTTCCGGCGCGGCGCGGTGAAGGTCGGCCTATCGTGGCCGAGCCTCGCGAAAGCCTTGGGAAAGGCCGCCGACCCGAAACGCTGGGCGGTCCTGTATCTGGGGTCCGCGCAGGTCGCGAAGTTCCCGGCGGGACGCGCGGTCGTTGCGCTCAATCGCAAGGGCGATCCAACACCGGACCAGGACGAGGCCCTTGCGCACTTACAAGGCGTGATCGTGCTGGACGGAACTTGGGCGCAGGCCAAGGCCCTATGGTGGCGCAATCCGTGGCTGCTCAAGGTCCGCCGCATCGCCTTGAAGCCGGCGCGTCCGTCACGATACGGCAACCTGCGCCGGGAAGCGCGCCGCGAGGCGCTTTCAACCCTGGAAGCCACCGCCCTTCTGCTCGGCACGCTCGAGAACAACCCGACGATCACGGAAGCGCTGCATAAGAGCTTCGAGCAGCTTCTGGCGCGCTATAAGCAGCGCAAGGCAAGCTAGCGCGCGAGCCGCGCTTTCGCCTTCTCATAAGCCGCCACCACTTCGCCATGCCGCCCCTTGTCGGCGCGCGCATGCTCCACGCTGACCGGCACGGCCAGGGCCTTTTCAAGATAGGGGATGGCGTCTTGCGGCCGCCGGCGCTGAAGCAGGAAGTCGCCGAAGAAGTAGTTCGACTCCCGGCCCTCGGGATCGAGGACCAGGGCGATGCGTAAGTGTTCCTCGGCCTTATCATTGTCGCCGAAGGCGATAGGCCATCCCGGAACTTCGTAATAGAGCGAGCCGAGATTGGCGTGCACGGCGCCGTTCATGACCGTCGAGTCGATTTTGGCGGCGGCGAGCAAGGTCTCCCGCGCATTGCGCAGCGGCCGCAGCGACGACCCGCTGCTGTGCACCTCGGCTTCAAGGATATAGATGACCGCCCGCCACACCAGCGGCTCCGCCCGATCCGGATAGCGGCTGACCAGGGCGTCGGCTTCCAGATGCAGCGCCTGGACGTTCTGAAGGCGCTGCGCCTTATCGGTCATTTCATATTTGGTGAACGCCCAGCGGTCTTCGAGGACCAGCGCCTCGCGGGCAAAGCCGTCCGCCGCCGCGGGCGCAGCCGCGAATAGGAAAAACACCAGCGCAGTCAGGAAAGAACGCACGCACGCTCCCAGCATCATTGCCGGCATGCTAAACAGGGCGCGGGCAAAGCGGAAGTCCATCGACATGAATAGCCGCGTAACGCACGGTTTCTATGAGGGGTTGACGCCGATGCCGACGGCGGCGTCGGCTTTTGAGGCCAGCCTCTACGCGCAGGCCCCGGACGACTGGTATATCGCCTGCTCCGATATCAAGGGTTCGACCGCGGCCGTGGACTCCGGCCGCCATTCGGACGTCAACTTCGCCGCCGCCGCGATGATCTCGGCCTTAAGCAATCTGTGCGGCACGATCCCCTATCAGTTCGGCGGGGACGGCGCGGTGGCTCTGATCCCGCCGGACTTCGCGGGAGAGGCGCGCAAGATGCTGGCCCGCACCCGCACCTTCGCCAAACGCGAATTCCAATTGGACCTTCGCGTCGGCATCGTCCCCGTGCGGGCCATGAGCGAGCGCGGTTGCGACGTGCTGGTGGGCCGGTACGAACCCTCGCCGGGCAACGCCTATGCGGTGTTCCTCGGAAACGGGGTCGAAGAACTTGAACTCGCCGTGAAGGCGCGCGGCCGCGACGCAACCCTGACCGACCTCGCCATGATCCGTGACGACGAGGACGACGGCGCGCCGCCGGACCTCACCGGCCTGTCTTGTCGGTGGGAACCGCTCCGATCCCAACGCGGCAAGATGGTGTCGCTTGTGATCCGGGGCGGCGACCACGGCGAACTGCACGCCTCCTTGCACAAACTCACCGGGGTCGACGCCTTGAAAGCGGCCTCGTTCGGCGCGCTGCGCAACAAGTGGCCGGCGAAGGGAACCTTGCGCGAGGCGAAAGCCATCCGGCAGGGCCGCTCGCTCGGCCTTCAAGTCGCATGGATCGCGTTCAAATCCCTTTTGCTGTCGTTCTTCTACAAATTCGATATCACGCTCGCCGGATGGAAACCGAGCCGCTACATGCGCGAAATTACCGAAAACGCCGTGGACTTCGCGCGCTCCGGCATCGCCCTCGCCCTGGTGTTCGATTGCCCGGAAGACCGCATTGCGGCCGTGCGCGCATTCATGGAGGAACGTCAGGCCCGCGGCGACTTGCAGTACGGAATGCACCTCGCCGACCACGCCGTCATGACCTGCTTCGTCACATCGCCGACGCAGAACGAGCACGTGCATTTCATCGACGGGGGCGACGGCGGCTACACCAAAGCCGCCACGCAGTTGAAGGCCCTGGCGCGCAAAGCGGTTACGGCTTGAGATCTGGGCGCCTCACCGCACGTTGACTTCGCGCACCCTGCCGCGCCGGTTTTTTGGGGCGACACTAGGCGACAGGCGACACTTTCCGAATTCGTGAAGCGCGCCAAGCACATGGGCCGAAAACAAGCGCGGGCGACACTGGGCGACACTGGGCGACACTTGGTAAACGCGGCATAGGTTCGCATGCGCCGCCGTGGTCCGGGCGTTCTCGATGGTCGTGATTCACTATGTCAATCCTGCTTCGCTCCGCTGTCGCGGAGCTTCGCAGGACCGCAGGCGGTATGCGGCGCGGATATGCTGCGCATAGTCGGGATTTTTCGTCACGCTTTTTCGACGCCAAGCAAGCAGCGATACGAAATCACGTTTCGTCGTCATTCGCTTTCGCGCTGTCGACCCTCACGCCGTCGCAATCTCGTCAATCCGAGCACGACCAGAAAGGCGGAGACCGTCAGCATCGACGCCCACAGCAGAAAACCGAAGGCCAAACCGTCGTGCAGCACGACGGGCAGCGCCGCGAGAGCGATCAACAATGAGCCACCGAGACGCAAGGCCGCTGCCGGGCGGACGGCGTCGGAAGCACTGACGAGACGCCAGTGCTGTTTCTGGCTGAAGGCGATCAGCGCGAAGCCGAACGCCGCCAATATTCCCGTCGCAATGATGAGCAGCACACCCGTCATCGTCTCATCCCGCGTGTTGCGAAACGGACGGCCGCTGTTTGGCCACGCGCCCGAACTTTATCGCCGCGAGGATCGCGATGCCCGCGCCCGCGAGCAGTACCAAGTCGGTCCCGGCGATCTGCCACTGCCCGTTCATGATCGCCGCCGGCAGGGCGTCGTCGGTGGTGACGGCATTGAGCAGCACAGCCACTATCGCGCCGGCCGCAATGATCCAGGATTGTTCGGCCCAGGCGGCGCGGCCGCGAACGAAGGCGTGCACAGCGGTGAGGATCCAGACGAGGTGGAACGCCCACACTTCGGTCTCCGCCCGGCCGTCGAGACCCAGCGGCAACAGACGATTGACGATAAGAAAAGCCAGCGACGCGATCACCAAGCCGGTCGTGACGCCGACCGATGCGGCTTCCGTGAGACGGACACCGCGCAAGCCCGACTTCTCGTGCCGTTTGCGCCGCGACTGCACCCAGAACAACAGCCCTGTGGCGATCAAAATGCAGCCGGCGAGACCCGACAGGAAGTAGAGCCAGCGCAGCGGCCAGTGATCGAACTGGACGAGATGTATGCCGTAGAGAAATTCATAGGCCTTGGTGCTTCGGGTATAGGGCGTCGCCGCGAGGAATTCGCCGCTCGCGCCGTCGAACCACGACCGCGTACCGCTGCGATAGGAAATGGTGTCGCCGCTCGGCCGCTGGAACTCGACATAGGCGTTGGCGTCGCCGGGATGAACCACGCGCAACACCTTCGGGACGTCGCCTTGCCAGTGGGTCGCAGCCGTATCGCGAAGCGCGTCCAGCGAGACCAACGGCGCACCGGGTTTGCCCGCCGCCGGACGGCTGAACCAACCGCCGCTCGCCGAAGCCGGATCATTCGCGAAGACAATCACCTGCGCGCTCGGCAGATAGGTGAAGGTGAAGATCGCAACGCCGGTGAAAGCGATCATCAAGTGGAAAGGCAACGCAAATACGGCCGAGATATTGTGCAGGTCGAGCGTGGTGCGCTGCGCCTTGCGCACAATGCGCAATGTAAAGAAATCGACGAAGATATTGCGATGAATGATGACGCCGGAAATGCACAACGCCACCATGATCACCGCCGCGAGCGCACACAGGACCAGTCCGATACGGTAGGCCTCGATATTCAAGGTGAAGTGATAGGGATAGAAGAACCTCTCGCCGCCTAATGTGCCTTGGTCGGGCAACACCTCCAGCGTAGCCGGATCGACATAGCGGTTAAGGAAGGCCCCGCCGTCGAGCTGCGCTGAGATTTGCGCGAAGGGCGTACGTTCGTCGGGTAAGGTGAGGCTCCAGCTTCGCGCCTCCGGCGCGAACGCCTGCGCCGCCGCGAAGAGGCGGTCCGGGCTCACGGTGGAGACTTCGGCGCTCCGGGTGGCCGGCATCATCCACCGATCAATCTCCCGGTCGAACACCGCGAGCGTGCCGGTCCAGAAGATCACAAACAACAGGGCGCCGACGAACAGCCCGAACCAGGTGTGGAACCAGTTCAGGGCAAGCCGGAGGCCGCCAGGATCATCGGGGTTAGCAGGCGCGCTCATGGCGTCGCTCCTATGACCGGCAGCGCGGGTTCGATCCACATCGCGAGCGCGTGGGTTGCGACCGCGGCTCCCACGAGCAGGAGCCAAACCCGCGTCAACCTACGTTCAGCAAAGCACCAGAGCATCAGAACGGCGTACAGCACGTAGCCGAACATACTGCCGACGATCAGCGCGTCCGGCCGTGAAGCATCGGTGTAGAGAACCAGAACAACGGCGATCAGCGCCGTCGCGCCCGCCGTCACGGCATAGGCCCCGACGAGAGCGGCCAGTATGCGCGCGGTGATGCGGAATCCGTTCCTTGTTCTAGTCATGCGCCACCGTCAACGGGGCAAGGTGGCGCTCATAGGCGCGCCAGCGGCCATGCGACGAGCTATAGAGAGGCTTGCGGACCTGCCAGCGGCTCGGCGTCTGCACGGCGCGGTCCTGCTCGTGAAAGCGAAGGACGGACGGGTCCCAGGGCAAGGTGAGAAAATCGAGCAGACGCTTGGCTTGGTCTTCCAGGTCCGTCACAAGATCCTCATAACGGATGTCGATCATCCGCAATCCGCTTACGGCCGCCCAGTGTTGCATCAATCGCCGATATCCCCGCCAATAGTGAACAATATCGTCGAGATCCGTCGCCCAGCGCTGCGCTGACGTGAAGTCCTCGGCGAAGATGGAAAGCCCGCAATCGCGGATATCACGCGTGCAATGAATGATTTGGGCGTTCGGGAACGCAAGCGCGACAAGACCGAGATGCCAGAAATTGAGCGGCTGCTTGTCGATGACCCGCATCGCTTCACGCGGCGAAAACGCGTTCAACCTATCGAGATGATCGGTCGCGATGGCTGCAATATGATCGGACTTCAATTCCAAGGCCGTTTCCGGCCAGGGTGGGTCAGCGCGGCCCAGGCGGTCCGACGTGCCCGTCGCCATATCGGTCAGCACATCCAATTCGCCCGCACCATGCACATGTTCGTGGCCCGCAAGAATTTGTTCGGTGAGGGTCGTGCCGGAGCGCGGCAGGCCGATAATGAATACGGGGCGCGCGGACGGAACACCCCATCCGCGCCGCGCATCGAAGAAGGCCTGCGAGAATATTTCGATGAGCCGGTCGATCCGCGCGTCAAATTCTTTGCGATCGAACGGGTCCGCCGTACGCCTGCGCGCCGCGTTGGCGGCGGCCCATGCGGCGAAGGCCTCATCATGCCTGCCGAGACGCGCCAGCGCTTTTCCAAGCGCATAGCCGACGAGCGCCGCATCGGAATCAGGCGCCACGCGCACACAGTCTCGGGCGTTGCCGATTGCGATCTCAAGCGCATCGCCCTCGGCGACGCTCAGAAGACCGGCGAGCGCTTCCGCGTGAAACGGCTTCGCGGCCAGAAGTCTACGATAGGTCCCCGCCGCCGCCGCGCGATCACCTAAATCCTCGAACAGCGCGCCGAGGCCGACCGCGGCGCCATCGGCGTGCTCGTCGAATTCCAACGCGGCTTCAAACTGCCGCTTGGCCTCGTCGAGTTTACCGTCCTGTGCAAGCGTCCGTCCCAGCAAGACGCGGATCGGCGCGTTTTTTGGGTCACAGCCAACCGCCCGCTCAAGGCAGGCGACGGCTTCGGCGCGCTGATGATTACGACTGAGGATGCCCGCCAGCCCCACGTACGGCGCGGCGGCGCGCGGATCGGCCTTGGCCGATAACCGATACGCCTCAAACGCGCCAACGGCGTCGCCCGCTTTTTCGCAGGCGACGCCTTTGTCGTAGAGTTCCTTACCGGCGGCGGACATGACCGCTAGAAGTTCGCGCGGACCGTAAGGTAGGCCGAACGCGGATTACCGAAGCGATGTCCGGTGGCGGGCGTCCCGTTCGCGTAACCCACGCTTTCGCGGTACTTCTCGTTGAACAGATTGAGCACGTTCACCTGCACGCTGATCTTTTCCGAAACCGGATAAGAGACCATCGCGTCGGCCAGCGTGTATCCTTCGTAGGTGACACGGAACCGGGGCGCCGGGCGCTTGGAGATGCTGCGCGCGCCGAGCCCCAGCCGAAGGCCTTCCAGCGCCCCCATCTGCACCTCGTAGGAGCCGAACACACTCACCGTATGGTGCGGCACGAGTTCGACCGGATCGCCGACGCCCTGCCCGGCGTTCGCGTTGATGACTTTTGTGATTTCGGCGTCGACGTAACCATACGCCGCATCGACGCTGAGAGCCGACGTCACTTTCCAGTTGGCGCTGACCTCGAAGCCTTTGTGCTCCTGCTCGCCGGTCGCGATGACGTAAGCGGGCTGCCCCGGCACATTGTTCGGATCGGCGGTCGCGACATTTTGCCGGGTCAGCGCGAACGCCGCCGCGGTCAGCGTCACCGCATTGTCCCACAGTCCGCCCTTGAGGCCGATCTCGTAGTTCGTCGCACTTTCCGGGTCGATGGGCGTCCCAGCGCGAGTCGTCCCGTTTTGCGGAATGAAGCTTTCCGCGTAACTGGCGTAGGCATTGAGACCGGCGATCAGTTCGTAGCTGCCGCCGATCCGGAACGTGAAGTCATCGGACGGTGTCGTAACGTTCGTGCGCCGGTTGGTCACTTTGTAATCGTCATAACGTGCGCCCGCCATAATCGTCAGGCGCTCCATGGGCCGCAAGCTTGTCTCGGCATAGATGGAGTTGAGTCGGTCCTTGGAAACGGAAAAGGGCAGCAAAGGGATGGTGAAGTCGGGAACGCCATAAACCGCCGCGCCGATATTGTTGATATCCACGACGCCGAGGGCGCCGCCAAAGGCCCAGAGGCTGTCGAACTTGGTGCGCTGCGCCGTCGCGCCGACAACCCAGTCCTGGCGCTGTCCGAAGGCGTCGAACCCGCCGACAAGCTGAACATCGCCGTAAGCGACTTCCGTATCTCGCGAGCCGTGCGAATAATAAACGTAGGCCATCGTGTCGCCCGGTCCGAAGCCTCGGCCCCCTACGTAGTTTTCCGCGCCCTGACTGGTTTGATAGTCGAAGGTCGACTTCTGATAACTGCCGCGAACGACAAGCTTCAGGCTGTCCAGGAATTCATGCTGCAATTCGGCGTCGACATACGTGTCCTCGCCGCCCTGTTTGGCCGGAACGCCGAGAAAGGTTTTCGCCGTGAACGTCGCCGGGAGAGACCCGTCGGAGTTCGCCGGAAACGCCGAGCCGGGGACGCCGTCTCGCTTGGTATAGGCCAGCGAGGTCTGCATCCGGGTGCGATCGCTGAAATTGGATTCGAGGACCGGCCGTATTGAAAAGGTTTCGGTCTTCTCCGGGTCTTGAGGGCTGCGCTGATCCTCGAAAGCGAGTGTGATTCTGCCGCTGAGGATGTCCGAACCGAAAAGCGCCGCCGCATTCGCGTCGGCCTCAAGGCGATAGGTGCCGTAACTGCCGCCACGCGCGGACAGATTGATGAAGTCGTTGTCCTGCGGAGATTTGGTGATTTGGTTGATCACGCCGCCGGGAATGACGGGGCCCAGAAGGATTGAAGCCGGTCCTTTCACGACTTCAAATCGTTCGATGTGGGATATGTCGCGCCGCCCCGCCCCACGGCTGTCGTTCTCAGGCCGGTTGTTCGTCAACACCGAGGCATAGAGACCCCGGATGAAATATGACCCACTGCCCGGAAGCAATTGCGTCTGCCGGCGAACGACGTTCGGAACGGTTTCAAGAATATCCAGCGGATTGACGACTCCGCGCTCCTCCATGGCGGAGCGATCGATGACATTGAGGGAGAACGGCAGTTCTTGCGGCGTGATGGGCAGGCGGTTCGCCAACGAGTTCTGGAATTTGCCGGTCACGATGATCTCTTCAACCGTCCCCGCAGCGCTTGTGTCGGTTTGCGCCCAAACGGCCGCGGGCGCGGTGAGCATCGTCGCGGCCAGCAACGTGGGCCGAATCAGGATGGAAGACCGAAGTGACATACATACCCCCAGGCAAATAGATCGAGTGATATTAAGAATTATATGCAGGTAGGCATAAATATATTGCGAGTGATATGCAATAGCGTTTTCGCGCGAGGGTTTTGGGGGTGGGTGAGATGCTCAGGGGGCCGCCGGAGAATCCCCCCTTTGAGGGCCCTCAACCGCGCAGGGCGCGCGGCTTCAGCGCTTTCGCCACCGGACAAATTCGCTGACCACCAGAAGCGTGATGCCGCACATGAGGGGGACCAGAAAATAAACGATCCGGAAGGCGAGCAGCGCGCCGATCACATTGCCTTGCGATATCAGCGACGAGATGACGAACTCCAGCACCCCGAGCCCGCCCGGCACGTGGCTCACCAGCCCCGTGACGTTGGCCAGCACGTAAGCCGACACGGTATCGGGTAACGACGCCGCGCCCGCGAGCAACTGATGCAGCGTCGCGGCCACGAAAGCGAAGTTCACCGTGCCCAGCGCGACTTGCGCCGCCGCCATGCGGGCGCCGGGCAAGCGGAAGGTGTGGCCGCGGACGGTCACGGGGTCTTTGCGCCGCCACGCCAAAACGACATACGCGCATGACAGCGCAAGACAAAGCGTACCAGCGGCGCGGGCCATCGCCGGTGAGAGCGCGAACGTCCCAAGTTCAAGCGTAGGACGCAGGATCAAGACAAGCCCGCCCAGGGTCATCAGCCCCAGACCAACCGTCAGGCCGCAAAACAGGATGATCTTTCCGACGTCGCCCGCGCTGAGGCCGAAGCCGGAATAAAAGCGATAACGGATCGCGCCACTGCTGAGGGCCGCGACACCGACATTGTGCCCGATGGAGAGGCTGACAAAGGACGTCAGCGCGATCTTCCAATAGGCGAGCGGCCGCCCGACGTAATGGACGGCAAGGGCGTCGAATCCGCTCAAACAGATGTAACTGGCGCCCGCGCACGCGAAGGCAAGGATGAGCTGGATCCCGGGAATATCGCCGATCGCGCCGAGAATTTCGGAAAATGGGCGGCCCTCAAACGCGCGGTAGCCCAGCCAGCAGCCCACCGGCAGCATCACGATCGGAACAAAGATCGAGAATTTCTTGAGAGCCTGCCCCCACTTGCCCTCCGGTTTCTCTTTTTCGTTCGTCACGCCGTCCCGTCGTCCCGTCATGCGTTCGTCCGGCGTAAAACGCGCGCCACGCGATTTTGTCCCGGAACAGCCGGAAGGAACTTCCGCACCGCGCAGTTGTTATGACTCATCACCTACACGCCATCCGTGGCGCAGACGCCCCTGTCCGGTTGTCCGACCTCATGATTTCCTTCGTCTGGATTATCCTCCTTCTGCCGATCCTCGCGTTCGCGATTTTTATCGGCGCGAACATCGTCACGGCGGAAAAGCGTCTGCGGCGGAAGCCCAAAAAGCTCTACACCAGCGCCGATATCGATTTCCGGCGCGCCCTCGGCGTGTTGCTCGGCCCGTCCATCCTGCCCGGGAATCACGTGCGCATCCTGATGAACGGCGACGGCACCTTCCCCGCCATGCTGGAGGCCATTCGATCGGCCCACACCAGCATCACCTTTGAATCCTTCATTTTCCGCGACGAGATCGGCGGACAATTCTGCACGGCGCTGACCGACGCCGCGCGGCGCGGCGTGCGCGTGCACATCCTGCTCGACTGGATCGGTTCGCGCACGATGGACCAGGGGCTTCTGGAGGCGACAAAAAAAGCCGGCGCCCAGGTGCGCATCTACCATGAACTCAGTTGGTACAACTGGCGGCGCATCAACAACCGCACCCATCGCAAACTTCTGATCGTCGACGGCCTCAAGGGGTTCACCGGCGGCGTCGGGGTCGGCACCGAATGGACCGGCGACGGGCAAGACCCCAAACATTGGCGCGACACTCATTATGAAGTGACGGGCCCGGTCGTCGCCCAGATGCAATCGGTGTTCATCGACAACTGGATCAAAGCCACAGGCGAAGTCCTCCACGGCGACGACTATTTCCCGACACTGCATCCCACAGGCGACATGGATGCCCAGATGTTCTCGAGCTCGCCGGAGGGCGGCAGTTCGAGCCTGCATCTCATGGTGCTGCTTGCGATCACCGCGGCGACAAAGACCATCGATATCGAGAACTCGTATTTCGTGCCGGACGAACTGACGATCCAGACCTTGATCGCGGCGCGCAAACGCGGCGTGCGCGTGCGCGTGCTGGTGCCCAGCCGGCATACGGACGCGAAAGTCGGACGATGGGCGTCGCAGGCGCTTTACGCGCAGCTTTTGAAAGCGGGCATCGAGATCAACGAATACGAACCCACCATGATCCACTGCAAGGTCATCGTCGTGGACGGCCGCTGGGCGTCGGTGGGATCGTGCAACTTCGATGACCGGTCGTTCCGCCTGAACGACGAGGCGAATCTGAATATCTTCAGCGAGGCGTTCGCGCGCGTCCAGATGGAACATGTCGAACGCGATTTCGCGCAGTCGCGCAAGATCGCCGCCCGGCGGTGGGCGCACCGGCATTTCACCAAACGCATCCTTGAGCGGATCGCGATCAGCTTCCGGTCACAGCTTTAAGGCGTCACAGTTTTAAAGCAGGGGGCGCGGTCCTTCCCTGCCATCCGCGCAGGACGGTTTCGGTATCCACCGTTTCGATCTGATAGGTGAAGCGGCTTTCATACAGCGCCATCAAACTGTCGTGGCCCGCATCCGACGAACTGCAGACCGCATCCATGGGCAGGATCACGCGGTAGCCGAGATCCACCGCGCTCATCACGGTCGCGAGCACGCAAACATCGGTTTCGCCGCCCGAAACGATGAGCGTGTCGGCACCGCTTGCGTTGAGTTCCTCGCGCAGCGCGGGATTGGAAAAGGCGGAGTAGCCCGGCTTATCGACGACCCGCGCGGGCGGTGTCAGCCGCGCGAGGGTCGGCATGAGATCAAGGAGGTCGGGGTGGATCCGCTCGCGCGTCACCTCGCGCCAGTTCTCGTAATACCGCCGCCATGCGCCGGGCCTCTGTTCGGGGCGTTCCGGCGGCATGAAGCGGGTGAAGATCGTCTGCGCCGCGGCGGCCTCGGCGATCACGGTGATGCAAGGCAGCGCAGCCGTCATCCAGAGGACGGGCCAAACGCCATCGGGCGCGAACATCCGTTGCATGTCGATGCACAGATGGATCGTCGTGGCGGGTGAGAAAGGACCGTATTTGAGGCCGCTGGTTATCGGGATGCTCGTTTGCGGGTGGAGGTTTGGCGGGTGGAGGTTTGGCGCGTGGAATTCTTGCGAGCGGACTTCTTAGCAGTTTTCTTCTTCACCGTCTTTTTGGCCGCTTTCTTTCGGGCGGCCGCGCCCTTGCGCCCGCCTTTGCGCGCCGGTTCCTTATTCACCGCCTTGCCACGGCCCGAACCGCTTTTCTTTCCGCCGCCGCTCATCTTGTTGACCGTGGCCCAGGCGCGGGCCTCGGCTTCTTCGTGACGGACGCCTTCCTTCTCGTAGCCTTCCTCGATGTGCGCGGCCTGGCGTTTTTGTTTGTCGGTGTAGGCGGATTTGTCGCCGCGAGGCATGGGGAGACTCCTGAAGGCGCTGAGACTGTTCAAGGCAACGGCTCCTGCCCCCGGAAGTTCCAGCATTTGCAGGCCTTTGGAAGGTTCGCTTGACTCTGCGCGCATTGAGAACAAAACTAGAACAAACCAAAGGAATAAAAATGGATCACTGTCATGGACGCGGGCAGGAAAACTGCCGTTCTCAAGGACTTACGGGCTCACATCCACCGCCTTGAGCGGCTGGAGGGTGTTCGCCGGACCGGCGGCCCGGCCGCCTTGGCTTTTGGCATCCCGGCCCTCGACAGCCTCTGGCCCGAGGGCGGACTGCCGGTCGCGGCCCTGCATGAGGTGAACAGCGCGGGGCCAGCCGGTTTCGCGGCCGCCAGCGCCTTTGCCGCCGCCGCCGCCGGACGGCTGGGGCGTCCCGTCCTGTGGTGCGCCACCTCGCCCGATGTCTATGCCCCCGGCCTCGCGCAGGTGGGATTGCCCGCGTCGCGTCTGCTGGTGGTGCGCGCGCGCGCCGAGAAAGATGTGCTGGCGGTGATGGAAGAAGCGCTGCGGCATCCCGCCCTGGGCTGCGTGATCGGCGAAACGCCGCGCCTGACCCTGACCACCAGCCGGCGTTTGCAGTTGGCGGCGGAAAGCGGCGCGGCTCTGGCCTTCGTGTTGCGCCGGCGGCCGGGCAAGGACAGCGCGCTGGAGCCGATCGCGGCGGCGAGCCGCTGGCGGGTGAGCGCGGCCCCCTCGTCGCCGCATCCGATCCCGCAGTCGGGCCGGGGGCGCTGGACGCTTGAGCTGCTGCGCGCGCGCAGCGGATGCACTGGAATTTGGAACGTGGAAGTCCCCGATGCGCAGGGTTATCTGCATCTTCCTTCCGCATTGGCCGATGGAATTGAGACTGCGCCGGCTGCACGGTTCCGCGCCGCCGGATAAATCCATCGTCATCGCCAATCTGGAAGACCAGCAACGCCTGGTGCTGGCGGTGAACGCCGCCGCCGCCGCGGACGGCATCACGCCGGGCCTGGCGCTGGCCCATGCGCGCGCGGTGCAACCGGACTTGGTGGCCCTGCCGGCACAGCCCATCGAGGATGCGCGCGCGCTCGACCGGCTGGCCGCCTGGTGCCTGCGTTACAGCCCGCTGGTCTCTCCGTGCGCGCCGGACAGCCTCTGGATCGATGCGACAGGCGCCGCGCATCTGTTCGGCGGCGAACACGCGATGCTGCGCACCATTCAAAGCGCCTTGGAGCCCCATGGATTGACCGCGCGCCTCGCCATGGCGGCGACGCCCGGCGCGGCCTGGGCTTTGTCGCACTTCAGTCCAAATCCATTGTGCGTGTCCGATGCGCCCGCGGATGTGAACCCCTTGCCCGTCACGGCCTTGCGCCTCGATCTGAAAACGGCGCGCGGCTTGTGGCGCGTCGGGCTTAAAACCATCGCCGATCTGCGGCGCATCCCGCGCGCCACATTGCCGCGCCGTTTCGGGAAGGACGTCCTCGTGCGCCTGGATCAGGCGCTGGGGAGCGCGCCGGAAGCCATCGAGGCGGTGCTGCCGCCTTTGGCGAAACGCAAACGGCTGGCCTTCGCCGAACCCATTGGAACCGCCGACGACCTGAAGCGCGCGATCGGCCTTTTGACGCCGCCCTTATGCGCCGAACTGGAAAAAAACCAGGAAGGCGCGCGTAAACTGGACCTTTTGTTTTTCCGCACGGACAACAGGGTGGAAACCCTCCGCCTTGGCCTCGCGCGGCCGTCACGCGATCCCGCGCATTTCGAGAAATTGCTGAACGGCAAAATCGAAACCGTCGATCCCGGGTTCGGCATTGAGAGCATCGTCCTGACCGCATGGCGGGTGGAACCGCTTGTTCCGCAGCAAATCGACGCGCAGAACGGACCGGACAGCGCACACGACTTAAGCGACCTGATCGACTCCCTCTCCAATCAAATCGGCGCCCGCAATATCTATCGGGTGGCCGCCCACGCGAGCCATATCCCGGAGCGCGCGGAAAAACGCGCCGACCCGGTAACGTCGCCCACGGCCGCGTGGCCCGCGCATTTACCGCGACCTGTGCGGTTGTTCGCGCCGCCCGAACCCGTGGAGGTCATGGCGCTGATGCCCGATCATCCGCCCGCCAAGTTCACCTGGCGCGGCGAAGCCCGCCTGATCAAACGCGCCGACGGACCGGAGCGCGTGTTCGGCGAATGGTGGCACGATCATCGGGAGGTCGCGGAAGTGCGCGATTACTTCCGCGTCGAGGATGAACATGGCGAACGTTTCTGGCTGTACCGCGATACGCGCCTGACCGCCGAGAACCGGTACCGGTGGTACATGCATGGTGTGTTCGCATGACCTACGTGGACCTTCAGGTCACCACCAACTACTCCTTCCTGCGCGGCGCATCGCATCCGCGCGAGATGGTGGCGGCAGCCGCAGCGCTTGGCCACAAGACGGTCGCCATCAGCGACCGCAATACGTTGGCCGGGATCGTCAAGGCGTATCACGCGGCCGAGCAGCACAACATCAGACTGGTGACCGGGTGCCGCCTGGACCTGACCGACGGCGCAAGCCTGTTGTGTTATCCGCAAGACCGCGCCGCCTATAGCCGGCTGGTGCGGATGCTGACGCTAGGCAAACGCCGCGCCAAGAAAGGCCAGTGTCATCTCACCTATGACGATGTGCTGGAATACGGTGAAGGGCAGATCCTCATTGCGTTGGGCGACACCGTAAGCGCGCCTTTGCGCGGGCTGCTGGAAAAGCTGCGCAGCGACTTTCGCGATCGGTCCTACATGGCGCTGACGCGCCGTTTCCGGCCCAACGAGCAGCAGCGTCTTTCGGATCTGGCCGCCCTGGCCGCCGCAACACGCACCCCCACCGTCGCCACCAACGATATCCTGTATCACGAGCCAGACAGGCGCATGCTGCAGGATGTGCTGACGTGCATCCGCCTGGGCCGCACGGTCGACACCCTGGGCCATGAGCGCGAATGGTCCGCCGACCGGCATTACAAACCGCCGCAGGAAATGGCGCGGCTGTTCAAGCTCCATCCCGAAGCGGTGGAACGCACGGCGGAGATCGCCGAACGCTGCGCCTTCTCACTCAAGGACATCAAGTACCAGTATCCGGATGAAAAACTGTTCCCCGGCCTGACCGCGCAGGAGGGCCTGGAGAAACAGACTTGGGACGGGGCCGCCGTCCGCTATCCACGAGGTGTGCCCGGCAAGGTCAAAACAAAGATCGATTACGAACTCGCGATCATCAAGACGTTGGGTTACGCGCCTTACTTCCTGACCGTGTGGCGCATCGTGACCTTCGCGCGTTCACGCGAGATTCTCTGTCAGGGCCGCGGCAGCGCCGCCAATTCTGCGGTGTGTTACTGCCTCGGCATCACCGAGATCGACCCCGATAAACACAACCTCTTGTTCGAGCGGTTTGTGAGCGCCGACCGCGGCGAGCCGCCGGACATCGACGTGGACTTCGAGCATGAACGGCGCGAGGAAGTGATCCAATGGATTTACGAAACCTATGGCCGCGAACGCGCCGCCTTGACGGCGACGGTGATCCATTACCGCAGCCGCCGCGCGGTGCGCGAAGTGGCCAAGGCGCTGGGACTGCCCGAGGACACAGCCGCCGTGCTCGCGAAGTCGGTGTGGGGGTGGAGCGAGGACGGCGTCCCGGCCTCCCAGGCGCGCAATCTCGGGCTCGATCCCACCGACTGGCGATTGAACCGGTTGCTGGCGCTTTCAAAAGAGATCACCGGATTCCCGCGCCATCTGTCGCAACACCCCGGCGGGTTCGTCATCACCCAGGACCGGCTTGACGATCTTGTACCCATCGAGAACGCGACGATGGAGGACCGCACCGTCATTGAATGGGACAAGGACGATATCGACCTCCTGTCCATGATGAAGGTCGATGTGCTGGGCTTAGGCATGTTGGGCTGCCTGCGCCGGGCCTTCGATCTTTTGCGCGATCACAAGGATCGGCCCTACACCCTCGCAAGCCTGCCCCCGGAAGACCCCGCCGTGTACGACATGCTGTGCAAGGCCGACAGCATTGGGGTGTTCCAGGTGGAAAGCCGCGCGCAGATGAGCATGCTGCCGCGCCTCAAACCGCGCAAACTGTATGACCTGGTGATCGAGGTGGCCATCGTGCGGCCCGGTCCGATCCAGGGTGACATGGTGCATCCTTACTTGCGCCGGCGCGCCAAAGAAGAAGAGGTCAACTTCCCTTCCGAAGAACTGCGAGGGGTGCTGGAGAAAACGCTGGGTGTTCCTTTGTTTCAGGAACAAGCCATGCAGATCGCCATTGTCGCCGCCAAGTTCACGCCCGGCGAAGCCGACAAGTTGCGGCGCGCCATGGCCACCTTCCGCAACGACGGCACCATCCATAAATTCCGCGAACGTTTCACCAAAGGGATGATCGAGAACGGATACGAACTCGATTTCGCCACGCGCTGCTTCAACCAGATCGAGGGGTTCGGCACCTATGGTTTCCCGGAAAGTCACGCGGCGTCCTTCGCGCTTCTGGTCTATGCGTCGTCGTGGGTGAAATGCCGCCATCCCGACGTCTTTCTGTGCGCGATCCTGAACGCCCAACCCATGGGGTTCTATGCGCCCGCGCAGCTGATCCGAGACGCCATCGATCATCATGTGCGCGTGCTGCCGATCGACGTGAATGCGAGCCGGTGGGATTGCACACTGGAACCGCAAGGCGACGATCATTTCGGCGTGCGCCTGGGATTCCGCATGATTCCCGGCGCGAGCAACGAGGAGATGGCGAAGATCGCCTGCCCCGAGACGCCTTACGTCAGCATCGAGGATCTGTGGCGCCGGACCGGCGTGCAGGCGGCGCAGTTGGAAAAAATGGCCGAGGCCGATGTGTTCGCGACCCTGGGATATAATCGCCGCGACGCCCTATGGACCGTCAAAGCCCTGAACGACGCGCCGTTGCCGCTGTTTGCCGCGGCGGACCGGACCGAAGGATTCCAACGGCCGGAGATCGTGGAGGAGAGGGTCGCCTTGAAAAACCTGACGCCGGCGGGTGAAGTGGTGGAGGACTACGCGAGCCTGTCCTTTTCCTTACGCGCACATCCCCTTTCCTTCCTGCGGGGCGCTTTGCACCGTCAGCGTTGGCGGCCGCTGGCCGATCTTCAGCATCTCAAGGACGGGGATCGCGTCCGCGTCGCCGGGCTTGTGCTGGTGCGTCAGCGTCCCGGCACGGCGAGCGGCATTGTCTTCGTGACCCTGGAAGACGAAACCGGAACCGGGAACCTTGTCGTCTGGTCGCACGTGTTCGACAAATTCCGCAGCATCCTCATGACCGCGGACCTCTTAGGGTGCAGCGGCCGGGTCCAACGGGAGGGCCGGATCATCCATGTGGTCACCGATACGCTGTTCGACCTGAACGACATGCTGCTCGGCGTGAGCAAGGACGGCGTGGAGATCGCCGTCGCGCCCCAGGACAGTTATGGGATGGTCGCGGCGGACAGCACCGACATGCGGCTTCACAGCCGCGACTTCCACTAACGGGCTATGGAGAGTCCGCTTATCCGCGAGATTACGGTGCATCGCACAAGGTCACGACTTCCTCAAGCGCGCCTTGCAGCATGCGTACGCTCGGCGGCTTGTCGATCGGCCAGGACATATCGATATCGGCGTACTGGCGCGCGGCGAACGCGCGGAGGATGCCCGTATCGAGCGGGCCGCCGGCCCGGCGTTCGCGCTCTTCCGCCCAAATGCGCCGCACGGCAAACGAAAGAGGCCCCGCCGGAGCGTTGCCCGTCTGATAGTCCGTCACCAGACTGTGGATCTTCGCCAGAAAAGCCCGCGCTGCTTCGTCGCGCTCCATACCTGAAATCCCCGGCCATCGATCTGTTGCGACTCGCAATCATAAAACGAGCGCATCTCCTAAGCAACATTTGAGGACAGCCCTACGTTGCATGACGGATCGCCACCGTATTCATTTTCCGCGAGGAGTTTCCATGACCGCGAACATCGTTTTGATTCAACCGCTTGTCGCGTTGATCGCAGGCATACTGATCCTGATCGTGCCGCGACTGCTGAACTACGTCGTGGCGCTCTACCTGATCATCGTCGGCGTGCTGGGCCTCGCGGCCGGCTGGAACTGACTGCCTGGCGCTGACTATTTGGCGGGTTCGATCCGCGCGAGCACGGCGCCTTCGACCGCCTGACCGCCCTCGGCCGCGGCGATGGACGCCACCTTACCGTCGAACGGCGCGGTGAGCGTGTGTTCCATCTTCATGGCTTCGAGGATGAGGAGCGGCTGGCCCTTCGTCACGGCGTCGCCTTCCTTGACCTTCACGGAGACGATCCGGCCCGGCATCGGCGAGACGATGCTGCCGCTGCCGCCGGACCCGCCCGCATCGGCCGCATGCACGCTCGCGAGCGGGAACGCGAAGGCGTCACCGCCGTCGAAGACCACGATGTCGTCGCCGACCAGGTGACCGGTCAGCGCAGCGTCGCGCGCCTCAACCGCCACATCAAACGTCTCCGCCGTTGTTTGCAGGCGAACGTTGATGCGCACAGGGCCGTTCGCGCGGAAGCCCCGCAGTTGAGCCCACGGCGAAGGATCTCCGGAACCTGGATTGGCGGCGATACGCGCCCGCGCGGCCGCCTGAAGCACGCGCGCCGACGGTTGGACCTTCGGCACGAGACGCTCGATGCGCTGCTCGATGAAAGCGGTATCGATCTTGCCCGCGACAAAATCCTCGTCGGCGAGCGCCCTGCGCAGGAAGCCCGCGTTGGTGCGCACCGGCCAGACCTCGACCTCGCCGCAGGCCGCGCCGAGACGCGCGGCGGCTTCGGCCCGGGTGGCGCCGGACGCGATCACCTTCGCGATCATGGGATCGTAGAACGGGCTGACCTCGCCGCCTTCCTCGACGGCGCTATCGACGCGCACATCCTCAGGCATGCGGAAGTGCGTCAGCGGACCGGTCGACGGCAGGAAGCCGGTCGACGGATTCTCGGCGTACAGGCGCGCTTCCATGGCGTGGCCCGTGATCTTCAAGTCGCTCTGCTTCAACGGCAGAGGTTCGCCCGAGGCGACGCGCAACTGCCACTCCACAAGGTCTTGCCCGGTGATCGTTTCCGTCACGGGATGCTCGACCTGGAGGCGGGTGTTCATTTCCATGAACCAGATACGGTCCGCGCGCAAACCTTCGGAGGCGTCGGCGATGAACTCCACCGTGCCCGCGCCCTCGTAGTTGATGGCTTTGGCCGCCTTCACGGCGGCCTCGCACACGGCGGCGCGGGTTTTCGCATCCATGCCCGGCGCGGGCGCTTCCTCGATCACCTTCTGATGGCGGCGCTGCAAGGAGCAGTCGCGCTCGAACAGGTGGACGGCGTTGCCCAGTTGGTCGGCGAACACCTGGACTTCGATGTGGCGCGGCCGGGTGACGTATTTCTCGATCAGGACGCGGTCGTCGCCGAAGGAGGCGGCGGCTTCGCGTTTGGCCGAGGCAAGAGCGGCCGAGAACTCCGCGGGCGCGTTGACGCGGCGCATGCCCTTCCCGCCGCCGCCGGCCACCGCTTTGATGAGCACGGGGTAACCGACCTTGTCGGCTTCGCTGGCCAGTTTCTTCTCGCTTTGGTCTTCGCCAAGGTAGCCGGGCGTCACCGGCACGCCCGCCTCGGCCATCAGCTTCTTCGCGGCGTCCTTCAGGCCCATGGCCAGGATCGCCTTCGCGGGCGGGCCCACCCAGATGAGCCCCGCGGCCTTCACCGCATCGGCGAAGGCCGCGTTCTCGGACAAGAATCCATAACCGGGGTGAATGCCTTCGGCGCCCGTGCTTTTGGCGGCGTCGAGGATCTTCTGCTGGACCAGGTAGCTTTCGCGGGCCAGGGGCGGACCGATGTGCACGGCGTCGTCCGCCTCGCGCACATGAAGGGCGTTCGCGTCGGCGTCGGAATAGACGGCGACGGTCCGCACGCCCAGGCGGCGCGCGGTGCGGATGACACGGCGGGCGATCTCGCCGCGGTTTGCAATAAGAAGGGAGCGCAACATGGCGGGGCCTACATCCTAAAGACGCCGAAGGTGGTCGGCGGAATGGGCGCATTGAGGCTTGCGCTGATGGCAAGACCAAGGACGTCGCGGGTCTGCGCGGGATCGATGATCCCGTCGTCCCACAGGCGGGCGGACGCGAAGTAAGGGTTGCCTTCGCTCTCGTAACGCTCGCGGATCGGCGTCTTGAAGGCCTCCTCGTCGTCCTTCGGCCACGTCTCGCCCTTGGCCTCCATGGCGTCGCGGCGAATGGTGGCGAGCACGCTGGCGGCCTGTTCGCCGCCCATCACCGAGATACGGCTGTTGGGCCAGGTGAACAGGAGGCGCGGGCTGTAGGCGCGCCCGCACATACCGTAGTTGCCGGCGCCGAAGCTGCCCCCGATGAGGACCGTGAACTTGGGCACCTGGGCGCAGGCCACCGCGGTGACGAGCTTCGCGCCGTCTTTGGCGATCCCGCCCGCCTCGTACTTGCCCCCGACCATGAAGCCGGAGATGTTTTGCAGGAACAGGAGCGGAATGCCGCGCTTGCAGGCCAGTTCGATGAAGTGCGCGCCTTTCAGCGCGCTTTCGGAGAACAACACGCCGTTGTTGGCGAGGATCGCCACCGGCTGGCCCCAGATGTGGGCGAAGCCGCACACCAGGGTCGTCCCGTAAAGCGCCTTGAACTCGTCGAACTCGGAGCCGTCGACGATGCGCGCGATCACCTCGCGCACATCGTAGGGCGCACGCACGTCGGTCGGTACGACCCCATAAAGCTCGGCCGGATCGTAGGCCGGCGGCTTCGGATCGCGCAGGTCGAGGCCGACCTTCTTGGTGGTGTTCAGGTTGGAGACGATGGAGCGCACGAGTTCGAGCGCGTGTTCGTCGTTGTTGGCGACATAGTCGACCACGCCCGACTTGCGGCCGTGGGTGTCGGCGCCGCCCAACTCCTCGGCCGAGATCACCTCGCCCGTGGCGGCCTTCACCAGCGGCGGGCCGCCCAGGAAGATGGTGCCCTGATTGCGCACGATCACGGTTTCGTCGCTCATGGCCGGCACGTAGGCGCCGCCCGCCGTGCACGAACCCATCACGCAGGCGATCTGAGGGATGTTCATGGCGCTCATGTTCGCCTGATTGAAGAAGATGCGCCCGAAGTGGTCGCGGTCGGGGAACACCTCGGCCTGATGCGGCAGGTTCGCGCCGCCGCTGTCGACGAGATAGACGCACGGCAGCTGGTTCTGCTGGGCGATCTCCTGCGCGCGCAGGTGCTTCTTGATGGTGATGGGGAAGTAAGCCCCGCCCTTCACCGTCGGATCGTTGGCGACGATCATCACCTCGCGGCCCGACACGCGGCCGATGCCGGAAATCATGCCGCCGCTGGGCGCGTCGCCGTTGTACATGCCGAAGGCCGCGAGCGGCGACACCTCAAGAAAGGGCGAACCCGGATCGATCAGGCGTTCGACCCGGTCGCGCGCCAGCAGCTTGCCGCGCGCGACATGGCGCTTGCGCTGGTCTTCAGGGCCACCCTTCGCAAAGGCTTCGGTACGCTCGCGCAATTCCGCGATCAGGGCGCGGTTATGCGCGGCGTTCTTCTGGAACAACTCGCTTTGCGGGTTGATCTGCGATTGGAGCTTCGGCACGTCGCGTTCCCTTCTTAGCGGTTCGACGGCCAGCCGCCGATGAGTTCGCGCCCGATCAGGAACCGGCGGATCTCGTTGGTGCCGGCGCCGATGTCATACAGCTTCGCGTCGCGCATGCAGCGTTCCACCGGCCAGTCCTTGGTGTAACCGGCGCCGCCCAGGGCCTGGATCGCTTCCAGCGACACCTTCACGGCGTTCTCGCTGGCGAGCAGGATCGCGCCCGCGGCGTCCTGGCGGGTGGTCTTTCCCGCGTCGCAGGCGCGCGCGACCGAATACACATAGGCGCGCGCAGAGTTGAGCGCGACATACATGTCGGCGACCTTCGCCTGGATGAGCTGGAACGAGCCGATGGGCTTGCCGAACTGCTTGCGGTCGCGCACATAGGGCAGAACCACGTCGATGCATTTTTGCATAATGCCCAACGGTCCGCCCGCGAGCACCGCGCGCTCGTAGTCCAGTCCGCTCATCAGCACTTCAACGCCGCCGTTCACCGGGCCCATGATGTTCTCTTCCGGGACTTCGCAGTCCTGGAACACCAACTCGCCCGTGTCGGAGCCGCGCATCCCCATCTTGTCGAGCTTCTGCGACACGCTGAAACCCTTGAAGTCTTTCTCGATCAGGAAGGCGGTGATGCCGCGGCTGTCCTGATCCGGCGCCGTCTTGGCGTACACCACCAGCACGTCGGCATGGGGCGCGTTGGTGATCCAGAACTTGGTACCGTTGAGGACGTAGCGGTCGCCCTTCTTCTCCGCGCGGAGCTTCATGCCGACCACGTCGGAACCTGCGCCGGACTCGCTCATGGCCAGCGCGCCGACGTATTCGCCGGAGATCAGCTTGGGGAGATATTTTTGTTTTTGCGCCGGGCTGGCCCAGCGCCGAATCTGATTGATGCACAGGTTGGAGTGCGCGCCGTAGGAAAGCCCGACCGAGGCGGACTCCCGGCTCACTTCCTCCATCGCGACCACGTGTTCGAGGTACCCCAGTCCCAGGCCGCCGTCCTCTTCCGGGACGGTGATGCCGTGCAGGCCGAGGTCGCCCATGGGTTTCCACAGTTCCCGCGGGAAGGCGTTCTCGCGGTCGATGCGCGCGGCCAAGGGTTCGATCTTGTCGCTGGAAAAGCGGCGGGCCGTCTCGCGGATCGCTTCGACGGTTTCACCCAGATTGAAGTCGAGAATGGGAACCTCCCCGGTTCGTGTCGTAAAGTGCGTCACGGCCATTTTCGCAGAGACGCACGCGCTCTGAACAGGGAATTCAAGTCAGGGCACCTATGCGCTAAACCGTTTCCGCCGCTTTGGTCTCCATGCATAATTCATGCGGCGGGGGTCTGTGAAATGAATCCGCGCGGACTGTATTCTTCGACCGGCCGGTCGGGAAATGAAAAGGTGTGATGAAATGACAACAATCGTCGGAATCTCCGGAAGCTTACGCAAGGCGTCGTTCAACACGAGCCTCCTGCGCGCCGCGCGGGACGTGACCCCCGCCGTGGTCGAACTCAAGATTGAGAGCATCCGGGGCATTCCTCTTTACGATGGCGACGAGGAGGCCGCGAATGGGATTCCGGCCGCCGTGCGCGCGCTGAAAGACGCGGTCGCCGCCGCCGACGGTTTGTTGATCGTTACGCCGGAATACAACAACTCCATCCCGGGCGTGTTCAAGAACGCCATCGATTACATGAGCCGGGGCGGCGACATGAAGCGTGTGTTCGGCGGCAAACCGGTGGGCTTGATCGGCGCGACCCCGGGCGGTTGGGGCACCCTGCACAGCCAGGCGGCGTGGCTGCCGGTCCTGCGGACGCTCGGCTGTCTCCTGTGGTCGGAAGGACGCATGGCCGTTTCGCGCGCGGGAGATGTCTTCGCACCCGACGGCGCTTTGAAGGACCAAACCGTCCGCGATCAACTCAAAGGTTATATGGAAGGCTTCGCGGCGTTTGTCGCCGCCCATAAGCGCTAATCAAGCGTCCGCCGATACCGTTTCAGCGCCAGCGTCGCCACGACGCCCAGGATGAGCACCAGCGGCAGCAGGTTCATCCAGATGTCCGAGAAGCCACCGCCTTTCAGCATGACCCCGCGCACGGCGCGCAGGAAGTGCGTGTTGGGCAGCGCTTCGCCGATCGCCTGCGCCCAGCCGGGCATGGCGTAGAACGGGAACATGAAACCCGACAGCAGGATCGACGGCAGGAACATGAAAAAGGTCATCTGCATTGCCTGCATCTGCGACCGGGCGATGGTCGAGAAGAAGAACCCAATCGAGAGATTGACCAGAATGAACAGGGAGACCGCCGCAAGGAAGGCGAGCGGGTTCCCGGCGAATGGAACGCCGAACAGGAACCTCGCCCCCAGCAACATCACCGCCACCTGAACGAAGCCGATGAAGATGTAAGGCGTGATCTTGCCGACCATCACTTCCAGCGGACGGGCCGGCGTAGCCAGCAACGTCTCTAGTGTGCCGCGTTCGGTTTCGCGCGTAATGGCCATGGCGGTCATCATCACCATGGTCATGGTGAGAATGACGCCCAGCAGACCGGGCACGATGTTGACCGCCGTGCGGCTGGCGGCGTTGTAGCGCCGGTGCACGACCGTCTCGACCGCCGGTGTATTGGGCGGGGCATAGGGTTTCAGAGCTTGCTGCACGATCTGCGGGATCGCGCCCGTGCCCGCCCCGGCCGCGACGGGATCCGACGCATCGGCGTCGAGCAGGAGTTGAGGCTGATCGCCGCGCGCGAAGTCGCGCTCGAAGTTCGGGGGGATCGTGAGCACGAAGGCGGCCTTGCCGTTTTTCAGGGCGTCCTCGGCTTCATCGCGCGTGACCGCGCCCTGGATGTCGAAGTAGAGCGAGTTCTCCATCGCTTGAACGATGGCGCGCGAGGCGGGGCCGGTATCGCCCATCTCGACCAGCGTGGGCAGGTTGCGGGGATCGGTGTTGATGGCGTAGCCGAACAGAAGCAACTGCATGATGGGAATGCCCACCATCATCCCGAACGTGAGCCGGTCGCGGCGCATCTGCACGAATTCCTTGGCGAGCAGCGCCTTCACGCGCGCGAAGGAGAAGAGATCGGCGTTCATCGGAAATTGTCCTCCGCCCCGCCCATCAGATAGATGAACGCCTCCTCCAGCCCGGTCTTCGCGGGCGCAACGTCAAGGTTGGGTTGATCGCGGAGCGGCGCGACGGCCCGGTCGAGCGCCTCCTTGTTCCGGCCGCTGATATGAAGCGCGGAGCCGAAACGCGCCACCTGCTCCACGCCGTCGGTAGTCTTGAGCCGCTCGTAGAGCGCATGTAGGTCGCGGCCCTCGATGCGCCAGGTGTGAAGATTGACCTCCTTCGCGATATCGGCGGACGGCGCGTCGATCAGCTTGCGGCCATAGGCCATGAAGGCGATGTAGTCACACTGCACGGCTTCGTCCATGTAGTGGGTGGACACGAGCACGGACACGCCCTTGTCCGCGCGTCCGCGAATACGTTCCCAGAAGTCGCGCCGCGCTTTCGGGTCGACCCCGGCGGTGGGTTCGTCCAGCAACAGAAGTTCGGGTTCGTGGAGCGAAGCCGCGGCCAACGCGAGGCGCTGCTTCCATCCGCCCGACATCTGGCCCGCGAGCTGGTTGGCGCGGGGCGCGAGTTCATACTCCTCAAGCGCGGACTCGACGGTGCTGTTCGGAAGATCGT
Source organism: uncultured Rhodobacterales bacterium (assembly GCA_964576515.1). Classification (GTDB taxonomy): domain Bacteria; phylum Pseudomonadota; class Alphaproteobacteria; order Rhodospirillales; family Rhodospirillaceae; genus SHVO01. The sequence goes on from CAZNUW010000001.1 coordinate 331,912, forward strand.
GCAGGCGTGCAACGAATGTCAGGTTCTCCCGCGCGGTCATGTCCTCGTAGAGCGAGAACCGCTGGGTCATGTAGCCGACGCGCATCTTGATGGCCCGGCTTTCGGTCAAAATATCGTAGCCGAGCGCGGTGCCGCCGCCGCCGTCGGGACGCAGGAGGCCGCACAACATGCGGATGGTGGTGGTCTTCCCGGATCCGTTGGGGCCGAGGAAGCCATAGATCGCGCCCTTCGGCACCTGGATCGCGAAGTTGTCGACGACAAGTTTTTCGCCGAACTTCTTCGTCAGGCCGTGGACGTCAATGACGTTCTCGCGGGAGGCCGGCGCGTTAACTTCCACGGCGGCCCTCGGTTCGCTGAACTTCGGCGCGCACGGGTGTGCCGGGCGGCGGCGTGAACCCCGTGAACCGGGCCTCGGCGCGATAGACAAGGCGCGCGCGTTCGCTGTCCGAGTAGATGATGGGCGGGGTGAACTCGGTTTCGTCGGCGACCGAGACGATTTCCGCGGCGGCGTTTTCGGGACAGCCGTCGCAGGCGATGCCGAGTTTCGTCCCCACGGGGACGTCGGCCAGGATCGGCGCGGGGATGAACACGACGGCGACGACGCGCCCTTCGGGCAGGAACCGCACGGCGGGGACGGCGGGGCCCGCGACATCGCCCGCGTAACGCAACAGCCGCTCGACGCGCCCGGCGGAAGGCGCCGCGACGGTGCGCCGGCGCAGGGCATCTTCGGCGAGGGCGACTTGCCGCTCGGCCTCGTCCACGGAGGCCGCCAGGGCTTTCACCTGATTCTCACGCGCGGGAAGTTCAACGAGGGTCACGCGTTCGCGCGCTTCGGAGACGCGGGCGTCCGCCGTGTCGGCGGCGGCGACGGCCTCGTCGAGGCGCGCGCGCGGAACGACGCCGGTCTCGAACAATTCTTGCGCCCGGGTACGGTCGGCGCGGGCGCGTGTCTGCGCCGCGCGCGCCTGGGCGAGTTGTTCACGGGCGGCGGCGATTTCGGGCGTGCGACCGCCGGCCGTGGCGTCATCGAAACGCGCGGTCGCGGCGGCGGCCCGTGCCCGCGCGGCATCGAGGGTCAATCGTTCAGCCGCCGCATCCAAGGCGAAGAGCGCCGCGCCCGCCGGGACGGAGGAGCCCTCGACAGCGTCCATGCGCGCGATGCGGCCGCTGGTTTCCGGCGCGATCATCACGAACTCGCCCTCGGCGTAGCCTTGCAAGACAGGCGCGCCGTCGCCGCACGCGGCCACCAGAAGAAGCGCAAAAACAAACGGGATGCGCGTCATGGCGCTCCTCCATTTTTCGTCTTGAGTCCGTTGAGAACCATGTCGGCGATGCCGCGCGCGATCACATCCGGGGACGGTCCCGGCGCATCCGGATCGGCGAATACGGTTGAGAGCAACATGTGCGCGAGCATGGAGCCGGCGCAGGCGCGCAAGGCGACCGCGCGATCGACGTCGCGGAACGCGCCTTGAGCGACGCCGCGATCGATCAGCCGCGCAAGAAGACGCTGACCGCGCCCGATGACCGCATCGCGATAGAGGGCGGCGATTTTCGGAAACCGCTGGGCCTCGGCGATGACAATGCGCGGCGCCGCCGAGACGCGCGGATCGGACAACTGGACCGCCATGAAGGTAAGGAGCGAACGCAACGTCCGCTCGGCGTCGCCGGACGTCGTATCCACAAGGGTTTCGGCCGCGCCCACCACATGGTCGGCCAGGCGGCGCACGAGCGCCTCAAGCATGGCGTCCTTTGACGCGAAGTAGAGATAGACCGCGCCCTTGGACAAACCCGCGCGCGCCGCGACGTCTTCCACGCGCGCGCCAGCAAAACCTTGTTCCGAGAACACGGCCAGCGCGGCGTCGAGGATCTCATCCGGCCTCGCTTCGGGACGTCGGGTACGCGGCGGCAAAGGGGCGATTCCCATTAATGACTGACCAGTCAGTTATAACGAGCACCACCTGCGCCGGCAACGAGAAAGAAGCGTTTTGTTACATGAGCTTAGACGACGCGCTTAGTTGGCCTTGGCGCGCGCGGCGGCGATTTCTTTCGGAAAATCGATCGCAGCCGACGAGGTCTTGGCGGATACGCCCGACAGGACGGTCGCGTTCACCACGTAAGCAGGCGTGAGCGAGATCTTCATGGCCCGCGCGAGGTTGAACGTGTCGATGATCTGATCGGTCACTTCGGGCGATTCCATGTCGGCCTTCAGCTTATCGACGTTCAGGCCGACCTTGCCCGCCATGGCGAAGATGTCCTCGTTCGTGAGCTTGCCGCGATAGGCCATCATCGCCTTGTGATAGTCGTGATACTTGCCCTGCTTCTGGGACGCGAGGGCGGCCTTCGCCGCGACGATGGACACAGGCCCGAGAACCGGGAACTCCTTGATTACAACGCGCACCTGCGGATCGTCGGCGATCAGCTTCTCGATGCGCGGATCGGCGGCTTTGCAGAAGCTGCACTGATAGTCGGTGAACTTCACCAGGGTGACGTTGCCTTGCGGATTGCCCATCACGGGCGAGCCGGGATCGCGCAGGAGCACACTCGCGCGCGCGGCGGCGGCCTGCGCGGCGGCTTTCTCAAGCTCGATTTTGACGATCTCGCTGTTGTCGACCGCGGGCGCCGGATCGGCGGCCCACGCCTGCGGAGCAAGCGAAACGGCGGCGGCAAAAGCGGCCGCCACACCCAACATCGCCGCACGGCGCTTCTTCGACATCATGGTTCGTCTCCCTTCCCTATCCTGAAGAAGGATACTGGCGGTGGGAAAGACCCGGATGCAAGGGAGAAGATGTGACACGGGCCGCTGTCGCGGCCCGTGTGATCGTTATGTGTGCGGTGGTTACGCCTGGTAGGCCAGCGCCTTTTCCATGAGCGCCATGCCTTCGTCGATGATGGCGTCGGACGCGGTCAGGGGCACCAGCACGCGGATGGTGTTGCCGTAGGTGCCGCAGGTGAGCAGGAGCAAGCCCGCCTCGAGCGCCTTCGCGACGATCTTCTTGGTGCCGTCGCCGTCGGGCTCGTTGCCGCCGCGCGCCTTGACGATGTCGAAGCCGATCATCGCGCCCGGGCCGCGAATCGCGGCGATGGGATAGAGGTCGTTGCGCTTCTCGAAGGCTTCGAGTTTCGCCTTGATGCGCTTGCCGATCTCGTTGGCGCGGTCGAGCAGCTTCTCTTCCTTGATGACGTCGAGCACGGCGATCCCGGCCGCGCAGGAGATGGGCGGGCCGCCGAAAGTGCCGCCGAGACCGCCCGGCGGCGAGGCGTCCATCACGGCCGCGCGGCCGATGACACCCGAAAGCGGGAACCCGCCCGAAATGGATTTCGCGACCGTGATCATATCCGGTTTCACGCCGAAGTTCTCGACGCAGAACATCTTGCCGGTGCGCGCGAAGCCGGACTGCACTTCGTCGGCGATGAGTAGGATGCCGTGCTGATCGCACAGCTTGCGCAGCGCGACCATCAGCTCCTTCGGCGCGGGGTAGAAGCCGCCCTCGCCCTGCACGGGCTCGATGATGATGGCGGCGACGCGTTCCGGCTCGACGTCGGCGTAAAACAGGCGGTCGATCGCGTCCAGGGACGTCTGGACCGAGATGCCGCGGGATTCGACCGGGAACGGAACGTGGTAGATCTCGCCCGGCATCGGGCCGAAGTGCTTCTTGTACGGCGCGACCTTGCCGGTCATCGCCGACGCCAAAAGGGTGCGGCCATGGAAGCCGCCGGCGAACGCGATCACGGCGGAACGGCCTGTGGCGACGCGCGCGATCTTGATGGCGTTTTCGGTCGCTTCCGCGCCGGTCGCGAAGAAGATCGTCTTGGCCGGCCCGTCGACGGGCGCCAGCGCGTTCAAACGCTCGGCGAGTTCGATATAGGGCTCGTAGGCCATCACCTGGAACGCGGAATGGGTGACCTTCTCAAGCTGGTCGTGGACCGCCTTCATCACCTTCGGGTGACGATGACCGGTATTCAAGGAGCCGATGCCGCCGACGAAGTCGATGTAGCGCTTGCCCTCGACATCCCAAATCTCGGAGTTTTCGGCGCGCGCGGCGATGACGGCGGTGGCGTTGCCGACGCCCTTGGGGACCGCGCTCTGGCGGCGCGCGAAAAGATCTGCATTCGACTTCGACATGGTGTTCTCCTGGCCGCGTGGGCCCTTCGTCTTATGTGTTATTTGCCGGCGGGAACGGTGATGTGCTTGACCCCGAGGAAGGCGTCCAATCCCCAGGGGCCGAGTTCGCGCCCAATCCCGCTCGCTTTGAATCCGCCCCAGGCCGACTGAACATAAGGAACCTGCGGGGTGTTCACCCAGATATGACCGGCTTCGATCCGACGCGCCAGACGTTCGGCCGCGGCGGTATCGCCGCCGATCACCGAGGCCGCGAGGCCGTAGGCGGTATCGTTGGCGAGCGCAATGGCTTCGTCTTCGGTCGTGAAACGACGGACCGCGAGCACAGGCCCAAAGATTTCATCGCGCCAAACCGCATTGTCGGCCGGCACATTGTCGTAGATCGTCGGCGCGATAAAGAAGCCGTCGCGCGCCAGGGTCTCGCCGCCCACAAGGCACGAAAGGCCCTCCGCCTTCGCCCGGGCGAATGTTTTCAGGACGGAGCGGTACTGGTTCTCCGTGGTCATCGGGCCCATCTCGGCCCCGTCGGCGTAAGGCGAGTCCACCTTCAAGGCGCGGGTCTTCTCCACCAGACGGGTCATCACCTTGTCGGCGATACGTTCGTCGATGATGAGGCGAGAGGTGGCCGAGCACATCTGACCGGCGTTGAAGAAAATGCCGCCCATGATGAGGTCCACGGCGTCTTCCACCGGGGCGTCCGCCATCACGACGATGGGCGATTTTCCACCGAGTTCCAACGCAACCGGAACCACGTGTTGCGCGGCGGCCGCCATCACCTTCGACCCCACGGCATTGCTGCCGGTGAAGGAAAGTTTGCGCAGGCGCGCATCCGCCGTGAGAGCCGCGCCGGCATCGCCGCCGCCGGTCAGGATATTGAGCACGCCGGCCGGCAGGCCGATCTCGGCCGCGATGTCGCCGTAGATCAGCTCGATCAGCGGCGTGAAGGACGAGGTCTTGATGACGACCGTGCAGCCCGCGGCGAGGGCCGGCGCGATCTTCCACGCGCTGGTCACCATCGGGAAGTTCCACGGCACGATCATGCCCACAGGGCCCAGCGGCTCGTAGCGCGTTTTGCCGGCATGCGCCGGGTCGGGCAGCGCCACATTTGCATCCTGACGCTGGTCGAGGCGCTCGGCCAGGTCGGCGTAATAGGCGAAGGTCGCCACCGCGTCGGACGCGTCGATCTCGGCCTCGCGCCGAGGCTTACCGTTGTTGCGCATCAGAAGATCGATGATGGGCTCGCGGCGTCCCATGAGGGCGTCGGCGATGGCGCGCAGGTAACGCGCCCGCTCGGCGCCCGGCACCCGGGCCCAGGCGGGGAACGCTTCGACCGCCGCGGTGACGGCGGCATGCACATCGGCCGCGCCCGCACCGGCCAGATCGGCAAGGCGCTTGCCCGTCGACGGATCCGTGACGGGAACGGCCTCGCCGCCCGAGGCGGCGCGCCAGGCGCCGCCGATGAACAGGCTGCGATCGCGTTGAAGCAAAACGGGGTCGGTCATTCCAGTCTCCGGCCTTCGCGACGCACTACCAGCCGAGCGCCTGCGGCTCGTCGATCTCGATCAATGTGGGACCGTCGACGGACTGGGCCGCGCGCAATTGGTCCTTGAGATGCGCAAGGCTTTCGGCGCGCAACGCGCGGCAGCCGAAGCCGCGCGCGATGGCGATAAAGTCCGGCGTATAGATGTCGACGCCGATTTGCGGGATGTTGCGCTCGGCCATGTACTTCTTGATCTCGAAATAGCCCTTGTTGTTCCACACCAGGATCACGACCGGCAAACGCAGTTCCACGGCGGTCGCGAGTTCCGCGATGGTGAATTGGAGCCCGCCGTCGCCGATGACGGCCACGGACGGACGATTGGGTTGCGCGAGCTTCGCCCCGACGGCCGCGGGCAGCGCATAGCCCAGCGTGCCGTAGCCGGTGGTGGAATTGAAGTAGGTGCGCGGGCGTTCGGCTTCGTAAAAGAGATTCGCGCTATAGATCGGCTGCGTCGAGTCGCCCACGATCATCGCGTCCGGCAGCGCCTCCTGGACGGCGGACATCACGGTCCGATGCGCACGCTGCGGCGCGGTGTAGCTGGACTGCACCAGCTCGCGCAGCGCCTGGGCGCGGACGGCGCCTTGTGCGTCCGGTTTGTGGGTGGCGAGCGCGTTGGCCAGCGCCGTCAGTGCGAGATCGGCATCGCTGTGGATGGCGATATCCGGCGAGGCGTTGCGGCTGAGTTGATCGGATTCGATGTCGATACGGATCACCTTGCCGTCGAAGCGCGGATGCTTGCCCTCGAACAGCCAGGTGTCGGTCTCGCCCAGTTCCGTACCCACCGCGAGCACGACGTCGGCTTTCGCCATCTCCTCAAGCACCAGCGGAAGACTGATGGTGCTGCCGATGGACAGCGGATGGTTCGGCGGAAGAATGCCCTTCCCGTTCACCGTCGTCAGCGTCACCGCGCCCAAGCGTTCGATCACGACGCGGGCGGATTCGCGGGCGTCCTGCGCGCCGCCGCCCAGCACCACCATCGGGCGCTTGGCCTGCTTCAACAGCTTCGCCGCTTCGGCGATCTTGGCGGCCTTCGCTTTCGCGCGGGCGGGCGTGCGCAACGCCTTACGCGAGATATGCGACGCCTCCGCAACGATCACATCCAAGGGAATCTCGATATGAACGGGGCGCGGGCGCTTGCTGCGGAACACCGCGAACGCTTCGGCCAGCACGCCCGGCAGATCGTGCGGACGCCGCAGCGTGTGGCTGAACGCGGTCAGGCCCGCCATCAGTTTCTGCTGCGACGGCAACTCGTGCAGACGTCCCTCGCCCTTGCCGAGTTCAAATGTGTAGTTCACGGAACTGATCACGAGCATCGGGATGGAATCGGCGTAGGCCTGGCCCATCGGCGTCGCGATATTGGTCAAACCCGGGCCGGTGATGATGAAACAGGCCGCGGGTTTTCCCGTCGCGCGGGCGTAACCGTCGGCCATGAAACCCGCGCCCTGTTCGTGGCGCGGCGTGATGTGGCGGAGCTTGGTATTGTTGAGGCCGCGGTAGAATTCGACTGTGTGAACCCCGGGAATCCCGAACACGGTGTCGAGGCCGTAGAGTTCCAACAACTCCACCAGCACCTCGCCGCACGTCTTCGTCGTTGCGAAACCCTTTGCGTCGTCTCTCATCGCTCACGTCCCTGCCGGAACGACAAAACGGTCCGGCACAAAAAAACTCACACTGAAACCGCGCGCGGACCGTTCGACCTGTCGAGGGAACCGCATCCGCTCGGCGCCGTCGCCTATCGCAGTTGCCTTTGCAAATCCTGCGAGATTCAAGCGCGCCGGGGCAAATCCGTCTCCCCAGATATACGATCTAATCGGCCCGTCCGCTTATGAAAGCTTTTCACCTCAATGTTGAATTGAACTAAAACGGGCGCCAAAAAGCCCCATGCCACGGCGTTTTTCGGCCATCCCCCCTCATTAATTTTTGGCGATAAAAACAAAAAAGGAGGGCGTTTCCGCCCTCCTTTTCAGTCGTTACGTGTCGCGTCCGATTACATACGGAAGCGGATGCCCGCGCGGTAGGTACGGCCATGGGAGTCATAGAGCGACGGGTTGGTCGTGACCGTATCGGCCGCGAAGTTACCCGTGCCGCCGACCATCACCGCATCCTTGTTGGTGATGTTCTTCACGTTGAAGAAGGTTTCGACACTGCCGACGCCTTCATCCGCGGTGAAGATCTCGTAGTTCAGCGCGAAGTCCCAATAAACCGCGCCCGGGATGTGGTTGTTGTTCACCGTGATGTTCGGGGCGACCGAGACCGGGCAGCCCGTCTGACACTCGATGAAGTCGTTGTTGTAGGTGCCCGAGCTGACGCCGCGCGCCGTCAAGGTCAAGGCGATCGGGGTGGCGTCATAGGTCAGCGAGGTCTGCCAACGCCAATTCGGAACCCAGGCGGTGGCCGTCGAGTTCTGACCGGCGCCGTCGATCGGACGGGTCAGACCGTTGTCCAGGCGGTTCTTGATGTAGTGAGACGCAAGACCGCGGATACGGAGGCTGCCGTCCAGGTCTTCCGAGAGCGTCGTCAGCGGCATGGTGTAGCTGGCTTCGAAGTCCATGCCACGCACCAACTGCTGGGCGAGGTTGAACGGCGCGCGCAGGATGCGGTTCGCATTGCTGCCGTGCACGATCGCACCACCGTTGTTGATCGCCTGGCAGAACTGCGCGTTACCCTGGGCGCAGAGGTCGATGGTCTGCTGCGCCGAAATGTTGGTGATCGCGCCTTTCACGTTGATGTTCCAGTAGTCGACCGACGCCTGGAAGCCTTCCAGGAACGACGGCTGCAACACGACGCCAACGCCCGTGGTGTCGGCCTTTTCAGGGCTCAGGTTCGGGTTGCCGGCGTTGACGCCGGTGTAAGCGAACGACTGACCGTTGTTCGGGCCCGCGAGGGTATCGATCGCGTTGTCGGTCACGACCGTGCCGGCATTGTACAGATCGCCGATGTTCGGCGCGCGGATGTCACGCGAACGGGTCACGCGGAAGGTGAGGTCTTGGACCGGCGTGTAGGTGGCGCCGACTTTCCACGTCGTGACATAGCCCGAGGTGGAGTAGTCGGTGGCGCGCACGGCGGCGTTCAGGTCCAGGCTCTCGGCCCAGGCTTGCTCGCGCGCCAACGGCACGATGGTTTCGACGAAGCCTTCGGTCACGCTGTATTTGCCGAGGGTCGCGCGGTAGTTGCCGCCGAAGAAGTCGCCGGCGATATCCAGCGCGCTGGAGAAGCCCGTCGACTTTTCGGTGCGGTGTTCACCGCCGAACGCCAGCGAAACCGGACCGGCCCACGTGGAGAACGGCTCGCCCTGGATCGAAGCGGCGAAGACGTTCTGCGTGAACTTCTGATAGCGGTAGGCGTTCTCGAGCACATAGTCGAGCGCGGCGGCGCTGTTCACGCCCACGCCGAACGGGTTGTAGGGCACGCACGCCGGATCGTCGTTCGCCGGGTTAGCGTCGGCGTTGACGGCGCAGACGATGGAGCCGTTGGCGCCGCGGACGGAGTTTAACGCCTTGGCGTAGCGCGAGAACACGAGGCTGTTCACGGCGCGCTCGGAGTTCATCGACTGGCCGTTCTGGAAGTAGGCGTCCCACGACCATTCCGTTTCCATCGCGTCGAACGAACCGTTCAGGCCGTACACCTGACGGATGGTGGTGCGGCTGGTGTCCTGGCCGATCATGCCCATGTCGCGGTTCGACGAACCCATCGTCAACTGGGTGAGGCCCAGCGACGTGGCGCGCGCGAAGAGCGTCGGATCGAGGTAAGCGTTGGTGACCGGAACGTTGCGGCCGCCGAACTCTTCCATGCCGTAGCCGTTCGAGTAGTTGTCGATGTGGTACCAGTTCCACTGGCCGTACACTTCGACATTGTCCGAGAGGTTGTAGCTGAGACGCGAGAACACGTTCTGCTGCGACATCCGCGGCTCGATCGACTGGCCGTTATCGATGTGGATGTCCTGGGCCTTCCATTCGCCGCCGCGCATCAAACCGCCCGAGACGAGATCGCCGTACGAGAACTGATACGGCGTGCCGCCACGACCGAAGGCGATGCCCTTCAACGGACCGGACACGATGATGCCGCCCTTCGCCGCCGTCGCCGGACCGACGTTGGTGAGCAGGAGACGCTGCGGGACGTCGCGGGTCTGGCCCGCGCCCGTGCCGTAGGCCGGGTTGGTGATGAAGCCATAGCCGTTGGCGTTCCACGGACGGTCGGCGATCAGGATCCCGTCCTGGTGGCTGACCATGCCGCTGATCGTGAAGTGACCGCGGTCGTTGGCGAACGGGGTGCCGGCGGTGAGCGAGACCTTCCAGTTGCCGTTGTCGCTGTAGTCGGTGATGCCGCCCGACACTTCGCCGCCGACGCCGGTGTAGCGCTTGTCGAGGATGAAGTTCACGACGCCCGCGACGGCGTCGGAACCGTAGGCCGCCGAGGCGCCGCCGGTGACGACGTCGGTGCGCTGGATCAGCTGCGACGGGATGGTGTTGACGTCGACGCGGCCGCTGACGGTCGAGGGCACGGAACGCTGGCCGTCGACCAGCACCAGGGTGCGCTCGACGCCCAGGTTGCGCAAGTTGACCGAGCTGGTGCCGGCAGTGCCCGCGCTGATGTTCTGCGTGCTCGACTGCGGGGTGTAGTTGCCCGCGAAGCTCGGCAGGGTGGTCAGGTAGTCGATGACGTTCGGGGCGGCCTGCTGCTGGATGGCTTCAGCGCCAAGAACGGTCGTCGGGGTCGGCGCTTCGTAACCGTCACGGACGATGCGGCTGCCGGTGACGACGATTTCGTCCACCACGGCCGCGCCTTGCGCGAGTTGCTCCTGGGCCGAGGCCGGAGAGAAGGCCAGCAACGCCACGGCGCTGGTGGCGGTTGCAAAAAGGGCGCGCGCGCCGAAACGGCTGCGAGATGAGATGGTATTCAGGATCCCCTCCATGTTTTTGATGAAAGTGGCGTTTTTGAAAGCCACGAGAACTTCTATCCCTGGCACCAAAGGCCCCCCTTTGGTGCGACTTGCGTCGGTGTATAGCGCATGCTGCGGCTGTCACCCAACCTTCGCAATTGAGTTTATTCGGAGCGCCGGCATGAGATTATTTCAAGCGCCGTGATGAATTTCCGCGCAGAGCGTCTTTTCTCGTGAAGGACGTTACATCGAGGGCTCAAACTTAAAGCATTGAATTTCCGTGACTAATTAGACGTCACACCCGCACGGATTATTGCACTGCAAAAAGGCAGCAGGCATTTCGGCCCCGGATTCGGCCGGTGATGCATAGCGGCCACAGTCGCGCACAATTGAGCCCGTACCAGCCGCATCCCCGGCCGCGCGCCGGAGACGGCCACGGCCCGCCGTGAAAGTTTCTCACAAGGTCGTGCCCGATAACTCTCTTGCGCTGCGTCGGAGCGCGCCCCATTAAAAACGCATCCCCATTTCCCAACGGCCCATTTCCAACGGACGGTCATCATGCGCGACAGCGACAATAAGCAGCCGAAAACCCTCTCCTACGTGAACGGCCAGTGGATCGCCGCCGATAGCGGCAAGACGATCGTTGTCACCAACCCGGCCACCGGCGCTGAAATCGCGCGCGTGCCGGACTTGGGCGTCGCGGAAACCGAAAAATCGATCGCCGCAGCCGCCGCGGCGTTCGGCCCCTGGTCGCAAAAGACCGCCCTGGAGCGCGCCAATATCCTGATGCGCTGGTACGACCTGATGCTCGCGGAAAAGGATTTCCTCGCCGAGCTCATGACCGCCGAACAGGGCAAACCGCTGGCGGAAGCCAAAGGCGAAGTCATCTACGGCGCGAACTTCCTGCGCTGGTTCGCCGAGGAAGCCCGCCGCGCGTACGGCGACGTCATCCCGACGCACCGCAGCGACGCGCGCATCGTGGTCCTGAAGCAGCCCGTGGGCGTGGTCGCCGCCGTCACGCCGTGGAACTTCCCGATCGCCATGATCACGCGCAAAGCCGGTCCCGCCATCGCCGCCGGCTGCACCATGATCCTGAAACCCTCGGAAGAAACGCCGTTGTCCGCGCTGGCCCTGGCCGACCTGGCGGAACGCGCCGGGGTGCCCGCGGGCGTTTTCAACGTCATCACCGGCGACGCACCGACCGTCGTGGGCGCGCTGATGCGCTCCAACGACGTCCGCAAGATTTCGTTCACCGGCTCGACCGAAGTCGGCAAGATCCTGATGCGCCAGAGCGCCGACACGGTGAAGAAAGTCAGCATGGAACTGGGCGGCAACGCCCCCTTGATCGTGTTCGACGACGCCGACCTGGACCTCGCCGTGAAAGGCGCCATCGCGTCGAAGTACCGCAACGTCGGCCAGACCTGCGTGTGCGCGAACCGCCTTTTGGTGCAAGACGGCATCTACGACCGTTTCGCCGAAAAGCTCGTCGAGGCCGTGAAGAAAATGAAGGTCGCCCCCGGCACCGAAGCCGGCACGGACCTGGGCCCACTGATCAACCAGGACGCCGTTGAAAAGGTCGAGGCGCATGTGGCGGATGCGAAGTCAAAGGGCGCGACCATCGCCACGGGCGGCAAGCGCCATGCGCTCGGCGGGCTGTTCTATGAGCCGACGGTCATCTTGAACGCCAAAACGGATATGCGTTTCACCACCGAAGAGACGTTCGGCCCCGTCGCGCCGCTTTACCGCTTCAAGGACGAAGCCGAAGCGATCGCGCTGGCGAACGCATCTGAATTCGGACTGGCCTCGTACTTCTTCACCTCGAACCTGAGCCGCGCCTGGCGCGTGGCGGAAGCGCTGGAAAGCGGCATCGTCGGTGTGAACGAGGGCGTGATCTCCACCGAAGTCGCCCCGTTCGGCGGCGTGAAGCAGTCGGGCGTCGGCCGCGAAGGCTCGCGCTACGGCCTCGACGACTACCTTGAGATCAAATACGTGCTGTTCGGCGGCCTGTCGAAGTAGGCGTCCGGCCTACACCCTGTTGGCGTGCTCCACTACCGCGTGAAGGAGGACATCGCACCCTGCGGCGATGTCCTCTTTCTTGGCGTCTTCGATTTCGTTGTGGCTGATGCCGTCCTTGCACGGCACGAAAATCATCGCCGTCGGCGCGACCTTCGAGATGTTGACCGCGTCGTGACCGGCGCCGCTGATGATGCGCCGGTTGGAATAGCCCAGCTTGTCCACCGCGCTTTGGACAGACGCCACCAGGTCCGGCGCGAACTTCACCGGCGGATTGTTCCAGATCTCCTTGACCTCAAGCTGAAGGTCCAATTCCCGCGCGATCTTCTCGCACGCCGCCTGCATCTCGCGGCCCATCTCGGCCAGGATATCGCCGTCCGGGTTGCGCAGATCGACCGTGAACTTCACGCGGCCGGGAATGACGTTGATGGAGCTGGGGAACACCTCGGCCACGCCGATGGTGGCGCAGGCGTTGGGCGGACGTGAGTTCGCGATCCGGTAGGCCTCCGTCATCATACGCGCGGCGCCCTGGAGCGCGTCCTTGCGCACTTTCATCGGCGTCGGGCCGGCATGGGCCTCCTGGCCGGTAACATAGTATTCATACCAGCGAATCCCCTGCACGCCCTCGACCACGCCGATGGTCTTGTCCTCGGCCTCGAGGATCGGCCCTTGCTCGATATGCGCTTCAAAGAAGCCGGCCACGGCGCGTCCGCCCACCGGCGCTTCGCCCGCATAGCCGATGCGCTTGAGTTCGTCGCCGATGGTCTTGCCTTCGGTATCGGCGCGCGTCAGGCCGTAGTCGAGATCGAACACGCCTGCGAACACGCCCGAGGCCACCATCGAAGGCTGAAACCGGCTGCCTTCCTCGTTGGTCCACACCACGACTTCGAGAGGGCGCGCGGTTTCGACATTGAAGTCGTTCAGCGTCCGCAGAACCTCGAGGCCCGCGAGCACGCCGTAGTTCCCGTCGAACTTTCCGCCCGTCGGCTGCGTGTCGATATGGCTACCCATCATGATCGGCGCGAGCGCATCGTCCTTGCCAGGGCGACGCGCGAAGATGTTGCCCATCTTATCCACCGTTACCGCGCAACCCGCTTCCTTGGCCCAGCGCGTAAAGAGGTCGCGGCCCTCGCGGTCGAGATCGGTCAACGCAAGACGGCAGACACCGCCCTTCTCGGTCGCACCGATCTGGGCGAGTTCCATCAGGCTCTCCCACAGTCGGTCGCCGTCGATACGGAGATTGGTGCTCATGCGTCGTCCTCTTGAAAGAAAGAACGGCCCTTACCACGACGGTTGCGGTAAGGGCCGCGTTGTCCTTGAAATACGCCGCGAACGGCTGCGGCGCTAACGGCGGGCGCCCGCGCGATCTTTCGGAGCGTCGGCGGTTTGCGTGTCGGAGTCCGCCTGCGCGACCGGACGATCCGGGTGGATGATATGCACCTGGGTCAGGGTCACATCGAGCGCCGACGACAGCGTCGTATTCGCGCCCGTTTTCGGATCCGGGTGGCCATCGGCGGCGGCGCGCAGCGCACGATAGACCGACGGCAGCGAAACCTGGCCGTAAGCCTGGTGGTGCGTGGACGACGAACGCAGCGTCTGGCGATACCAGTTCTCGAGATCGGTGTAGCCGGCGATGAGACCGCTGCCGCCCGTCGGAACAAGCTTCACGTTCATACGCATCTCGCGCATTTCACGATCGGTCGGAATCCCGAACGTGCCCCAGGGGAAGATGATATCCGTTGGCTCGGTCGTCAGTACGCCGTCAACGATCTTGCCCTTCAGTTTCGCGACATAGCGGCCGCCCCACTTCACGTCGACAACCTGACTGCCGCCGACCAGCATGCCGTTGCCGTCCGCCGTCTTCATGAGGCCATCGAGACCGCGGTAGGTGGTGACCGTGACATCGTCGTCGTTGACCAGGCTGTCGACATCGGTGAGTTCAAACAGCCAACGGTTATACCGGTCGGTGATCAGGGCGTTGTTATCGAAGAAATAGGCGTCGCCGTCCGGCGCGCGGTAGCCGCGCACGCAGCCGAGCACCCGGAAAAGCTGGTTGTCGACGCCCTTCTGCCCATCCGGGCTCAGGAAATCGTCGCCGTCGACTTTACCGTCGAGGTTCAGGCCCTTGGCGATCTTGCTTTGCGACAAATGGAACGTGAACGGCTCAGCCGTCAGTTCCGGGAAATAACCGTCGGCCTCGCGCTTGATCTGCGTTTCGATCAGCGGGCGCTTGGTGCCGTCATCGGGAAACAGCGCCTTGAAGTGCTCACGCGGGCCGTCATTCACCCCGTTCGGGCATTCGGCCTTGCCGTCGGCGCTTTGGTGCACGGCCCAGTACAGGCCTGTAACCACGTACCCGATCGTGCGGCCCGGCGGCGCGGTGTCGTCGGCCATCGCCGCGGGAGCGGTCATGATCGCAGCCAGGGCGACGGTCGCCAGCAGTTGATGTTTCATGAGCTTTCTCCAGTCCATCGCGGGCATCAACCCGCGCCGTTATAAAAATCGTCCCGCAGCCAGAACGCCTTGAAACCGTTGCGCAAGCCCCGGAACTCGCCGAAACCGTCGGCATTGATGTCGCCGGCGCGCTTGTCGCCCGCGTAGGTATAGACGGGGCGTTGGCGATAGGCCCACACCTTCAGGGCGCCGGAAGCGTTCGCCTCGGCGTATTTGCCGGTCTTCGGATCGATCCACACCACCGTCCAGGATTGGCTGATGCTTTGGTCGTCCTTGCCGGCGAGCACGTAGGGGAATGTGATCAGGCAACGATCCGGATCGCCCGCGCCGCACATCCCGAAACGATAGGCTTGCGTGTCGGTCGGGTGGTCGCAGTTCAACTGATCCACGGAATCGTCGGCGCAGGCGTAGGTGTAAATCGTCCTGCCGTTGGCGTCGGCCAGCACTTCACCGGAGCTGGACACCTGGCGGGTGAACTGCTTCGGCGGCGGCGGCGCCAACTGCGTATAGATGTTGTGCCAGCCCGGAACGTCGCTGCCTTCCTGGCTACGCGGCTCGCGGTCGAGCACGTTGATATAAAGCGGACGGCCGCGGAACGCCCACTGGCGCACGCCCGGCGAGCGTTCAAAAATCGTCCAGCCTTCCGTGGTCTGCCCCACGCTTGGCGCGAGGATCGGCTGCCATGTCTGCGTGCAGTCGCCCGTGCAGGCGGTTTTCTGCGTGGTGTCGCCGTCCAGGACATAAATCGACTGTTGTTTCGTCGTGACCAGCAGGCGGCCTTTCGCCGTGCTTGCGACGTCAAAACCCGGCGGCACATCCGACGGCGGCTTCACGGGCTCGCGGTACGACGGCGAATCGCCGCGCGGCTTCTTGGGCGCGCCCGCGACTTCGCCCGGCTCCTGATCCAGGACGGACGTGTAGAGCGCGAAACCGTCGTAGGCCCACTGCTTCGTGCCGTCCTTGCGGGAAAGCACGGTCCACTTGTCGACGCCTTGCGCGGTCGCGGAAGCGTAAACCGGTTTCCAGACATCCGCGCACGCCGGGCGCGTCTCGAGTTCGGGCAGCACGAGCCCCGGCGGATACGGGCTCATGAGCCCCGCCGTCTCGGTCGACTTCACATCGTAACAGGCGGGTTCGCCCTTACGTTCGCCGGCCGAACCGTTGCGCAGCGGCTTCAACTGCCATTTGTAGAGCGTCATCCCGCGCGAGTCGGCGAACACCGGACCATCGAGTTCCGTGGCCACGATCTGGAAGCCCGACGGCATCGGAACATCTTTCGCCTTCTCGACACCGACCATCGCGCGGCCGGCGTCGCGCGACGTACGCGCCTTGTCTTGGGCGTTGGCGGCGGCCGCAAACGCGGCGGCAACGACAACACCGGTGATCATGAAGGACTTACGCATCAGCTTCCTCTTAACATCCCGTCTCTTGGCGTCCCTTTTCGGGATGGCGGCGCGACGTTCACCGCCAAAATCGGCTGTATTCTCAAATATTAACGCATTCCCGGCAGCCGACGAAGCCCAATGAATGTGCAGTGCAAACCTATGAAAACATTGTAAGCGCATGATGTCGTGGCGATTTGGCGGGCATCCGGCGCCTCGCAAAAGCTTGTGACGTCCGCCGCCTTCGGGCAATTGAGTTTATTAGCCATCCGCACTTGAGAAAAATTACATCGAGCGAGACTTGAGCCTATAAATAGGCCATATCTGGAACCCACATTCGCGCGATCACCGCTTCCGCTGCTTGGCAAATGTGGCGATTGAAGGCATGGTGCGCGAAGAACCTGGAGCGCCCGTTTTTCATGCGAAAACGCCTGCCGCCACTCAATCCTTTGCGCGCCTTTGAAGCCACCGCCCGCCACCTCTCGGTGTCGCGCGCCGCAAAAGAACTCAACGTCACGCCGGGCGCCGTGAGCCATCAGGTGCGCGCGCTGGAAGAGGCGCTGCGCGTGAAACTGTTCCGCCGCACCGCGGGCCATCTGCAGTTGTCGTCCTACGGATCGGCCTATCACCCGGCCATCGCGGCGGCGTTCGATTCCATTGCGGAGGCCTCGGCCCTGCTCACGCGTCAGAAAACGGAAGGTGATCTGGTCGTGAGCTGCGTGCAGGCGCTCGCGTCCTTTTGGCTCATCCCGCGCTTGAGCACATTCTACGAGCGTTACCCCGACATCCGGCTGAAGCTGGTGGCCGCGGAAGAGGCCGACGCGACGGAGATCGACGTCGCGATCCGCTACGGCGCGGGCCCCTGGCCGGGCTATCACGCCCAGCTCTGGTCCCACGTCGAACTGTTCCCGGTGTGCAGCCCGACCCTTGTGAACCAGAAACCCTTGCGCAGCGTCGCCGATTTGTCCGCGCACACGATGCTGCACGGCGACGAGGACGGCGGCGAGTGGCAGATGTGGCTGTCGGCCGCGCGCGCGCCGGCCATGGTAGGCGCGCGCTATTTCAGGCTGTCGAACTGGCACCTCGCCATTGAAGCGGCGATCCACGGACACGGCATCACTCTGGGCGACGACATCACCACCTCCAGCCTGCTCGCGGAAGGCAAGCTCGTCGTCCCCTTCGGCATCACGGTGCCGGCGTCCGGCGCGTTCTACATCGTCTGCCGCAACGAACTGCGCAACGCCGCGACCTTGCGCGCCTTCACCGATTGGCTGAACAGCGAACTCGAACCGGAGAAACGCCTGGCGCAGCCCGTGAAGAAACCGCGCGGTAAAAAGGCCGACTAACCGGCCATTGCAAAAAAGAAAGCGCCCGGCGCGGGGTTCGCGCCGGGCGTTTTTTTTGCAATCACGCGCCTAGGCGAGGATTTCGCCGATGGCGTTCGAGTTGGTGTTGCTCTTCGTGCCCCACTGCTTCACGTCGTAGCCCATGAGACGCATGGCGGTGTAGCCAAGGCGGCACACGGACGTCGCGTTGCCCGCGACGTGGATGCCCGTCTTGACCTTGCCGCCGCAACGACCGGCGGTCATCAGGGTCATACCGTCCAACGAGTGGACGCGCGCGAAACCCACGTCGGAGTCGGCCATGATGAACACGTTATCGAGCAGCGTGCCGTCGCCTTCCTTCACTTTCGTAAAGGCGTCGACGTAGTAGGCCCACGCCTCGAACGACCGGCGCGAGAACGACGACGCATTGACCTGATAGCCAAGCTGCTCGTCGATGCGCTCTTCGTGCGTGCAGGTGTGGTGCGGTTTTTCGTAGCCCGGCTTCGTGAACGACGACGCGGACTGCGAGTACGACATATTGAACACGCGGGTCTGGTCGCACGCGACGGCCATGACCATCAGGTCCGTCATCGCCTTGTGGCGCGTGGCGACAAGCGACACTTCGCCGCCCGGGACCGGTTCCTTGTCGACCGCCTTCGGCGCGACGCACGACGCGATCGGCTCCGGCTTCGTAAGCTGCTGCTCGAACTGGCGCTCGAGGTGGCGCAGACCGGTGAAGTACTGGTCGAGGCGGGCGCGGTCTTCGGCGCCGACCTTATGGTTCAACGCATTCACTTCGTCCATCACGCCCGTCAGCACGCTCTTGCGCACCATCAGCTTGGGGTTCGGCGTGAACGACGGCGCATTCGGGTCCTGGAAGTCCGGCCCGAAGATGCGGGTGTAGAACGCGATGGGCGAGAATTCAGGGACCGTCTCGGTCGTCTGGTTCTCGTAGCTCTTGGTGTCGCGCACGTCGCCGGTCGCGGTGGCCGTCAGGCTCTTGAAGCGCGTGGTGCGGCCGATCTGGTTCGACACGGTGATGTCGAGCGTTTCGCCCGGCAGATCGCCGCCGCTTTTCGGCGCAACGCCCGAGCGGCTGATGATCCAGCCCGACGAGTGGCACAACAGCGGACAATCGTCGCGGAAGGCGGTGAAGTTCGTCAGCAGGTTCATGTGCTGCTGGATCGGCTTGAACGCCATCGACTCTTCCTTGAGGTCGTAGTTGGCGCCGACCTTATCCGGCACGAAAATCTGCTTCTGCATGCCGAGGCCCCAGAACCATGTGCCGAAACGCACCGGCATCGGTTTACCGTCGGCCAGCGCATTGCCGTTGCCGTTCAGGAACACGTTGAGCAGCGGCAGGCCCACGGTGACCGCGCTGCCGCCGAGCATGCCGCGCAAGACGCGGCGACGATCAAAACCCTGCTTATCAAAATCCAGCATGGAGTCCTCCTTAGACTCTGTCGCTCGTCCGGACTACGCCGGTACCCCCCGAGCCTCGCGACGGAACGACAACAGAAAAGCGGCCTCAACAAGGGTTCCGCCACCCCTGGCCGTTTGGTTGAATTTTAGCGCATTGCCGCCCGCCGAAGAAGCCAAATGCGGGGCGGACACATGGTCGTTACCCTATTCTCGTCTTTAGGACCTCTTAACGCGCCGATTGTGTCCCCCACGTAACAGGCGCGATGCGGGGGAGGATCCAGACCCAGGCCACGAAGCCGAAGGCGAACACCCCGGCCGCCACCGCGAAGGCCGGCGCATACCCACCGGTCTGGTCGATGATGAGCCCGGTCAGCGGGAGGGCAATGAATCCGGCTGTATTTCCAATGGCGTTCTGTACACCGACCCAGCGCCCGGTGGCCTGGGGCCCGGCGATGATCTGCGCGACCGCGTAATAACCGGGCGACGCGATCCCCAGGAGGACGTTGAAGACAAACAAGGAGACCGTCAGCCCGAACAGATCCAGGTAGGCCATGCCGAACATGCAGGCGATGCCGCCGATATGAAGCGCCGCCATCGCGCCCTTATAGATGACGTCGGCGCTGCGCCCGGCGCGAATCCAGCGGTCAGTCGCCCAGCCCATCCCGAGCGCGCAGGCGGCGTTCAGCGCATAGGCGGCAAAGCCCATCAGCGCCATGCCGCCGATGGAGATGCCTCGTTCCGAGACGAGATACGTCGGAAGCCAGAAGAGAACGAAGTAGAAGCCGTAGTTCGCGGAGAACAAACCGAGGGCCGCGCCCCAGAGGCCCCGCTGGCGCAAGATGTCCGCGAAGGAGGGCTGGACCGCATCCGGCTCCACCGACGTCGCGCGCGTTTCGATGACGACGTTGCGCCAGGGGATGAGCCACAGAAGGGAAAGAACGCCGAACACATAGAAGATCGGACGCCAGCCGTACTCGGACATCAACAAACCACCCGCGAGCATGCCGACAGCGGGCCCAAGCAGATAACCGGAACTCATGATCCCGTTGGCGACCCCAAGGCGTTCGAGCGGGACGACCTGCGCGAGGATCTTGGACGAACACGGGAAGGACGCGCTTTCGCCAAGGCCCAGCAGGATCCGCAAGGCCAGAATCACGATGAAGCCGCTGGCGAAGCCGGTGAGCAAGGTGGCGAGCGCCCAGATTGCGGCGCCGACGAACAGCACCTTGTGCGCGCCGAAGCGTTCGGCGAGCCAACCGACCGGGATCATTCCAAGCACGTAACTATAGTAGAACGCCGACCCGAGGATGCCGAACTCGGTGGCCGAGATTCCGAGGTCCTTCTGCAACTCCGGCCCGGCAAGCGCCAAGTTCCCACGGTCGATATAGTTGATGAACATCGCGAGCGTGATCAGAACGACGACGCGGGTTTCGCTGGTCGGCGCACGGCCGGCTTGTGCTGTGGTCATATGGCCCCCATGAGGGAGCCGAGTGTAGAGAAGGTGTGGAACACCCCGCAAACAAATTGCTGCGAGTGCGAGATGTGAGCACAATTCGTAGTGCTTTGCGAAAAAATCTCACATCGATTTGAGGGCGCTAAAGCACTAGTTTCCGATCCAAAGGAGCCTCGCGATCCATGACCACTTCGGCGCAAAACACGGCGCTGGCCTTCGTCGACGCCCAACGACAGAACCTCTCCGCTTGGACGAAGCACATCTTCGATTTGGGCGAGACGTCCTGGCGCGAATACGAGTCCGCGGCCTGGTATGTCGCGCTGTTGCGCAAGGAAGGATTTACGGTCGAGGAAGGGTCCGGCGGAATGCCGACCGCCTTCGCCGCCACCTGGTCGAACGGGAACGGGTCGAACGGGAACGGGTCGAACGGCAATAGACCCGCCGTCGGCCTCTACGCCGAATACGACGCCGTTCCCGGGAACTGCCAGGATGCGGCAACAGTCCAACGCCCGCGCCCCGGCCTCAATGAACATGCGGGCGGCCACACGGACCCGCACTCGGCCTTGGGAACGGCGAGCCTCGGAGCCTTGCTTGCTGTGAAGGCCGCGATGATGCAGCACGGCATCGCGGGAACCCTGCGCTTCACCGGCGAGCCCGCCGAAAAAGTCCGCGGCTCGAAGCCGATCCACGCCGCGAAGGGATACTACGACGGCCTGGACGGCATTATCTCGCTCCATCCGTTCTATATGTTCCCACTGTGCAACACGGTGCGCTGGGACACCCACTGCGGCGCGGCCTACGCCATGATCTACCGGTTTGTCTGCGATGCGCCGGAGACCTGGCTCGCGCGCGGCGCCGGCGCACCGATCGCGCAAAACCACTCGGCGGTCCGCGCGCCGGGCGCGAACGACGCCTTGATGCTGATGTACATGAGTTCAAAAGCGCTGCGCGATTCCATGCTCAGCCACCAGGGCGGCTGGTCGATCAGCGAAGCGATCCTGACCGCGGGCCAGGCGACGGCGGACAACCTTCCCGCCGGACTCGCCGAAATTCAGTACATGATCCGCGTGCCGACGCTGGACATGGCCGAGCAGGTTACCGCCGTGTTGGACCGGAACGCCGAACACGCCGCGGCGATGAGCGGTTGCCGGGTCGAGCGCCACTGGGTGTGCAAATCGCGGCCGGGCCTCGCGAACCACGCCATGGCGGCGATGACCTACGACGCGCTGAAAACCGTAGGAGCGCCACGCTGGGACGAGGACGCGCGCAAAGTCGCGCGCGAGATCCAGGCCAATCTTGGCCTCGCGCCGATGGAGCGCCCGTTCCTGGACATGTGCGAACAATTGCTCCCGCCCGAAGAGGCCGAGCGCCATTTGCGGCAGGACCTCGCGCCTTCGCAAACCCACGCGACCTCCGACGATTACACCGACATGTGCTGGCATGCGCCGACGGCGCGCCTGTATATCGCGCGCCCGGCCTTGAAGGCGCCGGACGGCTACCGCTATCCCGCCTGGGTCGCCAACGCGCTCGGCGGCATCCCGGCGACCATCGACCCCATGGTCGTCACCGGCGCGAAGACCGTGGCCCTGACCGCGCTGCGTCTTTTGGAGGACGCCGGCGCCCGCAAGGCCGCGAAAGACGAATTTATCCGGCGCACGGGCGGCGGCATCGGCGGCGACGCCTGGATCGCCCCACTGGCCGACTACGACGCGCCCATCCATTTCCGCTGGCCGGAGTACATCACCACAAAGCGCGGACGCGAGTGGTGGATCCCGACCGGCCCGCACCCGACATAAGCGCACACAACGGAGGCCCACATGAACGTCCAACAGCAAATCGCCGGCGAAGCTTTCACGCTCCAGCGCCGCAACCCGAACGGCGGCACCAAGCCGCTTTCAAAATGGGGATTCCGCAACGAGACCGATCCGCTGACGGACGTGCTTTTGTGCAAACCCACCTACGCGAAGCATCTCGCCACCAGCTCACTCTCGCGCAAGCATTTGCGCGACAACCCGGCGAACATGGACGTCGCGCGCAAGCAGCATGAGGAACTCGCGGCCGCTTATGCGCACTTCGGAGTGAAGACCCACTTCATCACGCCGGAGTCCGAGTTGCCGATGCAGCACTACACCCGCGATTCCTCGGTGATGACGCCGTGGGGCGCGATCATCACCGCCATGGCCCAGTGGTGGCGGCGCGGCGAGAACTACGCCTGCGTGCGCTTCTATGAAAGCGTGGGCATTCCGATCTACGACATGGTCACGGCCGGAACGCTGGAAGGCGGCGACTTCAACGTCATCGAGGACGGCGTGCTGCTTTTGGGCTGCGGCGGCGCCCGTACGCAGGACGAAGGCGCGCAACAGGTGAAGCGCTGGATCGAAAAGGAAGGCTGGGAAGTCCGCCTCGCCTACTTCGACGAATACTATGTGCATATCGACCTGATGGTCGTGCCGATTGCGCCGAAACTGACCGCCGTGGGCCTTGATTGCACCGACCCCGCCATCGTTCAGTGGCTGAAGGACAAGGGGCACGAGATCATCCACGTGCCCTTCCAGGACGTGATGAGCCTCGGCTGCAATTTCATGTCGCTTGGAAAAGACCGCGTGATCGCGCCGAAGAGCAGTCAGACGTTGATCAAGCAGCTCAAAGCCCGCGGCTTTGAAGTGGCCGAGGTGGAGATGGCCGAGTTGTCGAAGACCGGCGGCGGCATCCACTGTATGGCCCAGGCCCTGCGCCGCGTTCCGGCGTAATCCCCGTGCGCAAGAACGCCCTTCTCCTGATCGCGTTCGCCCTTCTGCTGGGGTCCTGCGCGCAGAGCCGTCAGGCGGACACGGTCGAAGCCGCGTTTGCCTGCGTGGGCGGCGCGCGCCTGTCGGTGACATTCGACAACAAAGCCAATGTCGCCATCGTGCGCACCCAGGACGGCGGGATGCACGTCCTGACGCACACGATCAGCGGATCGGGCTACCGGTACGAAGCCGAGGGCCGGGAGCTTCGCGGCAAGGGCCGCGAAGCGACGTGGACCGATAGGGGCGCAAAGGCGTTGACCTGCAACGAGCACGCCGGCTGAGACGGCCTTAGTGCTTCGTTTTCCCGTCCACCGTCATGTGCAGATAGGCGGCTTCGATATCGCGGGCGAACGCTTCGGTCTTGAACAACGGCGCGTCGGCGCGATTGGCCGCGAGCTTTCCGCGTAACGCCTCGAGGCGCGCCGGATCCTTCGCCAACGCCACCGCGAGATCTTCATATTCGCCGAAGTGCTCGACGATCAGTTCCGGCAATCCCACCGCCGTCAGCAGGCTGGCGGCCACGCGCGACGCAAACGTGTCGCCGGGGCACGTCAGGAGCGGAACGCCCGCCCACAGCGCATCGCTGGCGGTGGTGTGCGCATTGTACGGATAGGTGTCGAGGAAAAGGTCCGCCATGCGCTGACGGGCAAGGTGTTCTTCCGGCGCGATGCGCTTCGCGAACACGATGCGCTTGCCGTCGATGCCGCGGCGCTCGGCCTCCCAGCGCAGATTCTCGACCGCCGCCGGGTTGTCCTCGATCAGCCAAAGGACACTGCCCTCGACCGCATGCAGGATTCGCATCCACGTATCGAACACCACGTGGATGATCTTGAAGTTGTTGTTGAAGCAACAGAAGACGAAGCCGTTCTCGGGGAGGCCGAGCTCGGCGCGCGTGAAGGCGCGGTCGGCGATCTTCCGGTTACGGTCGTTCACCTGATAGCTGTGCGGCAGGTTGACGACCTTCTCCGCATAGAACTCGCGCAAGTGATCGGGAATCACGACATTGTCGGCGATAATGTAGTCGATATAAGGCGCGCCGACCGTGCCCGGGAACCCGAGGTAGTTCACCTGGATAGGCGCCGGACGCAAGGCGAAGATGCCCAGGCGGTGCCCGACGGTGATGCCCTTCAGGTCGACAGCGATATCGATCTCCAGTTCACGCGATTTTTCGGCCACTTCGCGGTTTGACATCGCGCGCACGTCGATGAAGTGATCGACGCCCTTCTTGAGGCGCTCCTGCATCTCGTCACCCGTTTCGGGACCAAAGGAGAAAGCGAAAACCTCGAACCGCGTACGATCGTGCAGCTCAAACAGTTCCGCGATGAGATGCGCGGTCGCGTGGCGATGAAAGTCCGACGAATAATAACCGATGCGAATGCGGTCGTGGGCGTAGGACTTGAACGGCCCGAGTTCGTCCGATCCGCGGCAATCGGCGGCCACCCAGGCTTCCGCGGCCTTGCGCTGCAGATCGGGGCGGTCGGCGAGCGGAAGCAGCGCCCAGGGCGGCGCGGCCGCTTCGCCGCGATCAAGCTTTTCGATCAGGCGCGGCAAATCGCGTTGCATGCCGTTCCAGTCGCAGATCTGCGCCTTGTTCAAAAGGCGCAGGCCGAACGCCAGGGGATAGTTCGGATCCACGGCGAGCGCGCGTTCGTAGGCGATGATGGCGTCGCGCGGCTGCTGAAGCTCCGTGAGAACGCTGCCCAGATTGTTGTTGGCGTTCGGATTGTCGGGCTGGATGGCGAGCGCGCGGGTCAGGCTGTCGAGCGCGGCGGCCAATTGACCGGTCCGGTGCTGAATAACGCTCTTGTTGATATGGGGCGACGCGAAATTCGGATCGAGCCGGACGGCGGTGTCGTAGCACTCCATGGCTTCGTCGATCTGCCCGGACGCGGCGAGCACCAAACCGACGCCGTTGTGGGCGTAAGCGAAATTCTCGTCATGCTCCAGCGCGGCCATAAAATTGTCGCCCGCCGTTTTGAGGTCGCCGCGCTGCATGGCGGCGATGCCCTGCTCATAGAGGGACTGCGCTTCCGTGGATGTTGTCATGACGTCTTGAAACCGGGTTGTCGCGGCGCCCGAACGACGGCCCGCAGGGAACCGGCGGGGTACGACGTTTTGCCCTATTTTTCAAGGTTCTTGCCGGTGGTGCATTTTTCGGGTCGGCGTTCTACCCTTCCCCGTTTCCGCGTTTTCGTCACCGCCCATACGAGGCTTTTCATATGATCGATCTTCATTATTGGACGACGCCCAACGGCCACAAGATCACAATGTTCCTGGAGGAAGCCGGGCTGGAATACCGCGTATTCCCCGTCAATATCGGCGCGGGCGACCAGTTCAAGCCGGACTTCCTGAAGATCGCGCCCAACAACCGCATCCCCGCCATTGTCGATCACGCGCCGGCGGACGGCGGGGCTCCGGTCAGCCTGTTCGAGTCCGGCGCGATCCTGCTCTATCTCGCGGAAAAAACCGGCAAATTCATCGCGCCGGATTTGCGCGGCCGGGCCGATACGCTGCAATGGCTGTTCTGGCAGATGGGCGGCCTGGGACCGATGGCGGGACAGAACCACCACTTCTCGCGCTATGCGCCGGAAAAGGTGCCTTACGCCATCGACAGGTATGTGAAAGAGACCGGTCGCCTTTACGGTGTTCTCAATAAGCGCCTCGCCGACCGCGACTTCATCGCGGGCGCCTACTCCATCGCCGACATCGCGTCGTATCCGTGGATCGTGCCGCATCAGGCGCAAAGCCAGGACCTCGACGACTTCCCGCACCTGAAGCGCTGGTTCCACGCCATCGGCGAACGCCCGGCGACGAAGCGGGCCTATGCGGTCGCGGAACGGCTCAACACGCCCGCCACAATGAGCGACGAAGCCAAGAAAGTGTTGTTCGGCCAGACCGCCGCGGTGGTGCGGAAATAACGTCCGCTTAGCCGCCGAGCGATCCCACGAAGCGTTCCGCCGCCGCGAAGGCCGCCGCCGGCTGTTGAAGCACCAACTGATGCCCGACGCCGGGGATCACCGTGAGCATGTCCTTTTGCGCGAGGAACGCGCGGTCGCCGTCGTCGAGCAGGCTCGGGCCCGCGACGTCGCGGCGCACACCCAAGGCCTCGTCGCCTGCAAGCACCAACGAGGGAACGCGCACGCCGTCTATAAAGTGACGGTAGGTCTTGTCTTCGATTCCGTCGTCGCGCATCCCCATGATGTTACCGGCGAACTGGCGTCTGAATCCGTCCGGCGGCTGGCCATCGAGGATGCGCGGCAACAGATCCTGGATGGACCACTGCTTGGCGGTGGCGAGCAAAGGATCGAGCGCCACGACGCCCTTCAAATTCGCCGGCGGATGATTCCCCAGCGCGATGCCAAGAAGGCCGCCGAAAGAATCGCCGACGATCACAACCGCGCGGGAAGCGAAGTGAACGCTTAGCAGCCAGCGCAGTTCTTCGATATAGGCGTCGAGCGTGACCGGCTGCGGCGCGGCGCTTTGTCCGTGCCCCGGCAGGTCCGCCAAGGCGACGTCATACGACGCGGCCCAAAGGTCGGCGAAGCCAAGCAGTTTCTTGTGCTTCTCGAATGCGCCGTGCAGCAACAAGATCAGCGGCTTGTCCGGGAATCGTTCGGCCGCGGGGCCATAAACCGTAAGGCGGCCGTAGGGCCGTTCGAGTTCGTGTGTCGGGTACGTCATCAAGAGTACGCCTCGCGCAGGTCTGACAGGCGCGGGACTATAGGCAACGCGCGCTCACACTTCCATCAGGCAAAAAAAAGCCGCCGCCCTCAGGGAAGAAGGGCGGCGGAGTCGAGGGGTAACGTGACGTGTGCGCGAGAACCCCGCGCGTTAGTGGCTGAAGCGGACACCGACGCGCAACGTACGGCCGTTACAGTCGGACCCGTTGCCGCAATCGCCCAGGATCGAGCGGAAGCTGTTGCCGGCGGGACCAGGCCAAGCACGGGCCGGATCGGTGTCGAACAGGTTGCGGACGTTCAGGAAGGCCGTCGCGGTCCACTCGCTGTCCTCAGGGGCCAGTTCGTAATTGAAGGAGGCGTCCATGTAGAACGTTCCTTCGCGCAGGTTCTGGTTGATGGTGATGTTGGTGACGTTCGAGACCGGGCAACCCGTCGTACATTCAATCCAGTCGTCATCGAATTTGCCGCGACTGCGGCCACGCACCGCGAGCGTCGCGGTAATGGGATGCAGGTTGTAGCCGACCTGCGCGCTATACCGCCACTTCGGGTTTTCCGCGCCCGCGCGTTCTTCCGGCGGGTTGACGGTATTATCTTGAACATCCTTCAGCGCACGCGAGCCCGCGCCGCGGAGCGTGATCGCGCCCGCCCAGCCGTCCATCACATCGGCCAGATCGAAGCGGTAGGACGCTTCGAGGTCGTACCCTTTAATCTGCTGAAGCGCCAAGTTGAAGGGCTGAATGCGGATCCGGTTGATGACTTGAGTGCCGGTTGAATTCGGCCCGCGCGTGATGGCGGCGCAGAAGGCGGTGTTCCCTTCGAAGCAGTAGTCGACGATGGTCTGCGCGTTGACGGTTCCGATGGCGTCCTTGATCTTGACGTCGAAGTAGTCGACCGAGGCGCTGAATCCTTCCAAGAAGCTGGGTTGGAGCACAACGCCGAGACCGATGGCGTCTGCCTTTTCAGGATTCAACGCCGAGTTGCCCTGGTTGAAACCCTGGTAGCTGACGGGGAGGCTGTTGTTGAAGCGGTCGAGGACCGTGTTGGTGTTCGAGGTTCCGCCTGCGAAGTATTCGTTCAAGTTCGGCGCGCGAATGTCGCGGGACTTGGTGACACGGAAGCGCACATCGGGGATCGGCTGATAGACGGCCCCGACTTTCCACGTGGCGACGAAGCCCGACTGCGAGTAATCGGTGCCGCGCACAGCGCCGTTCAACTCAAAGGAGTCGGCCCATGCTTCGCCCTTGGCCAGCGGGACGACGGCTTCGAGGTAGCCTTCCTTCACGTTGTAGGTGCCGAAACTGGGCAGCGAGTTGCCGAACAGGCCGTCGTTGGCGAGCGCGACATCGGCGGCGACGCCGCTAATCCGCTCGCGGCGCCATTCGCCGCCGAACGCCACCGAGACGGGACCGGCGGGCAACTCGAAAATCTCGCCGCTGAAGTTCACGGCCGCCACATCCTGGCGCATCTTCTGATGGCGCCACATGTAGATACCGATCCAGTCGATCGCGGCCTGGCCGTTCATACCGATGCCGAAGGGATTGTAGGGCACGCAGCCGTTGCCGGGATTGGTCAGCGTCGAGCGGCAGACAATCGTACCATTCGCGTTGCGCACGGAGTCCATCGACAAGGCGAATTTGCTTTTGCTCAGCGTGTACGGGATGTCTTCTTCGCTGCGGGTGATGCCAAACTGATAATAAGCACCCCAGGTCCAGTCAGTGCCGAAGGCCGCGAAGTTGCCGTTGATGCCCGTCACCCAGCGGGTGACGTCGCGGCGATTGTCTGTGTAGTTGCCCGGAAGGTCCGGATGCAGCGTACCCAGGGTGAACTGAGTGATGCCTGCCGCGACGCCGCGGGCGCGAATCTCTTCCGGCAGATAGGGATTGTTGATGCTGACCGTGAGGTTGGCCGGATTGATTTGCGGAAGGGCGCGGGTGAGAACGCCTGAAAAGGTGTACGAGCCCTGCAGGAAGACGTTCATTTCGGGCGTGATGTCGTAGCTCAGGCGGCCGAAGATGCTCTGTACATCCTGCGCGCTGTCGATGGCGTTGCCTTTCGTGCCGCGCACCTGGCCGGCCTTCCATTGCCCCCCTCGCATTTCGAGGCCGCTGACGAGATCGCCGTAAACGAATTGATACGGCACGCCGCCCTGCCCGAAGGCGATGCCTTTCAAGGGCCCGTTGGTGATCAACGCGCCGTCCGCCCATCCCGCGCCGCCGATGTTGCTGAGCGCAAGGCGCTCCGGCACGCTCCGGCTTTGACCGGGACCGGTGCCGTAGGCGGGGTTGGTCATCGTGCCGTAACCGGGCTCGAGGTTCCAATCGCGGTTGCCGTCCATGATGCCGGCTTTGTCCGAGACCTCGCCGCTGATCAGGAAGTGAGCGCGGTCGTTGGCGAAGCGGGTACCGCTGGTGAGCGCGATCTTCCATGTTTCGTTGTCGCCGTGCGTGGTAATGCCGCCCGAGACTTCGCCCTTAAGGCCCGTGAACTGCGTGTCGAGGATGAAGTTGACGACTCCGGCGACGGCGTCGGAGCCGTAGGCCGACGAAGCGCCGCCGGTGACGACGTCGACGCGTTGGACGAGCGCTTGTGGAATCCCATTGATGTCCACGATGCCGGTCGCCAGCGACGGCACGGAACGCTGACCATTGATCAGCACGAGCGTGCGTTGTTCACCCAGGTTGCGCAGGTTCAGCGCGTTGACACCGGCGGTGCCGCCCGAAACCGACGGCTGCGACGTCTGCGGCGTATCCGAACCGGAGAACACCGGCATGGTATTCACGAAGTCGGCGATGTTTGAGGATGCGCTTGATTCGATCTGCTCGACCCCGAGGACCGCAACGGGCGTCGGCGCTTCATAGCCGTCGCGTACGATGCGCGACCCGGTGACGACGACCTCTTCGACGACGGGAGCCGCTGGAGCCTGGGCCTGCTGCTGAGCTTGCACGCCGAACGGCAGGAACGCCGCGCCGAGTATTGTTCCGCCGTACAGGACCTTTTTGAAAGTCGCACTGCGGCTGATAGCGAACATCGTCATTTAAATCCCCCCAGATTAAAGACTATGGCTCGACGGCTGTCGAAGGGCGCGTCAACAGATAGACGCGCGATGGCGGCGTTACCCCTCCCAGAAAACGAGGTCGCGAAGTAGACCGCCAAGCGATTAAGGCGTTCAATGAAAATATCTGCATCGCGAGAGGGAGGGTCACAGCCCGCTCAAGCGTCTCAACAAGACCGATTGCGGCCGTGTGCGAACGTATTCGCATGCCTATTGGTTAGGGGATCAAAGGGAAACGCGTCTATTAGGTGCGGCCATCGCACCGAAGGGGGAGGAAGTCATGCGGAAGGTCTTCACTACGGCGCTTTTCACCACGACGCTTGCAGCGCTTGTTTGCACGGCGGCATCCGTTTCCGCGGGCGAGGCGCCGGACCCCAGCACGCAAGAACTGCGCGCCCTGATTAAAACGATTCCAGATCTTCCGGTGGAGCGTATTGAGATCAAAGTAGATCCTCCGATGAAGTTGGAAGGCATCTCTTCGATCGCGGCGGACAAGAACGGCAACATGTACGTGCTGCACCGCCCAACGGCGCCGGACGCCGACCCTGTTGTCGTGCTCGACAGGAACGGAAAGTTCATCCGCTCGTGGGGCCGCGGCATGTACAACACGCCGCACGGCATTCGCCTCGACGCCGCGGGCAATGTCTGGACGGTCGATGCCAATACGTCCGACGTTTATAAATTCACCGCCGAAGGCAAAAAGCTTCTTGAGATCAAGGTGGGTGGAATCCCCGATCCGAAGCGCGCCTTCTGCGGCGCCACCGACATCGCCTTCGGCCCCAACGGGAACGTCCACATCGGAGACGGCTACTGCAACGGGCGCGTCCTGGAGTACACCGCCGACGGCAAGAAGGTGAAAGAGTGGGGCAAACGCGGCAGCGGTCCCGGCGAGTTCAACAACGTCCACGGCATCGCGCTGGGTCCTGACGGCAACCTCTACGTCGCCGACCGCGAAAACGGCCGTCTGCAATGGTTCGACCTCGATGGAAAATTCCTGGGCGAACGGAAATTCGGGGGGCAGTTCTACAACATCACTTTCGATACCCAGGGCGACATGTACGCCGCGACGCACTCGAAGGGCGTTTCCCTGGACGAGGAATTCAACCTGCTCAAGTTCGATTTCAAGACGGGCATGATCCTCGGAAAGATAGAAGTGCGCGCCCATGAGGTCGGCGTCGGATTCGACGGGATGCTGATGCCCGCGACCCGCAGCGATCTCCTGGTCGTTTACCGGCAAAAATAGCGACCGGGAGCGCCGGAACCGTTTGGTCGGAGCCGCGGCGGATTTTTACGCCATGGTGTTGTATGCTTTGCGTTAGTGCCTCCGCGAACGTCTCGCGGCGGATTATGCGCAAGGTTGAGACATGGCTGCCGATCCCTCCCACGCCGCCGAGGCTGTCGCACACGGCGTCGACCTCGTTCCTGTGGTCATCCTTCTGGCGGCGGCGGTTGTCGCGGTGCCCTTGTTCAAGCGCCTCGGCCTTGGCTCCGTGCTGGGATACCTTGCCGCCGGCCTCGTCATCGGCCCGTTCGGGCTCGGCCTTTTTTCCGACGCCCAGGCGATTCTGCACATCGCGGAACTGGGCGTCGTCATGTTCCTGTTCGTCATCGGGCTCGAGATGCAGCCCTCGCGGCTGTGGGCGATGCGCGGCGAGATCTTCGGCCTGGGCCTGATCCAGGTCGGCCTGTGCATCGCGCTCCTGATCTGCGTCGGACTGGCGCTTGGCTACCCCGTGTCCCAGAGCTTCGTCGCCGGGACGGGTTTCGTCCTGACCTCGACCGCGATTGTCATGCAGATGCTGGAGGAACGGCGCGCGCTTACGCTGCCAAAGGGGCGGCGCATGGTGGCCGTGCTGCTGCTCGAAGACCTGGCTATCGTGCCGTTGCTGGCCCTGGTCGCCTTCCTTGCGCCAGGCGGCGAGCAGGTCAGCCTGAACGACAGGCTGACCGGCGTCGCCATTGGGATGGCCGCCATCGGCGGCTTGATCGCCGCCGGACGCTGGCTGCTCGATCCCATGTTCCGGCTGCTCGCCAAGGCGAAGGCGCGCGAGGTGATGACCGCGGCGGCGCTTCTGGTCGTGCTGGGCGCGGCGTTCGCGATGCAGGCGGCGGGACTGTCCATGGCGATGGGCGCGTTCCTCGCGGGCGTCCTGCTCTCGGAGTCATCCTTCCGCCACCAACTTGAGGCGGACATTGAGCCGTTCCGCGGCGTCCTCCTGGGTCTGTTCTTCCTGGGCGTCGGGATGGCGCTCGACCTCAATGTCGTCGCGCAAAATTGGCGACTGATCGCAACGGCGGTCGCGGCGTACATGATCCTGAAAATGATCGGCATCTACGTTGTCGCCCGCACATGCAAAGCGAACAACCGCGAAGCCATCGAACGCGCGGTGCTGATGGCCCAGGGCGGTGAGTTCGCCTTCGTGCTCTACGCCGCCGCAACCAGCGTCGGCATCATCGACGGGGAAGCCAACGCGACGCTGACCGCCACGATCATTGTGTCGATGGTCCTGACGCCGGTCATGACGATCCTTCACGATACCTTACTGCCCCGGGTAACGCCGTCGATGCAGGACATCGAATCCGCGGGTGGCGATCTGCGCGCGAGCGTGTTGCTCATCGGCTTCGGGCGTTTCGGACAGATCGTCAGTCAGCCTCTTCTCGGCAACAGTTGCTCCATTTCGATCATCGACACCGATACCGATGCGATCCGCATGGCGCGGGACTTCGGTTTCAAGATTTACTACGGCGACGGCACGCGGCTCGACATCCTCCATGCCGCCGGCGCCCACCACGCGCGGCTCATCATCGTCGCCGTCAACGACGCAGAAGCGATCCTGAAAATCGCACATCTGATAAAAGCGGAATTCCCGATGGTGCCGGTGCTGGCCCGCGCCGTCGATCGCGAACACGCGATCGAACTCGTTCGCGCCGGGGTCGATTACCAGATCAGGGAGACGCTCGAATCCGCGCTGGCGCTCGCCGGGCGCGCGCTTTCGATCCTGAATGTCGACGAGGCCGCCGTGGCCGACATCATGGCCGATATCCGCCTGCGGGATAAGCAGCGTCAGGAGATCGAACTGGTGGACGGGCTTTACGCCACACGCCACCTCATCCACGGCAATGCGCCGATAAAAAGCGACGGACCGCCACGGAGCGCCTAAACGCGCCTCTTACGCGAGCGCGCCCCTTACGCGCCGGGACGGCGCAAGACCTGCCCCGGCCCCGCGCCGGTCCATTTTCCACCATCGACCATCGGCACGCCGTTCACGATCACGTACGGCATCCCCTCGGGATATTGGTGCGGGTTCTGGAAGGTCGCCTTGTCGGCGACCGTCGCGGGATCGAAAATCACGATATCCGCCCACGTTCCCTCGGCGATCCGGCCGCGATCCTTCAAGTGTAGGCGCTCGGCCGGCAAGCCGCTCATCTTGCGCACCGCGTCCTCAAGTGTGATGACCTTCTCGTCGCGCGCGTAGTGACCGAGCACACGCGGAAACGTGCCGTAGGATCGGGGGTGCGGGCTGCCCTCGCCGAATTTGCTCACCGTGCCGTCGGTGGCGATGGCGGTGAAGGGATGGCGCATGATGCGCCGGACATCTTCTTCATTGATAGCGTGAAAGATGCTGCCCGCGCCGCCGCGGCGGATCGCCTCGATCACAAGGCGCGCGCCGTTTTCGAGCGTCGGCGACAGACCCTCGCGCACCGCCCAGTCTTTCAGAGTCTTGCCTTCGAGGGAGCGGTCCCACGTCACGACCGAGAACTGCACGTTATTGATATCGCCTGCGCCGCGGTCGTTGACGATGTTCCAGACGATGCCCTCCATGATCCCTTCGTTCTGGGCGCGGTCGTCGACGCGGCCAAGGAAGGCCTTCGTGCCGCCGGCGAGCGCGGCTGGCGGTACAAGGATCGAGATATCCGTGTGCGAGGCCGTGTAGGGATACTGATCGATCATCACATCGACGCCGTCTTTCCGCGCGGCATCGACCATGCCCAGCGTCTTCACGCTGCCGCCCCAGTTCGGGCTGCCGACCGCCTTATGATGCGTCAGGACGACGGGGATTTTCGCCTTGCGGCCGATCTCGATGGCCTCGCCCACGCCGTCGAGCAGCTTCGCCCCCTCGTCGCGCAAATGCGACGTATAGATGCCGCCATGCGCCGCGGCGACCTTCGACAATTCAATGACCTCGCCGACCTCGGAGAAAACCCCCGGCGTATAACGCAAGCCGGTGGAAAGGCCGAACGCGCCCTCTTTCATGCCTTGCGCGACGCGCGCCTTCATGTCCTGCAGTTCCGCGTCCGTCGGCGCACGATTGTCGAGGCCCATGACGTCCTCGCGGATCGTGTTGTGCCCGACGAGGTAGGCGACGTTCATCCCGAGATCGAGCGCATCGGCTTTCTTCAGATAGTCGGCTAGCGGCCACGGGCTGCCGCCGTCCGGTCCGCCCAACGCCGTGGTGACGCCCTGTCGGACAAGATTTTCGCCGCCCGGAAGCTGAACCGGATTCATATGGAGATGGAGATCGATGAATCCCGGCGCGACAATCTTGCCGCTCGCGTCGATCACGCGCGCGGCCCCGGCTTGCGACAACGGCGACGCGGACACCCGGACGATCTTGCCGTCGTCGATGGCGACGTCGGCGCGAAACCGCGCCTTTCCCGTGCCGTCAATCACCGTGCCGCCGGAGATCAGCATGTCCCACGAGTCGGCTGCGCGGGCGTCGACGCCCACCAGCATGACCGCCGCCAACGCGAGCGGTACGGACTTCCCCATCCTCATGTCGCCCTCCCTCCCCGGTCTGAAAACGCGGATTCGGCCCAGCGGGCGCAAAATCCGCTGTTACACCTTATAAATAGGCGGCGCGCATGGACAGCGCGCAAATCGTCCGACGCCGCCCTTTTTGCCGGACCGGCCTTCTGTCTATACTTGCCGCGATCTCATTAGACGTGCGAAGGCGCGGCGTTCCCTGCCTTCTCGAGTGGAGCGCCGACGGGGAGTTTGCGTGTGCGCCGGACGGCCCGAAGGGGCGGGCCGCCGGAGACGATGCCGTTGTTATTCATTGAGATAGGGGACGAACCGATGATCAAACACGCCACCATCCGCATCGCATCGGCGCTGCTGGCCAGCGCCAGCGCGTTCGCCGTCGGCACGGCTTTTGCCGCGAACGCGCCCGCCGACGTCATCATCACCGGCGGCACTGTTTATACCGGCGCCGACCAAGCGCCGACGGTGGCCGACGTTGTCATCGTCGGCGATAAGATCGCCTACATCGGCGCCAACGCCGCGGCCCGCTACGATGCGCGCCGGACCGTCAACGCCAAGGGCAAGATCGTTTCGCCGGGTTTCATCGACGGCCATGCCCATGCCGAGGAATACCTGGAATCGCCGGATGCCAGAACGCGTGTCAACGAGGCGTGGCTTTATCAAGGCGTGACAACTGTGCTGATCGGCGTCGACGGCAACGGCACGCCGGACATCTCGGACCAAGCCGCGCTCTATGGAAAGAACGGCATCGGCAGCAACGCCGTGCCTTACGTGGGCTTCGGCGATATCCGCCGGCGCGTCCTCAAGAACGAAGACCGCGCACCGACGCCCGCAGAGTTGGAAGAGATGAAAGCCCTTGTGGTGCGCGGCATGTGCCAGGGCGCAATCGGGTTCTCCACCGGCCTGTTCTATTCGCCGCAGTTCTACGCAAAAACGGAAGAGGTCATCGAACTCGCGAAAGAGGCCGCCAAACGCGGCGGCATCTACGACACCCACCAGCGCGACGAGTCCTCCTACACCACCGGCCTGATGGCTTCGGTCGCCGAAGTGATCCGCATCGGCCGCGAGGCGCAAATGCCGGTGCACTTCACGCATTTGAAGGCGCTGGGCCCCGACGTGCAAGGCAAAGCGCCGGAGGTGATCGCCGCCATCAACGCCGCGCGCGCGCAAGGCATCGAGGTTACCGCGAACCAGTATCCATGGTCGGCGTCGGGTACGGGCGTCGTGCCCTCGCTGATTCCGCGCTGGGCGGAAGACGGCGGCCGCGCCGCTCTGTTGAAACGCCTGGAGGACCCCGCGCAGTTGGAGAAGATTCGCACGGAGATGCGCGACAACCTGCGCCGCCGCGGCGGACCGGAATCCATGTTGCTGATCTCGGCCAACCAGGAATGGACCGGCATGACGCTAGGCCAGATCGCGGCCAAGTGGAAAGTCGAGCCCATCGACGCCGGAATCCGCATCATCAAGACAGGCGAGAACGGCGGTTCGGTGGCGTCGTTCAATATGTCCGAGAAGGACATTATCGCGTTCATGCGCCAGCCCTGGATGATTACCTCGTCCGACGGCGGCGGGAACCACCCGCGCACCGTGGCCAGCTATCAGCGCAAGTACGAGAAATATGTGAAGACCGACAAGGCGATCAGCGAGGCGGAATTCATTCGTTCCTCCACGGGACGCGCGGCCGACATCTATCGCCTGGAGAATCGCGGCTATCTGCGCGTCGGATATTTCGCCGACGTGACGGTATTCGACCCGAACAATTTCAAACAGAAGGCCGACTACGTAAACTCCAAGGTTCTGTCGGAGGGCGTTGAGGCCGTGTTCATCAACGGCCGCGCCGCGATGCTGGACGGCAAGGCCACCGGCGATCTCACGGGCCGCGTCATTCTGCGCCGTCCCACCGCCGGAACTTGCCCGTAGGTTCCCCGCGCACGTCCGTCTCATCCCTCCCGTCGCCGACGGGAGGGCGTCCAGGGGTTCCGTCCGACGATGCAGTTGAACGCGCCTAAATTCACCTTCGCCCATCGTTACGCCTGGGCCCTCGTGGGCGTCGGTCTCGTCCTATTCGCCGTGGCCGCCGCGCTGCTGCTGTCAAACCACGTCGCTTATCCCATCCTCGGTCAGGCGCCGGCGGCGATCGTACGCGCGCTCGGCTTCCTCGGCGCCGCCATGCTGGCCGCGAGCGCCGGTCTCGTCGCAAGCGCTTGCATGATTTTCGCCCGCCGCGCGCTTGCCGGACGCGAACCGGTGACCATTGCACCAATCACCGCGCCGGCCGGACGCTTTAAGCGCATTCTTTGGCGGAGCCGCAACGCCATCGGACGGCTGAGAATCACCGCCGAAGCCGCCGCCGGGTGGATGCAAACGGCGTTTTCGGCGGTGCTTGCGGCGGGTGCGTGCGTGGGCATCGTCATGTACTGGAGCGCCGGGGATACGGCGGGCGAAAGCGGCGCGCTGCGCGTCATGGCCTTCGCGTTTGTCTTCGCGGCCTTCCCGCTTCTCGTCGTCGAGCGCTTCTATCACAACGTGAGCGGCGATCTTCTGCCGGAAGCGCCGCATGTCGCGAAACTCCTGCGCCTGCCGATCACGGCGGCGATCTGGCTGGCGGCCGCGGCGGCCTTGCGCATTTTTGGGTTCGCCTGGGCGGAGCGGTTGGAGCCGATTATCGGCGCCTTGATTTTTATCGTGGCCCTGGAAGTCCTCGTCCGTAGCATCGCGATGATCTTCCTGCCCTATGCGCCGCTCGCCGACCGGCGCGCCACCGCCGAAAGCAAGATCGCGGGCGCGGTCCTACGCCTGACGATACCCAGCCTCCAGAAAATCAACGTCGCCGTGCGCAGCCAGTTCGGAATCGACCTGTCGCGCAGTTGGGCGCTGGCCTTCATCCAACGCGCGGTGATCCCGGGATTTATCGGGCTGGCGGCGTTTACGTGGTTAATTTCGGGTGTGACGACCCTGCACGGCGGCCAGCGCGGCGTTTATGAACGCTTCGGCACACCGACCGCCGTCTTCGGCCCAGGCCTTCACGCCCATCTGCCGTGGCCCATGGGACGCGTGCGGCCGGTCGAGACTGGAACGGTCCATACGCTCGCTATCGCCTTCAACCCGTCCGGCGCGCCGGACGAGCAAGCGTCCGGAGAATTGATCGGCGCGGAAGATGCGCCACCCGCCTCGGCCAACCGCCTCTGGACCGGAGGCGCGGTCGAGGAAGGCAGCTACCTGATCGCCAGCAGGGATTCCGGCCAGCAGAGTTTTCAACTGGTCGACGTGGATATGAACGTCGTCTATCGGATCGGCGCCGGCGATGCGGCCGCGCGCAACGCCCTCTACAGCGTGGCGGAGGCCGACGACCTGATTCAAGCGCTCGCGGGTCAGCTTCTGGTGCACCACTTCGCGACGACCACGCTGACCGACGTGCTGGGCCAGAGCCGCGAGAGGTTCGCCGCGGACTTCCGCGCCGCCCTGCAAACCCAACTCGACGCCATGAACAGCGGCGTCGACGCCATCGCGGTGCTGATCGAAGCCATCCACCCGCCGCCGGGCGCCGCGGCGGCGTATCACAGCGTCCAGGCGGCGGAGATCCTGGCCCAAACGCGGGTCGCGTCCAGCCGCGGCGACGCCGCCCGCGCGGTCAAAAGCGCACAAACCACCGCGCTGCGGGACAAGAACCAGGCCGCCTCGACCGCGGCCGACGTCCTCGCCGCGGCGCAGGTGGACGCCGCCTTCTTCAAGTCCGACGTTCAGGCTCAGCGCAACGGCGGCGGCTACGCCCTCGTTTTCGAGCGGTGGCTCGACCAGATCGCGCGCGGCGTGCGCCGCGTGCCCGCGGTGATTATCGACCACCGCATCCCTAAATCCGACACACCCTCCATCGACGTGCGCACCGGCCTCGGCGCGCCCGCAGCGACGCCTTGATGTTTCAACCCGGGAACGATTGCCATGACCGACAGTGAAACCCCCATCGACACGTCCGCGAAAGACCGCGCGATCGCATGGGTCGCACAGAACGGGCGGATCGTCGCCGCGGGCATCATCGTCCTGGCGCTCGTGATCTCGGCGTCGGTCGTCACGGTCATTCCGGGCGAAGCGGTGGTGGTGACGCGGGTCGGCAATCCTGTGCGCGTCGTCACCGATCCGGGCCTTGTTTGGAAAATTCCCGCGCCGATCGAATCCGCCGTGCCCGTCGATCTCAGACTGAAGACCACGTCCAGCGGACTTCAGGACGTCGGCACGAAGGACGGTCTGCGCGTCCTCATGCAGGCTTACGTGGCCTGGCAGGTTCCCGACGATCCCGAGCATATCCGCCAGTTTCTGCGCGCCGTGCGCAATCAGCCCGACATCGCCGCGCAGCAGTTGCGCAGCTTCGTCGCTTCGGCCCTGGAAGTCACCGTCAGCGGATTCGATTTGCCGAGCCTCGTGAACGCCGATCCGTCGAAGGTGAAGTTGAAGGATCTGGAAACGCAACTCCGCGCGCGGGTCGGCGAAGAAGCCTTGCGCGTGTACGGGGTGAACATCCTGCAGGTGGGCGTCCAGCGCCTGACCTTGCCCGCGGAAACACTCAACGCGACCGTCCTGCGTATGCAGGCCGAACGCTCGACCGCGGCCGCCGAACGGGAGGCCGAAGGCGAACGCGCCGCGTCCGAGATCATTTCCAACGCCGACCGCGACGCCCGCGTGACCGTCGCCCAGGCCCGCGCGGAAGCGTCGGCCATCGAATCAAAAGCACGCCTGGAAGCCGCCGAGATCTATCGCCGCGCCCATAACGAAAATCCGCAGCTCTACACCGTGCTGCGCTCGCTCGATACGTTGCAGACCGTTATCAACAACAACACGACGCTGATCTTGCGTACGGACTCCGCGCCGTTCCGGGTGCTGTCAGATGGGCCGGGCCGCAGCGCGGGCAACCTGCCTGACTCGATCCAGGTGAAGTGACGGTCATGTCCGCTCCGGCATCCACGGCGACAAAAGACGATCTGAACGCGGGCGGCGCGTGGGCGCAGGCCATCGCGCTGTCGTTCAAGTTCCTGTTCCTGGTTGTGAGCATCCTGGGCGTCGGGTGGCTTGTGTCCAACTGCCGCATCGTCAGTCCGGACGACCGCGCGATCGTGATCCGTCTTGGAACGGTGGTGCGCGAAGCCGGCGCCGGCCT
This sequence comes from uncultured Rhodobacterales bacterium, assembly GCA_964576515.1. GTDB lineage: Bacteria > Pseudomonadota > Alphaproteobacteria > Rhodospirillales > Rhodospirillaceae > SHVO01. Next base: position 371,932 of record CAZNUW010000001.1, read on the forward strand.
TCTCATCGCCGCGCCGAGACCTTTCGAAACCGTGATGATCCTTCCGTCGGCCGATCGCCAGTTGGCGTTCGAGATCGCGTCGTACCAGGTGACGGCGCCGGAAGCCCCACCCGCGGAGCCCCCACCCGAAGGCGCGCCGCCGGCGACCGAGGGGCCCGGCAGCGACGCCGTTCTTGGGCCGCCGCCGCCGCCGCAAGGATCGAACGAGAGCCGTGTCGATACAGAAGCGCTGGACCCCGTGCGCGACGTCGGGCTGATCGTCACCGGCGATATGAGCCTCGTCTATTATAATGCGACGCTGTTTTACCGGATCACGGATTCCCAGGCCTTTGTCGTCAGCGGGCGGCACCTCGCACCCGCACTGGAACGCGTGTTCCAAGCGAGCGCCGTGGCGGTCACCGGCAGCCGCGACATCGACACGATCCTCGTCGCGCGGCCCGAATCGCAAGGCGGAGACGGAACCGGCCCGAGCCGGGAGTCCTTGCGCGCGGACCTCGTGACGGCGGTCAACGCGCGCCTCGACGACCTCGCCGCGCGCGGCGCGAGCCTCGGAATCGCCGTCAACCGCATCGATCTCGTACCCACCGTGCCCGCCGGCGCAAAGGCCGCCTTCGACTTTGTCCTGACCGCCGTGCAACGCGCCGAACGTTCGGCCAATGACGCCCGCACGGTGGCCCAACGGACGGTGCAAGGTTCCGAACGGACCTTCGACCGCATGAAGAGCGAAGCCGAAGCCCGGGCGCAGGAAGCCGTGGCGCGCGCCAACGCCCAAACCGCGCCGGTGTTCGCGCTGACGGAAGGTTCGAACGGCAACCCCGACGTGGACGATCAGGTGTTCCGCGAGCGCGTCGGCACGCTGCTGAACGCCGCGGGCCGCGTTTATACCGTCGATCAATACGGGACGCCGCTGCTGGCCACCGGGATTCCGCCGCGATGACAAGCGACACGTTGCCCAGCCCGGCGATGGGCCTGCCGGACTCCACAGCGGATCGCGAGGCCGCCTTGTTGTCGACCGCCGAGCAACGCTCCCTCGCCTTGCGCCTCACGCTCTCGCTGGCCGCCGCGGGTTGCCTCATCGTGTGGGGCGGATTGCAGGTGTTCCGCCCCGACGAACAGGATCTCGCCAACCTTGTCGCTGGGCTCGCCGCCCTGCTTGTCGCGGGGCCAGCCCTGTCCGCGGCTTGGAAATCCTTACGCAAGCCCGGCCTGCACGGGATCATGGATCAGTTGATCGCCATCGCCATGCTCAGCGCGTGGACGGCCGGGGACATGACGACTGCGGCGCTGTTGCCCTTGGTCATGACCATCGGCCACATCCTCGAGGAACGCTCGCTCCTTGGCTCTCAAGAAGCCATCCGCGCCTTGTCGAAGCTCACGGAAAGCAAGGCGCGCCGTGTACTGGCCGACGGATCGGTGGAGGAGATCTTCGCCCGCGACTTGCGCGCCGGCGACAAGGTGCAAGTGTTGCCCGGCGAGCGCGTGCCGGCCGACGGGGTGGTCGGCAGCGGGCATTCCAACGTCGACACCGCGTCCATCACCGGAGAATCCCTGCCGGTCGAGGTCGCGCCGGGCTCGGAAGTACTCAACGGCGCGATGAACCTCGATGGCTCCCTTCACGTCACCATCACGCGCGTCGGGGCCGAAACCACGCTGGGGCGCGTGGTGGGGCTGCTGCGCGAGGCCGAACTCGCCAAGCCGCCCATCATGCGGCTGCTGGAACGCTATGCGAACCGCTACATCATTCTCGTTCTGTTACTGACGCTTGGAGCGTGGTTCGCCACCGGCAGCACGGTCATCCCGCTTGCCGTCCTGATCGCCTCGTGCCCCAGCGCCTTGATCCTGGCCGCGCCTGCGACCTCCATCGCCGCGATCTCGGTTGCGAGCCGGCATGGAATCCTGGTCAAGGGCGCGGCGTTCCTCGAAGGCCTCGCCACCGTCGATTCCATCGCTCTCGATAAGACGGGCACGATCACGTACGGACACCTCACGGTGATCGAACTCCATCCCGAGAACGGCGCCGCGCGCGACGAGATCGTCAGCACCGCGGGCGCGCTCGGCTCTACCAGCAATCATCCCGTCAGCCGCGCGCTGACCGGTTATGCCGAAAACCATCCCGTCCTGGAGGTAATCGACCCGCAGGAAATGCGCGGCCTCGGCGTCGTGGCCAAAGACGGCAACGGTCTGACCGTCGCAATGGGGCGCGAGGCGTTATTCAAGGACCTGGACATCGCGCTACCGCCGCCGCCCGTGCACGACGGACCGGTTGTCGGCGTTTCGCGAGGGACGCGATTCCTCGGCTGGGTATTGTTGGCCGACCAGCAGCGCCCGGAAGCCAAGGCCGCCATGGACGACCTGACCGGCCTCGGCCTCAACGACAAGATGGTCATCACGGGCGATCGCCGCGCCGCCGCCGACCGCGTGGCGGCCGACGTGGGCATCGACGAAGTTCATGCGGAACTGCTGCCGGCGGAAAAGATGGAGCGGATCCTGACGAAAGTCCGCGCGGGTTTCCGGCCTCTGGTCGTCGGTGACGGAATCAACGACGCCCTGGCCTTGAAGGCGGGCGCGGTGGGCATCGCGATGGGCGTCAAGGGCACGGATGTGGCGCTCGCATCCGCCGACCTCGTGCTCATGACCAACGACTTGCGCCGCCTCGGCACGTGCATCCGCCTCAGCCGCCGGTGCCGGCGCACCATCTATACGAATGTCGCCATCGGCCTTGTGTGGACCGTCGTGATGGTGGGCCTGGCCTTAGGCGGCGTCTTCGGCGCAAGCGGCGCCCTGGTGGCGGCGCTTCTTCAGAACGCGAGCAGCCTCGTCGTCATGACGAACGCGGGACGCCTGCTGAAGTTCGACGAAACCCTCAGCTAAACTTCCAAGCTGAATTCGATATTGCCGCGGGTTGCGTGGCTGTAGGGGCACACCTTCTCGTGCGCTTCCTCGACCAGAGCCTTGAGCTCGTCCTTCGGCATGGACGGATGGGTCACTTTCATGGCGACCGCGATCCCGAAACCGCCGCCCTCGCGCGGACCGACGGAGGTCGTGCAGGTAACGGTCGCCGCGCTCGCGTCCTTCTTGTGTTGTTTCGCGACGAAGTCCAAAGCGCCTCCGAAGCAGGCGGCATAACCGGCGGCGAACAGATGCTCAGGTGTGGTCGTATTCGGAAGACCGGGCCCGCCCATTTCCTTGCGCACCGACAGATCGACGCTGACGGAACCGTCCGTCGTTTCGGAGTGGCCGTTGCGGCCGCCGGTGCTGTTGGCGACGGCGCTGACGAGCGGTTTAATGGTGTAGGCTGCCATGAGCGTTCTCCTCATCGATGGTCGAAGCTTTGGAATAGCGTGCAGATTGCGCCACGCGCGGCATGATGTACAACAGTCATATTTTTGAAAGAGAGGCTCAGATTGGCGACGTCCGGCTTTGAAGTCACCACTCACACCTTCACCGGCGCGCACGGCGACCGCATGGCTTTCCACGAGATGGGGCCCGCGGACGGACGTCCGCTCATCCTGATCCATGGGCTGTTCTCCAACGCGCAGGTGAATTGGATCAAATACGGCCATGCGGCGAAACTGGCCGCGCAGGGCCGCCGGGTCATCATGCCGGATTTGCGCGCCCACGGTGAAAGCGCGCGCAGTTACGACAAGGCGGACTACACCGCCGACATTCTCGCCGACGACAATCTGGGACTGGTCGAACAACTGGGGCTTCAACCCCGCGGCTACGACTTAGGGGGATACTCCCTTGGCGGACGCACGACCGCGCGCATGTTGACGCGCGGCGCGAAACCGGGGCGCGCGATGCTGGCGGGCATGGGCCTGGAAGGTTTGCTCGATCTCGCCAACCGCGCCGATTTTTTCCGGCACGTGCTGGAGGGCGCCGGCACACACGAGAAATTCTCGAGCGCGTGGATGGCGGAAGCCTTCCTGAAGACCACCGGCGGCGATCCAAAGGCGCTGCTTCTTCTGATGAACAGCTTCCCCTCCGTGCCACGCGCGGCGCTCGATACTTTCGACATGCCTATTCTGGTGCTGACCGGCGCCCAGGATCACGACAACGGGTCCGCCCGCGCGCTCGCCGATGCGTTGCCCGACGCGACCTATGTCGAAGTGCCCGGCAATCACATGAGCGCAGTTACGGCGCCCGATCTTGGCGACGCGCTCGCGCGTTGGTTCTGAGTGTGAACGGAACCGACGCTTTATCACGCCGAAAGCCGCAACTTTTTGATGCTGTTACCGTTTATAAAAGCTACCAATAGCTGCATTAACCCGGGCGAGAACCTCGTCTCTCCCGGTATTCGTATCTAAGGTCCAACGGTTTTGTTTGCACGTTTCACGCCCGTCGCGCTTCTTTCCTTTTTTGCTCTGATCGGCGTCATCATCTCGGGCGTCACCGTCGCGCTGGCGCTGCACCAGCCATGGTTGGGACTGACCCTCGCGCAGAAAGCGGAGACGGGAGAAGTCTGGATCGCGGCGGCACAGCGCTCCGACGTCGCGGGTCCCTTACCCGCCCGGCTTCACAGCGTCGGCGGAATCCCGGTGACCTCCGGCGATCTTGTCGAGGAGCCGGACACGCTCACGACCTATACAGAGATGCGCGCCTTCTTCGCGCGCCAGGAAACGTTGCACGGGACCCTGACCCGCGGCCCTGTCGTGCTCGATGTCGCAAACGATGGGGGCGAAATGCGGCGGGTCACGATAACGCCGCAAGACGGACGGCCGATCGCCGATATGCCGGTCTCGTTCTGGGTCCAGATCTTCGTCGGGCTGGCGGCGTATCTCGTGAGCATTTGGGTCTGGTCCTTGCGCCGCGAGGACGCCAGCACTCGCCTGTTCGCCCTCACCGGCGCTTGCATCATTCTCTTCTCTCATGCGGCGGCGATTTACAGCACGCGTGAACTCGCCATCGACGGAACCCTCTTCCGCGCCCTTTCCATCGCGAACCACGGCGGCGCATCGGGGTTCGGCGTATCGATGATCGCGCTTCTGTTGACCTATCCGCGGCGGGTCGTCGACGCCCGGATTCCGGGCGCGCTCGCTGCGCTCGCCGGCGTCTGGTGGCTCGCGGATTCCGCGCATATCCTTTTCGATGGCCCGCCGCTCGGGTCCCATCTGATTACGGTCCTGGAAATGATCGGCATCTTCGCGGCCGGCGGCGTGCAATACGCGAAGGCCGGAAGCGATCCGCGCGCACGCGCCGTCTTGCGCTGGTTCGGCCTGTCCGTTTCGGTCGGCGCGGGGATTTTCGTCTTCGCCATCGTCGCGCCCAGTCTTGTGGGCGCATCGCCGTTGTTTTCGCAAGGATACGGCTTCCTTTCGTTCCTTCTGATCCACGCCGGTCTCGCGGTCGGCGTTTCGCGCCATCGTGTGTTTGAATTGGACCGGTGGGCGTTCCGCATCGTGTTCTACCTGGTCGGCGCGATCCTGTTGGTTGCGTTGGACGCTGTGTTGATTCTGGTCGTCGCGATCGACCGCGCGCCCGCGTTCGGCTTCTCCCTCCTCGCCGTCGCATTCCTCTACCTCCCGTTCCGCGACACGTTGGCCCGACGCATCGGTCGCGCGCATGGGCCCGACCGCGGCAAATGGTTCCAGCAGGTCGTGGGCATCGCCTTGACCCGCGACACCGACGCGCAGAACGCGCGCTGGCAAGCGCTGCTGCAAGACATCTTCGCGCCGCTCAAGATCGAGCCGCTTACCAACGTGTCCGCGCCCGCCTTGACGGCCGAGGGCTTGGAAATCGCGGTGCCCGCCGCGGACGCCGTCGGCGCCGTGCGTCTCGCCTATGCACACGGCGGGCGGAAACTGTTCACCCCGCGGGACGTCGATTTGATCGGTGAACTTCACGCCATGCTGGTTCATGCGGTGGACAGCCGCCGCGCCTATGAAAAAGGCGTAAACCAGGAACGCACCCGAATCGCCCGCGACATGCACGACAATATCGGCGTGCAATTGTTGGGCGCCCTACACAGCCAAGAGACAAACCGTAAGAACGTCTTGATCCGCGAGACCTTGTCGGACCTGCGTGACATCATCAACAACGCATCGGCGCCCGGCGTGCCGCCCGAGGACGCCCTGGCCGACTTGCGCGCGGAAATCGCCGATCATCTCGCGGCCGCCGGCATCGCGCTGACGTGGGACAGCGAGGTCGCGCCGAACATGATGCTGTCGCCGCCGGCGCTTCATGCCCTCCGCTCCGTCATCCGCGAGGCCGCTGGGAACGTCATCAAACATGCCCAGGCCTCAGTGGTGCAAATCGCGATCTCGTGCTCCACCGAGAGCATCGTTTTTGTCGTCGAGGACAATGGCCGCGGGTTTGACGAAAAAGCGGTCGCCCGCGGCAATGGGCTGGCGAATATGCGCGCCCGCGCGGCCGGATTGAACGGCGCCTTCGCGCTGACAAGCCGTGAAGGCGACACGCGGATCGAAGGGACGTTGGATCTTTCCTTCGCGGGCGCTGCGCAATGATGCGTGTCCTCATCGTCGAGGATATCGCCGAGAGTCGCCGCTGGCTGCGCGACGCCGTTTTCGTCGCGTTCGGCGACTGCGACGTCGAGGAAGCCGCCGACGTGCGCACCGCTCAATCCGCCGCCGCGAAAGGCGGCTATACGCTCGCGCTCATCGATATCGGCCTGCCGGACGGCTCGGGTCTTGAGGTTCTGCGGACGTTACGCGGCCAGGACGCGAAGACCCTTTGCGTCGTGACCACGGTGCTGGGCGAGGACGCCCACATCGTCGCCGCCCTGTCGGCGGGCGCCGACGGCTATCTGCTTAAGGAACAGCCCACGGAAGTCTTCACGCTGCAATTGAAGCAGATCGCCGCGGGCGTGCCCGCGCTGGCGCCCTCCGTCGCCCGGCGCATCATGGAACACTTCCGCTTGACCGGGCCGTGCGCGGAACCCAGTGAGACGCTGACCGACCGGGAAAAGGAAGTCCTCAGCCTGATCGGCCGCGGATTGCGCAACGCCGAGGTCGCCCGCACGCTCCGCCTCTCCGAGAACACCGTGGCGGGCTATATCAAGGATATCTACCGCAAGCTCGGCATCTCGAACCGCGCGGAAGCGTCGTGGCACGCCCTCCGGCTCGGCCTCACTGTGTCCCGCCCATAAAAAAGGAGCGCCGGACGAACCGGCGCTCCCAAGGGAGTGGGTAGGAGCTTGCGGATCGGGAGGTTTATTTCCCGAACACCGCGACACCATCGACCTGTTTGGTGAAGGTGCCGCCCGCAATGGTGTAGGCTAAACCCACGTGGCTTGCGCCCGCGCCGGCGAGGAAACCGGTGATATCGACTTCGCACGTCGCGCCGCCACAGGCCGGTCCGCCGCTCGCGAGACCGATACCGTATTTCGAGAAGGCCATATCGGTGGCGCGGACGCTGATCTCGCTCGAGCCTGGAGTCGCCACGCCGCCAGTCGTCTTGACGGCGTACGTATGACCGCCAATGGCGACGTTCATGTCGACGCCGACCTTCGCGGTCGCGCCGAACGCCACCGCCGCCGAGCCGGTGACGGACCCCGGCGCAACCGATCCGTCGCGGATCGTCGGCTTGGTGGACCCGACCAACGCATAGGTCGCCGTGCCGGTGGTCGGCACGTTCGTGGCGGGTTCGCCGTACACGAGGGCGACGCCGGAGTTGGCGCCGCGCGTGACCGGCGCCATCGTGAAGAACGTGCCCGCCGTCTTTCCGTCGGCCCATCGCGACCAGCCGATCACGCTGCCCGCCGCCCCTGCTTCGAGGGATTTATTGGTGCCGCGTTCCGGCGCTTCGGTCGTATTTTTTGTCCAGACGTACTTGTCGAGCGTGCCCGCCCCGTCTGTGGTGATGGTCACCTTGTCGCGGCCGTCGATGCCGATTTCACTACCGGCATAGGCGAGGTTCTGGTTGGTGGCCACGGTCGGCGTGCCCGGCTGCGTCGGTGTGGTCGGGGTGGTTGGCGTGGAACCCGCCGGTCCGAAAGCCGCCGCGCCGCTGATGCGCTCGCCGCCGTTCGTTGCGTAGCTGGCGGCGAGATAGGCGGCGTTGGCGCCGGCCGGGGTGAGGTAGAAGCGCATGGTGCAATCGGCGGTCCCCGCGCAGGCCCGGCCCTGTCCCGTCACAGCGGATGTAAAGGTGTAGCTGCCTTGCGCATGCGGGTTAGCTGTGAAGCCGCCGGACGGATTCGCGGCGCCGCTCGGTGACGTAAAGCTGTAGGTGGCGTCGTTCGGCATGGTGATCGTGCCGTCGATAGCCACCCGCACGCTCGCCCCGTAGGTCACGGCCAATTGCGCCGCGAACGTCCCAGGCGCGGACGCGCCGTTCTCGAACGTCGCCTTCGTGGCCGACAGGAGGCTATAGGTGACCGCACCGCTGGTGGGGATTGTGGTGACGCCGGTTTTCGCGAAGGCATAGTGAACGCCCTGATTCTCGTTCAACGTCCATTCGCGGCCGCTGAGCGTGAACTTCCCGCCGGTGAAGCGCCCCACGATCAATGCATCGTTCTCGAACACATCCGCAAACGTTCCATTTTCCGTATAGATCACCGAAGACCCTGTCGGAATTTCGGTGGGACGTCCGCTGGCAAAGGGAACGTTCTGTTGCGCGAGCGACGTATGTCCGTTCTGTCCGGGAACGCCGAAACTCAACGAGCCGCGCACCGCGATTGCGACGGCGGGACCGACCGGACCCGGATCCACCGGATTTGGGTTGGTCGGGGTCGTCGGGGTGGTCGGCAATCCCGGGAACTGGTCCGGATTGCCGCCGGTGCGCAGATAATCGAGATAGGCCTGGATCGCGGTTGCTTGCGCGCCGAAGAGCGTGTTGAGCAAGCCGGTGCCGGCAAGCGCTTCCAGGTACTGGCGAATCACCGTCGCGCTCAGGGCCGTGTATTGGCTGGGCAGCCCACCGCCCTGGAGGAACGAGATATAAGCGGTGATCGCTTGGACATAGGCGGTGGTGAAACCGTCGCCGATGCCGCCCACGCCGCCGCCGGCGGCAAGGGCTTCTAGATAAGTGTTGATGAACGTCTGATATTCCGCCGACAGACCGTTGAAGGCGCCGGTCGCACGGACGTATGCGAGATAGGCGTTGATGGCGGCGGCGCTCGCCCCGGTGAAGTCAGCCGGCAAGCCTCCGCTTTGCAGCAGCTCGATATACTGCGTCATCAAGGCGCCGTAGGCCGTTTGGAATTGCGCAGGCAAACCGCCATCTTCCAGATACGACAGATAGGCGCGCACGAGATCGGGACCCGCCCCCTGGAAAGCCGGCGCGCCGTAGATCTGCGACAACCGCGTCGCGTATTCCACCAGCGTCGCGGCGTCGCCGACGGGGAACGTCGCGAGGCTGGGATTTTCGGCTGTGGCCTGCAACCGGACGGCCGCGGACACCACGTCGCCCGATGCACCGATGGCGGCCAAGGCCTGACCAAGGCTGACGGGCTGACCATTCGTCGCCGCCGCCACGATTCCGCCCGTGCGCTGATCGACCACAGCCGGAGCGGCCTGCGCGCCGTTGGCGATGACGCCGGACGGCGTCTGGTTCGCGGCCGCGCGCCACGCCTGCCCGGCGGTGAACGCGTTGCCGCCGTTGAACGTGACACGGCCGGCGAGAACGTTCCCGGTATAGGTATTGCCGTTCACGTTAAAGGTGCCGCCGCCGCTCGCGGTCACTTGCGCGGTAGCGCCGCCCGGGAGGCTGACGCGCACGGTGTCGCGCGAGGCGACAACAGTCGCGTTGCCCGCATGGACGGTGACGCTGCCATCGGCGGAGGCCGTGAAGGCACCGGCCCCGACGAAGGAAACGATGCCGCCGTTATCGAGACGAAGCTGCGTTGCCGCGCCCGAGGTTTGCACCCGCTGCCCGGCGACGACCTGCGCCCGTTGCGCCTGGCCGTTGCCGAGGGTCAGGATATCGGCCGCGAAAGCGATCGAGGGAAGCGAGAGCGCGGTACCGGCCAGCAAAAGAGCGGGGACCGTGCGTGCGGTGTTGTGAACTGCCATGATCTCTACTCCTTAGAATTCCGCGCGAACGCCGATGCTGACCGTCACGCGGTCGTAGTCGTACAACGCGATGTTGCTCCAGTTGCGGGTGTAGGTGATGCGCGGACGAACGTAGATATCCTGCGCGACCACGAGTTTCAGACCCAACGACGCATCGAATTGCTTGTCGTCGCGTTCATCGAGGAACAAGGGATCGGCGGCGTCGTAGGCGCGCCACTCGCCCGACGCCCCGGCGATCAGATTGAGGCCCGGTTGAATCGGATACTCCACGGCCGCGTTCAGGCCGCCGTACGTATAGGACAGGTGATCGCCTGCGGCGTTGCGGGTGTCTTCCTTGCCCAGCGACCCGCTCAGAATCGTGACGCGGTCGAGATACGACACGGCCAGTCCATAGCGGCTGGCGTCGCGCAAGGGATCGTTTTCGTAATCCAGGCGGAAACCTTGGCCGGCGAACGTAAGGGCGCGGCCGCCGGACAGCATGTGCGTGTACTGGCCGATGACGCCGTAGGCCTGACGGAAGCTTTGATCGTCCAGCCAGAAGTTCTGGAACTGGGCCGACAGCGAAACGACGTCGCGGCTGGCCAGCGTGTAGGCGCCGCCGCCCGTCACCGTCGCCGAGGCCTGGTCGAACGGGCCGCTGTCGATGTTGTCGCGCCAGGTGCCGAGAACGCTGCCGAACAGGCGCATCTGCCGGTCGACGGCGGTGACCACACTCGCACCACCTTGCAGTTCGTAGAAGGCCTTGTCGGTTTCCCGCGCATTCGGACCCAGGGCGCCCGCGCCCAAGCCGGCAAACAGCGGGATCGAGATTTGCGTAAGATTGGTCGCGCTGTTGACGTTGCTGTCCCAGCCTGTGGACGCATCTACGAAACCGGTCACATCGGTGCCGCCGCCGGCGATCTTGCGGTCGTAGTCGCGCACCACGGTATCCAGGCGCTGACGCACGGGATCGGGCAGCGACGGGTCTTGCACGACGGTGTTGAACTGGGCGCGCGCGGTGTCGATGTCGCCGGCAAGCGCATAGGCGCGCGCGAGTTCCGCGCGGGCCTGGGCGTTGTTCGGTTGAAGCGCCAGCACGCGCTGGAACGCGACAATCGCCTCGGCGGGCTTACCGCTGTCGGCCGCCGCCAGACCCAAGGCGTAATCGAAATCGGGGTCGCCCGCGCGCGTATTCGCGAGCGGAGCTAAACGTCCATAGGCCTCGCCCGCGCGTCCGGCTTGGATCTGCGCCATGGCGTCGCGCACGGTGTCATCAACAGCCGCCAGCGCCGGCGTAACGGCAAGCAATGTCAACGCCGCTGCCGCGGCGCGATACATCAAGCAAGATTTCAATGTCGGTCCCCTAAATTCAATCACTAGGCAATCCGGGTGTCGCGAAAACGCAACTAATAGTCTGTTGGATTGCCGGAAGGGGTTTAATGGGGCGGGCGCGGCAGTTCACCCCCCGGTTCAGGGGGTGACGGCGGCGATACGTCTGAAGAAAAAACGCGCTGAGATCACGTCCCGACGATCAGGACGATCAGGACGATGCAACGGCGAACCTGGAGAGATGTCGCTGGCGCGCGGCTTAACGCTCGGCCGGTGTGCGCGACGCCGATGTCGGAGATTTCTGCGCGGCGACTTTTGCCGCCGGTTCCTCGGAGTGCTGGATGAAGACCTGCGACATGGTGATGGAGATGGCCGACGACAACGCCGTGTTCGCGCCCGTCGCGTCCGGATAGGCATCGGCGACCTTACGCATCGCCCAATAGAACTCGGGCGCATCCAAGCGGTCGTAAGCCAGGTGGTGCGTGGCGTATCCCATCGTCCAGTGCAGAAGCGAGTCCACGTCGAAGTAGCCCGCGAGGTATCCGCTGGCCTTTGTCGGCGTCAGGTTCAAGCGGAACCGCATGTCGTGCACATGCAGCGAACGCGGGATGCCCGGTTCGATCTGCCAGGCCCACGTCCCTTTCGCGACGGGGTCGGTGACGAGGACGCCGTCCTCGATCTTGCCGCGCAGGTGCTGAATGAGCTTCTTGCCGTACTTCTCGTCGACACGCTGCGAACCGCCCGGGGCAACGTTCTCGCCGGTGGAATCGAGCAGGAGTTGGTCCAGTCCGCGGTAGATCGTGACCTCCACGCTGGGATCGTTGGTCAGATCCTCGACGCCCGACAGTTCGATCATCATGCGGCCGAAGGCCAGGCGCTGCATGAACTTGTTGGCGAAGAGTTGCACCTGCCCCTCGGGCCCGCGAAAGCCGGTGTTGCAGCCGGTGACGCGATAGAAGGCGTTGTCGATTCCCTTTTCGCCATCGGGGCTGGTGAAATCCTTCGGACCGACCTTACCGTCGAGATTGAGGCCTAGAGCCGTCGTGCCGTGGGTTTCAAGATACGGGAACTGCGCGCCGTGATCGGCCGGGTAGGCGTTCAATCCCTGACGCACAAGAACGGTGTCCTCCATACGGCCGCCCTCGGGATACAGGGTCTTGAAGATCTCGCGCGGGCCGTGCGGATTGAGGCCCTCGGGACACTCTTTCTTGCCGTCGGCGGTCTGATATACTGACCAGTGCGCGGTGCTGAGCACGAAACCGATGCGGCCGTCCTTGATCGACGAGGCTTCGTCGGCCAACGCGACGGAGGCGAAGCCCACCGCCAGAACAGACGCCGCGCACACGCTTTTGGAAAAAATGGTCATACCCGTTTCCTTCGTTCGCCCGTTTTCATCGATCATCCGGCGCGCTAACCGCGCGCGCCGATATCGCGGATCCAAAACGCACGGTAGCCGTTCCAGTACCCTTGGAACTCACCGACCGCATTTCCCTCAAAATCGCCCGGCTCCCGGTCCCCGGAATAAGTATAGACCGGACGGTCGCGGTAGGCCCAGACATTGAGCGCACCGGCCTGGTTCGGCACGGCCCGGTGACCGGTGTTCGGGTCCACCCAGACCGTGCTCCAGAGGCGTGTGTCGCTTTTCGCGCCGGGCGCGGCCTGCACATAGGGCCACGTCCGCAGGCACCGCGCCAAGTCCCCATTCCCGCACACCGCCAGGCGGTGCTGTTGCGGTCCATCGAGGGTGTCGCAGGGCATCATGTCGACGGAATCTTCGCCGCAGTTATAGACGTAGATGGTCCGCCCCTCGCTGTCGGCGAGGACATCGCCGTTGATCCCCGTCTGGATCGTGAAACCTTTCGGCGCCGGCGGGGCCACTTGCGTATAAACGCTGCTCCAGCCCGGCACGTCCGCGCCGTCCTGGCGCCCGGGGCTGTCGTCGCCGACATAGGTGTAAAGCGGCTTCTTGCGGAACGCCCACTGACGGACGCCCGTCCCGCGGTCGACGATGGTCCACTCGCCTTGCGCCTGCGCCGAGTGCGGCGCGAGGATCGGCAGCCACGTCCGCGCACAATCGTCGACGCAGCTCGATTTATTCGGCGCATCGGCGTCGGACTGATAGACGGAATACCTGGCGTCGGTCGTGAGCATCCGGCCGCGCACGGTTGTCGCGACACGGAAGCCCGGCGGCAGCGCCGTCGGCGGGCCGGCCGGCATACGCGCCGCCGGAGAGTCGCCGCGGCGGGCGATGCCGCTGCCGCCCATGACGTCGCCGGGCGCATGATCGAGGGACGACGTATAAAGCGCCTGACCGTCGTAGGCCCATTGCTTCTTGCCGTCGTCGCGGGCGATGACCGTCCAGTTGCCGACGGCTTTCGCATCGTCGCCCGCATAGGCCGGCGGCCAATAGGCCACACAGCTCACGCGGTTCTTGAACGCGGGCAGCGCCAGACCCGGCGGATACGGACTCATCAGCCCGGCGCTCTTGAGGATCACGGTGTCGCCGCAAGTCGACTTGCCCTTGCTGTCGGCGGCGTAGCCGTTGCGCATCGCCTTGACCGGCCATGTGTAGAGGGTGCGCCCATTGGCGTCCGCGAAGACCGGCCCTTCGAGTTCGGTGCCGATGACCTGAAAGCCGGGCGGCATCGGGACACGGACATAGGCCTCGCTGACGCGTGCGCTTTCAGCCGCGGCCGCCGGGCCCGAAGGACCAAATGCCGCAAGGCCGGCCGTGAGCATAACCGCAGCGAAACTGAACGTTCTTGTCATACCCGCCCCTTAAGCACGTCCGCGGCCGAGCCGCGTTTCACAACTGTGACAGGTTATTTTGTCGCACCGGCGCGGGCTCTGGAAGGTCAATCGCTTTTTAGAATAAATGAAGCGTTAAACGGCCGTGCGCCCTCCCCGGCGGGATCCCACGCCTGACGACTCGGGCCCGCCGGTCGGGTTGTGGTGGAGGCCGCCGCCTAGCGTTCCAGGATATGCGGGCATTTCCCAACTGGGCGCATGAACGGCCCACGCGCAGAATGCCCTTACGACGCCGGGGGTCGACAGGCGAACGGAACGCCACCGAAGCCGGCCAAACTGCGGTGGCGGCGCAAGCGCGCGGCACGGCACACGGGGAATGCCGCGCGCAAGAAACACGGACACTTGAGAATCGCGCGGGGGTGCGAGGGAAGCTCGTCTCGGGAAACCGGGACGGGCTTTTTCGTTATGTCGCGGGTTCGTCTTGTCACGGGCTTGTTGTGTAACACGCGGGCGGAACGGCGCGTCGCCGATAGCGTCCGCCGCCCAGTTCGGTCATTGTGCCCCCCAGCACTTCACCTGGGGAGGATCATATGAAGGCTATTGGCGTGATTGCCGCGGCGCTCGCTTGTACCGCGTTTGTGTCGGCGCACGGCGCCGACTATCCCAAGTCGGGCGTCATCAGCGCGCGCGGATTGACGGAAAGCGATTTCCCGCGTTGGCAGGAGATCGTCCCCAACACTTACATCTACGAGGACACGCATTCTCCCGATCCGACCGGCGAGGTTTTGGGAACGGTCAGCATGATTGTCGTGACGAAGGACGGCGTCGTCCTCGTCGACGGCCAAGGCGATCCCAAGGATGGGCAGCGCCTGGTGGACACCATCAAGAAGCTGACGCCTCAACCGCTTAAATATGTGGTCGTCGCGTCCGACCACATCGACCACATCGGCGGCAACGCCGAGCTCAAGGCCGCCTACCCGGGCGCCGTCTTCATCTCCACGCCCGCGTCGCAAAAGACATTGGCGAAACGCGAGGTGGTCCCCACTGAAACCGTGAGCGACAAACGCGTCATCACGCTGGGCGGAACGGAATTCCATATCCTCAACCTGGGCCGCGCGCATACGGGCGGAGACCTGGCGGTCTATCTGCCGCAGACCAAAGTCCTGTTCCTGGGCGAGATTTATATGCGCAACATCTTCCCGTCGCACCGCTCGTCATACCCCAGCGAGTGGGTCGAGACGGTGAAGAAAGCCCAGGCGATGGATGCCGAGTGGAACATCCCCGGACACGGCTTCATCGACACCAAGCAGGAGATGAAGCGCGACCTCGACGAGGCCCGCAAAGTCCTCGAATACATCGTCGCCGAAGGTAAACGTCTTCACGCGACGGGCGCGCCTTGCACCAACCAGGGCACACCGCCATCGTGCGAGGCTGCGAAACAGGTCAACTGGGGCCCTTACGCCAAGCTCGACGGCGTGGGTCACAAGACCGGCATGGCCATCGCGCAGGTCTACAAGGAAATCGAGGGCAAACTGCCGAAGTAGTCCGGAGGCGGCACGGCACGCGCGCA
Organism: uncultured Rhodobacterales bacterium; assembly: GCA_964576515.1. GTDB lineage: Bacteria > Pseudomonadota > Alphaproteobacteria > Rhodospirillales > Rhodospirillaceae > SHVO01. The sequence goes on from CAZNUW010000001.1 coordinate 387,529, forward strand.
GCCTTGCGCCGACAATCGCTGTTGCGTATTCATCTGGCCGCAACCGGGGGATGTGCTAGGTGGAACGTATCGCGATTGTCGGCGGCGGAATGGCCGGGATTTCCGCTGCGCATTTTCTGCGTAAAAAAGGATATACGACAACCATATTCGAGCGGGAGACGCGCCTGGGCGGCAAGTGCTGCTCGGTCGAGATCGACGGCGATATCTTCGAGCTTGGCGCGGGCGTACTGCCTTGGGGTTACGCGGAAGTCCGCAAGCTTCTACGGGAGTTCGGCCTTTCGACCGAACCCTATCGTACGCGGGGCGCCTTCGGCCTTTACGATATTCCGAAACGCCAGCGGCGCGAATTCGGCGTCCGGGAGCAGCTTCGCCTGATATGGCTCCTGGGTAAGTACTGCTGGCACTGGTTCCGCGCCGGCCAGTGGGGACGCCCGGGCCTCGCGCACATTTCGCCGGCGCTGGCGGAACCCTTTTCAGCGTGGCTGAACCGGCACGGCCTGGCCGATCTTGAGGATATCTTCGCCGCGCCTTTGACCGGTTACGGGTACGGCTATGCATCCGAAATCCCCGCAGCCTATGCACTGAAATACTTCGCGCCGATCTGGACGGTGCCAGCGTTGCTGGGATCTACCATGCATGTCGTTCCGCCCGGTTTCCAAACGCTCGTCGAACGCATGGCGGAGGGCCTCGACGTACGACTCGGCGCGACCGTCCAGCGGATCGATGTCGACAACGGCCTTACGGTCGTCAGCGACCGCGGCGCGGAGCGGTTCGACCGCCTCATCTTCGCCGTCGGAGCGCCGCCGCGCGGATGTTTCGCGGCCGTCGATGTCGAGTTGGAACAGCTTAGCAGCCAAATCCGCCACTATTGGTTCCACGTCGTGGCCGCCAACGTGGAGGGTCTGCCGGGATCCACCTTTTTCGTGCCGGCGCATTTGCGGCGCGAGGGCGGCGTCGGCCGATTGGTTTGCGGATACCAGCGCTCGCCGCGCTCGCTCATGACTGTTTTAATGGGCCTGACGGACAGCGGCGCGCCCGATGCTCACGTCAATGCGGCCATTTGCGCCGACGCGGGGCAACTCGGCACTGCGACGGGCGACATCCGCGAGCATCGGCGCTGGGATTTCTTTCCGCACGTCTCGTCGACGGACTTCAGCGCCGGATTCCATCGCAGGCTGGAAGCCGCGCAGGGCCGCCACGGCATCTACTTCGCCGGTGAAGTGATGGACTTTCCCATGCTGGAACGCGTCGTACGGTATTCCAAGCGTCTGGTCGACGCGCACTTCTAGAGACGGGTGCGCCTAAAAACGCGAGGCTTCGACCCGGTTGCGCCCGTTGTGCTTGGCTTGATAGAGCAGCTTATCCACGGCGTCAGTGAAATGAGCCGCTTCCGTTTCGGCCGACGGCGTGATGGTTCCGACGCCTAAACTCGCCGTGACGAACTGGTCGATCGCGGACCCCTCGTGGGGAATCCGCAAATTATAGATGAGCCCCAAGCACCGTTCGGCGATTTTACGCGCCGCGTCCAGATCCGTCTCGGGCAGGATCATGGCGAATTCCTCGCCTCCGACGCGCGCCGCCATGTCGCGAGGGCGCGTCGCGGCTAGGTCGAGGACCCGGGCAACGCTCTTCAAGCACTCGTCGCCCTGCCCGTGACCGTAACGGTCGTTGTATTGTTTGAAGAAATCCACATCCAGCGTGATCATGGACAGCGGCTGCCCGCTGCGGCGCGCGCTGGCCCACTCGATGTCTAGGATTGAATCGTACCGGCGGCGATTCCAGACGCCCGTCAGCGGATCCTTATCAGCCAGCGCTTCCAGTTCCTTGTGCAACCGGATCAATTCCTGTTCCGCCCGCTTGCGCTCACTGATGTCGAACATGAAGCCGATCAGGGCTGTGGGATCGCCGTTCGCATCGCGCATCACGTGCACGACGTCGCGCATCCAGACAAAGCGGCCGTCTTTCGTGAGCGCGCGGTAGTCGGCTTCGTGATCGATCCCGGCCTTGGACTGCGAAATACAGTAATTCACAACGCCGTCACGGTCTTCCTCGTGGATGCGCGCGGCCCAATCGTTCGCCGTGGCCCAACTTTCCTGGCTCCACCCCAGCAAGGCTTCGATCTGCGGGCCGATGTAAGCGAACGTCATCGTGGCCCAGTCGATCTTCCACGGGATCGCCTTGGTCGATTCCAACAGGGTCTTGTAAGGGGCGCCGGCGCCTTCGAGTGCGAGCTGCAATTCGGACATATCGTTAAACCTTCGGCGATAAGTTCGCGTGGATCGTAGGCAATGCGTTCCAAAACCAGAAGAAGAAATTGTCCTTGGACTGAAGCAGCGTCGTCGTTGCTACACTGTCCTGTCCAATCGCGCCCCAACACGCGCGCGCTGAATTGCGGTTGTTGTGCAGGTCGATGCATTCCGGGCAACGGACGTTCGGTTTGGGCGGAATATATAAGGCGCTGCCCCGCGGGACCCAAAGGTCCGCAAGCCTGATCGTCTTCTTGTCCGGCCAGTACCGTCCCACCGAAATCACGAGCGGGAGATGCGGATCGACGGACGCGAAGACGTGAGGCGAATTGTGGTGTTCAAGATCGGTGCAGATAACGGTGAGCAATCGGCTGCCGGTGTTTTGATAAGGCGACCAATGTCCGTCGAACGCGCCGTACTCATAATCGGTCTGAGACAGGGTCTCGACAGGGCTGCTGACGCGCACACCTTGGCCGCTCTCCACCAACGTGATCCCGAAGGCCGCGGCCGCCGCGCGGGTCGCCCACATGGGCTCATAGGTGACCTCGGCGGCCATGAAACCCAGTTGGGTGATCACGCCATAAGGCAGGTCGGGTTTTTCGTCGGCGCCGGAGACGACGTACGCGCGGCCGAGCGCGAGCGCCGGGTCGGTCGCCGCGGGGACGAGCGGCGTCACCCCAGGCGGCAGCGCCTCGACAAACGTGGGGCGCCCCCCTTCATTATAGAAGAACGGCTTTTTAGAAATATCGACGTCGGTTCCAACGCCTTCCTTGTAGCGAAGCGGGCGGTCGAAATATTCTTGCGTCATCGTCGAACGTACTCCACAACTTTAGATAGAGCAGCCCGGCAACAAACGTCAATGAGAACGTGAAGAACGCCCGGTGACGCGGGGGACGTTCTTCATTTTTCGCGCCGCCCGCGAAGGCCGCGCCGCCGTCATACGTAGAACTACGTAATACCATTGAGCGGAGCGGTAAAACTTCTGCCGCCGTGCCCCGTCGCGCCTTTGCCCTTACGTTCCGCCGCAACGATTAAAGGGCTGGAGGCCAGCGTGTCGCGCGACGTGTACACCTCAGGGAAAGAACGCTTCTTTTCCAACGACGAAATCATCGTGAGCAAAACGGATCTGCGTGGCCGGATCACTTATGCCAACCGCTTGTTCTTAAGCCTCGCCGACCTCGTCGAACGCGACTGTCTCGACCAGCCCCACAACGTCATCCGCCATCCGGACATGCCCCGGACCATCTTCCACTTCCTGTGGGATTCCATCCAGCAGGGGCGGGAGATCTTCGCCTACGTCAAGAACCGGTCGAAGAACGGCGACCACTATTGGGTTTATGCCCACGTGACGCCGTCGTTCGACGCAAACGGGAAGGTCTTCGGCTACCACTCCACGCGCCGAAACCCGGACCGGGACAAACTGCAAGGCAAAGTCATGCCGCTCTACGCGAAGCTGCTTGAGGTCGAGCGCGGCGCGTCGGAGCGCAAGACGGGCCTTCAACACGGCATCGCCGCCCTCAACGACATTCTTCGTACCGAAGGGAAAGCTTACGATGAATATGTCCTCACTCTCTAAAGCGGCCGCGCTGGGAATCGCGACATCGGGCCTGACATCCGGTTCGCTCGTCTGTGTCCTCGCGGGCGCGCACCCCGGTGTGGGCGTGAGCCTGCTCGCCGTCTCGATCGCCACCAGCGCCGCGGCGTACTTCTTTGCCCGAAAAAGCGCCGCGCACGTCCGGCGCGTCGCCCACTGCCTCGACGCGATCGACCGCGGCGACCTGGAACCGCGTCTGACGCGGGTTACCGAAAAGGGTGAACTGCTGAACCTCGCGGAGGGCGTCAATGCCGCGCTGGATCGCTTGGAGGCCTATGTGCGTGAATCGGCGGCGTCGCTTTTATACGTCAGCCGCAACCAGTACTTCCGCCTCATCGACGAACGCGGAATGGTGGGTTCGCTCGGCAACGCCGCGCGCGGCACGAACAGCGCCGTGACCGCCATCGCCCGCAAGATTCAGGAGTTCGGCAAGGTCACGGGCGATTTCGAGGCGACGATGAGTGAAATCGGCGGCTCCCTCGCCGACGCCGCCCAACGGCTGCAAACCAACGCCACGCAGTTGCAGCAGTCCGCCGCGACATCGGCCGAACGCGGCGCGGCCGTCGCCGCGGCCGCCGAACGCACGGTCACCAACGTTCAGACGGTCGCCTCGGCGGCCGAAGAAATGTCGACATCGATCCAGGAGATCAGCCGGCAAACGACGGCCGCGTCGGACATGAGCCAGCGCGCGGTGGATGAAGCCGTGCGCGCGGGCGGCATCGTGCGCGGCCTGGCGCAGTCCTCCGACAGCATCGGCGTCGTCCTCAAACTGATCACGGAGATCGCGGACCAAACCAACCTTCTGGCCCTCAACGCCACCATCGAAGCCGCGCGCGCCGGCGACGCCGGCAAGGGCTTCGCGGTCGTCGCGGGCGAGGTGAAGAATCTCGCGACGCAGACCGCCAAGGCCACGGAGGAAATTTCCGGTAAGATCTCCGAAATGCAGGGCGCGACCACGAATTCCGTGGAAGCCATTGAAGGGATCGCCAAGACGATGACCGACTTGCGCGCGTCCGCGGGCGCCATCGCGGCGGCGGTCGAGCGGCAAAACGCGTCGATGCGCGATGTCTCGCGGGGAATCTCCGACGCCGCGACCGGCACCGCGTCGGTTCAGCACGATATCTCACGCGTCAGCGGCGCGGCGTCGAAAACCGAGAACGACGCCAGCGACGTCATGGGCGTTTCCCGCGACCTCGGCCAGCGCACCCGGGATCTGCAATCCACCATGTCCGGCTTCGTGACGAACCTGCGCAAGGTGGTCTAAGGAAACGATCGGTCCAAACGGGCGGGAGAGATTTTTCGCGGCCTACATGATCCAATCAGTGAAACGCGAACGCGCTCGTTTTCTGGGATTTTGTTGAGATCCGAGCCCGTAGAGCGGATTGCTTCACCAAAGAACCAAGCCCACTTTTCGTTTCCATTCTCCACGTTCTTTTCAGCGTCGCCTGACGCGGCGCAGCGGTCACCGCTTCCGCCCGCCCGGCATAGTTGGAAACTCGGCCGTTGGATCGACGAGATTTCACAACTCGTCGGCAGCATCACGCATCAGAAATCACGCATAACCCATACGTATGCGAAAGCCAAACCGAGCCATAGAACGATGAATGCTGCCAGAATAACGAGCACATCGATTGCTCGGTCCGGCACGCGATGCAACAGACCTCGGAAACCGTTCCTCACAACCAGCCACCCTTTCCAAAATCCATCTGCCTACCACCGCCTAGTACGGCCTCTTTCGGATCAAGTCTCTTCTCAGCGCGTCAATAATCGCTTCTTCCCCGAGAGGCGGCAAATAGCGACCCACCTGATTGTTGTGTAGGTCCATCAGGCGTTCGCCTTGACTATTTGACGTTCGGCATGACACCACGGTTTGGCGAACCAGCCATGTTCAATCTCCTTTCAAAATGTTGGCAAAATTTCGGTGCAAAAACACAAAACCCGCGCGCTGGAAGCGGGCGGGTGCGGATCGGCTTGAAAGCTGTGAACGTGGGCGCTTGAGGCCCAAGGTACACTTTGAAGGGTGCGCCAGACGGCGATTTTCCGTCAATCGCTTTGCAACGCACCAAAGCGCGCGACGGTCGGAACTTGGAGAATGGGAGAAGATGGTGCCCAGGGCCGTCATCATATTCGCGGCGTAAGCAATTGATTTTTCTAGGCCGATTTCTTGGCCCCTTCGCCGATACCAACTCTCCTACCCCCGAATTGAACGGCTGCAGGCGGACGACGGCGGACACCGTTTTTCGTACCAACACCACACCGCGCACAAGTTGTAGCAAACGAAAATATTTTTGCCGCGCGCTCCTTGGACCAGTCCCTCTTCGCTCAATCAAATAAATCGATGCGAGTTTTATTCTCGGAGAGTAACTGAATTCGTTACTTTGCGCGAACGCACTAAGGACAATGAGTGTGGCGGAGAGGGGAGTCCGTCACACTCTGCGTACCCCTCCCCGTACCCCTGCGCAGACCTTGGATTGGGCGGCACAGCTTAGGATATTGCCGAGCCTCAACATGGGCGGCCGGTGCGGCTCCCTTCGGAAAGTCGCGTACGAACACCGGATATACTGTGGATATTGACAAAGAGTTGATCGAGCCTATGTCTCGCGCCGGGAGGTGATGACTCTATGGCTCCGCTTCTCTGCGGCTTTGTTGGCGGCCTGTTGGGTGCCTATTGGGGCTTCAAAGGAGAATGGCCCGCTGTGACGATTATTGTGTTCGCGTGCGTCGGGTTCGCCCTGGCCTACGGCGCGGCGCTCGGCCTCGTCATCAAGAGTCTTGCCGGAATCTGATTGATCGCCGAAGTCGCCCCGATAACGTTCGCAGCGACTTAAGTTTACGCATCACGTTCGCTTCGCGCGCGATCTCAGATGCAAGCCGCTAATCCAATTCCTGCCCTGCTAGCGCGCTGCGGTGGAGAGGAAATGGAACATTTCAGTGGGGATCGTTGCCGAGTCTTCCTGCGCCGCGAAGTCCTCCTTCGCCTCAGGCGTGGTGGAGCAGGCCGGCAGTTGCTTGCGAAATCCCTCAGGGTCTCGCAGGTAATTCTCCCAGCAGTTCTTCAAGGCTTTCGACGTGTCGCGGCCGGACGGCACCTGGCAGAACTGCGCCGGGGAAACCATCCGCGGCAACGACATCAGCTTCGGCCTGGCCTTTATGACCGGGCAAAGCTGCCGTTCAGACTGGAAGGAATTGCCAAGCGAGGGCGCGGATGCCGTCGCCCCCGACGCAAAAATAAGGGATGCCGAGAAAAGGACGGCCGCCATTTCCACCAAGGCCGGCCTTGTGCTGCGCGTCATGAATACCTCCTCCGTCGGTCGTATCCTGGAGAACCGAATCCATGTGTCTTGCAAGCCGGTTACAGACCCGGATTGTTCGCCCGGCGAGATAGGAAACGGGCTTTTTCGGGTCAAGGCCTCGGGCAAAATTTTTTGCGTCCGCCTCTTGACGCCGTCAGCCCATTTCCTAATTCGCTGCCGATCGGTCCCGGTGAGGGCCGACGTGTTTCATTGTTGGCCTAATCATGGGTGGCTCTATGAAAAGGTTTCAGTGCAGTTACGTCGCCGGCGAGCGGCCTCAGTCCATAGAAATCTGGGCGAAAGACCCCCAGGAAGCCGTCTGTGCCGCCATTGAACAGATTGGCGAGTCCGACTATCGGCGCATGGAGATTTCAGACGAGCACGGAATGATCTATTTCCGTCAGGGTCCTTCGCGCTGCATCCCGACATTCCGCAAGTTCGTCAGAACCCTAAAGCCGTATGTCGTCCGCTCGGGCATCGAAGTCCGGCCTTCTGCGGCGATATCGGGAAAGCCGGCGCCAGAGACGCAGCGCCTGGCTTCTTGAGGCGGCTTGCTTCATCACCGGGGCGTAGTATCCGCCAGCTGATTCACCGCCGAAGCGGATTTGCCGCCCCCGGTTTCAAGACATTGCTGCGCTAGTGGCGTTGAGCGGGCGGATCGCCTAGCCGCCGGTTGACGGGATTCTCTTCGGCGTCCTGGAGATCCTGCCGGACTTCCGTCAGTGCCCCAATCCACTTATCCCGGTCAACTTGCGGAAGTTGATCCCACGAGACGAAAGTGTGTGTCGTGCCGAGCCCGAAGTATTTGACGAGCTCGCCGTAAGTGATGTGAGCGAAGCGCTCCGCTGCATCGCGGTCGGCCAGGGCCGCCTTCGTGGCGGTCCCCGGCATCCAATGGGGCACGTGCGGTTTGTCGCTCACGCCCGAGCTCCGGCGCGCTGAAGAGCGTCGGCCTTCATCGTCGTCATGACGGGTGGAGGGAGCCGGTCCTCGTCGATTTCCGAAAGCAGTTCCTTCTTTCGCGCGGCCATCTGTTCGCCGAGCGCGTCAAGGTCGACGCCTTTGCTTTTCGCTTGGGCGAATACGCCGTCGCGCTTTTCTTCTTCTTTGACGTGGTGCTTGATCTCCTCGGAGAGCACTTTCACTTTCGCGTCATAATACTCGTCGTCGGGGGAGCCATGCTCCAACTCGGCGATGAGCATCTTCGCGCCGTCGTGTTCAACCGCGGCTTCATCCATCATGTCATCTTCCACGCCGGCTTCGCGGCAGGCCGGATAGAAGATTTCTTCTTCGAGCATGGCGTGAACGATGAGTTCGAGGCAGATTTTTTTGGCGATGTCGGCTTTCTTTCCGCGCGCCTTTTCGTATTTTTCAAAAAGCTCTTCGACCTTGCGATGGTCGGCTTTCAGCATTTCGACCGCGTTCATTTTTGCTTTGGCCACCGGTGCGTCTCCCTGGGTGATGGGCTTGAGGATGTAACGTGAAAACCCCCGGCCATTGTTCCGCTCCTGCGCGGCCTCGCAGCCGTGGAACAAAGGAATTTGAGAACCAGTTGCACCGCTGGAGGTCCTATGATCTCGCATCTCGTGCAATTGCTGCTTCCGGTCAGGGATAACAATAATCGGCCAATCCCCGATTCGGCTTATGAGGAGATCAAGCGGGAGTTGGTGATCCGGTACGGGGGCGTGACCGCCTTCACCCGCGCGCCGGCCGAGGGCGTTTGGGCTGCCTCATCCGGTGCCCGCCAAGAGGAAGACGTCGTCATCGTCGAAGTCATGACGCCGGATCTCGACACGGCCTGGTGGGGACGATTTCGCAAGCAGCTGGAGAAAGCCCTAGGTCAGGAGGAAATCGTCGTCCGCGCCTTTCCGATTCGAATCCTGAAATAACCCGGGCGGAATCGGACGCGAACGGGAAAGCTTCCCGTAGGACGTGCCGTATCCCCCTCTTGACGGGTCGCCAGTTCACCCCAGATTCGTGCGCGGCGCTCGAGTGCACACCTCCGGCGCGAGACAGTGCCTTTCGCGGCGCCCTCTGCAAAGCCAGGCCGTCTCGGGCGCCGCCGGAACTTTTTGGCATGCGACGATGAGACTGAGCGATGAAGCGATACAGTTGCGTGTTTCGGACCTTGTCCGTTTCAGTGGCTGTTGAGATCGACGCCCTCGACGCCAATGAGGCGTATCGCGCGGCCCTAGAACTCCATTCCGTACAATTTGTCGAAGCCGAAGTCTGGGACGAAACCGGCCTGGTGCGCTCCATAAGAATCGTTCCCGTCAGCGCGCCCAGCGTCAGAACTATAGAATGACGAACTGCAGGTTGCATTTGGGCGAAGCCCCTCCGCGCAGGGGAACGCGGAGGGGCCGCGCTACGCCCATTGGATTTTGGGGGCTTGGGGGGATATCCAACAGGCGCCTAAAAGCAGGCCCGATCGCGGGCCTCTTTCGGGCAGAGATGTAGGAAACGCATTTGCGAAATGGAACAAGCGCTGCGCGATGCGTGCGGTTGCATCGCGCACGCGGGAGTCCGGGTTGTTCACTTTTGCTTGTGGCCGTTCTTGAGGCGCGCCGCCGCCCGCCGCTCTCTCGTAGTGGCAAGAAGATCCGCCAAATTTTTTTGGTGGCCCAAATATTTGACTTTCCGCGAAAAATTTCGCCGAAGCGCATCATAGAAACTGCCACCCCCTTGACAGATATCACCGGGAATTTAGCTCCCCAAAATCGGCCGCTATTTTGGGAGGACAACCATGTCATTAAGAGTTTTACTTTTGAGTTCCGTATTGATGTGCAGTGCATCCGCCGCTTATGCCGCGTGCACATTCGAGCCCCGCATTCCGACCTCGCGTTATGAGATCACGGGCGCCCAAGTTTTCGACAAGGAAACCAAATTGACCTGGCAGCGCTGCAGCGTCGGCCAGAAGTGGATCGAAGGCCTCGGCTGCACAGGCACGCCGCAGGAACTGTCCTGGACGCAGGCCAAGAAACTGGATGGCACATGGCGACTGCCAACGAAGGATGAATTGGACACCCTGGTGTCCGACGCCTGCCTTCGCAGTGCCAACGCAGAAGCCTTTCCAGGTTTCACGCTCCAGCACCCCAACTACTGGAGTAGCACCGAGACGTCTCCGGGGCTCACCTGGATCGTGAATCTCACCAGCGGCGCTCAATTTAACGCGCTTCAATCGTCGAGCAACTCGGTCATGCTGGTGCAGGGTCCGAATCAGCAGGTCGCGACGAATTCAAAATAGCCTGTAAGAGACGGGGCTCATGACAGCGTGAGCCCCGCCATGCCCGTAGCAAAATCCATCATCCGAGCGACGCGGGCCCGCGCAAGATCGGCTCCTGCAAAAGCGGATGCACGGTGGTCTTATAGAGGTTGAGCACTTCCTGGTGTGCCTGCGCCTGGCAGCCAGAGGGCTCGGCGCGCCGCTGGTCCAGGGCAGCGCGGATATCCTCCGAAGAAATTTGTTTTCCCGTTTCTCGACTGAGCACCTGGGCGAGCCGGAGTTCCTCGATCAAGGTTGCGCGCTGTCCCTCGCATTTCTCGGCGGCGACAAGCGCGAGGAAATAAGGGTGAGATTCAACTTTAGTCTCGGCGATGACCGGCGTGGACAGGATGAGGGTCGCCAAGACGATCAGAAATATCGTGCGCAGTCCCATGCTTGCCTCCTAGATTCGCTCTTACCTCCTTCAATGAGCGCGAAGAAAGTTAGGAGACCGCGGTTCCTTTTCAACTCCCTCGCCCGGGGGCTTGACGGAAAAAATTCCCTTTCCTAGATCGCCTCTTGCCAGGCAACGGTGGCTTGGCAATAGCCCGACCCTGAGGGCGAGCCGGTGCGGCCCCGATCTCACGAGGGGACTGTGGACGTATCGGTGATGGGAGTGTTTTCTACGGTGGCCGCTTAAGCCCTTTCATGGCCGCCTGGTGCCCGCCCCCTTGGCACCACACTCTCCGGCGAGCGTCCCACGGCTCCCGCCTCAGGGCCGGTGCCGGCGATGATTACTCGCATCTCCCCACTTGACCACAGCGTGGACAAAATTATCTCGCCCCTCGGTTAGACGATTCGCCGTCTCTGGCGCCGCCCTTTCTCGTGAGCGCGTGTGGACGCGATGCGTCGTTCACATCATTTTTGGAGGGACCGATTATGTTGAAACAATTTATGACCGCGTGCGGATTCAATGCAGCCCTGATTGCCCCTGTCCTTGCTGCCGCGCCCACCTGCGATCCGCAGCGTAATCCGATTCCGGCGACGCGCTACGAACTGAGGGGCGCGGAAGTCGTCGATAAGGAAACGGGGTTGACTTGGCAGCGCTGCAGCGTCGGCCAGACCTGGAAGGAGGGCGAAGGCTGCACAGGAACGGTGGCGGAGTTCGATTGGCCGAATGCCAAGAAACAGGCGCGGCGGGGATGGAGGCTGCCCACGCGCGAGGAGCTTGAAACATTGATCTCCAAAGCATGCTCCCCATCGATCAATCCGGAAGCCTTTCCGAATCTCGATCCCGTCAATCTCTGGTACTGGAGTTCAACGCAGGATGTGCGTGATCTTGCGTGGCTCGTCCAGTTCGGGGGCGGCGCCACGTTCAACGGCTACCAGACGGCGAAAAATCCCGTACGCCTCGTACGCGACGGCAAATAGCGCGAGGCACGAGTCTGGCCCGCGGCCGGCGTCATGCCGTAGTGCGACCCGGCTCCATCTTCGATTAAATCGCTGTCAGAGAAATTGCACCTCGTGCGCGAGATACCCACTCTCGCGCACGAGACACCGCCAACCCCTGTGAAAGGCAAAACATAAATCGATAGCAGGTGCCCTATGCATAAAGAATTTTCCATACTCCCCGGCAAGAAATGGCTTGCCGCTTCGGCCGTGGCGCTCGCGCTCGCGGCGCCCATCGCCATCGTTCCTTCCGCCCTCGACGCTCAGCCGGTCGTAGCGCCTCTCAATGAACCGAGCTTGGCTCCCATTGTCGCCAAAGTGACGCCGGCCGTTGTGAGCGTTGCCACGCGCGGCAAAACCACTCCAGCCGTCCAGAACAATCCCTTCTTCAACGACCCATTTTTCCGTCGGTTCTTCGATGTTCCTGAAGGCGGTCTACAGCCGCAACCGCGGACCGGAGCAGGATCCGGAGTGATCGTGGACGCGCGCCGCGGCTACATCATCACCAACCACCACGTCATCGACGGCGCCGATGAGATCACCGTGACGCTCCGGGACGGACGGGAGTTCACTGCGAAGAAGCTCGGGTCCGACCAGGGCACAGATATCGCGCTGTTGCAAATCGACGCGGAGAATCTCACCGCTCTGCCCATCGGCGATTCCGGAAAGCTCCTCGTCGGTGACTATGTCATAGCCATCGGCAATCCATTCGGCCTCGGTCATACCGTGACAGCGGGCATCGTCTCGGCTCTCGGACGCTCGGGCCTTAACATCGAAGGCTACGAAGATTTCATTCAGACCGACGCGTCCATCAATCCCGGAAACTCCGGCGGTCCCCTCGTGAACATCCGCGGCGAGATCGTGGGCATCAACTCGGCGATCATCGCGCCCTCGGGCGGCAACGTCGGCATCGGTTTTGCCGTGCCATCGTCTATGATGAAGTCGGTCATGGACCAGTTGATCGAACACGGCGAAGTGAGCCGCGGCCAGATCGGCATTACGATCAGCAGTCTCAATCCGTCCATGGCCGCAAATCTCGGGCTTTCGGTCCGTGAAGGTGCGCTCGTGAATTCCGTGGTCCGCGATAGCCCGGCAGAAAAGGCGGGCGTCGAGGCGGGAGATGTTGTCACCGCGGTCGACGGTAGCCCCATCCGGGACGCCACGGCGCTACGCAACCGTGTCGGTCTGTCCCGCTCGGGATCATCGGTCACGCTGAAGGTGCTGCGTGACGGACGCGAGCGCGATATCCGCGTCACCATCGCCAAGGCTCCCGACACCGGGCAAGCTGCGGGCGGCGGCGGTGGCGGCGATGAGTTGCGCGCTGCGCTGGAAGGTGCGTCCTTCTCCACGGCTGACGGAAGGGTGAAGGGCGTTCGTGTGGATTCCGTCGCTCCGGGCAGCGCCGCCGAGCGGATCAACTTGCGCGCCGGCGATATCGTGGTGGCGGTCAATCGTAAGCCCGTCGAGAACGTCGGGGACTTCTATGCCGCGCTGAAAGGGTCGCGGCAGACCGTTCTCTTCGTCAAGCGCGACGGCAACGATGTGCTGATCGTCGTACCGTAGAGGCAATCAAGCGGGGCCGCGCAACCGGCCCCGCTTCTTTTCTCCTAATCCACACTAGCCGCCCCTTGCGAGACGTTCGTCAAAATAGCGCTGAGAAATGGCGGCGCACTTCGATCAGTGCTCCCGGGTCAGCGATTTTCCGCTCGCCTTTTGGGCTGGTCCTTCCCTCTTTATATGGGCCTCGCCGTGTTCGGCACGGCGCAGATATTCAGCGGCGCGCTCCAACAATACCTTTGACGCCTCCCCACTTCCCATCGCTCTCGCCGTGGCGGCGAGCTGGCTGGCTCGTTGCCGCCAATTATGTGCGTCGACCGCAGAAGCGTCTCTTGTGAGTTTCTGCTCCATGGCTCCCCACTCCGCTCGGGTCCAGCAAGATTATTTTCGGCGAAACGCGTTGGCAAGGTCGAAGCTTTTCGTTGCGACTTGAGTAACTTCCGCCCCGTCACCCGGTGCCCGTAAGACCCCGCAAGAGTCTACAGCGGCGCCGCTTTCTCGCCCCGTCTTGACGCGCGGTCCTGCGGTCCATACCTCCACGGCCGGTCAGCGTAAACGCGTGCACTACGATGCCCGAGCTTGTCTTGTCCGCATTGACGATCCTGTTTGTAACCGTCGGTCCTATCGAAGTTGCGACCGTATTCCTCGCTGTCAGTCCCAAAGTAAAGCCCGAGGCCCGTACACGGGTGGCGTTCCTGGCCACGCTTGTTGCGACAATTGTTCTGCTCGCATTCGCCCTTGGGGGAAACCAGGTGCTGGAACTCATGGGGGTAGGCCTGCCCGCCTTCCGCACTGCGGGGGGCATTCTTCTTCTGAAACTCGCGGCAAATCTTTTGTTCGTACACCATTCCCAGCTCACCTCCTTGAGTGAGGCCGAGGAGGATGAGGCGAGCCGGCATACCTCCATCGCGATTTTTCCGTTGGCGCTTCCGATGATTGCCGGACCCGGCAGCATAACCGCCGTCGTGCTGCTGATGGGCCGCGCTGGCTCCCTTGCTGAACAGGCGATCGTGTTAGGGAGCTTGCTCCTGATTGCCGCCCTGACCTTTGGCGCGATGGCCTGGGCGACGCAACTCGTGCGCTTCCTCGGCCTCACGGGTGCCAATGTGATTGCCCGGCTTTCGGGAATGCTCCTGGCCGCCCTCGCCAGGCAGTTTGTTTTCGATGGTCTTCGGGAGAGCGGGCTATTTGCCGCGCCGGGCACCCCTTGAAATTTCGCGGGCAATTCCTAGCTCGCCGAAAACCGGCCATGCATGCGAACAATGGAGGACCGTATGCCCGCAGCTCGTAATTTGAAGGCAGCCGTACTACACGCCCCAGTGGACGACCCCGATCTGGATCGACTTCTGGTCCCGCGTCAGCATTACCGGCATCCCAAGGACGTCCTCGGCGACAACACATTGTCGGTTCAGGAAAAGCGCGCGATTCTCGCCTCCTGGGCGTCGGATGCGTGTTCGCTGCCGTCTCGGCCGGGTCTTCGCCTGGTGCCAGGGATGGACGCGCCCGTGGCCTTCGACGATGTCATGGATGCGCTTCGGGCGCTGGACTACGGGCCCCCGCTCAGGAATGTGTCCGACCGGCGTACGCCGTCTCCAACCTGCGACGCCTGACACCGGGAGCGGAGCCATGAACGCATCATTCGCGAGAGGCGGACAGCAGTATTATGGGGGCAACCAGGAGCCTTGCCTAAGCGACATGCTGGCCGATCCTGTTTTCCTTGCCGTATTGCGACGGGATGGGCTTACCGTCGCAGATTTATTCACGCAGTTGGGCCTGCCCAAAAAATGGGCGGATCAGATCGGTGGGCTTCCGGCACCCACAATGGCTGCGGCCTAACGGCCTTTCGAACTATTGGATGTAGAAACTACCGTTCGCGGTTCGTAGCTCTGCGGGACTGATGAGTTGCTGGTGTGCGACCCGCACCGAGTAGAGCTTGCCCTCCAGCTTGTGCTCCCAAAATGCGAGAAAATCGCGGAGCACTGGAAATTTCGGGGCGAGGTCCAGTTCCTGCCAGATGTATTCCTGGAGAACCGACGGATGGTCGGGCAGGCGGTAGAGGATATGGGCCGTCGTCAGGCGGTAATTTTTGAGCTGTAAGTCCAAGGTCCGCATCGCTGTCCTTGTCTGTTGTTAGACCTACTCAAAATCTTGCCACCGCCGCGTTGAATTTCAAGAGGCGGCAACGTGTTAGCACTCGCCGTCGAGGGCTGCGAATTTTTTTGTTCTGCCCCCTTGATGGCGCCGAATTCGTTTCCTAACTCGCCGGTGACCGCCCGCTAAGGGGGTCGATTCAAATCATTACGCGTGGCAGCCCCACCGCTCGTTGGTGGGATGGTGGGATGCTTGTCATTTGCTCAAAGAAGGAATGGCACCACATGAAGACCTCTTTCCGTCCGTTACATGACCGCGTTCTTGTCCGCCGCGTGGAAAGCGAAGAGCGTTCCAAGGGCGGCATCATCATTCCCGACACCGCCAAGGAAAAACCGATGGAAGGCGAAGTCGTCGCCGTCGGCTCGGGAACCCGCCAGGAGAGCGGGGCAATCCAGCCGCTCGACGTGAAGGCCGGCGATCGGATTCTGTTTGGCAAGTGGTCGGGAACGGAAGTGAAGATCGACGGCGACGAGCTGTTGATCATGAAGGAATCCGACATCCTCGGGATCGTCGAAGTTCGTCAGGAAGCCCGGAAGGCCGCCTAAGGTCCACCGGCTGTTTGTGGGAAAGGAGTAAGCAATCATGGCTGCAAAAGACGTCAAATTCTCTGCCGACGCGCGCGAGCGCATGCTGCGCGGCGTCGATATCCTCGCCAATGCGGTGCGCGTGACGCTGGGGCCCAAGGGTCGCAACGTCGTCATCGAGAAGTCCTTCGGCGCCCCGCGCATCACGAAGGACGGTGTCACCGTCGCGAAGGAAATCGAACTGAAGGACAAGTTCGAGAACATGGGCGCCCAGATGGTCAAGGAAGTCGCTTCCAAGACCAACGATCTCGCCGGCGACGGCACCACCACCGCCACGGTTCTCGCCCAGGCAATCGTGCGCGAAGGCGCCAAGGCTGTGGCCGCCGGCGTCAATCCGATGGACCTCAAGCGCGGCATCGACAAGGCCGTCGAAGCGGTCGTCGAGGACGTGAAGAAGCGTTCCAAGAAGATCAAGACAAACGACGAGATCGCCCAGGTCGGCACCATCAGCGCCAACGGTCAGGAAGAGATCGGCAAGATCCTCGCCGAAGCCATGGCGAAGGTCGGCAATGAGGGCGTGATCACGGTTGAAGAAGCCAAGGGGCTCGACACCGAGCTCGACGTGGTCGAAGGCATGCAGTTCGACCGCGGTTATCATTCTCCCTACTTCGTGACCAATTCGGACAAGATGGTCTGCGAACTCGACGATCCTTACATCCTCATTCACGAGAAGAAGCTCGCGGACCTGCAGCCCCTGCTGCCGGTGCTCGAAGCGGTCGTGCAGTCGAGCCGTCCGCTGCTCATCATCGCCGAAGAAATCGAAGGCCAGGCACTGGCCACCCTCGTCGTCAACAAGCTCCGCGGCGGCCTCAAAGTCGCGGCCGTCAAGGCGCCCGGCTTCGGCGATCGGCGGAAGGAAATGCTCCAGGACATCGGCGTCCTCACCGGCGGTCAGGTCATCTCCGAAGACCTCGGCTTCAAGCTCGAGAATGTCACCCTGCAGATGCTTGGTCGGGCCAAGCACGTCACCATCGACAAGGACAAAACCACCATCGTCGACGGCGCCGGCAAGAAGACCGATATCCAGGCTCGCGCGCAGAACATCCGCACCCAGATCGAAGCGACGACCTCCGACTACGACAAGGAAAAGCTGCAGGAGCGTCTCGCCAAGCTCACCGGCGGCGTCGCTGTGATCAAGGTCGGCGGCGCGACCGAAGTCGAAGTGAAGGAAAAGAAGGACCGTGTCGACGACGCGCTCCATGCGACCCGCGCGGCCGTCGAAGAAGGCATCGTGCCGGGGGGCGGCGTGGCGCTGCTCTATGCCAAGCGCGCTCTCGCGAACCTCGAAGTCGACAATCCGGACCAGAAGGTGGGTGTGGACATCATCCGCCGTGCTCTTGAATCGCCGGTCCGTCAGATCGCGACCAACGCCGGCTTTGACGGCGCGGTCGTGGCGGGCAAGCTGCTCGATGCCAAGGACCCCAACTGGGGCTTCGATGCCCAGCGTGGCGATTACATGGACCTTGTGAAGGCTGGGATCATCGATCCGACTAAGGTCGTCCGCGTCGCGCTCCAGGACGCCGCCTCGGTTGCGGGTCTCTTGATCACAACCGAAGCCATGGTCGCCGAGCTACCGCAACAAAAGGCCGGAGCGACACCGCCGCCGCCCGGCGCCGACATGGATTTCTAAATAAGCCAGGCACGCACGAAAGTGGCCGCCGGAGTAATTCCGGCGGCCATTTTTTTCGTTCCTGTCATCCTGGTAAGGCGGACGGCACACGCCTGCGGGAACGCTCCAGGCCACATTAGCGTTATAGGAGCATGTCCGACGTTATGTTCCCTGATGCGGCTCGGACGGCCCTTGGTCCGGCCCGCGCGAATTATAAGGCCAGCGCCGATATCCACGTTCTCGTTGTGGAGGATGAGGCGCTTATTGCCATGGACATTGCGTCCTACCTCAACGATCTCGGCTTCGTGAACATATCAGTCGCGGCATCGCTTCCCAGTGCGTTGAACTCAGTTCGCGCAAAGCGCCCTGACCTGGCGATCCTCGATGTCAATCTTGGGCAGACGCTGGTCTTTCCCGTGGCCGCCGAGCTGCGGCGGTTGGGCGTGCCTTTCTTCTTCTCCACAGGACGTCATATCTCGGAGCTCCCGGCGGAATGGACCAGCGAACGGATCGTACCCAAGCCTGCCAATAAGAAGGCTATCGCAGCGGCCGTTGAAAAGCTCGGCTTCCGCCTGCATTAGCGCAGAGTCTCAATTTTCCGTGAAGCTGATGGAGTAGTCAGTCGTTCATGGGATTGCCCTGCGCCACAAAAGTGAGCGTCCGGACCAAGCCGGTCTCGTCCCAGATTTCCGCTTGCAGGAAATGCGCGCGATTGCGCCGCTGCGCGAGGATGAAAGCGGTCGCCCCATCAGCTGCGTCGATGTCCAGAATGACCGACGCGCGCGGCGAACGGAATATGCATTGATAGCGCTTCATGGCGGACTCGGCTTCGCTCATGACGCACAGCTCGGCGGGAAAGGTGTGACGCTACTCCCCAGGACAGGGGCGCCGCCGCGCTTCAAACAACGGGTCCGTCGCCGATTGCCACAGTCCGGGCACCGGCACAGCGCTTCCGATGAGGCGCCGGACACGGACCGGCGCCCCGCCACAACCGATGTCGGGCGCCAACAGGGCCGGTCAGGACGGCGGCCCGGAACCGATTTCGAAGACGAAATTTTCGGCATAGCTACGTGCCCTCGGCCGGCGCTCGTGCGGCTCGGCAACAAAAAACGGCAGCCCGTGACGCCTGGCATAAGTGACCGCCTGTTCGCGGGTGTCAAAAGACAGGCTGACGTGATGACGCGTATCTGTCGTGCCCGTCCATCCCATCAGGGGCTCGACAAAGGGAGAGGTCGAGGAAAGGAATTCCAGAAGCCATCGCCGTGACCGGCCCCGGGCACTCTGCATGACGTTTGCCGCCGGGCGATAGATGCGTGCGATCGGATCTTGGGCCTTGGACGCTTCACGGCGCCGCGCGCGAACGGTCGCAAGGTCGATAACCTCGGCGGTCGCGGCTTTCTGCTTGGTAGGATCTGGAGGAGGCGAAGGCGCGATATCCGCGCGGGGCACCGCTCCTAGGGTCCACGACGGCGGGTCGCTCGCGGGAAATGAGTCGTCTCCCGCCAGGTCAACTGGATCATTCCGTGTCGTTTGAGAAATTGGTTCGGGAACAAAGCCCGGAGAAATCTGATTAGCACCGCCCTGAGTATCTTTCATGACTGACCTTCTCCATCACACCTCCGACCCAGGGGAGTGAGGAGCCGCCGCAGCCCTTAGGCTGCGAGGGGGTGGCCCGAACACGGGACGTCGCCGGTCCTCCGCATGCCGGCGTACTTCGCTGGCGAAAGCCAGAACAACACCCCTTGGCCGTAGACGGTTGGGCCGTTGTAGCGGCCCCACTCCCACTGGGTCCTGTCCGCCGGGCGAGGATCGCTTCCCGGCACCATCGATCTAGGAAATAAGAATCGGACGTCAAGCCCCTGCCGCCCCGCGGGGTTTGTCTCCGGTATCACGAGAAATCCTCTCGCCGTACCGCAACCAGTTTCATTTCTGCGGAGAGCCGGGAATAAGAGTTGTGTGCTCGGGACGAACTTGCACGGCGGGCCGCGTTGGCCAAGTGCGGCTGACGTCTGCGCAAAAAACCTTCGCGAGCTCCCCGAGGGCCGCGACCACTCCGACCGCGGCCCCCGGGGTGCATTCGCATTGACCTAGAACATCCCCATCATTGCCGGGAAGGTCGGCATGGTGGAGGCCGATCCGTGAACAGCGCGAAGAGGCCTCCGATGAGGAGCAAAGCGGCGAGCAGACCCGCCGTACCCACGGCAATCCGTTCCGCCTGTTCACGTCTCACACTGGGCCAATGCATTTGGGGCAAGCGCCAATCCAAACGCATGGAACACCTCCGTGTCATTCACATTTCTCATGGCTGGCGTAAGAGGCCAACCGCGATGCGATCTATGAATCGGTTCATAATTTTCAAGGGGTGTCGGGCCCTTGACAACGGCTGCCCGTTTCATAGATGGCCACTGCGGGATGCCGTTACGGGTCCCCGAGGCAAGAGACGGCAGTGCTTGACCTCCAGTCGTCTTGGCGCGGTCCGATCATTCTTCGCCTCCCTCCGTACCCTTGTCCCGCACACAAGGGCAGCCATGGCTTCGCGTAGCCGCAAGGGGCCCGGGCACATGAATGGAGGATTGAAATGCTTCTTTTTGAACACACCCAGCCTTCCTGGAGTCCGTTCAATCAAATGCGCCGGCTTCAGGCTGATATCGACCAGCTTTTCGAGGCGGCTTGGCCGCAGGCGCGCGAGCGTTCGGCTCCGCGCTCGTTACCGCAAACGCGGACCTATCCCCCGGTAAATCTTTGGCTCGGCGAAAACAGCGTCGTGATCACGGCGGAACTGCCGGGGCTCGACACGAAGGACGTGGACCTCACGATCCGTGAAAACACGCTTACGCTTCGCGGCGAGCGCAAGGCGTCGGACGCCAATAACGCGGACTGGCACCGTCAGGAGCGGGTGACTGGCGAATTCACGCGAACGATCGAACTTCCGTTCCGGGTGGATCCGGACCGCGTCGATGCGCGCTTCGCCAACGGCGTTCTCGAAGTCGAGCTGCAGCGGCCCGAGGAAGACAAGCCGCGCAAGATCAAGATCAACGGCAAGTAAACGATTCGGGAGATTTGGCCATGAACCAAGAAGTCGCTACCACCCGCAAGAGCGCGATGGTGCCTCAAGGCAACGGGGAGATGACCCGGAACACCGCCGTGTTCACGCCCGTCACCGACATCTTCGAAACCGTCGATCATGTCGTCGTGACAGCCGACATGCCCGGCGTCGCCCCCGATGGCGTCGACATCACCCTCGAGAAGAGGGTTCTCACGATCCGCGGCCGGGCATCAGTCCATTCCCATGATGGATATCGCCGCGCGTATCAGGAATATGGCGAAGGCGACTACGAGCGGTCCTTCGTGCTCTCGGAAGAGATTGACCGCGAAAAGATCGAAGCGGAGCATAAAAACGGCGTTCTCACGCTGAGAATGCCGAAGGCAACAGCTGCAAAGACGCGGAAAATCAGCGTTAAGGCAGCCTGAATTTCGACTTACGTGTGACGAATGGAGGCAAACAATGCAGATGAAAGATCTTGTTCCGTGGGGCCGCAAAAGTAAGAGCGGACTGCAGAGCCAGAGCGACAATCCAGTCGCCAATCTGCAGCGGGACATCGGCCGGGTCTTCGATGACTTTTGGTCAAGCTTCGACCGTCCGTTCGGAATGAGCGGCGGTTTGCTCGCCGACGGATGGCCCACAGCCGACGTTTCGGAAACCGAGAAGGCGATCGAGGTCAGCGTGGAATTGCCGGGCATGGATGAAAAGGATGTCGACGTCAGCGTGACCGACGATACCCTCACCATCCGGGGCGAGAAGAAGTCTGAAACCGAAAAGAAGGAGAAAGGATACTACCTCTCCGAACGGAGCTTCGGGTCATTCCATCGCAGCATTGCCCTGCCGGCGAGCGTCGACACCGACAAGGTCGAGGCTAGGTTCAAGAAGGGCGTGCTCACGCTCACACTTCCGAAGACGCCCGAAGCGCAGGAAAAGGTGAAGAAAATCTCTGTGAGGGCTGCTTAACCTCTTGGGGGTCCGGGGCTGTCACCTGCCGGACCCCCTATCATGTGCAAACGCGAAGCGCGTAGCGCCTGCTGTGAAGGTCCTGACGGCTAGGATAAATGTTCGGGGCCAATGGGCTTTTTTTGCTTTTGAGGGGACCACATGCCGGAATGGAATTCTTATGAGCGGCCGGCTTCCGACCGCATGATCCGGCGCGTTCTCGTCGTCACGGTGTGTATCGCGGCGCTCATGTTGCTATGGGAGGTTCTGGCCTCCAATCAGTTTGTAGCAAGCTTCCGCGATGCACCGGTTCGGACCGTGACGCCCCGCGGGGATCTCGCAGCCGACGAACTTTCGACCATCGAACTGTTCGAGAAGTCGCGCGGCTCCGTCGTTTATATTTCAACTGCCCAATTTGTACGAGACGCATGGACCCGCAACGTGCTCGCCGTACCAAGGGGCACCGGCTCCGGATTCATTTGGGACGATGCGGGCCACGTCGTGACCAACTTTCACGTCATTCAGGGAGCCTCTCAGGCGACCGTGAAGTTGGCCGATGGCCGGGATTATCAGGCGGCGCTTGTGGGAGCCAGTCCGGCCCACGATATCGCGGTGCTTAAAATCGGAGTTGGCTTCCAGCGTCCTCCCGCCGTGCCGATCGGCACCAGCGCGGACCTGAAAGTCGGACAGAAGGTATTTGCGATCGGAAATCCCTTTGGGCTTGATTGGACGCTTACAAACGGAATCGTCTCAGCACTCGACCGCTCGCTTCCGGGCGAAGACGGACCCGGCATCCAGCACCTTATTCAAACCGACGCGGCCATTAACCCGGGCAATTCCGGCGGGCCCCTTCTTGACTCCGCCGGGAGACTGATCGGCATTAATACGGCGATCTTCAGTCCCTCGGGGGCGTCGGCAGGCATTGGCTTCGCCGTGCCCGTCGATACTGTCATGCGAGTCGTACCCCAAATCATCGATACCGGTACCTATATCCGGCCGGCGCTGGGTGTTGATGTCGACGAGCAGTTGAACGACCAACTGGGCGCCATGACCGGCCGCGGCGGTGTTTTTGTTCTTCGCGTCAGACCTGGGTCGGCGGCCGAGCGCGCGGGGCTCGCCGGCATTACCCCACCCCCCCAAGGCGTCATCCCCGGGGACATTATTAAAGAGCTCAACGGCAAACCGGTTGAGAATGTCGCCGGCCTGTTGGCGCAACTGGACGACTATCGTGTAGGGGAGCCGGTGCGTCTTGCGGTGGAACGCGGAACCGATCGGCGGGACGTTACCGTGGAATTGCAGCCCGGAATCTAGGCGCCTTTCCGCCCTCCCCAAAGTTTTCAAAAAATTCATCCGCCGGGCCCAGGGCGGCAGAGAACACGCCGCGAACGAAGTTCGAAGGCGTCGCTAAGACCCTCTTGAAAATTCCCCCAGGCTTTTTTTATATTCCGCGCCGGATGCCCAAACGGGGTCCACCGATAACTCGCTACCATATTGCTCTTGGAGGATGTGGTCATGAGAGTGGTGCTATTAAAGCCGTTCTGCGCTTTTCGGCCGATTGCCCCCGCGCCGTATTCGGGCTGTAACGCCCGGCAGGCGCCCGCCCTTCCTCTTCGCGTAAGCATAACGAAGCTCATGCCATAGGAGGTTCAGCACATGAATTCGGTTGTTCCAGTCCTAGCTTCTGAAAGTGGTCTCTCCAATTATCTGGCTGAGATCAAAAAATTTCCGCTCCTCAGCGCGCAAGAGGAATACATGCTCGCGCGTCGCTTCGCTGATCATGGCGACGTAGAAGCCGCTCATAAGCTCGTCACGAGCCATCTGCGTCTTGTTGCCAAGATCGCCATGGGATACCGATACTACGGCCTTCCCATTTCGGATTTGATATCCGAAGGCAACATCGGGCTCATGCGCGCCGTGAAAAAATTCGATCCCGAGCGCGGCTTCCGTCTCACGACCTACGCAATTTGGTGGATCAAGGCGGCAATCAACGAATTCGTCCTCGCCTCGTGGTCCTTGGTGAAAATGGGGACAGATGCCGCACAGAAGAAGCTTTTCTTCAATCTGCGAAAGCTGAAGGCGCGGCTTGGAGTGTACGACGAAGGTGACATTCCGGAACCGGCGGCGGAAAAGATCGCCAAGCGCCTGAGCGTGGAGACCAGCGAAGTCATCGACATGAACCGTCGCATGTGGGGGAGCGACAGCTCGCTAAACCAAATCGTAGGTTCCGACAGCGATACGGAGCGTCAGGAGCTGTTGGCGGACGATACGCCGGACCAGGAGGTTCAGTTGGCCGAGCGGCAGGAGCGCCTTATCCGAAATGGCCTTCTGAAATCCGCCCTCTCAAAACTGACCCCGCGCGAGCGCAAGATTATTGAAGAGCGCCGGCTGACGGATAATCCGCGGACACTCGAAGAGATTGGCACGGATTTCGGGGTCAGCCGCGAACGTGTGCGGCAGCTCGAAAACCGCGCCTTCGCAAAGCTGCAACGGTCCATCCTGGAAGCAGCCAATCGGTTTGAGTCAAAGGCGCGACCGCTTCCGCAGTTGGCATTGGCTTGCGGCTAAACTCGTCCACGCCAGCCCGGGCCCGTCTAGGACAATCCGAGAATGCTTGTGCACTTACGGTGCACTTACGGAGCGTGATGAAAAAGTTCGCGCTCCGTAAGTCATTGAAAGAATGGTGGGCCCGGCAGGACTTGAACCTGCAACCAGACCGTTTTGCGGTCCGGATTTTGAAGCCACGACCAGGCCGGTAGAAGGGGGCCGGTCGCGATTTTAAGAATCGCGAATAAAGGTTACGCGGCCTGACGACCGCGCGTAACGGACTTTCCTGCTCGCAAATCATCCAAGAAATCAGCCCACACCTGCATCATTTCCACCCGCTCCTCCCAGTACTCTGCCAAATGCACATAGGCACGGCGGGTATCGTCCTGTTCTTGGTGCGAGAGTTGACGCTCAATCGCATCGGGATTCCAACGGCCCATTTCGTTGAGCAATGACGAGGCCATGCTTCTAAAACCGTGACCGGTCATTTCCTGGCCCGTATATCCCATGCGACGGATAGCAGCGAGGATGGTATTTTCCGACATCGGATCCTGGTTGTCTCGGACCGACGGGAATAGATAACGGCTCCGCAGGCCAACAGATTTGACCTCCCTTACGATTTCAAGCGCCTGTCTGGCCAACGGCACGCGATGCGGCCGGCGCATTTTCATTTTCTCGGCGGCGATCCGCCATTCATTGTCGCATTCGAACTCCGTCCACTCCGCATGCCGAAGCTCGAAGGGGCGCGCAAAAACCAACGGGGCCAGACGTAGGGCCAAGCGGGTCGTGATGGCGCCGTCGTACCCATCTATTGCACGAAGTAGTCCGCCGATTTTTGCGGGATCGACGATAGCGGCGTGGTGCTTAACCTGGGGAGTTATCAGGGCATCTCGAATATCAACCGATAGGTCGCGCCCGCCTCGCCCTGTGGCAATACCGTAACGAAAGACTTGGCCGCAGGTGCTTCGGCACCGCCGAGCAGTCTCATGCCGGCCTCGGGCCTCGATCTTGCGCAGGGACGACAGGAAAATGGGAACGGAAATCTGGGCGACGTTGATTGGGCCAATGTCGGGATACACCAAGCTCAAAATCCAGCGCATCTTTTTGAGGGTCTTGGCGGCGCTTCCTTCCTTTTCATATTTGGCGAGGAGTTCCTCGGCCACGGTCTTGAAGGAGTTGTCGCTGTTCGCGACAAGCTTCGCGTGCTTTCTGTCGACCGAAGGATCGACGCCTTGGATCAGGAGCCGCTTCGCTTCGTCCCGCTTGTCCCGCGCTTCCTTCAAGCCCGTAATCGGATACTGGCCCATCGCCATCGTCTTCTGCTTGCCGCCGTACCGGTAGGAGTAGCGCCAAAGCTTGTTGCCGTTCGGATTGACGAGAAGATGAAGGCCGCCGCTATCTGAGATCTTACGGGGCTTGTCGCCGGGTTTCTCCGCCTTGATACGCACATCAGTTAGCATGGTGTCTCCCGTCGCCCGCTGTTGGTATTGTTGGTATTCTCGCCGCAGCCGTACCAACACCGATTCGTACTTGGGCTCAGAAATGGCGGCTCAAATGCACGTTGTCGCCAGTTCAATGCCGAACGAGGGAATTTTGTTGGTATAGCTCCCCGCCGTCGGTGCTGTACCAACAGAACTACCAACAGCTCTTGCGGCTGGCCACCAACGTGGGCGGGTAACTGCGAACGCAGAAAGGCCCGGTTTTATTGGGTAAGTAAGGCGTCGGCGGACAACTACGAACGACTGCGGAAGGGAGAGATGGTGCCCAGGGCCAGGAACACGCCAGACCAACACGGTCGCCCGGGCGGCGCACAAGTCGAGGACACCATCCCAAAGCTGCGGTTCCGGGCATGAGCGCATACCTCACGCCGGCCAGCTTAACTATTGGCGCTATTGTACTTTTCGTGGTGTCGGCGACTGCTTTCGCGTGTCATCGCGCTGGCTGGTCCCTCGCCGGGACACTTGGGCTATCATTGATGGCCGGCGGATCGGTGGCGCTCATCGTCGCGGGGCTTTGAACGGGGAGATCATGAAGGTTCACTTGCGCGGATTCACACTGGTTGAAATGGCCATCGTCTTGGTGGTGATCGGTATGGTGCTGGCCGGAGGCATCCGCGTGATCGGCCCCATCCGTGACGCCCAACGGGTCTCCGAGACAAAGTTAAAGCTCGACCTAGTCGAGCAGGCGCTGCAGGTCTATGTCATCCAGAACGGCTGTTTGCCCTGCCCCGCCGACGGCACGTTGCCGACAAGCAACGGCGACGCGGGTCTGTCCAGCGACGACAGTGGCGGCCCTTACGAGCCCGCCCTTTGCACGGCCGACGCCTGCATCGCCACCAACGCCGTCGTGCCCTGGAAGTCACTTGGGCTGTCGGAATTCGACGCCAGCGACGCGTGGGGAAATCAGTTCCGTTATCGGGTTCAAGGCACGGCCGCGAACGGCGCCGATGGCGTGCAGGCTGACGAAGGCATGACACGCACGGGTACGTCGGACTATCCCACCGGAACATTGACGATCGACAATCTCGATACCGTCGCCTCGCCCGACTCAACCGCCGCCGTCTATGTGGTGATCAGCAGCGGCCCGGATCAATCGCTCGCGCTGCGGGCGCAAACGGGCGCGGCCACCGCCAACCGGCATGGCCAGTCAGGGACCGACGGCCAGTTCCTGAATAGTGGATCGGGCGCCACCCTCGCCGAAGGGGGATTGAATTCCACGGATGGCGCAGCGCACTTCGACGATATCGTGCGCTGGCGGAATGCGCCGTTCGTCGTCCAGCGCTGCGGCGCCAACGCCTGCGGCAATCCCGCGTAAAGGAGCATCGGCATGATGGAATTCATCCAGGAAAATTGGTACGCGCTCTGGTCTCTGCCGGCCTTGTGCCTGGCCGCGGCTGTCGTTCTCACACTTATTCATTTTGCCCGCCGCCGGCGGACGACCATGCCGCTCTACGAGATCGGCGCGGATCATCAGATCCGCCGCGCGACGACGCACGCCATGCGCGCGCCCGATGCGGCCTGGCGTCGCAAGGCGCCGCATCACCCCCTGCAATGACACCGGCGCCGGCCGGGACGGATCTTCGCGACGTCGAACGCGGGAACGATAGGCGCGGGAACCTCGGCGGAAAGGGTGCTCACCGAAATATTGCGCTGACCGCAGCCGCCGCGAGCGCGATCACACCGCCATGAAAAGTGGTTCACCGGCACGTTCCGCGCCACCTTAAGATCACCGATCACGACCACCTGGACCCGGCGGCACCGGGTTGTAAGGCATTGCAGGCGCAGGAGCCGAATCCCCATGCGCTCGCAATCCTCGATCGTCGGACCACCTTTATATATGCGGTTATGACCCATGCGGTATTGTATGCGCGAGAACGTTACAAGAACATATGGGGCTAATCGTTTGATCCAGAAACGAAAAAAGAGCCCGCCCCGGTTTCCCGGGACGGGCAGTTTGTGAGTTGACCGATCAGCCTGGGTCTCGACCCCGCCAGGCGCCGGGGATGCCTAAGGCGTCGGCGCCTGGCGCCGAGCCACCTCAAGTTGCGCGATGATCGCCGCCACGGCGTCGTTCAACCCATCCAACTGCGCGGCGTTCTCGTGGGCGATGCCGAAATTCGCGACGATGGCGTCCGCCAGCGTATCGGCTCCAATTTCCGCGCAGGTGTCGTTAGATTCTCCGGGAGCGAGATCGAGGGCGGCGGGATCAACGCCGTGGACGGCCGCGTCGAACACGCGGACAAGACCAACAGTGATGCAAGTAGAGCTGTCCTTAACATAAATTGGGATCTCCTCTCTGATCTTGATCGTCCGAGTGACGACCTTCTGTTGCGCGAGGGCCGCCTTACCGCCGACGCGGATCACCGCCTTATCGACGCCCTCTTGAACGGCCGCCCCGCGGCGGAACGCCTCAAGTTTGGCCTTCTCCTGAACGACCTGCTGGGCGGCGAGTCTGCCGTTCATGACCTGCGCCATGCCCCAAGCGCCGGCAACGGCACCCACGCCGAGCGCGATCAGCACCAGCGCCCACGCCGGCAGCCCCAAAAATTCCGCGATCCGCAGCATCACAACCCCTTTTCCAGTTCGGCCCAGACCCGGCGGATGCGCGCCGTGTATTCAATGGTTTCTTTCGCGTGATGCCCGGTGATCCGCGGCAAGTAAGCGATCACCTCGGCATATAGCGCGCATCCCGCGCCGGTCTCCGTCGCGCAAAGCTTTTGCGCCTTGAGAATCCACCCGAGCCCGGCGTTATAACTCGCCTCCGCGAGTGAAACCCTGTCCTCCAGCGGCCGTTCGGCGCGCCAGGTTTGGAACAATCGGCCCTGGTAATACGCCCATGCCTGTATCCCCAATTTAGGATCGTGGCGCGACACACCAGTCTCCCAGCTCATCTGTGCAACGACGTCGGCCCAGGTGCCGGGCATAAACTGCCCGAGGCCGCAGGCGCCGACGTGCGAACACACGTCCGGGTTCAGATTGCTTTCCGCGATGAGTTGGGCTTTGCCGCGCTTCCACGACGGATAGAGCGGCATCCACTTCTTGGCCGCGCGGCGGATCGCGTCGTCGTATTTCGCCGTGTATTTAGGTGGCTGTGCCGAAGACAGCGGCGGCGAGATAACACAGCCCAAACACAGTAAGGCCGAGGAACAGACCAAGGCCCGTCGGATTATCTTTCGCGCTTTCCAGAACATCGAATGCCCTCACCGGGTTGATCCTGAACCGCCAGCAGATGAACATCAGCGCCAGAATCACGTAGATCATTGCAACCGAGAACGTGAGAGACCCGTAGGTCGCCGAGTCACGCACGATGCCGATCCCGGCGCCATCCAGCAGCACGATCGACGCCACCGCCAAGCCGCAGACCGCGAACACGTAGAAAGTGCGCAGCGTCAGCGCCACCGCCGTCGACGCGGCGGCGCGCCAATTCAACGCGCGGATAAGGCTCCATGTGAATGGTTTCATGTGATCTCCCCTAAAATCGCGGTTCGCCGGCCTTGGCGCCGCTGACGATGCTCGGCGCTGACGCGTCGCGCTTCTCCACCTCGCGCTGCAGGAAGAAGGCGGAGATGGCCGCCAATACAACGACGGCCGCGGTCAGCACATAGATCCGTGTCTGGAAGTGCGCCGACTTCATCGCGGTCGAAAGTTTCCCGCGCGCTTGCGCTTCCTCGTCGATCCGGTCATGCGCGCGCGTAATCGCCTTGTCGAGCTTGTTCGACATGATGTTGAAATCATTGCCCAGCTTGTCGATACCGCGCACGATGTGATCGAACCTCTCGTTGTCGCGATCGATATGGTTCTTCATGTCCGTCGCTTGCACCGCGGTTGTTTTGTCGAGTTCCGCCACCTTCGCCGCCAAATCCATGTCATCCCCCAATTGAAACCGTCCTGCGGCGCGTTCGTGATGCGGCGCGCGCACGCCGTGCGCGCCTCTATCCGAAAACATCGTTCAGGATCACCGTACCGCCGCCCGGCACGGCGGGCAGACTCTCGACGTTCCAGGTCACGCCGTTCTTGCTCGTCCGCAGTCCGCTGGCGCCGACGCGGATGCCAAAGTATCGATCGCCAAGGAAACGTATGCGCGTCATGCCGACAGGATTCGAGGTCGACCACGTCTGGCCGGCGTCCGTTGTCCGGGCGTATTGCAGTTGCGTTGCGGGATTGCCGAGCAGTGTTCGTGTGGCGACCCATTCTTTGCGCGAACGCGCCGCCACGCTCGGAATGAAATTCATACCTTCCACGACGGTGAACTCCTCCCAGGTCTCGAAGTCGCTGGTGCGCCAGACCAAACCGTCGATCGTTGAGGCCCCGCCCGCGCTGCCCCCGGACAACAGGAATTCGCTCTTCGAGGCGCGCGCGAACGTGCCGGCCTCGGAGCCCGCCAACTGCGCCTGGAGAAACCATGACGCCCCGTTATCGACCGACGCCCAAAGTCCCGAACGGGCCGCGCACAACAAGACCTCTGTTTCGGTGGGACTTTCGGACGCGGCCAGCGTGAGAAAATCACCGACGACAGTCAGCCCATTGGCGATATCGGCGATATCAAGCGACGACGTCCCGTACAGGAGAAAGGGGTGGTGGGAACCTCCGAACGTCGTAGCGACAATGATCGTTCCCGATGGGGTCACGCAGATCGGCCCCATCTCATTTTGACCGTTATAAGCCACCTCCGACCCATAGTCCGGGCCCGGCGGGATATAACTCCAGGTCTCGCCATGATCGGTACTGACCGCGGCGACCCGGAAATGATCGCTGTCGGTGTTTGGGATGTTGTTCGGGTCCGGATCATGTTTGTACCGGCACGAGGCGTAGATGACGCCGGGGGCTGCGCTGCGGCGACGGAATCCCCCGTGAAAAACGACCCATTTATGCCCGAGCGGAAGTTCGTCGCCGACGTATTTGAGCGCCCACTCTTGCCCCACCGGCTTGTGATAGACGACCGGGCGAAACCGGCCCTCGGAAGTGTCACCGCCGCCGTCGATGGCAATACGCCCGATCGCCCAAACGGGCACCGGCCGGAGATCGTCGCCCATAACCTTTTGCGGGATCATGGCTGCGCGCAGTGAAAGAGTTGACCGGCGGACGGCACGCGCGCGGCGGACTGGTTGAGAGCGTCTCCGAGCGGATGATACGCAAGGAAATCGTTGATCGGACTGTCCGGCGTGCAACTGACGACGCGGACGCCGGCGACGGCCGCGATCGCCGCGAAGGACTTTAAAAACGTCAGTTGTTCGTCGAAGAGATTCTGGTTGTAGGCGTGTAAAGCGGGCGGCAGATCGAACCCCACCCCGGCATGATAAGCGGCGCCGGGCCGTGATTTAAGGTCGAACCCCACAAGATGAAGATTACGCGCCCCCATCCAAATCAAAACGTGCAGCGCGACGCCAAGCGTATTTTTCTGCCAGATGAACTTCACATCATGCGCCCGCCGGCGAAACATCTCGGCGATGCCATAGGGGCCGGGATTTTCGACGTCGGCAAAATAGGTCTGCGGGCACTGTCGGATCGATTGTCCTTCGCACGTAAGCCAGCGGTAGTTGCCGCGGGCCACCTTCATGAAGCCTTCCCACCAGAGGCGGCGGTCGTAACAGCGCGGCTCATCCATACCAAACCACATATCGGGGCGAACGACCGGGTAGGCCTTTGTCAACGCCGCCACGAAAATCCCGGGACCGCGCCCGATCGGAACGAGCGAGGGGCCGGGCGCACAGAGATACACATCCGCGCCGAGATCGCGACGTGCAAGGCGCGCCGGCACAAAACCAGCGCCACAGTCATACCAAAGCGGCACGGGGCAGGTCTCAACCGAAGAAAAGCAGGATCATCGACGATGCGCGGTAAAGCCCGACATCGTCATCGGAGCGCACGTCCAACTCGATACTGTCGCCGGAGGGCGGCGTGTAGGCGTCGGCCGCGATATCCAACGCGATGGCATGGCCCGGCGGCGGGACATAGTCGCTCATGCCGACACCGCCGTGATCTTGTCCTTCACCGCCGCGTTATAGTCAGGTGCGCCGTCGGGATCGAAGGCGACGACCATCGCTGGATACGTGCCGTCGTAGCCTGGGATGACGATTTCAAACGCACCCGCGTCGCCTGAAATCGTCGACCCCAGAAGCGCGCCTGT
The DNA here is from genome assembly GCA_964576515.1 of uncultured Rhodobacterales bacterium. Classification (GTDB taxonomy): domain Bacteria; phylum Pseudomonadota; class Alphaproteobacteria; order Rhodospirillales; family Rhodospirillaceae; genus SHVO01. The sequence goes on from CAZNUW010000001.1 coordinate 419,369, forward strand.
GCCACGGTCGAACGCCTTCACCGCGATCCCGGCGGATGCAACCCCATCGACCTTGGCCGTGCCGGCGAGACGGTAGAGAGACGCGCCCGCGATGGTCTCCAATTTCGGATGCGGCGTATTGCCATGATCGAGCAGCGTCACGCCCAGGCCGGCGCCGTAGGTTTGCACGGCGATGCGCGGCGGCGGCGCGTGGTTTGCGACAAGAGACGTGAAGCGAGCGGTGCCGTCCGGCAGCGCCACGTTGTCGAACGTGAAGCCGTTTGAACCGAGATCGGCCATGTCAGTTATCCCAGGTATCGGACGTCTCGACGATCAGCGGCATCAGGTTCGCGGCCGACCAATGCGACGCGCTGACATTGACCGAGATGGTCGGGATCATCTCGAACGTCTTCCCTGCGCTCGCGCCCGCCCCGCTCCACGTCTGCCCCAGCTTGCCGGTGAAAGCCGTTAGATTTTTCGGGAGGTACAGCCCAGGCATGAAGCCGCGGGTCTCAACCTGGTCGGAGCGACCGCCGACGAAACTCATAACTTCAAGGCGCCGGAAATCCTGCCCAAATTGAGCGCTGGTTTGAGCATGGAAGATGCTGGTGTTCGTGACGATGCCGGGAACTTCAAGGCGCACACGCGGCGCGGCTGTCTTCAACGCGCCGTCCATAGCCATATAGGCTTGCGTGGACGGAAGACTATAAGCGGAAGCCTGGGCGAGCACTTCAACGCCGGCAGGCGCGCCGGCTAGATTCCCTGTCGAAGACGAGGAGTTCAAACTGCCAGCGCTCGCGCCAAGTAAAGCCCGGCCGGTGTCTGACGTTCCGCCAAGCGCCGCGATATCGCCGAAAAACAATCCATGAAAGGCCGTGTCATGGTTGAAGGTCGCCGACGTATTCCAACCGGGATCGGCGCCGACAAAGAAATAGAAAGCCTTGTCGTTAGCGACGCAAATCCAGCGCGCGTTGGCGCTCTTGTCCCACACGAGCGTGGTTCCGACGAGCGGAAAGCGGCCCGTGATCGTATCGACGTCGCTCGCACCCGCCGACCCGGCGACGTCGGTCGCATAATTGGCTTGGCCGCTATCGTCGATCCGGAGGTAGGACTGCGAGCCGCCGCCGGCGCGGTACACGGCTTTATTCGTCCCCGAATAGGATTTTGTCCAGCCGGCGGCCGACTTCGCGCCGTAGCCGTTCACAAGGATGGCATCGAGGATCGTGATCCACTGACCGACGGATTTTGACATCGTCGGCGCCGAGGCGTCGGTCGAACGATAGACAGTCACAGTCATATTACCCGCCCCTCAATCCCAAGTGTCCGAGGTTTCGATCCAGATATGGCCGGCGTTCAGCAGGTCGTAGCGCTTGAAACTCTTCCCCGCGAGAGCGCCGGCGCCGGTGAACGTGTCACCGTCCGCGCCCGCGTTGTTGTGGCATCCGATCCACGCGCCGGGGATGTGGCCGAGGAGGGTCTGCGGCGTCTGGTGACCCCACCACAGCCGCTGGATCACGATCCCACCGCTGGGGGTGTGCGGGTAGGCCAAGCCGTTCGCATACTGCCCGAGCGTTTGGGAGTTCCCCGTCCCGTTATTGATCGCGAATTGTGAGGCGACGGGTTTGCTATTGAACTGCGCGCCGCCGCCCGCCTTCGCCGGCGCGTACCATTCGCCGGACGAGGGGAACACCATTTCCGACGTCGTCCAACAGCTATTGGACAGCGTCCCAGTCCAATCGGCGTCGCGCACAAGCAGCACCGAACGATCGGCCCAGGACGTGTCGATCGCGAAAATGTCCCCGAAGAACGCCGCCGCCCATTTTGTCGTGAAGCTGGCGATGCCGGCCTGAACGAACAACCAGAACCGGCTGTCATCGGCATAGATAAACCACGGCCGGGCGGTGGAATCCGTCGAGGCGGACTTGACCCACGACCGGTTGGTACCGCTCGCCGGATAGCGGCCGGTCCCCGTATTGACCCCGCTCATGGTCACGAAACCGGCAACGCGCGTCGAGCCGGTCGACCCGCCGTTGGTGTCTGTCACGTCGAGGTAATAGCGTGCGCCCGACGGCGCCCGATACACAGCTTGATTTGACGCGGTGAACGATTTCGTCCAGCCCGCGGCGGTTGCTGATCCGTAGCCGTCGACCAGGACGGCGTCCAACAGGGCAACAAGCGACCCGGCCTGCCCGGTCAGCACCGGCGCCGATCCGTCGGTCGACGCGTAAATTCGCATGGTCATCAGAAGCCCCTCGCGACTGAAACGAACTCCCACTTCGAGGAGATCGGGTTGTAGATGAAACCGAGATAGTCGGTTTTGCCCGCCGCCGTGGATAGCGTCGGCAGCGTCGGTATGTCGGACCCATAGGCGACGCCGTCGGGCCCCGTCGGGAGCACCACCGCCTTATTGCCGCCGGTGCCCTGGATGAGCTGGAGCATCCGCTTGTTGCCGTGCGCGCGTCCGCCCGTGAAATCGAATGTTGTCGTTGCGTCGGTCAGCACGACCGTCGCGAGGTCGATATCGTCGAAATTGACTTGAAGACTTCCACCGGCGACCGGTGTCAGCGACTGTTGCCGGACCGTATAGCCGTTGCCGGTAACCCCTTGCGGTCCCGTCACGCCTTGAGCGCCGGTAATCCCTTGCGGTCCCGTCGCGCCTTGTGCGCCGGGATCTCCCTCGGCGCCCTGCGGACCGAGAATATTGCCCTTCAGATCCCAGACGCCGGACTCTTTCCGGTAGAGATCGCCGTTCGCCCCGTCGATATAGACGTCGCCGTCCGCGCCGTCGCCATTGTCCGGCGCGCCCGTGTCCACGTAGATGTTTGTTGGACCGGCCGGGCCCTGCTCACCGGTGATGCCTTGCGGACCGGTGACGCCTGCTCCGGTCACGCCATCCAGACCCTGCGGTCCGGTGAGGCCCTGCACCCCTTGCGGACCTGTAAAGCCATCGGGGCCCGTGAAGCCAATCGGGCCGGTGACACCTTGCACGCCCTGCGGCCCCGTAACGCCCTGACTCCCGACAGCACCCTGCGGACCTGTCAGTCCTTGCGCACCTTGTGGGCCGGTGACACCTTGCGCGCCGGTAATTCCTTGAGGCCCTGTGGGGCCTTCAATGTTCGCGATCGGCGCGCCCCACGACCCGCCGGCCTTGGTGTAGATGTCGCCTGTCGACGTATCGAAATTCAGATCGCCGTTGCGGCCGTCGGTATCGCTGGGAACGCCGCTGCTGGTGAGCCACGTTGCGCCCACCGGCAGCGTGAAAGGCCCCCACACGGTGCCGGCAGTGCCGGTGATCGTGAACGAAGAACCGTCGCTGGTGATCGAGGCGATGCCCTCGCCGTCGAAGTTGATACCCTGCAATATCTCGATCGCGGCTTTGATATTGAGCAGGTTGTCGTCCATCTCCTCGTAGGTGAGACGGGCGCCCTTCGCTTCCCGCGTGAGAATATCTACGGTCATTGATCAGTCCAATAATCAGAGTTGGTAACCGAAAGACGCCTTGCGCAGGAGCCAGCGATCCGCCCACGTCAGAACGACGGTGTCCAGTTTTCCCGCCGTGCTCGACCACGCGGGGTCTTCGTTCTCCGGCAAGCGCGCGCCGCTGAAACTCGGCGCGCCGGACCCGGTGTATTCGATGTCGACCGTGATGCCCCACGCCTCTCGAATGACGTTGCCTTCCGCGTCATAAACGACCGGTGGCGTGGGAAGCGCGATCGAGAAGGTGCCGCCGCCGATCGACCTGATGATGAAGTAGCTGTAGTTGGTGATATCGAGGGTCGATCCGGATTCTGTGATGATCGCATAACGCTCGCGCCAGGCGACCAGGCGCATATTGATCTGGTCGAACGTCCGGAAATTGTTCGCCTCATCGCGCCGCGCGTAAGGTTGAACCGAATCCCGCGCTGTGCGCGGTGCGACGTTATTCAGAGAACTTAGGATCGGCTCCGAGGTATTGAGGTTCGGTGTTGCCGGCGCCTGATACCCCTCCGGCAAGGGCGGCGCCAAACGTGGCCGGATCTTGATGTCGTCCACCATCTCACGCGGCTTCCATATCGATCGTCGCAATTAATCCATATGCGCCCACGGGCGTTACAGCGATGTCATGGCGCAACTCATCCTCGGACGACAGATCCGCGAGTTCCAGAACGAGCGCCGTGCGGACATTGTTCACGAGCGTCTCGTCGGGCCGATAGGGAGATGTGTTGTCTTGATAGGCTTGCGGCCCGAAGAATTGATGAGCCGCAAGATATTCGTGTTGCGCCTCGTATTGCGGCCCGATCGTCAGTGACACCACGAAGGCGTTTGACGTCCATGTCGCGATGTCGACCAGCGCGTCCGCCGGCTGTTGATCGCTATAGGATTCAACCGACAGCGGGTCGGAACCGCCCGTTTGCCACACCCCCTCGCTTTCGCCGATGTAGCCTTCATCGACGTAATCCTCATCCACATAGTCGTTGTCGGTGGCTTCCGCCGTGGGCGTGTAGCCCTTGCCGACCGAGCATTTCAAGGTGAAGTCACACGAGCGGCCGTCCTGACCCATGGTTTTTGCGTATTGCGAAACCTTGCCGATCGCGACGCCGCCTGGGAACTTCGGTGAATGAATGCACGCCGTATGATCGCACGTCAGATACAGCGCCCACAGCGGCCACCCCACCGACGAGGCCCCGATCTCGACGCAGCGTTGTGATTCGGCGATCGCGACCTTTGTCCGATGCAGGCCGTGCGCAAGCGCTTGCTGGCCGCGCGGCGTTTGAAAGAAGGAGCCATGCGCGGGGGTGGGAAGGTAAGGGCCGACATCCTGCAACCGGAACTCCAGCGGCTCGACTTGAGTCGCGTCCCCGAAAAGCGCCTGCGCGTTTCCTTCGAGCGTGAACGTCGCCGACTCCACGCGCTTCTGCTGAAGGTCGTAGGCGAGGGTCAATTCCGGCCGATACGTGAAGATATCGAGCACGAAAAAGGTGGCCAGGCCCGGGCCCAGAACCGTCACCGACCCCAAGGAATTTTGGCGCGACAAACTGGCGCTCTTGACCGTGTACCCGCTCTGACCGTTGACGCGATCGCCGGCCTGCGGCCAGGTGGCGGCGAAATCCTCGGGGAGGTTGAGCGTTCTAATCGTGGGTCGTCCGGAAACTTCCTTGATCTTATCGGTAACGTCGAATTCGCCGGCCGACGTCTGCACCCATTGCGCTTCCAGGTAGGTGCGCACGGCCGCGTAGGGCTGATGAACGACCGTCATCGCCTCGCTGTCGGAAAGGATATCCTCCTCCAGAATGTCGAGGCTGACGATCCAATCGTCGCGCGTGGTGCTTCCGCTGAACTCATCCGCGTCCACGGTCATGGACGTCCCGCTATAGGCGGTGATGGCGCCGGAGAAATGCTCGGTAAAGTCCTTGCGATACCAGACACGCACGCGCACGCCGTGCGCGAAGGCAAGGCCCGGGGGAACGGAGATCGTCTTTTCGCCTAAACCTGGGGTAACCGCGGTTATGGAAATGGCGCTGCCGACAAGAGCGTCGGAGACGCGCACGGCCTGCGTGCGCGGATCGATATGGAGGTGGGCGTGGTAACCGTCCAGCACTTCCATCGCCAGATCCCGGCGCGCGGGATCGACAAAGAGCACGTCCCAACCCGGGGAGACGCGCAAGGGCGCCACGGCGGCCTCAATCGCGGCGGCCATGTCGCCGAACCGCGCATCGAGGGTAAGGGTGATGAAGTCGCCCGACATTCCATCCGGCGCGCCGATGACGCGTCCAGAGAACAAATGATGTGTCGTCGCGTCGCGCGTGAGGCTGATGTGAGCGTAGCGGTTACGCCCGGGCGCAAGCAATCCTTGTCCCGGGTTCACGATCTCAACCCGCGCTACGGCCGTCTGCCCCTCGGCGCCTTCGATCGTCAGGGTCCGCCACGCCTCGTCGAAAACGTTGTGAATTCCGGGATTGAAAGCCGCCGGCGTGGAGAGCCACGCGAAGTGCTGCGTCTCCTGCATCAGACTTCTCGCAACACGAGGCTATTGCTGGAAACAAACCCGGCGCGCTCGAAACGTAGCGACCACGGTTCAGCCAGCAGCATGGTCAGGCGGGGCCGATACCCGACGTAAGCGGTCTGACCGGCGTGACTTGCGACGGTGACGACGCTTCCGACCACGCTAGACACGCTTAGGTCGCTGCCGTCCTTTGTCCGCGCCGCGACGTCGCTGCCCGGAACGATTGACCGCTCCAGTGTGACGCTGTTCACGGCCGACGCCAGAGGCGTCCACAATGTGATCGCAAGATCGACCGTAAATTGTTGGCCGGGCCATGTCGCGCCGAACGCCATCCCCCAGATGTCGGCGCCACTGATGGTCAATCGGTACTTCTTCGCCGCCGTCAGCCCCCCGATCGGATCGGCCAGACGCAAGGTCTTGTTGCCGTCGCGATAGACCTGCAACCCGTCGTCGGGCGCAAGTTCATGCGTCAGATCGCGATCGGACCAGGGCGTGAAAATGTCCGGGGAGATGGCGGCGATAATATTCATCAGGTGCGCGCCCACCGATTGCGCGGCGACAACGAGAACTGATCGGAATTCAGAAGCTTGTTAAGCTCGGAGCGTGAGCCGCTTAGGTTCACTTTCGCGCCGTCATTGAGATACAGACTCACCGAGCTGCCGCCGGCATCGGCAATCGGGCCGGGAAGCGCGGGCACCATGCCGCGTTCCAGATCGCGGAAGAAGCCCACGCCCAAACGGTCCACCGTCGCAGCCGTATTGACGAATTCCCCTTTGGTCAGCCGCGCGATGTTCGCGTCGCGCCCGGCGCGACCGCCGACCAACCCGCCCTCCGCGAATCCGGGAGGCTGTTCGACGGTCATACTTCCGTCGCGGTTGAACGTGAAGAAGCCCGCGATCGCCGCGCCGACCTTCTTGAAGATCGCGACGATGCCCCGGCCGACCTCCCCCGCGAAGTCCCACACTTTCTTGAGGCCTGCGATGATGTCATCCCAAAAGATGGCGACAATGACGCCGGCGGCGGCGAACGCGGCGACGAGTGCGGCCGGCACGCCTATCAGGGCTGCGATCGGCGCCGCCAGAGCTAGCAGCGCCTTGGCCGCGAGATCGCCCAGCAGCAAAAGTCCCTTCAGCACGATGGGCGAGCCCAACAATTGCAGCGCGCCGACGAGGATTTGAACGACGCCGACGACCGATTGAACGGCACCGAACACCAACGTGAAACCGCCGACCACCTTGAAGACAAAGGTCGCGACCAGAAGCTCGGCGCCGGAGAGATCTGTCCCGAAGTGCTTGTTGATCGCTTGGGCGATCTGATCGAACACGCCGCGCAGTTGGTTGAAAAGTGGAAATATGATCTCGTCGAACGTCGACTTGATGACTAGGGCGGCCGACGTCACCGAATCGCGGACTTCGATCGCCCATTGTCCGACGACTTCCCCGTCATTGCCCTGGAAAGCGTTGATGAGGTCGAGGATCGCTTGGCGAAGGAAATCGAACCCTTCTACAGCCAGAGCAACAATCTCCGGCCGGGCGCGCACGATGGATTCCGTGAGATCGTCCAAACGGTGGGTGAACTCCGGCGCGAAAGTCAGACCGATTTGATTGCGCAGCCCCACCAAAGAAGCCTTGGTCCGATCCAACGCGTCGCCGAACTCGTCGCCGATCTTGGCCTGTTCTTCGGTGAACACCACACCGAGCCGTTGCGCGTCGTCGCCGAGATCGCGTATGCCTTGCGCACCGCCAAGCAGCAGAGGGATCAGACGCGGTCCGAGACGCTGTCCAAACAGGTCCGCCGCGCGTTCCGTGGTTTCCGCCGATTTCCCCACCGTGGCGATGTTGTCGGCGACCTGGTCGAGCACCCTTTGCACCGAAAGCGCGCGGCCCTGCTGGTCAAATAACGCGATATTGAGATCCCGGAACGCACCGCTCGTGCTTTGAAGGCGCACGCCCAGACGGCGGAAGAGTTCGAGCGCGTTCTTGTCGCCCCGCTGCGCCTTCTGGACGTTCTCGGAAAATTCGATGAAAGCGCGATTGAAGGATTGTTGATCGACGTCCGCCATCTGCGCGGCGAACTGGAGGCGGCTGTACTCCTCGACGGTCAATCCCAAAGCCTCGGACGACTTGCCGGCGGCGTCGGCCGCGGCGGAGGCCGCCTCCGACAAGCCGAAGATCGCCGTGGCCACGCCCGCCGTTGACGCGATGAACAGGCTCGCGACCTTCGTGAACTGCGCGAGGCCGTCGCCCATGCGGGAGAAACCGCCGCCGACGGTCTCCAGTCCGGTTCCGACCTCTTGGGCCGCCTTCTTGACGTCGCGCAGCTCACGGATCGCGGCGCGCGCGCCCTTGCGCAGCGCCGCCGGATCGAGCCCGATCGAGACCGCTATTTCTTCAAGGAACGCCATATGGAGGTCTTCTCTAATTGCCGCAACAGCGCATCCGCCGGCGCCTCACCGGGTTCGCCCGGATCGTGCGGCGTCAGCGACCTGAAGAACTTGTCCCAGTCTTTCTGTTTGGCCGGCGCAGCCCGCATCGACACCGCGGCAAGCCGGGCGTCGTTGAGGTGCCGCTTCTGCGCGAGCCGCGCGAACAGTTGGATCTGGGCGATCGTGTAAACGTGGATGATGTCGTCGAAGCGGTGGCCGTTGGCGACCAGCAGTTCGACGGCCTCGGCTAGGGCGCCGTCGTTGCGTTGCGCGCGGCCCCGGCGAGCATCGGAGCCAATGAATTTTTTAGGTGATCCTTGTTCGCCACGAACACCGCCTTGAGCAACGCTATGCTCTCGGCCGGGGCCATCTCTTCCACTTGCTCAACGGGTTGTTTCAGCGAGATGGCGAGGATGTGCACCACGGCGTCGCCGGATTCGAGAAGCACGCGCGTCAAGGTCACTTGGTCGAGAGCGCCGAGACCGCCGCGAAGGGCCGGCGTGAAGTCGAACCCTAAGCGCTGCGCGACGCCGAGAACATGGCTGATGTGCGGGCCGACCTTCGCGATCTGCCCCAGACTCCACGGCCGGACGTTGTGGCCCATGACATCAACGTCCGGCATCAGGGTTTCCGTGCTCATGCGTGTTTAGGCCATGTGCCAGGTGCGCAGCGTGCCGAACGGCGCATCCGGGAAGTTGTCGGTGTCGGCCAGGATCGAGAGCGACATGGAGGCCTGCATCCAGTTCTCCTGATCAAGGCTGAACTCGCCGTCCGGCGCGATCGCGCACTTCGAGAACTCCCACCACCAGTACCGGCCCTTGGTCGGCATCAGCAACAAGCGGCCCCGGCCTTCCAGGATCGGCGATTCCATCACCGGGAAGGACTGATGCGCCGGCAGTTGCGCGTCATAGCTGACCATCACGTATTCGCCGTCGGCGATCGCCCCGCCGCCGACCCTCGTGATCGTGCTGGCGCCAGAATTCACGGTGTAATCGGTCGTGAGCGCATAGGTCGTCGGCGACCCCTCGATCGCCTCGATCACGACGTTGGGCGACACCGCCATGGCGAGCGCGACGCGCACGGCGTGCGTCGAATCCAATTGCACCAGCTCGCGCGTGATGCGCTGGCTGCCGGAGTTCACTTGCGCCATGTCGCCGCCCAGGAAAGCCCAGCGCAGGTTGAACTCGTTCGGTTCGTCGAACGCGAAGTTGATGGTGATGCCAGACTCGATCACGTTCTCGGCGTCTTTCTGACGTTGGCCGGATCGGCTGGTGTAGTGCTCCAGCTTCTCGACCGCCGTCTCCATGCCGGTGGACACCAGATTGCCGAGATCGCGGTAGCCCTTGGTGCCGTCGAACCCCTCTTCAAAGAAGAGTTTAATGCCGCCCGCCACGTTGTACTTGGGATTGTAGCCCATGATGATGCTCCTTAGGTGTGGACCAAAACCCGATAAAGCTGCACGCCGTGGCGTGTCGTGCCGTCGGGATCACGGCCGATTGGGGGTGTGCTCGCCGCGAGGAGCGTGGCCGTGCCGCCGCTCCATGTGACGACCTTGCCATCCAAGAGCGCGGCGAGCGCCGCCTGGATGGCGATGATCTTTTCGACGGCGGCGCTATCCCAGACATCGACCTGTAACACCGCCTCACCGGCGGCGCGGCCGTGTTCGGCGAACGCAACCGCATAGGTGACGTAAGGGTAGGCCATGCCCGGCGCAGGCGATTCCAGAACGGGCACGCTCCCGATCGTCGGAACCGTCAGCGTCGTCAGGAGGGCGTAGACCGCCGTCCAAAGCTGTTCGATCGCGACCGCCGTGCCCATCAGCGTTTCTTCCGGAAGATCGTGCCGAGAGCGCCCATGAAGCCCTTTTCCAGCTCGGCGATGATCTCGCGCCCCTTCTCCGCCAGCGCAGGCCGCAGGAACGGCCGCGGCTCTTGTTTCTCGCTGCCGTATTCCATGATGTGCGCCTTGGGATCGCCCGTCTTGACCTTGCCCGACCAGCCCTTGCGCGACACGCTCTGGCGGATCGATTTCGCGAGGTTCTTTTCGATGGGTGCCGGCGCCTCACCGGGCGCGGACGCCCGATGCAGGCGCGGTTCCCCCGCCGCGTTGCGCAACCAGTAGAAGCGCCCCGTACGCAGGCCCTCCGCCAATTTCCTCCGGGCCTCCCGCGCGACCAGGGTGACGCTCGCGCGCATGCTCTTGCGCAGCGGCGCGCGGGTGCGCGGCAACAGGTCGCCCAGCGCCTCGAACGACTGGATCAGTTCGTCGAAGCCTTCCAGCTTGACGCGTTCCTGGTTGCGGTTCGCATAGCGGCTAGCCATCCGCGCCGCGTCCTTCCTCGCACGTCAGGATAGTCACCTCGCGGGCCTCGTCGTCGATCACGCCCACGATCGCGAGCCGCCGGCCTTGCCACACCAGGCGATTTTCCGTCGCGCTGATCGGGCGGCGGCGGACCGTCACCTTGAACATTTTGATGTCCCGGACCTGGGCCTGTTCCGTGCGCTCCGCGGCCGCCTTCTGTTCCACCCGCGCCCATACGGTCGCCGCGTCCACCCAGGACGTCGACAGGCCGCCGAGCGCTCCTTTCGTTGATGTCGCGGTCTGGATCGTCACCCGCTCGCGCAGATTGCCGGCGGCGACCATCAGGCGCGCTCGGCGGCGCGGCGCACGACCGCGAGGTGCGAGACGCCGCCGTCGGCGCAATCGTCGCTGATCGGCAAGATTTGGACGCACGCCGGATCGAGGGCATCGACCACGCCGTTCGCGCCATAGAGTGCGAGGTCCGGGAGGACCGCGTGACCGCCTTCACGAAAATAATCGTCGAACACCACGACCGGCGCGCCGGCCAGCGCGGCGTAATCGCCGCGGATGCACTCAAGCCGATGATCGCCGTCGATAAAGACAAAGTCCGCCTTGACGGTCTTGCCGTGCAGCGTCGCGCGTGTATCGCCGACGACGAGTTTGATCCGCGCGCGCTTCATGCGGCGCAGCACGCTCTCGGCCGCCGCGCGCGCGGCCATGCCCTTGCCGTTCAAGGCCTCACGTTGGAAGTCCTCGCCCATGGTCTCGAAAACGTCGTAACCGATGTAGGTCACGGCCGCCCGATGCGCCAAGGCGCGCTTGATCATCAGGCGCGCGCGCATCGCGCGATGCACCCCGACCTCGACGATCACCTCGGGCTTCACCTCGTCGATGAGGGCCAGCAACTGGTCGTATCGTTTAGCCACCGAAGGCCTCCTCGCGCACAAATTTCCAGCACACGCCGCTTCGCATCTCGGCGAGGCTCCATTGGCAGTACGCCAGCCCCGCCATGAACCGCTCGCGCCCGTCGGGGCGCGCGGGCGTTTCAATGGCTTCCAGGTTTTCGGTCGAGAACGGTCGCGCGGCGCCGTCCTCGGTGAAGATCGGCACCCCCGCGAGCAGCGCATCCACGCCAACATTGCTGTGATGGGTCACCACGGCGTGACAATCGCGCAGCACATCAGCCAACGGCTCCGACGGCGGCGAGAAACGATCCGCCAGCGTCCGGTTCGCACCCGGCCATGTCGGCTTTGGGCGATAGACGATCGGGCGGCCCGTCAACTTGCGGAGCCGCGACACGATTCCGCGCTCCCAATGTTCGGGCTGAACCCGCATGTCGGCGGCGTTCTTGGCCGACATGCCCGCCAGCAGGATGTGATTGCCGCCGGCCCGCCATGGCGCAACCTCCAGGCCGAACCGCGCGAAACGGTCCTCCGGCAGATCAAGACGCACGAAGGGATGGCGGCAATTGACCGTCACTTTGTGGAACGCGGTTTCGACCTCCGCCGACTTCTCGCGCCCCCAATATCCGCCGTCGATAAAGACATACGGCTTTCCGGCGGCGGCATAGGCCGCGAAGCACGGCTGCCAGTAGCGCCAGCCGTAGGCGACAACGGCGTCATAGCTCGCGCTGCCGTCCCACGTTTCGGCAAGCGTCGGAACATCTCCCGCCTGCGCGATTCCCGCGGCCATCGCCGCCGCCAGCACATGCGCGCGGTGCGTTTTTTCGTGCGCGAGACACACTATGCGCCGCGCCACCATGCCTCCGTCCTTTGCGTCTTGACGTCTCGCGGGCGTGACCGCCCCGCCGACTTGCGGGACTCGCCCTTCAAATGATCCATGTACGCGCCGAGCGGCCCGTTCACGAAAGGATGGTCCGTGTGCTCAAAATCGCCCGACAGGCTGTGCCCACGCAGGCCGTGGTGCGTTTGCATGTGCTCGCGAACATGATCGAACGCGTAGGCATCGTGCCATTCCCGCAGGCCGAAAACGCCGCCCGACCGATAGAGGTTCGCGAGGCGCCGAATGATTCCAAGTCCCGGCGTGGTCGCGCGGAAAACAACAAATCCCGTCTCGGTGAATTTTGTCTTTCGCGCGAGGTACGCGACGTCGGCGTGAGCGGGCAGCAAACTCTCCACGAAGGCGGCGGGGACATCGGTATGCGTCACGGTGTCGGCATCGATCCAGATCAGCGCGTCATATCCGACGGCGATCGCGTGCCATGATGCGAATTCCATCGCGAAGACCTTGTGGCAAAACCGGATGGCGTCGTATCGAAAATTGTATCCGCCGCCGATCTTGCCGGCCGCCAAGGCGTTCTCGCGGTGCGTGCGTTTGAACGCCGCCGCGGATGGCACGTGCAGATTAAAGTCCAACGCATTTATCACAGACCCGGCGCAGCCTTCGGCCAACACCAGCAACGCCACGGCTGACGGCCAGCGCGCATGGAACGTCTCGACCATGCGCTTGCCGTAACGTTCATATCCGGCGGCGTTGAAGGTCGTAACGGCCAGAAACTTCATGACGCCTCTAACAGATGTTCAAACGCGACGCCTGCCGCGATTTCCGCCAGCGTCCATTGCGCCCAGCTCATGCGGACAAAGGCGGCCTCCCGGTCGCCCATGAAGGGGCTCTCGAGATCGTCGACCCCGCGCCGCGCCGCCGGCGCCATGATCCAATTCGCCAGCGCGTGAAACACCGGCACCCCGGCGATCAGCGCCTCGGTCCCCGCGTTCGAGCCCCACACCACCACGGCGTGTGCGCCCACCAGATCGTCGGCCAGCCGCGTGGTCGACGGCGTGACCCGATCATGGGGATGACAGCGCACCCGCACCGGTCGCCGCGTGACGCGCCCCAACAGTTTCGCGATGTCGCGCGGCCAGCGCGCGGGCATCGCGGTGTTAGAGCTTCCGATCCCGCGCGACAGGCACAGCAGGACGTGATCGCCGCACGCGCGCCACGGCTGCAAATCGACGCCTAAGCGGCGCCAGCGCGAAGAGTCCGGACGGGGGAACCAGTTTCCCGCGCCCAGGTGCTGATCGCGCGCCAGCGCGATGTATTGATAGCCTTGCGCGTCCGCGCCGCAGTAACCGTTCTCCGCCACGATCACGCGCCCGCCGACGGCCGCGACGGCATCAGCGGTAATCGCGCGGCGGCCGTAGCGGTTCCAGGTCACCACCACGTCGCTGTCTTTGACGTCGCGGCCGCTTTCGTTCAGCACGACATGGAAGCCGTGACGGCGAAGGCCCGCCATGAACGCCGACAAGCGATCAGCAGGCCCGGTCGCGAGATACAGGAAGGCGCGGCGCATCGGAGAAGGCTTCTTCGAGAGTGGCGCGCGGGAAACAATCCAGCGCCGTGCGCCGCGAGCAGTTGATGACCTCGACGCCGGCGCGCGCGAGATCCGGCGGCGTCGTGCCAAAATTCTTGATCCAGAGCGGGAAATTCGTGGCCGAGCGGCACGCCTTCGGGTGATTCCCGAACCAGTGCGCGCCCTGCATGTCGTAGCCGAGCAAGATCACCTTCGCGCCCGCGCCGCCGCGCAGCGTCGCGATATTCAGCGCCTGATAGCCGCCGTTGTTGCCCAGGTGGATGTGAGAGGGATCGAGCGAAAGGCCCGGCGCGCGGCGGCCCGGAACGCGCGCGATCCCGAACCGTTCCGCCGCCTCTTCCGAATAGGTCAGCTTCAGCCCGGCGAGCGGCATGACCTGCGCGCCGTGCACCGCCCACCATTTTGTGTCGCAGGCGTAGAACACATCGGCCCACGGCGCGAGCCGGTAAGCGTCGTTGATCGCGATCACCCGCGCGCGGCCGCGGCAGAAGTCCACGTCGGCCTGTGTCAGGCTGGCACCGCCCGCGAGGCAAACGATGGTCTCGCCCGGCCATACCCGCGCGAGGGCGGGCGCGCTCATGCGATCGCCAGCGGCCGGCGGCGGCGCAAGAGGTTCGCGATCGGCCCGTTCGGATCAAGCGGATCGTCGCCCTCGCCCTCACGTTCCTTCCAGCTCCAGCCGAGATACAGCAACACCGCCTGCCGCACTTCCGAGGGCACGGTCTCGGGATCCCACTCCGTGGGCGAGCCGGCGATGTCCACTTCCAGATAGTCCGCGATGGCGCCTTCGGCGTCGGCCACCTTCTGCTCCAGGTCGGCCAGCTTCGGATCTTCGGGGCTGCCCGCGACGTCGATATCCTCACGCAGATGATCGACCGCCTGCTGCAGGGTGATCAGGCGGCTCATGACCCGCGCACGGCGTGCGCGTCCTTTCCATCGCGCCCGCGTTTGACGGCCAACTGCCAATCCTCGCTTTTGCCGGGCGCGGTCTCCGTATCGGCTTTCGCGATCCAGATCGAACCGCCGAACGTCACGGCGTTCCCGTCCTTATAGAAGGTGCCGGGCGCATACACGCCCTTGTATTCAAGGCTCCGGCCCGGCTCGCCCTTGATGGTGGGTATGGCGGCGACCGCGAGTTTGACTTCCTCGCGCACCAGGCTGATCGCCTTGCCGAGATCGGCGTCGCGTCCATCCTGACCGTCGACACCGTCACGCCCCGCAACGCCGGGCGCGCCGTCCTTGCCGTCGATCCCGTCACGCCCCGCAACGCCAGGCGCGCCGTCCTTGCCGTCGATCCCATCGCGACCCGCGGCGCCAGGCGCGCCGTCCTTGCCGTCGATCCCGTCGCGACCCGCGGCGCCAGGCGCGCCGTCCTTGCCGTCGATCCCGTCGCGACCCG
>CAZNUW010000001.1:434886-765198 GCA_964576515.1 uncultured Rhodobacterales bacterium
CGCCGTCCTTGCCGTCGATCCCGTCGCGACCCGCGGCGCCAGGCGCGCCGTCCTTACCGTCGATCCCGTCACGGCCCGCAACGCCAGGCGCGCCGTCCTTACCGTCGATCCCGTCACGGCCCGCAACGCCAGGCGCGCCGTCCTTACCGTCGATCCCGTCACGGCCCGCGGCGCCAGGCGCGCCATCCTTGCCGTCGATCCCGTCGCGACCCGCGGCGCCAGGCGCGCCGTCCTTGCCGTCGATCCCATCGCGACCCGCAACCCCAGGAGCGCCGTCCTTGCCGTCGATCCCGTCGCGACCCGCAACGCCGTCGGCGCCACGCGCGCGGCCCGCGTCGAGGATCGTGCCGTCGCTGCGGGCCAACACGAGAGAACCGGCCTCGTTAATGATCGCCGAGACGATCGAGACGCCATCTTTGGCCGCTCCGGGCGCAGGACGGGCTTCCAGCTCCTTCACGCGCGCCGTCAGGGCGTCATTGTCGGAAGCCAGCTTCCGCATGTGCGCCACCAGAGCATCGCCCTCGGCCTTCACGAGATCGCGGACAACAGGCGCCAGGCCCAGCGCCAGCGCATCGAGATCCTTGCGGTTCATGCCATGGGTCCGGTCAGCAAGAGAGGTGAACGCGCGGGCATCAGCGCGGCGCGGAAACGTTTTTCCGATTCCGCTTGCATATCGTCGGCATCGATGTCGTCGGTCGGCGGCGGCGCCGGCAGTACGGGCTCTTCGCCCTTGAACGGATCGTCCTTCGCATCGCGCTTTTGTAGCGCGGCGAGGCTGAAGTTCTGCTGCTGCAGGTAGGGCGTATCGCCGCCGGCCACCGGCTTGCGTCCAAACTGGGCGCGGCCTTCGTTCGGAGCAAGCACACCGGCCTTGATGCCCTTATCGACCACGTCCATCTGCGTGACGCTGTCCATGCGCAGGAGCCCGTCGAGATCGAACTCCACACCCAGGTGCGGAGCGAGGCCCAACGCCTCGTCGAGGCAAACTTCGGCGGCCTCGAGATGCGCCTGCAGGCACTGCGAATAGTATTCCACATTCAGCGCCTGGACGTTGTTGTAACTCGGCAACGCGCCGACGCCGACCTTGTACGGCGGAACGTGGAACGCCGAGCACACGATTTCGGCGGAGAGTTTCAGTTGCTCGATCATCTGGGATTCTGCGGCCGTCAGCGTCATCTTCTCGAACTTGAGGCCGTCGCCGAGCACCGCGATCTTCCCGCGATTTTCACCGCCGTAGTTCGTCTGCCAGGATTCCTTCAGGCGTGACGCGGTTTCGGAGCCGATGGAACCCGGCGCCGTCAGGATGCCACTGGGGATCGCCAGATTGGCGAACAGGCGCGCCGAGTTGTTCTGGATGTTCTGGGCCTGCATCGCCGCGAGGCCGCACGCCATGATCGGGGAAATACCGATCAGCGGGTGGAAGATGCAGTTGAACCGGTCGTGGATGATCTCGCTCGCCGGGGCGATCACCGCGTCCGCGGCGACGCCGCTCAAGGAATCGCTTTCGATCCGGTAGAAGACGCTGCCGTCGTCGGAGACAAGCGGCGTGACGCGGTTCGGATCGAGCACATATTTCGCGATGACGACGTTGCGATCGTCGCGCTGCTTCAAAATATAGACATTGCCGCGCGATAACTTCGACAGGAAATAGCTTTCCCAGTATTGAACGCGCGTCTGGTAATGGTTCGGCTTGCGGAGCACCGGAGAGTAGGCGGAATTGTCCGCCTCGACCCAAACCCCTTTTTCCAATTGGATCAGTTTTACCCGCAGCTTCGCGCAGTCGGACGCGATCAGCGTCTGGCACGCGAACACCGCGTGGTTCGACATCACGGAATCGAAATCCACGGTCACGTTCTGCTGGAACGCACCCGCGAAGGTCTCGCGCATGATGGTCATCCACCCGCGATCCTCCGCGGGACGAAGACCGCCTTTCGGCTTGGCCTTGGTGATGTCGAAGCCGAACAGGCGCATGGGTTACTCTGCCGCACCGGCCTTGAGGTCGGCGATCTTGGCGCGCAGCGTCTCGGCGTCCCAGCCGTGAAACGCGCGCTTGCCTGCCGCCTGGAAATATTCCTCGCGCAACGCAGCTAAACCGTCGGAGGGCGGCGCATCGTCGAGCAGCGTCGCCTGTGGCGCGGCGGCGGGCGCGGCGGCGGGCCCTTCAGCCGTCACCGGGGCGCGGTCGAACGCCGCGCGCCGCAACAAACGCAGCAAACGCGCATCCTTGTTCGAGGCGACGAAGGACGCACCCTTCTTGAGGGTGCGGCCCTTGTAGGGAAACCGGCGCAGCGCCTTCAGTCGGATCATGGAACCTCGCAGTGAAAAGGGAGCCCGAGCGATCGGGCTCCCTCGTCTTCCAGGGGATAACGACAGCCTAGGCGGGCGAGCCGCCGTGGCTGTATTCCGCGTCGCCCACGAACTGGACGCAGCCGGCGCGGCGCTTCGCGAAGTTAATCCGGCGGACGACCTTGATCGCCGTCGACTCGTTTTGGAACATGTTGACCATGTCCTCGGACTGGGCGGCCGGCGTGAGCGCGTCGCCGGTGGGAACCGAGTTCATCTCGATCGTCGCTTCGCGCGAGATCGAGACTTCCACGCCCGTATCGCCGATCTTGTAGATGTCGCTCGGCTTCAGGAGGATCAGGTCGCCCGCGCCGACGTTGTCGCCGGTGACCACCTGATCGCCTTCGAGCATCCCGCCCTGGGCCGTCAGTTCCGGGAATTCGCGGTTGCCCAGCGCGTTGCGCATCAGGCTGATCGACTTCGCGAGCGACGGCGTCGTCACGAAATAGAGGCCGGATGCGTTCTTGGCGGCGATGAACGGCGCGTAGAGCTGGCGGATGTCGCCCAGAAGGCCGTCCGTGCCGTCGCCCGACGATGTCATAGCGGACACGCCGTTGAGCATGCCGGCAGGAGACACGCCGTTGCTCGCCGCCGTGTTCGACAGGAACGTGCCGTCGATCCGCTGCGCCGACGCATCGGCCAGCGTCTCGCGCACCAGCATTTCGGCGCTCGGCGAGGAATCGCGCAGCAGTTCATTGGTGATCACGGCCAGCGCCGCGACCTTCAGCGGCGTCAGATTGACGCTGGAGAAATCCGCATTGCCGGCCGGGATGGCCTTGCCTTCGCCGACCCAGTAACCCGTGGCTGTGCCGTCCTGCCCTTTGATCTGGACGTTCGCGGGAACCTCGCGCAGCGGCAGCTTGTCGAAGACCGTTTTCGAGCGCAGGTATTCGATGAAGTCGCCCGTGAAGCGGGTGTTGGCCGTCACCAGCTCCGCGCCCCACGCGCCCGAGACGGCGCCGCCGGCGGCCACTTCGTTCGCCTTGATGAGTTGAACGAGCTGCGGGTTCGACTTGCCCCAGCGATATTCGGCGATCGCCGACCCCGGAACGCCTTCCAGGTGACCCAAGGCCTTCGCGATGACCATGCGCACGAAGGACTGACCCTTGAACTTATCTTCCGGATCGCTCTTCGCGACGATGATGGTGGGGCCGGTCGTGCGGCCGGGGATGGCGGACTTGGCGACCGGCTTCGCGGTGCTCTGGGCGGCCTGCAGCGACGTCCAACGGCCGAGGTTTTCGTCGAGTTCGTCGAGTTCGGTCGAGAGTTCGCCGTATTCCTTCTTCTCGGCTTCGCCGGTGACCCGGCCCTCGTCGTCGAGCAGTTCTTCCATGCGGGCGGCGATCTCGCCCTTGCGGGTCGTGCCCGCGGTGATGCGTTCAGCAAGCGTTTTCATGTTCCCGTTTCCTTTGTTTTGGGAGTTTGAACGTCCCGGGACGCCGGGAGGGGGGAGTGACGCCTTGCCCCGGCCGGACGCGGCCAGGTGCGAGGCGTCGATGGATTTGATGGCGGTGATGGTGGCCTCGCTGTTCGCCGGGATCGTCACGGCGCTCAGTTCCAGCCAGACCCAGCGGATGAACCGCAGGCCGTAGGTGCCTTCGTTGCGCGAGGTTTCCAGCGCGCGGAAGCCGATCGAAAGCCCACGCACCAGGCCCAGCTTGATCGACTGCCAGGCGTCGTCGAGGCGGTCTTTCAACGCGCCCGGCTCGGCCGTCTTGACCATCTTGATTTCGACCTGGATCCCGTCCTTCGTGACCTTCGCTTTCGTCACGTGGCCGATGGGTTGACGGGAATCGTGCTGCCACAGGAACGGCAGCGGCAGCTTAAACTCGCCGCCTTTGGGTTCGACGATATCGTCCATCCCGTCCGGTGTCGGCGTCGTCGCGATCCCGGTGATGATCCGCTGATCGTCGTCCACGGACTTCAGTTCGATGACGCTGTAGGCGCGTTTCATCGTCATGGCAGACCTCGAAGGTTGCGCCGCGCACGCCGTGCGCGATCTATACGAAAAATATCTGGTATTCCTTGGCGCGCTTCGCCGAGGGATTGCGCGCCATCAGGTGGAAGGCGTTGAACCCCGCCACCAAGGGATCGATCTTCGCCTTGCCGGCGGTTTGTTTGGTCACCAGCACCGCGTTGCCGCGCGATTCCGTGCGCGCGTTGCCCACGCACCAGGCCATCAGCGGTTGGCCGCCGTGCCGGAACGTTTTGTCCTTCAACCGGCGCTCCAGGCCCCACACCGACGACGACAGGCGCCAGCCTTGGAACACCGCGCAGACCGGGCCTTCATCGGCCTCGGTTTTGATGTTGCGGGTCGCCAGCTCGTCGACAAGATCGGAGATCCCGACCGGGTCAAGCCCGACGCCGGCGCGCTCCGGCAAAAGATTGCTGACGTAGATGCGCTCGACGATGTCGGCGATCTCCTCGACGTCCTGGCGCGGGTGCTCGCACACGACCAGGTCACCCGCGGCGCGGAAGTCCTCCAGTTTGCTCGCGATGTCCTTGCGGCGCTCATACACGTCCGGATGCGCCCAGGCCCGGAACCACGCCAGCCAGTCTTGCGTTTGCCGGTCTCGGCCGACGACGCTCAAGCCCATCAAGTCGTCGAGGCCGCCGCCGTCGATGCCGACCGTGATCACCTCGCAGCGCGCGAGCATGTCGTCGAGGGTCAGTCCAGGCTCTGCCGCGCCCTGCCAGTAGTCGGCGCCGCGCCAGCGGCTATCGTGCAGTGACAGGCCCGGCTGCACGTTCAGATGCTGACTGGCCCACTGCTGGGCGTTTTGGGCGCCCTTCGCGCGCTCGGCTTCCCAGTCCGCGACCAGGCCGTCAAGTTGGATCGACCGGCCGAGGTTCGGCATCACTTGCGGCCACATCCGGGAGTCTTCCCAGGGCCGACTCTCGTCTTTCTGCACCGCCTCCGGGAACTCCCATAACAGCGGCAGCATCCGGCTCGACGCGATCTTGCCGTCGCGCACGCCGCGGGCGTATTCCAGCTCCGTCTTGAACACGCCGGCGGGCGGGTCCGTGCTCATGGTCGAGATGATGAGGAGGAAGCTGTCCGACCGCCGCACCAGGGCGCCGCGGATCTGGCGGATGACACTCGCCGCGTAGGGCACCGATCCCAGGATGTGCAGCTCGTCCAGCAGCACGACCAGCGGCTTCGAGCCGGTCATCACCGACATGCTGAAGGTTTTGATCTTCAGGCGCGCTTTCGTCTTGCGGTCGACGATCGTCTTCACGTGGTCGCGCACATGGAAGCGCTTTTGGAGATATCCTTCGGGGTCTTCCTCGATCATGCCCTGGACGGCGCGAAACGCCTCGTCCGAGATCTCCTGGGTCGGCGCGACGAACAGAAACTCGCCGCGCGGCACTTCGTTCAGCAGCAACAGGTCCAGGAACAACCCGGCGCTGTAGGTCGTCTTCGAGTTCTTCTTGCCGACCAGCGCGAAGATCTCGGGCACATGCCGCACGCCGGCGTCGTCGAGCGACCCGGTGACGATCCTGACGATGTCCTTGAACCAGTCGCCGCAGGCCTCGCCCAGCGACGGATTGTCCTCGACGTCCGGCAGGCGCAGTTTCTCGAAGATCGAAAGCCCGCGCGCGGCTTTCGCCGCGTCGAGCGGCAGCGGCGGCATGATCGAGCCGCACACGCGCAGTCGCTCCTCCCAGTCCGGGCAGGCGAAATTCCAGCTTTCGGTCATCGGGCTAATTCAGCAGTTGATTCCAGCCGGTGTCTTCGTGCCCGGTCAGCGCGTCATTCTGCGCCTGTTCCTTCTTGCCCAGCTTCTTTGCAGGCGCCGGCGGCTCCGGCTGACGCTGGGTCGGAACGTCCAACGCTTCGACCTCGACGATCCGGTTCAGTTCCTTGATCGCCGCGACGTTGCCGTCGTCGGCCGCCTTCTCAAGCCGGGCGATGTTCTTCGCCTTCATCTCGGCCAGCGCGGCGCGCCGGGCCTTCTTGATGTCCGGCAAATAATGTTTGCGCAAAGTCGGGCGCGAGATGCCGAGTTCGACGGCGATCTGATCCGTCGTCCAGCCCGCCAACACCAACTGCCTGACGCGACTCACGTTTTCAGCCGTGGGCACATGCTCGTTGCGGCCAACCTCTCCCAGGTTGCGCGGCAGCGGCTGCCCGAAAAGATCAAAATCGCGTTTCACGGCAATTAACGACCGCCCTTGAAAATTCAGCCCGCCTCAAAAAAAACCCGCGCATGTGGTCACATGCGGTCTTGCTGGGTGCCACAATTTGTATTTTTTCATCCCCCCCCACCCTTTTCATTCGGGGCGGGGGTGCCCTGCAGGCGGGCGCGACGGGTCTGCGCGGTCTTTCGGTTGTGACAGGGGACGCAGCGGAGCCGCACGTTGTTCTTATCCAGCGGCGCGCCGCCATCCTTGAGTTCACGGACGTGATCACCGATGAGCACAACACCGGTCGCGGGGCAGTCCTCGCATTTTGCGCCACGTTCGCGCTTCACCTCGGCGACGAGACCGATCCATTCCGGCGAGCGGTAGAAAGGATCGACTGCCTTCGGCGGCGCCGTGAGCCGGGGGGGTACCCCCCCTAAACGTGACCGGGGGACTGATAACCGTCCCATGTTCGCTTCAGCCTTTCAGCGTCCTCGGGCTAGACTGCGGGAATGAACGATCCCGTCACCGCCAGCGACCGGTATGGCTTGATCTCCCTCGCCATCGGTGTGGCCATTGGGATCGACATCACCCTGATCTTCCCCGACTGGCCGACGTGGGTTGCCGTTGTCGGCGGCGTTCTGGCATCTGGCATTGTGTTCAACACGCTCATCCGGCAGGAAGCCGCAACACGCCACGCCGATGGCACCGCGCCCACACACCGCACCATGGGCGGATCGTTGGCCTGGGCTGCGATGTGGTTCCTGATCCTTACCGTGCCCATCCTGGCCGCGTGACGCGCACGCCGTGCGCGAAAGCCCAAAAACAAAACCCTCGCGCAGCGGGGCTGTGCGAGGGTGGACGCGGTTGTTCGAGCGTGACGGAATATATACCCGAAAGTTCCGTACTATGGGAAGCGGGTATTTCGTTAACGGCTACCACCCTTGGTCTTGCGACGACGGATCTCCTCGGCCACGACCATCAAGATGTTCGGCTGCAACTTCACCATGATCGGCAGCAATCGTTTGTGGCTGGCGTTCCACATGCGGAACAACGCATTGAGCCGGACATAACCGAGCATCTTCTCACCACGGCATTTCACATCGGTCCGCGCGACCCGCGACCACTTCGCGCCGGCGGCGATGGCGACCACCAACTTCACCGCATACTGATCGTGGGCGTACATTGCATAGACCGTGTCCCACACGGCGTTCGCCAGATCGACCTCGACATTGCGCACGCCGCGCCGCGGCGCCGCGACGTCGTCGTCCCGGTGGGCCGGTGTCGGCACCGTCGTTTCAATCGAGAACGCACGCATGCTCTTGTGCCCGACCTTCGTGCCCAGGCGCGTTTCAACGTCGAGGGTCAACTGCACGGCATGGTGCATAAGCTGGCACATCACGAGTTGTTCGAGATCGTAGTGGTGCCGCAGTTTCGGCCCGGTCGGGATGGCAATAGCCCCTGTCACCGGCGGTGACGGCGCGGTGACAGCCCCGGTGACGGGCGAAGCCTCTGAATTGACTGGCGGTTTTGCGCTTCTATACATCTATCACCTTTGTCACCACTGAAAACCTATCTAATTCAGGTGCGCGCCTGCGCGCGCGTATATAGGGGCCGTTTGGCTGGTGACAGCGGTGACACCAGCCCTTCCTCACGTCTAACCGCATGACGCCGTTGCGTTTTCGCTGTCACTTTTCCTGTCACCACCGAAATCCGAAGCGGTGACAGCGGTGACAGCGCGAGCGCTGATACGGGTCATCACCTCACCGGAGGTGTTCGGCCTCCCGCTCACGTGCCACAACATCGGGGTCGTCGGCGTAATCCAGGTCGCCTTCCTGCGCCTTCACTTCCTCGATTGGGATCAAGGTGGCCTTTCCCCGCTTCTGCCCCGAAAAATTGGCGGGATGGTTCTTTTCGGCGCCAGGCATCTGCGCAAGCACGCTCCACTTGCCGCCGCGCCAGTCGGTGCCCTTGAAAATGTCCTCCAGCCCCTGATGCCCGTAGGACACCGCAACCCACTCCCTCGCATGCGGGGGATGCACGCCGGCGGCCTCGTTCTGCGCCTTCTCGACAAAACTTTGTCGACGCACCACCGACAGACCGGAATTTTTCAACGCCGCCACCGCCGCCACGTGAGACGGCGATCTCCGGTCCATGGCGTGGTCGATCAAGTCGCCGACCGTCGCGCGGCGCGAACTGTCGTTAAGCCAGTCGATCTTGGAGGTGGTGAGATGCGTCCAGCAGCGCCGCCAGTCTTGTTCCGCTTCGTCGGCGGCCTGGATGAACGCCGATCCACTCAGCGCCTGGGCGAGGTCAATCGCCGCATCCTCGGTCGGCAGGCCCTTGCGCGAGCCGATCCAGGCGCAGGCCATGAGTGTTCCATAAGTGTCCGTCGACCGGCTGTCGTACCCGAGGCGCATCAGCGCCGCCTCAAATACGGCGAACGTCTTGGGATAGTCGCCCCATCGCTCCAGAACGCGCCGGCGCAGCCGAGGCCCAAGCGGTGTGATCTCATCCCGGCGCGCGCTGAAATCCGCGCGCTTCTGTGCGGTGAGTTCCAAGAGCCGCATATTCAGGAGCAACATACGGTTTGCGTCGTCGGAGTTCAGCGTCGGCGGACGCACGGCCGCGAACATGAACGTCGCGTTGACGGTGCCCGAGATCCCGCCGGGCCCGCGCAACTGACGGCCCTCGCCCGACGTGTAAACGTACAGCGCCAGGTTCAAGACCTCGCGCAACTGTTCTTGCCCCTGCGGGCTGTGGCGTTCATTGGCCTCGTTGCACACGAGGGCCCGCACCGGTTGCGGATCAAGGAACTCGTTCCGGATGCCCGTCATCGTGGCGTTTTCCATGCGGATGCTCGCCGAGCCCAGCAGTTCCTCGTGAAGCGTACACAGCGCGCTCTTTCCGGCCTTTGTCGGGCCGCGCAGGAAGATGTGCGGCCGGTGCCGTAAAAGCGCGACGATCCCGGCGGCGGCGAGCCATCCGAACAGCAGGAAGCCGACCAGCGAGACGTCCAGCGCGCGTGCCTTCTCCTCCCACGACCAGCACTCATAGAAACGGATGATGCCGAGGGCTTCACTGTCGGTGAGCGCGCCGTCGGCCAGCCCATCTTCCGGCCGCGTGCGGCAATAGACGAAATCCCCGACCCGCACACCGCCGCGATGTTTCTCGAACCGCGCGGGCCGTTGATCGGTCCAAATCACATAAACCGATTCACCCGTATGCAGCACGATCCTGGGATCGCGGCGCGGCCATTCCTTCACCGGACCAAAAGGCCACACGCCCGGTCCGCGCACTGCGTTGTCGGGCTCGAAGAAGCCGGCGGCGTCACACGCGCGCATCAGCATCGTGCGGATCACGGCGGACTTCCACGTCGGCTTGTCGCCGGGCATCACCGCGCCGTCGAAGGTCTTGTTCGGGGCCATGCTCTCGACCCAGGCCATATGTCCGAAGAACATACCCTCGATGATCGCGGGCGTGCGCAAGGCGCTGGCCGAATAACTCTCGGTCTCGCCCTTCGTGTTCAGGAAGTGGAAGACATTGACCCGCGAACCCGCCACCACGCGCCGGGAATGACCGAGCGCCACGATCGGTGCGTCCGGCCCCAGCACATCCTCGGGCTTCTGCCCGTCGTGATAGGGATCATGGCCCGGCCTCGGAGCGTCATCGCGCGGCGCGCCGCCACCCTCTTCCGGCGTTCGATCATCATCGCCGTCATCAGGCGGCGCCGCGACCGGCCCCATGCGCTCTTCAAAGAACGCCGCATAGTTGCGCCGCACGCTGTCGTCTTTGATCTCGGCGGCCCTTGCCCGCACGGCGGCCTGGAATCCGGCGCGGCGCTCCGGCGTGTTGGCCGGATGGTCCGCGACCAGTTGCCGCCACACCACCTCGGAAAGGGCTTCGGGGGCGGCGAGAATTTCACGCATCGCGTCAGCGCCGCCCTCGCCCCGGCAGATGTCGTCGGGATCTTGCCCCGAAGGCAATGTCACGAAACCCAGCGACAGCCCGGGCTTCAACATCGGCAGCGCCCGGTTCACCGCGCGCGCCGCCGCCGCCCGGCCCGCCTTGTCCCCGTCGAAACACAGGGTCGGCGCTTCGCTATAACGCCACATCAATTCAATCTGGTTTTCCGTCAGCGCCGTGCCGAGAGGCGCCACCGTGTTCGCGATCCCGGCCTGGGCCATGGCGATCACGTCCATATAGCCCTCGACCAAGACGATCGCCTTCTCGGCCAGGGCCTGCTCGCGCGCCTGCGACAGGCCATAGAGCAGCGAGCCCTTGTGAAACAACGGCGTGTCCGCCGAATTCAGATACTTCGGCGTGCCGTCGCCCATCACCCGACCGCCGAACGCCACCGGACGCCCGCGCAGATCGAGGATCGGGAAGATCACCCGGTCCCGGAAGAAGTCGAATGAGCCGCGGTCGTCGCCGCCCGGCGCGATCAGTTTCGCATCCAGGAGCAGCGCCTCGGCGACACCGCGCGCCAGCATCTTCGCCTTCAGCACATTGCCGGTCGGCGCGTATCCCAGGCGAAAGCGCCGGATCGTCTCGTCGGTGAGCCCGCGCCGGCGCAGATACTCCAACGCATAGCGCCCTTCCTCGGCCCACAGAGCCTCTTCATAGATCGCGCACGCGCCCTCGATCAGGGGCCGGATCAGCGCGACTTTCTCCGCCTTCTGGGATTCCGCCGCCGTACGGCGCGGCAACGCCAGCCCCGCCTCTTCCGCCAGCGCCTCGACCGCTTCCGGGAACGTCAGGTTCTCCGTCTTCATCACGAAGGTGAAGATGTCGCCGTGCTCTTGCGTCGAGAAACAATGATAGAAGCGCTTTTCGTCGTTCACCGTGAACGACGGCGTCTTCTCGTGCGAGAACGGCGACAGACCGACAAACTCATGGCCGCGCTTCTCCAGCCGCACGCGGCGGCCGACGACCGCCGACACGCGCACGCGGGCGCGGATGTCGTCAAGGAAGGACGGCGGAAACTGGGAACCTGAACTCAACGCGCACCCTCCACGCTCGCGCGCACGTCGCGGCGCAAGCCGGCCAATCGATCCTTGAAGTCCGCGATCGCCGTCGCCGGGTCGCCCAGCGTTCCCCAGCAGGCGCGGTTCGCGCGCATCGCCGCCGCCTGGCGCTGGGTGATGACGACCGCCCCGTTCAGCACGGCCCGCTTCCGGCGCGCGAGCGAGATATCGTAGTGATCGCCCTGGAACCACTTGCGCTTCAGGCCGATCTTATCGGCCATCGCGTGCAGCTCGGCGTCGGTGTCGGCGATCATGTGGCACATGATCATCCGTCCCAGCCGCGTGCGCATGTCGTCGACATAGACGGTCATGGGGTCACCGTCACGCCCGCGCGCCGCAAGGCGTCGATCGGTCCGGTCAATACGTCCTCGACCACGTCCGCGCTATATCCCGCCAGCGTCGCCGCCTGACGGAAGTCCCTCACCAGCGCCGCGAGCGCGTCCCGCAGCCCGTCATGGCATTGATCGACGTGGAACAGCCACTCGGCGTTTTTGACGCCGCTGACCGGCTGGCCATTGGCGTCGAAGATCACCACGCACTTCGCGATCTTGTGCCACGGCCGCGGATCGGCCGGGTCCGGCGCCGCGCCATCCACCACCGTCGGCACGAAGTGCAGCAGCGCGGCCTCGCGCAACGTCCATGGGCGAATGTTCACCGGAGCGGGAGCGTTCATTTGGCCCCCGCGCGCACGCCGTGCGCAACCGGTCCGGCAATCTCGGCGTACACGGCCTTGCCCGTCGGCGTCGGTTCCAACCGATATCCGCGGCGCGACGGTTCACCGTCGCCCAGGTACGGCGTCACCAGCCGCGCGGCCATGAGCTGGAAGGGCGGGCCATTCAGGCGCGGCACAAACGCCACGCCCTTCTCGACCACCTCGCGCAGCAGATCCCGCGCGCCGCGCTCCAATCGGAAGGCGATATCCCGAGGAGACGGCGACGTCATGCGGCCACCCGATACGTTGACACCTTCGCACCGGTGGCCGCGTAGCGCGCCTGTTCCTGGGCCGTGCGATAGAGCCGGAAGGTTTTGAACGGGCCGCGATGACCGCGTTCCCAGATGAACCAGGCGTAGGTGGTCACGCCGGAGTTCTTCAGTTTCAACCGCGTCGGCTTCAAGGTGCAGCGCCAGGCCAGCACCAACACGCGCGCGAGACCCAGGCCCCCGACCGCGCCCTCGATCAGATCGAAGCGCTTCAATCCGGCGATAAACGTGATCGGCAGCAGGAAGGCCGCATAGCGCGGCTCCAGCCGCAAGGCGTGACGCACGAAGTCGTCGCCGCTCTTGCCGACGCTATAGGGAGGATTGGTCACGATGATGTCCGCGCGGCGGCGGCGCGTCTTCATGAAGTCCTGCAATTTGATCTTACGCACGTGGGACGGCAGCGTATCGGCATGCCGCATCAGATCGGTCTCCACCGTCGCGAAGCCGTGCGCGTTCAGCACCTCGGCCAGTTTCCCCTCGCCCGCCGCCGGTTCCCAGATCGTGCCGTCGAACACCAGGTCACGCCCGGCATGCAGCATCAGCGCGCGATGCTCGAACCGCACGTAGGCCCGCGTGGCCTCGGGCTTCGTCGAATACAGGTCGGAGCGCGGGCGTTTGCCGTTGCGGTTGGTGCGGGAGACGTTGGTCATGTGAGACGCAGCGCCAACAGGACGAGGAGATAGCCGAAGACCAGGACAGCGAGCGTGGTGAGAAATTCACGCATAAACGGTGACATCACTCCCCACCTCCCATCAAATCCGCATACGCCGCGCTCCCGGTCCGCACCGTGTTCGTCCTTCGCGGCTTCGCCTGAAACTGGCTACGCGCGCCGGTCGCGGGCGCCTCACGGCACACGGCGGCGGCCGCGATCCGGAAATACGCGTCCCACTCCGCCGCCAGCTCCGGTTCGCCGAGCCGGTCGAACGGGCAATCGCCCGCCTCCGCGCCTTCCTGTTTCCCGGCCGCCGCCGCGTACAGCGCCGCGAGGAACGGCCGCCCGCGTTTTCCGGCGGCCAGTTCCGCGCGCGCCTGCGCGATCCATTCGTCGAACGTCCTGCCGGCCACCTTGCGCGGGGCTTTCGCGGGACGGGGCATTGCAACGCCTGGAGCCGAAGCGACGCGCGCCGTCACGTTCACGGCGTTCGGGGATGTGGCTCCAGGCGTTCCGGCGGGGATTTCGGCTGCCGGTCGAAGGTGCTCTCCCGCGCCGTGTTCGGGCGCGTTTGCTGGGGGGGATGCCCCGGCGCGGGAGAGCGACGCCGCGCGGGGAGGACGCGCGACGGTCGAAGTGGTGTCCAATGGACGGATCATGTTCACGACCACGCTCCAGACCATGCGAGAACGACGGTGATCAGAACGGCGACGGCCAGCAGCAGCGCGCTTGTCGCAAACGCCGCCTTCAACCGCTTCCGCCGGATGTAACGTGGAACCCCCATGCGCCCCTCTCCCCACCCGCGCGTCAGGACCGCGGCGCGGGCAGGCCCGTTTGCCGTTCGAGTTCGGCGCGCAAGGCCATCAACTCCGACAGCGCCTGGTCCACCTCCGGCAGCAGGCGCGCGGCCTCCGCCGCGGTGACCTGGCCGTCGTCGGCCAGCGATCCGCCGAAGCCGGACAGGGCCTCGCCCACTTCCTTCACCATGCTCGCCAGCCGCGCGCCCCACGGCGTCGCGGTGGCGTTCACCGGCGGCAGCGGCACCAGGATGTGCCCGCCCAGCGCCGCCATCGCCTGCGTGATATGCGGGCGCACGCCCGTCTGGGCCTCCAGCAGCAGCGCGTTCGTGATCGAGATGAAGTCCGGCTCGTTGACGTTCTGGCACCGCCCCAGTTGCGAGACGCTCAGCCCCGTCAGTACCGCGCAGGCCTCAAGGCCGCCGATCTCGTGGATCACCAGGCGCGTCGCGCCCTTCAAACGGGGATTGCGGGTCATCGCGCGCCTCTGGATGTTCCACGGGAAACGTCTCGGCACAGGCGTGCCGCTTCAACACGTTGGCGCTCAATCGCGCGCCGCGAGGCCATCACCGTCACCGCGCGCGCCGAGCGGCGCAGTTCCTTCGCGATGAACGCGATCGGGAAGCGGCGATGATGCAAGTCGAGGAACGCGAGATCGGCGTCGGACCAGCGCGGCGTCATGGCGTCGCCTGCCCTTCGGCCGGGGCCGCGGCGTCCTGGGGGAACGGTTCCCGCTGACCGGGGTCGGCGGCGGGCGTTACAGTGGCGCCATGAACCGCAACGCCGCCCTCGACCTCGCCCTGTTCCTGCGCGCCCTCGCCGCCGGCGAGCGCAACGCCGCCGTCGCCGATCGCCTGCGGGCCGTCGGCCGGGCTGTGATCCGCAATCGCGTAGAGCACCGCGCGGGTCACGGCCCCGCCGGTCTCGGCCTCGATCAAGCGAGCGATCTTCCGGCTGGCGCGGGTCTTGCCTGCGGCGATCCGGTACAAGGTCGTGTGGCTACAGCCGACCCGAGCCGCTAGCTTTGGGGCCTTCTCCACATCCTCGAAATAACGTTCCAGGGCATTCATGGTGCCCGGGATTGTGCATTTGATGCACATTCATCGTCAAGAGCATTGTGCGTATGGCGCTATTGGCACCTTCCATGCCCGAGCGCATCTTGTGCACACCATGCCTAAATCATTGAAGAACGCGACAAAACTACAGACCGCCCGCAAGAAGGCGGGCCTGTCGCAGGAAGCCGTCGCCGAACGCCTGGGCGTCGCCCACTCAACCGTACAGCGTGCGGAGACGGGAAAAACACAACAAACCGTGGATCAGTTGAAGGCCTTCGCGGCCGTGTACCGGGTACCACTTACGGATGTAATTGAGTTCGGACACTCTTTCATCTTGCTTCCGGTTGTGGGTAAGGTTGCCGCCGGGGATTGGCGAGGCGCCGAAGAGCAGCCCGCCGACGATCAGCAAACGGTGCCTTACATGCCTCGTGTCGATAGACCGATTCCTGATGGTGCGCTGGAGCTTGAGGGCGACAGCATGAACGAGATCTGGCCGGAGAACACCCTGGTCTTTTACAAGCGCATCACGCCCAACTACGTGCCCACGCCCCGCCAGCGGGTGGTCGTGGAACGTCGCCGGGCCGGTGAGGTGGAAGTGACCTGCAAGGAAGTCCGCGTCACCGCGGACGGCAAAGTCCTGCTCATCCCGCGCTCGCTGAACCCCGCCCACCAGCCGGTGCTCTTGACCGGCGGCGAAGAGGACGAAATCCTCATCTGGGCGGTCGTGGTGGACACCCAGCAGCCCGAAGAAATCCTCGGCACGATCTAGTTACACACGCGTCCGGACACCGCATCACGAGCACATCGTAGCGGGTCCACATATTACCATTTGTGCATTTAACGCACATTTTTGATTGACCCTCCAGTTGGTGTTGTGCATTGTATGCACATTCACGCGCACGCCGTGCGCACACCCTGGGGGTCAAGATGCGCCTGTCCCAACACGACGCTGAACTTTTCTACGACGGCCGGATCCCGCCTGGCGTCGTCCACCCGTCCGCGCCGGACCGGTACACGGCAGCCCCGCCGCGTCCGGCGCGGATGGTCCCGAAGCCAGAGGCGATCCGAGCGCGCATGGCGCGCGTCATCGCCGTTGTCGGCGTGCGCGGCGTGATCACCGAAACCGACCTGCTCCAGCAGGGCTTCAACAAGGCGGACATCGCCGAACACTTCCAGGACGCCCTGCGCGCGGCGCTGCTTGACGGCACGCTCCCCAGCATCGAGGGCGCGGCATGACCCTCGGCGAACAAATGAAGCGCGATCTCGACGCGCTGCTCGAACGCCACCCGGGCCCGTGGCGCTGGGACAAAGACACCTTCGAGGTGCGCGATGCGCATGGGCGCGAGGTCAACGTATGTATGCCCCTCGACGATGACGACACCCAGGACGCCGCCGGCATCATCGCCGCCGTGAACTTCTATCACGCGATCACCTCCCCCACGCCCCGGAAGATCAGCGACGACGCGCGCGTCGGCGACGCCGCGGGAGGCCGCGCATGAGCTGGCCGAAGCGCGGCGCCGAGATCGGTGCGCCGGGACGTAATCGCAAAGCGCCCGCCGACCTCATCCGCCCGGAGCATTCCTTAAACGGCCCGGCTCTCTACGCCGAGCCCGAACGCCTCCCATTCTGCCCGATGCTCGCACACCTGCGCGCCATCAACGCCCCGCTGTTCGAGGACATGCCCCTGCGGCGCGCCCACCTGGCCTTGCGCGCACGCCGTGCGCCGCCGCGCCCGACATCGTCCCACCCCGTGAGGAGCCCATGATGCGCAACGTCGCCCCCGCCTCGGACTTCTACCGCATCACCGTCGGCGACGGCGACGTCGTCTGGTTGATGCACGTCGACCGCACCTCGCGCAGCAGCGCCGAGAACGAACTCGCCTACTGGCAAGGCCTGTTCGGCGACCGCGCGCGTCTCGACACCCTCACCGGCGGCGAGGACATCGTCGTGCGCCACATGGCGCTCGCCATCCAATCCATCGCGCGCGACGGCTGCGGCGTCACCCGCGACCTGCTCTTGGGCCTGGGCTTCGCCGCCGATGTGGTCGCGCGGCGCTACACGGACGCGCTCGCCCTGGTCACCGCGTCCGTGCCCCAGACCGAGGCGGAACCCTTGCCCTCCAACGTCGTCCGCCTGCTGCCCAAGCCCCGCGCCGTCCGCTAGCCCCACATCATCAGGAGTCCCCCGCCGTGCCGAAGGCCGCCCAAAAAAAACCAGTCGCGAAGAAAGCCGCCCCGAAGAAATCCGCCAAATCCAAGGCCGCAGCCAAGCCGAAACCGGCGCCCAATCCCGCGAAAGCGAAACCGGCGGCGGTCCAGGACATCATCGCCGCGCAGCCCGGCACGCAGATCCGCGTCGCCCACGATCAGTTGACGCCCTCGCCGCTCAACCCGCGCAAGACCTTCGACGCCGACAAGATCGCCGAGATCGGCGCGTCCATCGCCGAGAAGGGCCTCCTGCAGCCACTCACCGTGCGCCCGCGCAAGAAGGGCGGTTACGAGATCGTCATCGGCGAAACCCGCTGGCGCGCGATCGGCGCCCAGATCGAGTCCGGCACACTGCCCGACGCCTACCTCATCGACATCATCGTGAAGGAACTCACCGACAAGGAAGTGATCGAGATCGGCCTGATCGAGAACCTGCAGCGTAAGAACCTCACCGCCCTGGAGGAAGCCCGCGGATTCGCCGCCCTGCGCGACGCCGGCGACACCACCGAACAGATCGCGGCGCGCACCGGCATCGCGCGGCGGACCGTGCAGTCGCGCCTGACCATCATCGACAAATGCGCGCGCGAGACCTTGAAGGCCCTGGAGGCCGGCGAGATCACCCCGACCCAAGCCCGCACCCTCGCCATGGCCACGCACAAACATCAGAAGGAACTGCTGTTCTCGATCAAGGACGGGATGTACGGCACGGAAGAGGCTTTGCTCGGCGCCGTCACCGCCGATTATCCGCCCACCGATATCGCCTTCTTTCCGCTGGACCGCTACGTCGGCGAGATCATCACCGACGAAGGCTCCGGCCGCACCTATTTCGCCGACGAGGCGCAGTACCTTCACCTCCAGGAAGTCGGCATCACCGAGAAGAAAGCCGCGTGGGAGGAGAAGGGCGTCAAGGTCGTCGTGCTGCGGCAGGACAAGAACCAATGGTTCCAAAGCTGGGAATGGAAGCGCAAGCCGAAGGACAAAAACGCGGTCACCGTCATGGAGATCACCCGCGCCCTTGAGGTCAAGGTGCACACCGGCATGGTGAACACCCAGGCGGAGGAAGACGGCGACACCGCCGACGACGATCAACACGATCTCGAGGACGCCATCGCGAGGAACGGCGGTGCGAAGACGAACGGCGATGATGCCGCGGACGCCAAAGCCACCGACGCCTTCACCGCCGCGCACCGCGCCCACGCCAACCGCCGCAAGACCGCCGCCCTGCAGAACGCCCTCGCCGACAGCCCCGCGATGGCCGTGCGCCTCGTCTGCGCGCGCATCCTGGAGCAATACGCCTTCGGCATGCTGACGATCGAGCCGGGCCGCAACATGACGGCCGTGACGGGCCGCGTGTCCGAAAGGGTCGTCCAGCGCCTGGACATCCTCCTCGCGGACTTTCCCGCGGAAACACGGGGCATGCAGCTTGCGTCCCATATAGCCGCCGACATCGAGGAGGAAGACACCGGCCGCGCCGTCTGGCGCAATCTTTGCGCCATGGACGACGAACAGGTCGGCGCCCTTTTCGCCGCCCTCATCGCGGCGCGCACCGGCATTTGGGGCGACGGCCTCGGCATGGACGATGTCGAGAAGGACATCGCCGTGTCCTTGGGCGTCGCCGGCGCCGAAGCCGCGCGCGGACTCGCCCTCGGGGCAGCGCCCCACGGCCCCGCCGATCTCGAAGGCGCACGCAAGCCCACGCTCATCGCTATCCGCCGCGCCCTCGGCGCCGAGGAATCCGGCAAGGACGGCATCGGCGCGATCTCCGACGCCATCATGGGCATGGACCGCGGCGGCTACGTGCTGCCCACCTTCGCCTTCCTCACCCGCGAGGAAACCCATGCGCAGGTCACGGCCCTTCTCACCGGCAAGGCGGAGGCGTGACATATGGGAAATCACATCGTCCTGAACCGCGACGCGGTGCACGCGGCCCTCGCCCGCATCGCCGCGCTGGCGGGTAAACCCGGCAGCACCGCGCCTATCGTTGGCCACGCCCTGATCGAGCACGACGCCACCGGAATCCGCGTCACCGCCACCGACATGGACGCGTGGCTGACAGCCACGATCCCCGCCGAGGGCAAGCGCTTCAAGCCCCTGGCCCTGCCCGCGCGCGATCTACATGACGTCATCGCGGCGCTTCCCGCCGGCGCCCATGCGGATCTGTCGTGGGACAGCGAGGACGCAACCGTGGTCACCCTCAAGTCCGGCCGCGCGCGCTTCCAAATCCCGATCATGGCCGCATCGGACTTCCCCGAACCGCCGCGCTCCGAAGCCGTCGGCGCGCAATTCACCGC
Organism: uncultured Rhodobacterales bacterium; assembly: GCA_964576515.1. Lineage (GTDB taxonomy): Bacteria > Pseudomonadota > Alphaproteobacteria > Rhodospirillales > Rhodospirillaceae > SHVO01. Next base: position 454,365 of record CAZNUW010000001.1, read on the forward strand.
CAGCGCCGCCAGCCTCAACATGCTGCTCAAGCGGTCGAAGTGGGCGGTGAACAAGGAAGAGACGCGCTATTATCTCAACGGCGTGTTCCTGCATGTGAAGGACGACCGCCTCCTGTGCGCGGCCACCAACGGCAATTTCCTGGCCAAGGTCGACGCCGCGCTGCCCGACGGCGCCGCGCACATCGCCGAAATCGCGAACGGCGGCGTGATCGTGCCGTCCCAGGCGGTGAAGGTCATCTCCGGCCTGGTCGGCGCCGACGACGCCGATATCGACCTCACCGTCACGTCCGCCCACGTCACGCTGGAACGCGAGGACAACGGCGTCAGTTGGACCTATACCAGCCGCCTGATCGACGGCACGTTCCCCGACTATGACCGGGTGATCCCGAACCTCGAAGGCCTCACCGAGGTCGACGTCCAGACCACGACGCTCACCACCGCGCTGGCACGCGTCGCGCTGTTGGCCGAGGAAGGCACGAACACGGTGCGCCTCGACGGCGAGAAGGGAATGATCCGAATCAGCGCCACCGGCCCCGGCGGACGCGCCGCCCAGGACGAGATCGACGCCGCCTGGGCAGCGAAGCCGATCGGCTACACCATCGGCGTCAACGCCGCCTATCTGACCGCGGCCCTCGAAGGCATCAGCGCCGACGTCGCCGTGCTCGCCTTCGGCGCCGACTCCGCCTCCCCGATCGTGCTCCGCCCCCGCGGCCGCGACGACACCCTGGCGGTGCTGATGCCGGTGAAGGTGTAGGGCATGACCGGACGTATGAAGGGGGCCGTGCCCAGTGTTGTCGGATGCTACATGGCCGTCGCGGCTGCGATCTACTTGGGCGGCGCGTTCGTGACGTGGGACATGGGGTGGTTGGGGGATATCGGCGAATGGAAGGCGTTTGTGCGCCTTTTTGTGCTGATCGAATATCCGCTGGTCAGCTTTCTTATTTGGTGGGTCATCTTCGGTCGAAAATTTTTGGCACGAGGGTGCGAGAAACCATGACCCGCGACCCCGTCGTCATCATCGGCATGGCCTTCATCGCGTTCATGCTGTGCGTGGTCTTTCCCGCCGGCGTGAACCTCGCGATCGGCCTGGACGATCTCGACGGCGCGGCCGGCTGGCTGATCGAGGCCGCCAAATGAAACCCGCGCGCAAAGCCGCACCCCCGCCCGCCGACGACGGCACCCCGGACGAGATCATCCAGTTGATGAAACTACTGGCCCGGCAGTCCGTGCGCGAGCAGGCCGAAAGAGCGGCCGGCGCAGACCCAACAAAGCGAGGACTGACCGCATGACCGACAAGAAAGAACTGCTGGCTGAAATTCGCGCGCGCCATGCCGCCCGCTGCGTTTACCCTCGGCCAACGCGACATGAGGAGCCGGTCGAAGCGCACAACGATGTTGCAACGCTTCTCGCCCACATCGACAGCCTCTCTCCGCTCCCGTCGCCGAACCAGTGGCGACCAATCAGCGAAGCGACACAAGAGGTTCATGACACCGCGCGTCTGGTTAAACCTCGGTTGGGACAAGCCTGCGCCCAAGCGTCCATGAGCTACAAAGGAAATAGATTCGCTTTCGTCTTCGACAACCCGGGGGCTGTCGGTTTCATGTGGATGCAACTTCCGCTGTTACCCACGGAGACAACGCCAGCGCAGGAGGGGACTTAGCCATGCCGCATCCGACGCAATCCTACAACCTGCGCGTGGCACCGTCCAATTTCGACGATATGGACGACGACGGCGAGTGCCCGAACTGTCAGGGCGAAGGCGTCATCTACGACTGCATCGACGGCTGCTGCATCGATCCGGAAAGCGGTTGCGATTTGTGCGCCCACCGCTGCGACTGGTGCAGCCGATGAGACGCGACATCCCAATCATGTATTCGGCGCCGATGGTCCGCGGCCTCCTGCGCGAAGTTGAACGCCCCGGCACCGGCAAAACGGAAACCCGACGCGGTGCCCACGCATGGCTGTACCACACCGACCTCCAAGGCCGTCGTCACGGTTTCAACGCCGCAACCTACGAGCAAGCCGTCAAGGGCCGCGAGGGGCTCCGCAAGATTGACATGGCGCCGGGGCGCACGTCATGGACCTGGACGGCGGACGGCATCTGGAGCGAAGCCCGCACGCTGTGGTGCGCCTTCCCCCGCGTCCAGCCGGGTGACCGGCTGTGGGTGCGTGAGGCTTTCATGCCGCGTCCCGGCTTAGAGGAGATCGGCCGCCCCCACTACCGCGCCGACAAAGACCCGACCGAATGGCGCCGCCTGTGGAAACCGTCCATCCACATGCCCCGGCGCTTCTCACGCCTCACGCTGGAGGTGACCGACGTCACGCTCGAGCCATTGCAGGACATCACCGAGGCGGCGGCCGGCCGCGAAGGCATCGTCGGCTTCGACAACGGCGATACACACCTCTACGGCGTGCCCTGCGAAGGCGGTTATGAACTCAGCGGCATGACGCGACGAGAGTCGTTCATGAACCTCTGGTGTCATCTGCACGGCCCAGCGGCATGGGTCGCGAATCCCGACGTGTTCGCCATCACGTTCAAAGTTCACGCCTGCAACATCGACAAGATGAAGGAGGCCGCATAGATGGCCCAGAAAACCACCATCGAATGGACCGACCGCACATGGAACCCGGTGCGCGGCTGCAGCCGGATCTCCGAAGGCTGCCGCCACTGCTACGCCGAGGGCATCGCCGCGCGATTCAGCGGACCGGGTCAGCCCTATGAAGGCCTCGCGCACTTCGTCGGCAAGCATCCCGACCGCGAGGCGCGCTGGACGGGTCAGGTACGCTTGGTGGAAGCCGCCCTCGGCGCGCCGCTGAAGTGGCGCAAACCGGCGCGCATCTTCGTCAACAGCACGTCGGACTTGTTCCACGAAAGCCTGTCCGACCGGGATATCGATCGCGTGTTTGCGGTGATGGCGCTCGCCCAGCGGCACACGATGCAGGTACTGACGAAGCGACCCCACCGCATGCGCCAGTACATGGCGAACTTCTCGTGGGAGCGCGTTGTCGATAACTGCCGCGATCCGAATGGCGTATCGGTGATCCCCCGCCACTCGGCGCACCATCTCATGCGCGCCTTCGGGCTGGCCCCACGCTTTTCATACGATAAGGATTGCTCGGCGTTTCCGCTCCCCAATTTGTGGCTCGGCGTCAGCGTCGAGCATCAGGACGCCGCCGAGGAGCGTGTGCCCGATCTGCTCGCCACGCCGGCGGCCGTGCGCTTCCTTTCGTGTGAACCTTTGCTGGGTCAGGTAATCCTCACCCACATCAACTTGGATAAGGCAGAAGCGCGCGAGCGCGAGCCGAGCGGCTTGGTCATGCTCGATTCCCTGACGGGCATGCACTTCGATGGGGAGGGCAGCATCCCCGGGGTATTGGCGTCCCCGGACCACAAGATCGACTGGGTCATCGCTGGAGGCGAAAGCGGCCCGAATTCTCGCCCCATGCATTTGGTTTGGGTGCGCGGGCTGCGAGACCAGTGTGTATCCGCCAACGTACCGTTCTTTTTCAAGCAGCATGGGGAATGGCTACACATCCCATCGATCCATCGCGCGGGCGGCTCGTCGTTCTACGAATTCGACGATCACACCTACGCCCAACGCATGGGCAAGAAGGCATCAGGCCGCCACCTCGACGGCCGCACCTGGGACGAGTTTCCTGTGGAGCCCTCGACATGACCCGCGCCCTTCGCATCGCCATCACGTTGATCGTGTCCCTCGCCCAGGTCGGCGCGACAGCGGTCCTCCTGATCGGCGTCGCCCTCTGGGCCCTCTTCGTGCTCCTGCCGATGTACTGGTGGCAAGCCGTGAAGGACGCCACGCCACCACCGCCACCGGTGGACGACGCCCCCGCGTCCCGTGTTAACGTCCCGCCCCGGCGTTAACCTCTCCGGTCTCCCCATGCGCGCAGCCCTCTACGCCCGCTTTTCGTCCGACAACCAGAACCCGCGGTCCATCGAGGATCAACTGGCCCAGTGCCGCGCGCACGCCGTGCGCGAGGGCTGGCGGGTCGTGCACGAGTACGCGGACTTCGCGCTGTCCGCTACCTCCATGGACCGGCCCGACGTGCAGCGCATGATCGCCGACGCCGAGGCCGGCCACTTCGAGGTGATCGTCACCGAAAGTCTTTCGCGCATGTCGCGCAACCTGGGCGACACGGCGCGCCTGCGCGAGGAGCTGGAGTTCCACGGCGTGCGCATCCACACGCTGTCCTCCGGCCTGGTCACCGACATGCACGCCGCCTTCGAGGGCTTGAAGAACTCCCAGGCGCTCAAGGATCTCGGCGACGCGCTGCGCCGGCAGCACAAGGGCGCCGTCGATCGCGGGCTCACGCCGGCGGGCCTGGGGTACGGCTACGACGCCGTGAAGGACGTCCTGGACGCGAAGGGTGAGATCGTCCGGGGCTTGCGCCGCGTCAACGAGGCCGAGGCCGCCATCGTGCGCCGGATCTTCGCCGAGTACACCGCGGGCGTTTCACCGTTTGAGATCGTGCGCCGCCTGAACGCCGAGGGCGTGCCCGCGCCGGGCGCCCGCACCGGCCGCGGCAGCGGCCACTGGACCGTCAGCACCATCGTCGGCAACCGGGCGCGCGGCATCGGCATCCTGCATTGCCGCACCTATATCGGCGAGATCGTTTACAACAAGTCGCACAAGGTCAGGCACCCACAAACCCGCAAGCGTATCATCCGGACCAATCCGCAAAGCGAATGGAAGGTTCAAGCCGCGCCGGAGCTGCGCGTCGTCACCGACGAGGCCTGGACGGCCGCCCAGGCGATCAAGTCCGACCACGGCGGCGACACCTTGCGCACCGTCAAACACCGCGCCAAACACCTGTTCTCGGGCATCGTGGCCTGCGGCGTGTGCAACGGGTCTTACATCGTGCGCGACAGCAAACGCCTGTCGTGTTCCGCGCATCAGCAGAAGGCGACATGCGACAACGCACGCACCATCAAGCGCGTGGACCTCGAAGCCCGCATCCTGGCCAAGTTGAAAATCCTGATGGCGCGGCCGGCGGCGATCGCGGCCTATGTGAAGGAATATCACGAGGCGATGCGCGAACGGCAAACGAAGGACGCGGCCCATCACCGCGAGGCCGAGAAGCGCATCCGCACCAACCGCGAGAAGATCGCCCGGCTGGTCGCGGCGATCGAGGACGGCGGTGATGGAAAAGCGCTAGCGAAACGCGTCGCCGAGCTGGAGGCCGAGACCCGCGCGCTCGAAGCCCAGGCCGCCGCCGGCCAGGCGCCGGTCATCCAGCTCTATCCCGACGCCCACCAGATGTACGCGCGCAAGATGGATGAGCTGCAGGACGCATTGACGCGCGACACGCTCGACCGCACGCACGCCATGAACGCGATCCGCGGCCTGATCGACCGAATCGTCCTGCGCCCGGACGCCACGCAGCCCAACGGTCTCGCGATCGAAGTCGAGGGCCGCCTACAAGGTTTCTTGGAGTTGGCGAACCAACACGGGAACGGGCCCAGAACGCCTCATATCCCCGTGTTGGTTCCGATGGTGCCCAGGGCCGGAATCGAACCAGCGACACAGGGATTTTCAATCCCTTGCTCTACCAACTGAGCTACCTGGGCGGTGAGGTCAGACCTCTTGGAGAGGGGCGCTTTATATTAGAGATGGGCGCGGGTGTCTAGACGGTGGTTTTTGCCCTAAGAACTTGAGCCAGAAGGGCTTTTCCAGCGCACCACCGGGCGGGAGCCCCCGTTCAGTCCTGATCCTCGCCCTTGGGCGCGGCGTCGGGCGGGGTATCGTCGGTCTCGACCCGGTAGCGCTCGCCGAACCACGAGCCGAGATCGATGTCCGCGCAGCGCTGCGAGCAGAACGGGCGATAGCGGGGCTGCACCGGCTGACGGCAACGCACGCACGCGGGCGCGGTGACACGGACGGCGGAGGGTTTGTCGTCGGAAGGCGGCGTGGAGGTCATGGCCTTGAATGTCGGTACTTCGCGCGATGGCGTCAAGCCGGCCGCACGTCGACCTGATCGCGTTTGAAATCGGCGCGGGCGGCGATCTGGATTTCGGCCTTGATCGTCTCGCGCGCTTCGTTGGCCGCCCGCACGAGCGACCCTTGCAGCACCGCGGCGACATCCGGCGCGACCGCGATCAACCACTTTGAAGCGCCGCTCCGCGCGCTCGCCCGCACCACCATACGCAAGGCACGATAGGCAATGGACGCGGCGCTCAGTTCGCCGCGATCCATGAGCGCTTCGGCGAGCGACAATCCCATGCGCTGGCGGGTCATCTCCAGGAGTCCCAACGACGTGAGGCCCACGACCTGCGTCGGCACCGGATCCAACGCCACGGCTTTCGTCATCACCTTGGGAATCGCCGAACGGCTCTTTGTGGGAATGATGTCGATGACGATGTGGCCGGCGATATTGCGCCGCCGGAGTTCCAGCGCGCACGCCTGGATCGCCTCGGCGTTCGCCTTCACAGGGTCCGATCCGCCGGAGTTCACGTCGATCACCGTAAGGGCCCGTGTCGGCTCGACGATGATGGACCCGCCGGACGGGAGTTTCACATCCGGCCGCAGCGCCGCCTCGACGGCCTCGTCGACGCCGAAAGCGGCGAACAGGTCCACCTCGGCGGAGTGCGATTCCACGGGGGCGTCGTCGTCGAGCAACGCCCTCACCCGGGCCACCTCGCGCAAAGGCTGGCAGATGATCGCGCGGATCGCGCTTCCAAACCGCGCGACCCATTCCACCACAGGCTCGGGCGCGGGCATGGCGAGCGCGGGAAGCTTCGCGCCGGAGGGAATCTCGCCCTTGATGGGTTTCAGTTCCGCGCCTTTGCCCGGACGCGGCGGCACCGACACAGTGACGGCAATGGCGCTGCCCTCGGGTTGTGGCGCCTTGAGATAGGCGACGCCCGGCAGCGTGTCGCCGTAATCCACGAAAACGGCGCCCGTCCCCGGCACGGGCGCTTTCACGCGCCCATGATAGACCGCGCCCGGCTGCACGTCGGCGTCGCGGCGGTGAACGACGGCCAGCAGCGTTTCCTCCGCCATCAAGGCGTAACGGGTCTCGCCCGGACTGCGGCACACAAGGATCGTGTCAGGGTGAAGGATGCGGCTGTCGAGGTCGTCCAAACCCACCGGCGGCTACCTTTGCTCCAAGATCACATACCGGCTTTTGTCGCGGTCGTACTTGATCGACTTCAACACAGGGCGCTTGGCGTCCTGCATCAGGTGTCCGAGGCCGACGGTGATGAGCTTCTTGCCCGCCACCCGTTCCGCGAGGCGCACCAGATCTTCTGGAATAATGGGTGTGTAGCGTTTCAGCACCTGAACGCACTCGTCGCGGTAAACGTCCCGGCCGACCATGGCCTTGTTGGCGCCTTGCACCCGGTAGATGCCGAGCGGCACGGGCACGACGTACAAGTCCGTCTTCTGGATGAAACGCGCCCATAACTCAAAGTCAGCGGCCAGCTTCAGGTTATGATCGAACGCGCCGCCGACCTCGTCCCACAGGTCGCGCCGCCAGAAGGTGCAGTCCTGCACGATCCAGCCTGTGGACGGCAGGCCCAGCGTGCGCACATGCTCGCCGTTGAAGAAGCCCCAATTGTCCACGCCGGGCAGGATCGTGGTGGTGGTGACGACGCCGTCCTTGCGCGCTTCCATGGGAAAGCGCGAGGTGATCCAGCGCACGTCCGGCAAATCGTCGAAAATGTCGAGAACGGTCTGGATCGCCCACGGCGCAAGCTGGTCGTCGGAATTGAGCCAGCCCATGTAGGGCGCATCCGAATGCCGAAATCCGGCTTCGATGGCGTGGTACATGCCGGCGTCCTTCTCGGACTGCCAATGCTTCAAGTGCGGCTGGTATTTCTTGATGATGTCGAGCGAACCGTCCGTCGATCCGGCGTCCATCACGACATAATCGACGCGATCCGATCCACGGGCATGGACGATGGAACGCATGCAGTCGTCGAGATAGTCACCATAGTTAAAATTTGTGGTGACCATGCAGAGGCGCGATTTCGCCGCGCTCATGGTCGCAGCCTTCCGCAAGGCGTGTTTGTTGGTGACAGCATCGGCCGCCCTACTTCATGATGACGGTAAGCTATATCAGAAGCGCCGCGGATGAACAGACCTCCACGAATCCTCTTTTACGTCGAAATCTTCACGGAGTTGGACCGCCCCCAATTCCACGACGCGTGGATCGCATTCTCGGCGCGTTTCATGGTCGGCATGATGGCCGCGGGTCACCCCGCCTCGCCCGACACCGTTCGCCTCCTGACCAACGAAGCGCTGGCCGAGCTCGCGCCGAAACACGGGTTTGGGGACAAACTGACCAACGTCGTGCAGGAACGCGAATTCCTGGACATCTTCGGGGTCGACTATCTCACCGCCACCGTCGACGGATACCACGGTAAGACGGATGACAAGGTGCTGGACGCGGCGGCCCAATGCCTGCGCCGCGCGGTCGGCGGCTTCGAGCCGGACCTCATCGTGACCTACACCACCGCGCCCTGGCTGCAGCGCGCGTTTCCGCAAGCGGTGGTGCTGCACGAGGAATACGGCCTGTTCTCGCGCCCGCCGTACCCTGAAAGCTTCTACCTCGATCCCGCCGGCAAATTCGCCAACGCCACCATCGCCCGCAACGCCGATGCTTTGCGCGCCACCACGGCGAACGACGCGGAGAAGGAGATGGTGGAACGCATCCGCACCCTGTTCTGCCGCGAGATCATCCCCAAGGCGACTCCGTTCGCGAACCTCGAGGCCGCGATCCGCAAGCGCTGGAAGACGATTATGCTTCTGCCGCTGCAATATTGCGGTCACTACGGCTTCGAGGGTACTGGTCCTTACAAGACGCAAGGCGCGGTCGTGCGCGATGTGATCGAACGCATCGACCCCAGCATCGCCGTGCTGGTGGTGAACCATTCCACCGCGCACTACCACGGCACGATCCCGCCGCCGGACCTCTATGCCTATCTCGGCAAGCGGCATGAGAACCTGTTTTTCAACGACTCCATCAACCTGGTGATGCACGCGTCGCAATACCTGCTCGCGCATGTGGATATGGTGGCGACCGTCTCGTCGAGCGTCGGGTTGCAGGCGGCGCTGTGGAACAAACCTGTCGTGGCTTTGGGCAACAGCCATATCAATGCGCTGGCGGATTATACGCGCCTTGAGGATGTCCCGGCCGCGCGTCCGGACGGCCCGACCTGGGACAAGACCGGTGCGCTCGCGTGGTTGATCCGGCACTACTACATCCCGGCGACCTACCTTCAGAACAAGGAATGGATGACCGCGTTCACGGAGCGTTGCATCGCGCGTCACCGTGACGGCGTGACCGGCCTCGATTTCTTCGATCCCATCGATACACCCGACGCCGTCGCGCGCGCGATCTGCGACAATGCGGACCTGAAGGTGCCGCGCTTCCTGCGCACCGCGCCGACGCCCGCCGCCCCCTAACGAAACAGATCGTCGAGACGCAGATACTTGAAACGCAGGCGCAGCGTCAGGCTGTGCCCCCACGGCGGCACGTCGCTCGCGAGATCGGCTTCGAGGGTCGCTCCTTCCTTGGCCGTCGTCCGCGTATTGGCCGCGCCCGGCTCCGCATGGGTCCAGGTCAAGCGGCGCGCGGAGTCTTCCAGCAGGTTGACCACCTTGTGATCGCGTTCGCCGGAGAACGCGGCGGTGAAGGCGTCGAAACCGACCACCGCGCGCGCGGCCGGCAACGCCAGACGAAGACGGCGGAACGCTTCCGGGCCCGGGCCCTTGACCGTGACGGAGATCTCGCCCCGTCCAAAGGCGTTGACGGTCAACGGCACCGCGCCTTCGCGGCGGCTATCGAAGCCCACGCCGAGATCGGGGGTGATCACGATGGACCCGAGCGCCGGGCCCGACGTCAGATGATCGGCGGCGTAGGTTTCGCGCACACCGGCGGCGAAGACGCTCGCGAAGAACGGGGCGGCGGATGCAAAAGCCGCGCCGGGCCAATAGACCTGTTGGCGGCCGATGCTCTGGAGCCCGGGCCATCCCTGGTATTGCAATGCGCCGCCGTCGAACGACAGATCTTTCAGGCGGCGAAGATCGGACAGATCGAAATTCGCCTCGTGATGCCAGGACCCGATTGTCTCGGCTTCCTGGGGCGTCGGGTGCAGAAGCGCCGCCTGGATCAGGCGTTCGAGTTGCGCCTTCAACACCGGGTGTTCGGTGGGCGTCTCGGACAGACCGCCCAAGAGCGCGTTGATGGCGCTCACGCCCGCCAGGATACCGTCCTGCATGGCTTCCATCTGCGCGATCTGCGCGGGGTTTCGCTGATTGGCGAGCAGAACGGGTCGGCCGGCCTCGTCGAAATGCGCGAGGCTTCCCTCAGGGCACATACAAGCATGTTCGAGCACGTCAGGCGTGCGCGTGAGCAACGCGCCGGTCAAACCGCCGTAACCGTCGGCGTTCAGATAGGCCCGGATGTCCGCTCCATCGCGGACGTTGTGCAGGGCCTTTTCATTGGCGGCGACATAGAGCCCCGTCATGCGCGCGGCGATGCCTTCACGCTTCAGGATGCGCCCCAACACCGATTGAATGGTCGCGGCATAACCGAGGTCCATCAGGATGAACGGTTTCTTGAGATCGACGTCCGCCGACACGGCCTTCAACAGATTGCGGCGCAGTTGCGCGGACCGGATGACGACCTTGTCCCGGAGAGCGAGGTTCGATGCGATGGCGTTGGCGAGACGGTTCAAACTATCGGCGCGGCCGAAATCGAACCCGGGTACGGCATCGGTGACGTCTTTAAAACTGAGGCCGAGGTTCTCCAGACACTCTTCCGGCGTATGCCCCGGGCTAAGCGAAATGGCGTCCGGCAGGTACCGCAACCCGTCGTCATAGATGGCCGCCCGTAAAACGGCGCGGCGGGATAACCAAAGTTCGCGCACGTCCACCGAGAGCCCAAGATCGGCCGCCGTTTGCGATACGACGCGCGCGAGGAACCGCCCTTCGCGCATCACGCCGAACACGGGCGTGCCCGCGCTCTGGCTCAAGACCCAGCGCGCGAACCCGGCGAACACGGGCGCGAGAATCGCCGCGCCGTAACTCCAATAGAACTGAAGATCGGACGCCAAGGCGGGCGGCGGACGATGAAACAGGCGCGTCCGCAACCCGGTGAGTCCGAAGTCGCCCACGCTGTCCATAAGCTGAGCGCGTTGACCGAGGTCGGCGGAAAACTCCTCCGTCTGCACACGCGGGGCGAAGATCCACTTGTCATAGTGCACGGTCGCCATGCCGCGGTGACGGGCAGGATGGACGTCCACATCCATGTTGTCGCCGACGTGCGCATAGGACGCGGCCGGGACGCCGCAGTCCTTCAAGACCATATCGAACAAGTCGCGGTATTTGGGACGCCCGGCTTCGCAGGAGACATACAGGCGATCCACCAGCGCCTTGTCCTTGAAGCCCGCGCCCGCGAGCAAAGACCATATCTCGGCCGCGGTGAAATAGGTGTCGGAGACGAACACAACCTGCGCGCCGGACGCCTTGGCGAAGCGCACGAGCGCGGCCATCTCCTCGTCGAGGTGGAGCAGCGACGTCTCAAGCGCCACTTCCGCCGCGGTTCTGGCTTTCACGTCGAAATCCGGCGCGAACAGCCAATCCGGCAGACCGGCGTACACGTCCGCCAGGCGGATCTCACGGTAACCGGTCGCGGCTTCGGCCTTTTCCCGGGCCGCGCGCTGGGCGGTGCTGCGCAACTCTGCGAACTGCACGGCCGAGACATGCGCGGCGAGCTTGCCGTCGGCCGCGAGACGGCGGCCCAACAGGAGGAACGCGTCCTCCGGCTCCGGCACGCTGCGCCAGATCAGGGTGTCGAAAAGGTCCACCGAAAGAACGCGGTACTGCCCAGCGGCGAGGCCATCGCGCAACGGGATCAGCCGTCGGTCACGGATGTCAGAGTGTGCGGAAACGGTTGAGATAGCCGGTACCCCCGAGTAAACGCGCTACTGTACGCGAAAGCGGAAGCGCGGGCACGCGTTCACGCGAGGCCCGCCGTGGCCGCCCGCAACCGCGTCAGACCGAGGATCGCGCGGGTCTGCGGCAGGGGCACGCCGGCCGCCTCGCCGATCTCGACCACCGCTTCAACGATGGACCCCAGTTCAAGGGCGCGGCCGCGTTCCAGATCCTGCAACATCGAGGAGCGCACCGGAGACCCTTTCATCGCCTCGATGGGGTTGGCACCTTCCCCAAGGCCCAGATGAGCGCCGAGCGTCCGCGCCTCGTTGGCGATGGCGGCGGCGCATTCGCGCACCAGCGGATCGTCGTACATCTCGTGCAACAACGCCCCGGTCAGCGCGCTGACGGGATTGCCGCTGACGTTCACCACCAGCTTCGCCCAGATCTTGCGGCGGATGTCGGCGTCGACGGGAGTCTCGTACCCCGCGCGGCGAAAGACGTCCGCGATTTCCGTCATGCCCGCCGCGCCGCCGTCGGGACGCCCGAGAATGAGATGGTTGTTGCGCGTATGCTCAATCACGCCGTCGGTCCGTTCGATCACGCTGCAATTGATGACGCCCCACACGGTGCGGTCCGCTGGAAAGGTGCGGCCCAGAACGCCGTCGGGATCGACGGCCTTGAGGCGCTTGCCCGCGAGGCCGCCGCCGAAACCGTCGAAGAACCACCAGGGGACGCCGTTCATGACGAAGACAACCGGCGTGTCAGGACGGCACAAGGCGGCGATCTTGTCCGCCATGGACAACAGCGCCGTGCCTTTCAGTGTCACGACGACAAGATCCTGAAGCCCCAGGTCGCGCGGATCGGACGACGCCGACATGCGCGCCGTGAGCGTGCGGTCCGCAAGCGCCAGCGTGAGGCCTTGCGCCTGGATCGCCGCCGCCTTCGCCGGACGCGCGAGCGCCGTAACCTCGGCCCCGGCCTCCTTCATCAGGACGGCCATCATGCCGCCGATGGCGCCCGGTCCCACGATACAGATCTTGCGATAGGTCATGCGCGCTCGCTTGGGGTCCTACGGGGCTGTTTATTGATCATCGAAACCATAGTCTTAAAGCCATTACGAACCCCAAAATAGCGTTTTCCAGCAACTGTTAGTGAGGATCGCGAACCCCCTTTGATCGCGAATCCCGGTTTTTCAGTCACATTTGCTCTGGCATGCTGGTTGCAATCCTATCGGCAAACACCTGACACCAGAGGGGCATTGCCATGAAAGCTATTGGATTTGTCGCGATCGGGGTCGCCGCCATCGGCGCCTTGTATTTCATGAACACCGGTTCGAGCGCCAAAAGCGGCGACAAGGACTGCGAAGGCGTCGCGCCCACGGTCGAGGGGCACATCACCTGGGACGGGAGCGAGAACGTCGCCATCGCGGTGCCGGCCAAGACCCGCTGGCAGCGCGGCGAAGGCGAAACGGTCGTCATCACGGGCGACAAGGACGATATCGCCCGCATCCGGCTCCATAAAGGGACGTTGCGCGTCTGCGGCGACCTCGACGACGAAGTCGAAATCACCCTGCCCGGCCGCACCTTCCGCGCCGTGACCATCGCGGGCGCGGGTGAAGTCACGATGAAGGATGTCGATCAGCCCGATCTCGACCTTACCGTCGCCGGCGCGGGACGCTTCAGCGTCAACGGCGCCAGCGAGGCTGTGAAGCTCGTCATCGCCGGCGCCGGCGAAGCGCTGCTCGGTGAGCTTGCCGCGCGAAAACTGGACGTGAACATCGCGGGCGTCGGCAAAGCCGAAGCCTCGCCGAAAGACGACGCCAACGTCAGCATCACCGGCGCGGGCAAAGTCAAATTCCTGACCCGCCCGGCGCATCACCGCTCGAATATCGTGGGCTCGGGCGACGTCACGATGCCCGACGCTACCTGAGCAAAGAAAAGGGCGGCCCTGGTTTCCGGGGCCGCCCTTTGTCGCTTTCGCCGTGAGGCGCGCCTAGTCCTTGAAGATCTTCGCGAACTTGCGGGCCTTGCGCTTCTTCCACAGGCCGCGGTGATAAGCGTCGGAGCCGATCAGCGGGACGACGCTGGTGGCTTCGGCGAACACCATCTGTTCGATCGAGCTGTCGACCTTGCCCCAGGAGTTGGCTTCCTTGAGAGTCGAGGACGAGCACGCCCCGTCACGCACGTCGGCCACGGTGATCTGCACGGTGTACTTGTGCATCTCGGCTTCGATTCCGAGCACTTCGGCGCAAACGACCGTGTCCTGCATGAAGTTCTTCGGCACGCCGCCGCCGATCATGAACAGGCCGGTGCCGCCCGCCTTGATCTTCACGTCGGTCAGTTCGCGGAAGTCGGCGATGCTGTCGATGGTGATGTGACCCTTCGGGTTGCGGACCTGGTGCAGCACCAGGCCGAAACCGGCCGAGCTGTCGGTGAAGGCCGGGCAGAAGATCGGCACGTCGTGATCGTAGCAGGTCTCGATCAGCGAGCCCTTCTTGCGATTCTTGCGGCCCTTCAGCCAGCGGCCCATTTCCTTGATGAAGGCGCGGCTGGAGTACGGACCCGGCTTCATGCCGTCGGCGATCTCGCCGATGGTGCGGTCGGTCGTCTGCAGCTCTTCTTCGTCGATATAGGTGTCGTAGATGCGGTCGATGTAGAGGTCGCGCAAATCCTTATCGTCGTTGAACTGCGAACCCTGATAGTGACGGAAGCCGAGGGCCTCGAAGAAGTCCATGTCGACGATGGATGCGCCGGTCGCGACGATCGCGTCGACCATGCCGTACTTCACCATGTCGGCGTAGACCTTCATGCAGCCGCCGGCGGACGTGGAGCCTGCAAGCGTGAGCACGACCGAGCACTTCTGGTCGCCCAGCATCTGGTTGAAGATGTCGGCCGCGCGCGCGGTGTCGCGCGAGGTGAAGGACATTTTGCGCATGGCGTCGATGATCGGGCGCGCATCGAACGAGGTCATGTCGATGTGTTCGACCGGCTTCGACAGAAGCATGGCCTTACGGTTGTTGCCCTTCTTCGATCCGACGGCCGGCGGGGCCTTGGACGCTTTCTTGGACTTTTTCGCGGGTTTCTTGGACGCAGCCATAACTCAGCCATCCTCTGTTGAAGGCAAAAAGGTTTGGGGCGGCGAATCCGCCGCCCCTGGAACGCAAAATGGAACGGGGCTTACTCTAGCTCAAGGGATTCCGCGCCGGCATGACCGTCCGCGGACAATTCACCCGCGGAATCGTCCGGCTGGGACGCCTCCAACTGGAGTTGGACGGCCGGTTCGCCGCGCGGAACCACCCGCAGGGCCACGCCCCGGCGCGGACGCTCGACCGCGAGCGCCTCGGCTTCCGGCCACACGGTCGCGGTGACCGAGGAATGGAACCCGTTGAAACGGGTCTGCATGGTCGACCCATAGGAGCCCAGCATGCCGATCTCGATCCAATCGCCTTCCTGCGTGTCTTCCGGCAGCATGAAGGGACCCTTCATCTTGTCCAGGTTGTCGCAGGTCGGGCCATAGAAGGTGAACGCCACCAGCTTCTCGGACGGGGTCCGGGTGTTCGGGGCGTTCGAGTTCTTTCCCGCGCGGCTCAAGGGGCGCACGAGACGGACCGGGAAGCGCCAGTTCAGGGCGCCGGCGTCGAACAGGCTGCCGTAGGTGCCGTCGTTGATATAGAGGCGGCGGCCCTTACGCAGGGTCACACGCACGAGCATGGCGCCGCCGGCGGCGACCATCGCGCGGCCGGGCTCGCACCACAGTTCGGCGCCCGCATCCACCATCGGCTGGGCGGCTTCGGTGATCGCGGCGAAGTAGTTCTCCAGCGGCGGCGGGACCATGTTCGGGTAGGTGGCCGGGAAGCCGCCGCCCACGTCGAGGACGTCGATCTTCACCTTGGCTTTGGCAACCACTTCCATGGCGCGCGCGATGGCGAGCTTGTAGGCGGCCGGGTCCATGCACTGGGACCCGACGTGGAAGCACACCCCGACCTTGTGGGCCACCTTACGGGCGTGACGGAGCAGGTCGGCCGCCGTCGAGGGGGCCGCGCCGAACTTGCCGGACAGGTCGTAAGCCGCCGAGCCGTTGCCCGTCACCGCCAGGCGGATGAACAGGTTGAGGTCCTTGGCGCTCTTGGTCTCTTCCAGGATCTTCAGGAGCTCGCCGGCAGTGTCGAGCGAGAAGGTGCGCACGCCCAGCTTATAGGCGGCGCGGATCGCCTCGCGGCTCTTCACCGGGTGCATGAAATGCAGGTGCGCGGACTTGCCGAAGAGGCCCTTCACTAGGCGCACTTCGTCCAGAGAGGCGACGTCGTAATGGCGCACGCCCGCGGCAAACATGTGGCGCAGGAAATCGACACCCGGGTTGCACTTCACGGCGTAGAGGACCTTGCCCGGGAACTGGCTGGTGAAGGTCTCGGCCTGGCTGCGCACGGACGCCGGGAAAATGCACTGCACCGGGCCCTCCGGCTTCAGCCGGCGGGCGACGTCGTCGACGGAGCGGTACAGGTGCTCCGGAGCGTCGGTGGTGATCAGTTTTGCGACTTGGCGTGACTTCTGTTCGTACATTTCTCTCGCTATTCCCCAGCATGGCCGCGTTCAACGGCGCAAATAACCTCAGCGCCCGGTGGCGAAACGCCCCAGGACCGTTCGATTGTCAGGATTGATTCTCAATCCCGGATCACGTCGAACCTGGAGATAACCACGAGATCATGGCCATCCCAGGCGATATGCCGGCAATTCACGAGAGCCGCCGGAACGCTGGCGGCGCGTCGATGACGCTTTTTCATTTTCAGCAGGGGCATGCACGGCCTCCTTTATCAATCAGACAAACAAAAACAGTCCAACCAACTAAAGGACGCTTACGTCGTTGCTTAACGGCGATTTGCTTTAGGCACGTGCGCGTACGTCTGGGTTCGCATTTACGCCTTCTGTGGGGGAAATCAAGAAAAAATGTCCCCCGCCGAATTTTTTTTGACACGGCGGTCTACGCGCCGGAAAGTCGGCGCCGCCGCGACGGTTCGCGATGACGCGTTCACCGCGCGCGCGCCTGGGGGAGACGGCCATGATTGAGAGCTACCCATACACCACAATAGTGCTGTGTTTAGGGCTCATCGTTTACGTCTGGACGATGTTCCGTGTCGGCGCCGCGCGCGCGCTTCAAGATCCCCGCGCCCGCGATGGACGGCCCGGTCGAATTCCAGCGCGTCCTGCGCGTCCACGGCAACACGCTCGAGCAGCTTGTCATATTTGTCCCGGCGCTGGTCCTGTTCGCCGCCGCGTGGGGCGATTCGCCCGCCGCGCTGCTCGGACTCCTCTGGCCGATCGGGCGGGTGATCTACGCGGCGCGCTACGCCGCCGGCGCCAACCGGAGCCTCGGATTCGGGATCGCCTTCATCCCGACCATGATCCTGCTCGTCGGCGCTTTGGTGGGCGCGATCATGAAAGTCGCGTAACCAGCGCCCCTTACCCGCGCGCCGTCACGAAGATGTAGTCGCCCAGCGCCTCGTCGACAGCGGCGCGGATCCCGCTCCAGCGCCCGCTGTCGAGATCGGAGCGCAGGCGAGCGAGACCATTTTCCAGCTCGCCCGGCGGGCACAGGAGACGGAAGGCGGAAATCCCGGCCCGCACGGCGGAATCGAAGTAGAGCTCCGGCCGGTCCTTCCCGGCGTACCAGAAGAGATCGGTAAGGTCGGGCGGCACCCGCCACGGCTGGAGGTGGATGTTCGTGAACCCGGCGTCGCGCAGTAGCGCCCCCAGGTCTTCACGGGAGAGCGACTGGTTGGCGGCGGCCCGCACGGCTTCTGGAAAGTAGTGACGGAGCCAGTAACCGTTCACTTGGTCTGGAAACTGGGTCAGCAGAACAAGCCTGCCGCCGCCAAGGACACGGCGGACCTCGCCAAAGACACGCGCAGGATCGCGGAAGTGATGGACGGCGTGCGTGCTTACCGCACCGCCGAAACTTCCCGCAGCAAACGGCAGCGCCTCTCCGGAACCCTGTAACCAGGTGACGGACGACGGCTGCGCCAGGGCCGCCTCCAGCATCACTGCGGAAGGATCGATGCCCGTCACCGTCAGGCCGGCCTCGGCGAGCCATCGTGTGTAATTGCCGGTGCCGCATCCGAGGTCGAGAACGGATGTACCGGCTGGGCAGCCCAGCGACGCAAGGAGCAAGTGGCCGATGGCGGGGTCGGCGGTCCGGGTGCGGTTGTAGCCGACACCGATCTGGTCGTAGCGCGCGCTCACCGGCGAAGGCTCAAACTTCGCCGACGTAGGTGCCGAGGCGGCGCGCGGTGCGGATGAGCTGGCTGTCCTTGGCGACGAAGCGCGGGCCGGTGACGACCTCGGCCAGCGGGATGTCCGTCACGAGGCCGCCGCGCCAGGCGACCATGCGCTGGTTCTGGCCGGCGGCGAGCACATGGACCGCCCGGGCGCCCATGGCCGAGCCCAGCAGGCGGTCGAACATCGCCGGGGTGCCGCCGCGCTGGATGTGGCCCAAGACCGTGCAGCGGGCGTCGAAGCCCGTGCGGTTCTGGAGGCCGCTCGCGATCGCGATGCCGACATTGGCGCCCTTGCGCCGCTCCTCGGCGGGCGGGGCCACGCCTTCGGCCACCACCACCAGCACAGGGCTGGGCCGGTCGTGGGTGATCTTGCGGACATGGGCGGCCACGGTATCGAGGTCGTAGGGAAACTCGGGCATCAGGATCACGTCCGCCCCGCCTGCGATGCCGCCGAACAGGGCGATGAAGCCGGAATCCCGGCCCATGACCTCCAGCACCATGATCCGGCGATGGCTGGCCGCGGTGGAGGCCAGACGGTCGAGGGACTGGCCGACGATCTCGACGGCGGTGAAGAAGCCGACGGCGAACTCGGTGCCGGGCACGTCGTTGTCGATGGTCTTGGGCACCCCAACCCAGGGGATGCCGACACCCTCCAAAAGGCGGTCGAACAGCCGCATGCTGCCATCGCCGCCGATCACCACCAGGGCGTCGAGGCCGAGCTTGCGGACGGCGGCGCGGACATCCCCGGAGCGGTCGGACACCGTGCCGTCGGGATTCGGGAACTTGAACGGATCGCCCTTGGTGGTCGTGCCCAGGACGGTGCCGCCCGCGCGTAACAGATCGCCGCGCACGGAATCGAAGTTCAGCGGCATGATGTCGGGCGGGTCGTTGAGCAGGCCGAGATGGCCGTTACGAAGCCCCACCACCTCCCAGCCGCGGCCGGCGGCGGCGTCGGTGACCGCGCGAATGACCGCGTTCAGGCCGGCGCAGTCGCCACCGCTGGTGAGAACGCCGATCTTGCGAATCGTCTGTGTCATCTGGACCTCTCACCCGGAATTGATCGTGCGCACCGCCAACAGGCGAACAACGGCATTTGTTCCTTTGACCGGCGTCAAAGTCCCGGCCCGGCCCACACGTTATCCGGTGGGGAGCATGACCGCATCCAGGCCCCCTTCCGCCATCGATCGCCTCTCGCAAGATCATATCGATCTGCGGATGGCCTTGGCCATGCTGGAACGCGAGGTGGAGTCGGTCGCGCAGTATCACGAGCCCGATCCGCTGCTGCTGGGCGGCTGCGTACAGTATTTTGTGGATGTCCCGGCCCGCCGCCATCATCCCATCGAAAAGATGATCCACGACCTGTTGCGCGCGCGCGCGCCGGACGCCGTGGACGCCGCCGCCAACGCCCGGGAGCACGAAACCCTCGTCGCGCAGGCCGGCGAGTTGGCGATGATGACCCGCAACCTATTCCTCGACACGCCGAAATGGCGGGTCCCGTTCTGCGCCACGGCGCGGCGCTTCGTCGTGCTGAAACGCGAGCACATCCGCGCGGAGGAAAAACTGCACCGCGTCGCCATCGCGCACTTGCTGCCCGAGGACTGGCTTGCGGTCGAACGGGCCGCGCAAGCGGCCAACGCCGCCTGGAACGACAACCGCAAGACCGCGCCGGCCTATGACGTGCTGGGACTTACTTCCCTGCGTGGTTCGCGCGCCACTGGCGCTGTTCGTCGGCGGTAAACGCGTCGATCAGGACGCGGTACACCTCTTCAATGGTGTCCGGACGTCCGCCGGTGGCTTCGGCGATCAGCCGCGCATTCTTCACGACTTCCTCGACACGCGGCACGACCACCACGCCCTTGACCGACGGTTTGAACTGCGCGGCCTGAGTCACATAGAACAGACGCTCGCTCAAGAGCGGGACAATCTTCTCGTCCATCGCGTCGATGGCGGCGCGCACGTCGGACAGCGCCTTGAACTTGCGCTTCGACCACGTCTGCTTCGCGCGATTGGCGATGAACATCTCAGACGCCTTGGCGGCCTTCTTCGCGACAGGTTTCTTCGCGGCGCCTTTTTTCACGGCGCCTTTTTTCGCTGGGGCTTTTTTCGCCGGGGATTTCGCTTTTTTCTTCGCGGCCATGATCCGATCCTTGTCGCTGTCTAGTAGCTGTAAGCGTCGAAAGCCTTCGTCACGTCGCCTTTCCAGGCGCCGTGATAGAGGCCGAGCATCTGTTCCGCCGGGGTTATTCCCGACGTCGCGATTTCCCGCAAGGGCGCGAGGAACTTGGTTTCGTCCTGGCCTTGGGAGTCCACGCGATTGCGCGCCTTCAAGCCCGCCTCCGCGAGATCGAGAAGCTCCAGCGCGATGTCCTGCGCGGTGCGGCCGGCGATCTTCGCCTTCAGCCCTTGGCTCGGCACGTCGCGATAGAACTGCGCGCGGTCCGCCGCGGTCCACTTCTTCGCGATATCCCACGCGCCGTCGAGCGACGCGGTTTCGTACAGGAGGCCCACCCAGAACGCGGGCAGGCCCGTCAGACGCTCGCGGCTGCCGCAATCGGACCCGCGCACTTCGATATAGTTCTTCACGCGCGCTTCGGGGAATTGGGTCGACATGTGATCGAACCAGTCGGCGATGGTCGGGATCTGCCCCGGGAGCGCCGCCAGCTTGCCCGCCATGAAATCGCGGAACGAGTGGCCGGCGACGTCGATATGCTTGCCGCGAAACACGAAGTACATGGGCACGTCGAGCAGGTAATCGACATAACGCTCGAAGCTCATGCCGTCCTCGAACGCGAACGGCAGGAGGCCGGTGCGCGCCGGATCCGTGTTCTGCCAGATGACGCCGCGCAAGGAGAGCGCGCCGTTCGGCTTGCCTTCGGTGAAGGGCGAGTTGGCCCACAGCGCGGTGCCGATGGGCTGGAACGCGAGCGCCACCCGCAGCTTCTTCACCATGTCGGCTTCCGAGCCGTAATCGAGATTGGCCTGGACGGTACAGGTGCGGGTCATCATGTCGATGCCCATCGTGCCGACCTTGGGCATGTAGTCGCGCATGATCTGGTAGCGGCCCTTCGGCATCCAGGGGATGTCCGCGCGGCTCCAGTTGGGCGTGAAGCCGAGGCCCAACATGCCGATGCCGAGTTCGTCGCCCACGATCTTCACCTGGGCGAGATGCTCGGCGATCTCGCCGCAGGTCTGATGGATGTTGTCGACCGGCGCGCCAGACAGTTCGAACTGCCCGCCGGGCTCCAAGGACACGGTGCCCTTGCCCTTCGCGCGCAACGAAATGAGTTTGCCGTTCTCGGGCACCTCCTCCCAGCCGAAGCGGGTCAGGCCCTCGAGCAACGCACGGATGCCGCCTTTGTGCGCGGCGGGGTCGCCGTCGTAGGGCACGGGGCGGAACGTGCCCTTATAATAGGGAAATTTCTCGTGCTCGGTGCCGACGCGCCATTGATCCTTGGGCTTCGATCCGCCGGCCAGCGTTTCGATAAGCTGGGCCTTGGATGTGATCGGATCGGCCTTTTCAGAACGGAACGACGTCATCGACTAAAGCGCCTTTGCGGGCGAGCGCCCATGACACCATGCGCGCCCGCGTGAGAGTGCGGGGATATTTAAGGTATCAACGAACAGCCCGCCAGCCCTCCCTAGCTTGCGCGCCAGTCGCCGTTCAAGGCCTGCCAGCAGGCCAGGGCCGCGAGCGCGGCCGTTTCCGCGCGCAGGATGCGCGGTCCGAGGCTGACACCCCTAGAAAACGGGAGTTGCGCCAGAGCGTCAAGTTCGGATTGCGCGAAGCCGCCTTCCGGCCCGACAAGGAAGCCGCACGACGGAACGGCGTCGTTTTGTAACGCTTCGGCAATCGGCGCCCCACCGCCGGTTTCGTCCAGATAATAAAGTCTGCGCGATGCGGGCCATGCGCCGAGGAAGGCGTCGAACGACTGGGCGGGTTGCACGACAGGCACCGAAAGCCTTTCGCATTGTTCGGCGGCTTCGATCGAGATCGCGCGCATGCGGTCGAAGTTGATGCGGCTGACGTCCGTGCGCCGCGTCATGACCGGCTGGAGCGCGGCCACGCCCAACTCGCTCGCCTTCTCGACGATCACATCGATGCGCTTCACCGGCGCGAAGGCGAGCCAGACGTCGGGGACAGGAACCTGCGGGCGAATCTGCTCTTGCACATCGAACACAACGTGGCGCTTGGAGGGCATCTGTACAGCCGCGCGCCACTCGCCGTCGCGGCCGTTGAACAGCGCGACCGGATCGGACGGCGCGCGGCGCATGACATGCAGGAGATAATGCGCCTGCGATTCGGTGGCGGCGACGGACGCGCCCGCCGCCAAAGCGCCGTCGACGAACAACCTGACCTTGGGAGCGGAACCGCGCATTGAATACCGGATTGAGTGGACCGAGGGCTTGCGCCTAGTTTATCCCCCCATGAGCATGACCGCTTCAAGTACCGACATTCCCCAGCACGGATGGGTGGACCGCTTCCTGCCGCGTCCTTTGCGCCCTTATGCGCGCCTGATGCGCCTGGACCGGCCGATCGGGTTCTGGCTGCTGCTGATTCCCGGCTGGTGGGCGATCACCCTGGCGGGGCGCGGCGAGCCGAACACCACGCTGATGATCCTGTTCCTGGCAGGCGCAGTCCTGATGCGCGGCGCGGGCTGTACGTTGAACGACATCGTCGACCGTGATTTCGACGCGAAGGTGGCGCGCACGCGCACGCGTCCGATCCCGGCCGGCGAGGTGAGCGTGCGCGCGGCGGTGATCTTCCTTGCGCTTCAACTGGCGGGCGGCCTCGCGATCCTGTTGCAGTTCAACGGGTATGCGGTGGCGGTGGGCGCGGCGTCGCTGATCCTCATCGCCGTCTATCCGTTCATGAAACGAATCACCTATTGGCCGCAGGCCTGGCTGGGCCTCACCTTCAACTGGGGCGCCCTGCTCGGCTGGGCGGCGGCGCGCAGCGCCATCGAGATGGATGCCTTGCTTCTATACGCCGGCGGCTTCTTCTGGACGCTGGGCTACGACACGATCTATGCGCATCAGGACAAGGAGGACGACGCGCTGGTGGGCGTGAAGTCGTCCGCGCTCGCCTTGGGCCGCGCCACGCGGCCTTTCGTTGCGGTGTGCTACGCGCTGGCGCTGGGGCTCATCGGCTGGGCCTCGTGGCCGCTGATGATCGGGCCCTGGCCGAAACTGCTGATGGCGCTGGCGGCGGCGCATCTTGCCTGGCAGGTGTTTACCCTCAAGATCGACAATCCGCGCAACTGCCTCGCGCGCTTCAAAGCGAACCGCGACTTCGGCCTGATCGTGCTCGCGGCACTGCTTGCGCACAACCTGGCCTACCGCATCCCGCGCTGGGTGGAGGCGGAGTTTTTCGGCCAGAAGCCCGCGTGCATCCGCTACGTCAACAATCCGAAAGAGCTGGTGTGTCCGGAGTAGGGTCAGGCGCACCCGGCCCGATCTTCGATAATTTTCGTATGGAAAAGCGGCTTTAGCTGTGCCGGCTATTCACGGCGTTTTTCGCCATAACATTTCTCACGCGACAACGCGACGCGCGACATCTTCCGAATAACGCAACGCTGCGAAGGAGATAGCCTCGATTTATGTTGCGCGACACTTACGCGACGTCGCGCGACATTTCGTTAACAAGACATGCGAGAGCGCGGCCGACCGGGATCGTTCTTCACGATGTCAAAGAACCGCGCGCGAAGGCTGGATGCGCGTCTGTGGGATAGGCTGCGCCCTTCCCCGAATTTCGGTCGAGCGAAATTCAGGCCGGGCGCAAATTTAATGATTCAAAAAATCGAAAGTGTGCCGCGCGCGCCTCCGCGCGCGGTGCGGCCCTATTCCGCGGCTTGCGCGGGTTTCGGCTGCGGGGGCTGGAGGTATTGGTTGATGTCGACCTGGTCGATCTGCTCGGGCCGCAGGAACTGCTCGGCGTATTCCAGGTAGGCGCCTGAGCGCAGGAAGAGTTCAAACAGGTCGGGATCGACGTGTTTGTCCTTCTTCATGAACCAGAGGATCTTCAAGCTTTCCGACAGCGTCTTCGCCTTCTTGTACGGGCGGTCGGCGGCCGTGAGCGCTTCGAAGATGTCGGCGATGCCCATCATCTTCGCCGGCCATGACATCTGATCGCCGGTGAGTTTGTTGGGATAGCCTGTGCCGTCGATCTTCTCGTGATGGCCGCCCGCGTATTCCGGCACCTTCTTCAGGTGCTTCGGGAAGGGCATCTCGTTCAGCATTTCAATCGTCAGCACGATGTGATCGTTGATCTTGCGGCGTTCGTCGTCGTTGAGCGTGCCGCGCTGAATGCACATGTTGAGGACTTCGCCGAGGTTGTATTCGGCTTCCGAATGTTCGGGCAGATCGGCCATCAACTGTTCCCAGCCTTCCGCCGGCGGGGGCGCCTTTTCAAGCAGTTTGGCTTCGGTCCAGGACAGGCCGAGCTTGCGGTCGAAGTAGCGATAGTACTTCTGCTTCGCGATCTCTTTGACCTTGTCCTGCTTGTCCTGGGACATGAATTCGCCGCCGATGTTGCTTTCGGCCACGAATTCCCACTGCTTCTTCAATTCCTCGCAGCGGTCCTTGTACTTCTTGCGCTCGATTCGCGCGTTTTTGCCCTTGGCGATGGCCTTCAACATCTTGATCTCGGCGTCGCGCTGCAAAATCTCGAAGCGCGTGCGGACCTCGTGGATGCGGTCGTAGATGGTTTGCAGCTTCGTGGCCTTGTCGACGACGTATTCGGGCGTCGTGACTTTACCAATATCGTGCAACCACGCCGCGACGTGCAGTTCGTACCACTGGGTTTCGTCGAGGGCGAAATCCTTGAACGGCCCTTCGGTGGCGGCCATGGCCTTGGTGGCCAGCATCTTGGTGAGTTCAGGCACGCGCTGACAATGCCCGCCGGTGTAGGGCGATTTCGCGTCGATGGCGTGCGCCATGACTTTGATGAGGCTGTCCATCAGCGCTTTTTGCGCTTCGATGAGATTCTGGTTGTCGATGGCGACCGCGGCCTGCGAGGCCAGCGCTTCGACGGTGCGTTGAACTTCCCGTGAGAACGGGATGACGTTGCCGCTGTCGTCCTGCGCGTTGATAAGCTGCAGCACGCCCGTCACTTCATCGGAGTAATTCTTGAGCGGAATACACAGGAACGACTTGGACCGGTAGCCGGTGCCCTGGTCGAACTTCTTGGTGCCGGTGAAGTCGAAGCCCTCGGCCGTATAGGCGTCCTCGATATTGATGGCTTCTTTCTTGAGGGCGCAGGCGGCCGAGACGTTGCTGAAGTTCGGCTCGTTGGTGTCCGCCTTGTACATGCGGACGGGCGGGAACGGGATCGGAATGCCCGTCGTGCCGCCCATGGCGATTTTGAGAGAGCCGGTGCGCACGATGACGAACTTCAAGGTGTTGTCTTCGGTGCGCAGGTAAAGCGTCCCACCGTCGGCGTTCGTGATGTCGATAGCTTCCAGGAGAATGCGTTCGGTCAGGCGGTCGTGATTGCGTTCGGCCGACAGGGCAAGACCGATCTCGATCAGCCGTTCGAGGCCGCTTGCCGTTCCGCGCACACTATCGCCGTCCATGCCGCTCTCCGCATCCTGATCCGCCACGCACCATAAATAAGGTGCGGCGGACGACCTTCTTTGCGTGACAGGTTCTGGCGGGGCCGGTGTCGCCGCGCGGCAGCGTCCTGCGCGCGCCGGCCCTCAGCGCCGTTACCGTGTCATTTTTCGATCGCGTTTTTTGCGACCTGTCAGCGGGTTACACGAAAAATACAAACGCCCGATTAACGCCGCCCATCCTAGACCCGCCGCCGAAGCCCGACAAGGAGAAGGCGTTCTTTCTCCCATCAGTTGTGGGTTTCCAGGATGGGGCCGCTTCCTTGACGGCCCGCCCGGGACGCCGTTAAGTGATTGGACAATCACCTATTTCCGGTGCTTCAGGCCCGGGGAGTCCGCGATGCCTTATCAATCCCTTCGGGAATTCATGACCCGCCTCGAGCGCGAGGGACGGCTGGTGCGGGTCAAGGCGCCCGTCTCCCCCCACCTGGAAATGACCGAAATCCAGACTCGAGTCCTCGCCGAGGGCGGCCCGGCCCTCCTGTTTGAGAATGTTGTGGGGTCAAATGGCCGCGCCGCCATGCCGGTCCTGGCCAACCTGTTCGGCACGGTCGAGCGGGTGGCCTGGGGCATGGACCGCGAGCCCCACCAACTGCGCGAAGTCGGCGAGACGCTGGCGTTCCTGAAACAACCCGAGCCGCCGGGCGGCTGGCGCGAGGCGCTGGAACTGCTCCCATTGCTCAAAACCGTCATGGCGATGAAGCCCAAGACGGTGAGCAGCGCGCCCTGCCAAGAGGTGGTGCTGACCGGAGCCGACATCGACCTGTCCGCCCTGCCGGTCCAGACCTGTTGGCCCGGCGACGTTGGCCCCTTAATCACCTGGCCGCTGGTGGTGACCAAAGGCCCAGGAGACGACAAACGCGACGTCTATAACCTCGGCATCTACCGCATGCAGGTGACGGGCCGCGATACGACCTTGATGCGCTGGCTGAAGCAGCGCGGCGGCGCCGGGCATTACGACCGCTGGCGCGCGAAGAAGCGCGAGCCCTTACCGGCGGCGGCCGTGATCGGCGCCGACCCCGGCACCATCCTGGCCGCGGTGACGCCGGTGCCCGACACGCTTTCGGAATATCAGTTCGCGGGCCTGCTGCGCGGGCGCAAGGTCGAGCTGGTGGATTGCAAGACCGTGCCGCTGAAAGTGCCGGCCGACGCCGAGATCGTGCTGGAAGGCCATGTGATGCTGGACGACTACGGCGACGAAGGGCCGTTCGGCGATCACACGGGTTACTACAATTCGGTCGAGAAGTTCCCGGTGTTCAAGATCTCGGCCATCACCATGCGCCGCGATCCGATTTATCTATCGACCTTCACGGGCCGTCCGCCCGACGAGCCCAGCGTGCTGGGCGAAGCTTTGAACGAAGTGTTCATCCCGCTTCTGACGCAGCAGTTCCCCGAGATCGTGGACTTCTGGCTGCCGCCGGAAGGATGCAGCTACCGCATCGCCGTGGTGAGCATGAAGAAGGCCTACGCCGGGCACGCCAAGCGCGTGATGATGGGCGTGTGGAGCTTCCTGCGCCAGTTCGTGTACACAAAATTTGTGATCGTCGTGGACGACGACATCAATGCGCGCGATTGGAAAGACGTGATGTGGGCGATGTCCACGCGCATGGATCCCGCGCGCGACATCACCGTGGTCGAGAACACGCCCATCGACTATCTGGACTTCGCGTCCCCGGCGCCCGGCATCGGCGGCAAGATCGGCCTGGACGCCACCAACAAACTCCCCGGCGAAACGAACCGCGAGTGGGGCGAGAAGATCGCCATGAGCGAGGATGTGGTGAAGCTGGTGACGGAGAAGTGGGCCAGCTACGGCGTGCCGGGTTCAGGCAAGCCGATCTGGAAGTGACGCGCGGGTCGGCAGCACCAGCGTCCACGTCTGCGTGACAAGCGCCTCACCCGTCGCTTTCAGCGTCGTCACCTTCATGTCCATGAAGCCGCGGTCCGACCGACTCTTGGAGGGACGGACCGCAAGAACTTCCGCGGTCGCGCGCAAGGTATCCCCTGGGCGCATCGGCCCGTGGAAACGGGTGTCCTTGAACTCGGCGCCGACAATGGGCGTCGCGCCAAGAAGACGGGCATCGACGAGAAGCCGCATCGTCACGGCGAGGGTTTGCCAACCGCTTCCGACCAGCCCACCGAACACCGTCGCGCGGGCCGCATCCTCGTCGAGATGCATCGGCTGGGGATCGTAGAGTTCGGCGAACGCGCGGACCATGTCGGACGTGATCGTCATCCCGGCGGATTCGGTGACGTCGCCCACCGCGAAGTCCTCCAGATACCGCGCGCCGTCAGCCCCGGTCTCGACAGCCGATCCCATCGTCCCATCTCCCTTGATTTTCGCCGCCATCGCCGCATAATAGTCACTTCATTTTTTGAAGTGAGTCAATATGGGTTGGAACGAAGTTGGCGACACCGTTTGCCCGATCGCGCGCACGCTGGCGGTTGTGGGCGATCGCTGGACAGTCCTCATCCTCCGCGAGCTTTTTCTCGCGACAAAGCGCTTCGAGGACTTTCAGGTGCAAACCGGGATGTCGCCGCATCTTCTTTCGACGCGGCTAAAGCGTCTGGAAGCCGACGGCATTGTGGAACGGAGACTCTACAGCACGCGTCCGAAACGTCACGACTATCGCCTGACGGACAAGGGACTCGACCTCTATCCGCTGCTTCTCAGCCTCAAGACCTGGGGCGAAAAGTGGGGCGGATTCGAGAAAGGCGCGCCGCCGGCACTGACCATCGTCCACCGCGCTTGCGGACGCACGACGGGACTGAAAGTCCGCTGCCAATCCTGCGGCGAGCCGTTCGGCGCAAAAGACGCATCCGTGAAGATCGGAAAAACCTTCGCCGCCGAGCGCCGCGCCCGTTGCGACGCCGCGTAAACACGAACGCCCGTCACGAACCGACAGAGATCAATAACCGACAGGTTGGAAGAAAATGTTCGATACGAAAATCGCAATCGTCGTGCGCGAAGATCTCGCGACATGGCAGAAGCTGAACGTCACAGCGTTCCTCATGAGCGGAATCACAGGCGCTACGCCGCAAATTATCGGCGAACCCTATCGCGACGCCGCAGGCAACACTTATCACAGCCTGTGCGTGCAGCCGATCATTGTGCTGGCGGCCGATCAGGACGCGCTCAAGACGATCCACCGGCGCGCGTTGGAGCGCCACACGCCGCACGGGCTGTATATCGAAGACATGTTCACCACGGGCCACGACGCGGCGAACCGCACCGTTTTCGCCGCGCACAATCCGGACACGGCCAAAGTCGTCGGCATCGCGCTGCGCGACGACAAAAAGACCGTCGATAAAATCACCAAGGGCGCGCGCATGCACCCTTGAAGCGCCCTTTCGCGAACGGCGTTACGGTTGCAGCGGGCGGAAGCCTTCGACTTCGGTGGTGCGCGCGTCGAGCGGGAAGTCGTGATAGCGCAGATAAACCGGCTGTCCCTTATAGGCCCACTGCTGCTTGCCGTCGGCGCGCTGGATCACGGTCCAGAGCCCGACTTTCTGTCCCGCGCTGTGATCCGTCGCGACCAGCGGCGGCCAGGCGGTGGCGCAGCGTTCGTCGCAATTGGACGTGCCGCGGCGATCTCTTTGCGAGACATATAGCTGCGTCAGCTGCGGGAACGATCGGTATTGCCAGACTCCGACAGCGTCTTGCGACAGGGCGACGACGCCGGGATGTTCCTTGGCTCCGGGGTCCGCACCGCGCGCCTCTTGCGTGGGATGGGCGATGAGGACACTCGAAAGGAGAAGCGAGAGCGCGAGGGCTTTCATTTGACCTCCTTGTGAGTTTTCTGAGTGAGTTTTCGGGGGCGAGTCGTGATTTCCGGTGACGAGTCTCCATGCTCAAGCAGGGGCAAAATTATACGCCTCCTGCCCACGCCGAGTCCAAGAAACAAGCCGTGCATCGCGCTCATACAACCGCGCAAGACATGCATCCTTCGCAGGTGTGCAGCGCAGTAGTTTCGCACGCAGCTTCGCCATTTCATCGCGCAGGCGTATAATGACTCAAACATCTGTGGAGGCCGTCATGCGCAAAGTTCTCGACGTTCACCGCCTGCCGGATTGGCTCAACCTCGCGATCGGCTTAGCCCTCTTCGTTTCTCCCTGGGTCTTCCAATTCACGGATTTGTCCGGCGCATCCAGAAACGCCTGGATCTCCGGCGCCGCTGTCGCGGTCATCGCCGTGTGCGCGCTGCTCGCCCTGAAAGAGTGGGAAGAATGGCAGGACATCGCCATCGGAACATGGGTGATGATCTCGCCGCTCGTGCTGGATTTCACGCAGGCCCTGTCGGCGATGTATGTGCACCTGCTGTTGGGTGAAATGCTCATCATCTCGGCGGCTTGGGAAATCTGGCGGCTGCGGCGCACCCGTCGCATCGCCTAGCACCGCAACCTCATGTGGTGAAATCGAACCTCGCGCGGCGCAGCCCGCGCGAGGCGAAGGAAACTTGCGCGCTTTGAGAACATCCCCGCAACACGGCGCTGTCGTCAAAAGTGATGCGGCGCACCGGTCGAAGGCATTGACCGCGCGCGCCAAAGGGCGCAGCCTTTCACCTTGTCCCGGCGACGGAGGCGAGCGCAAACGCGCTCACGCAAGCGGTTCGACGGCGGCTCCTTCCACGCCTCGCCGCTCACGCACTTCCCGGCGCGGGACCGGAGTTCACCCCGCAGGTGATCGCGACAGAAGGAGGATGTCCAAACAACATGATTGAACCGCAGCATCCGCAGTCTTTCTGAGACGCATCAAGAAAGATATGCGCACACAGCGGCCGGTCCGGCCGCACATTTGCACACAGTGCATCAGGGGCTCCAAGGGGCCCGAACATGAAACCTCGCCGCCGACCGCGGCGAGGTTTCTGTATTGAAGAGGCCGCGCAGGGCAGCCATGCGCGGCATCAAATTGACAAGACCGCCCGCGTTTTCCAACCTGACGCCCTTTTGGGCGGCAGGAGCAGATGATGAAAATCGCGGTGATCGGAGCGGGCGGCGTCGGCGGCGCTTTTGGGTTGGCGTTGGCCAAGGCGGGCGCGGACGTCACGTTCATCGCGCGCGGTGCACATCTCGCGGCGATGAAGCGCGACGGGTTGAAGGTCCAGGGCGGACGCGGGGAGTCGCATCTGTTCCCGGTCGAGGCCACCGACGACCCCAGCACGGTCGGCCCCGCCGACGTCATGCTGTACTGCGTGAAGCTGTGGGACCTTGAGACCAGCGCGCATGCGGTCAAATCGATCGTCGGTCCGGAGACCGCGGTGATCCCCTTGCAGAACGGCGTGGACGCCGCCGAACGGCTGGCGCCGATCTTCGGCAAGGACAACGTGCTGGGCGGCGTCGCGCAGATCAGCGCCTCGATCACCAGCCCCGGTGTCCTGACGCAAGTCGGGACCGCGATGCGGATCGTGTTCGGCGAATTCGACAAACCGACCAGCCCGCGCGCCGAACGTTTCCTGGCGCTGTGTCACAAGGCCGGGTTCGACGCGACCTTGAGCGACGATATCCGCCGCGACCTGTGGCTGAAGTTCATCATGCTGGCGTCGAATGCGTCGGTCATGGCGGCCGCGCGCCAATCGTTGGGGCCCTTGCGCGAGGATCCCGACGTCGTCGCGGTATTCATGGCGGCCTACGAGGAAGTGATCGCGGTCGGACGCGCGAGCGGCGTGAACCTGCCGCCGGACGCCATCGAACCGGTGCTGACCTTCATGCGTACGGCGCCCGCCGCCGTCAAACCCTCGATGCTCCTGGACCTTGAGCGGGGAAACCGCATGGAACTGCCGTGGCTGGGCGGCAAGGTGGTGGAGCTGGGCAAAAAGTTCGGCATTCCGACGCCGACGCACGCCATGCTCTACGCCCTGTTGAAGACACATGCGATGGGACGCGCGAATTAAAAACAAACACAAACGCCCCCTCACCCGACCCTCTCCCCTGACAGGGGAGAGAGTTTAAAAAAAGAGGCCCCGACGATCGGTGTCGGGGCCAAGGTGCGAGGAGACGGCGTGTTTTTTAAAGCAAGGTTAGAACCGGTACGCGACGCCCATGCGCACGGCGGGGTAGAAGCGCGTCCATTTGAGGTCGTCGGCGATTTCCCGGCGTTCGCGTTCCATGTCGGCCTGGAAGCCCGGGGTCGCGGCGGCCGCGCCGTTGCTGGTCAACGTGATGTCGGGGCGACCCTGGAACATCACACCGGCGTCGAAGACAAACGCGAGCCCCGGTTCGCCACGGTTCGAGGTGTAACCAAGACCGGCGTAGGGCGTGAACGTGTTGTAGTCCGCCTCGCCTGTCAGCGTGCCGACCTGGGCCGGCGTATAGACCGTGCCGCCGACTTCGATGTTGTTCGCCGGCGTCGCGTTGAGGTTGACGTGATTGCCGTTCAAGTAGGCCCCGCCGGTCAGGCGGAAGCCGCTGCCGAATATATAGAAGTCGCCCAACACACCGAGCGACAGCAGCTTCAGCTTACCGTCGTAATTGACGCCGTCG
Organism: uncultured Rhodobacterales bacterium; assembly: GCA_964576515.1. Lineage (GTDB taxonomy): Bacteria > Pseudomonadota > Alphaproteobacteria > Rhodospirillales > Rhodospirillaceae > SHVO01. Next base: position 486,620 of record CAZNUW010000001.1, read on the forward strand.
GACTCCACGTCCTTTGAAAGGCTGAACCAGTTCCCGTTGGCGCGCAGGCCGAAGGTGTCGTTGATGTCGTAGCCGAGGTCGATGCCGAGGCCAGGCGTACCGGCCGAGACGCCGACAGAGGTCTGTTGCGCGGCGGCGGCGCCGGCGAAGGTCAAAGCGCCGGCCGCGACGGCGGCGGCGAGAAAGCGACGAGACATGCGAGAGTTCCTCCGAGAGTTTCAGTGACGTTCCCGCGGCCCCTCTTGATGGCGGCGTCGCAGGGAACGGGAAGTCAACCGCCGGACCCGGAAAGTCGTTCCGTCGCAAGTCGAGCGCGGCGCGCAGCCACTCAACTTTTGCGGCGTAAGGGCGCAAAAAGGCCGCTTCGCAAAGGCGTTCGGCCTCAATGCGTTGACCAGAAGTGTTGCAGGATTGCCCGCGCCGATGAAAAACCTTCCGACCCCGGGCCGCGCACAGTAAAAGTCGTACTGCGCCCTTCGCCTTTCGCCTTCCCTGGCCTTTTTTTGGACCCATTTCCCGCATGGCACACGATCCTCTTCTCACGCTTCTGTCCGACCTGATCGCCGACGCACGCAAGGCGGGCGCGGACGAAGCGGATGCTATCGTGGTCGACGGCACGTCGGTGTCGATCACCCATCGTCTCGGCAAGCTCGAGCAATTGGAGCGTTCGGAAGGGGGCGACGTGGGCTTGCGTGTGCTGATCGGCAAACGCCAGGCGATCGTGTCGTCGGCCGACCGGTCGCGCGACGCCTTGAAGGAACTGGTGGAGCGGGCGGTCGCCATGGCGAAGACCGTGCCGGAGGACGAGTTCGTCGGCCTCGCGCGCGCCGACCAACTGGCGGCATCGCTGCCGAAGCTCGATATCTGCGACGACCGGGAGGTCAGCGCGGAAACGTTGATCGCGAAGGCGCACGCCTGCGAGGACGCCGCGCGCGCGGTGAAAGGCGTCACCAACTCCGACGGCGCATCGGCGGCGTGGGGCCGTACACAGGTGGCCATCGCCGCCTCGAACGGTTTTCAGCGCAGCTACGCCTCATCGGGATCGTCTTTAAGCGTCTCGGTGCTGGCCGGCACGGCCGAGACCGGGATGGAGACGGACTACGACTACAGTTCGGCGGTGTACTTCGACGACCTGCGCGGGCCCGAGGACATCGGCCGAACCGCCGGCGAACGCGCGGTGAAAAAGCTGAACGCGCGCAAGGTCGCGAGCCAGAAGGTTCCCATCATCTTCGATCCGCGCGTCGCCCGCGGCCTGGTCGGCACATTCCTGTCGGCCATCAACGGCGCCGCCATCGCGCGCGGCACGAGTTTCCTGAAAGACGCGATGAACACCGCCGTCTTCGCACCCGGCATCAGGATCATTGAAGACCCGCACCGGGATCGCGGGCTGCGCTCGAAGCCGTGCGACGCCGAAGGGTTGCCCAATATGAAGCGCGACCTGATCGATGCGGGCGTGCTGACGACGTGGATTCTCGACCTGCGCTCGGCGCGCCAACTGAAGCTGGACCCGACCGGCCACGCCAGCCGCGGACCCGGCGGACCGCCCAGCCCATCCACCACCAACGTCTATCTGGCGGCGGGCGCTACGACACCCGCCGCACTGATGAGCGACATCAAGCAGGGTTTCTATGTCACGGATCTCGTCGGCCAGGGCATCAACATGGTGACCGGCGACTACAGCCGCGGCGCTGTGGGCTTTTGGATCGAGAACGGCCAGCTCGCCTATCCGGTGAGCGAAGTGACCGTGGCGGGAAACCTGAAGGATATGTTCAAGCAGGTAACGCCCGCCGACGACCTGGACATGCGCTTCGGCATCGACGCGCCGACGGTGCGGATCGACGGCATGACGGTCGCGGGCACCTAAAATCGGAGCCGACTAGCTCGCAGGCAGCGTGATCAAGGGCGCGACTTTCGCGCTGTCGCCCGCTTGCAGCGTCAACAACATGCTGAGCAGCGCGAAGGTGACCTTCGTATCGCCGTCGTTGTCGGCGATATAGAACCAGGCGTCACGGTAGCGTACCTTCACCGCCGCCCGGGCGGGTTCGGACGGGGATGTACGCACACGGAACAGATCCTCGCTCGGCATCACGGGGCCGGGCGCGCGCGCCGCGCCGTTCGTGTCGGCCGCAGGCACCTCAACGCCGTCGGCGAGGAAATACAACGCCGAATAGATAGAACGCGTGGCAAGCGTCGCCGGAGCGCCGTGCGCGACCGGCGCGCCGAAGCCGTGACGCAAGACAACGGGCGCGCCGCCGCAATCACTGTGCAGCATCTTGCAAGCACTTTGATAGGCGGGCAGTTCCCGCGCGCGCACCGAGAACGAAAGGGTGATCGCGGGCCCTGCGGCGGCGGCCTCGACGCCGATCATCATGTCGCCCGAGCGCTGCAGATCGCGCAAGGCGGAGACAAGCGTACGATAGTCGTCACCGGCGGCGTTCCGGATCCCGTTCATGGACTCGCCGGCCAGCAGCAACACCCGCTCGATGCTCCACCCCGCCTGCAGGACCAGAGCCAAGGTCCGCAGGTCAAGCGGCGTGAGCACCTGGCGAACGAACTTCTCGCCGTTGTTGGGCGTGTAGAAAATCAGCGGGGAGTCCTCAACCCGCGGTCCGAACTCCGGTTCCAGCGACCCTGTCCCCGAGAACGGAATAATAGCGGTGACGTTCGAGGAGACCGAATAAGTCGACTTGCTGGTGATGTTCGTGACGTCGAGGAACAGGACGGGATCGTTGTAGCGCTGCCGGACGATATTGAGCAGCAACTGCTGCGCATCGGTCTGCTGGACCGCTTCGTTATAAAGCGGACGGCCCGCCGCAAGGTAGCGCGGCCCCAGTTGGGCGCAGCCCGCGAGCGCAACCGCGCACATGAGCGCCGCCATCCGCGCGAAAAAACGGTCGTTCCTCAAGATCGAAGTCCCCCAGCTTTAAAGCCACGCCAAGTGTAGTGGCCGGTTATTCTCCCCTGCAACTTGTTTGGCGCGGCGCGGGCGTTTACGATTGCCCCAGAGCGGCAAAAGCCGCCGGGGTATAGAGGACGGGTTCGCCACGGCGCCGCCGGTGTTTTCCGGCGCTGGGACGCGCCCCTCGCGGGGTTATGGATAAAGGTATTTTTCAGTTCATCTGGCGCTACAGCGCCCGGGATCAGCTCACGCTGGTCTTCCTGTCGGTCCTGGCGCTTCCGGTCCTCTACTTCACCTTTGAGTTGCCCAAGACCATCGTAAACCGCGCCATCGGCGGCGAAGGCGGATTCCCGAAAGAGATCCTTGGCCAAAGCTACGAGCAGATCCCCTATCTGCTGGTGCTGTGCGCGGCGTTCCTGGCCTTGGTGCTGATGAACCTCGGCTTCAAGTACGTGACGGCGACGTATCGCTACCGCGTGGGCGACAGGTTGCTGCGGCGTTTGCGCTATGACTTGGTGGAACGCCTGATGCGATTTCCGCAGCGCGAGTTCCGCAACACCTCAAGCGGCCAGGTCGTGTCGATGGTGACGGCCGAGACATCGCCCTTGGGACTGTTCATCGCCGAAGCCTTCGCGGTGCCGGCGGTGGCCCTGGGCACGCTGGCGACCATCGTGCTGTTCATGTTCATGCAGGATTGGATGATGGGATTGGCGGCGATCGCGCTGATCCCCTTGCAGCTTTACCTGATCCCCAAGTTCCAGCGGCGCATCAATTTGTTGCAGCGCGACGAAGTGAGCGCGGTGCGCCAGATCTCGCAGCGCGTCGGCGACGTGGTGAACGGGGTGAACGAAATTCACGGCCACGACACATCGCAATATGAACTCGCCGACTTCTCGAAGCGCCTGGGCGGGATCTTCAAGACGCGGGTGGAAATCCAATCCAACCGTTACATTGTCAACATCCTGAACACCTTCTTCTCGCAGTTGACCCCGTTCTTCTTCCTGTCCATCGGCGGCGTGCTGGTCATCAAAGGCGATATCTCGCTGGGCGCGCTGGTGGCGGTGCTGGCGGCCTACAAGGACATGTACGCGCCCTATAAGGACCTGATCGACTATTATCAAAAAGCCGCCGACGCGCGGGTGAAGTACGGCCAACTGCGGGAGTTCTTCGAGCCGCCGGGACTGTTGGAGCGCGAGCGCCTGGCGGGCGACGCCTCCGAAACGGGCTTCAACAAGGGCACGCTGTCGGCCTCCAATCTGATTATCGAGGCCGACGACGGCCTGCGCGCCGTGGACGGCGTCACCATGTCGCTGGCCTTGCCGGTGCACGCCTTGATCGTCGGCGGCGGCGGCAGCGGGGCCGAGGAGCTGGGCCAGGCGTTCGCGCGCCAGATCGCACCCGCGGCCGGCCTGCTCGCGGCGGGCGATCGCAACCTCGCCGAACAGCCGGACAGCGTGACGGGACGGCGCATGGCTTACGTCGGACCGCAGACCCACTTCCACGGCGGCACACTGCGGGACGCGCTGATCTATCCACTGATGCATCGGCCCGGCGACCGCACCGGGATCCTGGGCGCCGAATTGCGCGAGGCGGTGCGCGCGGGGAATTCGGCCTACGATTTCGACGCCGACTGGATCGACTACGAGGCGGCGGGCTGCCTGGGCCCGCAGGCCTTGACCGCACGCATCATCGAAACGTTGCGCATCGTCGGACTGGAGCAGGACGTCTATGACATGGGCCTGCGGCGGGCCATCGATCCGCAAAGCCAACCCGGGCTGGCGGCGCGGCTGATCGCGGCGCGCGCGGCCTTCCGCGCGCGTGTGCTGGCCGAAAACATGAGCGGCCTGATCACACCGTTCGACGCCGACACCTACATGAAAAACGCGTCGGTAGCGGAGAACATTCTGTTCGGAACGCCGGTCGGGCCGTACTTCGCGATCGACAACCTGAGCCACAACACCTTCATGCTGAAGGTGATCGAGGACGTGGGGCTGACGGAGGAATTCCTGGAACGCGGCCGCAAGCTGGCCGCGACCATGATCGACATCTTCCGCGACCTGCCGCCCGGCCATGAATTCTTCGCGCGGTTCAGCTTCATCGGCGGCGAGGACCTGCCGCTGTTTGAAACTATTCTGCGCCGCGCCGAGACGCACGGCATCGCCCAATTGAAAGCCGAGGACCGCGCGCTTCTGCTGGCGCTACCCTTCAAGCTGGTGGTGAACCAGCATCACGTCGGCCTGATCGACGCCAAGATGCAGGCCCGGCTGCTGCACGCCCGTAAGGTCTTCGCGCAGACGCTGCCCGCGGACCTGCAGGGCGCAGTGCAATTCTTCGATGCAGAGACCTACAACGCCGCGAGCAGCATCGCCGACAACGTCATCTTCGGCAAAGTCGCGACCAACCGCGCCGACAGCGCGCCCGCAATCGCGCCGCTGCTGGCCGACGTGTTCGACCGTATGGACCTGCGGGGCGACGTGATCGCGGCGGGCCTGGGGCTCGACATCGGAGTCGGCGCATCGCGGCTGTCGGTATCCCAACGCCAGAAACTGGCGCTGGCCCGCGCATTACTGAAGCGTCCCGATATCCTGATCCTAAGCGACGCCTTCACGGCCATCGACCCGGCCGAACAGGAAACCATTTTCGCGCGCATCAAGGGCACGGCCAGCGACCGTTCGCTGGTGCTGATCGAGCCCACCGACCGGCGCGCGCCGTTCTTCGAGCATGTCTTCCGTATGGACCGCGGCAAGATCGCGGCGGCGGAGGAGCGGACGGTGGAGCATGTGGACGCCGAAGTCCCCGCCCCGGGCGGGACCGACACCGACACGGGCGCAAGCGAGGTCGGCCTGAACGAAGTGGTCGCCATCTTCCAGCGCATCCCCTTGTTCGCCGGCATCGACCGCTCGAAACTGAAGTTGCTGGCGTTCACCAGCGAGCACGCCTCCTTCGACGAGGGACAGCATGTGTTCCGTCAGGGCGAACGCGGCGACAACGCCTATGTGATCATCGAGGGCGAAGTCGATGTGATCCTGGAGTCCATGGGCGGACCGCGGATCGTGGCGACCCTTGGCGCCAATCAGGTGTTCGGCGAAATGGCGCTTCTGTCGAAGGTGCCGCGCACCACCAGCATCCGGGCCCGGAGCGCGGCGAAAATGGTGGTGATCGCCTCCGACGTGTTTTTGCGCCTGATCGAAGAAAACAGCGCTATCGCGGCGAACATGATGCGCACGCTCGCGGGCCGCCTGGCGGCGACCTTGCAGGACTACGGCAAGGTCAGCGCCTCGCACGACCTGACGACCAACCTGCCCACCATGCGTGTGTTCCTGGACAACGCGCGTCAGGCGCAAGCGCGGCGCAAGCGCCAGGGCAAGGAAACGGCGATTATGGTGTTCAGCCTGGCGGCCCTGTCGTCGGCGGTCATGAAGATCGCGCGGGAGGAAAAGCCAAGCGTCGCGCGGCAGGCGGCCCAGCGCATGCGGAACTGTTTGCGGGGCGGCGACGTTCTCGCCCACCTGCGGGACGACGACTACGGCCTGATTCTGACGGACTACGCAGGCGAGGTCGACGCCCGCGCCGCGGCGGCGCGCATTGCGGGCGCGCTCGCGCAGCCGTTCAAAATCGCGGGCGCCATGACGGAGCTGCGGTCGGTGCTGGAATTCAGACTGGCCGTGCTTGACGACGATCAGGCGAAAAACACGCTGGACCGCTGTTGGAACGGCGAGGCGACGCGTTTCGTGGCGCCGTAGCCGCGTCTAAACCGGATACGCGAGGCGCACCGGCTCGGGGTCGATCTCGATCCGCGCCGGCAGCGCGGCGATGATGTCGCCGTCGGCCTGCACCGCCTGCCCGGGCGCGCCGTCGACGACGAGCGTACGTCCCGCAATGACCGCAACGTCCGGCCACATGGCGATACGGCCGAAGATCAGCGACACGCCGTAGCGCGCCACGCTGAACCAGCCGCGCCCCTTCATCAGCACAACTTGAAAACTGTCGTCGGCGAGCGCGGCCTTGGGCGCGGCGACAAAGGGGCCGCCGTACCGGCGGCCATTACACGCCACCACCGAGACGCTGCGTTCGGCCTTGCCGTCGATGGTGACCGCACAAGCGGCGAAGGGATCCCGGAACCCCTGGAGGCCCGCGGTCCACACGTAGGCGAACGGTCCCATGATTTTCTTCAGCGTGAGCGATACCCGGCTGACGACGTTGGCGTCGAACCCAACTCCAGCCATCATCACGAAGCGCCGGCCGTTGCACAGGCCCACATGGATCGGCCGCAGCGGACCGTAGACAAGCGCGCGCACGACGGTCGCGGCATCCTTGCGCAGTCCAATTTCGTCGGCGACCACATTCGCGGTCCCAAGGGGAATGATGCCGAGCGCCACCCCTGTGCCGCGCAGTCCATTCACCACTTCATTGATCGTACCGTCGCCGCCCGCGGCGGCCACGAGATCCACATCGGCCGACGACAGCGCGCGCGCCATCTGTTCCGCGTGGCCGGGGCGTTCGGTCGTGCGCACATCCACCCGGCAGCCTTCTTTTCGCAGAAGGTTCACGATTTCGTCGAACCGTTGACGCCGATTCCGTCCGGCGGCCGGATTGAATATTGCAATTATGTGACGATGAGACGCGGACGAAACACCCGCGGAAGCGGCATTTTCCATGGGGCCTCCGCTTACAGTATGCCGACTCCCGCTCAAAGTGACACTTCTGTTTCAAGACGATGAAGAGTTCGGGAAAACAGGGGTCGCCCCCCTAGGCATGTGAATCGACCTCACATACATGGAGCGCGCGCACTGGTTATTGAGGAGCTTTGTATTGCGCGATATCGGGCACCCGCTGAAATTCAAGACGCTTTTCATCTCCGATATTCATTTGGGCACACGCGGCTGCAAAGCCGACTTCCTCCTCGATTTCCTTAAACATACAGAATCTGACAAGCTGTACCTCGTCGGCGACATCATTGATGGATGGCGCTTAAAGAAGACCTGGTACTGGACCCAGGCGCACAACGACGTGGTGCAAAAGCTTCTGCGCAAGGCGCGCAAGGGCACCGAGGTCATCTACATCCCCGGCAACCACGACAGTTTCGCCCGCGACTTCCTGGATCACGAATTCGGACAGATCAAAGTCCGCCGCGACGACATCCATGAAACGGTGTCCGGCCAGCGCTTCCTGGTGATGCACGGCGACGAGTGCGACGGCGTGATGATGTACGCGAAGTGGCTGGCGGTGCTGGGCGATCACGCCTACGTCGCCGCGCTGACCTTGAACACCTGGTACAACGCCTTCCGCCGCGTGATGGGCCAGCCGTACTGGTCCTTGTCGAAATACCTGAAGCACAAGGTGAAGAACGCGGTGCAGTTCATCTCCTGCTACGAGGAGACGATGGCGCGCACGGCGCGCGAGCGCGGCGCCGACGGTGTCGTGTGCGGCCACATCCATCACGCCGAAATCCGAACCATCGAAGGCGTCGCCTACCTGAACGACGGCGACTGGGTGGAAAGCTGCACGGCCCTGGCCGAACACCACGACGGCCGCTGGGAGATCATCGACTGGGCGGAAATGCGCGGCGTGCTGCCGACCGAGGTGGCGCGTGACGACGACCCGGTCGTGGAACCGATCCTGACCGCGCTCGAGCCAACAACCTAGCCAACACCCTGGGAAGACGCATGCGCATCCTCATCGTCACCGACGCTTGGCACCCACAGGTCAACGGCGTCGTCCGGACGCTGACGACGCTGAAAGAACATCTGGCCGCCGACGGATATGAACCGGTGATGATCTCGCCGGAGCAATTCAACAGCGTGCCCTGCCCCACCTACCCCGAGATCCGCCTGGCGCTGTTCCCCGGCCGCAAGATGGCGCGGATCATCGAAAGTCTCCGGCCTTGCGTCGTGCATATCGCGACGGAAGGCCCCCTCGGCTTGACCGCACGAAGGTACTGCGTCGGCCGAGGCATCCCCTTCACCACCGCCTTCCACACCAAGTTCCCGGAATACCTGGCGGCCCGCACGCCCATCCCGGCGGCGTGGACCTACAAAACCATGCGCTGGTTCCACGGTCCCTCGTCGGCGGTGATGGTTGCGACGCAAACGGTCGAGAACGAGTTGGCGAGTCACGGCTTCAACAACATCAAACGCTGGAGTCGCGGCGTTGATACGGGCTTGTTCCGCCCACGCGAGAAAGATTTCCTCGACCTGCCGCGCCCCATCGCGCTGTATGTCGGACGCGTGGCGGTGGAGAAAAACATCGAGGCGTTCCTGACCTTGCCCGAACCCAAGAGCAAGGTGGTGGTGGGCGACGGCCCGCAGATGGAGCAGCTCGCGCGAAAATATCCGGACGTGCGTTTTGTAGGTCTGAAGCAAGGCGAAGACCTCGCGCGCTACTACGCCGCGGCGGACGTGTTCGTTTTCCCGAGCCTGACCGACACCTTCGGCCTTGTGCTGCTGGAGGCGCTGGCCTGCGGCGTGCCGGTGGCGGCCTATCCGGTCGCGGGGCCCTTGGACGTCATCGGCGACGCGCCGGTGGGCTGCCTGCACGAGGACCTGGAGGTCGCGGTGCGCGAAGCGCTGAAGGCCTCGCCCGAGGCCTGCCGCGCCCATGCGGAGAAATATTCCTGGGCCGCGAGCACCGCGCAGTTCCTGGACAACGTACGGCCGTTCCCGCCGGGAGTCTTCTTCCCGCCGCGCACACCGCCGTCGCCCAGCGCCCCGGCGGCGGCCCCAGTTTGACCTCAGCGGCTCAAACCTAGGGCGCGCCCATCATTTCTTCCTGCTGCTCCTTCTCGAGACGCGCCTGAGCCTCGGCGGCTTCCTGCGCCGTGATCTCGGCGGGGCTGGAGGCGTCGGCGGGCGTCATGACCTGCCGATCCGGCTGGAACGTCGGCGGCGCGACCGCCGGACGCGGGCCGGGCGTTTCGGATTCCACACGCGACGGCGGCGCAGGTTCGGCCTCTGGATCGGGGCGCAAAAGCGCAAGCCCCACGACAATCGCCGCCAATACGGCGACAAGCACCAGAAGAATCCGCAAGAACGGCATGTGTTTTTCCCAGATGAAAGGGTAACAGGAGAGCGGCCGCGTTAACTTAGAATCAGAAGGCTTTCTCTACGTTATTGTTTGGTCGCGCCGTTCTCGCGAAAAACCGGTTCCCACTTTTTCGCACGACGCTCTATTGTCTCTTAAACACCTTCAGAGACGCAACAGGACCATCGTTGGGAAAACTGCTTAAACGCGCCGGCCGCAAACCCACCGTGCAACGGATGGTGGGGGCAACCCTGGCGGCGCATATCGCATTGGTGAAGCGCACGACCCGCTGGAAAACGGTCAACGAGGCCGCGGCGCGCGGCGCGTGGGCCGGCGAGAGGCCCGTCATCGTCGCCTTCTGGCACAACCGGCTGGCCATGATGCCCTATTGCTGGCCGTCGGCGCGGCCGTTCCACATGCTGATCTCGTCGCATCCCGACGGCCAGTTGATTGCGCGCACGGTGAAACACTTCGGCATCGAGACGGTCGCGGGCTCATCCACGCGCGGCGGCAGCGAGGCCTTACGCGGCCTGGTGCGTCTGATCAAGAACGGGGTGAGCGTCGGCATCACGCCCGACGGACCGCGCGGACCCCGCATGCGCGCCTCCGACGGCGCGGTCGCGCTCGCCCGCCTCTCGGGCGCGCCCATCGTGCCGGCGGCTGTGTCGGTCAGCCGACGCATCGTCATGAACACCTGGGACAAGTTGATTGTGGCGCTTCCTTTCGGCGACGGCGCGATGGTGTGGGGCGATCCCATCTCTGTCGCGAGCGGCGACGATCCCGCGATCGTCCGCGAACGCCTTGAGACGGAACTGACGCGCGTGAGCGCCGAAGCCGATCACCTTGTCGGGCACACCCCCATTCAACCGGCGCCCCTTTCTACGGACCTTGTCGATGCAAGCGCCTGATTTCTGGAAGACCGACAACGTCCTGTCGCGGTTCCTGGACCCGTTCGGCCGCATCGTCGGGCACATCACCACGCGCCGCGCGCTGCGCGCGCCGTCGGTAAGCGCCGGTGTGCCGGTGATTTGCGTCGGCAACCTGACAACGGGCGGAACAGGAAAGACGCCGGTGACCGCATCCATCGTGCGGCGCCTGGCCGCGAAAGGCCGCACGCCCGCCGTGGTGATGCGCGGATACGGCGGCAGCCTCAAGGGACCGGTGCGGGTGGACACGCGCCAGCACACGGTCGACGAGGTGGGCGACGAGGCGCTTCTGCACGCGCGCAACGGCGCGGTGTGGGTGTCGCGGGTGCGCGCCGCCGCCGCCGCGCCGGCCGCCGCCGACGGCGCGGATGTCCTGGTGATGGACGACGGCCATCAGCACGCAAGCCTTGCGAAGGATCTGTCGCTGATCGTCGTCGACGGCCGCGCCGCGTTTGGGAACGGCCGCCTGTTCCCCGCAGGCCCTTTACGCGAGCCCGTGCGTGACGGCCTGGCCAGGGCCCATGCGGCCGTCGTCATGGGCGATGACCCCTATCATCTTACGGAGCAACTCCGCGAACATCTGCCGGTGCTGCGGGCGCGGCTTGTACCGGGGCCGGAGCGGGCGCGGCTGGCGGGCGAACGCGTCGTCGCCTTCGCGGGCATCGGCGATCCGGAGAAGTTCTACTACGCCCTGGTGGAGATCGGCGCACGCGTGACGGCGTTCCATCCGTTCCAGGATCACTATGCGTTCGATGTGGCCGACATCCAGCCGATCCTGGACGAAGCCTACGCCATCGACGCCTTGCCGGTGACGACGGAAAAGGACGCGGTGCGTCTTGCGCCCGATCAACGCCAGCAGGTGAACGTGCTGTCGGTCGGTGTGGAGTGGCAGGACACCGCGGCGCTGGATGCGCTGCTCGACCGCGTCTTGAAAAGTTAGTCCTTCGCCGCGGGCATCAGCGCGAGGATGGTTTCGGGATCGAGGCTGGTGTCGAACCACAAGATCGAAAAGTGAAGATGCGGGCCGGTCGCGCGGCCTGTCGCGCCGATGGCGCCGATGACGTCACCCTGCTTCACCGCTTGACCGTCGCGCACATCGAGGCGGCTCATGTGGATATAGCTGGTTTGCAGGCCGTAGCCGTGATTGATGAGCACCGTGCCGCCCGACATCACCATGCCGGGGTTGGCGAGGGTGACCACGCCGTCCGCCGCGGCTTTGATGGGCGTGCCGGTGGGTGCGGCCACATCGAGTCCCGCGTGCACGTTGCGCGGCTCGCCGTTCAAGATGCGCTGGCTTCCGAACACCCCTGAGATGCGCCCCGTCGCGGGCCGGATGAAGCCGGTGCGATAGTAGGCCTGGGTTTCAAGGCGCGCGCGGGCGGCGCGCAGAAGCTTGCTGTCCTCGGCGATGCGGGCCTCGGTCTCGGGATCGGGCGTGACGAGATTTTGCGGGACGCCGTCCACGCGATCGATCTTCCAGTCGCGCGGCGCGACCGCGATCGTACGCACCGCGCTTTCGCCGGCGGGCGTCTCGATCTTCAGGTCGATGCTGGCCGGCGCGTTGCGCGCGAGGCCGACAAAAAATGCGCCGTCGGCGGAGACCGGCACGCGGCGCTCGCCCACGGTGACCGACGCGCCCGGCGGCGCGGCGCCGATGACAAGACCGCCCTGCTCCAGCCTGCCGCCGATGGCGACATCGAGCGCGAATACGGGCGTGGCGAACAGAAGCGCCGCGATCAGGACGGTTCTCATAACAGCGTTCCTTGGCCGAGATCGGGCTTCTTGGCGGACTTGGTCTGCGGGCGCGCGCCGCCGCCCTCGAGGCGTGCGTTCACGCGGCCGTCGCCGAATTCGAGTTCGATGGCGGCGCCAGGGGCGGCCCCGGCGGCGGATGTGATCGGCTGGCCGTCCGCGCCGCGCACCAGCGCGTAGCCACGCTTGAGCACATTGTAGGGCGAGATGGATTCAAGGCGCGCCGCGAGCGAGTCCAGTTTTGTCACACGGTCCGCGACATAACGCCCCGCCGCGCCCGCGAATCTCTGGGAGAGCGTGTCAACGTCCCGGCCATGACGGGCGATGTCGCGGCGGAAATGCTCGAGATTGAGTTTTGCGCCAACCACCGCGAGTTCGTGCCCCTTGGTCTGCAAGAGGCTGCGCGGGCCGAGGGAAAGGCGCTCGCCGAGTGCGTCCAGATCCTGCGTCTTCTGCGCGACGATCGTGTCGAGGCGCGGGATGCCGCGGATCAGACCTTCGAGATGGATGCGCCGTTCGCTGAGCAGACGCGTGACCGCCTGCACCAGGCGTCCATGGCGCTGCTGCACATTGGCCAGAAGATCGAGACGCACGGGCACCGCCATCTCGGCGGCGGCGGTGGGCGTCGGCGCGCGGCGATCGGCCGCGTAGTCGATCAAGGTCCAGTCGGTCTCGTGCCCGACGGCGGAGATGAGCGGGATGCGCGAGGCGGCCGCGGCGCGCACCACGTTCTCCTCGTTGAAGCTCCACAGGTCTTCGAGACTACCGCCGCCGCGCGCGACGATGATGAGATCGGGCCGCGGGATCGCGCCACCTTCGGGCAACGCGTTGAAGCCGTTGATGGCCGCCGTCACTTCATCGGCCGAGCCCTCGCCCTGCACGCGCACCGGCCACACGATGACGTGAGTGCCGCAGCGTTCGCGGATACGATGGAGGATATCGCGGATCACCGCACCCGTGGGCGAAGTCACGACGCCGATCACGCCGGGCAGAAACGGCAGAGGTTTCTTGCGCCCGTCGTCGAACAGACCTTCGGCGGCGAGTTTCTTGCGCCGGTCCTCGAGCAGTTTCAGGAGCGCGCCCTGACCGGCGAGTTCCAAACTTTCGATGATGATCTGGTAGCTGGAGCGCCCGGGATAGGTGGTGAGCTTGCCCACCGCGATCACTTCCATCCCCTCTTCCGGGCGGATGGACAGCTTGGACATGGCGCCGCGCCAGATGATGCCGTCGAGGGCGGCGTTCTCGTCCTTGAGGCGCAGGTAACAATGGCCGGAGCTGGCGACCTTGGGCTGGGAGATCTCGCCGCGCACCCGCACGAATCCGAAGGTGTCCTCGACCGTGCGCTTCAGGGCCTGGGACAGCTCCGATACCGTCAGCGGGGGCGCATTGTGGTCGGAACCGGGGGCGTCCCGTGGGGATAGCATGTCGCTCATGGCTCTGTTATGCCACTGCCCGAACTTCAAAGGAACGGTCCAGGATAGGAACGGTGGAATGCGCGTACTGGTGGTCGGCGGCGGCGGTCGTGAACATGCGTTGTGCTGGAAGATTTCGGCCTCGCCCTTGTGCGATGCGCTGTATTGCGCGCCGGGCAACCCGGGGATCGCCGAGGTCGCGACATGCGTCGCCATCGGAGCGGAGGACCTCGACGCCCTGGTGAAATTCGCCCAGGGCGAGCGCATCGACTTTGTGGTCGTCGGACCCGAGGCCCCACTGGTAGCGGGCCTCGTGGACCGGCTTTCGGCGGTGGGCGTCAAAGCCTTCGGCCCGAGCAAAGCGGCCGCGCAGTTGGAAGGCTCGAAGGGTTTCAGCAAGGATCTCCTGGCGAAGTACGACATCCCGACGGCGGGATACGGACGTTTCAAGGACGCCGCGGCGGCCAAGGCGTTCATCGCCGCGAAGGGCGCGCCCATCGTCGTGAAGGCCGACGGCCTCGCGGCGGGCAAGGGCGTGATCCTGTGTCAAACGGCGGACGAGGCGAACGCCGCCGTGGACGCGATCATGACCGACCGCGCGTTCGGCGCCGCGGGCAATGAAGTGGTGATCGAGGAATTCCTGTACGGCGAGGAAGCGAGTTTCTTCGTGCTGGTGGATGGGACGACGGCGATCCCGCTCGCCGCCGCGCAGGATCATAAGGCCGTCGGCGACGGCGACACCGGACTCAACACCGGGGGCATGGGCGCCTATTCGCCGACCCCGGTGGTGGACGCGGCGATGCATGAACGCATCATGAAGGAGATCGTGACGCCGACGGTGAACGGCATGGTCGCGGAAGGCACGCCGTTCAAGGGCGTGTTGTTCGTGGGCCTGATGATCGGCAAGGACGGACCGAAGGTGATCGAATTCAACACGCGGTTCGGCGACCCGGAATGCGAAGTGCTGATGATGCGCCTGAAGTCCGACCTGCTGCCCGCGCTGGTCGCGACCGCCGACGGACAGCTCGCGCATTTCGACCTGCGCTGGCACGACGAGGTGGCGTTGACGGTCATCATGGCCGCCGAAGGCTATCCCGGCACGCCGCGCAAGGGCACGGTGATCGCGGGCCTGAAGGACGCCGCGACCGTCGAAAGCGCGAAGGTGTTCCACGCCGGCACGAAGGAAGAAACGCGCGGCGCGGATAAGGTGATTGTCGCCAACGGCGGCCGCGTGCTGGCGGTGACCGCCACAGGCAAGACCGTGAGCGAGGCGCAAAAGCGCGCCTATCAGGCGGTGGACAAGATCACGTGGCCGGAAGGGTTCTGCCGCCGCGACATCGGCTGGCGCGCGGTGGCGCGCGAACGCGCTTAGGCCGAAATCACTTGCACTGCGATGAGAGCGTCGCGGAGCGGGGATCGAGCGACGTCGACGTCTTGATGTCGCTTGACGGCGGCAACATGGACTGGTCGTCGAGGAACTCGACGCCCGTGAAATAGCTTTTGTCCGTGTTGGAAATCGCCACCTGGAGGATTTTCTCGCGCAGCACGTCGAGGCGCTGGCCGGAAAAATCCGCCTGCTGAAGTTTCGCGTCGTAAAGCGCCAGCAAAATCTTCTCGTGCAGGATCGGGATCATGAAACAGGCCGCGCGTTCCGTGTCCGGATTGGGTGCGAGCACCATGCGCAGGGTCAGGACATGGTAACGCACGCCCGACGGCACCCGGTACGGCACCATCATCGGCATCATCTGGATCTTCGCGCCGCCGTAACCGACCGCGTCCTCGTCGCTTGCGGGCGCGGCGGACCACGCGGGCGCGGCGAAACCGAGCATCAGGGCCGTGACGAGAAGGACGTGTTTCATGGCCGCGATCCTAACACCGCTTAGCGCCGCTGGGCGAAAAAAGCCTTGAGCAAGGTTT
This sequence comes from uncultured Rhodobacterales bacterium, assembly GCA_964576515.1. Taxonomy (GTDB): domain Bacteria; phylum Pseudomonadota; class Alphaproteobacteria; order Rhodospirillales; family Rhodospirillaceae; genus SHVO01. The sequence continues at coordinate 502,546 of CAZNUW010000001.1, forward strand.
CCGCGCGGCTGGCTTCGACGCCGCCCACCACCTCCGGGGCATGGTGACAGGTGGGCTGGCTGTAAACGCGCGGCCCATGTTCGACGCCGCCGCCCTTGGGATCGTAGGCCGCGAACACCACCCGGCGGAGACGGGCGAGGGACGCGGCGGTCGCGCACATCGGACAAGGTTCGAGTGTCACATAAAGATCGCAGCCGACAAGGCGCGGCGCGCCCAGCTTCGCGCCGGCGGCACGGATGGCCAGCACCTCGGCGTGCGCCGTGGGATCGTTGCGCGCCTCGACTTCGTTGCCGGCGGACGCGAGCACCGCGCCGTCCGGGCCGACCACGACCGCGCCGATCGGCACCTCGCCCCGGGCCTCGGCGGCTTCGGCCTCGCGGAACGCCAGGCTCATATAGTCATTTGAAACCAATGACATAGATGCTTTTTAACGATTGCTAAGGAATTGGTAATTAGGCTTGGCCACCACCTTTATCCGGACTGGGGCCCATGGTCCAACCCTTGAATGACGTCGTCAAAATCGCAGGTCAGGCGGTGGAGCGTTCCACGCTGAAGGGCCTGCAGGCCGCCAGCGCCAAAAGCGGCGTCAGCTTCCAGTATCTCGTGGCCAAGGCCGCGCAGGAAAGCAGCCTGGACGCGGACGCTCAGGCGCGCACATCGTCGGCCACGGGCCTGTTCCAATTCACACGCGGTACATGGCTCGACATGATGCACCGCTACGGCAGCCAGTACGGCTATGGCGATCTCGCGCAGAAGATCACGGTCACCGACGGTGGCAAGACGGTGGTGAAGGACGCCGCCGCCGAGCGCCGCCTGCTCGACCTGCGGGAAGACCCCGAAGCCTCCGGCCTCATGGCCGCCGCCTATGCGCAAGACAACGCCGCGACGCTTGAGAACAAGTTGGGCCGCCTGCCGGATTCCGCCGATCTCTATCTCGCGCATTTCCTGGGCGCTTCGGGCGCCTCGACGATCCTGGGCGCCGCGCAAGACGCGCCCGACACTGCAGCCGCGAGCCTGTTGCCCGCCGCCGCGAACGCCAACCGTTCGATTTTCTATACGCCCGGCGGCGCGGCGCGCAGCGCGGCCGACGTCGTGGAGATCGTACGCGAACGCTTCACCTTGCAGATGGACCGTTTCGCCGACGCCGGTGCGCCGGCCGAAACGCAGACCGCCGCCTCTGAACCGGCCGTCGCGAAATCGCGCGCCGCTAGCGCCTACCTTGCCCGCGGCTTCGCGCGCATGAACGACGAAGAGACCATCACCAAGAAGATGGTGCAGATGATGGTGCTGGAGGAGATGGCGAAACTGATCGCCATGCGCCCCATGCAGATGGTCGACGACGAAGGCGAAGAAGACATCTACGGCCAGATGGCCTCGCCCGCGGGCCTTCAGGGGCAAGACTTCACCGCCGCTCTTATGCGCGCGAACAGCGATCCGGCCGTCGCCGCGCCGCAAAAACAAAAGCGCGGCGCGAACGCCTATCAGTCGCCGGCCCCGCTGCCAAACCTGGACGACCTGCTCTAGGTTTTCTTGACACGGCCGCCTGAGCGGCTGTATCCGTCCGCTCCCTTCATCCAGAGGTATTGGATGTTTATGTCCGAGAGTGTCGCTGCCTAACTGACGGCCCGGCGTTTGTCTCCTCCGAGAGACGCTGACAGCCGTCGTGTGCCCGCGGTTCGCCAAACGCGAACCGCCGTTCCAGCGACATTTCAAGGATACACCCCTCGTGAATATCTCACGCGGCGAACAACGCACATTGCATGCGCTGGCGCAGGGCGGCGCCATTCATGTCGAGAAAGACGAAAAGGGAAAGGTCAATAAAGCGACCTGCTACAACCGCGACGGCTGGGCCCTCGCGGACTGCACCCTCGGCGTCTTCCAACGGCTGAAGACCCGCAGGCTGATCGCCTCACACGCCTCAGGCCCCTATCGCATCACACGCGACGGCCTCATGGCGGTGCGGCCACAGCTCGATAACCGTTAAAAACAAGGGCCGCGGCGCTTTCGGGCGCCGCGGCCTTCATGCTAAGAGAGCCCCATGAAACAGCCCATCATCGGCATTACGGCCGACAGCGAAGAACCCGGCGGGTATTCCAAGTATCCTTGGTACGCCCTGCGGCAGAATTACTGCGCGGCCGTGCGCGAGGCCGGCGGCGTGCCGGTGGTACTGCCGCATGAACTCTCCCTCGTCGCGGAATACGCGAAGATGATCGACGGCATCGTGGTGTCGGGCGGTAACTTCGACGTGGACCCCAAGCTGTTCGGCGCGGCCGAGCGCCACCCGAAAGTGACGCTGAAGGAAGGCCGCACGGATTTTGAACTCGCGATCACGCGGGCGATGCTGGCCGCCAACAAACCCATCCTCGGCATCTGCGGCGGACAGCAGTTGCTGGCCGTGGCGCTGGGCGGCACGTTGATCCAGCACATCCCGGACGAAATCAGTAATCCCCTCGCCCATGAACAGCCAAACCCGCGCCACGAGCCCGGCCACGACGTGACGGTGAAGGAAGGCACGGTGCTGCATAAGGCTGTAGGCGGGGCGACGAAGCTGCCCGTGAACAGCGCGCACCATCAGGCCGTGAAGGATATGCCGAAAGGTTTGGTGATCGATGCCGTGGCACCTGACGGCGTGGTGGAAGGCGTCGAGGACCCGACGCGCAAGTTCTGCGTCGGCGTGCAATGGCATCCGGAATTCCACATCAGCCCTGCGGACGTAAAACTGTTCGCGACCTTCGTGGACGCCTGCCGCACATGAGCAAGGAAAAAGTCGAGAAAGAAGAGAACGCCGAGAAGGGCGAGCGCATCGCCAAGGTGATGGCGCGCGCGGGCCTGTGTTCGCGCCGCGACGCGGAGAAGTGGATCGCCGCGGGACGCGTGTCGGTGAACGGGAAGGTTCTGGACACACCGGCGCGCACCGTGACCGAGGACGATGAGGTGCTGGTGGACGGCGAGCGTCTGCCGGTGGCCGACCGGGCGCGCCTGTGGCGCTTCCATAAGCCGGTCGGCCTCGTCACCACGCATAAGGACGAAAAGGGCCGCACCACGGTATTCGAGGCGCTGCCGCCGGACATGCCGCGCGTGGTGAGCGTCGGTCGCCTCGATCTCAACTCGGAGGGCTTGCTTCTGCTCACCAACGACGGCGATCTCGCGCGCGAGCTGGAACTGCCGTCGCGCGGCTGGATGCGCCGCTATCGTGTGCGCGTGCATGGTCGTGTGGATGCGAAGATGCTCGCGCGCCTGAAGGACGGCGTGACGGTGGAAGGCGTGCGCTACGGCCCGATCGCGGCGACGCTCGACGGCGAGACCGATCCCACCAAGGGCCCCGCCAAAAGCAACGTGTGGGTGTCCGTCTCGCTGACGGAAGGCAAGAACCGCGAAGTGCGCAAGGTGATGGCGTTCCTGGGCCTTTCGGTCACGCGCCTGATCCGCGTGTCCTACGGGCCGTTCCAACTAGGCAAGCTTGAACCGGGACGCGTCGAGGAAGTACCGGGGCATGTCGTCCGCCAGCAGTTGGGCGAAGCCGCGCCGAAGGGCCTCAACCGCAAACGGAAGCGCCGGTGAACGCCACGGGCGGACCGCCGAAGCCGAACCGCCTGCGCATCATCGGCGGCGTCTGGCGCGGACGTTTGATCGAGGCGCCGGTAGGCGACGCCATCCGCCCCACGACGGACCGCGTGCGGGAATCGCTTTTCAATCGCCTGATGCATGGCGGCGCCGGCAGCGGCGTCGGCGTGAAGGGCGCGCGCGTGGTCGACGTTTTCGCCGGCACCGGCGCGATGGGGTTGGAGGCGCTGTCGCGCGGCGCGGCGCACGTCACCTTCGTCGAACGCGATCCGGGCGCGCTCGCGCTCATCCGGCGCAATGTCGCGGCGCTCGGCGCCGAGGACAGGAGCACGGTGGTCTCGGCCGACGCCGCCCACCTGCCGCGCGCGGCCTTCGCGCACGACCTCGCGCTGCTTGATCCACCCTACGGGGAGAACCTGGGCGAACCGGCGCTTCTGGGCCTCGCGCGGCAAGGCTGGTTGACCCCGGGCGCGCTGGCGGCGGTGGAAACCGACGCGGGCGAACCCGTACCCGCGGCGGCGGGTTTCACCCTCCTGGACCGGCGGGCCTACGGCCGCGTCGCGGTCGCGCTGCTCCAACGCCTTTAAAATAAGCTCATTAATTATCTCTGAGATAATATTTATCGTTGTATCTAGGCCTCAAAAATTATCTCTGATATAATTTTTGGATGGGAAATCGGGGACTTTCGCCGGGGATGACCGTTCACGTCATCCAGCGCGGCAACAATAAAGGGCGGGTCTTCGACTCGGCCAAGGACAGCGGCTTTTATCTCGCCTGGCTGACCGACGCCGCCAAGACCTTCGGCCTTACCGTGCACGCCTACGTGCTGATGACCAATCACATCCATCTGCTCGCGACCCTGCACGCGAAAAACGCCCTCGCGCGCACCATGCAGTCCGTCGGGATCCGTTATACGCGCTATTTCAACGCCACGCGGACGCGCACGGGCACCTTGTGGGACGGGCGTTATCGCTCCTGCGTCATCAGCCGCGACGAGTATTTCCTCGCCTGCGCGCGCTATATCGAGATGAACCCCGTGCGCGCCGGCATGGCCGCGACGCCGGACGTCTATCGCTGGTCGAGCTACAAGGCCAACGCCCTGGGCCGCGAGGATCCGCTGGCGACGCCGCACGACATCTACCTGCGCCTCGGCGTCGACGACGCGGCGCGCCGCGACGCCTACCGCGCGCTTTTCGACGCGCCGTCGCAAGCCTTCGACGACCGCCTGCGCGCGGCCACGAACCGCGGCATCGGCCTCGATGAGGTCGATCACATCCGCAAAGCCGGACGTCCCCGCAAAACCGCTTAGCGTTCGGGAATAATATCGCCGAGCGGATCGCCCGCTTCTTCCGGAGGCAGATCATCCTCCAGCGTCGGCGGGAGTTCGGCAGCGGCCTTCTCCTCGTCCGAGATATTGCGCTGATAGACCTTCGCCACGACGGTATGGATGTAATCGTGGCTGGGATGATCTTCGGGGTGGGGCGCGGCCATCCAGTCCCATTCCTCGTTGTGGCCCACCGTCGGCGTGATGGGCAGTTTCAACGCCTTCAGGAGATCGACGCGCGAGACGATGTGATCGCCTTGCATGGCGAAGCGTTCGGTATCGGTGATGATCACGCCGATGCCGGTGGCTTCCGTGGCGATAGCCTGGGCGTGCTGCTCCATGATCTGGTAGGCGACCTTGTCGGAATCGAGATCGGAGAAGCCGCGGTTCTCCTCGAAATAGGCGTTGAAGGGTCCGGCGAGCTGCGTGAGGCAGTTGCACGAGACGATGAGATCGGCTTCCTTCAAATGAGGGATCAACGGCGGCGGGGCCGGATGATGCGGGCCCGGCGGGCGGCGCTCCTTCATGGCCTTGAAAACGCCGGTCACGTCGCCGGTCAGGAGTTTCACGTTGAAGTGCTTCTTCGACTCCCTCACGACCTGGGGCATATGAAAGATGTCGACGAGATAAACGCGCTCGAACCGGTCGCTGAGCGCTTTCAGCGGAACCTCCAGCAGAAGGCCGGAGCCGAGCACCACGGCGATGCGCTGATGCTCGCACAGATCCGCCGCCATGGTGATGAAAGCCTTGCAATTGCGCTGATGCTCGGCCCAGGCGGCCTCGCAGCGGCGCGCGCGAAATTCCAGCGCGATGAGGCGCTTCAGATACCCGAACTTGCGCGTACGCTCGGGCGCGAAGGTGGTCAGGTAGCGAAAGAATTCCGCGATCATCCCCCCGGCTCCCCTCACCGCCGCCCGAACAGGCGTTCGATATCCTTCAACTTCAACTCAACGTATGTGGGACGGCCATGATTGCACTGGCCGGCGTGGGGCGTGACCTCCATCTGCCGGAGCAGCGCATTCATCTCGGATCCGTTCAACCGCCGTCCGGCCCGGATAGCGGTGTGACAGGCGAGCGTGCCGCACACGTCGCCCAAACGGTCTTTCAGGCTGAGCGCTTCGTCCGTCGCGGCGAGATCGTCGGCCAGATCGCGCACCAGGCCCGGCACATCCGTTTCCCCCAACAAGGACGGGATTTCCCGCACCACGATGGCGCCCGTGCCGAACGCCTCAAGGACCAGCCCCAGCTCGGCCAGTTCGGGTCCGCGCGCCGCCACACGGGCGGCGGAGGCTTCGTCGAGTTCGACCACCTCGGGGATCAGGAGGATCTGGCGGGTGATGCCGCCGCTGCCGAGCGCCGCCTTCATCCGTTCGTACACCAGGCGTTCGTGCGCGGCGTGCTGATCGACGATGACGATGCCGTCGGCGGTCTGCGCGACGATGTAGGTCTCGTGGACCTGCGCGCGCGCGACGCCCAGGGGATGGGAGTGATAATCGGCCTCCACCACCGGCACCGGCGTCGCATCGGGCGCCGAGGGCGCCAGCGCGAACAAGGACGGCGCATCGCTTTCCGCGAAGCCCTGCGCCTCGTCGGGCGCCTGCATGGCGTAGGCGGCGTGCGCCGCGGCGTGGCTGATCGGCGCTTGGTTGCCCGGGCCGCCCGCGAACAGGCCGGGCCGGAACGACCCGAGCGCGGCGTTGGCGACCGTCGTGGAGGCCTTGTGTCCGGCTTCGGCGAGCGCGTGCTTCAACGCGCCGACCATGAGGCCGCGCACAAGACCCGCATCCCGGAAACGGACTTCCGCTTTCGCCGGATGGACGTTCACGTCCACCTCGCGCTGCGGCAGATCGAGGAAGAGCACAACGTAAGGATGCCGGTTGGCCGCCAGAAAATCCTGATAGGCCGCGCGCACCGCGCCGGACAAGAGCCGGTCGCGCACCGGCCGTCCGTTTACAAAGAGATACTGCGCCAGCGCATTGCCGCGATTGAACGTCGGTACGCCGATATAGCCGTAGAGCTTTAAGGACTCGCGTTCGGCGGCCACCGGCACCGCGTTCGCGCCGAACTCCTTGCCCAGGATCGCCGACAGGCGCTCAAGATGAATATCGAACAGGTCGCCTTGGGTGTTGCCGGCCGGAAGGTTCAGACGCTGCTTGCCGTCGGCGTTCAAGGTGAACGAGATGGTGGGATGCGCCATGGCCAGACGCTCGATCGCATCGACGGCGTAGCTGAGTTCGGTCGACGACGCCTTCAGGAACTTCAGGCGCGCCGGCGTCGCATAGAAAATGTCGCGCACTTCGACGCGCGTGCCCCGGGGATGCGGGGCGGGCACCGGACCGTCTTTACGTCCACCGGCCACGACCACATACCAGCCTGAGTCGGCGTCGGCGGTGCGGCTGGTGACGGTCAGGCGCGCCACCGATCCGATGGCGGGCAGCGCCTCACCCCGGAAGCCGAGATAGTTGATATCCAGAAGGTCGTCCGACGGCAGTTTCGAGGTGGCGTGACGGTCCACCGCGACAATCAATTCCTGCGAGGTCATGCCGCAGCCGTTGTCGGTCACGACGATGAGCGAGCGGCCGCCGTCGTTCAGCACGACGTCGATGCGCGTCGCACCGGCATCGATGGCGTTCTCCACCAATTCCTTCAGCGCCGACGCAGGACGCTCCACCACTTCGCCGGCGGCGATCTGGTTGACGAGGTTCGGCGGAAGGAGGCGAATGGCCACGTGGGCGTCCCTACGGCTGCGTTTTCGCCTGGAGGTAGGCAAGCGCCAACCCCGCGGTCGAACTGTCGCGCGTCTTCAAAATGCTGTCCGCCGCGGTCGGCACTTTCTCGAAGAACACCGGTGCGAGGCTCTTGGCCAGTTCCTTGCCCAACTCGACACCCCACTGGTCGAAGGAGTTGACCCCCCAGATCAACCCCTGGACGAAGACTTTATGTTCGTACAAGGCGATGAGCATGCCAAGCACATAGGGCGTGATTTCGTCCAAAAGCAGGGTGTTGGACGGGCGATTGCCGGTAAAGGCGCGGTGGGCGCGCAAGGCCTCCGGCGTCTCGGCGAGGTCGGCTTCGGTCCGGCCTTTCATCAGCGCCTCGGTCTGGGCCAGGGCGTTCGCCATCAGGAGATCGCGGCTGGGACCCGTCCCGTCGGCGCCCTTCAACGCGACGATGAAATCGCTGGGGATCAGGCGCGGGCTTTGGTGCAGAAGCTGGAAGAAGGAGTGCTGGCTGTCCGATCCGCCGCCCCCGAACACGATCGGTCCGGTCCGTGTGGCGACGGGCTCGCCGTCCTTGGTCACGCCCTTGCCGTTGCTCTCCATATCGAGCTGCTGAAGGTGGGCCGGAAAAAGCTTGAGCCGGTGATCGTAGGGCATCACCGCGAGCGCGGGCGCATCGAAGAAATCGGTGTACCAGACGCCGATCATCGCGAGGATCACGGGCAAGTTCTGTTCGAGCGAGGCCGTCTCAAAGTGGCGGTCCATGGCCTCCGCTCCGGCCAGGAACTGATCGAAGGCCTCGTAACCGCACACGAGAATGACGGGCAAACCAATGGCCGACCAGACCGAGTAGCGGCCGCCGACCCAATCCCACATCGGGAACACCGCGTCGGCATGGATACCGAATTTCACGGCCGCATCGATATTCGTCGACACCGCGGCGAAATGCTTGGCCACCGCCGCCTCGCCCAGGCGCGACGTCAACCACGCCCGCGCCGCATCGGCGTTCGCGGTGGTTTCCGCCGTCGTGAAGGTCTTGGACGCAATGACGAACAGCGTCTCGGCCGGGTCGATGTCGGCCAGCGTGTCGTCAAGCTGCGCGCGGTCGGGGTTGGAGACAAAAGCCGCCGTCATGCCGGGCTTCTGAAAGTCCTTGAGCGCGTCGGCCACGAACATCGGCCCGAGATGCGAGCCGCCGATCCCGATATTGACGATGTGACGAATGACCTTGCCCGTGGCGCCCCTCCACTGGCCTGAACGTATCCCCTCACTGAACGCCTTGAGGCGCGCGCGGGTTGCACGCACCGCGGGCATGACGTCGACGCCATCGACGCTCATGGCGCGTTCTTCGCGGTTGCGCAGCGCGACATGCAGGACGGCGCGGTTCTCGGTGGTGTTGATGCGCTCACCCGCGAACATCGCCGCGCGCCCGGCCTCGACGCCGCGCGCGCGCGCAAGCTCGGCCAGAAGGCCGATCGTCTCGGGCGTGATCCGGTTCTTGGAATAGTCCGCGCGTACAGGACCAAACGCGAACGACAGACGCGCGAAGCGGTCCGGATCCGCGGCGAACAGGTCGCGCATATGGGTGGACGCCAAGGCGGCCGCGTGAACTTGAAGCGCCTGCCAGGCCGGCAGCGCCGTCAGGGGGGATGCGTTCATGAACGAAACAGATCCAGATGAGGACGACAGGCCCCGCACCATATCAACCCCGGGCGGCGCTGCCAAACTTTGCGAGGGGGAATCCTTATAAATCAAGTGCTTACAAAATAGGCGACCGGCACACGCAATCCGGAATTTTCAACCCGCCCGGCTTCCTGCAAATTGAAAGGAGCGCCGTTTTCCAATCAACCTCAAGGGAGTCTTCAGGTGAACGCACCGACACACATCCTTATCGCGGCCATAGGCCTCCTCGCCGCGCACGGCGCGGCGGCGGCCGAGATTGCGCGCCACACCGCGCCCAACGCCATCATTCATCAGGCGGTGGTCGTCCCGGCGGGCAGTGAAACGGTGTATCTGTCGGGCATCGTCCCGGCGCCGATCGCCGAGGGCAAGACCGATAGCTTCGCCGCGTTCGGCAACACCAAGACCCAGACAATCTCCGTGCTCGAACGCATCAAGGCGGCGCTGGCCGCGCGCGGATACGCGATGTCCGATGTGGTGAAACTCACGGTGTTCCTGGTCGGCGATCCGGCGCTGGGCGGCAAGATGGACTTCGCCGGCATGAACGAGGCTTACCGGATGTATTTCGGATCGGCCGACAATAAGAACCTCGTCGCGCGCTCGACCATCCAGGTCGCGGCGCTGGCCGCCCCCTACTACCTCGTGGAAATCGAGGCCACTGCGGCGAAGGCGCCGCAATAAAGAAAAGGAGGGCGAAGGCGCCGCAATAAAGACAAGGAGGGCGAAAGCGCCGAAGTAAAAACAAAGCGGCCCTTTCTTAGGAGAAAGGGCCGCTCGTTATTCCGGAAGAGCGCTACTTCGCTTTCGCCGCGGGCTTGGCCTTTGCCGGCGCGGCTTTCGACATATCCGGCCCGACGATGACCACGACAAGATTGTCGGGATCGTAGAGCTTCTTTGACAGCGCCCGGGCCTGTTCGAGCGTGACCCCTTCAATCAGGCTGTTGCGCTTGTCGATATAGTCGAGCCCGAGATTGTCGCGCTGCACGGCGAGCAGAATGTCGGCGATGCTGCCCGTGGAGGTGAACCGCAGCGGCCAGGCGCCGGTCAGATACTGCTTCGCGTCGTTCAGTTCCTCCTGCGTCGGTCCGCCGTCGCGCATCTTGCGCCACTCGTCGCGGATCACCTTCAGGCTTTCTTCGGCCTGGTCGGCCCGTGTCCCGACCGAGGCCATCATCATCGCGCCGGCGTCATAAGGGGCCATCCCGGTGCCGACGCTGTAGGCGAGACCGCGCTTCTCGCGCACTTCGTCCATGAGGCGGGAGGCGAAGCTGCCGCCGCCGAACGTGTAGTCGACGACCTGGCTGGTGTACCAATCGGGATCCTCGCGCATGAGGCCCTTCTGCCCGATATACACAACGCTCTGCGGCAGGTTCTTCGGAATGCGGATCACCTCGCCGCCGGGCGGCGACACGATAGGGGCCGCGGGAAGATCGGCCTTGAGGCCGGTCGTCGCGGGCAGGCCGCCGAACAGTTGATCCAGCGTCGCGCCAAGCTGGGCGGCGGTGATGTCGCCGGACGCGCTGACCAGCAGGCGGTCGCGCGCGAAGCGGGACTTCACCCAACCCTTGAGATCGTCCGGCGTGATGCCCTTGATCGTCTCGGGCTTGCCTTCGTCCTCGCGGGCGTAAGGATGCGTCCCGAACAACTCCTCCACAAGACGCTGGCCGGCGATGCGCCCCGGGCTCTCCAGCCGCGACTGAATGCCGACCAGAATCTGACGGCGGATGCGCTCCACGGGTTCCTGATCGAAACGCGGCTGGGTCATGGCGAGCCGCAGCAACTCATAGGCTTTCGGCGCGTTCGGCGTCGTGGTGACCAGCCGCCCGGTGATGTAGTCCGGATCAGCGCCGAACCGCAGCGTGATGGCGCGGTCCTGGAGCTCGGTCTGGAAAGCGAAGGAATCCAGCGTGCCCGCGCCTTCGTCGAGGAGCGAGGTGACCATCGTGGAGAGACCGAGCTTGGCGTCCGGATCGATCGCCGATCCACCCTTGAAGCCGAAGGTGATGGCGACAATCGGGGTCGTGTGATCTTCGGCGAGATAAGCGGTGATGCCGCCGGGGCTCTTCACTTCGCGCACGGTGATCGCAAAGGCGGGCGCCGTGAAAAGACCGACGGCGACGGCGAGGCCGAACAACGCCTTCATGGATGAGATCAGCAGGGATGAGATCTGCAGGGATGAAATTTTCATGGCGTCGACCCTCCGGCCGCTTGAGGCTCTGGCAGGAGATACCCTGTGACCGAGGAATTCTCGGCGAACAGACGCCGGGCGGCGGCCTGAACTTGCGCAAGCGTCACCTTGTTGACGGCCTCGGGCCAATTCTCGATGTCGTCGAGGCTGATGCCCGACGCCAGCGACGATCCGACCGCGCGCGCCGCGGACATAGGCGAATCCTTCGCGAAGGCAAGGCGGGCGGCGAAGCGGTTCTTGGCCTGGATCACATCGGCCTCGGTGATGCCCTTGTCCAGCAGGTCGGCCAGCGCTTTTTCATAGGCCGCTTCGGCCTGTTCGAGACTTACGCCCGGACTCGGGGTCATAGAAACATAGAAAGAGCCGTAGGAAATCGCGTCGGTGTCGTATCCGGCGCTGAAGCCCGCGGCCACCTGATCCTCGATCACAAGTTTACGGTAGAGCTTCGTGGTCGATCCGCCGCCGATGATCTCGCTGAAAACCTCCAGCGCATGGACATCCGTGCGGTCGCCGACATTGTAGCTGGGCGCGATGATCTGGCGGCTCCATGACGGCTGCGTCACCCGCTCGTGCGTCATGGAAATGCGCGTGTGCGCCTTCTGATAGAGAAACGTCGGGCGCACGCGCGGCTTCGGGTCGCCGCTTTTCGGGATCGCGCCGTAATATTTCTCGGCCAGCGGTTTCAGCTTCTCCATGGTGATGTCGCCCGCGACCACCAGGATGGCGTTATGCGGCGCATAGTAGGCTTTATAGATCGCAAGGTTGTCTTCGAGGTTGAGGCCGCGCATCTCGTGCTCCCATCCGATGATGGGAATGCCGTAGGTGTTGGTCATCCACAGGGCGGCGGCCATACGCTCGCCGAGGAGCGCCGACGGGGAGTTGCCGACGCGCATGCGGCGTTCCTCGATGATCACCTCGCGCTCGGTCTCGACGTCCTTCTGGGTGAGGGTGAGATTGCGCATACGGTCGGCTTCCATGTCCATCATCATGGGCAGGCGGTCGACGGCGATATTCTGATAGTAGCCGGTGAAATCGTATGTCGTGAAAGCGTTCTGGTTGCCGCCGTTGCGCGCGACGATGTCCGTCATGGCGCCTTCAGGGAAACGCGGCGTGCCCTTGAACAACAGATGTTCGAGAAAGTGCGCGATGCCGGACTTGCCCGGCGGTTCATCCGCCGATCCGACCTTATAGAACACCATGTGACTGACCACCGGCGCGCGGTGGTTCGGGATGAGCACGACCTGCATCCCGTTCGCGAGGGTGAAGGTCTCGGCGCCGTAAACCTCGGCGCGGGCGTTTGGCGCAGCCAGGTAAACGAGGGCCGCGAACAACGAAGCGATGATGCGAAACATGAGGCTCCCTGGACGGTCTTTTAAGGGAATCGAGGCGGGCGGAAACCATAGCCCGGGGGGAGCGAAGCCGTAAATCCACGGTTACAACTAAGATAGGAATTCCGGGCGTTCACACCTATTCTCTATCGCATCCGCGAAAGGTAACAGCGCCGTGAACACGATGCCTGAGAAGTTTCCCGTCTGGCAAACCGCCATGGACGCCCTGGACTACTGTTGGACGCATCGGCGGCTGATGGAGCGTTACGGCCTGATCCCCGTCGTGATCGGCATCCTTGCGAACTGGCTGCTTCTGGCCCTCGGCGTCACGCAATCCGAACCGTCCGCCGTCCTGTTCGCGGCGCTTGGCGTACAGCTCCTGGTGCTGCTGCCGCCGACCGTCGCCTGGTACCGGACCGTGGTCTATGGCGAAGACGCGGCCCTGCGTCCGATGTTCACGTTCTCGCACCTCGAGGTGCGCCTTTTCCTGTGGCAGCTCATCGCGATCCTTGCGCTGGGGATCGGTGCGATGACCGCCTTTGTCGTGATCGGCGGGCTCGGCGCGGCCGTACGCTCCATTGCGGGCGAACAAGCCGCCATCGCGCTGGTGTTCGTCCCGCTGGGTTTCGCGGCCCTCGTGTTCTTCATCCTGACCGCGACGCGGCTATCGATGGTGTATGCGCTGGCCGCCCTCGATACGCCGGTGAGTTTCCGCATCGCCTGGGCGCTGACAAAAAACATCGTCTGGCGGCTGACCGGGGCGATGATCGTGATCACACTCGCGGTCGTGCTGCTGGGCGCTCTGGCGGAACTGCTGGCCTGGATGGTCGGCGCCGTGATCGCGACCGTGCGCGGTTCGGAGATTTCCGGCGTCGTCCCCTATGTGCGCGCCGTGGCGCAACAACCGGTCAGTATGATCTGGCTGTTCGGGATCGCGACCCTGTTCGGGTTCGTTTACAAGGCGCGCGCCGAAACGCTTCCGGCGCCGATGGACCCACCGGCGCCGGAAAATATCCCTTAAACGGAAAGCGCGCTTAGAGCGTGCCGAGGAACCCGCGGCCGCCGCGGCGGATCACCGGCGAGGCGCCTTCGTTCGGCTTCTTGCCTTCGGCGGCATTCTGATTGAGGCGCTTCATCTCGGCGGCCGGATCGAGCACCGCGCCGCCGGCGCCGCCCTCGCGCCAGAACAAGAGACGGTCGGTGAACGCGCGATCTTCCGGCGCGAACGTCGAGACTTCCTTGCTGAGCGTGGTGCGGATATCCGGAAGCACCGCGTCGGCGCCGGCATGGCCGAGGATCGCCGTTTCGCCGCCGGTGAAGCCGCGACGCTGGTAGTCCTGCAAACGGGCACGACCGAGGAGCACGGCGCGGCCGGCTTCAGCGGGGGTCGCTTCTTCGGTGCGCTCGGAACCGGGCGCCGGCGGACGCAGGTTGAAATCCGGCGGAATCGCCAGCGGCGCCGGGGTGGCGACAGCGAACTCGTCCGGAACCGTCTTATTGAGGCCGAGCGTGCGGCGCGTCCGGTCGCAGCCCGTCAGGCTGACCGCCGCCACAAGCATAATAGCAATGGGTAAATAGCGCATCGTCGTCCTCGTTATGGAGCGCCGCCAGCGGCGGCCTTCTGGGGGCCATCGTGGGGGCGGTCGAATAAAGCGTCAAGCAGCACAATTATGGCACCGACGGTGATACAACTATCGGCGATGTTGAAGGTTGGGAAGGCCCAATCCTGCCAGAAAACATGTAGGAAATCGGCCACCGCGCCGATGCTGGCGCGGTCGATGATATTGCCAAGCGCCCCGCCTACGATCAGCCCCAGGCCAATCTGAAGCAAAACGCGCGGGGTGCGCCACATCCACACGGTGAGCACGCTGGTAATGGCGATGGTCATCAGTAGAAGGAGCGCCACCGTCACCGCCTCGCCGGAGCTGAACAGCGAGAAACTGATCCCGTAATTCCACGCGAGGCGGAATTGGAACACCGGCAGGATGTCGATCACCACCGGGCTCATGAACGGGGTTTCGGTCACGCCTTCCGGACGGAAGACATGCTCGACCATGTAATACTTCGAGAGCTGATCGACGAGCAGGCCGCCGATCGCGCACGCAAGCCCCGCGCGTGGAACAGACATGGAGGACGCCGCACGCTCCGTCATGGTTATGCGGCCTTCTCCACGGCGTCATCGCAACGTTCGCACACGCCCGGATGACGATGCGTGCCGACATCCGGCAGGACCTTCCAGCAGCGCAGGCACTTCTCGCCCTCGGCGAGTTCGACGACAACGCCGACCCCCGGCACATCAGGCAGCGCGTAAGCGCCGCCGGGGGCCGCGCCTTCGGTAAAGGTGATGGCGGAGGTGATCGAGACATCGTCCATCGCGAGGTCCTTGATCGCCTCCAGATAATCGCTGGTCGCCCACACCTTCGGATGCGCCTGCAAGGACGCGCCGATCTTCTTGGCGGCGCGTTCCAGCTCGATCGCGCCGGTGATGACACGGCGCAGATCGCGGATCTTCGCCCACTTCATAGCGAGACCGTCGTTGCGCCAATGGGCGGGCAGGTTCGGGAACTGTTCGAGGTGCACCGATCCGTCCGTATCGGGATTGCGGGCGAGCCAGGCTTCCTCCGCGGTGAAGCAGATGAACGGCGCCAACCACTTCACGAGACAATCGTAAAGCGTATCGAGCACCGTGCGGCAGGCGCGGCGGCGCAAGGACGACGGCGCGTCGCAATACAGCACGTCTTTACGGATATCGAAGTAGAAAGCCGACAGTTCGACCGCGCAGAAGTTATGCAGCTCGTTGAACAGGCCGTGGAAGTCGTACTTATCGCAAGCGGTGCGGATCAGATAGTCGAGTTCGCACAGCCGGTGCAGCACGAAACGCTCCAACTCCGGCATGTCGGCCGGGTTGACGCGTTCGGACTCCGAGAAACCGGACAGGTTACCGAGCAGGTAACGCAAGGTGTTGCGCAGGCGGCGATAGAGATCGCTCATCTGCTTCAAGATGTTCGGGCCGATGGACAGGTCTTGCGCGTAGTCGGAGGCGACCACCCACAGGCGCAGGATGTCGGCGCCGGACTGGGCCATGACGTCCTGAGGCGCAACGACGTTGCCCAGGGACTTCGACATCTTGCGTCCCTTCTCGTCCAGCACGAAACCGTGGGTCAGCACGGCGTTGAACGGCGCGCGTCCACGGGTGCCGCACGATTCCAACAGCGAGGTGTGGAACCAGCCGCGGTGCTGGTCGGAACCCTCCAGATAAAGGTCCGCCGGCCACTTCAAGTCCTTGCGCTGTTCGAGACAGAAAGCATGCGTCGAACCTGAGTCGAACCAGACTTCAACGATGTCGCTGACCTGTTCCCACTCATCGGCTTTATAGGCATTGCCGAGGAAACGTTCCGGGGGCGAGGTGAGCCACGCGTCGCCGCCTTCCTTCATGAAGGCCTCGGACACGCGGTCGATGACCGCCTGATCCTTGAGAACCTCGCGGGTCGTCTTATGGACAAACAGGCCGAGCGGCACGCCCCACTGGCGCTGGCGCGAGATGCACCAGTCGGGACGCTGCTCGATCATCGCTTGGATGCGGTTGCGGCCCATGGCCGGCACCCACATCGTATCGGCAATGGCCTGCAGGGCCGTGTTGCGCAGGCCCGTCTCTTCCATCGAGATGAACCACTGCGGCGTGTTGCGGAAGATCAACGGGGCCTTGGAGCGCCACGAATGCGGGTAGCTGTGGACGAGCTTGCCGTTGGCGAGCAGCGCGCCCGCGTCTTTCAACGCGGCGAGCATGTCCGGATCGATCTTGAAGACGTGTTTGCCCGCAAACAGCGGCACGTGCGGAAAGTACGTGCCGTCGCCGCCGACCGTTTCCGGAACGGCGATCTTATACTTCAGGCACAGATAGTAATCGTCCTCACCATGGCCCGGCGCGGTGTGCACGAAGCCCGTACCCGCTTCCGTGGTGACGTGATCGCCCGGCAAGAGCGGCACGTCGAAGTCGTAGCCTTTGCCGTGCAGCGGATGATGGCAGAGCGTGCCGTCGAGGTCCGCGCCTTTGAAGCGTGCGACTTCCTCGTGATCGGTGATTCCGGCGTTCTTCAAAACATCCGGCAGGAGTTCGACGTTGGCGACGAACTTCTCGCCGACGCGCGCGAGGCTCTTCTCGGTCGCGGCCTTCACCAGCACGACGGCGTACTCCATCGTCGGGCCGTAAGCGATGGCGCGGTTGCCCGGCATGGTCCACGGGGTCGTGGTCCAGATGACGATGGTCGCATCTTTCAGCGCGGCAACGTTGGTCTTCACCACCGGGAAGCGGACCCAGATCGTGGTCGAGGTGTGATCGTCGTATTCGACCTCAGCGTCGGCCAGCGCTGTCTTTTCAACCACGGACCACATGACCGGCTTCGATCCCCGGTAGAGGGCGCCGTTCATCAGGAACTTGCCGACTTCGCGCACGATGTGGCCTTCGGCTTCAAAGGCCATCGTCTTGTATGGGTTTTCCCAATCGCCGATGACGCCGAGGCGCTTGAACTCTTCCTTCTGGACCTCGATCCACTTGGCGGCGAAGTCGCGGCACTGCTGGCGGAACTCGACGACCGGCACGCTGTCCTTGTTGAGTCCCTTCTCGCGGTACTGTTCCTCGATCTTCCATTCGATCGGCAGGCCATGGCAGTCCCAGCCGGGGACGTAGTTGGAATCGTAGCCGGTCATCTGGCGCGCGCGGACGATGGTGTCCTTGAGGATCTTGTTGAGCGCATGGCCGATGTGGAGGTGGCCGTTCGCATAAGGCGGGCCGTCGTGCAGCACGAATTTCTCGCGGCCCTTCGCCGAAGCGCGAAGGCGTTTGTACATGTCCATTTTCTCCCAGCGCGCGAGCAGTTTGGGCTCGAGCTGCGGGAGACCGGCTTTCATCGGAAAGTCGGTGGCGGGGAGGAAGACGGTCGAACGATAGTCGGGCGTATTGGAACCGGAGTTCGGGGAGTCAGCCTGATCGGCCATGGCGCAGAGTCCACTTATGAGAGGGGCGGAGAAAAAGCGGCGGGTGTCCCCATTCCATTAAGGAATGGGGCGGCTAATTCGCGCCAACTCTGCGAAATTCAACGGCATGGGGGTTGAGATATCAGGGATAACCCCCAGCATCAATGACCGGCGCGCCGTCGCGGCGGGAGGCGCCATTAACATATTGAAATAAAATAAAATTATTGCTTGAAAGCGACAAACGGCCCCGGCGCGGGCGAGAACCTCTCGGCGGCCAGGCGCCGATGGGCCTCGGCGCTGTCCCGGGCGATTTGGGCCTTCAGCGCGTCGAGGCCGTCGAACTTCTGTTCGGGGCGGATGTAGTCGATCAGGGCCACCCGCAGGTGCTTGCCGTAAAGGTCCTCGTCCACATCGAACAGATGAGCTTCGAGCAGAACGTCGGTCTTGTCGAACGTCGGGCGGCTGCCGAAGTTCGCCACCCCGTCGCGCCAGAGCGTTTCGCCGCCATGGTCGACCCCCGCGCGGACGGCATAGACGCCCTTCTTGGGGTGCAGATAGTCGCGGTAAGGCACGTTCGCGGTGGGGAATCCGAGCAGGCGGCCGCGTTTGTCGCCGCTTTCCACACGCCCCTCGATCTCCCAATACCGGCCCAGCATCCGGGCGGCGTCGCGCGGGCGGCCGTCGCGCAGGAGATTGCGGACGCTGGTGGAGGAGAAACGCTCCTCGTGCGCGCCGAGCTTCTCGACAGCGGTGACCTCAAATCCATGAACGTCCGCCAGCGCGCGCAGCACCTCGACATTGCCTTTGCGCTGATGGCCGAACACATAGTCGTAGCCGACGACGATATGGGAGATGCCGAGCCCCTTCACGAGGATCTCGGCGACAAAATTCTCCGGCGAGCGCTGGGAGAACTCCTTGTCGAAGGTTTGGACGTAGAGATAATCGACGCCCAGCGCCTCGATCACGCGCGCTTTCATGCGGAAGGGCGAGAGGCGGAAAGGCTCCTGATCGGGCTTGAAGAACATGCGCGGATGCGGCTCGAACGTCATCACCGCGGCGGCGACGCCTTGCGCGCGCGCCAACGCCAGCGCACGTCCGATCACGGCCTGATGGCCCAAGTGCAGACCATCGAAGTTGCCGAGCGCGATCACGCCCCCTTTCAGGGCCGCGGGCACTTCGCTCCAGGTGCGGAAGACGTGCATGCGTCGTCTCACTTACGCGCGCGAGGGAACCATGATGACCGCCTCGCCCTCAACCACGGCCCGTTGGCCGACCAGGCACTGCGTCTTAAAGATCACGAACTTCTTCTCAGGGATAAAACCCGTGACCTCCACCCGCGCGGTGACGTCGTCGCCGATCCGTACGGGCGCCCTGAACTTGAAGTCCTGCGACACATAGATACATCCCGCGCCGGGCAACCGCGTAGCGAAAACCGACGAGATCAGGGACGCGGTCAACATCCCGTGGGCGATGCGGGTTCTGAAGATGGATTTCGCCGCGAAGTCTTCGTCGAGATGGATGGGGTTGGTGTCCCCGGTCGCCTCGGCGAACTTGCGGATATCCTCGTCGGTCATGCGGCGCGTCAGGCTGGCGGACATGCCGAGCGCGAGATCTTCAAACAACGTTTGCGGGCTAGCGCCCCCAGGGCCGGCCATGCGACACTCTTCCATCATGTGGGCTAGGAGTACTCGGGTGGCGAAACAAACAGGTCCGTTGAACGCGGTCAAGAAAAAGCAACGCGCCCTCGCCCGCCCCTTCGGCACGTCGTTCGGCCGCGCGCTTGGCTTCGCCGCAGGGTTTTGCCTGCTTGCCGCGACAGCCGGCTGCGCGAGCAATTGGCATCATCCGCGCAAGGAAGGCCCCGAAGCCGCCGCGGACGAGCGCGAGTGCGCGCAGCGCGCTGAAGAAAACGCCCTGTCGCGGGCCGGACGCCAGCGCGCGGACTACCGCCTGGGCACGCCCGCGCCGCTGCCCGGCATGAACCGCGGCGAAAGCCCGATGGAAATGCTCGACCGCCGCGAAACGCAAGACGACTACGGACGCGACTTCGAGAGTTGCATGTCGTCCAAAGGCTATTCAAAGGAATAGCGGCCCGCCATGGCGATCCGGCGCATCGACTCCCTCGGCTATCAGATCGGCCTGCTCAACCGGCTTTACGATCGGTGCCTGCAAGACGCCTTGAAGGATTTCGGCGTCGCGCCCGGCCAATTCGCGCCCCTGGTGATGCTGTTCGAGGAAGACGGACTGACGCAGGCCGAGTTGTGCCGGCGCATCAACGTCGAACAACCCACCATGGCCAACACACTGGACCGCATGGAGCGCGACGGCCTGGTCAAGCGTAAAGCCGATGTCGACGATCGCCGCCGCGCCCATGTGTTCTTGACCGCACGGGCGAAAGACATCCAGGCCCAGGTGATGGAAGCCGCGCGCGCCGTGTCGAACCGCACCGTCACCGGCCTGTCGGCGGGCGAACAGGACGACATGTTCCGCCTGGTCGCGCGCATGGTCGAAAATCTGAAGTCGTAGGAGAAGCCCGATGCGCCTCTCGTCGCGTTCATTGGCTACCCTCGCGCCGTTCGCCGTCGCCGGGACGCTGACCGTGGCGGTTCCAGCCCAGACGCAAGCGCAGACGGACGCCGCGCGCACCATGTCGGAAGACGCGACGGCGCTGTTCGGTCATCTATGCGTCTCGACCCGCGGCAACGCCCAGCGCATCGACCGCGCCATCGCGCAGCAGCGCATACAGGCCGTGCCCTTGTCCGAGGACGGCGTGCGCACCTTGCTGGAAGGCGAGCCCGGCGACCGGGGATGGCTGGTGCGCTCCGAGCGCGGCACCGCCGTTCAACTTCATCTGCGCGAACCCACCACCTGCAATGTGCGCGCAATGGACACCGACGATGCGGTGGTGAACGACGTGCTGACCGCGCTTCTGGAGGCGCTTTCGGCGAGCGAGAAATTCACGATGGAAAAGGTGGTTGACGAGCGCCGCCAGACCAACGGCGGCGAGGAACACCTCGTCGGCTACCGCCTGTTCTGGGCGGAGGCGGGCTGGACCGCCAACCTCGGCGTTTCGCACATCGCCGGCGACGGCGCGGACATTCCGCCCCAGGTGAACTTCATGCTGGCCCTGAAGCAGTCGATCTAGCGCGAACGATCGGCCGCGCCATCATCCAAGGCTACTCCTTCTCGAAGCCCTTGGACGCCAAGACCTTTGAATCGAAGTTCGTGAAAAAGAACTAGGCCTTTTTATTCGCGCACATTCCGGCCGGAAAACCGCTCACACTTTTCCGGAACACGCGCTAAGCGCCGCCGACGACCTGAAGATTGTCGCCGCCCTTCGGGCGCTCGCCGGTCTTCCAACCGCCGGAAAGCTGGAACTGGATGACTTCGGCGATATTCGTGGCGTGATCGCCCACACGTTCCAGATTCTTCGTGACGAACAGAAGGTGCGTCGACGCTTCGACCTCGTCGGCCGCCTTGGACGAGCTTGAGATCAAGTCCTGCGACATGCGCGAGATAATCTGGCGCATGACGCGCGCAACGAGATCGTCGAGCTCGTGGTCGTGCTGCCACACCATTTCAGCCTTATGGGCGTCGCGGGTGGTGAAGGAATCCATCACGTCGCGCACGGTGCGCTGCGCCAGCGCGCCGAGCGCCGCCATGTCCTGGGGCACCTGAATCTGGTTGCGGCCGAGCACGAGGCTGCGCTTTGAGATGTTCTTGGCGTAATCGCCGATACGCTCCAGGCTGCCAGCGATCTTCACGTTGCCGAACACGTAGCGCAGGTCGTTGGCCATGGGCTGGCGGCGCGCGATGATCGACAACGCGCTGGCTTCGATCTTGCGTTCGCACTCGTCCAGCTCGGCGTCCCTGCGGATGATGCGGTCGGCGGCTTCGGCATCGCCCCGGACCAGGGCTTCCATCGCGCCCTTGAGTTGCGCTTCAGCCAGGCCGCCCATCTCCAGCACCTTGCGCTCGAGCTGCGCGAGGTCGTTATCGAACCCCGAAACGATATGAGAGTTTTCGCCCTGGTTCATGCTTCGTCCCGACTTGTCCTGGCTTGCCGATCGCGAATCTAACATAGCTGCGGGGGTTAAATACGCCGCCGAAGCCCCTGTTCCCTGTGAAATATTTGTGACCGCAGGCTGCGGGACGCGAGAAACCGAGCCTTCCACGCCATGCCTCAAACGCGTCGAAGCCTGGATTCTTGGGGGCCAAAGGCTTATGTGGTCTGCCACATTAACCCCGGGCGGGCCCCTTTGGCCTGCGCGCCAGCATGACATATAGCGTCAAAGAGATCTTTTATACCTTGCAAGGCGAAGGCGCGAACACCGGCAAACCCGCCGTGTTCTGCCGGTTCGCGGGGTGCAATCTGTGGACGGGCCGCGCCGCGGACCGGAACGATGCGACGTGCCGGTTTTGCGACACCGACTTCGTCGGGACCGACGGTCCGGGCGGGGGCAAGTTCGCCCGGCCGGACGACCTGGCGGCGGCTGTGGCCGACACCTGGCGCGGGGACGGCGGCGACAAATTCGTCGTGTGCACCGGGGGCGAGCCCCTCTTGCAACTGGACGCGCCGCTGATCGCGGCCCTGCATGCGAAGGGTTTCAAGATCGCGGTGGAAACCAACGGTACGGTGGCCGTGCCGGCGGGCCTCGACTGGATCTGCGTCAGTCCGAAGGCCGACGCCGCCTTGGTGGTGACCGCCGGGGACGAACTGAAACTGGTTTATCCCCAAGACGGCGGCGCGCCTTCGCGCTATGAGCATCTCGCTTTCAAGCACTGGTTCCTGCAACCTATGGACGGAACGAGCCGGGAGGCCAACAGCAAGGCGGCGGTCGCCTATTGCCTGGCGCACCCGAAATGGCGGTTGTCCGTTCAAACTCACAAGTATCTTGGGATAGCGTAAGACATGGCTGGGCGGTTCGAGATCATCAAGGAATTCGGCTTCGAGGCGGCGCATGCGTTCACGCACAAGCCGGAAGGCCACGAGAACACGCGCGTGCACGGCCATTCGTTCCGCGTCGAGGTCGCTTTGCGCGGCGAGCCGGACGAGACCACCGGCTGTGTGGTCGACTTCGAGAAGGTGACCGCATCCTTGAACGTGGTGCGCGAGAAGCTGGACCACCACTTCCTCAACAACATCCCCGGCTTGGAGACTCCGTCGCTGGAGAACCTTGCCGCGTGGATCGCCGGTGAACTGCGCCTTCTGCTGCCGCAGGTGGCCGCCGTGACCGTGCGCCGCCCGACGCTTGGCGAATCCTGCCGGTTCGAGGTGGCATGAGCGCGTTCGTCAAACCCCGCGCCGTCGTCCTGCATTCGGGCGGCCTGGATTCCACGGTATGCCTTCTGCTGGCGCGCGCGCGCGGTCGCGACGCCTACAGCCTCGGCATCAACTACGGCCAACGCCAGCAGATCGAACTGGAGTTCGCGACCCGTCAGTGCGAACGCTTCGGGATCGAACGCCGCATCGTCGACGTGGGCTGGCAGCAGCCCGAGATTCACGTCCCCAAGGACCGCACGGTCGCGGAGATGAAAAACGGGATCGCGCCCACCTTCCTGCCGGGACGCAACGCTGTGTTCCTGGCGCTGGCCTGCGCGGAAGCCGCGGGCGCGGGCGCGACCGAGGTCTGGCTCGGCGTCAACGCCGTCGACTACTCAGGCTATCCCGACTGCCGCGGTTCGTTCCTGGACGCGTTCCGTAAGATGTGGAGCGAAGCCGTGCCGACGCCGCCACGCATCGTCGCGCCGCTGGTGCAACTCAGCAAGCCGCAGATCGCCAACCTCGCGAGCGAGTTGGGCCTCAAGCAGGGCGATACGTGGAGTTGCTACGCGCCGGAGGAGAAAAACGGCACGACACAGCCGTGCGGGCACTGCGACGCCTGCCTCTTGCATCACCACGCCTGGCGCGAGGCGCGCATCGCGCCTGTCGGCAACCTGGAAATCTAGAATCGGCCTGTCGCGGTGATCCCGAAGGTCCGCGGCAGACCGTAGAACTGTTCGATGAAACCGAGGCCCGTGTTGGCGAGCCCGGACGCGAGATACGTCTCGTCGAACAGGTTCTTCACCCACAGATTAACCGCGTAACGTTCATCGGCGGTGCGCAGGCCGAGGCTGGCGTTGGCGAGCCAGTAGCCGTTCTCGTAGATCACGGGATTGTTGTCCGGCGTGAAGTAGTGGCCGCTGGTATAGGACCCGTCGGCCTGCACACCGAGGGTATAGGCGCCGAGCGGGATGTCGTAGCGCGCGATCCCCGCCAAGGTCAGCCGCGGCGAGGACGCGGTGCGATTGCCGGCGAGACTGGAGGCGGGATCGGCCGGGTTCAGGCGGAATTCCTTGAACTTGGCGTCGAGCAGACCCGCCTTCGCTTGCAGAAACACCGTGTCGACGGGCACGGCATCGATGGTGAACTCCGCCCCGTAGATGCGCGTCCGGCCCGCATTGGTCAGGCTTTGCAATGAGATCACCGCCCCCGGCACGACCTGGGACACCTGCTGATCCTTGAAGTCGTAGGCGAAGACGGCGCCCTCAAACGACAGACGGCGGTCGGACGTCGTCCCCTTCAAGCCCAGTTCGTAGGCGTCGACGAATTCCGGATTGACGATGGTCGCTTCGGCGGGTGCGAACAGAGCGCCGCCGTTGAAATCGCCGCCTTTGAATCCGTGGGCGTAGTTCGCATAGATCATCAGCGCGGGCGTAATGTCGTAGGCCAGATTGGCGCGGCCTGTCCATTCGCGCCAGACGCGCTTCACCGTGACGGGCGGGATGGTGTCGGCGAGATAGCGGCTGAAAGCCGTCTGTTCGCCGATGAAGGCCAGCGCATAGCCGGTCGCGTCGAAGATAAAGGCGTGCCGGTCGGCGCTGCGCCGGTCGTAGGTCCAGCGCAAGCCGCCGGTGAATTTCAGCGCCGGCGTGATGGCGTATATGCCTTCGCCGAAGAACGCATAGCTCAGCGTCTTCTGATGCATCGTCGAGCCGACGCCCTCCTCAACGCGGAAGGCGCGCGACAAACCGCCGGGGCCGTAGGCGTTGGCGGCGAAGTTCTGAAACGAATTGAGGTCGTCCGCGTAAAGGTTCGCCCCCGCGATCCACCCGAACGGACCCTCGTCGGCCGAAACCGCGCGGATTTCCTGCGAGATCTGATGAAAATCGGATTCGTTGTTGGCTTTGATCGCGGTCGCGGCCCCGGCATCCGAATCGTTCGAGAGCCGGCGGCGGTTGGCTTCGTAGGCGGTCTGCGAAATGACGTCGAAGGCGTCGCCGTGCCATGTCAGGCTCGCGCCCGCACCCCAGGTATCGATGTGATCGTAGGACCGGAAATTGGTGAAGCTTTCACGCACATCGGTCGTATCGCGAAAACCGAAGAAATCCGTGCAAGCGCCGAGCCGAGGCGGACTGACGCCCGCCGGACACACGATGCCGACCTGTTTGCCGGGCAGGACATCGCTACGGTTCCGGCCGCCGTGGACGTTCAAAAGCACGTCGAAATCGCCCGGCAGATAGCGGACCTGCGCGCGCGCCGACCACACATCGATCGCGCCTTGTTTTTCAATCCCGCTGGTGGGATTGCGGTTGGTAACGTACCCGTCGCGATTGAGCGTGACGGCCGCGACGCGCACGGCCGCTTCGTCATTCAGCGCAAAACCCCCGGCGGCTTCCAGGTTGGCTTCGTTGAAGCGGCCATACGTCGCACGCACCTGAGCGTTCGCGCCTTGCGCGGGATCGGGTTTGCGCGGGATGAAGTTGACCACGCCGCCGGTCGTGTTCCGCCCAAAAAGCGTGCCTTGCGGCCCCTTCAGGATTTCGATGCGCTCAAGATCGAGCAATCCGAAGCCATAAGTAATCGTGGCGCCTTGATAGACGCCGTCGACGTGAAGGCCGACGGGATTGGCCTGATTGCCGTTGAACGTCGTATTGCCGATGCCCCGCAGGAAAATCTGCGGCGTGGCGAATCCAACGACGGAGTGCCACATCAGGTTCGGGGTTTGACGGACGAGGTCGGAGCTGACGGTGTAACCCAGGCGCTCGATATCGGCGGCCGTGAAGACGCCCACAGCCTGCGGAACCTCGGCAAGCGGTTCGGCCCGTTTGCGCGCGGTGACGACGATTTCATCGAGGATGGCGTCCGCCCGCGCGGGCGCCGCGATGGGCGCGGCGAAAGCCGCCGCGAGGGCCGCAACCGCGAATTTAGACCTGGCGGACGTTATCCGCGAACGCATTGCACCGATCCCCCGGGTGTTTTCACCCATCTTTCTGCCCCGCTTTATTCAAGCAGGTTGGGAGGTTGGTACAATACGTAACTTCCACAGTCAGCCTCAAAGGAGCATGGACGGCGACCTTAACTGAACCGCCATACGCCTTTGACTGCGCAGGATAATGTAACTGAGAGTTTTAGAACCGCGCGGCGAGCGTAACGCCGTAGGTCCGCGGCAATCCGGGGATCACCTCCATGAAGCCCAGCGCGCTGTTGGCGAGGCCGGTGGCGAAATAGTCCTTATCCCCAAGGTTTTTCACCCACGCGGTCACGCTGTAGCGGTCGTCCAGGCGGGCAAGTTCTGCGCTGGCGTTGAACAACCACACCCCCGGCTGGCGCAGCGCGGGCAGGTTGTTGACGGTGAAGAAATGTCCGCTCTTGTGCGAAGTATCCACCTGGAACGCCACGCCGTGCTCGCCCATCGGGACGGTGTAGCGCGCCGCCCCGTAGAAACTGAATTTCGGCGCGAAGGCGGGGCGGTTGCCGGCCATATCCGAGGCGGGGTTCTCCGGATCGAATTGGAACCGCGTGAACTTCGCGTCGAGAATATTTGCGCGCGCCGTGAGCGCGAGCGCATCGGTCGGGCGCGCCTGCACGTCGATATCGATCCCCGTCACGCGGGTTTTCGCGGCGTTCGACAACTGTTGCAGCGTCGCGCGGGTCGCGGGCACCAGCACGGTGACCTGTTGATCGCTGAAGCCGTAGCGGAATGCCGCAACGTCAAACGACACGCGGCCATCCGCGAGCATTCCCTTCAGTCCGGCTTCGGTGCTGAGCACGTACTCCGGATTCACGATGTTGGCCTCGGCGGGACCGAACAGCGCGCCGCCGTTGAAATCGCCGCCCTTGAAGCCGTGCGCGATCTGCACATAAGCAAGCAAATCGTCGCTGACCTCGTACGCCGCGACCGCGCGGCCGCTCCAGCGCGACCAAGACCGCGCCGTGGTCATGGCCGGGATCGTGGGCACAAGAATGCGCGCGCGCGCGAGGGTTTCGTCGATGAAGGTGGTTTCAAAGCCGGTGGCGTTGAAGATCAATGCATCGGTGGCGGCCTCGCGGCGGTCGTGCGTCCAGCGCACACCCGCCGTCAACGTCAGGCGCGGGGCGACTTTGTAGTTCGCCTCGCCGAAACCGGCGTAGCTTTCGGTGCGCTGATGCAGATAGGCGCCGGCGCCTTCGGGAACCGGGAAGAACTGCGACAGAGCCCCCGGGCCAAGGTGCATGAGATTGAAAGCCGTGAAGACCTTCAGATCGTCGGTGTAGTAATTCGCGCCCGCGATCCAGGTGAAGGGTCCGTCCGCCGCGGAGAGCGCACGCACTTCCTGGCTGAACTGGCGATAGCGCGACTGCGCGGTGGTATGCGCCTCGCTGTAGGGCCCGCTGTCGGAGTCGTTTTGCAGGCGACGGCGGTTGGTGTCGAAGGCGGTCTGCGAGACAATCGAGACGTCCCCGCCCGTCCACGTGACGGTTCCTTCGGCGCCCCAGGATGTGACGTTGTCGAGGGGGCGCAGATTGCTGAAGTTCTCGCGCAGGTCCGTGGTCTCGCGAAAACCGAGGAAGTCGGTGCACTGGCCCAGCCGCGGCACGTCGACGCCCGGCGGACAGACCACGCCGAGTTGTTTGCCGGGCATGATGTCGCTGCGGTTCTCACCACCGTGGACGCCGAGAAGGACATCCAGGGCCTCCGCTTCGACGGCGAATTGGCCGCGGGCCGACCACATGTCCTTCGTGCCCTGGCGCACGATGCCCGACGCGGGATTGGCATTCCTGACATAGCCGTCGCGGTAGAGCTTCTGGCCCGCGACGCGCACAGCGGCGTTGCCGGCCACCGGCGCGCCCGCGGCGCCCTCGAAGTTGAGTTCGTTGAAACGGCCGTAGGTGACCGCGGCCGAACCGTTCACGCCGTCGTCCACATCCGGGCGTCGGGTCACGAAATTGACGACGCCGCCGGTGGTGTTGCGGCCAAAGAGCGTGCCTTGCGGACCTTTGAGAACTTCCACCCGCTCGAGATCGTAGAGACCGAACCCATAGGTGACGCTGGAGCCTTGATAGACGCCGTCGCGGTGGATGCCGACGGGGCTGGCCTGATTGGCATTGAACGTGGCGTTGCCGATGCCGCGCAAGAAAATGTTCGGCGTGGCGTAGCCGAGGATGGATTGCCACACGAGGCCCGGAACGAGGTTTGCGATTTCGGGACTGGCGGTGAGATGGCCGTCGGCGATGTCGTCGGACGTCACCACGGTGACAGCGGCCGGAACAGTCTGCAGCGTCTCGGTGCGTTTGCGCGCCGTGACGACAATCTCATCCAACGGCGCACGGTTCGTTTCTTGCGCGAGGACGGCTGGGATCCCGGTCAACGCGAAAGCTACAACACTTGTGAATAGGCAAAGCCCGACCTGACGTTCAACCTTGAAGCGCCGGCACTTCCAATTCCGCACGTCCATCCCCCGATTTTTTGGCCCGCCTTGGTGGCGGTTCCCGGGGAACCTACAGCGGGTCGACGGGGCGGTCACCAACGATTACGGGTCGCTACGATTATCTTCACAATCAAAGATTGTGTTTCATACCAAAGGCTTAGCAGGGGTCTGTTACGTGCGATCCGCGCCCGGATTCCGGCGTTGATTCCCCCGGGCGCGCTCCCGTATTCTTATCTTGTTTGAAGGCAAAACAAGTCGCGCTGCAGCCGACGATTGCGTGATGGACGTGGTCCTACCCTCTTAAGGGGGCCACGGCAGGGGAAACGATGCGGGCGGATCTCGCCGCAATACTGTCCGACCTCGATACGCTGAACACCGAGCAGGCGTTCAAGCGTAAGCTCGCGTCCACATTCCAGGACCTGGGCTTCAACTCGTTCACCTATGTCGGCTTCAAGGGCGACACCAGCAACGGGACGAAACATCAGCCTTCGGATTTCATCTTCCTCTCGAATGTGCGTTCGGCGTGGATCGATCATTACCTGGAATATGAGTTGGGCGAAGACGATCCCCTGTTCAAGGAATGCATGACGAGCCGCCTGCCGTTCACCTGGGACGAAAACTTCCGGGCCAACAGCCGCAGCGCGCGCGAAGCCCGCGTGTTCACCGACGGCGCCGATTTCGGAATCCGCCACGGCATGACCGTGCCGGTCCACGGACCGGGCGGCGAGCTTGGCGTCATGTCGCTTTATTCCGACCTGAACGAACGCGCCTTCGCGAACACCGTCGACGACGTCCGATACGACGCGCACGTCCTCTCGATGCACTTCCATGACGCCGTCCAGAAGGCGCTGATGAAAGTGGAGAAGGTGCCCAAGCCGATCCCCTTGACCGAACGCGAGGTCGAGATCCTGCAATGGACCGCGACGGGCAAGACCGCGTGGGAGATCGGCTCGATCCTGCATATCTCCGAGCGCACGGTGAACTTCCACCTGCAGAACGCCATGGGTAAATTCGGCGTTCACAACAAGGTCCATGCCGCCGCCAAGGCGATGAGCATTGGCCTGATCTCGGCCGCCAACTAAGCCGCTTTCCAGACTCAGTGACGCCGGCGCGGGGCGACCTTCGCCGTGATGTCGTATTTCGGCCGCAGCGTGATGAGGTTCGAGAGTTCCGGTTCGAGGTCCGACGTGATCGTCACGTCGAAGCGGCGCAACATCATGGCCAACAGGAACTGCATCTCCATTGTCGCGAAGGCCGAGGCGACGCAGACCCGCGGGCCCGCTCCAAACGGCAGGTAGGCGAACTTCGAGCGGCGCACGGATTTCTCGGGCTCGAAACGGTCCGGATCGAAGCGTTCGGGGTCAGCCCAGACGCTCGGATTGCGGTGGATCAAATACTGCGAAATCAGAACCGTCGTACCGGCCTTGATGTGTTCGCCGGCAATGTTGTCGTCGCCGATCGCGGTGCGCGCGACCCACCAGATCGGCGGCTTCAGGCGCGCGACTTCCTGCACGACGCGCTTCGTGTATTCGAGCGAGCGCACGTCCTCGGACACCGGATCGCGGCCGGCGAGCACGGTATCGGCTTCGTCGCGCAGGCGTTCGAGCACGGCCGGGTTCTGCGCGAGCAGCAAGAAGGCCCAACTTAAAGCCACCGCCGTCGTCTCGTGTCCCGACAGCAGCAAGGTCAGCACCTCGTCGCGCAACTGCTTGTCGCTCATCGCCTCGTCGGTGTCGGCGTCGCGCGCGTCGATCAGCACGCCCAGGAGATCGTCCTGGCGCTCGGCGCTCTTGCGCCGTTCGTTGATGATACGGCTGACGATTCGGTCAAGGGTCTGCGCCGCGCCGTTGTAGGCGCGCGTCTCGCGCGTGGGAAGAAACTCGCTGAGCCGCGTCATCTCCCACAGGCGCTTCGCCGTGATTTCGTTGGCCACATGCAACGCATCGGAGATCGCATTTGCTTCCTCGCGCGGCAGGCTGTTGCCGAACATGGTGCGGAGCGCGACCTCGAGAGCCAGATAGGACATGTCAAGCGAGAGGTTGATCTCCTCGCCCGAACGCGCGAAGCCGTCCCACATGCGCACGTGGTCCTGGATCACCGAAATCATGGTCGTGCCCATCGCTTCCACACGTTGGCGATGGAACGACGGCTGCACCAGCTTGCGTTGGCGCGTCCACAACTCGTCTTCGCTGATGAACAGTCCCTCGCCCAAGATGGGCTTGAACTTGTCCATCATCTTGGTCTTGCGGTAATTGCGATAGTTCGTCTGCAGGACGTGTTCGATGTGCGATGGATGATTAAGGAGATACGCTGTGCTCATGAACATTCTCATTGGAACGAAATCGCCGTAGGTCTTCACGACGCCGTCGAGAAAACCGAGAGTATTGGCCCGCAGAGCGGGTATGACGCCAAGCAGCGGATATCCCTTGGGGCCGCGCTTCCCTTCCCGCCAAAACATCGCTTCTCAAATCCTCAAATGCCTTCGCCGACGACGGCGCCCTAAGCGGCGAGCTTGAACTCGGTCTCGCTGGGCGCGGCGGCGATGTTAGCCTTGAGTTGCATGCGGCGTAAATTCAGATCGCCCACATCCGCATAACCGGCGACAGCGCGCGTCACGCCGACTTGCAGCGGCGGACCGAAGCGGTTCGTGAGCAGACCGGCGCGCTTCAGGATGCGTTCAAAGCGCACATCCGTCACGGCCACGACGCGCGAGATGTTGCGGCGCGCGGCGAACGCGCCAAGCTGATCGAGCAGCATCTCGGTAACCATGTTGATGGTGCCGAGCGATTCGTTGCCGACAACGCGCTTGGACACGGCGAAGCGGCTGATCTCCCACACGTCCGGCGCTTCCGGGGCTTTCTCGCCGTGCAGGAGTTCGGGGAAAACGTCCTTCAGCATGTAGGGGCGCGTGGTGGGAAGCAGGCGCCAGGAACCGAGAACCTCGCCCTGGTGTTCGCAGACGATATAGACGGGATCGAGATCGTCGAACATGTCGCGCTCTTTGCCGCCGTGGGAGCCGACTTCCCACGCGAGACGTTCTTTGAACACCTCGTGACGCAGACGGAACATGCCGTCGAGCTTGCGCGAAGTCTCGATGGTGTGTTCCGGCATTTCGATGATGGAAGTGAGCATTGATGTCCCCGGCCAACGCGTGATGGTTTCGGGGCGAGATCACCATATCGTTAAGGAACCCGGACCTGTCAGGACTGACAGGTCCGGGTTGTCCACACCCGGGGCAGGCTGGATGTCATTCGGCGGCGGAACCCAAAAACACAGTCATAATTCGCTTCCGAATCAAAAACTTAACCAGCGCTCGCTCGCCTGGCCCGAGTCTTTGGAACCACCTGTCAGACGCCCCTTCGGACGCCACGGCCTGACCTGTCAGGCTGGAAGGACATAAAGCCGCCAACGGCCCCGTCCGGAGACAACCTAGGAACTTGGAGCCGTACCATGACCCATCACCACCGAAAGCCGCCCGCCCCGCGCGCGGACGGCGCGCCCCAAACGTCGACGCGACACGGCTTCGCCGCCGCCGCCCCGACGGGAATCGCCGCCGCGCGGAGCTCAACCACCCTCGCCCTGTCGATGATGGTGGCGTTGCGCTACCTGGAAGGCCGGACCCGCCGGCCCGCCGCCGGCGGCGGCGCGTTGCCGTTACCGGCCGCACCCTAAGGCCACCGGAGGGTCACATGCAGGAGTTTCCACGATCGGATGGCGCATCCGGCGGGCGCGGCCGCGCGCGCGCGTCAAGGCTGTTCGCCACATTCAAGCTGGCGACGCCCTACGTCGAGATGGTCCGCAGGAGCGACGCCGCCGCGCACGTCAAAACACCGGCGAACGTGAACCGGGCGAACGTGAACCGGGCCAACATGAATCAGGCCAACATGAATCAGGCCAACATGAATCAGGCCGGCGTAAACCGCGCGGGCCTCGTACCGATGAGGCCGGAACACGCATGACGTTGGTTTCACCGACCGCCGTCATCCGCGATGCCTTGAACAACCGCGCCGACCTCGCCTTGTCGGCGCTGGAGGCGCGCACGTGCCATTCATGGAAGATGGATCTCGACCGCGCGGACGTCCTGCCGCGCAGCGAAGACCTGTCGGGCCATCCGTCGTTTCACTTGTACTTGCGCGAAGGCAGCGGCGCCTACGCGATCGACCTGGACGGAAACTGCTACATCGACCTTTCCATGGGTCTTGGGTCGCAGATCCTGGGGCACAGCGTCGCATCCGTGCAGGAAGCCGTCGCGCAGCAGGCCGCCAGAGGCTGGCACTTCGGTCTTGCCGGCGAGCCTCAACTCAACCTCGCGCGCCTGATCCAGTCCGCCAGTCCCGCCAACGAACGGGTTGTCTTCTGCAATTCCGGCGGCGAGGCGACCGCCTACGCCATGCGCGCGGCGCGCGCGTTTACGGGACGCGATCTTGTCGGTGTGTTCGCGGGCTCGTCCCATGGCGCGCACGATTACGGCGTCGCGGGCGAAGAACCGCGGCGCCGTCTGCCGGCATTGATGGAAAGCGCCGCTCTTTTCACAAGATCCTGGAACCGCCGCACACAACGTCATCCCGGCGTCCCGCAGGCGGTGGCGGATACGACGGTCAACCTCGCCTACGGTCATACGTCGGCGTTCGATAACATTAGGCGGCGGCGGCGCGATCTGGCCGCCGTGATCGTCGAGCCGGTGCGCGCCGCACAGCCGGGTTTGGATCACGCCGCCTGGTTGCGAGAACTCGTCAATGTCTGCGGCGAAGAAGGCGTCCTGCTGATCCTGGATGAACGGTTAAGCGGGTTTCGCCTAGCCTATGGCGGCGCACAGGAACGTCTCGGCGCAATCGCGGACCTTGTCGCCTATGGCGAGATTGTCGGTGGTGGGCTGCCGCTGGGCGCCGTCGCGGGCCGCGCCGATGTCATCGGCCTGCTCGCCGACGCCGAGGAACGCGCGGCCGCAGAGCGCGGCGCGGCCGGCAACATGCTTGCGATCGCCGCGGGCGCGGCGACGCTCACGCACCTCGCCGCCCGGCGGGCGACGCTCTATCCATCGCTGGAGGAGAAGTCCCGGCTCCTGGCCGAGAGTTTCAACGGATTTTGCGCCGCGCACGTCCTGCCCGTGCGGATGCGGTGCGCGGGCTCGATCTTCCGCATCCATTTCAAGCATCCGCTGGGCGACACCACGGCGTCCGGCATGTATCCGGCCGCGGAAGCCGCTTTTTATGCGCTCTTGCTGAGCCGCGGCATTCTCATGCATCCCTCGCGACTGGGTTTCTTGTCGGCGGCGCATACGACGGGCGATATCGCGCAGATCGTCACGGCGTGCCGGGACGCGCTCCTCGATGTGAACAGCGACCGCCTTTTCGACCTTAAGGCCTGACGCTCACTTCGCCCGATGCTCACTTTGTCAGCGTCACCATCAGATCGCCGCAACGTTTGTTGATGAACGACATGTCGACGTTGTTCTGCGCCGCGGCCTGCGCGCGGCGATCGTCGCTTGTGCAGAAATCGTCGAACGTCTTCTGGGTTGATTCCACCAAAGCGGCCGGACATGGCAAAATCCGACCCGTCTCAAGTTGCGCATAACGCGGCGGAAAACCTTCAAACAAAGGCGCATCGCCGATCATGATGCCGATGAGCGGCGGATTGACCGGGATGATCACGCCGTTCTCGTCGAGAAAGCGCATCTCCATGCATTGCGGCGCGGCCAGCGCCGGTGTGGCGGCGAAGGTAAGAAAGGCGCAGAGAATGAGTCGTTTCATGGAATGCTCGTGGGTTCTTTCCGGACCGCAGGTTGTGACGGCCGGACACGTATAACAGGGATTACTGCCCGACAAGAGGGGCGGAAATGCGGCAACGGGGCGTATGCCCCCATGCGCGCGAATCCCGCAGGAAATCATGTTTTCCCGGCGGCCATTCTGACATGATGCGGACCTCTCGGAAGTTCAAGGCCCTGACCGATCCCTGGGGATTCCCGCATGACGACCCGCGCACTCTTCACCGCCCTCTTTGTATTCGCAACCACACCCCTGCTCGCAAGGGACGTCTATTTCGACGTGCCCTACGTCGCCACACCGCCCGCGGTGGTGAACGAGATGCTGCGGCTTGCCGGCGCGGGCCCCTCGGACGTCGTCTATGACCTGGGTAGCGGCGACGGCCGGATCGTTATCGCGGCGGCGCGCGACTTCAAGGTGAAGAAGGGGACCGGGATCGACCTCGACCCGGAACTCGTCACGCTGGCGACCAAGAACGCCAAAGAGGCCGGCGTCTCGGACCGGGTGAGTTTCGCGCGCGGCGACATCTTTAAAATGGATTTCAAAGACGCGACCGTGCTGACCCTATACCTGCTGCCGGACGTGAACGTCACCTTGCGGCCGCGCATCCTGGACTTGAAGCCGGGCACGCGCGTCGTCTCACACGCCTTCAACATGGGCGACTGGGTGCCGGACGGCGCTTCGAATGTCGAGATGCGCCGCATCTACCTTTGGATCGTACCGGCGAAAGTCCAAGGGGTGTGGGCCGCAACGGTGAACGGCGTGCCGTACCGCCTCGACCTGACGCAGCGTTATCAGAACGCCGACGGCAAGGTGAAAATCGGCGCGAAGGAAACGGCCTTCGAGATGGGGATCGTGAAAAGCGATACTTTCACCTTCACGGCGGCCGGCCCCGTGACCTTTGAGGGCAAGGTGACCGACAGAACGATGACGGGGACGATCACCGCCGGCGGCCGGCGCACGCCGATCACGCTGACGCGGGAACAGACTTAAAAAGAACCACACGAAGAAACGCCGGACGTTAAACGAACCGCAGGGCCTCGGGGTGTCATACCCCGAAGCCCTGCGGTCTCAAGTCCGGATCGATTTTCCGTTCCGTCGCCTACATCTTGAAGCGCAGGCCCGCGCGGAACGTGCGGCCCATGACGTCGTAGAGCCCGTCATTGGTTGACGACTGTTCATACGAAAAGCCGCCCGGGGCGCCGCCGACGACCGGCGGGTCCTTGTCCATCACGTTCTGGACGTTGAAGAACGCTTCCATATCGACGTCCTCGCCGACGCCGAATTTGTAGGTGAAGGCCGTATCGAGATAAACCCGGCCCTCGACGTCGTTCTCATCGACAGTTCGCGCGAGCGGCGTCGACACCGGACAACCCGAGGAGCATTCGATCCAATCGTTGTTGTATGTCCCACCGCTGATCCCGCGCGCGATCAGCCTGAGGTCGAACGTATCGGCGGAATAACCCGCGGTCGCGCGCCAGCGCCAGCTCGGCGGACCGCCGGCATTGTTCTCGCCCGCGGTATCGGTCACGTTGAAGCCGTTGCTGGTGTGCCGCTTGATGAAGTGGGTCGCCATGACACGCAGACTGAGGTTGCCCGACCAACTGTCGACGAGCACATCCGCGGGCAGGCTGTAGCCGGCTTCGATATCGATGCCCGAAGCGATTTCCGTCACGAAGTTGAAGGGCTGGTTGTAGATCAACGGAACGGTATTGCCGGGACCAAAGACCACGCCCGAACAGAACGTCGTATTTCCCGAGTAGCACTGATCGAGGATCTGCTGAATGCTGAGGTTGCCGATAGAATCGGCGATATCCAGCTTCCAGTAATCCACCGAGGCGCTGAAGCCTGGGAGGAACATCGGCTGCAACACGCCGCCGACGCCGATGTAGTCCGAGCGCTCCGGTTTCAGGTCGGGGTTGCCGCGGGTGATCGCATCGATGAGCTCGGTCACCCCGCCGCGGAACGGATTGACGACGCTGGGCGCGCTGAAGTTCCCGGTCTGATACAGGAACTGCAGGTGCGGCGCGCGAATGTCGCGAGACCGGGTGACGCGGAAGCGCAAGTCGTCGATCGGCGCCCAGGTCGCGCCGATCTTCCACGTTGTGACGTACCCGGAGGACGAGTAGTCGGTGCCGCGGACGGCGCCGTTGATCTCCAGCGATTTGGCGAACGCTTCATCGACGGCGAGCGGGACGACGGTTTCGAGGAAAGCTTCAGTGACCTTCAGCTTGGCGTCGAAAGTCTGGAAGTTGCCGTAATACCAATCGCGGCTCTGAGAAATGGGATCGTTGACGCCGGTGATGCTTTCGCGCCGGTGCTCGGCGCCGAAGGCGACCGAGCACCGGGCCCGCCCACAATTCAAACGGCGAGCCGGAGAAGTTGATGGCCGCAACGTCCTGCACCTGCTTCTCGGTGCGGAAGTCCATCTCACCCATGCCCCGGATATAGCTGATGGCGTCGGGCGAGTTCACGTTGATGCCGAAGAGATTGTACGGCACGCAGTTCCGATCGTCGTTGGCCGTGCTGGCGTCGCCGTTGACCCGGCAGACAGGTATCCCAGTGGTCGGATGACGGATGACATCGCGCGCCTTGTTGAAGGCGCTGCGGTGCATTGGGTTGGTGAGTTCCTGGTGGGCGAAGACGATACCCTTCTGATAGTAGGCGCCCCAGGTCCACTCCGTGCTCAGGGCGTCGAAGGTTCCGTCGACGCCGACCACATAACGCTGCAGACGCCGGTCGGCATAACCGCCTGTCGTACCGTAGTCGGCATTGAACGTGCCCATGACGAACTGGGTCACGCCGAGCGCATTCGCACGGGCCACCACTTCTTGCGGGATGAAGGGGTTTTCGATGCTGACGGTAAGGTTGCCGTTGTCGACACGGCCGCAACACCAGTTCAAGTCCGTGTTATGGGCCCAGGCGGCCGAGGCATAGACGTTGACGTTGTCGGCGAGATCGTAGCTGACGCGGGTCCAGACGTTCTGGTTCTTGCTACGTTGGGAAAGGCCGTTCCCGAACTGGGTGCCGCGGACCTGCGCGGACCGCCAGGCGCCGCCAACCATGTCCGGCGCCGAGTAGATGGAACCGTAGTTGAAGTTATAGGGCTGACCGCCCACGCCGAAAGCGGTGCCGAATAGGGGTCCGGATGTGATAATGCCGCCGACGATGGCGTTGGCGACGCTGACTTGGTTGCGCTGCAGAACCTGCGGCACGCTGGTGCTCTGGCCCGCCCCGGTGCCGTAGGCCGGATTAAAGACGTACTGCCAGCCTTCCAAGTTCCATTCGCGATCGTTGATAGGCACACCGGCAACACGCCGCGCGGAACCGGTGAGCAGGAAATGGCCGCGGCCCCCGGCGAAGGGCGTCCCGTAGGTCACCTCGGCGTTCCACGTTTCGTTGTCGCCATACGTCGTGATGCCTCCGCCGACCTCTCCCTTGAGGCCGGTGTAGGTTCTATCGAGGATGAAGTTGACCACGCCGGCAACGGCGTCGGAGCCGTAAGCGGACGATGCGCCGCCCGTGACGACATCGACGCGGGAGATCAGCGACTGCGGAAAGGTGTTGACGTCCACCGCACCGGTGGAGTGCGAGGGGACCGAGCGCTGGCCGTCGAGCAACACCAGGGTTCGACCGGTGCCGAGGTTGCGCAGGTTCAACGAGTACAGACCTTGCGTGCCCGTGCTCATGCCACCGCTGAACGTCCCCAGGCTGTTCGCGAAGGACGGAAGGGAATTCACGAAGTCGGCGGGATTGGCGCTGGCGGAGGTCAGGATTTCCTCGACACCCACAACCGACACCGGCGTCGGCGCTTCATAGCCGTCGCGGACGATGCGGGATCCGGTGACGACGATTTCGTCGGTCACTTCAGGCGCGGCGGCCAGTTGTTCCTGCGCCTGAGCGGCAACAGCGCCGGCCAAGAGGATGGCCGTGGCGCTAACGGTGCGCAGCGCGGCGTTCCTCAAGCCGACGCGACGAGGCACGACTGACGTCGAGAGCGTTTGCGGTTTCATTCGGTTTCCCCTCTAGAGCGGACGGAAGCCCCTCCGTTCGCGTTTTTGGTTTATCCCCAATTGCGAGTCCCGCCAGCGCGGGTACCGCTGGAACGATGTCACGGTTCCGTGGCATCGCAACCCATGCCCAAGTGGCATGTTCTTTAGCGGGGCTGAAGAAACACTGAAATTTTGTGACAAGTCCGTTTTATTATTAATAATAACAATGACTTGATTTTCGTATTTTGATTTTTATTCGAAACTATTTTTCTGTGCCGATAATGTATCGCCGCACAAAATTGTCTCAACATGGAGCGGAAGAGGGGCTGCGCGGGCCCTGATGAGGATCGAAAAACACGCCCGGCAGGGCGGAACCGCCGCCGATTCGTCTATACAAATACGAGGGCGGCGACGAGCCGACGCGAGAGAAAACGCCGGCGACTAAGGCGCGGGCGCATGTGGCGGAGAATGGAAGAGAGAATACGCCGTGAGGGGCCATTTGCGGGCCGCCGCTCCGGGGGATTTATCGAAAATCGCCAGGCGATTTTCGATAAATGGTGCGGGTAGAGGGAATCGAACCCCCACTCCGTTGCCGAAATCAGATTTTGAGTCTGACGCGTCTACCTATATACTATTGATATATAACATATATTTATGCGTTAAATGTGAACTGTGTAATAAATGTGAACGGGCTTTCGACTCTTGCCATCTCGTTATCTCACATCTTATGCCTTCGAAACAGATGCTTGGTCTCAAAGGATCGCCGCCTTCTCAATGGCCGCCTTGGCGAAACCTTCTCGAAGCCATCCAGCGATAAATGATGGTTGCGGCCTACTATTCATGGATACGAACTTTGACTTCAAAACCGGTAGCGCGAATTGCGCTCACCACTTCGTGCGCGTGACCTGGATCGCGAGTTTCGATGGTGATGCCTAGACGGGCCGCGTTCGCGGAAAGGTCCAACGCAAAGCGGCTATGCGCCACCTCAAGGACGTTGGCTCCCCGGTCGGCGCATACGGCCGACACCGCACTCAATTGGCCAGGCTTGTCAGGCATTTCTATATCCAATGTGAGGACCTGGCCGGAGCGCACAAGACTCCGCATCAAGACTGACGAGAGGAGGCGTGCATCGATATTCCCGCCAGAAAGCAACAGCCCGACCCTGGTGCCTTTGAACCTGCTAGGAGCTTCAATCAATGCCGCCAAGGAAGCGGCGCCAGCACCCTCGGCGACCGTTTTGTCGAGCGTTGCGAACATGGAGATGGCAGTTTCGATAGAGGTTTCACTGACGGTCACTATGTCGCTGACTAGCTCGCGCACGACACCGACCGTCATGTCGCCGATATCGCGCACGGCAATGCCTTCAGCCACGGTCGGCCCGCCGCACGGCCGCTGCCCGCCCTGCACGGCATTAATCATCGCCGGATAACGCACGGTTTCGACGCCGATAACCTCGATGCACGGATTGACGCTCTTTACGGCGAGCGCGACGCCGGCGATCAGCCCTCCTCCGCCGACTGGAACGATGATGGTGTCCAGGTCGGGCACGTCCTGTACGATCTCTAGTCCGATGGTGCCCTGACCGGCGATGACATGCTTATCGTTATAGGGATGCACCAGAGTCAGGTCCCGTTCGCGCGCGATACGCTCGGCCGCTGATGACGACGCAGTGAAGTCGTCGCCTTCCATCACGACTGTCGCGCCATAGTCACGTGTTTTACGGACTTTCACGAACGGCGTGCCGTTCGGCATCACAATGGTCGCGGGAATGCCCAGCTTGCCAGCGTAATAGGCAACGCCTTGGGCATGATTGCCAGCCGACATGGCTATGACTCCGGCAGACGCTTGTGAGCGGGTCAACGTAGAAAGTTTGGCGATAGCACCGCGAGCCTTGAAGGCGCCGGTGTGCTGTAAATTTTCGTACTTGACGTATACCTTGCTACCGGTTGCGCGGGACAGCGCTTCGGAGGCGAGCGTCGGGGTGCGAACGACATGAATTTTGATGCGTTCGTGCGCCGCACGTACAGCGGCGGCTGTGAGAGGGCATAACGAAGGAACTGACGCAGTCATGGCAACGGACCTTTCGGACCAAAGGGAGGATGGTCAAGCAGTCAAATGCGATACACCCGATTCTTCTAGAGAATCGGGCTCGTAATTCGGCTGTTGGCGATCCGTTGCATCATGATGCGACCGGGATACACCGTCGTTGCTATGGTATCAAGTGTGGTCAAACCTCTTGCGCTCTCTTCGCTGCCCTGCGCCCAGACCCGTTGTAATTTTGGGCAAGGATAACGACTTATTCCGCCGCGAAGCGATGCGGTGTACCCGAATGCTGAACAAAGGCCTTCTCGACGACATAGTCGCCGGGGGCTGCGTTGCATCCCTCTTCAAATCCTCGCGTCTGGAGCATCGCGGTGAGATCGCGCAACATGGCGCTACTGCCGCAAAGCATGAGCCGGTCGTCGCGCGGATCGAGCGGTGGCAGATTAAATTCCGTGAACAGCCGCCCTGTCGAAATCAGG
The DNA here is from genome assembly GCA_964576515.1 of uncultured Rhodobacterales bacterium. Classification (GTDB taxonomy): domain Bacteria; phylum Pseudomonadota; class Alphaproteobacteria; order Rhodospirillales; family Rhodospirillaceae; genus SHVO01. The sequence goes on from CAZNUW010000001.1 coordinate 543,271, forward strand.
TCTGTAATGCGACCTCTGCGCACAAATGTCTCGCGCGTGACGGTAGGGCAATACACCAGCTGCTTACGCGCGTACTCGCCGATGAATTCATCGATCGCTAGGTCGCGTTCCAGAAATTCGCGATAAGCCAATTCGGAGACATGACGCACGCCATGTACCAGCACTACCCGCTCAAATTTTTCGTAAACCTCGGGCTCGCGCACCAGTCCGAGGAACGCCGCAAGGCCAGTTCCTGTCGCAAGGAGGTAGAGCACTCTGCCCGGACGTAGGTTATGCGGCAGCAAAGTCCCGGTGGACTTCATACCAACTAAGATTTCATGGCCGACCTGGATGTGCTGGAGATGCGAGGTTAGCGGTCCGTCTGGAACCACGATCGAGAGGAACTCCAACTGCTCGGCATAGGACGGTGAGGCGATGGAGTAGGCCCTCATGAGCGGCTTTCCATTGACCTTCATGCCTACCATGGTGAACATACCGCTGGCGAAGCGAAAGCCATGATCACGAGTAGTTCGAAAGCTAAACAGTTCGGGTGTCCAGAAGTGAACGCTAAGAACTTTCTCGGTGCGAATATTTGCCATTTCAACACTCACAACTTTCCAACTTCACAGACCTGAGACGCGGGCCTGTGCAAGATCACTAGGTCTTTGGGGCATACGGAAAAGCTAAGCGGCGGGCAACGTCAGCTCCAGCGGCAGCGCAGTGGAATACTTTATCTCCTCGACCACGAAGGTCGAGCTGACGTCATTCAAGGCGACCCGCTTGGTGAGCCGCTTATAGAAACGATCGTAGGCATCCATGTCTTTCACGACAACGCGCAGGAGATAGTCGATCTCGCCCGCCATGCGCCAAATGGCGGTGATCTCCGCCATTTCCTTGACGGCGCGGGCGAATTTCGTGAGCCAGACGTCGTCATGCTGCGAAGTGCGGATAATAACGAAGACTGTTAGGCCCAAATTGAGACGCTTCTGGTCGAGAAGCGTTACGCGGCCCTTGATAACACCGCTCTGCTCCATCTTTTGAATCCGCTTCCAGCAAGGCGTTTGGGTGAGCCCGACCCTCTGGCCGATCTCAACCACCGAAAGTGCGGCGTTGCTTTGCAGGAGGGAAAGGATTTTACGGTCGATGGCGTCGAGCATCATGGGCGAATCCATCAGGCAATCGCGACGTCGAAGGGGCGCGCTCGGCCGCCGCCGAGGGCGCTAACCGAGGCCTGGATGCGCGCGGCGCCGCCCGACGAAGTGAAGACGTGGGCTGTCTCCAGTTCTACGAAGACGCGGTTGTCGGTGTGCAATGGCATGTCGAGACTTTTGCCGTGGCTGAGTTCCAGCACGATGAGCGAGCCATCAGCAATGCGCGACAGTTCGACCCGCACTCTAGGGCCGGCAGTGATGACCCGGCGGACCAGCGCGGGAATGGCGTCGCGGCCGCGGGAGCGGCTGGTGACTGTGGCTTCGTGCGTCCTGACGTAGACGACGACCTCATCGGCGCGGTCTAGTTTGTGTCCAAGTACGGGAATTTCGGCGTCCACGAGGCTCAAGATTCCATTCGTGATACGCCCATGGAAGGTGTTCACGTTGCCGAGGAAGCTACAAACAAAGGGGCTCGAGGGGTTGTCGTAGATTTCCGTCGGCGTGCCGATCTGCTCAACCTTGGCTTGGTTCATGAGGACCACGCGGTCGGCGACCTCGAAAGCTTCCTGCTGATCGTGCGTGACAAATATGCTTGTCACGTGGATCTCTTCGTGCAGGCGGCGGAGCCATAGTCGCAGTTCCTGACGCACCTGGGCGTCAAGAGCGCCGAAGGGTTCGTCGAAGAGGAGAACACGGGGCTGGGCCGCGAGAGCACGCGCTAGCGCAACACGCTGGCGCTGGCCGCCGGAGAGCCGGGACGGATAACGGTCTTGGAGGCCTTCAAGGCGGATGAGGTGCAGAAGCTCGGCGACGCGATCCCGGATCTCAGCTTTCGGCGCCTTGCGCACTTTGAGCGCGTAGCCGATGTTCTCAGCAACGGTCATATGCTTAAACAAGGCGTAGTGCTGGAACACGAAGCCGACCTTGCGGTCCTGCGCCGCGTGATAGGTGATGTCCTCGCCTTCGTTTGTGACGGTGCCAGTATCGGGGAGTTCGAGGCCGGCGATGACGCGTAGAAGCGTCGTCTTGCCGGAGCCGGAAGGGCCAAGTAACGCGAGCAGCTCGCCGTCCGGCACATCGACACTGATGTTGTTCAAAGCGACGTAGGAACCAAAACGCTTCGAGACATTTCTGATCTTGATACTCACGAGCGTTCTCCCACAAGATTGCCAGTCGTTTGCAATCCGGTCGCGGATTTCCGATCAACACCTATTTTTGCAAGCAGGGTCAGCAATGCCAGCAAGGCCAGAAGGGAGGCGACCGCGTAGGAACCTCCCAAATTATATTCCTGGAACAGCTTCTCGATGCGCAGCGGGACGGTGTCGGTCTGACCGGAAATGTGACCTGAGACGACGTACACGGCGCCGAACTCGCCCATGGCGCGAGCGTTGCAGAGAATGATGCCGTAGATCAGGCCCCAGCGGATGTTTGGTGTGGTGATGTCCCAGAAGATGCGCCAGCCGTTGGCGCCGAGGCTGAGGGCGGCGAGTTCTTCCTCATTGCCGACGGCTTCCATGACGGGGATCAGCTCGCGCGCCACAAACGGGAATGTGACGAAGGCGGTGGCGAGGATGAGCCCCGGCGTAGCGAAGATGATCTTGAGGCTTTCATTGCGCGGCCAGACTTCGAAGTAGAGCTGGAGAGCGAGAAGCACCGTGAACACCCCCACGCTTCCGCCCACACCGACGAGGAAGGAATGATCCCAGATGGGGTGGCGGTGCTTGGTGCGGGTGGGGCGGAAGACGAGATAGGTCGCGAGGAAGATGAGCACGGCGAGGCCGGACATCAGGTAGGGTATGATGGAATAGCCGTCGCGGCGAAGGAACGGCCCGAGGAAACCTTGCAGGCCGAAGATGAGCACGAAGATCAGGCCCGCGATGACCGGTGAGACGGAGAACGGGAGATCGATGAGCGCCGTCAGGAATGTGCGGCCGGGGAACTGGAAGCGCGCGATGGCCCAAGCGGCGGCGATGCCGAACACGAGGTTGGCGAGAAGCGCCGTGGGTGCCACAATCAGTGTCAGGCGGATCGCGGCCAGGGTATCGGGGTCTTGCGTGAGATTTTCGAAGTACGGGACGATGCCGTCCTTCAACGCTTCGTAGAAGACGTTGATCAGCGGAATGAGTACGAGGACGCCGACCACCATAAGCGCCGCTGCCGTGAGCGTCCACCTCACCCATACAGGATCCTGTTGAGCCAGGCGCACGGGGACGTGCGCGGACGTATTCACGGCGGTCGCGTCAGTGGGCATGACGCACGCTCCATCGCTCGAGAAAGTTGATGCCAACGAGGATGGTGAACGAGATCAGCAGAAGAACGACGGCGATGGCGGTGGCCTCGCCATACGCAAATTCTTCGAGGCGCGCGACGATGAGGATGGGCGCGATCTCGGTCCTGTAGGGCATGTTGCCGGAGACGAAGACGAGCGCGCCGTATTCGCCGACACCGCGCGAGAATGCGAGGGCGAAGCCTGTGATCAAGGCGGGCGCGAGGGTGGGCAGGATGATGTTGAGGAACGTCTGCCAGCGGGTGGAACCGAGGGAGGACGAGGCTTCTTCGGTTTCGGGGTCGAGATCCTCAAGGACGGGCTGGACTGTCCGCACCACAAACGGCAAGCCAACAAAGACCAATACGAGCACGATGGCGAAACGCGTGTAGGCGCCTTGGATGCCGAGCGGCACCAGGAACTGCCCCAACCATCCTTTCTGCACATAGAGACTGGCGTAGACCAGGCCGGCGACGGCCGTGGGCAGGGCCAGCGGGAGGTCGATGAGAGAGTCGATGAGCTTTTTACCAAAGAAGTCGTAGCGAACCAGCACCCATGCGAGCAGAAGCCCGAGAATGAGGTTCACGACCGCGGCGATGAAGGCCGCCCCAAACGTGAGCGCATAGGCGGAGCGGGCGCGTTCGGTCCACACGGCGCCCCAGAACTCGTCGAGCGACAATTGCGCAGCGCTGAAGAACGCCGCCGCAATGGGAATGAGCACGAGTACGCTGAGGTAAAACACGGTGTACCCCAGCGTGAGCGAAAATCCCGGTAAGATGCGTCGGTTAATGCCTGCCGCCATTGTGATTCGCTATCGGTCTTTGGGCTTGTAGATGGCGTCGAACACACCGCCGTCGCCGATGAACTGCTTATGGGCGTCGGGGAAGTCCTTCGCGATGGCCGTGATGGGGAACAGCTTGATTTCCGGAAACACGTTGCGATGCATTTCGAGGATAGCCACGTTGGACGGCCGGTAGAAATGCTTTGCCGCGATTTCCTGGGCTTCGTCGGTGTAGACGTATTTCAAGTACGCTTCCGCGGCGGCACGTGTTTTCTTGCGATCGACGGTTTCGTCGACCACTGCGACATGGGGTTCGGCCTGAATGCTTATGGGCGGATAAACGATCTCAAGCGCGCCCTTGGATTCCTCGACCTCGAGGTGGGCTTCGTTTTCCCAGGCGAGATGGACGTCGCCGATACCGCGCTGAACGAAGGTGGTGGTGGCACCGCGCGCGCCGGAATCGAGCACGGGGACTTGCTTATAGAGTTGCGTGACGTACTTGACCGCGTCGTCGCGCGATCCGCCGCGCACCACTACAGAGCCCCAGGCGCTGAAAAAGCTAAGATAGCCGTTGCCGGAGGTTTTCGGATTAGGCGTGATGATCTGCAGGCCGGGTTTCACGAGATCGGGCCAGTCGGCGATATTCCAGGGATTGCCCTTGCGCACGACGAAGACGATGGTTGAGGTGTAGGGCAACGCGCGGTTGGGAAGGCGCGTGAGCCAGTCGGGCTTGATGAGCCCGCGCTTGCTGATCGCTTCCGTATCCAAAAATGACGCGAGCGTGACGACATCCGCCTCAAGCCCGTCGATGACTGCGCGGGCCTGCGTGCTGGAGCCACCGTGGGACTGGCTGATGCTGAGTCTCGTGCCCAACTGTTTTTCGTATTGGGAGATGAAGTTGCGATTGATCTCGCGCCAGAACTCGCGCGTAGGATCGTAGGAGACGTTCAAAAGCGTGCTCTGCGCGAGCGCCGGCGCCGCGCTCAACAGGAAACTGCCGAACAAAAACGTGATCAACTTCGATATGGAGCGCATCATTTCCTCACGCATAGACCGTTCACATGTCGCCCATCGGCGAGCATCGACCTATTGCTGTAGCCACGGCGGGCCCGGTAGTCCTTTGGAAAGGAGAAGGTCGCGATTGAACAGTTTGGAGGTGTATCTATTCCCGTAATCGCACAGGATGGTCACAATTACTTTCCCAGGGCCCATTTTGGCAGCAAGGTCCATCGCCCCCTTCACGTTGAGTGCGGACGAACCGCCGAGGCAAAGGCCTTCTTCCTGGATGAGTTGATAGAGGATCGGAAGCCACTCCTTGTCCTCGACGCGGAAGGCTTCATCGACTTCGACGCCTTCGAGGTTGGCGGTAATGCGGCCTTGGCCGATGCCTTCGGTAATGGAATTGCCTTCGGCTTTGAGCTCGCCGTGCTTGTACCAGTTGTAGAGCGCCGCACCGGCAGGATCGGCGATTCCGATCACAACATCCTTGTTCTTGGCCTTCAGCCCGACGCTGACGCCGCCCAAGGTTCCGCCGGAGCCGACGGCGCAGATGAAGCCGTCGATGGCGCCGCGTGTATCGCGCCAGATCTCTTCGGCTGTGGTTTCGATGTGGCCCTGGCGATTGGCGAGGTTGTCGAACTGGTTGGCCCAGATGGCGCCGTTCGGCTCCGTCTTAGCTCTTTCCTCAGCAAGTCGCCGAGCCACTTTTGTGTAGTGATTATCGCTGGCGGCCGGGGCGGCATCGACCTCCACCAGCTCGGCGCCCAGAGCGACGACAGCGTCCTTCTTTTCCTGGCTTTGAGTGCGCGGCATGACGACCACGACGCGGTAGCCGCGCGCCGCTCCGATAAGCGCCAATCCAATGCCCGTATTGCCGGCGGTGCCTTCAACTATGACGCCGCCGGGCGCGAGAAGCTTCTTGCGCTCGGCGTCCTTGACGATGGCGAGGGCGGCGCGATCCTTCACGGACTGGCCGGGATTCAGGAACTCCGCCTTGCCGAGGATGGTACAGCCGGTGGCTTCAGAGGGGCCGCGGAGTTTGATGAGGGGCGTATTGCCGATGGCGCCCAGCACCGATTCAAGATGCGAGGTGGGAGCGCGGGCAAAGGCGTTCGCAGTACCGGCCATGACTAGATGAGCCCCTTGTCCGCGAGTTGGGCGCGCGCATCGGCCGCGACGGCCGACGACGACGCACCGCCCTGACGCAGTACGGTCCTTGCTTGGGCGATGCTGTGAAGTGCGTCGCCCCATGCGGAAGGGAAGGACTGCTCCAGACGCTCACGAACGGCGCGCGCCACAGCGGGGCTTGCGCCGCCCGTGCCTGCGGCCAGCGTAAGTGCGCCGCGGCGGACGAGCGCGGGCGAGTGGAAATCGCACAGATCCTTCGCGTCCTCGACGTTTATCAGGACTCCGGCTTCGCGCGCCGCTGCCGCAATGTTGGCCGCAATGTCATGAGGAAGATCGGCGATCCAAATGAGTTGGACCGTCCGGATATCTTCGGCCGATGGCAGGCCTCGCCGCAGTTGCGCGCCGGCGGCAGCCAGAAAAGCATCCGTGGGCTGATCGGACCATACGTCGGGCGTGGCGCCGGCATTGCGCAACCACGCCAGGCGCGCGACTGCCCGTATGCCGCGTCCTATGAGCGCAATCCGCGTGACCTGGGGCGAGATGAACACCGGAATCATGCGGCCACCGCCGCTTGCTTGCCGAGGGCCGCGACCGCGACGACATCGCCTATGATCATGATAGCCGGGCCGCCGCCGAGGGTTTCGACGACAGCAGGCACGTCGCGCAGAATGGTGCGGTGAACGCTCGCGCGCGCGGAGCCAGCACTCTCGATGACCGCGACGTCGCGCGACGCCGGCACGCCTAAACGCGTGAGACACGCGACGACATGGGCCGCTTGAACAGCGCCCATATAGACCGCAGCCGTGTCGGCCGCGGCCGCCGCCCGCGCCCAATGCAGATCATCGCCTTCACCCGGGGCGAGGGCCGGCGTGACGAACGCCACGGAGCGGGACACGCCGCGCGCCGTGAGCGGGAAACCCGCGTCGGCGGCGGCGGCGAAGGCCGCGCTGATACCCGGCACGATGACGACGCTGATGCCGGCTTCGCGGCAGGTGTCGATCTCCTCGGCCGCGCGGGCGAACATGGAGGGGTCGCCGCCTTTGAGGCGCACGACCAGCTTGCCGCGGGACGCAAGGCGCACGAGCAGCCGGCAGATGAAACGCTGCGGCGTCGAAGGCCGGTGCCCTCTCTTCCCGACGTCAAACAATTTTGCTGTACGGGCGAGCGCGAGGACCTCGGGGCTGACGAGCGCGTCGTGAAGCACGATGTCAGCCTGTTCCAACAAGCGCGCCGCGCGGAGAGTGAGAAGATCGGCGGGGCCCGGCCCCGCACCTACGAGGTACACAGTACCGGTCATGCGGCGATCTCCCGGATCATACCGGCGGCGCAGGTCTGGTTCGTCACAGGATCGAACAGGACGAATGCGCCGACGCCGGGCAGCTCGCCATAGGTGTCGGCGAGAAGTGGTTCGCGCGCGCTGAGGCTGACATTGGCGATGTCGTTGAGGCGAAGCGCGCCGGACGCGGCAGGTTTGGTGAGATCGGCGATGTCGCGGACGAAGTTAATCTTGTCGATGAGCGCCTGGGTCTCGAGCGTGCCCTGGCGCAAGCGATAGCGCCGCCCGGGCTGCCAGGCATCTTCATCGAGCCAGCAGAGATCGCCCACCACGCGGCGCGCATAACGGACGTTGGCATCGGCGATGACGTCGCCGGCGCCGAGATCGCGCTCTTCCTCGAGTTCGACCGTGACGGAGGCGCCGGCCTCTGCCCGCAGCACCTGCGCGCCGCCGACATAGACGCTCACGACAGGCACCGAGATCGCCCGCGGGCCTACGTGGACCGTATCCCCGGGCTTGACGGAGCCCGATTCAATACGGCCCGCGTAGAAACGGCGGTCGCCGTCGCGAATGACCGTCTGGATGGGGAGACGTAGCGGACCGTGCGCGCGCGAATGAGTGCGCCGCGCGCTTTCGATCAATTCAATGAGCGTCTGGCCGTTCCACCAGGGGAGCGTGCGCCGGCGGACGATATTGTCGCCCGCTTTGGCCGAGACCGGGACATAGGACACATGACCGATACTGAGCGTTTCCGCGACGCACGCGAAGGCCGCCTTGACGCTGTCGAACCGCTCCTGCGACCAACCGACCAAGTCCATCTTATTGACGGCGAGGATGACGTCGAGGCCCATGAGGGCGGCGATGGTGGCGTGGCGCCGCGTTTGGGGCTTCAGGTCGTCGCCGACGACGCGGCTGGCATCGACGACGATGACGGCCACATCGGAGACGCTGGCGGCGGTGACCATGTTGCGGGTGTACTGCTCGTGGCCCGGCGCATCGGCGATCACGAAGCTGGCCGCGGGCGTGGCGAAATAGCGGTAAGCCACGTCAATGGTGATGCCTTGCGAGCGCTCGGCCTCCAGGCCGTCGGTGAGCGCCGCGAGATCGAGATTGGACTCCGGCCCCAGGGCACTCATCTGGTCGCGCATGAGGGCGTGGGAGTCAAGGAGAAGTCGGCCAATGAGGGTCGACTTGCCGTCATCGACGCTGCCGGCCGTCATGAAGCGAACCTGATCGCCCCCGCCGGGGGACGGAGCGTTCGTCGCCGCGGTGAGCATTAGAAGTATCCTTCGAGCTTCCGGCGTTCCATGGCGGCGGCGTTGGCGCGGTCATCCATGCGGGTGGCGCCACGTTCCGAGACCGAGGCGATCAAGGTCTCGCGCAGGACCTCGTGCGGCGTCTCGGCAGAGCTTTCCACCGGGCAGGTGCAGGTGATGTCGCCCACGGTGCGGAAGCGCACAAGGATGTGGACGACATTCTCGCCCTCCGACACGGGCGTGAGATCGGAGACGGGGAACAAGAGGCCGTCGCGGCGCACGACGTTGCGCTCGTGCGCATAATAGAGCGAGGGAAGCGTGACGCGTTCGCGGGCGATGTAGGCCCATATGTCGGCTTCGGTCCAATTGGAGAGCGGGAAGACGCGCATCTGTTCACCATTGGCGATGTGACGGTTGAACAGACCCCACAGTTCCGGGCGCTGGGCGCGCGGCCGCCAGGCGCCGAATGAATCTCGGTGCGAGAAGATTCGCTCTTTGGCACGGGCCTTCTCCTCATCACGGCGGGCGCCGCCGATGAGGGCATCGAAACCGAATTCTTGCTGGGCCTCGAGGAGTGTGACCGCCTGAGCCGAATTGCGGCTGGCAGAAGGGCCCGCGACCCGCACCGTGCCGCGCTTTATGGAATCCTCGACGTGACGGACGATGAGCGGAAGGCCCGTCTCCTGCGCACGCGCATCGCGGTAGGTAAGGACTTCCGCGAAATTATGCCCGGTATCGATATGCAGAAGTTCGAGCGGCGGCCTGACCGGAGCAAAGGCCTTCATGGCCAGATGCAGAAGTACGGCCGAATCCTTGCCACCCGAGAACATCAGCGCCGGACGGCGGAACGTGCCAATCTCGCGCAGGATATAGATTGCTTCCGCTTCGAGACGATCCAGTCGCGCCGTCGCTGGCGCAGAGAAATCCGCGCCGGTGTCGTTGCTGGCGACCTGGTTACCACTTAATTCGTATGCAAACCGCATTCTTTATTGTCCTGATTTTCCCACCACCATCTTCCGTTGCGCGGATTTTCGCCGGGCCGCACCGGCTTGGTACACGGCTCGCAACCAATGGAGATGTAGCCACGTGCGTAAAGGGCATTCATCGGAATGGTGTATCTTTCGGCATATAACAGGACATCCTCCCAACTCCACGTGGCAATCGGGTTGTGTTTCGGAATACCGTGTTTGTAGTCGAGTTCGCTTTCCGGCAACGCAGTGCGGGTTGCGGCTTGGCCGCGACGCTGGCCGGTTATCCAGGCGCTCCACCCCCGCAGCACGCGGTTGAGGGGCTTCACCTTGCGGATTTCGCAGCAGAGCTTTCGCTGGGGCAGCCCCTCATAGAATCCATTCATCCCGCAGGTCGCGACGTATGACTCTATGGACTGCGCATCCGGATGAATAACCTCAACGCCAATTCCGTAGCGTGACTTAACCTCCGCAATCAGTTGCAGCGTTTCGGGATTCAAGCGGCCGGTGTCAATTGCAATGACCGTGATCCGAAGGTTCAGGCGTGCAATCACATCCGTGATGACCATATCCTCTGCCGATAGACTCGTGGCAAAAGCGACATGTTCGAACTTCTCTACGATGTCAGTCAGGTGACGTTCGAGCCTACGCACGCGCGCGACAAAATTCGCCTCAGCACGATCCACGGCCGTTCCGGCGGTTACGCGGCCTTGATACGGCACTGTAAATGTCTTCAACGCCTCGACAGCTATGTTTGCGTCCTGGTCCGGGCGGAGAGCGAAGGAGTCGAACCCTACCCGGGCGAGAGCGAACACCTGGTCCACCGTGACGGCACCGAGCGCCCGCAGCCGACCACGATAGCCGAGGCGATGGCGTAGGAGATATGCGTGCGTATATCCGCGCCCGTCACCTACACGTGGAAAATCGATGGAAATGAGAGAGACGTCTTCGAGCTTGTCTTCCAGGGAGCGAATGTCGTCGGCCGGTTGAAGGAGGATCGCGGTGCCGTCCCGGGCGCCGTCTAGCCATTGCGAAAGCGAAACATAGCTACCGCTTTCCCACGTCGTCGCGGAGGGTCCGGCGGGCGGCTTGATGTTCGGCTTGACGCTAGCGCGCACATCGCCGTCGCCACTGTTGTGTGGGATCGCAGGCACGGGGGCGGGGCGGGGTGTTGCTTTGCCGCGCACATGCACTTCTACGCCATCGATTTCGATGATCTGGCTCATGCGGCGTGCTCGCGCGCTTCGAGGGCGGATTTGAAAGACTCGGCGCCCACGCGCTCAAACGCCGCGATGAAAGTCTCGCCGGAATTTCGAACCGCGAGATAGTGCTGGACCAGGCGCTCGACGACCACCGGCACATCACCCTGACGGATGGCCCGTCCGGTCAACGCGCCCAACCGTCCGTTGTTGTCCGAACGCCCGCCGATCAGGACCTGGTACCATTCCTCGCCGTTCTTCTCGATGCCGAGGACACCAATATTGCCGGTATGATGGTGACCGCAGGCGTTGATGCAGCCGGAGATGTTGATCGTGAGGTTGCCGACGTCCTCATCTAGCAACGACAAGCGGGCTTCGATCGCGGCGGCAACGGGAATGGACTTCGCGTTCGCCAGTGAGCAGAAGTCGCCGCCCGGGCAGGAAATGATGTCGGACAGGAGGCCGATATTGCCGCGCGCAAGATCGCGAGCCTGGAGATCGGTGAACAGGGCAGCGAGATCGCGCTTGGCAACATACGGCAGAACCAGATTTTGCTGGAAGGTTACGCGCAGTTCGCCAGAGCTGTAGCGGTCGGCGAGATTGGCCACGTACTCCATTTCATCGGCGGTCAGGTCGCCGGGCGCTATGTTCTTGCGCTTGAGGCTGATCGTCACTGCTGCGTGGTCGGGATGGCTGTGGCCTCTTACATTGTGCGTTTTCCACGCCCGATAGAGGGAACCGGGGGGTGAAAGCGGGGCATTTGCCTCGCCGCCGTTCAAGATCGGATCCGCAAAGTGAGCGGTAACCCGGGCAAGTGCATCGATAGTTACGGTGTTAGGACCGCCGCGAAGGTGTTCCCATTCGGCGTCGACTTCGCGCCCGAACGCTTCAGCGCCCATAGTCTCGACCTGGATCTTGATGCGCGCCTTAAAAATGTTGTCGCGCCGGCCGAGCTTATTGTAGGTCCGCAACACCGCTTCGCTGTAGTTCAGCAGTTCACTCCAATGCAGATCGCGTTTGATAACAGATGCGATGCGCGGCGTGCGCCCCTGTCCGCCGCCGACCTTCACGACGACCCGTACGTCATCGGCGTCGTCGCGGTACAGATCGAATGCGAGATCGTGGACGCACGTGGCGGCGCGGTCTTCCTTAGAACCGTTGAACGCCACTTTGAACTTACGCGGCAAATGGGCGAATTCCGGATGGAACGTCGACCACTGGCGCAGTAGTTCGGCATAGGGTCGCGGATCGACGATTTCGTCTTCCGCCACGCCGGCGAAAGCGTCCGTCGTTATGTTGCGCACGCAATTGCCGCTCGTCTGAATGGCATGCATCTGCACTTCGGCCAAGTGAGTGAGGATGTCAGGCACCTCTTGCACCTTGACCCAATTGAACTGGATGTTCTGGCGGGTCGTAAAATGGCCGTAGCCGCGGTCGTAGCGGCGGGCGATCAGGGCGAGCTTGCGAAGTTGTTCGGTGGAGATCACACCGTAAGGGATCGCGATGCGCAGCATGGGCGCATGACGCTGTATATAGAGACCGTTCTGAAGCCTTAGGGGGCGGAACGCGTCCTCATCGAGAAGGCCAGCAAGATATCGCTGCGTCTGGTCGCGGAACTGCGCGACGCGTTCTTCGACAACGAGCTGATCAACGGCATCATAGCGGTACATCGACGCGGTCCCTTGCTCGCGGCCCCCCGCAGAATCGGCGAGCCAGCAAGGTTCACAGTGCGCGGAGAGCGTAAAGTGAGGAAGTAAGCACAACTAAAGTGTGGGTTTAGCGCGCCTGTATCCGTTGATGGCGGCTTAGGCCGTTTGATAAGCCCGCGGATCGCCTTCCGCGACCTGCCCACGGAGCCATTCCAGGAACACGACCTGGGACGCATCGAAACGGCGCCCGCGCGGCCAGACCAACCAATAGGCAAAGCTCACAGGAGCTTCGTTTTCCTGAAGCGGGGCCACCAGAGCGCCGGAAGTCAAGTCCCGGCGCGCGAGCTGCCGTTTTGCGAGGATCAAGCCCTTGCCCTCGATCGCGGCTTCAATCGCGAGGCCAGACTGGTTGAAGCGCAAGCCACGCTCGGGATCTTTATGGCGTATGCCGCGCGCTGCAAACCACATGTTCCAGTTTGGACACACGGGATCGCGGTCCGGCGAGTCGTCATGGATGAGCGGTAGAGAGGAAAGGTCGGCTGCCGTTCGCAAAGGGCGAGCCGGGTCGATCATGCGAGGACTGCACACCACGACTACCGCCTCCGCCATAAGTCGCTCGCAATAAAGGCCCTCATATCCGCCGGGTCCATATCGGATGGCGAAGTCGACGTCGCTGCCGGTGAAATCGGTCAATGTTATATCGGCCGTTAGCCGTACCTCGATATCGGGATAGGCCTCTTGAAAGTGACCGAGCCGCGGGACCAGCCATTTCGATGCGAAAGAGGGTGCAGCCGAAAGGGAAACCCGACGCCCGCGGAACGAGGCGCGCATTGCCCGGCCCGCCTGAAGAAGTTCCGTCAAAGCGATGTTGGCATGCGCCAAGGCCGCCTTGCCCGCATCAGTGAGCTCGACGCCGCGGCCTAGCCGCCGAAATAGAGGCTGACCGGCGAATTCCTCCAAGAGGCGGACGTGCTGGCTTACGGCGCCGGGGCTTATCCCAAATGCCTCGGATGCGCGCGCGAGGCTGCCGAGGCGGGCAGCCGCCTCGAAGACGCGAAGACTGCCGAACGGAGGCAGAAGGTCGTTCGCCTCGGAGGGCTCGTCCTTTCCCACGCGCGCAGGAGCGCGCCGCCTTCGCCCAGCATCAGGCAGGCGTTCATCTTCAGCGTCGTCAGCCATTTCAATCTAAGGCGCTCAACGCTGCTTCCAGATCAACAATCAAATCATCAACGTGCTCCAAACCCACCGAAAGACGGAAAAGTCCTTCTCCAATTCCGGCAATGGCGCGGGCTTCTACGCTCATGGAGGCATGGGTCATAGTGGCGGGGTGAGCCACGAGGCTTTCGACCCCGCCCAAGGATTCCGCGACGTTAAAGCGCTTGAAACCGCCGAGCAGTCGGGGCGCGGCGGTCTGGTCTTTCAGATCGAAGCTGAGCATGGCACCGAAGCCAAGTTGCTGCCGACGGGCGATCTCATGGTTCGGGTGGGATACGAGGCCGGGGTAGTAAACTGTCTTCACCGCTTTGTGGCGCGACAATGTCTCGGCGATGCGGCCGGCGCTGGCCTGCTGACGTTCGATGCGCACGCTCAAGGTGCGCAGACCGCGTAGGGTAAGCCACGAGTCGAAGGGCGCGCCGGACGTACCGCAGCAATTGGCCCACCAGATGAGTTGATCGACGTCCGCCGTGGTCGCCGCGACCACGGCGCCGCCGACAACGTCGGAGTGCCCGTTGATGTACTTGGTCGTCGAGTGGACCGAGAAGTCGGCCCCGAGGACGATGGGTTTCTGAAGCGCCGGCGAAAGGAACGTGTTGTCCACCGCGACCTTCGCGCCCACCGCTTTCGCCTGCACCGCGAGGGCCGCCACGTCCACGATGCGCATCAAGGGATTGGAGGGCGTCTCGATCCACAGCAGCGCGGGACTCCGCGCGAGCGCCCGGCCGACGGCGACGGGATCATTCTGATCAATGTATAAAGTCTGGATCATACGCTTCTTGGCGCGCGCTTCGAAGAGGCGCCATGTTCCGCCGTAACAATCGTGCGGCGCGACAACGAGCGCGCCGGGCTCCAGCAGCGAAAGCATCACATCCACCGCGGCCATGCCGGAGCTGGTGACCACAGCCCCTGCCCCGCCTTCCAGTTTTGCCAATGCATCGGACAGAAGGCTGCGCGTCGGGTTGCCGGAGCGCGTGTAATCGAATTCGCGCTTCTCGGCGAAGCCGGCGAAGCTGAAGTTCGCCGAGAGGTAGATCGGCGGCATGATCGCGCCGTAGGCCCGATCGCTATCCACGCCGGCCGTACAGGCGATAGTGTCGTCTTTTTGAGTCATGGGATCAGTCTTTCAAAAACGCGCTTAAGATCGGATGCAGGGCGGCCGTTTCCTTCAAGAATGCGTCGTGGCCGTAAAGCGACTGCATTTCGTGAAACGCCTTCAGGTGCGGAAGACGGGATTTGAGGTCGCGCATATCGTGAAGCGGAACCAAGCGGTCGGTCGTGAAAGCAAGTGTTGTCGTGGGCACAAGCACGCTCGCCGGATCGACCGAGAACCGGTCGATCGCCTCACTCAGCGACAGCCAACGCAGCGGGGCCATGACGTCGATGTAGGCGCTGCCGCGCCGGGTAAGGTAACGGTCGACCTCGCCGAGACCTTCGCACGTGTCCGCGGCGAACCGCTGCTCGAATTCCTCGGGCGTGCGGTAGGTGATCATCGCGAGTTGGCGGGCGAGCGCGAGGCCCTGCGCCGCGTCGCCCTGCTGCAATCCAAACTCGATGATCCGGCGCTGCACGCCGCGCCAGGCACGGCCTTGCGCGCTGGGCCGATGGGCCGCGGCAATGACGCAGAGCCGCTCCACTCTATTAGGTGCAATGGCCCCGAAAGCCAGCGCCACCATTCCGCCGTAGGAGGCCCCCACGAAGGCGTGCAGGCGCGCTATGCCAAGCTCGTCCAGCGCGAGGCGGATAAGATCGGCCTGATCGTGCGCGGTAAGCGCGACACGCTGGTTATTCAGAGGCGCGAAGTCGATGCCGATGACGTTGAAGCGGTCCAGATCGATCGCGCCGCCGGACCTGACACTGCTGCACCACCAGCCTTGCGGTCCACCGGCACAGCGGCCGGCAGAAATGCCGCCCAGCACAACGACGGACGGGCCACAACGATTGCCGTGGAACCTCAGCTGAAGCCGAGCGTCCTCGAGGAGATCACCCGAGCGCAGGCGGTAACCGCCCCGCAGAGGAATGAAGACATCCCCGCTTTCATCGCCCATGAAGCCGGACTCCGGGCGCTGCCGGAGGGCCGGATTCGACAAAGCGGTTTCAGACGCGCGGGCACTCATCGCTTTCTCCAAGCGTTGGTTCAGCGCGGCGATTTGAGTGGAGTGCTTGCGGGCAACAGGCGGCGACCGAAAAGGTCGCTTGTCCTTCGCTTTAGCCGTATTTTTAACGCGCCCGCAAGCTGAGTATCAAATCGGCGCAGACCCTCAGTACCTCAGCGCCTCCGGCTTGTCACGCATCAATTGAAGTTAGCCAGGCGGACCGCAGCTAAGTACGCGAGGAGAGATCACGCCTCGGAAGAGAAGTTTCTTGCTGACGCGCGCTATGAAATGCGGCCGGCGTGAATAAAACACCTCCGCCTTGCTCACGCGCTAAAACGTCGTTGCCTTTCGGCGACGGCAGCTTCGCTTAAAAAAATAATTGGCCGGCTGGTCAGGGGCGCGTCGCACCCCCGCGAAACTCTCGCGTGGGCCAGTAAGAATCAGTATTCCCGCACCGGAAGCGCGAGAGACTGCGATACGCCCCTACAAATCTGGATGAGCAGAGAAGAAGCCGCTCTCGCGATGCAAGTGCGCGTCGGCTTTTATTGCTTCGCGCCCCTTTTCATCGCCGCGGAGAAGACTCTTCCCTTAAAGAACACTAAGCGCACTTCGCGTACATAATTCTCGCACTGCAATGCGGAATTGAGAGAAGAGTTTTTTCCGGATGTGAGTCTCTCGGAATAGTTGGAAAGGAAGAGCAAGACAGCTAAGGCGCCACTGCGCATCGTCGCGGGAGTTCAACACGACTCCCGAACGACGGAGCTATCATGCGGCGCGCCTTCAATACTGTCCTCAGCCCACGCGTTGTTGCCGAAGGGCTCGCGGTTGCGGAGTTCGCGTTCCTGCTCTTGATCATTCTGGGATTCGGCGGACCCGCTCACGGCGCCGACCAGGCTCTTCTCAATGTCTCCTATGACCCGAGCCGTGAGCTGTACCAAGAGTACAACGAAGCTTTCGCGAAGCATTGGAAGGAGAAGACCGGCGAGAATGTCGCCGTTCGGCAGTCGCGTGGCGGCTCGGGCAGTCAGGCCCGTTCGGTGATCGACGGGCTCAAAGCCGACGTGGTCACCCTTGCTCTCGCCCACGACATCGACACGGTTTCCGAGAAGTCAAAGGCGATATCGCCCGATTGGCAGAAGCGCCTCGACTACAATAGCTCACCCTATACCTCGACGATCGTGTTCCTCGTCAGGAAGGGCAACCCCAAGAGCATAAAGGATTTGCCCGACGTCGCGAGAGACGGCGTCGCGGTCGTCACGCCAAATCCAAAGACCGGCGGCGGCGCGCGTTGGAGCTATCTGGCCGCCTGGGGATACGCGCTCAAGACAAACAGCGGTGACGAAAAGAAGGCTCAGGCCTTTGTCAGCGAAGTCTACAAGAACGCACCGGTGCTTGATTCCGCCGCGCGCGGCTCGACGACGACCTTCACGCGGCGCGGCGTCGGCGACGTGCTGCTTGCCTGGGAAAGCGAAGCGCAGCTGGCCTTAAGGGAACTCGGCGCCGACAAATTCGAGATCGTCGTGCCGTCGATCAGCATCCTCGTCGAGCCCCCGGTCGCCGTGGTCGACAAGGTCGTCGATAGCCGCGGCACGCGCGCGGTCGCCGAGGCGTATGTGAAGCATCTCTGCTCCCCGGAAGGCCAGCGCATCATCGCCAAGAACTATTACCGGCCAAGACTCGCCGAAGCAGCCGCCGCAGCGCCCGTGAGGTTTCCGGACATCAAGCTGTTCACCGTCGATGACGTCGCCGGCGGTTGGCGGAATGCACAGCGCGTGCATTTCGACGACGGGGGGCTTTTCGACCAGATCTATCAGCCCTAACGGGCACTCACGACAGCTGGGCCGGATACCACGCCGGAAGGCTGGTCACGAAGACATGTGCCGCAACGACCGTGAATTTAAGCAACAGGAGAAACAACGTGCCTCAGATAAGTACGATCGCCCGCGCCTCCACCCGCGCTTCCCTGCGGTGGGTGCTGTGCGGCTCCGGCGCGATCCTGGCGTTGTGGGCGCAGCCAACCTTCGCACAAACGGCCGGCAACGAGCAGCTTGCGGCCGCTACCGGCCCGCGCATCGAGGAGATTACCGTCACGGCCCGCCGCCGTGAGGAAAACATCCAGGATGTCCCAGTCGCCATTGCCGTGATCGGCGGCGACGCCCTGGACGCGGCCGGCGCTTACAACGTCAACAGGCTTACGCAGCTTCAACCTACGCTGCAGTTCTATTCGACCAACCCGCGCAATACCTTCATCAACATCCGCGGCATCGGTGCGCCGTTCGGTTTGACCAACGACGGCTTCGAGCAAGGCGTTGGGATCTACATCGATCAGGTCTATTACAACCGCATCGCTTCAGCGACGCTTGATTTCGTTGATGTGGAACGAGTCGAAACGCTGCGGGGACCGCAAGGAACCCTGTACGGAAAGAACACGACCGCCGGCGCGATCAATGTCACGACCCGCGCGCCGAGCTTCGATTTCGAAGGCAAAGCGGAAGTCTCCGTCGGTAACCATGGTTTCAAGCAAGGCAAGGCCTCGGTCTCTGGGCCCCTGACCGAGAATATCGCGGCGCGCCTCAGCATTTCCAACACCTACCGGCGCGGCACGATCTACAACGTTGCGACTAATCAGCGCGTCAACTCTCAAGACAGCCTGGGTATCCGGTCGTCCGTACTGTGGAACGCCAATGATGCCGTGAGTGTGACGCTCTCAGGCGATTACAACCTTCAGAATCCGATCTGCTGCGTGCAGATCTACGCGCGTGTCGGCACGACGCAGCGCGTTCTAAATCGCCAATATGCCGCATTGATCGCCCGCTTCCCCGGCTACCAGGTGCCCAGCGCCAATCCGTTCGATCGCCTGACCGATCTCGACGCTCCCATTCAAGCGCGCAATGAGATCGGCGGCGCTTCCGCGCGCATCGAATGGGATATTGGTCCGGGCACGCTGACCTCGGTCAGTTCCTGGCGTTATTGGGATTGGGATCCGAAGAACGACCGCGACTTCACCGGCCTTCCGATCTACACGAAGTCCGAAAACCCCACCAAGCAAGACCAGTACTCGCAGGAACTCCGATACGCCTATGAGGCGGAGAACCTGAACGTGGTGGTCGGCGCTTTCGGTTTCCAACAGAAAATCCGCACCAGCGGGGTCCAAGACACCGGCTCGGCCGCAAGCACCTGGCTCCTCGCCCCGACCAGCGCGCTGTCGAACAACCCGGCCGTACTCGCCAACCTTCGCGCTGAAAACGACATCCGGCTGGACAACACCAGTGTCGCGTTCTTCAGCAAGGTGAACTGGGATGTGACTAAGCGATTTACAGTCTCGCCCGGGATTCGGCTGAACTACGACAAGAAGACAGGCCTTTACGATTCCGAGGTCACCGGCACGGCGTCGGACGGAACGCGGCGCGTCATCAGCAGCGATCCCACCAGCCCCTATTACAACGATCCCTGGACCGCCGCACAGCGCGGCGTGCAGGCTTCGCAGTTCTTCGAAGTCCCCTTCAGCGATTGGAATCTGTCCTACGACATCAACCTCGGTTACGAGGTCACACCCGACGTCAACGCCTATGCCACCTATGCGCGGGCCTCCAAGACCGGTGGCGTGAACCTGAACGGCGTCCCTCCGCAGGCAAATGGCGCGCCGCAATTGGATGTCGCGGGGATCGATCCGGAAAAGGTCGATCACTTCGAAGCCGGTTTGAAGACCCAGTTCCTGGATCAGCGCGCGACATTCAATGTCACGGGCTTCTGGACCGAAATCCGCGACTTCCAAGCGAGCGTTGTCAGCAACGTCAGTGGAAGTACTACGCTCCGCGGCTATCTGGCGAACGCCGACAAGGTACGCGTGCGGGGTATCGAAGCCGATTTCACCGTCCAGCCGACCGACCGGCTGAACGCCTACCTTAGCGGCGCCCTCAGCGATCATGAGTTCGTGAGATTCGTCGATGCGCCTTGCCCGCCGGAATTAGCCGGCGGCGGCACCGGAACGCCGCCGGGAGCGCCGGCGACTCCCGGCGCCAACAGCCCGGCCAATTGCAATATCTCAGGGCAATGGCTGCCCGGCGTCTCGAAATGGGCCTTTTCATGGGGCGGTGAATATAACGTACCGACCTCTTTCCTGGGCCTCAGCGGCGCGGCCTACTTCGGCTACGACGGCAACTATCGTTCCAAGTTCTCGTCAAATGCGTCGCGCTCGATCTACACCGATATCGACGGGTATGGGTTGCACAATTTCCGCGTCGGTTTCAGGACCGAGCTATTTGACGTGTTTGGCTGGCTGCGCAACGCTTTCGACCAGGACTACTTCGAATCGCTTGCCGTAACACCGGGAAGCACGGGCCTCATCTCTGCCCAACTTGGCGACCCGCGCACCTTTGGTTTGACGCTCCGCACAAAATTTTAGGTCCTCCTAGAGCGGGATGCGGTTAGCCTGTGCCGAAGTGGGTCCCTACCGCACAAACTGAAATTCTTCGACCCGTAGTTACCGACTAGTGTTGGAAACGCTCCATTCAGACACGGATGCTAGAGCTGTAACCTATCCGGCGCGATCCTCTAGTTTTTTAACGACCATGAACACGTCTGTGCTACATGCTTGAAGTAGGACCATGAGGTGGTAGATGAGGTCGGCTGCCTCGGACGGAAGCGCTTGCGTATCAGTCACCGCGGCAAGGGCGGCTTCGACGCCCTCTTCACCCACCTTCTGCGCGATACGTGCCGTCCCGGCGGCAAAGAGCCGAGCGGTGTAGCTGGTTTCGGGCGGGGCGTGACGGCGCGCGCCTATCGTGGCGGCCAAATCCGCGAGTATAGCAAGCGCTGGGCCCGCGTTCTTGCCGAAACAGGACTGCGTGCCGAGGTGGCAGGTGGGGCCTTGCGGGTCGACCAGCATCAAGATGCTATCGCCATCGCAATCGAGACGAATGTTACGCAGGCGCAGCACATGCCCTGATGTCTCGCCTTTCGTCCAAAGCCGCTGTTTGCTGCGGCTGAAGAAGGTGACGTTTGAGGTTTCAAGCGTGACGCGCAACGCTTCTTCCGTGATATAGCCGAGCATGAGGACGCGACCGGACCGCGCGTCCTGCACGACGGCGGGCACCAGGCCACCGTCCTTGGACCAATCGACCTTGGTGATGTCAAAGTCGGCGATCATAGGCGCACCGGAATGTTATTGCTGCGTAGCGCGGCTTTCACGTCGCCCACGGTCATGACGCCTTTGTGGAATACACTCGCCGCAAGTGCCCCATCGACGTGAGCCGATCGAAAGACATCGACAAAATGCGCGACAGCGCCGGCGCCGCCCGAAGCAATGAGTGGGATCGAAAGCTGCGCGCGTACCGCGACAAGCTGCGTGAGGTCGTACCCCTGCCGCATACCGTCCTGGTTCATGCAATTGAGTACGATCTCGCCGGCGCCGCGGCGCGCCGCCTCCAACGCCCAGTCAACGGTGCGCCGCTTGGCCGCACGGGTCTTGGTGGGATCGCCGGTGAATTGATAGACCCAGAAGTCATTGTCCTTCGTATGACTGTCGATCCCCACGACGATACACTGGCTGCCGAATTCGCGCGCCAGCGCGTCGATCAAATCCGGCGTTTCGAGCGCCGGCGAGTTGATGGAGATTTTATCGGCGCCGTGTTCGAGGATGGTGCGGGCATCGGCCGCGCCGCGGATACCGCCCGCGACGCAGAACGGGATATCGAGCACGCCCGCGACACGCGCAATCCAGCCCTTGTCCACGCGACGACCGTCGCTGCTGGCGGTGATATCGTAAAACACAAGTTCGTCGGCACCTTCTTCGCAGTACCGCTTGGCCAGTTCGACGATATTGCCGACAACGATGTGGTCGCGAAACTGTACGCCTTTAACGACTTTTCCGTCTTTCACGTCAAGGCAGGGGATGATGCGTTTAGCGAGCATCGGCGGCCTCGCGCACGGCGACGGCCAAATCTATGCGTCCTTCATAGATCGCCTTGCCGACGACGACACCGTCCACCGACAGCGCGGCCAGTTTTTTGAGATCGGACAGATCCGCCACGCCACCGGAAGCGATAACATTGAGGCGCGGGCGCTCCCGCCGCATGGTCGCATAGAGATCGAGATTCGGGCCTTGCAGCATCCCGTCACGGGCGACGTCCGTGCACAGCACCGTCTTTGGATAGTACGCTGCGTAAAGATCGAGTACGTCCCACAGCGACTGCGGTGAGGCGTCTTGCCAGCCGTTGGTGAGGACGCGGGGCACGCTGCCGTCATCGAGCTTGATGTCGAAGGCGAGCACGATGCGCGCCGGTCCATAGGCCGCGAGCCAGCGATTGACCCGCGCGGGGTCCTTGACCGCAAGGCTACCGATCACGACCCGGGCGATGCCGCCGTCGAAAAGCTGTTTTACGGTTTGGTCGTCGCGAATACCGCCGCCGACTTGGGTCTCAAGACCCGAAGCTTTGGCTATGTCGATGATGAGATCGATCTGACGCGGGGCGCCGGCCCTGGCGCCATCCAAGTCGACCACATGAAGACGCCGCGCGCCCATGCGCGCGAAGGCACGCGCCTGTTCCTTCGGGTCGGCGTTGTAGATCGTCGGCGTGTCGAAAACGCCTTGTGTCAGGCGAACACAGAGACCGTTCTGGAGATCGATGGCGGGGATAATGTTCATGAAACTTACAAGGACAGGAAGTTTTGCAAGATCTTGGCGCCGACAGCGCCCGAGCGTTCCGGGTGGAACTGGCACCCGAAGAAATTCCGGTGTGCGACGACCGCGCTGAAGGATGCGCCGTGCCGGCAGGAGGCGACGGTGCTCTCACTCACATCGGCGGCATAGCTGTGCACGAAGTATAGGAAGCTTCCCGTTGCGATACCGTCCAACAAGCGGTGAGGCTTGGCGATGTCGAGCGTATTCCATCCCATGTGCGGGATGGTGATATCGTCCGAAGCCTGCAGACGCTGCACCGCGCCTTTCAGAACGCCCAGCCCTGCTGTTCCACCATTTTCCGCGGAACTCGTGTACAGAAGCTGCATGCCGAGGCAGATGCCGAGCACCGGTTGCGTGAGGCCGCGCAGCGTGTCGTCCAATGCGATAGCCTTAAGGCGCGTCATGGCCGCGTCAGCGGAACCCACCCCCGGCAAAATAACGCGGTTCGCCTTCGTCAGCGTTGCCGCATCAGCGGTCACAACCGCCTCCGCGTTCAAACGCTGCAAAGCCGCTATAACGGAGGTGAGGTTTGCAACGCCGCTGTCGACAACGGCGATCATAGGACACCTTTCGTCGAAGGCACGCCGCGGCCTTCCAGGCGCAGGGCCTGACGCAACGCGCGTCCGGCGGCCTTGAAACTGGCCTCCACCATGTGGTGGGAATTCTCGCCGGTGACCTTCAAGTGAATCGCGGCGTTGAGGCTGGTGGCAAATGAGCGGAAGAAGTGCGGCACCATTTCAGTGTTCAGGCCGCCCACCGCTTCGGCGGGGAACGCGCCTGTGAAGACAAAGTAAGGCCGGCCGGACAGATCGATGGCGACTTCCGCAAGGGCTTCATCCAAAGGCGCCGTGAAGCCGAACCGCGCGATGCCCGCCTTATCGCCCAAAGCGCCGCTGATGGCCGCGCCGAGGGCCAGGGCACAGTCCTCGACCGAGTGATGCTGATCGATGTGCAGGTCACCCTTGCACTGCAACGACAGGCCAAAGCCGCCATGACTGGCGATCTGCATGAGCATGTGATCGAAGAAGCCGATGCCGGTGTCGATGCTGAGGACGTCCGGTCGCTCGAGCATCACGGTGACTTCGATATCGGTTTCCTTGGTCTGCCGCCGCACGCTGTGCATGCGGGCGACTTCGGCACGGGATGAAACATCGGTGCACCCCAGGCACGCGAGCACCGCATCGTTCTGCTCGGGCGTCCCGATGGACACCCGTACCGTGCCGGGAATGTCGGCGCTGCGGTTGCGCGCGCGGATGCCCATGCGGCGCATGCGTTCGAGGAACGCGTCCGCGTCCCGAGTGCGCAGCAGAAGGAAGTTCGCCGCGCTGGGATAGACGTGTTCGACCAACGGCGAGGACATGAGCGCCGAGGCCATGCGCAGGCGCTCCGCAGTCAGGATACGCCGGCGTTCCTGCCCGGTGATCAGCCCGTTCGGCGTGAGGGCATCGAGTGCCGCGCGGATGCTGCTGCGCGGCAGCGGATAAGGCGCCATGATATTCCGCAGCGCGCGGATAATATCCGGCGCAGCGATGACGCAGCCGACGCGTTCACCGGCGAGAGCGTAAGCCTTCGAGAGCGTGCGCAAAACAACAAGGTTGGGCAGACGCGCCAGAAACGGCAGGACGCCTTCGGGCCGTTCGGTGAATTCCACATAAGCTTCGTCGATCACGACAAGTCCCTGCCCCGCACGCGCGTTGCAGAGGTCCACAATGTCGTTCATCGCCATGAGATGCCCCATGGGGGCGTTGGGCGACGGGATAAAGATCAGCTTGGTGCGATCGGTGCACGCGCCGGTGATGCCGGACATATCCAACTGTCCGTCCTTGAGGGGCACGCGCAGCGTTTCGGCGCCTTGGACATTCGCCGCCACTTCGTACATGCCGAAGGTGGGCGGACCGATGAGGATCTGGTCCGTGCCGGCGCGGCAGAAGAGGCGCAAGAGGAGGTCGATCCCTTCGTCACTGCCACGCCCGAGGAGAATGCATTCGGGGGCGACGCCGTAGATCTGGGACAGACGTTCACGCAAAGCCGGCGGCTGAGGCGAAGGATAGCGATTGTAGTTGTCTTCAGACGCGAGACGGCCCAGCGGGGGCCACGGGCTCTCATTGGCGTCGAGCTCAATGAAGGCGGCGCCCGCGCCTTCCGTGCGCGCCGAGCGATAAGCCGCGAAATCGCGCAAATCCGGCCGGATGAGATTGGTCAGCCAGGTCATCACGCGTTCTCCAACCGCAAGCCGACCGCCGCCGCGTGCGCCTCAAGGCCTTCGGCGCGGGCCATAGCCATGACGGCGGGGCCGAGGCGCGCGAGGCCGCGCGCGGTGATGGTCTGGCTGGTCATGTTTTTCATGAAACTCTGTACCGAAAGCCCGCCTTGGGTGCGCGCGTAGCCGTAGGTGGGCAGCACGTGGTTGGTGCCGCTGGCGTAATCGCCGGCGGATTCCGGTGTCCACGGGCCGAGGAAGACGGAGCCGGCGTGGGCGATCTTCGGAAGTAAGCGCTGGGCCTCGCGCACATGCAGGATCAAGTGCTCGGTCGCGTAGCGGTTCGCGATGTCGAGGGCCGCGGCGATATTCGCCGCAACGATGATACGCGCGTTGCGCAGGCTGGCGGCGGCGATCTTGCGCCGGGGGAGCCTCGCAAGCTGGCGTCTCACATGATCGCCGACCTGAGCGGCAAGCGCCTGCGAGGTGGTGACAAGCACCGCCTGCGCCGCCGTGTCGTGTTCCGCTTGCGCCAGCAGATCGGCCGCGACCCAGGCCGGCCTTGCGCTGTCGTCGGCGATGACCATCACTTCGGAGGGACCCGCCGGCATATCGATCGCGGCGCCGCCCGGATCCTGCGCGACAAGTTGTTTGGCGAGGGTGACGTAGGCGTTGCCGGGGCCAAAGATCTTGTCGACCTTAGGAATGGTCTGCGTGCCATAGGCCATGGCGCCGATCGCTTGCACACCACCGACCGCGTAGATGTCCTTCAAACCACACAACTGTGCCGCCGCCAGCAAGGTCGGATCCACCGCGCCGTTCTTACCGGGCGGTGTGCAAACCACGACCTTCTTACATCCGGCGAGGCGCGCAGGGATGGCCTGCATCAGCAATGTGGAGAACAACGGCGCGGTGCCGCCGGGGATATAGAGGCCGACAACTTCCAACGGCCGCCAATGCAAGGCGCAGCGCACGCCGGGCATGGTCTCGACTTTCGCCGCCTTTGGGATACCCGCTTTATGGAACGCCGCGATGTTCTTTTGCGCGAGACGCAGCGCCGCGCGGAGCGGCGCGGGCGTCGCCTTCACGCCGGCGGCGATGACGGCGGCAGGTATACGCAGGGCCCCGGGAACGGCGCCATCGAAGCGCCGCGTGTAGGCCGCCACGGCTGTATCACCCTCGTCCCTGACGCGGGCGAGGATGCGCGCGATATCCTTGACGTTCACATCGGCCTTTTGCGGTGGGCGCGTCAGGGCCGCTTTCCGGCGCGCGGCCGAAAGCTCGCTCCAGATGAAAGTTTTCATGGGACGCGCCTAGTTCATCATCTTTTCGATGGGCAGGACGAGGATCGCGCTGCCGCCGGCGCTTTTGATGCGTTCCATGGTGTCCCAGAACACGGTCTCCTTACAGACAGCGTGGATCGCAACCATGTCCTCGCGATTGAGGTCGATTACCGTGGGCGCGTCGCAGCCGGGCAGAAGACTGGCGATCTCCTCCACCGCGCTGCGCGGCGCGTTCAGCATGATGTACTTGCTGTCCTCGGCCATGATGGCGCCGCGCATGCGTTCCAGAAGTCTCTGGACGATGGCTTCCTTGGCGGCGCCGAAAGGTTGATCGGAGCGGATCAACAAGGCTTCGCTTTTGAGAATCGTCGTCAATTCGCGCAGGCCGTTCGCCGCCAGCGTCGCGCCGGAGGAGACGATATCGCAGATGGCGTCGGCGATCTTGAGGCGCGGCGCCACTTCGACCGAACCCGTCATGGTGACGGCGCGCGCATCGATGCCGCGGCCTTGCAGGTAATCCTGCAGGATGTGGGGGTATGAGGTTGCGATGGTGCGACCCTTGAGGTCGGATAGCGTCGTGATCTCGCCGCCGTCCGGCACCGAGACCGAGAGACGGCATTGCGAAAAGCCCAAGCGCTCAAGGATGGCGGCCGAAAACCGTTGGGCTGCAAATTTACTTTCGGCAAAGACGTTTTCGCCGACGATGCCAAGATCGCACGTGCCGTCGCTGACGAACCCGGGAATGTCGTCGTCGCGCACGAGCAGAAGATCGATCGGCAGTTCCTTCACGCGACAGAACAGCTGATCCTTGCTGCGGTCGATGTGGAGGCCGCAGTTCTTAAGCAGCGAAAAACTCAAGTCCGAGATTCGGCCGCTTTTTTGCAAGCCGATGCGTACCCGCTCTACGTTGGTCATGGAAGATGATCCTGAATGTTGGCGACTTCGGGCGAACGCTCCCGAAGGCACGCGAACGCCAGGTGACTTACGCTCTGCCCTTGGGATGCAGGCGGTCGAGAACAACGCGATAGCCGCGATGTCGCTCATGTTGAAGGAAACGGGCCACACGGGTCACGGTGGCGATACTGGCGCTGGAGCGTTCGGCCACTTCCCGCTGCGGCATTTCCATATTTAATAGTTGGGCAACCGCCCAGCGTTGACGCAGGGCTTCGATTTCACTGGGCGTGCACAGATCGTGCAAAAAACGCGTGACCTCGTCCACGCCCGTCAAAGACATCATCGCGTCTTCGAGAGGCGCAAGCTGCGTGCCGCGCGCGGGCGCCCCCGGGAGGTTTCGTTTCTGTCTAACCATGCATCACCATAGCGGTGTATTATCATAGTAATACGTTAGCGCAAGAGGCTATATGCTTAATTTTGACTTCGCGGCCTTGAGTCTCAGTTCAGGGCTACGGCGCGGCGTCGATATTACTGTGTCGGTCGGCGATAAACAGGTGAGGCTCCTCGCGGTGGATCTGAAATCCGGCTGCTTCAACGATACCGGACGCTGGAAAAAGACCGATTGCGAGACGTTCCACAAACAGATCACGATCCTCGAACAATGGATCGATGCGCGCGCAAGCGAAGACTTGCCCTTCCTCGTGCTCGGCGACTTCAATCACCGTTTCACGGACCTCCAGGACTCGATGTGGACCGACATCGACGACAGCACGCCGCCAAACGCCGATCTCATGGACGCGGGCGCCGGGCAGACGGCGACCTGCTGGAACAAAAAATATCCCGAGTATATCGACCATATCGTTGCCGATCTCCGGGCTGCCAAGCTGGTCGTGAGCGGATCGTTTCAGCCGATGCACTATGACGAGAAGATCATCGACGACCGCATTAGCGACCATTGCCCTGTATCCGTTCGCGTTGCGTTTTGATCACGTCGCGGCCATGCGCTGTGCGTCACGGGCAGAGCTGATAAGTGCAAGAAGGCGTATCGTTCATGAGCCATCCTGCCGTTAGCGTTCCACCCCCCGATCTCTCCCCCGAATAAAATCAATAGCACGGCTGATGCCGGGCGCCTGCATGACACGCCCCAGTCGTGACTCCATATCTATGCCCAGCTCCTTGCTCCGGTTGCGCATTAAAGATTCAAGCTGCGGATCGCGCTTGAGTTCGCGCGCCATCTCCGTCATGCGGCCTTCGATGCGCTTGCGGGCTTGTTCGTGTTGCCAGCCATAAAGCTTGTCATGGCGAGCCTCTAAACTCTTCCATTCCTTCGCCATACGCTCGGCGCGCAAGCCTGGATCACGCGCAACGCGGTCCTCGTGATGGATCGCTGCCGTCAATTCCTGGCTACGCTCCTTGCCACGCAGTTCCATCATAGCCTTAAACGTCTGTGGCTCATGACGCATGGCGGTGTTGAGGTCGCGAGTCGCATTTGGCCGCAGATCATCGAGCGCCTTGCCGGCGTCCTTCAATTCGTGGCTTTGATATTCAAGCGTCGGCAACTGCTGTTGCCGCTGACGCTCCACGGCCTCCCATGCGCTCGCGTACCGATCCACGGCCTGTTCCAAAGATTGTTCCGGTGTCAGCGGGGTCGGGACCGGCGTGTGCGTCGGAATCTTAAGATCGCGGTCAAACTTTGGCGTCGCACGCGACGGCGAGAGTTTGAGCCCATCGAACATGCTGCGCTTACGTTCGGGCGCTTTCTCAAGCTCGGGGGCTTTGGTGCGCTCGGGCGCCTGCGTTCTCTCTGGCGTCCGCACGAAGATCTCGCTGCGAATGTCGATGCCGCGCCTGTGAGCGTAGTCGAGCGTGGTTTCCTTGGCCTGGCTACGGGAGAGACGCGCCGAAAACACGTCCATACCCGCAAACTCATCTCGTGCGACATACATGGTCGCCTGCTCGCGATGCCGCGACATCGAAACGTAAGTCAAGTGTCTGTCCATCGAATTTGAGGCGAATACAAAGCTCCTATCCACGGTGGCACCCTGGGCCTTGTGAATGGTCGTCGCGTAGCCGTGATCGACGGCGGCATAGTCGGCCATCGACACGCCAACCGTCCGCCCTGGTCCGCGCGCGCTGTCGAGGCGAATGTCCAGGCGCCCGTCGTCGGCTCGCTCGACGGTGCCTAACATGCCATTCTTCACGCCAAGGTTGGGGTTGTTCTCGCGGAACAGAACGCGGTCGCCAGCGGCAAAGGCTCGCTCCCCTACTGTCGTCTCGTACAACCGTTCGTTTTGAAGCTCGCCACGCTCTCGCCGCGCCGTACGGATGGCCTCATTCAACTGCTCCACGTCGATCCGGCGATGGGCCAGGACGAGACGGCTATCCTCGGGATGGGCGTCCCTGTCGGCCATTACATCGCGCACGATGGCCGCCCGCGCGCTGTCGCCGTCCGGGCAGAACTGGATGCGGTCATGCTCCGCATAGGCCATGAGGCCCCTGTGGGTGTTGTGACGGCCGAAGTCGAGGGAGGCGTCCCGCTGCCAGCCTTCGCGTTGCCGCCGAATCTCACCAAGCTCGGCAAAGCCAACGCGCTCGGTGACGGCGCGGAACGCCGCACCAGGACCGATGGGTTGCAACTGTTCGGGATCGCCCACCAGGACGATCTTGGCGCCCGCCCGGTCGGCCTCGGCAACAAACCGCGAAAGCTGACGCGAACCCACCATGCCCGCCTCGTCGATCACAAAAATATCCTTCGGCCCGATCTGGTCATATCCGCGATCCCAACCCCGCTCCCAGCTCGCCAGGGTTCGTGACTTGATGCCGGAGGATTCCTCCAAGCCTTCGGCGGCTTTGCCGGCGAGTGCGGCGCCATGGACGCGGTAGCCCTCGGCCTCCCACGCTTTGCGGGCCACCCCAAGCATGGTGCTCTTACCGGCACCGGCCAATCCGACCACGGCGCTGATGCGTTCCGGCCCCGTGATATGCCGCACAGCCTCGCGTTGTTCATCGGCAAGCTGCGGCACTTGCTCAATGGCTTTCTCGACCCGCCGGTGATGCACGGCGTAATCCCGCGCTAGGTCCATACGGTCGGCGCTGTCGGCCATCTGCTGTTCAATGCCGATCATCTCTTTGGTCGAATAGCGCGCCTGCTGAATGGTGCGCCCGGCCTCGTCCCGCTGCTCGGGCTGCAACTCCACAAGGGCCGGGGATGACATGGCTTTGCTAAAGGCCGCCTGGAAGTCCTCGGGCTTCTCGATGTAGCGATGCACGGTGCGCGCTACATCGTGGCGGTCGAACACGGACTTTTCGTTGGTGATGACCGTAAGGGCTTGTTCCGGCCGTTCGCGGATAAGACGGGCATTCTCGCGCTCGGCGTCCCGGTCCAAACGAGAGCGGACCACATGAAGGCCGCGCCGCTCCATTTGCGTGGCATGGACGCCCATGTGCTGCGTGGGCTCGATCTCAAGGCCCATGTCGCGGTGCGAGCGGTGATCTATGCGAATGTCGTGGCCGGCGAGTGCAAGGGCACGATTGGCCTTTAGCTCCCATTCTTCGCGCAGCACCCGCAACTGCTCGTGCGACGTGGGCAAGCCCAAGGCCGCAAGCTTCTTATTCTCAAGTTCAAAGTCCGACTTCTCGCCAAGGCCGTGCTCCTCGACCTTGCGCGTCGTCACCAGGATATGTGCATGGTGATTCCGTTCATCCATATCCTTGTCGGGCCGATGAATGGTGAGGTCCACCGCCACCCCGTACTTGTCGGCGATGTGGTGGCTAAAATCACGCGCGAGGGCCAGGCGCTGGGCGTCGTCCATTTCGTGCGGCAGAGAGATTTCAAACTCACGGGCCACGCGGGCGTCTTTGCGCTTTTCCGCAAACTCCGCTGCGTTCCAAAGCTGCGAGCGATCTTTTGCCCATTCGGCCTGGGAGCCTTCGGGCAAAATGATCTCCTCATGCACGATGCCGCGCTTGCGCGTGAAATCGTGCGTGAGGCCGTCGCGCTCATTGGTGATCTTTTGGCCGGAACGATAGGCGGCCGCTGCCACGGCACTCTTGCCTTGGCCGCGCGAGACCGGCTTCATGGTCAGGTGATAGATCGCCAAAACGATCCTCCGCCTGCCCCCGCGCCGCACCCCCTCGGGGCCGGGAACGTGTCGCTACTCTATCTCCAAGCACCTGAGTTGCGAAGCAACTCGTAAGTGCGCCCTTCCGGTTTTCGCTTCGCTCCAACCCTCGGTGCGGCGGTGTGCTCGCTGTCGCTCGCAACAGTCCCACAATCTATCGGAATATTTTGGGAACTGACTCGTCTTACGTGCGTTTATACCGTCGCCGGTGTGTGTATATCGCAACCGGACAACTGGAAAGCGAAATCAGGCGCTTCAGTTTCGGTACGCCAGAGCTTCCCACCCGCGTCTCAGTACATACCGGGAGAGCCAACATGGCACGACGTACTATTGAACAGCGCCTCGAACACCTCAAAGCACAGCAGAGAACCCTGCAAGCGCGCATGGGCAAGCAGGAACGCGCTAAAGACACGCGCCGTAAGGTGCTGCTTGGCGCGTTCGTCCTGCACCGCTTGGAAAAGTCCGATACCTCGGAGTTTTCCAAGAACCTGCGCGACTGGCTCGGCAAGGAGCTTCCGAAGTTCCTGAGCCGGGATGACGACGCCGCTTTGTTTGAAGACCTGATCGACACGACAAGAATCAAAAACAGCAATGGCGGCAACGGGGGAGAGACACGGCAGCAGCCGTCATGAACATTCTTGCGACTTGGGCGGCGGACTTAGTTTTTCATTTTCAGATCGCGTGGCGCGCCTTCAAGAACATGATGCGCTTAGTCATTCGCGATCCAGCCTGGGCTCTCGCCACAATCACAACCAGTCCCCTCCGCCTCGCGCGATACGTTTTCGCCTGCTTGTTCATTTTCCTCGGCATCGGAATGATGATGCTGTTTTTGGAAAGCCATCTGCACTGGCTTATCTACAAACCCGTCGCTTTCATTATCAACGTCTGTGCCTTCATTCTTATTTTTCGGTTCATCGTCAATCCGATGATCCTGCATTTTGGAGACGAGGAAGGCGCGGACATCACGCACGGGAGCGCGCGATTTGCCGATGACAAAGAGATAAAGCCCCTCGCCCAAAGCGCGGGCGGCGTGCTCATCGGGCGCGATCCTAAGAGCCATAAAGTGCTGCGCTATGACGGCCCGGCGCATCTACTGACCATTGCGCCGACCCGCACCGGCAAAGGTGTGGGAACCGTCATTCCCAACCTGCTCACCCTGGATCGCTCGATTGTCTGCGTCGATCCCAAGGGTGAGAACGCGCGGATCGCAGGTCGCGCGCGGGGCCGCTTCGGGCCGGTTCATGTCCTCGATCCCTTCGGTGTGACTGGCCTTCCGAGTGCATCTTACAATCCGGTCGGCCTCCTCGATCCCGCCGGAATCGACGTGGCGGAAGATGCCGCCACGCTCGCCGATGCGCTGGTGTACGACGCTCCCAATGAGACGGGCGAAGCCCACTGGAACGAGGAAGCCAAGGCGCTGATCGCCGGAATTCTCCTCTACATCGTGGCCGAGGAGGCGTCGGAGCGTCGCACCCTGGCGACGCTCCGGGAGTATCTGACGCTGGCCCCCGATACCTTCTTCGCGCTCCTGGAAAAGATGCAGGCGAGCAAGGCCGCGGGCGGCTTGGCTGCCCGCGCCGCCAACCGCCATTTAGGTAAATCCGACCGCGAAGCCACGGGCGTCCTCTCGGCCGCCCAGCGGCATACGCACTTCCTGGACAGCCCGCGCATGACGGCGGTGCTGTCCAAGTCGGATTTTGCGTTCGCGGATTTGAAGACGCGAACCGCGAGCATCTTTCTCGTCCTGCCGCCGGATCGCCTGGGCACTTATGCCCGGTGGCTCCGGCTGATGATCTCTCAAAGCCTGCAAGAGACCGTGCGAACCAAGGGCACGGGCGCCGTCCTCTATATGCTCGATGAGTTCGCGGCCCTCGGCTACCTGGCGCCCATGGAGCGTGCCATGGGCCTCATGGCGGGCTATGGCGTCCAGCTTTGGCCGATCCTCCAAGACATCCACCAACTCCGCGCCGTGTACGGCCAGCGGGCTGGGACGTTCCTCTCCAATGCCGGCGTCTTGCAAGTATTTGGTGTGAATGACCACGAGGGCGCACAACTCGTCTCGAACCTCCTGGGGTCGGAGACGGTGGTGTTCTCCACCATGAGCCGGGCGCTCGATAGCGACCTGACCGGCATCAGTTACGCCGCCCACCACACGGGGCGGCCCATGCTGACGCCGGAGGAAGTACGGGGCCTCGCACCGCACCTGGAACTCTTGTTCCTCGCCGGGCAACGCCCGGTCCTCGCTCAGAAACTCCAATACTTCGCGGATCGGGAGTTTCAAGGATTGTTCGACCAGGCCGCTTAATAACATAGGAGACCGAGATGCCCGCCACGCAAGGCACCAGCGTTGAGCTAAAGCCATATATTAGGTCCGACAGCATGACGGAGGAATTCGTGGTCGGCCTTCGCGGTAAGGACGCCGTTGGGCCGCGCGTTTCCATCCGCGTACCTTATCCACTCGTGGCCCGCGCGGTGATGAAGGATCAGCCGCTTTCTGTTCATCTCGATTCCGATGGCGAACTCCGCGCCGAAATGCTTCATATGGATGACGAGGTTTTTGAGGAGATATACAAGAGCGACCGGCTCGAGCGCACGACGATAGATCAGCTCGTCAGGCACACGCTTGAGATGGATCGGAACGAACCGAATGAAGGCGAGGACGGCGTTCTACCAATGTACGCCCAGCTTCGTGAGAGCTTGATGCGAGCCTTGACGCTCGTTGACGAAGAAGTGGCCCGACGGTCGGCTGCGCCTTCGTAAGGAATGCTATCTTACAGCCTACAACCGTTTCAGCCGGGTCGCTCGATCGCGCCGCTTGCTCTCCGACCGTGCGCGGGCATGACGCAGCCGGACAAGAGTTCGTCGATCGACATTCCATCCGGCAGCATGGAATGCGCTCATTAGCGATCCGAAGTGCTCCTCAACCGTTCTGGAGCTTGGAAGACTTGGGTCCGCGTTTATGAGCGGCCCCGAAAGATACTTTTTCTTGGCTAGCAGCGCCTTGAGCCGACGAACGAGGATGGTTGGTGTCCAATCCTTTCTTATTCCTTCCTTTGCCGGGCGACCGCGCATTTTTTCTGCGCGACGAGCCCAAGCCTCCTCCATGATCTGCGTCTGCGTCTTTTCCGGCGCGCCGATAAACTCATAGACAGCCGCCAGACCGCCAATTTTGCGTCGTATGGCAACCATGCAGGGTAACTCGGGGTCGTTCATCAGAAGCGGGATCGAGAGATACCCATGCTCCCCATAGAGCCGTCTCAGAGCCTTTCTCAAGTCGTCCTCTGACCATGACCGACTAGGGCCAACGATAAACATTGGCGCGACGTAGCCGATTTCCTTTAGAGCTTGTTTGAAACTACCGAAGTGCCTTGCATAAGCGGAGACGCAAGGCACCAGCGGAGACGAATCAACAATCTTCTGGGAAAGACGACCGTTCTTGGCCCATAGATCACGAAGTCCGCTCAGCATTCGCTCCCGCGACTCAGGAGTCGAAAGCAACCGCCACTTCGGAGACTGTTCTGCCAGACGTTCTTGGGCACGCTTGAAGGTCTGCTCTGACACGATTGGCTGGCAGACGGATGTGCGTATCCAAAGTGCCTCGGGGTTTTTCCGGAGCGGCGTCTGAAGTTTTTGGGTCGTTCGATTGTATGTGTAGCGGCCTATGCAGTACTCATTTGTCAGTACGTTGCGAATCGTGCGTGTTGTCCATGGACGCCCCAGATGACCACGTATCCCTTTCTTATTGAGGTATCGCACGATGTCTGCACGGCTCCATTGTCGCCGCACGTATAGATCAAAAATCCTGCGAACGAGGCGAATCTCTTCGGGTGGCCCTAGCACCGTGCGAACACGCTCAGAACGAAGCTCCTTTAGTTCGCCACGTTCCAGTAAACGACCGGGCTTGCCATCTTCGCCGATTATCTGGCGGCGAAAGCCGAACACGGATGGACCGCCAACGCGGAGTCCCTTGCGAGCGTGTTCCGCGCGAGCGCGAGAGGTCTTGACCGACAGCTCGCGACTATATTCGCCGGCCATCACCCGCTTGACTTGCTTTATGAGCGCCGTGAACGGGTTCGGATCACCCGCAAACGGCTCGGCACAGTACATAATCTTTACACCGGCTTGCCGGCAGATGAACTCGTAGTGCGCCGCTTGATCGGGGTCTTGAAAGCGCCCCCATCGGCTTACGTCGAGGATGAGAATAGCATCGAACTTTCGGCCGGGACTCAATACGTCTGCGAGCAGCCGTTGAAGCTCCTTGCGGCCCTTTAAGGAGAGGCCGCTCTTTCCAGGATCAGCATAGGTGTCCACGATCTCATAGCCGTGATGCTGCGCGTAGTCGGCGATTACCGCCTTCTGTGCAGCAATAGAGAAGCGTTGGTGTTCCGTAGACATCCGCACATATTGCACAGCGCGAGTCAGCAAGGTCGCTGAGCCATGCTGATCGTCCGCGCGGAAATTCATTAGTTAGGATTCCCGACGTGAAGCTTGAGCGAGACGCGAGCATCGCAGCTTGGCAAGTTTTGAGTGAGTTACCTTCCACCCAACTGCGTGATATGCCTGCAAAACCGATCCAAAGCGTTCCGTGATAGTTATGAGTGACGGTAGAGTCTTGTCGGCTTTCATAAGAGTGACCGACAAATAGCCATGTTCCGAAAGTAAGGCTTTCAGCCGTTCGATTATGTAGTCCGTGCTAAATCTCTTGGTTCTAGGCCAACGCAAGGGCACGCCCCTCATTCTCTCTCCATTCCGCGCCATCGCTTCCTTGACAATCTCAGCATGGGTCTTGGGCGGAGCACCGATGGCCGCATAAATCTCGCTCATGGAACCAAATTTCTTGACGATGGTGCTGATGGAGGGCAGGTCGGGGTGTTTTTTGATCAGCTCGCCTGAAAGAAATCCATGAGCACGGTACAATTCGCTCAGCGTCTTGATGACCTCATCTCGCATCCAAGCTCGGCCTCGATGCAGGCATATTGGCCGAGCGTATCCGATGCGCCGGTACGCTTCTCCCATTGTTCCGAAGTGCTTCTTGTAGGTTGCTAAACTCGCAAGGCCAGGCGCAGAAGCGATTATGGATTGAGTCAAATGTCCTTTGACGGCCAGCAAGCTCCTCAAGTCTTGCAGCAACTTTTCTGAATCAAGTTTCTTTGAGCGTCGCTCCTCAAAACAAGCCTGCGCTCTTGCAAACATTTCATCAGAAACTATGGGCGGAATTCCAGCAGGGACGCGCACCCAAACGTCGGCTGGATTATGACTTCGACGAGTCTGAAGCTTTTCGCAAGTCCGATTGTAGAGATACCATCCGGCGCAAAGCTCGCTTTTCAATACCGCACGGACCCTCATCCAGGCCCATGGTTGACCGTCCTTGCCGGGGATTCCTCTGCTCACAAGATGTTCTGTTGTTTGCTTAAGACTTAGGCCGACCTCGACATACAAATGGAAAATCAAGCGGACCACTTCCTGCTCAACCGCGGTGCCGAGTGCGAATTTAACGCGATCTCCTCGGATGTACTTATGCTGTCCCCGCCGGAGAGTGAATTTGGGATTGTCGTTTGCGTCCACGACCTGGCGGCCAAAGCCGTAGATAACCGGCCCGCCTTGTTTGTATCCCAACCGTGCTTGCTGGAGATGTGCGCGCATCAGTTTTTCGCCCAACTCGCGACTGTACTCATGCGCCATAACTCGTTTGAGATTCTTCACAATCCCAGACATGGGACTGAAATCGTTGTCGAAAGGCTCGGCGCAATAAATGACGGAGACACCTGCTTGGCGACAAAGAAACTCATAATGTGCGGCTTCATCGGGATCGCGGAAGCGTCCCCAACGACTTACGTCATAGACGAGGATCGAATTGAACGCGCGAGATGGATTTATAGCGTCCACCAGCAGTTTCTTTAACCCCGCACGGCCTTTGAGCGACAGTCCGCTCTTACCCTCATCGGCATAAGTAGCGACGATCTCAAAACCGTGAGCTGTCGCGTATTCAGCTATGGCGATCTTCTGAGTTTCTATTGAAAAGAACTGATGTTCGGATGACATCCGGACATATTGTGCGGCGCGCAAGAGTGCGGGGCCGACTAAGTTACCATCCATTGATGCGTCCCCATCCGTCAAACATGCTTCCACTTTCGTCAGTGATCGACGCTCAATGGCACGCCCGCGCCCAGATCAATCCAAGTGAGTTTTGACGGCCACGGAAAGCTTATCTTCCGATCGCGGTGATCCAATTCGCTAAGGCTATCTCGAAACGCCACGCAACGCGGTGGCTTGCCGTCGTCCACGGCAAGCGGTAGGAGCACCATTTCG
Source organism: uncultured Rhodobacterales bacterium (assembly GCA_964576515.1). GTDB lineage: Bacteria > Pseudomonadota > Alphaproteobacteria > Rhodospirillales > Rhodospirillaceae > SHVO01. The sequence continues at coordinate 580,723 of CAZNUW010000001.1, forward strand.
TAATCCAACTTCCGGCGCATTTCCGTAATCACCTCTCCGCGGACGTGCGCACCAGCTGGGTGGTGGCAAACACACTTCGCGCCGAAAACGTGGTCGATCCTCACGCTCGATGCGGCTCTCAAGGTGCTCGCCCGTGAAATCGTCCTGCTAACGCCCAACCAGCAAGCTTCCCATAAGGCGCACGAGCGTTCCCTCTGGCAGGACTTCAAGGATTAGGGCGCCGCTCATAAGCGGCGTTGCTGAATCTAAGAATGTCCGCGTGTGCGGGATGCCAGATGCCCGTGGAAGAATTTTCCAGTGCGCGCAGAAATCAGCACAGTGTCGGGACACAAACGGATAGACCACAGGAAAACTCCGTTCGGACCACTGTCATGTTTTCTTAGGCGTTGCCCGCGGCTTGCCGTTTGATCGCGGCCTTAAGCTCACGTGCTTCAAATGGCTTTCGCAACACAACGAACTGTTGAGCACCCTCGTTTACGTGTTCGTCGTAACCAGTCATAAGAATGATGGATAGAGCCGCGTTCTTCTGATGCAGGATCTGAGCAAGCTGCACACCATTCATATCACCAGGCATCCGAATGTCGGATACTACAAGGTTGTAGTGTTTGGCGTCGAACAGCGCGAGCGCCGTTTGCGGCCCATCGGCCTCATCGACTTCAAATCCCATGCCATCAACAACCGCGCTAACCGCAAAGAGCGCCGCCGGATTGTCGTCCACTACCAAAGCCCGTTCACGCTCTTGCGTATCCATGTGTTACCCCAAAACCATGACCTCTAATCGCCTACTTATTTCAGTAACGGCCTGAGTACCGCAGCGTCCTTGCACTCAATACACGTAAACGCGGGAGTCGCTCCGAGGGCTGCCGCGTTTTGCCGGAAGGTCGCGGACACAAAAATCACCTCGCACAGTGCGTCATCCACACTACGCCACGCGGCGATCCCTGAGTGATGGCAAGTCCCGCAGGTCAGGGCCGTAATGTTGAACTGAGCCATGTGGTCTCCCGCCCTTGGGACGAACACATAGCTCTCCCCGTTGCTTACGAGATTGCCGTCAAACGACCTTGACCGACATCAAGCAAAGGGCAGGTGCGTGCGAAACTCGGCCCTTTTGGGGGCGAGTCCAACTCCGCACGCTTCCTGCCCACCCTCTTGGAAGGCGAGAATAATTCCGTATGTACCCGCTATCAAGCGGCCAAATGCGGATTACCACTCCGTCGCTGCTATACGCCTTGCGGAGTGAAACTGGGGGTATGAATGAAAAAAAGCTATTCGTCGTTTTTGGTAAGCGGATTCAAGAACTTCGCAAGCAAAAGGGCTGGTCGCAGGACCGGCTGGCTGAAGCCATTGGCCGGACTCGCGATGCCGTCTCCAACATGGAGCGCGGCGTCAACGGCACCCACATCAAGATCGCCTACGCCATCGCCGAAGCCCTCGGCGTGCCATTGGCCGATCTTTTCGACTTCGGCCCGTCGCAAGGCGTGGACCGCGAGCGGCGCGCGCAGATCAACAAGTTGATCGCGCTCTTAGCGCCGCGCGATGCCGCCACCCTTCAAAAGATTCATGATCTCGTTGCCATCGCGCTCGATGTGAACGGGCCGCGTCCGCCAGGACGCCGTAAAGCCTCTTAGTCGAAGGCGCACGGAACGCGCGCCAATTTCCTCATAAAAAAACGCCCGCGCCGGAGACGGCGCGGGCGTGTCGGGCCTGGTGTCCTTACACCTCGGGATTCCAGATAATCACAAACGCATCGTCATCGTCCTGGCCGGCGGCGCGGCCGAGATTGGCATAGACCTTCTTTGGGCCGAGTTCCGGGGCCGAGAGGCGAAGCGAGACGTAAGGATTTCCCGAGGTCTTGCCTTGCTTCGTCCATGCTGCTCCGAGCGGGACTCCGCGGGAGTAAACGCGGTAGTCGGGCTGCTTGGCATGGGCCTTCGCGCTGTTGGGAATGATTGCGATGGGCTGGCGAACATTGAGGGTCTTGAGGATGCCCTTGAATGAGCCGTCAACTTGCTTTTTCACATAACCGATGGACGTCGCCATGATCTTTCTCCTTTGTGTCGCCGGGACAATTCCCTGCGTGGCGGATCGACAAGGACGTAGCTGGCCCTGCTCAATCGCAGCGCAGCGGTTTTTTGGGCTTCCGGCGTGCATTGGGCGAAGCCCAATGGGAAAAAACCGATTGAGCAAAGGGGACGGCACGGCCTTATAGATCAAGCCACAGGCAGGAAATTGATTCTCGGGCGACGAGGAGAAAATGGATGGCGTCCGTGAGGATATGAAAAGCACAGGCGGCGCGATTAGCGCCTCACCCCCTCAATGATTTCCGCACACCGCACTTCCCAAGCGCGATGGTCGGCGACGCGCCCGCCCTCGTTTACGTTGGTGATCCCGTGCGCGCGTGGACACTGCAAGGCCCCTCGGAAAATTCCAGACTTCTCCACCACTCAGCATCGGATAAGAAGGCCCGCACCTTGCCAATTTCGGAGGCCGCCAAGGACGATGACGGTTTGCGCTTGTCTGGAATCCCGCGCTTGAAAACGAGGCCCGTTCGCGCCGCAAGGCGCGCATAGCGTTTGTTGCCTAAAACGATAGGGCGGCGGGTTGATCCCGCCGCCCTTCGTTACCGCTGACAAGTTCCATCGTATGAGGGGAGCATATCACGCTGCCCGTTCGCCCGAAACAAGCCGGGCGGCGGCGAAGCGCCGCCCGGCAATCTCGCTACTTCGCAAAGTGGCGCTTGATGGCTTTCCAGTGCGCGACAGGCGCAAACCCGCCGTTCTTCCGATAACCTTCCGCCGGAAACCGCAGCCAGCGCGGCAACCAGCTTGCCACCTTCTGCCGTCCGTTGGTGCCGTCCAGAAAATCACGGACGATCTGTTTCTGCACCTTGCCGGTGGCGGCAATGTTGCCGTTGGCAACCGTCTTGCCGCCTACCTCCGCGATCATGGCCGTCAGCACGGCCTTGTCGCGGATCAGGTCAAAGAAACTATCATCCGCCGTCCACCACTGGCCCACGTCCACTTTCAAGTGGACGCCCACGGCCTCCACCAGCGCGCTTCCCGCTTCCAAGCTATCCGCCATGGCGGCGGCAAGCACCTTCATCACCTTGGCGTCGGACAGGTGGATGAGCCGCGCGAAGGTCGCCGCCGTCGCCCCGGCGTGCCCACCCGCGAGGCTGGCCCCTTCGGGGAGTTCGAGAAAGGCCAAGGCTTCCACTTTCCGCTTCTCGAACAGCTTTTGCGCCCGGCTGGCCGCAATGCTCGAGTCCGTCTCGTCCCGCCCGCTGCGCTGCGGCTCGGCGCACACCTTCCATAGCCGCGATCCGCCGATGGCGTGCGCGACCATGAGCCGCAACGCCACGCCCGCGTCGTCCAGAAGGACGGCTCGCGCGGCGGCATGGCGGTGGAAATCGAGATAGGTTTGCAACGCGCCGGTCACTTCGGCGGATGCCTCGGGCCTTGCCTCGCCGTCCCTGCCTTCCGATGCCGCCACCTTCGCGGCCTCCTTGGCTTTGCGCTTGGCTTCCTCGCGCGACACGTACCCCTCGTGGAACGTGACTTCGCCGCGCGGCGAGACGGCGATAAACACCTTACCCCCGTTCTTCTTGGTGGTTTTCTCGCATTGCCAGCTTTGGAATTGCTGGCCCTTGTCGAGAATCACCACTTCGCGCCATCCGGCTTCAAGGTACGCCTCGCTGAGGAACGGAACCGCGTTGGGGCCGTCGCCGTCCTTCGCCGCGCGCTCTACCTCACCCTTGGGGATGTAGGTATTGGCATAAAAAACGGTCGTGCCCTTCTCGCCTTTGCGGACACTGCCGCCCAGCGTCAACGCTTGGCGGAACGTCAACCAATTCTGGCCGCGATAGCCTTTCTCGATGACAGCGCCCCACAACACCAAAACATTGATGCCGGAATAGCGCCGTGCCGTTGCGCCGTTCTTTGGCAAGCCAAGCCCTGCGCTGGCGCTGCCCCATGGCTGCACCCAGGGAACGCGCCCCTGCTCCAACTCCGAAACAATCTTGTCGGTGACTTCCTGATAAAGATTCCCGCGCTCACCGCGCGCTGGCTGTCTGTTGCTTGGACTCATATGCTGGCCTCCTATCGCCTAAAAAACCGCACACCTGCCCCTGGAAGGGGGGTGGCGGCGTAAAGCGACCGGCAGACCCGCGACGGGCGGGCGAAACCCGAAGGGCCGAAACGAAGAGCACGGGCCTCGCGCTTGCGAGGCTGAGAACGAACGGCGCGGGTCTAAAAGGGAGCGGGCCGACACCCGCCTTCCGGGGGCAGGACCAAACAACCTCATCGCGCGATCACGCGATGTCCGTGAATCTGCGGGGCGTTGCGGGGTGTCCCCGCAGAAGGGGTGACGGAGGACGGCCGCGTAAGGCCGGCCGCAGGCAGGGGAAGGCTTTCCCCCTCCTACGCGAGAATAACTCCGTATGCCAAGAAAGCTGGTGAGACCCTAACCACGATCAACCACCGGAGAATGTGACCGTATTTGCTACCTAGCGTAGCGAGCGGCCGCCCCCTACACTGGCCCGTTACAGCGTCCTCCGCTGTCACAGAACAGTTCCTAAACCCCGGAGACTGCCGTGGCGGACACACGAGTTCAGCGGAATGCCGCGCTTTGGGTGCGCGAAAATTGGCTCCCGCAGAGGTACGGAATTTCATTCCGAAACGAAGCCGTGGCGTTGTCGTCCGGGGGCCAGTATCGGTTCGACGCGATCAGTGAGGATAATTCGACTGTCGCGGCCATCTCGACCAGCCGTGCCACGCGCGCGTCAGGAGGACTCGCTGTCGGAAAGCTCAATAAAATCCGAGCGGATATGTTCTTCCTCTTGCTCGCACGCGCGCAGCGGCGACTGCTCGTTTTGAGCGAGTTAGAAATGTACGAACGCTGCTTAGCCGAGCGCGACCGTGGGCGCGTCCCCGACATGATCGAAATCGTACATGCGCAGTTGCCAGAGCAACTTTCCAATCAATTGAAGCAGTCCAGAGAGGAAGCCTCTTTGGAAGTACGGCCAGCAGCCGAACGGACCTAAGAGGTGAAACGATGAAGAATGCGCAGAAGCCGGATCACCTTAGCCTTAACACCTTAATTGGCCGCCTGCGCGAAGGGCGCTTTGTCATTCCAGATTTCCAGCGGGAATTTGAATGGCGCCCGAGCGACATCAACCAGCTTATGCGCTCGATTTTTTCCGACTACTACATCGGAAGCCTATTGCTCTGGAAAGGTAAGAGCGAAACCTTCAAGGCGCTCTCATGTGAACCCGTTTACGGGCATCCGACCGCGCAAAACGCAGAATACATTGTGTTGGACGGCCAGCAGCGCCTTACGGCGATGTACTACACCTTTCTTGCGCCAGATGTGCCTCTTCCCAATCGGTCGAATAGATTTTTCTATTTTATCCATGTCGATCATTTCATGGCAGAGAACTATGACGACGCCTTCGACTACGAATGGCTTACGCGGCGGCTCGACAAACTTCTCCAGGATCGCGAGCAGCAATTCGCCGAGCATATGTTTCCACTGTCAGTAATCGGTCAGTCCGGTTGGGCGCTCCCAAATTGGGTGCAAGGGTACGAAAAATACTGGCAAGGCCGCTCGGCGACGGCCTCCACTGATGATGAGCGCGCCACGTTTCAGCAAAACGTGAAGAACGCTCAGGAATTTGGCGAGGTGCTTCGCACAATCACCGAGGAGTACCAAATTTCCTATATCGAGCTGGATCGCGACATCGAGACGGAAAAAGTCTGCGACATCTTCACCCAAATCAATAGTCGCGGCGTACAACTCGATACCTTTGACCTTATGAACGCACTCCTGAAGCCTCAAGGCTTGCAGCTCAAACAGATGTGGCGCGATGCGAAGTCGCGGCTCGCATTTGTCGATTCAGAGCGGATGAACGTGTACATCCTTCAGGTCATGTCCGTGCTCGCGCAAGCCTACTGTTCCCCGAAGTATCTTTACTTCCTGCTGCCAAATGCGAAGAAGCAGGTACGTGAGACGGACGGAACCCGCAGAACGGAGGTTCTGGTCGGCGACGTAGTGGATTTTTATAACCGTTGGAACGCCGCGGTCGATGCGCTTGAAAGCACCGTCGCGTTGCTACAACACCCGCAAGAGTTTGGCGCGGTGTCGTCAAGCTACATTCCATACATTTCGATTCTGCCGGCGTTCGCGTCGATCCTGGCGTACTCAAAAACCCTCCCGCCCAATCTCCAGCTCGATGCAAATAGGAAAATGCGTCACTGGTATTGGGCGTCTGTTTTCCTGAATCGGTATTCAGGCTCGGTAGAATCCACGACTTCTCGCGATTTTCTCGACCTCAAAGCGTGGATGTCAGATTCCTCAGCACCGCCGTCGCTCATAAATGAGTTTAGAACACAGTTTCGCAATATAGACTTCCGCCGTGAAACCAGGCGGGGAACGTCCGTCTATAACGGCGTTTTCAATCTACTCGTCATTCAAGGCGCACGCGACTGGATGACCGGCACCATTCCACGTTATGGCGACCTCGACGATCACCACATTGTTCCAAAATCCTGGGGCGCCAAAAATATCAAAGGTGGCTCGATCGACTGCATATTGAATAGGACGCCGCTTACTTCTGAAACAAACCGCAATGTCATTGCGGATCGTCTACCGAACATCTATCTGCCGATCCTGTTCGGCCAAAGCAGCGAAGCGGCTGTTCGCGGGCTGCTGGAATCCCACTTCATCTCCCCGGCGGCGCTCGAAATCCTCCTGCGCGATCCCTTCGGCCCGGAGGATTTCGAGGCGTTCATTCAAGAACGCCAACGCACGATTCAAGAGGCGATAGAGACTTTACTTATTAAGGAGCGGCTGGACCTTTCCCCTCACCTCCGCGAGTTGGATGGACGTGTTGAGGCGATTGAACTCTCTTTGAGAAAGCTGATCGCCAACAAGCTCGGCGACGATCCCATTGTCCTGCCGCCGCATGTGCGGCAGAAAATGGATGACCGCATCCGTTCGGCAGCCAAGAAAAATGCCGCCCTTGATCTGGAACTGCTCAAACCTCTCGGCCAGCGTATCGAGTACGCGGACTTGCGGGAGCTGCATGACGTCATCGGCAACCGTGATCTTTGGCAAGGGTTTGAGGAGCATTTCGCAAACAAGGAAACGCTCGCGCAGAAATTCGACAAGCTGGCGGAATTGCGAAATGTAATTCGTCACAGCCGAAGCGTGGACGACATCACGCGAAAAGAAGGCGAAGCCTCGATCTTGTGGTTTGAAAAGGTGTTGAAAACGCGACCTGCCCTTTAGGGCAGACGCGGGACCGTTGGGCGACTAATGCGTATTGTCTTTAGTAGAAAAGGCTTCGATCAAGGGTCAGGAGGCACGTTCTCTCCAATCGTTGACGGCCGGCCGATAAGTTTGCCGATACCTACCAAACATCGCTCTCCGACAACGTATGCAGACCTTGGGCTCGGCGACATCGTTACGGAAATCACTTCTGGCAAAATCGGAAAGGATCATCGTTGCCATGAAGATCCCATGTTTTCCGACAACAGATGCGCTTTTGGCCAGACGGGGGCGGCTCAATCGCACCTGGCCAATCAAAATGTGGGCGTCGGTGACGTGTTTCTATTCTTTGGTCTGTTTTCCGATGGGTCATACGGCGGAAAACACCACCGGATATTTGGGTATCTCAAGGTCAGCGAGGTCGTCGCCTTGGGCGTGCGCTCAGGTATGCAAGGCATACCCGGATTCACCCGACAGCACCCCCACTTTGTGGGTGAATGGAATCCAAACAATACTCTCTACATCGGCGAAGGCTGTGTTGCCTGTCGTGCAACCGACGAGCTGCGGTTAACAGCGCCGGGAAGTCGCCCTAGCGTATGGCGTGTGCCGTCGTGGTTACGGGAAACCGGCCTTACCTATCATGGGAATGACGAGCGTTGGAAAGGGGACGGCCATTTGGAAGTCGCGGCGCGCGGGCAGGAGTTTGTAACACACGTCGGCAATAATGGCGCAGCGCGCACCTGGCTTAACCAAATTATTCAAGGCATACGCCAGTGACCGCCATTTCAGACATCGTGTTGGTCATGTTGCGCGTTCCCAATAAGGGGAACCCAAACGAGAAGCGTAGCGATCCCTTTTGGGAATTTGGCAGCTTCGGATGTACGGGCTGTCACCGCACTAACATTCTGAACCCGAAGCGGCTTACGGAAATGGAAGGAAAGCGGCTCGCCTTTGCCCAAGGCGGGAGCGGCGGTGTTCGACTTGTTTATCTGACCCCACCAGTTACTGGCCGGCACTATCCAAAGGGCGCGGAATTAAAATGGCGCCCGCATCAAATGCCACTGAGATACGAAGCAGCACCGACCATTATTGACAACGCCGGTCATTCCGACATGAGCGCCGTATTCGAGGAGCTTACCGACGTAAACAGAGGCACACTTGTTGCAAAATTTGCGAGCAAGTTTCGATCTCGAAGGCAGCCACTTACCGTCGGGTTCGCTCGACAAATCGAGAAGGTGTACGTGAATTTTCGGAAACGTAAGGCAGCGATCGCGGACAGGTATGAGGAGGCGCTACCTTTCGATCCCCCCGCGATAGACCGGAAACGGGCCAGAACGTATCGCGCAATACTGACGGACCTGAACGAAGGCGCCCTGCCCTTCAACCGAGCAAATTGTGGTCGTAAACAGAATGTCAGTACACCAGAGCGGTCGGGAAAGAGTCGCTGCATATGAATGACACGACATCCATAGAAGACGATTTCAAAAGGGTAATGGCTGCCGCCAAGTCAAACGCTATTCCCGCCGTAAACGGTTTGCTGTCGTCCGAAAAAATCGACGAGATTCTGAAAGTGGGCTTGGCGCCTGCGGATTTTGTAGACGCGATGGGAAGTCTCAAGCCCCGCATGATGTACTACGATGAGGAAAAATTTGACGCGGATGCCGCCGCGTTGTACGCGCTGACTTCGGACGATGATGAAGATGAGACAGATGATCTGCCGGAAAGTCTTACGGGAGATAAGCGCTACCGTGACTTTATCGCGAAGTGGAAAAAGAGAAACGGCACTCTAAGCGAGTTTACGGCGCTTTTCCTTGTCGATGGCGTTTTGCATATTTGCAGGGGCGTGGAGAGCTGGGTAGAGGATTTCCAGAATGAACTAAATGCCATCGCCGTTGATGTGGCGCGCGCCGAGGAGGAGCAAGAACGAGAGGAGACGTTCGCCGAAGCGGACCAGCGAAAACAGCGCGCCAAAAAACTTGCCGACCACAAGCTATTTGACGCTCCGAAGTCATCACACGCCAAAAGATGTTTTTTAGCGGAACAGCTCTTTCCAGATGTAGAACGCGAAGAAATCTCGGAAATAGTGGAACTGGCAGAAAATATGGCGTGGTATGCCAAGGGCTCCGACTAAAGGGGCAGCTCTACAAATTCTCAGGGGAGCAAATTGGCGATTTCTTCAATCGTCTTAAACTTCACCCCGTAGTCGTTGGTCAACCATTGACGATGCGCGGCGTCCAGTACCGACGCGTTCGCATTACTTTTGCCCTTATCCGCCGAGCAAAATACATCAATGTCACCATAGGCGATGTGGGATGCGATTGAATCTCCATCTGCCCATTCACTAAAGCCGCGCTGCACCGCGGCGACCTCGTGAACATCCCTCGCTTTTTCCAAGGCATCGAACCAAGGCACATTTGAGTTAGTTTCCCTGGCAATCTTTTCGCCAAGCGAATGCACTTGCGCGTAGCCAACGTTGCGAGCGGTTTGCTCTTTCATCAATTCATCAATTTTTGCTTTCCAGGCCCCGTACTGCCCTTGGTCGTCGTTCGGCAGATAATATTCGCCGGTAGGATCGGTGTAGTTAAAGGCGCCGAAACGTGGAACAGCTTTCAACACGCGAAAACCAAGTGTCTTCGCAGCGGCAACGCGGTTCTGAAATTCTTGATGCAGCGGAGCGCGCTTCGGCTGCACGACGTTGTAGTTCACCGTGACAGTCTCCACGTCGCCGTCCCCAATGAAATCCCTGACATGCTGTGGAAGATCGGCGTTCTTGGTCGTGCTTATAGTCTCCGATGCAAATTGCATCCGCGTGTCACCGAACACAGGCGCCCGGTCTTTGCGCTGAATGGCTTCAATAGTCAGGAGAGTGACGGAATAGAAGCCCTGTATGTGGCCGGCTTTAATAGCAGCGTTCACCTTCTGATACAGGGGTTGATTCGGGTCTTTAGGAAACCGTTCGGGGCGGCAAGCTCGGTCCAATGAGTTCGTATCGAAGGTCACTCGCATCTCACGCCCCTATTTTTTGTGGCGGTTATTCCCCAAATGCAAACGGAGCCGTGAGGCTCCGCTAAACATAGACTGAAATGGTGCGGGTAGAGGGAATCGAACCCCCACTTCCGTAAGGAAACCAGATTTTGCATCCCACTATGGCTTTCGCCACGCTCGCCTCAGCGCAAACGCATCGGCACTTTGTGGGCTGGACTTTATCTTCACCGTAGGCCGAAGCCCGTAGGTGGCTGCCGTTAAGTCTCTACACCTTCCCGATTGCTCGGGCTTGGCTCGGGGTTGGCATTGCCGCATGAGCGACAGAAGCGTTCACCGAGTTTGACAGCTTACTACCGGCCCGTTTCCGAACCGGCGACCCTGGTCGAGTCTGGCGCGTCTACCAGTTCCGCCATACCCGCACGAGGCGCTTTATAACGAAGGATCGGCGGGTTCGCCAGCATTTATGTCGGCAATTCAGGGCTTTCGGCTGATTTTCAGCGGCATTTCGTTCTGTGACCGCGACGAACCGAGGGCTATAGCAAGCCCCGTCTGACCAGGGCCTCCCGCCCGACGAGGCCGCTCAAAATTGCGATGTTCTGCTCTGAAAGCGAGAACGCTTCTGCCGCAGCGTCGGCATTCTCTACGAGCGTCGCCATCCCGGCTTTCAGAATGTCGCGCGAAACCCCGTTCTCGATGATTGCCGCAACTCCCTCATACGAAAATGCGCGAGGGAGCGTCACGCCGGGAATAAGCTGTTGGCCCGAGGCGGACGCGCTTGCGATGAGAGCATAAGCGCATCTGAGGGTCGGTGATCGCGGTTGAGGATGAGGGGAGGTCGGGAGGATTCTGGTGATCTGGTCGATTGGCTTTACCGGCACGCTCCCAACGGGGCCGATACTTTGAAGAAAACGATTGAGGACAGCTCGTTCGGGATTGTCCACGGGCTCGCCAGAAAGCGTATCAGCGTGGCGCGCGAGGCTATGCGGAGCGGCGCCAGACAAATTTCCAAGTCCGCCCGCGAGATTTGTTAGGCACCCGCCTTCATGTAGTCGGCCATGTGTCTTTATCAGCGACGCTTCGCGTTCAAGGCAGCTCTGTTGGTCGGCTGAGTCGTAGTGCGCGTCTATGCGATAGACGATTTGACCGCCATCCCGAATGAGCTTGCGGATAACATTGCACTTGAACGGATTGCTTTCGCCGATTGGGTGATTTCGCAGCGCCTCGGCCTCGTGTTCAAGCGCCCGGCGGTTTACGCCTTTACCGACATAAAACGGGCGGCCGTCGGGACGGCAGAGAACATACACATAGAAGCGACCGGCAATAGTCTTGAGAAACGCATCTACCGCGCTGCGGTCCCCCTCGAATATCATGAATCCCCCGCGACGCGTCGCTATGCGGCAATCACACTGATCTTTCCGATGGGACGCGAACGCGGTTTCTTGCGGATGGAGATTTCAACATCACGGTCGAGCGCGGTCAGGAACGTCATGAGGCGTTCGACCGAGAAGCCGTCCAGCTTGTAGTGTTGCAAGGCGGATATTTTGGGCTGATTCACCTTGAGCAATCCAGCGGCGGCGGCCTGAGTATGATGGCCGGCCTCAAGGATCTGATTGATGGCGTGGGCAAGCCGGAGTTTGGTCTGACGTTCTTCGGCGTCGTCAAAGCCGAGGTCGGCAAAGACATTCGTGCTGCCGTGAATCACCGCCTCTTTGTGCGTCTCACGTTTCTTTGCCATAGCGTGCCTCGTAATCCTCTTTGGCGATCTTCAAACGCTGCTCTACCAAGTCCACATCGCTCCGGGCGGTCTTGATGCCCTTGGGCGACTTCTTCTGAAACGCATGAAGGACGTAAACGACCTCGCGAAAACGTACCGTATAGACGGCCCGGTAAGTGTCGCCGTCGAAATCCTCCACGATCTCAAACACGCCGGGGCCTTGGCCCTTCCACGGCTTGGCCGAGGGATGCTTACCGCCTAACTGCGCGACCCCCAGGGCGTTGCCCATTTCGGCAATGGCCGGACGGGGGAACTCCATAAAATCGCGCTTGGCGGAACCGACCCAAGCGACGGGCTTTTCACCCTTTATCAGTTGTCGTGCCATATATGTATCCCAGAATTGGGATATTTTCAAGAGGGGCTAACGGGAAGAAAGCCGCTCTCTCAACCTAATCCCAACCTTTTTTAGTACCGCCGGAAGGCGGCTTAAAGTGGGGCGTTCGCCCCTATTTTGCGCGGCGCTTCGGGTGCCCTTCGCTTGTCCCGCGCGGGCGTTTCGCGTTCGCTTTCCGCTGTGGGGGAGCGGCGTTCGCCTGGCTCTTTCTCACGTTGACCGCTGCTGCGTCGATCATATCCTTGATGTGGGTTGCGTAGAACTTCTCGATCATTTCGACAGACGTGCGGCAGTTTTTGGCGATCTGATAAATGTCGGCGCCTTCCATGAGGCGCATACTGATGTAGGTGTGACGCAAGGAGTATGCGGAACGCCGCTTGCCTTCGCGGTCGTTTTTCATTCCTGTTTCTTCGAGCACGGCATTGAGGTGATGGGCGCGAAGCGCCGGGAAAATCAAATCCGTGGGTTTCGGAAGCGCCAATTCCTTGGCGCTGGTTTGGTCTGTGCCACCGAAGGAATTGCGGCTCTTGCGTTCCGCGAGCCGCTTGCGTGCCTTCAAACGCTCAAATGGCATTACTGCGCCCGGCATACTCTTACAGTAGCCGACGCCGCGTTTGCCGCGCACGGAGATTTCCAGGATGGTTTCTTTAGTCGCAGAGTCCTCGACAATCTCAACGTCGCGGAACTCAAGGCGCGCCGCTTCGTCGGGACGAAGCCCCGTGTTCACCATAAACAGCACAAAGTCATGGAGCTGTTCGCACTCCCATTTCCAGCGCGGCTTGGGGGGCTTGGCCGCGCGGTCGCGCGTGGCGGTGTAGAGGGCTTTATATTCCTCGGGCGAGAACCAGGCCCGGTGCGAGACTTTGCCCGAGGCTTTGTAGGGCGGGGAAAGGTCCGGCAGGAACTTGATCCAGGTCAGGCGCTGCGCGGTCTTGAGCACATGGCGCAAGCAAACGATCTCGTGATGTATCGTGCTGCGCGCGGGGCGCATCACTTCCTCGTATTCAACTTTCTTGTCGCCTTCCATGCGGACGCGCTTGCGTTTGCGCGAGGTCATGCGGTGGACGCGGTAATCCTGGACGGTCTGCGGGGTAATGTCCGAAACCGTCATGTTTCCGAAGAACGGCAACAGGTGGACCCGCAAGCGGTCGCTGTGACCTTCGACGTATTTGGGATTGCGCTCGCCAGCGGTCAGGGCGGCGTACTCCGCCTCGAACTTGGCGGCGGCGTCCTTGAAGAGATGACCGCTCTTTAGCTCGCCGGTCCGGTGTTTGACCTGGAGCCCGAGATACCATTCTTGGGCGGCGGTCTTGGCGCGGTCGAGATCGCGCTGTTTGGTCGAGGAGCGGCGGTTGCGTCCGGCGAGATATGCGGAGCATTGCCAGACGTTGCTGTTCTCACGTTTGTAGACGTGGAGCTTTACGCCAAGCAGGTCGAATGTGTGGACTGGTAAAGGTGTGTCGGACATACGCGTACGCATACGTGATTTAGGCCAAAAAGTCCATAACTGTGTAAGGACTGTGTATGTCGCTAAGTTTACTTATTTAGTTGATTTTACTTCGTTTTTTCGTCGTTTTTTGGCGTGTTTTCGATTTTGAGTCTGACGCGTCTACCAGTTCCGCCATACCCGCACTGCCGCCCGATATATAGACCAATTGAGACACGTTCAACCGTTCGTCTTGCCGCGGCGATTTATCGCTACAAGTCCGGCATTCTTGAGAAATCCGGCCCAGGGCCATGCCGATCGCGTCGGTCACAACCTTGTAGAGTCCCGCCGCTCGGGGGTGCGGCGGAGGCGCGGTTCGGCTATGGTCGGCGCCTTCCGGATCCGCGTGGCCCCCTGCCCCTTGGCCGACGCCGGCTCAGACCCACCAAGAGGCGTTTTTCGTACCCGCGATGACTTTCACTAAAGACATGTCGTTCCTGATCATGGCCGCGATCGCGGCGGCGTCCGTCGGCGCGCTCGGCCTCGCGCTGATCGCCCAGTTCGGTTTTGCCCTCTGGCCCTGTAACCTGTGTCACGCGCAGCGCGTGCCCTATGCGCTGGCCCTGGTGTTCGCGTTGATCGCGATGCTGCCGGCCGTGGATGCACCGGAGCGGCGCACAGTCGCGCTGGTGTGCGCCGGGTTGTTTCTGTTCAACGCGGCGTTCGCGTTTTTCCACGTCGGCGTCGAAGAGAAGTGGTGGGAAGGCCCCAGCGAATGCGTCGGCGGCATCCAGAGCTTCACATTGGACGACCTTGCGAGCGCCTTGACACAAACAGGACGGACGGGCTGCGACGAAGCCGCGTTTCGCCTCTTCGGAATTTCGATGGCCGGCTACAACGTGATCGCGGGCCTGATCCTCGCGGGCGGACTTGCCTGGGCCGCCATGAAGCGCCCGTGGTGGGGCCGCGCATGAGCAAAATCACCGCCGAGGACCGGCTGCCGGGCGATCCCGACAAGGCGGCGCTGATCGATCAGATCATCCGGGTGAACCAGGCCGGCGAATATGGCGCAAAACGCATCTACGAAGGCCAGCTTGCGGTGCTGGGCCATACGGATGTCGGACCCGCTCTGCGCGAGATGCTGGCGCAGGAAGAAGAGCACTTGAAACGCTTCAACGGCCTGATGGCCGAACGAGGCGCGCGCCCCACCGCCTTGCAACCCCTGTGGCATGTGGCCGGCTTCGCCATCGGCGCGGCGACCGCCGTCCTGGGCAAAGAAGCCGCCATGGCCTGCACGGTCGCCGTCGAGGACGTGATCGGCGAGCATTACCGCGAGCAGGCCGAGCATCTCGGCGACGACGAAAAAGACATGCGCGACACGATCTCGGCCTTTCGCGAAGATGAATTGCATCATCGCGAAGTCAGTCTCGCCCACGGCGCGGCGCAAACGCCGGGCTACGAGGCGCTGACGGCTGCGATCAAGACCGGCACGCGCGTCGCCATCTGGCTCGCCAAGCGGTTTTGATCGCTCGCCTACCGGCCGAGCTCAGACAAACGCGGTTTACCTCACTTCATCCAGAGCGATAGTCTGGCGTCCTGGTCAACCTGGGGGATGAACCATGACAAATGCGGCCGTACGGATTGCCTTTGCGCTGAGCCTCGTGGCGGGGACCGCGCTCCCGCTCCGCGCCGCGACGTTGGATGTCACCACCGCCAGCATCACGGAGGTCCAAGCGGCGTTCGCCACCGGCAAGCTGACCTCGGAGAAGCTGACCACCGCCTATCTCGCGCGCATCAAAGCCTTCGACGATCAGGGCCCGTCGATCAACGCCGTGATCATGGTCAATCCCAATGCGGCGCGCGAGGCGCGCAACCTGGACCGAGAACGCCGCGCCGGGAAAGTGCGCGGCCCTCTTCACGGCGTTCCGATCCTGGTGAAGGACAATTTCAACACCACCGACATGCCGACCACAGCGGGCTCCCAGTTGCTGAAGGGTTCGATCCCGCCGACCGACGCCTTCGTGGTGAAGAAGTTGCGCGAAGCAGGCGCCGTGATCGTCGCCAAAGTGAACATGAACGAGTTCGCGGGCAGCGGCGGCATGGTGAACGGCGCGAAGGATCCCGAGGTGGTGAAAGCCGGACGCGCGCCGGCGGGTTTCAGCACCATGGGCCTGCAAACCCTCAACCCCCATGCCCTGGATCGCGTGCCGTCCAGCTCAAGCGGCGGCACGGGCGCGTCGGTCGCGGCCGCCTTCGGACAATTCGGGCTGGGCACCGATACGGGGGGATCGGTGCGCGGCCCCTCGTCCGTGAATGGGATCGTCGGCCTCAAGACAAGTTACGGCCTCGTGAGCCGCGCGGGGATCGTCCCGCTGGCCTTGAGCCTGGATACGGCCGGCCCCATGGCGCGCAGCGTGACGGATGTCGCCATTGCCCTGGGTGCAATGACGGGCGCGGACCCCGACGACAAGACCACCGAGATGTCGGCCGGCAAAGCGGAGGCCGATTACACGAAGTACCTGAAACCCGGCGCCCTGCGCGGCGCGCGGATCGGGGTCGCACGCGACTTCGGCGGCGGCGACCCGGCCGTGGACAAGATCACGGAAAACGCTTTGGCTGTCTTAAAGGGACTGGGCGCGGAGATCGTCGATCCGATCAAGATCCCCGACTACCTTTTGCAGGCGCGCGGCGGGGTCTATGAACTGCTGGTCAACTCGGAGTTCAAGGCCCAGATCACGGACTATCTCCAGACGCTGAAGCCCGGCTTCCCGCGCAGTTTCGACGAGATCGTGATGCTCGCGAACGATCCGGCCACGAACTATCAAAGCCCACAAAAAGCCTACGCGCTGAAATACAGCCAGGAACGGGCCGTGCCGCTCACCTCGCCCACCTATCTCGCCCTTCGCAATCAAACGCTGCCGGCGATCCAGGCGGGGATGGCGGCGGTTTTCGCCGACAACAAGATCGATGCGATCTTCGCCCCGACCAACGCGCGGCCCGCGGCGCCGATCGCCGAACCACCGAAGCCGATCGGGTCGGCCGGCGGCGGCGACGCCCCGGGCAGCCTCACGAACGAATCCTGGTTGCCCGAGATCGTCGTTCCCGCGGGCATGACCGACGAGGGCCTGCCGGTCACCATCTCGCTTATCGGTACGCCGTTCAGCGAAGGCGCGCTGATCGGGTATGCCTACGACTATGAACAGGCGAGCAAGGCGATCCGGCTGCCGAAGAACACGCCGGCGCTGAAAAGCGACCTGATCCGCTATTGAGCGGGGCGTAGAAGCGTCTCCGCCCCGCGCGCGCAGGCCCCGCGAATGTCCGGCACGGAGGTAATCTCCCAGAAGGCGCTGCGCGTCGGCGGGCCGACGGCGACGATGTTCGGCGACACCCGGCCTGCGGCGTCGACGATGGCGCCCTCCTCCGTGACGTCGAGCGAGAGATGCAGCGCGTCCGGACGGATGACGCCGTCGCGCACGGCGGCCGCCACAAGCGGGTTGGACGTCTTGCCGTAGTCGCCTTGCGGGCCCGTGCAATTGACGATCCAGACAGGCGCCAGCCGTGCCGTTGTAAGTGCTCCACGATAGCGCACCTCGACGTCGAATTTACCGTCCCGCCACGCAATGGCGCCGATCCGTCCCGCCGCAACACGGAGCTGGCCTGCATCGGTAAGGGTATCCATCTCGTCGGCGAGTTCAGGGGCGATGCGATGACGATGCACTTCCCAATAGGCGCGGATATGGCGCAAAAAACGTCCCCGATCCGCGGGCGAGAATCCACGCCAGATCTCTTGCGTCGCGGGGCGAAGGGAATCGATGACATCGCGCCAATCGTGGCCTTGCGCGACGGCCTCGGAGATTCGCGTCCGGACCGCGCGCACGATGTCGCGCAAGGACCCTTGCGGGCTCTCGGCTTTGAGCGGGCGCGCGGCGGCGTGACGCCGCGGCACGAGGCCGTGACGCGACACGACGTCGATACGGCCTTTGTGCCCTTGGCGATGCAGCGACTGCACGACATCGGCCATGGTGAGGCCGCTGCCGACGATGAGGATCGGATCGGCCGGCGGGATCGCGGCGAGTTCACGCGCGCGCCATGAGTCTTGAAGAAAATGCCCCGAGGCGCGCGCCTCCGCGCTCAGTCCAGGGGGCGTTCCCGCGGGCAGATTGCCGAAGCACAGCGCAAGACGGTCGAACGCGAAGCGGCGTCCGTCGGCAAGATCGACCGCGGGGCGCGGTCCCGCATGCAGCGCCGTCGCAAGACCGGTCACGATCTCGACGCTCGCCGCATTTTTTATTTCACTGACGGTTCGGTTGAAGGTGTCGGTCACATATTGACCGTAGAGCGCGCGGGAGACAAAAGCGGTGGGCGGCGGCGCCTGAGCGCCGTCACGCGCGGTCAACCACGCATGGAAATGACCGGGATCGTCCGCGAAGGCGCCCATGTTCGCCGCGCGGACATTCAGGAGATGGTTGGGATTGTCGGTGCCGTAGGCCGCGCCACGGCCCAGCACACCGGCGCTTTCGATCAGCGTGAGGGAGAGAACGTCGCCCGGATTCGCCGCCGCCCGGCGCAAGAGCTGCACCGCAAGCAAACACCCCGTGAATCCGCCGCCGATAATTCCGATATGCATCTTAACCAGAGGCATATGACCGATGCGGCTCATCGTCCAGTACAAAAGACCGGCGTGAGCTAGGACTCCAAAACACGTCCGCGTGTTTCAGGAAGCAAAAACGTCGCGAGGATCATCAGGCTATAAGCGCCGGTCGCGAAAACCGCGATGGAAACCTGTAGCGACCACGCGCTCGCCGTCAGATAACCGACCAACGCCGGAAACAACGCGCCGAGGCCGCGTCCGAGATTATAGGAGAAACCCTGCCCCGAACCGCGCAGGGCGGTGGGAAAGAGTTCGGTGAAAAACGACCCGATGGGACTGAAAGCGCCCGACGCGAAGAAACCCAAGGGGAACCCCATGACCAGGATCTGCGCGTCCGTGAGGGGCAGGAGCGTGTAAAGACAGACCGTCGCGATGGCGCCACCGGCAAAAAGAAAGATGGTATTGCGGCGTCCCAAGCGATCCGTGAGGAAGGCCGCCGTCAGGTAGCCCGCGAACGCGCCCGCGATAATCACGAACAGATAACCGCCGGTGGACATCACGGACAGCCCCCGTGTAGTGCGCAGGAACAACGGCAGCCATGTGGTGACGGCGTAATAGCCGCCCTGGACCCCCAGCGCGACGAGCGACGCCAGCAGCGTGGTCCCGACGATATCTTTCCTGAAAATGCCCATGGGGTTCGCGCGTTCGGTCTTGCGCTGGAACACAGCAGACTCGGGCACGCGGCGGCGGATGTAAACCACAAGAACCGCGGGCGCGAGACCGATCCAGAACATCACGCGCCAGGCCACGTCCGCCTCCAGCGCCGAGAACGTGACGATGTAGCACAACGCCGCGAGGCCCCAGCCGATGGCCCATCCCCCCTGCACGAAGCCCACAGCCTTGCCGCGGTGTTGGCCGCGGATCGCCTCGGCCATCAGCACGGAGCCGACCGCCCACTCGCCGCCGAAGCCAAGGCCCATCAGCGACCGTGTGACGAGCAACTCCCCGAACGATGATGTGAATCCGCTCAAGAACGTGAAAAAGGCGAACCAGAGGATCGTGATCTGCAACACCTTCACCCGGCCATAACGGTCGGCCGCGACGCCGGCGAGCCACCCGCCGACAGCGGAGAAAAGAAGCGTCGATGTGCCGAGAAGGCCGGCTTCGCCGGTGGAGATGCTCCACAACCCGATGAGCGTAGGCATGACGAAGCTGAAGATCATCACGTCCATGCCGTCCAACATCCAACCGAACCAGGTCCCCACCAGGGTTGATCGTTCGGATTGTGTGAGGCGGCCGGACATCGCATCCCCCAAAGCGCCGTGAAAGGCCAGGGCAGCTTAGCATCGCCACGAACGTTTGCAGCGGCCCGTTGGCGGTCTAAGGTGAGATTCCCGAGTCCGAGGTTCCCACCAGATCATGACGACCGAGTCCGTCCGCGCGTTCCTGGCCGCGCACGCGCCAGACCTTTCCATCATCGAGTCTCACTTGAGCACGGCGACGGTCGCCCTGGCCGCCATCGCGCATGGGGTCGCGCCGGGCCAGATCGCCAAGACGCTGTCCTTGAAGATCGGCGCGCATATGTTCCTGGTCGTCGCGCGCGGCGATCACCGCCTCGACAACAAGAAGGCCAAGGCCGCCTTCGGCGCGAAACCGCGCATGCTGTCGGCGGAGGAAGTGGTGGCCGCGACGGGCCATCCCGTCGGCGGCGTGTGTCCGTTCGGCCTCGCAACGCCGCTTCCCGTCTATTGTGACGTTTCACTGAAAGCGTTCGACGAGGTCTGGCCGGCGGCCGGCGCAACCAACAACGCGGTACGCCTGACGCCCCAGCGCATGGCGGATCTTGTGAAGGCGACCTGGGTGGACGTCTGCGTCCCCCCGGATCAGGCAGAGTCTTAAGCGCCGTTCCAGGGTATAGTGACGCCGTAACGCGGAAAGGATGGCCCCCTCATGCCCCAGCGGTTTTCGCCCGGCGATACGGTTTATGGGAAGGATGGACGGTCCTACACGGTCGAGGCCGTGGACGGCGCGACCGTGTATTGCACCGCTTCAAACGGCGTGGAGACGGAGTTTCCCGCGCACGCGTTGTTCACCGCGCCGGAATGGGACGCCGCCTCGTCGCAGACGAAACACAACAAGCGCGAGATCTCCTACCAGCGCCTCAAGCAATCGCGCCATTACGTTCCCGGCGCCGCGAAAGCCTCTCCGGCGGCCGAACAGACGATGGCCAAGATCAACCGCCTCTCGCCGTCGCTGCTCGACTTCACGGCATTTACCGCGGCGGCGCGTTTCCTGGCGGAGAACAAGGAAGACGCGCTCATCGATCAACTTTCCATCATCAAGAGTCGCGCGGTCTTCGACGAAGCGCCCGTGGCTGTGCGCGTCCGTCTCATCGCGGACCTTCTTGGCGTCCAACCCGACGCCCTGACGAGCGCCGCCGGCCTGGGGGACAATCTTCTCAAAGCGATGATCGACAAGGGCCTCGCCGCGCATGAGTCCGCGTTCGAGGACTTCCAGGATCGCCCCCGAAAATAACCCGGCGAAAATGCTCAGGCGAAAACGCCCGCGATCGATTTCCGGAATGCGCGGTCGCGCTTGAGATGCCATTCGCGGCTCATGGCCGCGCTTTTGTCGGCGTGGCGCTCGGCATACAAAAGGAACCAAACCCGCCCGCGTGTCGAGCGCGCGCCGGTTCCATCGTTGTGGCGGGCCAGGCGCTGCGTGAGGTCCGTCGTCCAGCCGACGTAGGTGCGGTGGCCACCCTTCCCTTCGCTGCCGATCACATAAACGTAGCAGGCGCCGTCGGTCATGACGGCGCCCGCGCGTTCATTTCGGAGGATCGCATCCGCCACATGCGCCGAGGGTAGCAGACCCCCGGCGCGGCGTGGAGACGCTACTGCGCCTGGACGCGCAGGCGGTTGCGGCGTTTCAACCACCACATGGAGATGCCGGTGACGACGAACAGCAGCGGCAGAAAGCCCGAGATGAAAACAAGCGTCCACCACCACCAGCCGAGGCCGTTGCCGGCGTGGAATTGGCGCTGCCAGACAAGCCACTTGTCTTTCGTGGCGTAGTTCCCCTGCGGGTCGCGCAGTTCGATCACGCTTTGCGTCCACTGGTCGAGGATGACGGAAGCCTGCGGCACACCGTTGTAGTCGCCCGCGCGCGAGAACTGGACGCGGTAGGGCTGATCGGGGCGCGGCGGGAACGTGATGCTGCGCACGATGCCGCCGGGCACGACATCGAGGGCGAGATCCACCGCGGCGTCGGCCGTCATGGGCTCCTGCCCTTCGACCGGCGTCACAGCGATGGGGCGAGGCTGGCGCGCCTCGCGAACGGCGGGCGACGCATCCACCCAGGCATTGATCGCGGTGGGGAAGCAGAGATAGACGCCCGACACCGAGACCACGACGAAGACGAGCCATCCCCAGATACCCACCGCGCCGTGTATGTCGCGGTTGGTCTTGATAGCGCTTTTGCCGAAGGAAAAGGTGAACGCCTGTTTCCATTGCGTCTTGCGCGGCCACCACATCACCATCCCGGAGAGTCCCAGGAAGGTCATGAAAACGCCGAGCCAACCGACGATCTGACCGCCATACCCGCCGGGAATGAGCAGACGTCCGTGCAGGTCGTGCATGAGACGATCGAAGGACATGCCGCCCGAACGACCGGGCGCTTCCGCGCGTTCCGCGGAAAGATCCGACAGATTGACGTTCACGCGCACCTGACCCGCGCCAGGGCGGCGCGGCCCGGCGGCCTCGCCGTCCGCGCTCGGCGCGGCGAACCGCACCACGGCGTTGGCGCCCGGCTTGCCCGGCGCGTCGTAGCCCGCAAGACGCGCCCCCTCGGGCGCATGGACCTGGGCCGCCTGAATGATCTCGGCGATAGGGCGCGTCGGCGCCGAGGCCGCGTCGAACCGTTCGGGCAGATGACCCACCATCTGCACGCTGCCGGAAATTCCAAGCAGCACGAACGGAATGGAGAAGATGATCCCCATCCAAAGATGGATGAGCGCCAGAACCTTCTTGATCGAGAAGTTCGCAACGCCGGAACGCGTCTGTGTCCCGGATGTGATTTCAGTCATGAGTGTTACCGCCGAATGCTAGGTCACGCAAAAAAACACGGCCCGCAGTCCACTCTGCTTTCCGTGTTCCGTTCGTCCTTATGTACCGCCAACTTGAAAAGCCAACGTGAAAAGAGTGAACGGCGGAGCTAACCCGTAAAGGAGGGAGACCAGGATAACTCCGCCGTTCAAAGGCCGCGGTGGCGGTTGTGGAGCGCGGCCCGAAGTTCTTTTGTCCTCAGAAGCGATCCCTGCGCACCGTCCTCGAACCGGCCAGTTGTGCTGCGGAAAGCATCGTTCGCGACATCGGAAAGGATTACGTCGTCAAAAATGAAAGTGAAAATCAATATCAATGATAGTGATTATTAATTGCGATATTTGTGGGACGCAAGGGAAAAATCGCGCGATCACCGCTCGGCATGAAATTGTAACTATATGTTTTTAAATAATTTACATGCAGCCCAAGCGCCGAAAGGCGTGAAACAACACGCGTGACGTTGATTCTCAATTGCACTAAGAACTAAGGCTCGGGCGCGCGCCACATATCCTATCCGCATCCATTTGCTGCATTCGGCCATGAAAAGCCTGACCTTCCGCGAACGATTGGGCGTGCCACTGGCCTCCGAGACCGGGCCGACCTCGTCCTTGAAGGCGTTCCTGCCCGCGGCGCGGCGGGAGTCGCAGTCAAACGGGCACAAGATTTTCGGCGGGCTGTTCGCCGTTTCGATCCAGGCAATTTTCCTGACCGGCCTCGCCTACGGCACGATGCAAGGCCTCAAGCCGGACGTTGAGAACCTAACGGTGGTCAACATCCTCGACGAAACGCCGGTGATGGAGGAGGAGCTTCCACCGCCGCCGCCGACGCTGGAAACGCCCGTGATCAATATGATCGCGCCGTTGGTGACGATCACACAACCGGAACCGCCGCCGCGGGCGCCGACAGCGGTCGTGTCCGAAAAGCCGGCGCCGCCGCCACCGCCGCCGCGCGTGGGCGACGGCGAGCGTTTGCGCCTCATCGCCGATTTCCAGCGGTCGCTGCAGCGTCACCTGATCCGCCATATGCGTTACCCGGCGAAGGCGCGGGCGCAGAAGGAAGAAGGCGTCGTCTATGTGCGGGTGGCGATGAACCGCGCCGGGTACGTCATTTCGGCCAAAATCCAGGACGCGTCCGATTTCCCGCTGCTGAACGAAGAAGCCATCGCTGTGGTTCAGCGGGCGCAGCCCCTGCCCCAGCCGCCCGTGGTGGTGCCGGGCGACCCTGTGGACCTCATCATCCCCGTGACGTTCTCGCTGCGCATGGGACGCGGCGGCCGTGGAGGACGGGGCGGCCGCGAAGATTAATCGCCCTTATTGCGGCTGCGGCTGATCCCACTCGCCAACCCAGACCTGATAAGCTTCGCCGCGCGCGGCGGTGGCGAGACGCTCGATCAGGGCGGGCTTCAATTCGGTCCCGCTTTTCAGCAAAAGTTTGCCGGACTTGTCGCGCAGGTCGCGCGCGAGGATCGCGCCCGCTTTCACATCGTTCAACAAGCACTCGCGTACATTCTTAAGCTCGGCGTCGCGAAAATATTGGGCGGCGGCCGCCGTCGCGTGCGCTCCATGAGACGCCCGCGGTTGCGCCGCGCCGTCCGCGCCGATCTGCTCGTTTTTTTTCACAACACGCGCCGGCCCGCCGATGCCCTTCGGCTTCTCGGGCTCGACCCGTGTGGGCGAAATCAGCGGGATCGCGGCATAGTGGCTGGGATCCTGCGGCGTCCAGGCGCGCTGCATCGCGCTGCCAATGGTCTTCGCAAGTTTTTCGATGGACAGGGGCGCCACCGCGAAACCGTTCACATCCAGCGCCTTTGCGGCTCTGACCGCAGCGGCGTCGGCCTTGCCGGTGAGGATCACGACCGGCATGCGCTGCGGTGTTCGCGGCAATTGCTTCGCGCGGATTTTGCGCAGGAGCTCAAGCCCGCCCTCGGGCGCGATATCCCAGTCGATGATGACGCAGTCGATAGCCTGTCCGAGGCGGTTCAAAAGCTGCACGGCCGTTTCGACGCTGGACGCCTGCCTCACATCCTTCGCCCGGGCGCGCATCACCGCCGTATGGGCCATCTCGCGATAGAAGGGTTTATCGTCGACAACGAGAAAGACGGTTTTCGAGAAATCGACGTCTTGCGGCAACGGAGCGCCAACGGACATGGACCAACCTGTAATTCTTAAGAATCTGCGCCTATAACCGAAAGTAACACAGCGATTGGTTGCGAGTCCAAATGGTATCATCGCGAACCGCGCGGGTGACGGCGGTTTCCTTCCGGGGCTAAGGTCTTGTCCTTCCTGAAAAAACTACTTCGTGGATACAAAGACCGCGCCATCGGCCGCCTGCCGTCGCGCATCTTCCTGGAGATGGTGGCGATCCCGGCCCTGGCCGCCGCCGGGAAGCGCCGCATGCTGTTCGTCGGCACCCGGTCTTATAACCAAGCCCTTTACCGGCGCTGCCGGGCCGAAGGGATCAGCGTGTGGAGCGTCGATCTCGACCCAACGGCGGCGCCTCACGGCGCGCCCGCAGGCCACTTCGTCGGCAACATCTGCGATATCGGCGCGCTGGCGCACGGAATGCTGTTCGATGTGATCGTCTGCAACGGCGTCCTGGGATGGGGCCTGGACGACCCGGCGGACGCCGTGCGGGCCTTCACGGCCATGAAGACCGTCGGCGCGCCCGGCGCCCTCGTCCTGGTCGGATGGAACCCGGGGCGTACCAGTGGAGCCGAGGTCGCCGCGATCCAGCCGCTGCTGACGCGCACGGCGCTCGGCCCGATCCCCGAGGAGATCGAGTTCCCGCCCCTGGGCCGCGCGCAACGCCATCCGCATCGCTACGAACTCTTCGCCCTCGCCTGACCCGCATGCCGATCAAGAAGGACATCTGGAGAATCGGCGCGATCCGCGCTCCATTGCGTGACGTGATCCAAGCGGGCCTCTCCGGGCGCGCCGTCACGTGGCTTCAGGAGATGCCCGCGCTGACATTCCTGGCCGATCCGTTCGGGTTATGGCGCGACGGTCACCTTTATGTATTCGCCGAGGCTTACGACTACCGCGACCGGCACGGATTCATCGAGGCCCTGACGTTCGACGCCGCGTTTACCCTGCTGGACCGGCGTACAGTCCTCAAGGAACCCTGGCATCTGTCGTATCCGTTCATCGCCGAAGCGGACGGCGAGATTTACATGCTGCCGGAGGCGTTCCGGTCAGGCGGCGTCACGCTGTACCGCGCGCGCGCGTTTCCGCATCACTGGGAGCCCGTGCGGACGATCACGCTGGATCACGCGCCGATCGACGCGACGCCCGTGTTCCATCAGGGCCTCTGGTGGATGTTTTACACCCCGGCGACCACCCGCGCGGCCAAAGTCAGCGACCTGCATGTCGCTTACGCCCCCCGTCTCGATGGCCCGTGGACGCCGCACCCCATGAATCCTGTGCGCCGCGATCCGTCGTGCAGCCGACCGGGTGGAACCCCGCTCGTGATCGACGGCGCGCTTGTGGTTCCCATGCAGGACTGCCGCGGTACCTATGGCGGCGCGATGCGTCCCCTCAAGGTGACGGTTCTGACGCCGACGACCTTCGAGGCCGCGCCCGGCGACGTCTTGAAGGCCGACGGTGAGGATGGATTCCACACGCTCGCGGGGGCCGGCGACATCACCTTGATCGACGTGAAGCGATTTCACGTCTCGCCAGCGTCGCTGGCTTTAGACATACGCCACGTTCTCCGCAAAGCTTTCCGCTAGCGCCGCGCCCGTTTTGCGGGCGCGGTGAACCCGATCGAAGGTCTCAAGATGCGCATCGGCGATGGGACCGATGCGATACGCCTCGACGGCGGCGGCGAGAAGACGTGGATCCGGCGCCGGGTGCGCCAGCGCCAGATCCAACGCGGCCCCCATGGCGACAGGATCGCCGATCGGGGACACGTGACAGCCCGGCAGACCGATGAGGAGGTCGTTGATTGCAGGGGTGCAATCCGTGCTCACCACCGGGCGTCCCGTCGCGAGAGCTTCGACGAGCACGGCGCCGAATCCCTCGTAGTAAGAAGACATCAAAAGCACGCGCGCTTTCGCGAGCCACGGCGCGATATCCGGAACGTACCCCGCGAAGGTGACACGCCCGGCGACACCGAGGTCCGCCGCGAGCCCCGCAAGGCGCGGCGCAAGCGGCCCGTCGCCGAGGAAGACGAGATGCGCGGTCTTGTCCGCAAGGCGCGCGAAGGCGTGGAGCGCGACATCGAAGCCTTTTTCCTTCACAAGACGGCCCGCCGCGACAATCAGATTGCCCGAGGCGCGCGTCAGGCCGTGCGGCGCGGCCACATCGTCGAGGACGGGAAGCCGGATGTATTGCGTGACCTGCCGGCCGATGACACGATCGGCATGCGCGACGACCGTCGGCGACAAGGCGATCGCCGCATCGACGTCGCGCAGACGATGACGGGTCAGAATGTTGTAGACGAATTGCTCGACCGCTCCGCGGCCGTGCCGGTAAAGCGGCGTACTGATCTGCGTGACGATGGCGGGCGCGACATCGCGTTGCAGATGATGCAACTGCGTCAACACGGGCCAGTGATAGTTTCCCGGCACGAAGAGGACATCGACGGGACGCCGTTCCAGAAAACCGCACAGAGCGCGGCCAAAACGCCGCCGGGAGCCGGACGCGCGCGGGATCGCGGGCGCGCATGCGACCACCTCCACCTCCCGCCCAATCATCCCCGCGAGCGGGCCGCGCACAGCGCCGCAGAAAGCGACGACCTTGCGGCCGCGCGTCGCCCAATGGTTCATCAAGCGGATCGCGATACGCTCAGACCCGCCCAGCGGAAAATCGTGGAATATGACCCCGATTTGCGTCGCTTTTCGCTGCATCAAGCCCCCCAACTTCCGCATTTAGGCCGGTTTTCCCGGTCTCGGCGCCGGCGGCTCCCCAGCCGCCCGCGCCGCTTGTTTGCGCATATGGAAGATGACGCCGCCGCGTCCGACCCCTCCACCGGGCGGGCTTTGCTTGGTTTGGCCGAAGAATCGCGATAAATCAGCGGCTTCGGTGGGGAGGGCGTTCGTGGGGGACGCCCCGCAGGGCAAGGTTTGAACGCACGTGAGCGACGCCGCGCTTGGCGTTTTGATGTCGGAGTACCTTGCCATGCGCGAGGTGCTTCTGCGTTTCCTGACCGCGCGGCTGGGCGACGCGGCGGCGGCGGACGACCTGTATCAGGAACTGTTCGTACGTTTGCGCGGCGGCGGCTTGCCCGCCGATCTCAGCAATCCCAAGGGCTATCTGTTCCGCATGGCCTACAACCTGGCCAATGAAACCACCCGCGCCAAACGCCGCCAGGCAGCGCGCGAGGCGGATTGGACAGACGCCACAACGCACAAGGTCGGCGCCGAGACGGTCACGGACGCGGCGGCGGCCGACGATGCTTGGCGGTAAAGCAGCGCCTGGAAACGGTCATGAAGGCCCTGGATGGGCTTCCGGCCAAGAGCCGGGAGGTCTTCCTCCTGTGCCGGGTGCAGGGGTTGAGCCACCGGGATGCCGCGGGTGTGATGAAAATCTCGACCAAGACCATCGAAAAACACATGACGGCGGCGTTGAAACACCTCAGTTTAGTTCTACGGCCTCAAGAGAGGGAGCGGCACTAGCCGCGGCATCTACATGATGAAGACCTTAAGAGGTGACCGGTGAGTGCTTCCACGCCCTCAACGCGCGTCGACGCGACGCCCACAAGTTCGGCGGAAGAGACACAAAGGTTGCAAGCCGCCGCCGCGTGGCATGCCCGCATGGAGGGCGGCGCCGCGGCCGCCGAAGACTGGAGCACTTTCACCGAGTGGCTCGCGGACGCCCGCAACCGCACGGCGTTCGACGCCGTGGACGCCGCGGCGAACGAAGCCGTCGAGATCCTATCCCTCAATCGCGAACTCGCGGTCACGACGTCTCCACCGCCAGGCCTCATGCGGGCGTTCTCCACACGCGCGTTCCTGGGCATGGCCGGCATCGCGGCCGCGGTCCTGATCGCGGTCGCCGCACGTCCGGATCTGTTCAAGCCGACAACGCCGGACCTCATTGCGACGGCCGCGGGCGAACGGCGCGACGTCACATTGGCCGACGGATCCACGGTCCATCTCAACACGAACACCACGCTCGCGGTCGCGATGAACGCAACAGCCCGCACGGTGCGATTGGAGCGGGGCGAAGCGTTGTTCGATGTCGTGCCGGACACGGCGCATCCATTCCATGTCGCCGTCGGCGATCGCACGGTGCGCGTAGTCGGAACCGCGTTCAACGTCCTGCGTCACGAAGGGCGGATCGCCGTGACCGTGGCGCACGGCAATGTCGATGTCGCGGGCGGCGACGCGAACGACGCCGTACGTCTTGCCCCCGGTGATCAATACGCGGCGCGGGAAGGCGCGCAGACCTACACCATCGCCAAGACAGATCCCGCCGTCGTCACCGCCTGGCGGGACGGACGGGTGGTTTTCATGGACACGCCCCTCTCGGACGTCGCCTCGGAGCTGTCGCGCTATTATGCGCGTCCGGTTGTGATCCAGGATCCCGCCGTTGCGGTGCTGCGGTTCTCGGGCATCCTCAAGATCGAAGAACAGATGGCCACCGTGCGGCGTCTGGAAGCCTTTCTTCCCATTACTGTTAAGCAAAGTGGGGATGAGGTAACATTGGAACAAGGTACCTCGCGATGAGGGGCTTGCAACGCAGGGGGAGTGTTGCGCCCATTGAGACACATCTTGCCGCAGCCGTGGCCTGCCCGCCTTTGCGCGCGCGCGCTCGTCGTCGCATGCCTACTGAGTCTATCCTTTCCGGTTCGTAGCGCGTTCGCGGCCGAAGACCGCAAGGCGTTCGATATCCCCGCCCAGGCGTTGAACAGCGCCCTGGTTTCCCTCGCGGCACAAGCCGACATCTCCATCGGTCTCACGGGCGTATCGCTCACCAGCCAGGTGAGCGCGCCAGTCTCCGGTTTGCGCACCGTCGGACAAGCGTTGGAAGGCCTGCTGGCCGGGACCGATCTTGCGTTCGAGATGGTCGGCCCCGGGACGTGGCGCATTTTCCCGCGGCCGGTGACGCAAAGCGTCCGCCGCGAAGCTCCGACCGTTCCGCTGGTCCTGCCGCCGCTGGAAGAAATCACCATCACGGCGATCAAACGGCTGATGGCGCTTCAAACCGCGTCCCTGTCCGTCGCGGCCGTCACCGGCGGCACGTTCTCCGACTACGGGGTACGCTCGACGTCCGAGATGACTTCGTTCGTGGCGGGCCTGGCGGCGACCAACCAGGGGCCCGGCCGCAACAAGTTCGTCATCCGCGGCATGTCGGACGGGCCTTTCATCGGCAACACCCAATCGACCGTCGGTTTGTATGTCGACGAAACGCGCGCCGTCTTCAATGCGCCCTCGCCCAGCCTTCAACTGTACGACGTCGACCGCGTAGAGGTCCTCCGCGGCCCACAGGGGACATTGTACGGCGCCGGTTCGATCGGCGGCCTCGTACGGATCATTACGCGCCAACCGGCGCTCGGAAAATTCGAGGCGCGCGTCAGTGCGGAAGGAAGCCTGACGGACAGCGCGAAAATGTCGCACGCGACGGAGGCCATGATCAATCTGCCGCTGGCGGGCGACAGGCTCGCGTGGCGCACCGTGGCTTATCAACGCAGCGACTCCGGCTACATCGATGAGGTTCGCCTTGGATCGGCGGGCGTCAACCGCAACGTGACGGCGGGCGGCCGCTCGACGGTGAAATTGGCGCTGGGGCACGACTGGACCTTAAGCACGGGCGCGCTCTATCAGTCGATTCACGCGCACGACACGCAGTATTACGACAGCCTACGGCCAGCTTTCGCGCGCGCCAATTACGTACGCGAGCCCAGCGAAAACGAAATCCTGATCGTCAACGCGACCGCCGAAGGAGACCTCGGCTGGGCGACGCTCGTCTCCACGACCGCGTGGATTCACCATCGCGTGAACGCGGTGTTCGATGCGTCGCTGGCGCTGCCTGCCCTGATCCGCCAGCCGGTTGAACCGGCCGCGTTTTCGCAGTCGAATCTCTATCGCACCGTCAACCATGAAACCCGGCTGGCGTCCGCGGCCACGGCCCGCTGGACCTGGATCGGCGGCATTTTCTTCTCGCATCGTTACGATCAATCGACCGCCAAAATCGCACGCGTCACGCCGTCGCCGCCGGACGCCTTCTACGTCAAGAACCGCTTCGACTACGGCACCGAGGCCGCGGCGTTCAGCGAGGTCGCGTATCGCCTGACACCGCGCTTGCGCGCGGGGATCGGCGTGCGCGCCTACTACGGCGACGTCAAGGTCGAGGCGAACAACACGCAGCTCATCGAGGACGGCCCACCCACCGCGCTGGGCCGCAACGAGAAGACCGGCGTCACGCCGAAAGCCGAAATCTCCTACCAACTCGGCCAGAATCACTTCTTTTACGCCCAAGGCACGCAAGGGTTCCGCTTGGGTGGCGTCAACATCGCCAGCCGGATCTCCGCACCGCCGCCGGGCGGGCGGCCCGTCACAGTCTCGAATTTCGATTCCGACCGGCTGTGGAACATCGAGGTCGGGACGAAATCGAGCTTCCTGGAACAGCGGCTCAATATGAACGTGACGCTGTTCTATTCGTTCTGGAACGACATGCAGGCCGACCTGATCCGGCCCAACGGCTTGTCGTTCACCTCCAACCTGGGAGACGGCCGCAACAAGGGCGTCGAGTTGGAAACGATCTTCGCCCCGACGGACGGCGTGCGTTTGCTCGCCAATCTCTCCTGGAACAATCCGACCGTGCCGTCGACCGGAATGGCGGGGGCCGTGACCAACCGCCTGCCCGGCGCGCCGAAATTCGCGAGCGCCTTCGCCGCCCAGTACCAGCGGCCGTTGGGGCAGGGCTACACCGGGTTCATCAACGTCAAGACCGAGGTGATCGGCAAGGCGCAACTGGCCATCGGAACATTGCCGATGTCGAGCATCCCTGCCTATTCGACAACCAATCTGCGTCTTGGTGTTTATAATAACCACTGGCGGCTGGCGGGCTACGTGATCAACCTCACCAACACGAAATCGAGCACGTATGCGTTCGGGAATCCGTTTTCGCTGGGACGCTTCCGCCAGGCGATCCCGGCACGGCCATTGACCGTCGGCGTTGCGGTGAGCTGGACGCGTTAGAACCCGCGTAACGCGCTCATCTAATTGATGGCGCTCAAGGGCTTCTCGCCGATCATGTCCTCATATTCGATCATGAAGGACTTGAACTGTTCGGCCTGTTCGATCTGCTGACGGACGGAGGTAACATCCATCACGCCGCGTTCGCGCGGTGTGGTGATGAGCGCGAACGCATCGCGGTATGGTGTATCCGACATCGGCACCGTGTAACGCTGGCGAACGCGGACCAAGGTGCGCTCGTCACCGGCAAGGGTCAAAGCGGTGGCCCAGTCAAGCACGATGCGGGCGTTCTGATCGCTCAGGGAGTTGCCTTCCGGTTCCGGCGCGAGTTCCGACAGCGCGGCGGCGGCATTCGCCCATTGTTGCGCGCGCCAATAAATCTCGGCGCGCAGTTGTTTGGTCTCCGGCGTCGTATCGGTCCCGAGCAGCAACACGGCTTCCTCGACCTTGTTCAGGTCGGTCAACGCGCGCGCCTCCAGGCGGCGGCGTTGGGCGTTGAGCTCGCGGCCGGCTTCCGTGGTCTGCGTATCGTTCAACACGTCGAGCGCCTTTTGAGGCTGCTCGTCCAGGAGATAGATCAGCGCCAAACGCGATCCGATGCGCGCCCGATCGACCCCGGTGACGCGGAATTGCACCTGACGCTCCAAAAGCAAGGCGGCTTGCGCCAGGAGATCGACCGATACCAGGCGATCGGCCAGCTTGCGGATCATCTCGTCCCCCTTCTCGCCGGGCGGCACGAGGGAGCGGAATTCCTCAAAGAGCGCGATGGAGGTGACGGGGGACAACTTGTCCGCCTCGCCGTCCAGATAAAGTTTCTCGAAAATGCCGGTCATCTTGGCGGCGGCTTCGTCGACGCGAGCGTCATCCGTGAAATATGACGTCGTGATCTTGAGCGTGCGCAGCGCGGTCCCGAAATCCTTCTCCTCGGCGTAGAGGTCCGCGAGGCGCAGCAGCATCTCCAGTTCAGTGTGATCGCCGCGCCAGCGGTAACGGAGCTGCTCCAACCCGTCGATCAGTTGCGCGGTCGAAACGGTACCGAGTTTGTGTTCGAGTTCCAGCCGCGCGCGCTGACCCAGCACACTGTACATCAA
Source organism: uncultured Rhodobacterales bacterium (assembly GCA_964576515.1). Classification (GTDB taxonomy): domain Bacteria; phylum Pseudomonadota; class Alphaproteobacteria; order Rhodospirillales; family Rhodospirillaceae; genus SHVO01. The sequence continues at coordinate 613,429 of CAZNUW010000001.1, forward strand.
GGACTGGCTGTCCTCGGCCTTGCGATACTGTTGCAGTGCGACCTGAAGTTCGCCGATCTTCTCGTTGAGCTTGCCGTCCATATAATCGATGGCGGCAAGTTCGTTCACCGAAGGCGTCTCCTTGCGCACCATGTCGAGGAAACCTTGCGCGCCGAAATCGTCGCCGGCGGCGATGGTGGCTTCCACACCCATAAGCGCGAGCGGGATTTTCACGCGCCGCGGATAGGCCCGGATGAGCGAGCCCGTCTGGATCATCGTCTCGGCCTGCGCCTCAGGGTCGCTGAGCTGCGAACGCGACGCGGCGAGCCAATAGCGCGCATCATCCTCGTTGGCGAGCGTGAAGTGGTTGAAGTCCTCGGCGGCTTCCTGATAACGCCGCATCATGAAGAGCGCCGCACCGCGCAAAGCGCGGAACTGGGCGGTATTCTCGATCTCTTCGTCGTTGGCGACCATCACCCGCAGAATGCCAAGCACTTCGGGATAGAACCCGTTCACGAATTCAAAGCGCGCGAGACGCAGGCGCGCCTGCTGGCGGGTATCGGGCCGCTCGTCGCCCAATGCGTACTGAAGCGCCTGTTTATTACGCACATAGTCGTCGGCGCGACCGATCTGCCAATCGGCGATGTTGAGCAGACGCTGCATGTTCTCGTCGCCGCCCAGCGCGCCGGCAACCTGCGTGAGATCGCGCGAGAGCGCCATGCCCCCGTCCACGTCGATATCGATACCGGTGCGCGACGCTTGCGCGCGTACGCCGTCGCTCTTGGGCACCACGACGACGCCTTGCGCCGTCGCAAGCAAATCCGCGTCGGTGAAGGTGCGCTCCGGATAGATCCCGTAACTGAGTGGGATGACCGGAACGATCAGAAGGTAGTCGCCCACCTCCGGGTCTTCCACGGCGACCGTACGGCCCGCTTCCGTAATCGGAAGGAACAAGTTGGCTTGAGGACGGTCGAGTTGCGCGTTGACCTCGATCGCCTGGGTCGGCCGGAGCGGCAGCGCCCTGAAATCAAGCACCCAGTCCAGGCCGTCGCGGCGGGTCGTGGGGTTGATGTCGGGCCGGGTCACCATGCGCAAGATGGTGTTGTTGCGGTAGGGAAGCTGTTCGACGAACGTGATGTAAGGAGCGCCGGTCTTGGCAAGCGCGGCGACATCGACCTGCTGGTAGCGGTCGAAGACAACCCAGAGGAATTCGGCGCGGCGGAACACGGCCGCGGCCGAGGGTTCCGTCCAGGGAATGGTGAGGCTGACTTCCGCCGGACGCGAGGTCAGCGGATCGACGCGGTTACCGGCGGCAGCGCGGGTGATGCGTCGGCCCGTGGCGTCGACTTCCGTGGTGGCGGCGATCTGGCCGGTCAGTGCGGCGGCGGCCTGTTGCGAACCTTGCAAGGGACGCGGCCCCGCCGGGGCTGGTTTCGCCTTGGCGGTCGTTGCGTCGGGCGCGGGCTTGGCCGCCTCGGGTTTCGCGGCCGTCGGCGCGGGCGCGGCCGGTTTCGCGGCGGCCTGTTGTGACGCGATCTGCTGCGAAGCGGGGGCATTCGTCAGGTCGATGGCGATGGTGTTGCCGGCGGCCAGATCGTTGACCGCAAGCGCGGCGGCGTGCGGAATCACAACGACCGTCTGACCGCTTTCGGTGCTCACGGTCGCGCCGCGATTGGCGGCGGGCAAACGCTGATTGAGGCTCGCGATATTGATCGTGCCGGTTCCACGGAAGACGACCGCGACGCTCTCGCCACGGCGCTCGACCGTATAAGCGGGACGCTGCGGCCAGTCGAAAGCCACGCGGAAATACGCCGGATGCTGGCCCGTACGCACAACAACGTTGCCCGCGGCCACAGGCGCGGTGGGCTTCGCGGCCGCCGGCTTGGCCTTCGCCGTCGTTTGGCTCGGCGGCAGGACGAGATCGACCACCACGGCCGATCCGACCGTAAAGGTCCGCATGGTGACGTTAGGACGCAATGGGAACACGATGGTCCGCTGATCGGGACTGACGCGCGGCGCATTCACATACGCCGCAAGTTCCTTCGCCGCACCGGCGACATTCCCGCTCACAGCGCGCTCAAACTGCACGACGAGATTTCCATCGACCACGTCGGCCGAATAACGGACCGGCTGATCCCATTCAAAGACGACGCGGCCATAACCTTCACGCGGCGCCGAACGGACGGCGTCGGCGAGCGCGGGCGCCGCCGAAAAAAGTGCGAACGCAAGGATGACGCTTCTCATCATGACGCGGGTTGCTCCGGCATGATGAGGATCTGGATCTGGTCGTCGTTTGCGGAAACCGCGTTGCGTCCGAGGACGGTGATTTCCTTGTCGTACCCAGCGGCGGCGATCGCATCGGCAGCCGCATTGGCGCGCGCGATGGCCAGACGCCACGCGTCCGCGTCTCCTTGAGGTCCAGGCGCGGCCTGGCCCACGATGGCAATGCGGTTATGCAAATTGCTCAAAACACCGCCCAAATCAAAAACACGCTGGCGCGCTTGCGCCGAAAGCTCGCCGGCCCCCGCGCCGAACAGCGTGCCGCCCGGCCAGGAGAGAATAAGGTATTGCGGCGTCGCGCGGAACCGAACATCCGCGAGGCTGGCCTGTTTGGCGAAGGCCGGGCGCAGCACCGCCTCCAGATAGCTGAGGTTGTCCCCGGGCACCGCCGCCACTTCCGGGAGGCGCGGCGCGGCGTCGTCGGGAAGCCCTCCGCTGAACGCTTCGCCGTAAGAGCGCGCGAGCGGCATGAACCGCACCATGTCGATCTTTGAAAGCGAGAAGATCAGCACGAAGAACGTCAAAAGGATCGTCATCAAATCGACAATGGTGACGAGCCAGGGGCGCGCGGGACCTGAGTCCCGCTCGGTCCGCGGCGCGTTGGGACGCGCACCCAGCGCCGGTAAATGGGAGGTGAGAGGAGAAAGAGGCGCGCTCATTGTTCGCCCCACGCAAGGCGCTGGACGGCGTCGGCATTGTCGTCGAGCAGAAGGAAGCTGAAACGCAGAAGCGACTCACCGCTCTGTTGACCACCGACAGGCTTCAGGATGCCGACGGAAAGCGCCGACGGCGCCAGGCCATGCGCGATGAGGCGTTCCGCCAAAAGCGCGACGTCGGTTTCCGCATGCGAGGCGCGCAGCGCGAGTTCGGTGTGGTAGCCGCGCACACCCGTATCCACAACGCTCGCGATCCCCGCGAGGATCGCGTCGCCCTCGGCGACATAGGCGGGACTTGCGAAAAGCGCGAAAGGCACTTCGATATCCACACGGTCGTTGCCGATGCGCTCGACCGTGCGCCACGTGTCCTGCGCGGCGATGACGGGCGCGAACACTTGCGCGACGGACGCGCGCAAGAGATCGACCGCGCGACGGCGCTCTTCTTCCAGAAGGCGCGCCTGGGCGTCGACGCTCATGTTGTTGCCCGTGCCCTGCGCCGACGACATGTCCGGCGCAACGATGGTGGAACGCGTTTCGGCGGCAATCGAGGTCATCACGGCGAAGAACGCCATCAGCAGGAAATTCAGCGCAAGCAACGTGATCAGGACGCGGTCGCGATTGTTCTCGCTCCGCGCGGCGTCGCTCTGCATACCCGGAAGATCCGAATACGCTTCGTAGAGTGTCTCCCGCGCTTTTGGATAAACGCCGCTCAAAACCGACTTCCCCGTCCCGTGGTCCGCAGGCGCGGAAGGCACACGCCTCCGCACGCAAAACACACGTGTTTTCAGAAGCCTATGCGGGAAAGGTGAAGGAGGGGTTAAGCCCCGTTAAGGGGGCTTTCGCCGGTTAATTCACGCCGGGCGCGCGGGCCGCGGCGGGCGTCGCCGTCATCGGCGCGGCGTCCGCCGAGCTGATCTGCCTGCGGGCGGTCAATTCTTCCGTGAGGGCCACGGCGCGGCGCGAGTCCATGGCGGCGAGGATCGGCGCGACCTTCGCATCCTTCATCTTCTGGACCACGTCCACCAGGATGGGCATTTCAAGGGTATCGAAGATGCGCGCGGCGTCCTTGGGCTTCATGACGCTGTAAACCCGCACGAGCTGATCGATTTCTTCCTGCTTCTGGGCGTCGTACTGCTTCAGAAGGCCTTGGATGTTCTTCTCCAGGTCCTGGAGCTGAGCGATCTTGCCGTCGATGCGCGCTTCGGCGGCCTTCAGTAGACCTTCTTTCTGCGTGGTTTCGCGTTCGCGACGCTCGATGAATTCGCGGCGTTCGGCAAGGCGTTGCAGGGTGTCGATCTCAGCCTTCGTAAGGTTGGCGGGATCGAAATTGATCGGCAGTGGCGGACCGCCGGTGGCATCCGCGGCGGCCCCTTCGGCGGGCGCAGCCGGCGCCTGTACGGCCGACGCTTGTGCGGCTGACGCCTGCGCGGCCGGCGCTTGAGCGGCAGGTGTTTGCGCGGCGGGCGCGTTCGGCGCGGCGGCCTGCGCCAAAGCGGCCGATTGCTCCATCACAAAGGCGACCAGACGGGTTTCGCCAGCGACCTCTTTCACAATGACCTGAAGCTTGAAGCCCAGCATCCCCACGGCCGCGAGAATCAGGATCGGCAGCAGCCGCATGGACGGCGGCGCGCCAAAACGGCCCGCGATCGGCGCGTCGTCGCGCAACGAGCGCGGGCGCAGACGAGGCGGCATTTCGTAAGGGGTGTGTTGCATCGCTGAATTTTACCGCGCGGACTGCAGGGCCTTCAAGAGTTCGCGCTCGGCTTCCGAACGCTCCTCTTCCAGGCTCTGTTCAGCGGTGGCGGGACGCTCGAACTGGCGCTCTAACGTCCTCTTCGGACGCGGGAATCCGGCGACAGCCGCACCGGCCGGACCGGCAACGCGGGCCTCGGCGCGCGCCGCCCCCAAGGCCGAGCGCAGGTCGGCGGCGGTTTCTTCAAATCCGGCAACGGTATGCGCCAGGGTTCCGGCAGCCGGCGCGGCGGAGCGCGCGGGCGCATCGGCGTAGGTCGCGCGCGCGCCCGGCGCCGTCACCGGCTGGACCGGCGCGGCATGGGACGCGACACCTTCGCTGCGGGCCACGCGCACGGCGCCTTCCAAGCGCCCGGCGAGTTCTTCCGCGCGTTCGATCATGAACGCGAGATCGTCGCGCAAGGTCTGGGCCTTCTCGACCCGGTCCTTGAGCGACAGGTTGGCTTCCGTGGTGGCCTTCTTGAGCTTCGGGATCCCCGCCTCAGCGCGCATGGTGGCTTCGTTGAAGCTGTTGACCACCTTCGACAATTCATCGCGCGACTTGCGCAGGGCGGTCAGGCGGCGGTTCAAGATCACGGCGTAAATGATGGTCGGGATGAGCAGCAGGATAACGACAATGTCGAGGATGGCGTCGGTCGTCATGACTCTCTCCCGGAGGGGGTCTCTTATTATATCGGCTTCTCACCGGAATTTCTCATCCGGAGCCATAAAACTTCGTTAACCGGCCGGGTAATTTTTGCCGCCCGCCATGCCCGGAAAATGGGCGATTAGGCCGAGGCGCCCTTGTCCTTGTTGGTGCCCAGGCGGCGATGGTCGACCCGGATGGCGATATTATTGCCCCGGCGGCCCATTTTCCCGACGAACATCGGCTGATCGCCGCAGCGCAAAATCACCGGAGATTCGGGCGTCGCATTCAGGAGCAGCTTCGAGCCCACTTTCATATTGAGGACACGGGACAACGGCAGAACCTGGGTGTCCAGGACCGCCTCGAGCGGGACTTCCGTGAACCACATTTCTTCCGCAAGGTGGGTTTCCCAGATCGAATCGCGGCCGAACTTTTCCCCCATGAACATCTGAAGCAGAAGTTCGCGGACGGGTTCGAGGGTCGCGAAGGGGATGAGGATTTCCAGGCGTCCGCCGCGGTCTTCCATGTCGATGCGCAGGCGCGCGACGATGGCGGCGTTGGACGGTTGCGAAATGGTCGCGAAGCGCGGGTTGGTCTCAAGACGGTCGAAACGGAAGGTGACCGGGGAGAGCGGATCGAACGCAGCCGAAAGGTCGGCGAGCACGACGTGGATCATGCGCTCGACCAGCGTGCGCTCGATGGTGGTGTAGGGGCGGCCTTCGACGCGCATCGCCGCGGTGCCGCGGCGTCCGCCGAGAAGCACGTCGACGATCGAATAGATCATCGAGGAATCGACGGTCATCAGACCGAAGTTGTCCCACTCCTCCGCCTTGAAGACGGTGAGCATGGCCGGCAGCGGGATTGAATTCAGATAATCGCCGAAACGCTGCGAGAGAATGTCATCGAGCGAAACTTCGACGTTATCCGACGTGAAGTTACGCAAAGACGTGGTCATCATGCGCACGAGACGGTCGAACACGACTTCCAGCATGGGAAGACGTTCGTACGAGACGAGCGCGGAATTGAGGATCGCCTGAATGCCGGCGCGGTCCGAGCCTTCGTCGGAGGCTTCATCGAAGCCGAGCAGGCTGTCGATTTCGTCCTGGTTCAAGACGCGCGTGGACTCGCCGCGTCCGCCGCCGCCCATGAAGTCGTCGGCGCCCTCGTCGGCGCCGCCCAGCATCGCTTCCCATTCCGCGGCCATGGCGTCGGCATCGGCGTCGACCGCTTTCGCGGGCGCCGGTGCGTCGGTCTTGGCGTCGGCCAGGGCGGCGGCTAACTCGTCGGCTTCACTCGGGCTCATCTACGAACCTTCTTAAGAGCGCGGGTCACAAACGCTTATTGGACGATCATGTCCTTGAACAGCACGTCCTTCACCTGCGACGGGCGCACGGCGGCGTTCACGCGGTTCAACAGTTCTTCACGCAGGCGATACATGCCGGCCGCGCCCTGAAGATCTTCGAGGCGCAGTTCACGCAGGTAGACTTGGAAGTTGTCAACGATACGCGGCAGCACGTTATCAATGCGCGCGATGTCGGCTTCGCTGTTCAGTTCGAGGCTGACCTTGATCTTGAGGAAGTTACGCGTACGCCCGGCGGTGTTGATGTTCACCAGCATCTCGGGCATCTCGTAGAACACGGTGCCAACGCCTGTGCCGGGCGCGGCGGCCGGAGCGGCGCCCTCGGCCGGCGGCGGCGTCGCCGCGGCCGGAGCCGCGCCTTCCGCAGGCGCCTCGGCGGTTTCTTCCGCCGGCGCTTCGCCGGAGATCATCGCAAGCAGAGGATCGGCAAGACCTGTGAAGTAAGCGGCTGCTGCGCCGCCGAGCACGAGCACGATCGGCAGCACGACCATGAGCAACAGCTTCTTCTTGCCGCCGCCACCGCCGCCTTCAAAATCCGGCTCGTCGCCTTCAAAGTCCTGTTCTTCCGCCATTGCTTTGGTCCTCAAGGACGCCCATCCGGATGGACGCCGGTTTCCGCGCGTCTTGCCCAAAAGACGTACGGCCAATTCTAACGCGAGCCTGAAACCTACCGGTCCGGGGTTAACAATATATTGAATCCATAAGCGGCGGGATCGCGGGAAAGCGCGCGAAATACAATGTCGCGCTGCGCGTACATAAAGGCCCGCCGAAAGACAGATCTGCCGCCCGCGCGCCGCGGGTGCAGCCAAACGCGCCCTGAACGGGCAGTTTTTGCCGGAAGGGGGCGGCAAAAGAGCGCTTTCCGCCCGGCCTGATGTGGCGCGGAGCGCTCACAACCCCTTGAAATTCAGTGAGAAACGCGTCTGGCACGGCTCGTGCATAGATGGGGCCAAACACTCAGCGCAAAAGCGCGGGAAAAGGCCATGGATAATACGACATATATCGCGCTGTCGCGACAGACAGCGTTATGGAACCAACTCGAAGTGGTCGCGAACAACCTCGCGAACACGAACACGACCGGTTTTAAGGGCACGGACGTCCTTTTCACGCAGTACATCGAACGCGTGAAGCAGAACGATCGCACCTTTCCCGACAAGGTCGCGTTCACCCACGACTTCGGCCTGGTCCGGAACCTGTCGCAAGGCGCGTTCAATTATACGGGCAACCTGTACGATCTCGCGCTGCAGGGCGAAGGCTATTTCGCGACGCAAGGCCCCGGCGAGCCGGTGCGCTACACCCGCGCGGGCAACTTCACGCTGAACGCCGACGGTCAACTGGTCACCCAGGAAGGCCGCCAGGTCCTCGACGTCAACAACAATCCGATCATCGTGCCGCCCGAAGCGGGCGACGTCATGATCCAGGGCGACGGATCGATCATCAACCAACAGACCGCCGAAGCCATCGGCCAGATCAAGGTCGTGCGCTTCGACGACGAGCGTCAATTGAAGCAGGTCGACGGCACCTCGTTCACCGCCGTGCCCGGCCAGAACGAAATCGTGATCCCCAATCCGAAGATGGCGCAGGGCGTGCTTGAAGATTCCAACGTGAACGGCATCAGCGAAATGACCCGTCTGATCGCCCTGAACCGCTCCTACGCCGACGTCACCCGGATGGTGGAGCAAGAACACGAACGTAAACGCAAGGCGTCCGATCTGTTCGCGCGCCAAGTCACCGCTTAACGGTTAGCGACGAGTACGGAAAAGGAAAACGGCCATGAGTATCCGAGCTCTCAGCATCGCCGCGACGGGTATGCTCGCGCAGCAGACCAACGTGGAAGTTATCTCGAACAACATCGCCAACATGAACACGACGGCGTACTCGCGCCGGCGCGCCGAGTTCAACGACCTGTTGTACCAGGATCTGCGCCGCGTAGGTTCGACCTCGTCGGACGCGGGCACGATCGTCCCGGCGGGCGTGCAGCTCGGCCTCGGCGTGAAGACCGCCGCCGTGTACCGCATCGCCGAGCAGGGTTCGCTGCTGTCGACCGACAACAGCCTCGATATCGCCATCCAGGGCAAAGGCTACTTCCAGATCCAATTGCCGGACGGCACCCTCGCCTACACCCGCGACGGCTCGTTCCAGTTGTCGCCCAACGGCGAAGTCGTGACGCACAACGGCTTCCTGGTGCAGGGCTTCGGCGCCGTGCCGCCGGAAGCGACCTCGATCTCGATCAACCCGCAAGGTCAATTGTTCTACACGCTGGACGGTGTGGTGGAACCGACACAGGCCGGCCAGCTCGAACTCGCGACCTTCGCGAACGAAGCCGGCCTCGAAGCCAACGGCGACAACCTCTATCTGGAAACGCCGGCGTCGGGCCAATCCACCCCGGGCGTTCCGGGCGCGCCGGGCTACGGCACGATCCTGCAGGGCTTCCTTGAAACCTCGAACGTCAACGTGGTCTCGGAAATCACCGACCTGATCAGCGCGCAGCGCGCGTATGAAATGAACTCGAAGGTGATCAAGACCGCCGACGAAATGGCCTCGACCATCAACCAGATCTCGTAAGGTCCGCCGTCATGATGTTTCGCAGCCTTCGCATCGCCCTTCCCGTCGCGGCCCTGCTCGCCGCTCCGGCGCTCGCCGCCGGCCCGAGCACCCTCGACGAACAACTGCGGCTCAACACCGCGATCACGGTGACCAGCGACAACATCACGCTGGGCGACGTGTTCCAGGGGTACCTGTCGCGGCCCGAGAAAGTGATCGCCCAGGCGCCCCGCCCGGGCCAACGCCTCGTGCTGACGGCCGAATGGCTTGCCGACACGGCGCGCGTGTACGGTCTGGACTGGAAGCCCGTCAACGCGCTCGACCGCGCGGTGGTCTTTCAACCCGGTACGACCATCTCCACCGCGGACATCTTCAGCGCCGTGAAGCAGGCCCTGCTCGCGACCGGCATGCCGCGCAACTACGGCGTCGCGGCGACCACCCAAGTCGCGCCCGTGACCGTCGCCGTCGGCGCCCACACCGGAATCGACGTGCGCGAAGCCATGTTCGACGCCGCCAGCGGCTCCTTCTCGGCCGTCGTTCAGATCCCGCCCGGCGATCCCAATGCCGTGTTCATTCCCGTTCGCGGCGCGGCGTTCCCCGTCGTGAGCGTGCCCGTCTTGAAGGAAAGCGCGGGCAAGGACGCCATGATCACGTCGGATATGATCGATATGATCGATCTGCCGGAAGCTCAGGTGAAGCAATTCACCGTGACCGATCCCGGCGCGCTGATCGGCAAGACGCCGAAAATCTTCCTGCGCGCGGGCCTCCCCATCCGCGACACCGACGTCACGCTGGTGACGCTGGTGGACATTCCTGTGCTCGCCACCGACACCGACCGCGACAGCCGCATCACCCACGCCAACGTCAAGATCGTGTCGGTGAACGCCGCCACGCTGCCGGCCGATACGGTCACCACCGCGGACTATCTCGTGGGCAAGAGCCCGCGCCGTCATCTCGCGGCCGGCCAGCCGATCCGCCGCGCCGATGTTCAAATCGTGCGCCGGGTGGAAGTCCCGGTCGCCGCCCGCGATCTCGGCCGCGGCACGACCCTGACGGAAGACGACGTTACCTGGGTGATGATGAACGAAGCCCAGGCGGTCGGCGAATATTCGACCGACGAAGCCGAGATCCTGGGCCAGACCACGCGCCACAGCGTGCGCGCCGGACAACTCTTGCGCAAACACACCCTCGCCAAGGACGTCGTTGTCGCCCGGGGCCAGACGATCACCGTCACCTGGTCGGCGGCGTCCATGAACCTGACCGCCACCGCCACCGCCATGGAGAAAGGCGCCGTCGGCGACGTGATCCGGGTGATGAACGCAAAAAGCCGCCAGGCGATGCTGGTGGAAGTCATCGACAGCCGCAACGCCCGCGTCGCGACCCAGACCGCCGACGCCCGTTAACGCAAGACCACGACAAAAGAACCTTTCCAAAAAAGGAACCGGCCATGACCAAGACAACCTCCTTCCGCTTCGCCGCCGTGCTGCTCGCCGCGAGCGCGCTTGCCGGATGCGCGTCGACCGCCGAACGCCTGTCGCGCGTCGGCCAGGATCCCGTCATGTCGCCGGTCATGAGCCCGACCCAGAACGCCAACTACCGCCCCGTCAGCATGCCGATGCCGACGCCGATGCTCCTTGAACCCGCCGCCAACTCCCTGTGGCGTCCGGGCGCGCGCGCCTTCTTCAAGGACCAGCGCGCGAAGCAAGTGGGCGATGTGCTGACGGTCGTGGTCAATATCCAGAACGAACGCGCCCAGCTTGCGCAACAGACCAACCGCACCCGCCAGGCCGGCGAAGGCGTGGAAGCCTCCAGCCTGTTCGGCATCGACCGCTTTGAACCGGCCGCGCCCCTGGAAGCCGAAAGCAACTCCAACAGCAACGGCACCGGCACGGTGACCCGTTCGGAAAGCATCAATCTCCGCCTTGCCGCCACCATCCTGCAGGTTCTGCCGAACGGCAACCTCGCCCTCGCGGGCCGTCAGGAAGTGCGCGTGAACGGCGAACTGCGTGAACTTCTGGTGGCCGGCGTGATGCGGCCCGAGGATATCCGTTCCGACAACACCATCTCGTGGGACAAGATCGCCGAGGCGCGTGTGTCCTACGGCGGGCGCGGCATCATCTCCGATGTGCAGAACCCGCGCTGGGGTCAGCAGATCTGGGACATCCTCTTTCCGTTTTAGTTTGCGAAAGGAAGCGCGCGCCGAGGCCTAACGGGTCGCTCCCGTCGCCCTCGTCGCCAGCGCTTTCCGTTCGCGCCTTCTGTCTGGCCGCACATATCCATGGCCGCGGCACAGAAGCAAACTCATGGGCTGGTGGTCACGTACCACCAGCCCTTTTTTTTCGCGGCCATGGCTTTTGTTGATGCGCGTCTCGCTTCGCTCGCCGCGCGGGGGCCGCGGCTCAATACGGCGCGGTTTCATGCAACCGGGCGATTAATTTTTTCGTTAATGAAACGTGAATCTGTGGGGGTGGAGCGGACACACTGCCCGGGGCGCGGCTGGGAATCCTTTGAAGAGTCCGGGAGTTATCGGCGCGAAGGTGGCGCGCCGCGGGACCGATTTGAACCGGAGGTAGATGCGTTTTAGCCCAGAAAAACGGGCTCAACATCAATGGTTAAAACCGTTTGTTAACCATTCCCGGCCATTACTAGCGACCATAGTAGTGTTTTCTACCGACGACTCCACACCACGGTATGATTAGCAAAGGGGATGAACGGATGAACATGATGAGCACTGCGCCGGCGAACCTCACCGTATTCGAGGAAGACGCCCTTGCGTTGACCCAGGCCGCGCTGGAAATCAGCCGCGCCTATGAAGCCAAAGACGAGAAGCGCCTTGCGGCGGCTCTCGATCGTAACCTGAGACTGTGGGTCGGTATCCGCACCCTCGTCTCCTCGGCGGAAAACCCGCTGCCCATGCAGATCAAGGACAACTTGATCCGCCTCTCCAGTTTCGTTGCCCAGAAGACCTTTGAAATGCAGAACGGCGCCAACCCAAAGACCATCGAGTCGCTGGCGAACACCAATCTGCAGATTTCGGAAGGTCTGCTGGACAAGCGCAGCGCCCACTAAGCCGGGCTCTTAAGCGATCATACCGTCGCGGAAACGCCGCCCCGAAAGGGGCGGCGTTTTTGCGTTGCGGTGCCCGCCTCCGATTACGACGGCGGTTTTAGAGGCGGGTTCAGCCCATCGGCGGCCGGCGCTTCCGTGGAGACCGGCGGAACGGGCACAGGCGTATCCTCCGGTCCGTTCGACAGGAAGATCGCCAAGATCACGACGAGCATGATGGCGAGCGCTGGAACCCACCATCCGATCCTGCGCCGTCCGGCCATGGCGCGCGCGTCCTACTGCGGCGTGGGAGTCATGGGCGCGGGTGTCGGCTCGGTGTACCTCGGCTCGGTGGACATCGGCGTATCCACGGGCGGCCTATCCATGGGCGCATCCATGGCGGGCGGCGCTCCGGTGGTTGTGGAGTCACCCACGTTGGTATTGTCCGGGAACGCGAAGACCGCAACCAGCGCAATGGCGACCACCGCAACCGCGATCCACGGCCACATCTTGCGCGGCTGCGATGCTGGGGGCGGAGGCGGGTTGGTGTCGTAGTTTGTTGCCATGTCGGACCTCTTCTCATTGTGGATGTCGTCGACGCTCGGAAGAGGCAACGACGCTTTTCGAGAAGTGTTCCGACAACGATGGATTTGCGCCTACTTACGCGGGGCGCCGCATACTGTCCGCAGGCCTAACGCGAGAGAATCACTTCTCCACGGGAAGATCGCGCGCGGACCAATCTTCAAACGAACCATCATAAAGGACGGCGTCGTAACCCAAGGTGCGCGCGGCGAAGAGCGTCGCGGTCGCCTGTTGCCCGATATGGCAGTACACCACCAGTTTATCGCCCGGCTTGACGCCCGCCTTGTCGAAAGCCGCCCTGATATCGGCGGCGGAGCGCACGTTCATCTTTTCGTCGGTGAGGACGGCGATAGGGACATTGCGCGCGCCGGGGATGTGGCCAAGTTTGTGGGTCTTATTATTGAAGCCGCCGGGCTTCGCGCCGGCATAAAACTCGGGCGTGCGCGCGTCGATGACGGTCACGCCCGGGGTCGCGGTGTTGGCGCGCACATAGTTTGCGTCAACGATCACGTCCTGTTTCATTTTGAGCGGAGACAGGGTGCCGATATGGGCCGTCGGTACCTCGATCGTCAGCGGACGCCCTTCCCGCGCCCACGCGGTCTTGCCGCCGTCGAGAAGCGAAGTGCGCGCGCCGAGCCCGGCTGTGTCGAGCGTGAAGACAACACGCGTCGCCTGAGGGACAGCATCGGCGTAATAGACGACGATGCGCGACCGGTCGCCGATGCCCAGCCCCGAGAGGCGCAAACGCAGTTCGGGTTCGGAGAGCATTTCAAGGGAGCGTTCGTCGTTGGTGACGGCGATATCCGCAGGACTCGCGAACCGCGCGCCGGGGATATGCTCGGCGTAGCTCTCCTTGGAGCCGACGTGAAGAATGACGAGATTCGGGTCGTCGAGATTCTCGGCAAGCCAGGCGGTCGAGACAATCATCGCATCCCGCGGCGCCGCGGCCGCATGGACCGCGCCGGCGGCAAGACACATCAGGAACGCGAGAACGCAGACGGCACGGCCTTTCATGAAACCTCCCGGCAAAAAGACGCACTACGGTACAAAGCGCCGACGGGTTTGCAACGCATAACGCGGCCCGCGTTCAGAAGCCTACAGCGGCCCAATATCGCGATCCCCATAAATGTTCTTGTTTTGTTCTTTTTTCCGGCATAAGGTACCCGGCCTGAAGTCCTTTGAACGGCCGATGGCCGGCGGGACGCGCACAGGAGGTCAATATGGGCAGCGCAGGTGAATGGGTGCGGCAGATCCTCGCCAAATCCCAAGAGCAACCGATGAGCACCGAGCAGGTGCTGAAGAGTTTGGAACGTCACGCCGGCATGGGCGACCGCGCCTTGATGCGCGTGCAGGCGATCCTGGAGTTCATCGACGCCGAACTGGTGGAGCGCCGCGGCGGCCCGGTCATGCGCGATTTGTGGACAACGGTCGCGGATTACCAGGAGAAGGTGCAGGAAGCCCAGGCGGCGGCATGAGACCGCGCACGGCACACCGAGGTGTTTGCACCTGGGTTGTTTGGGCCGGCGCGGTGATGGCGCTCTTTGGCGCGGCGCACGCGGGTGAACATCCGGGCAAGTTGCCAGGCAAATTTCTGGGGAATTTGAGCGCCAATCCTTTTGCGCCGCAGTCAACGGCCGCGCCGGGACAACGTCACCTCCCCGACAGCGTGACCAATCCATATGGGCGCTACGGCAGCCCCCACAGTGCGGACGCGGCCACGAACGCCGCCGCGCATGATGCGCCAAAACTGTACGACGACATGGGACGGTATCGCGGAACACTCAGCGCCGACCGCTTCGACCCGGAATCCACGGCGAACCCTTACGGCCGTTACGGCAGTCCCTTCTCGCCCGACAGCCTCAACAATCCTTTCGGCGCAGGAAATGCGCATCGGCCGGACAGTCCGCATAATCCTTTTGGCCACGGTCTGAAGATCTTCGGGAAAGAGTGATCCGCCCACGACGCCACGTGACGCGACGTGACGCGAATGATGCGCGGTCCGATGCGTTGAAGAAAAGATCGCAGCGACATTACGACAGCCACCTTATCACCGGCTGCGTCCGCGCCATAGCGCACGGATAAGATGTGGCGCGATGCTATCGGCTTGCTTTCGCCCGCATTTATTCACGGCTGAATACCGGCGCGCCGCCTACATGCAAAAAGCGCGATTTTCGTAATCCGCGCGCGCATCGCATATGCACTCTCTCGTATAGCGCGCAAACGTCGGCTGTTTTCCGGAACAAACAAACTTCCGACCTCATTTTCCTTCGTACTACCCCCTCGTGAACGCAAACGACGATCGCGGACACGGGACCGCCGGCGCCGGACGCTCAGAACCAAGAAGAACGTGCGCCCGAAACGGCGGCCTTTGGAAAGCAACAAGAAAAAAGGGTTTTCTCATGCGTAATGCAGCTTTGATGACTGTCGGTGTGGTCGCCGCCATCGGCGCGGCTTTTGCGGTTCCGGCGTTGAGCGACGGGCCCGCGAATTACAGCAGTTCGGGATATACGCTGGGCAATGACGATCACGCCGCCTATGTGGAACGCCAGACCGACGCCGGCCTGGGCGATGAAAACACATTGAGCCGCGACTTGACCGCCAGCGATCATCGTTACGGCTATGACAACGGCATCGCCGGCACCGGCGTCGCGGAAGGCAATTACGACCGTGACCGCTACACCGTCGCGCAAAACTACGATACCCGCGACGGCATGGTGACCGAGAGCATCGACGTTCAGGCGCGCCGCTTGCCGAACGGCGAACCGGTGGCCGTGCGCGGCATGGTGACGCGCGTGTCGGGTAAGTCGATGATGATCGAGCGCGACGGCCGCATGGTCCATGCCCGCTTGCCGGGAATGATCACCGATGAAATCCGTCGTGGCGACGACGTCACGGTATTCGGCCGTCTGTCGAACAGGGGCGACGATATCGCCGTTCGCACCGAGGCCGTTTTGCTGATGACGGCGCTGGACGAAGGCAAGCTGTTCATGTCGCCGTCGCGTCTGGAGTCCGTGAACAAGCGCAATCCGTCGGTCACGAAGGCCGAGGCGCGTAACGCGCTCGATCACTATCGCTTCAACTATACCCCGCTCTAGAGTCCGGGCGGCCGTAAGGCGCTAACAGACCGCCGCCTGTTACAGGGCGGCGGTTTTGTTTTGCGCGTCCGGGTTCCTATTTCCTGGGCGGGACGGTGTAAAAGTAGATGGTTGCGGTATCGATGCGTTCGGTCCGCTCCGGCTCCCAATCGGGGATGGAGAAGTCGTGCGCGACGATCCGGCTGCCCGGCTTCATCGCGACGAGTTTGGGCCGCAGTTTCGCGATCATGTCCGGCAGCAGGTACATTGTCAGAACGGTCGCTTCCGAGAAATCGAACCCGAACAGGTCTTCCTGATGGAACGAGACCCTGTCGGCGACGCCGCCGCCTTTCGCGTTGGCGTTGGCTTCCTTGATACGCACCGGATCGATCTCGACACCGACGCCCTTCTTCGCATTGAAGTCGCGCACGGCCGACACCACCAAGCGGCCATCGCCCGAGCCGAGGTCGTACACAATATCGCCCTCGCCCACGCTCGCGATCTTGAGCATGGCGTCCACGATCGGCTGCGGGGTCGGCACATAAGGCGCATCGAGCTCGATCCCGCCGTCACCCACGAACTTCCCCGTGGCGGCAAAAGCCGGGGTCAGGATCAACGCGGCGGCCACCAGGGCCGCACCAAGACCTATCAGTACAGATTGAGATTTCATACCCTGCGACTCCTCCCCCGGGTCACCAAACGGCCGGTTTCTTCTCTCGTGAAAACAATGACATCCGGCGAAATGAGAAACCAGGGCCCGGTAAAACCGCGATCACATCGAATTCTCATAGACAGCTCAAATACTTATCTCAAGTTAAGTTGGATACGACAACCCATTGAAGCGCCTGGAACAAATACCCGGTGTCGCCGTTCAGTCATCAGGCGGGTGGGAAAGTGTTCACGTATGTATGCGATTTATTTTTGTGGTTCGGACGGATCGCGGCTCTTCATCACCGCGGTCGATGACAAACACTCCGCGATGTCCATGGCGAAACTCCTGTCCCGGCAGGATCCGCGCGACATCGTGGTCATCGAGAATCGGCCGGTCGGCGACACGGAGCTGCAAGGCGTCTTTCGCCGCGGCGCACTTCACAACGACGATGATGCCGTCACACCTATGACGCCGTCGTCGTCCGATGCGGACCGTCCGCATCGATAGGCGCCGAAGAGGACGCCACGCGCCACGGCGGCGGACAACACCCGGCCTCGAAAGTTTTCTCGCCCTGCTCGTATCGAAAGCAGAGGGACGTATTGCCCTGGGTGGTATTGAATATCGCCACCACAGGGCGATTCTTTTCCTGGGAGACGAGACCGGCGGTCAGCATCGCCTGGCTTTTGGAGTGAAAGACGCCGGCAAATTCACCGCCGTCGTCAAAAAACAGCACATACACGCTAGCGAATCCTGCGCCAATCACACGGACCCGCGATCAATCGGAGCGGTGTGTGCGCTCCATGCGCTCGTGACGTTCCTGCGCTTCGATGGATAGCGTGGCGATCGGGCGCGCTTCCAGGCGCTTCAGGCTGATCGGGTCGCCGGTCTCTTCACAATATCCGTAAGTGCCTTCCTCGAGACGATGCAGCGCGGCGTCGATCTTGGAGATGAGCTTGCGGGCCCGGTCACGGGTGCGCAGTTCCAGGGAACGTTCCATTTCCGTCGAGGCGCGGTCGGCGAGATCGGGCTCCTGCGCGCCGCCTTCCTGCTGCAGGCTTTCGAGGGTCTCCTCCGACTCTTTCAGGAGTTCCACACGCCAGTTGAGCAACTTGCGGCGGAAGTACTCCTGCTGCTTCGGATTCATGAACGGTTCTTTTTCGGTGGGCCGATAGTCCGGCGGAACCGTGATGGTCATCTTGAACCTACTCTCGGATTGCGAATGGCGCGGGAATATATGGGGAGGCACATGCTGTCCGCAAGACCACGTATATTATTGACAAGATTAGATTTTTTGAGGGCAAAGGCGACAGGGGGCGCCGTTGCGTTCCAAAATCGTTCCAATCGTGGACGCCAGAGGCCTTATGAAATCCGCCGACTGAGCTTGGCGATCTCGACCTCCGCCCGGAGTTCGATTTCATCCAGGAGGCGCGAGATGACCGGGTCGGCCCCGCGCTCGCGCTTTTCGCGCACCATCCGGGCCAGATCGCCAAGCCGGTCCTTCGGGACGGAGCCGAGGAGGAGCCCCTTGCGGATGTCCTCCAGGCGGTCGAGCAACTCGGCGCCGCGTTGGGCGCGCCGTTTGCGCTCGTTGTAATCGGGCGACGTTCCCGGATCGGCGCCCACGGACTGGGCCGCAAGGATACCGCCAACGTTCGCAATCCCCGAAACGTCGCCGGCGGAGTCCGGACCGGACGCGTCCTCCGCGCCACCGAGCTTGTCGAGCTCGGCCGCGAATTCACCCGTCTTCCCCGCCGGGCCAGCCTTGCGGGCCCGGCCGGTCTCCCGGACGGCGGATGTGGATTTGGGACCCTCGACCTTCACCAAGAGGCGGCCTTCTCGCTTTCAGGGCGGCCCGGGGCCGCCGTTACCGGCTAACGCTTTGGACCGCCAAGCTTTTGGCCGTTCCAACCGGAGGCCCTATTCTCACCCGCACCCTTCGCACATGCAACCGGGTAAGAATTGCCGGGAATGGTGGGCCGGAACTGCCCCCGCCCGGGCTAACCGGGCCTGGGCCACTCAGAAAGCGTCATATTTTCAATAGTTTAAAGGCCACGTCCCGTTGGCACGCTTTTCGCATCAAAAGCGGTGGGAAAGTACGTGCGCGCCTTGATTCCGAGCCCCAGGGTCCGGCCGAGGACGCACCGAAAAAGAACGAGGACGATATGACAGCCGTACGCCGCATGGTTTCCGAGGCCTCCTGGATCGACCGACTTTGGATGGTGGGCATCCACGTCATGATGTTCGCCCTCCTCATGACAGCCGGTTCGGCGCAGGCCGCATCGCGCGTGAAGGATTTGGCCGGCTTTGAAGGCGTGCGCGAGAACGTGCTAGTCGGTTACGGCTTGGTGTTCGGCTTGAACGGCACCGGCGACGACCTGAAAAAGATCGGCGCAACCAAGCAGAGCCTGCTCGGCATGCTTGAGCGCCTCGGCATCAACAGCCGCGACGACCGGTTGGAGACGGCGAACGTGGCGGCGGTGATGGTGACGGCCGTGCTGCCCCCCTTCGCGCGCCAGGGCGGCAAGCTCGACGTGACCATCAGTTCGATCGGCGACGCGGACAGCCTCCAGGGCGGCAGCCTCGCGGTCACGCCGCTGATGGGCGCCGACGGCGAAGTCTATGCGCTGGCGCAAGGCAACGTGCAGGTGGGCGGTTTTGTGGCGCAGGGCGCCGGTGCGACCGTCACGCGCGGCGTGCCGACCTCCGGACGCATCCCGAACGGCGGCACGATCGAACGCGAAGTGAATTTCGAGCTCGCCAGCATGACGGCCGTGAAGGTCGCGCTGCACAACCCCGATCTGACGACGGCGCGCCGCATCTCGGACGCCATCAACGTCTATCTCGGCACCACCGCCGCGACCGCGCTGGACCCCGGCACCGTGCAGGTCGTGCAGCCCGAAGGCTACACCGGCTCGATGGTCGACCTGATGACCGCCGTTGAACAACTGCGTGTGCAGCCCGACCAACCGGCTCGCGTGGTGATCGACGAAAACACAGGCGTCATCGTGATCGGCGACGACGTGCGCATCTCCACCGTCGCGATCGCGCAAGGCAACCTGACGATCCGCGTGACCGAAACGCCGCAGGTTTCGCAGCCCGCGCCGTTCTCGGAAACCGGCGAGACCGTGGTGGTGCCCCGCACCGACATCGAAGTCGACGACGACAGCGAACGCCGCCTGGCGGTCGTGGACTCGGGCGTTTCGCTGCAGGAACTGGTGAACGGCCTGAACGCCCTCGGCGTCGGCCCGCGCGACATGATCTCGATCCTGCAGGCGATCAAGGCTTCGGGCGCGCTCCAAGCCGATATCGAAGTGATGTAAGCGGAAAGACAACGCCCATGAACGCCGCATCGCTTCTCGACAACGCCAGAGACTCTTACGCCACGGGGCTTGCCGCCCAAGTGACGAAGAAGACCGCCGCGAAGGCCGGTCCGGCCGCGCTGGCGGGCGTGCAAATGTCGCCGGAAGAAGAGAAGAAGGTGCGCGGCGCGGCGCAGGAATTCGAGTCTTTCTTCATCGGCCAGATGATGGAGCACATGATGGCGGGCATCGAAACGGATCCGTTGTTCGGCGGCGGCCACGGCGAGCAGATGTGGCGGTCGATGCTGAACCAGGAATACGGCAAGGAACTTGCGAAGTCGAACAAGCTGGGCATCGCCGATCACGTGATGCGCGGCATGCTGGCCGCGCAGGAGCAACGCGACGCGGAAGCGGCCGGCATGGCCGCACCGATCCGCAAAGCCCAGACCAAGACCGGTGAGGACCTGCACGGGATCAACCAGACCCCCGTGTTCATGCCGATCCGCCGCTAAGACGAGCGTTCAGTACGTAGAAGAGTATCCGCCATGAACATGATGCGACGCGACCTTCAGACCTCGCCCGCCCAGCGTTCCGCCACTCCGGCGGGGCGTCCGGGCCTCGCGTCCGCGCGTCCCGGCATGGCGGCCGGCCCGACGCAGGCCGGTCAGCGGCCCGCGCCGCCGATGCGCCCCGGCGCCAAGGCCGACGACCTTGCGATGGTCATGCGTCAACTGACCGACCTCCTGACCAAGGAAAATATGGCCCTGCGCAAGCACAAGATGGACGAAGTAAAGGCCATGACCGAGCGCAAGGAACAGCTCGCGCGCCTTTATCAGGGCCACATGAACGCGGTGCACAAGGACCGGAGCATCCTGGCCAATCTGGACTCCGCCAAGCGCAATCAGTTCGCGCAGGCGGCGATGAAGCTCGGCAGCCTGATGCAGGAGAACGCGAGCCTCCTGAAAGCCAATATCGAATCCATCAACATGTTCTTCTCGGCCGTGACCGAAGCCCTGAAGAACAAACACGAAGAGCGTTCGGCCGCCTACTCGCGGTCCGGTTCGCTCGGCCAGTACGCCGTGACCAAGCGCAGCCTGGCCGTCAGCTTCAACCAGACGATGTGAGCCGACGATGTCGCTAAATCTCGCACTTACTTCGGCGATCTCGGGCCTGCAGACGGCGCAGGCCGGGCTCGACATCATTTCGAACAACATCGCCAACGTTCAGACTGAAGGCTATACGCGCAAGCAATTCCAGCCCCAGTCCGTGGTGCTGGCGGGTTACGGCGCGGGCGTCACCATCGGCGACGTCATCAACCGCGTCGACCAGAACCTGTTGCGCGACCTGCGCGGCCAGAAAAGCACCATGGGTCTGATGGCGACCCAGAACAGCTACTACCGTCGGGTGCAGGACACATTCGGCACGACCATGTCGAACAGTTCCGTGTCCAACCAGATCAACAAGATGCAGCAGGAGTTCACCACCCTGACGGCGTCGCCGGAAACGGTGAGCCAGCAGTTGGCGGCGATCCAGGCCGGCGTTTCCGTTGCGCGCAACATGGCCGATATGAGCCGCACGGTGCAGACCCTGCGCATGAACGCCGATCTCGAGATCGAGCAGGCCGTTCAGACCATGAACTCGCATCTCAATACCATCGCGTTCCTGAACGACCAGATCTCGTTCAATTCGGCGACCAGCCGACAGACCGAGGACCTGGAAGACAAACGCGACCTCGCCTTGAGCAAATTGGCCGAACTGGTGGACGTGCGTTACTTCAAGAACGCCAACGGCTCGATCACCGTGTTCACCAGCGACGGCACCACCTTGGTGGACTCGCAGCCGGTGAACATGAGCCACGTCGCGCTCACGCAGGTCGGCCCCGCCACCAGCTACGCGGGCGGCGACTTCAACGGCATCTTCGCTGGAGTGCGCGACATCACCGCTTCGATCCGCTCCGGCAAGATCAAGGCGCTGGTCGACATGCGCGACAACACCCTGCCCGACATGCAGGCCCAGATCGACGAACTGGCCCGCGCCATGAAGGACCAGGTGAACCAGGTTCACAACCGCGGCACGTCGTATCCGAACGTGGTGAACAACGTCACCGGCTCGCGCATGTTCACGGACTCCGCGCAGCAGACCGTGTCGTTCTCGGACGCCGAGCCCGTCATCATGCTGTACGACCGCCAGGGCAACGAGGTCGCCTCGGCCCGGTTGCTGGATCCGGCGGGCGTCAACTTCGCGAACGGCTCGACCCTCGATACGCTGGCGACCGACATGCAGAACTGGCTGCAGGCGCAGGATCCGCTTCTGTCGAACGCGAGCGTCTCCTTCACGGCCGACGGCCAGATGGCGATCAACCTTGGCACCGACGAACTGGGCATCGCGTTCCGCGACGAGTCCTCGGCGATCAAGGGGTCCGACCAGAAGGACGTCACGGCGCAGATCGACCTCGACGCCGACGGCACCTATGACCGCACCTATAAGGGTTTCTCGAACCTTTTCGGCCTGAACGATTACTTCGCGACCGCGCCGAACCTGGCGCAATGGGATTCCGGGTTCAAACCCGCCAACTGGTCGATGAACATCCAGGCTTCCGTGACCCTTCAGTTCGCCGACGCCACCAGCATGGCGTCCGGCCTGGGCAACACCATCTCGACCATCACCATCGACCCCGCGGACTCGCTGGAAGTGATCCGCGACCGCATCAACTCCGATCCGCTGCTGCAGAACCGCATCAGCGCCGACATTATTCCGGAAGGCTCCGGCAAACGCCTGCGCATCCAGCATGAGACCGGCGAGGATCTCATCATCACCGAACAGGGCGGCACCACCGGCATGGAGGCCCTGGGCCTGGATTGGACCGTGTCCGGCTACGCCCAAGACATGCAGGTGAGCCAGACGCTGCTCGACGACAGCAGCCGCATCGCCCGCGGCGAGATGCAGCTTGACCCGCTGACCGGGAACTACCTGCTGGCAAGCGGCGACAACAGCGTCATCGCCCAACTTTCGAGCCTGATGTCGAACCCCGGCTCGTTCCGACCGGCCGGCTCCTTGTCGGGCTCCAGCGTCTCGTTCTCCGACTACGGCGCCGCGATCATTTCGCGTAGCTCGACCGCGGCCGCCTCGGCTGAGTCGAACCTCAAGCTGCAAACCGACCTGCACGAAGCGTTGGAGATCAAACAGTCCGAATTGTCCGGCGTGAACCTCGACGAAGAAATGTCGCAGTTGATGGTCTATCAGCAGACGTATGCCGCGTCCGCCAAGGTGATCTCGACCACGCAACAGCTCTTCGATGTGTTGAACGACCTCATCCGATAATGGAACGGTGAGGCAGGAGTAAGCCTATGGTCTCGCGTATCTCGACATCCGTCTCGAACCAGATTCTCGTCAACCGCATGCTGGAACAGCAGCAGCGGGTGAACGATCATCAGACCGCGCTTTCGACGGGCTTCAAGTCGCAAGACTATATCGGCATCGCCCAGGACAGCTTCCGCCTGCTCAACATCGAGAATGAGCGCGCCCGGCTTCAGCGCTACGTCAGCAACAACGACCTGCTCTCCACCACCTTGAAGGCGCAGGCGACGGCGGCCGTCGGCATCGACGACACCGCGCGCATGATCCGGAGCGAGCTGATCCAGTTTTCGAGCCGCGACCTGACCGCGCAGAACCCGGAGAACATCACGGCCGTGGCCGATCTGCAGGCCAAGGTTTTCTCGGCTTTCAGCCAGGTACAGTACTTCCTGACCCAGAAGATCGACGGAAAATACATCTTCGGCGGCGCCAAGAGCGACACCCCGCCCATCAGCTTCCCGTACAAGAACCTGCAACAGTTCCAGCAGTTTTATGACGGCATCAACGCGGTGTTTCCGTCGACCCGCGTGGCGAACCTGGTGGATATCAAGTTCGAGAATATCGTTCCGACCTATACCGACGTCACGGTCGGGACCAATCCGATGACGGCCGTCGCGGCGGCGCCCGGCGATTTCATCTTGGATACGATCACGGAAGCCGAGACCGGAAACCTGGTCTTCACGAACGTCGGATCGAACGGAAAAATCACCGCGACGACCCCGGCGTCGTTCCGCGCGCTGCAGGTCGGTCAGACGATCCTGCTCAACAACACGACGCTCGGCAACAACGGCGCCTTTACGATCACCGACGTCTCGCCGGACGGCAATACGATTACGGTCGACCAGAACGTCAACGCGGGTGCGGAAACATCCGGTACGACGGAGTTGAACCTGACGGTGCCGAACGGCACCGCGCTCGCTCTGTCCGGCTCGGTCTCCGGGAACAACGGCGCCTATACGGTGCGTTGGCCCACCAACGCCGATCTGGTAGCCGCGGGCTACGACCCCAACGGGGGCGCTTTCGTTGCCGGCGACATGATCTTCCTGGACAACCAGATTCCGGTCACGGGGGCGGCGGAAACCATCACCCTGGAGTCCAAGGCGTTCCTGAAAGGCACGAGCCTCTCGACCGAACAGCGCATCAGCGACACGCAATCGCTCGTCCTCGACGTGACGGGCCTCGACCCCGCGTTCGAGAAACTGACCCGCGCGCTCGGCATCATCGCGCAAGGCGACCTCATCAGTAATCCCGAGCGTGTGACGCAGGCGCTTGCGATCATCAACGACGCCATCGAACATTCGCCGTTGCAGCCGACGGAAGCCAAGAGCGACCTACAATCCGTGCAGGACCGCATTGGGGTCAGCCAGAAATCACTGGCCGAGGCGAAGGATGTGCAGACCTCCTTCCTCGCCTTCCTGGAAGGCCGCCAGAACGACCTGGAAAAGGCCGACACCACGGAGGTCGCGGTGCGTTTGCAGACCGACAGCCAGGTGCTGCAAATCTCCTACGCGTCGCTGGCCAAGCTTCAGGAACTGACGCTTCTGAATTACCTACGATAGGCGCAGGTCGTCGGCGGTCATAAGAACCCCGCCGAAATGGTGCCGCCATAGATCGGCGCCGAGATCCCCGCCTCTGTCGAGCGACGATCCGACGCTCAGCCATTTAAGCAGCGTGGGATGCATACCCGCGTCGAAAAGCATGAAGCCCGCCGCAAGGCAGCAGGTCTCGATCTGGACGCCGCAGACAAACACCCGCTCAACCTCGCGCGATCTTAAATGCGCGATAAGTTCCATCGGCGGGAGATATCCGTGTTTGATGAAGACGCGATCGGCCGGGACGAGGCCTGCGTCGTCGGCCGCCGGCGTCCAGCCCAGTTGTTTCCCGAAAGGCGTAACGGCCTCGTCGTGCCGCTCCACCGTCGCAACCGTATGGAGCGAACGGGAGAGCGCGGTGATTTCATCGACAATCGTGCGCGGGACCGGGAAACTCGCCTGGACGTCGACGACCAACAAGGCTTGCTTCATGCTCATGACGCCCCCTACCCGCACATGGCGCGGTAGGCGCTCTCGACGTCGCGCGTATAGGTAAGGCCGTCCAGCAGCCGGGCGACACGCAATTGATCGCGCAGACCGCCCCGCAGATTCGCCAGTGTCGCGATATCCTCGGCCGCGTTCACCGCGATCTCGCGGAATTCCTTTTCGCTCCCCGCGCACCAGGCCCGCAGGCCCGCACTGGTAAGCAAACTCGCGCCGACACGGGCCGCATGCCCGCGACCGGCCAGCGACACCACAGGCACGCCCATCCAAAGGGCTTCGCAGGTCGTCGTTGTGCCGTTGTAAGGCACGGTGTCCAGCGCGATGTCGATGTCCGCATAGGCGCCGAGATGGCCGGCGTCGTCCGCGAGCCAACCGCGCAAATCGAGGCGCTCCGCCGCGACGCCGTGCGCGGCGAAACGCCGCGCGAGACCCGCGCGGGTCTCCTCCTCCGCCAGCGGTTTAGCTTTGATGACCAGGCGCGACGATGGAACCGCGACGAGAACCTCCGCCCACAAGGCGACCGTCGCCGGGCTGATCTTGGCCAGTTTATTGAATGATCCAAAAGTCGTGTACCCGCGCGCCTGCGCCGGCAGCGCGGACACAGGCGGCGCATCCGCCAGCGGCGTAAAGCAATGCAGCGCCTGAAGACGCATGAGTTCTTCCGTGGACCAGGAGTCCGCGCCCGGCGGATCCGTGATCGCGTCGCACAGACGGTAGTCCATGGCGCGGACGCCCGTGGTGGCCGGATATCCCAGAGCGGTTACCTGAACGGGGGCCGCGCGGCGGGCGAAGACACCCAACCGATTGCCGCCGGAGTGCCCCGCGAGATCGACAAGGATGTCGATGCCGTCTTGCCGGATGGCGGCTCGCAATCGCTCGTCGTCCCATCCGGCGCTTTCACGCCAGCGGGGCGCCAATGCCTTCAGGCGCTGTGTAACCTCGTCCGGACGCACAACGTCCGCATAGCAGTGGACCTCGACTTCCGAGGGATCATGATGAAGGAGAAGCGCCTCGACAAAAAAGGCCACGGAATGACGCCGGAAATCCGCCGAGACATAACCGACCTTGAGGGGTTTGTTGCCGATCGGCGTCGAGGGCGGCGCGGTGGGATTCAATTCATGTCCCCAGGACCGATGCCGGACGCAGATCTTGGCCGGATCCGCTTCGACATAGAGATCGAGGTAGAGACGGTTGTCGGCGGCGTCGCGGTTCAACGGACCTTGCGCAAGCGCTTCATCGAACGTCCGACGGGCCTCTTCGAGCGCCCCTTGCTCCAACTGCGCGACGCCGAGGTTGATGCGCGCGGCCACGTTGCGTGGATCGATCTCGAGAGCCCGTCTGTGCGCCGCGGCGGCCGCGGCATAGTTTCCCTGAGCCGCCAGCGTCGCCCCGAAATTATTGTGCACAGCGGACGCCTGGGGCGCGAGCGCGAGCGCTTTCATGAACGCTTCGCACGCTTCGCCCGGCCGGCCCGCGTCGTCGAGCAGAAGTCCAAGATTGTTCCAGGCGTCGGCGCTCGACGGATCGGCAATGAGCGCCGACCGGTAGGCGGCTTCGGATGCCGCGAACGCGCCCGCGCGATGATGAAGGAGGCCCAGGTTGAAGTGCAGCAGCGCGTCGGCGGGACGAAGGGTTGCGACATGCTGGAAAGCCGACAGCGCCTCGGCGTACCGGCCGGCTTCCCGGAGGGCCTGCCCGCGCAGCAAATGCGCGTCGGCGTCCATGACGTCACCCGCGATCAATCGATCGGCGAAGGCCAACGATTCATCGTTGCGGCCGGTTTCCAGACATAGGACCGCGGCAAGGTGTAGCGCCTCGCGCGGAGCGTCGCCGGCGCGGGCCAGGTCATGCGCCGCATGCCAAGCGGCGTCGAGCAGACCTTGATCGTAGAGCTTGAGAGCAAGGGCAAGGCGATGATCCATCGCCTTGTTATAACTCACCTGGTTTGAATCCGAGGACTCAAACCAGGAGCGTTATGCGCGGGTGTTTAGCGCTGGATCGCGAGGCCGGCGATCTTGGCGTCATAGACGCGATAGATTTCAGCCTGCTCCGCTTCGCTGGCGGCGGCGGTCATCTGGACGCGGCACTCGTGACGGTCGCCCGCGGTCAATTTGCTGGAGTTGCAAATGAGCGTGTAGTCCTGCGCGGCGAAAGCGGCGCCGGAGATGGCGAACAGCGCGGCAAAAGACAGTACCAGTTTCATAACGTGACTCCGAATGCGGGATGGAAGGCTCGTTGGGCGGCCTTCCTTGAAGACGCGCGCGGAATGTATGGGCCGACATCCCCCGGCGCAATAAGAGGTGCTGCATAGCAGCAATGCACCGGGCGTCACCCGTTAAATTATTGAATTGTAAATGAAAAGTGACCCTGTCACCGGCCGTTCACAGACCCGGCCTATTTGCCCGCTACTTGATAGCGCGCACCAGGACGCCCTGGATGGAGTCCTCCGGGCGCAACTCCG
Organism: uncultured Rhodobacterales bacterium; assembly: GCA_964576515.1. Lineage (GTDB taxonomy): Bacteria > Pseudomonadota > Alphaproteobacteria > Rhodospirillales > Rhodospirillaceae > SHVO01. The sequence goes on from CAZNUW010000001.1 coordinate 641,128, forward strand.
GCGGAGGCTGCCGCCCGAAGGTCTCGGGTCCGCCGCACCAGCGGCGCCAGAGGCTCCGGTAGGTGTCCTCCAGGGTGCGCGTGAACCCGGTTTCGTCGCGCAAGGGCGAGCGGTCCATGGCGGGGCGTAAGGTCGCGCGGATCGCCGCCAGGGGGGCCGGATCCCTCCCAAAAGCGATGGCGCGCGCGACATAGTCCTCCACCGACGACGCGACAAACGCCTCAGTCAGCCCCATCGCATGGAGAAGACTGACGCCGACCCGTCCACGGTGGTTGTCGCCCGCGATGGTCAGCACCGGCACCCCCATGTAAAGGGCTTCGCAGGTGGTTGTCGTTCCGTTGTAGGGGAAGGTATCGAGCGCCAGATCGACGCCGGCATATTTGCCGAGATGCTCTTGCACAGACGCGACAAACGACGCCGTTTCGATCCGGGCGGGATCGATGCCGTAACGCGCGAAGTCGTCCTTCAGCCTGTTGCGGACGCGCTCATCGCGCATCTGCTTGCACTTGATGAAAAACCGTGAGGTGGGCACCGCCTTCAATATCTCGGCCCAAGCCGCCACCGCGCGGTCGGTGACCTTCGGCAGCACGTTGAACGACGCGAAGGTCACATAGCCTTTTTTGAGATGCGGCGCCGGTTGCGGCGGCGTGGCCTTCGCGGTCGGACGATAAAGATGGAAGCAGTGGGGGAGCCGTACGATCTCCTCGGTGCACCACTTTTCGGAGCCGACCGGATCGGCGCGGCCGTCGGTGATGCGGTAGTCCATCGCCGGAACGCCACTGGTGTCGGGATAGCCCAGGTATTCGATTTGCACCGGCGCGGGCTTCAAGGCGCAGGCCGGCAGCCGGTTGCCGGAGGTATGGCCGCCGAGATTGACGAGGATATCGATCCCGTCCTCGCGCAACCGTTCGGCAAGCGCTTCGGCCGTCAGTCCACCGGCCTCGATCCAAGCGTCGGCCGCGCCGCGCATGGCGTCGGTGATCTTGTCCGCGCGCGAGGTGTCGGAATATAGGCATATCTCAAAGCGCGTCCGGTCGTGTTTCTCCAGCAAGGCTTCAAAGAAATAAGAAACGGAGTGGGCGCGGAAATCCGGCGACAGATATGCGATCCGCAGACGGCGCTCGGGATCCCGAACATTCGCGTGCGGTTTGGAAAGATCCGCCACATCGGTACTGAAGCGCCGCGCGAATTCGTGATGAATAGCCAGAATCTCGTCGTTGGAGAGGTCGGGCTCGTAAAGACTTGCAAAGGCGTAGTTCGAGAAAAAGATCGGCGCCGAGCGCGTTCCCACGTCGGCGGCCTGACGCATCGCCGTGCGGGCATCGGTGACAAAATGTTGCTCAAGCAAGAGCACGCCCAACGTATTCAAGGCGAGGGTGTTGTTGGGGTCGAGCTCGAGCGCGCGGCGAATCTCGACCTCCGCCTCGGACAGTTTCTGATCCTCCAGCAGCGCGACGCCGAGACTGTACCGCGCGAACGCGTTGTCGGGCTGGCGCGCGAGGACGCGGGTATAGGCCGAGATCGCCTCCGGCCCTTCCCCGCGCATATAGTGCGCGATGCCGAGGTTGATGAGCGCCTCGTCGTATTCCGGGTCGTGCGCGACCGCGTTGGACAACGCCGCGATGGCCTCCGGGAAACGGAACCGCCGCAATAAAAGCGCGCCATAGTTATTGCTGATAACCGGCGACGACGGCTTCAGTTCGGCGGCCTGCTTCAGATGTTCGGACGCGCGCAGCGGTCGATTGTTGATGGCATAAGCCAGACCGAGGTTATTGTGCGCTTCGGCGTATCCCGGCGAAATCTCGACGGCCTTATGCAGAACCACGATCGCGTCATCCGTACGGCCCGCCTGACGAAGCGCGTTCCCGTAGGCGTTGAGCAACCCGGCATGGCCGGGGTGCTGCTCAACGGCCTCGGCAAGTTCAAGGAGCGCGAGATCGGCGTCTCCGGCCTCGCGCAGCGCAACGCCCAGGTTCGCCTTGGCGTCGGCGTACATCGGGTCCAGCGACAGGGCTTCCCGGTAGAGTGTCACGGCCTCCGCATGGCGGGTCAGCGCACCGACCACGTTCGCAAGGTTATTGAGAACAACAGGATCGCGCGGCGAGAGCGACAAGGCGCGGCGATAGCTCGCCTCCGCTTCGGCAAGATCTCCTGCCTCCTTAAGCGCCACGCCGCGGTTCAGCCAGCTTTCGACCGCCGACGGATCGCGCGTCAGCGCCTCCGCGAAGGCGACCGCGGCGTCCACGAAACGACCGCTTTTGACAAGGGCAAGACCGAGCGCGTGGTGCGCGCGGGCTTCGTCGCGATGAAAGGCGACCGCCATGCGCGCGATGGAAACCGCCTCCTCGAGGCGCATCAGCCGTTGAAGAAGCGTCGCCCGTTGCAACAGCGCATCGAGCTGACCCGGCGCGCCGATCAAAAACGTATCGATGACACGAAGCGCGTCATCAAACCGCTTCGCCGCGGCCAACATGGACGCAAGGTTGACCGCGAAAAGATGTTCACGCGGCTTGAGGGCCGCCGCCTTCTCCAGGTGCGCGATCGCATCCGGAAGCCTGCCCAGGGCGTGCTTGGCGACGGCGGCGAGGTTATGACCGTCGGCGTCGTCCGGATACCGCGCGAGGAATGTGTCGAGCAGGAGCTCGGCCCCGACGGCGTCGCCGGCGTGCAGAAAGCTTAGACCTTGTTGAAGCAGCGGCGACAGGACACGCGCTTGCGCTGGCTGTGTCATCGCGAAAGGCGATTACGCCCCCGTGGAACGGCCGGCGCCGGATTGCGGCGCTTGAGGCGCGGCCTGGGCCGTTTCCGGCGTCTGGCGCAAGCCTGCCGCGAGATTGCGGTTGATGTTGATGAGAACGTCGAGATCCGTCGGGGCGGACGTGCGCAGCGCCTTGGTGGTCTGCTTGTCCACAAAGATCGACAGCGACATGACGTTCGCTTTGATCTCCGGCGGCAACTGGTTGTCCGGCTCGGTCAGGTCGGCCTGGATGATCGTCCACAGCAGGTGGTTGAAGCGCAGGGCCTTCGCGAATTCCTCGATGTTGCCGGATTGCTTCTTGGCGTCTTCAAGCATAAGAGCCGCCTTGGTGAAGGCCATCGCCTCCACTTCACGCGGACTGAGATTTCTCTTCTGCTGCTGCTGGTATGCAGCAACTTTATCTTTTGACATTCGCCAAGGCCTCCGCCTCGAACTTAATCAACTGCCGGCACATCTTGAGCGCACGATAGTGGTCGCCCGCAAGGATGTGCTGGGACATTTCCACCATCAAATCGACAGCACGGGCGTCTACCGGTACTAAGATCATTTGTCTCATTAAAACGAAGTAAATTCCATGGTAATCCTTCTCACGTGCAGGGTTAATGTACATGTTGAGGATCGTGACATAGAGCTTCTTCGCGATGGTGTCGGCGCGCTCTTCCGTGATGATGTCCTTCTCGCGCACAACCGGCACGCGGTTCAGGACGACAAATTCCGTCTTGTTGGGGCCGTTGGCGATGACGGCCGTTCCGATCAGAACCTTTTCGTTGGGCTTCAGGGTCAGTTTTAAAGGCATGGTTTTTCTTAGGTCGCGGTTTCCGTGGAGGGAGGCGGCCGCACTATGGACCGAACCGCCCACGGCGTGAAGCCTTAGAACCTGACCTCGTCCTCCCTCGGCGCCGGAAACCCTTTACCGCGAAACGCTTAGAACAGACGCAGGATCGCTTCTTCCGACTTCTGCGCGATCGACAGCGAGATCGTGCCGAGCTGCTGGCGTGTCTGGAGCGAGAGCAGGTTGGCCGATTCTTCGTTCATGTCGGCGTTCACAAGCTGCGCGGCGCCGCCCTTCAGCGTGTTGATGATCTGCGTGGTGAAGTCGGCGCGAATCTGCAGAAGCGCGGAGTTGGTGCCGAAGGCCTGCGCGTTCTGGCGCACGGTGACGAGCGCGGAGTCGATCGACCGCAATGCGGCGGTGATGCTGCTGATCGCGGCCACACCCGTCTGCCCCCACACCAAGGTGCTCGGGAGCGTTCCGGTGGCGAGCGCCGAACTGCCCATGATGGTGTTGAAGTCCGCGATCCGCAGACCGCTGATGACGAGTTGGTTGACGGCCTGCTCTTCCGTGCGCTCGTTGAATTTGACGGTGAGCTGATCGGCGCCCGCGCGGAACGCTTCAGTCGAATTCTTGAGCAGGTTAATGCCGTTGAAGCTGGCGTCTTCGGCAAGATTGTCGACCTGGCTGCGCAGCTCGTTGAACTGGCTCGCCAGCTTTGCGCGTGTATTGCTTTCCGGCGACGAAATCGCCGACTGCGCCAGCGCCTTCATCTGCTTCAGGACGGATTCAATCCCTTCCAGACCTTGGATCGACGCCTTGATGACGTTGATGCCGTCGGTGACGCCGTCCTTGATCGTCTGCAAGTCCGTCGCGCGGCTGTTGAGATTTCGCGCTTTGAAGAACGCGAGCGCGTCGTCGATGGCGCTATTGACCTTCAGCCCGGTCGCCAGACGCTCCTGCGTGCGGCCGATGAGGCTGGTGGTGTTTTGCAGCGAAAGCAGATTCGTCCGCGTCGCCGTCGAGAGAGTGATTTCCTGAGCCATTTCTGACCTCGCCTTGCCTGCCGGTGATGCGTCACCCGGCCGGCGATTCGCGCCCATTTCGCGGCCGATTCTGGCCGCGCGCGCATTTAGTCCTTCTACGCATCCTCATAGGAAATACCGGGGAAAGGCGAAAAAAAGGTTAATTCGCGCGGAAAACTGAAACCCAAGGTTCGCGAGACCACGCATAAAAAAACGGCTGGCTCCGAGGAGCCAGCCGTGAGCCGACGAACAAAACTTATGACTAGAACAGACGCAGGATCGACTGTTCGGACTGCTGCGCGATACCCAGCGAGATCGTGCCGAGCTGCTGACGCGTCTGGAGCGAGAGCAGGTTGGCCGATTCTTCGTTGAGGTCGGCGTTCACGAGTTCCGCGGCGCCGCCCTTCAGCGTGTTGATGATGTTGGTGGTGAAGTCGGCGCGGATCTGCAGCATCGAGGCGTTCGTGCCGAACTGTTGCGACGCCTGGCGAACGGTGACAAGCGCCGAGTCGATGGCGCGGATGGCGCCGTTGATCGCGTTGATCGCCGCCACGCCGGTAACGCCCCACACATCCGTGCCTGTGCCGCTTGCAACGGCGGAAGTCGCCATGATCTTGGTGAAATCGGTCGCGCTCAAGCCCGACACGACGAGCTGGTTGACGCCGATCGGCTCAACGCGCTCGTTGAACTTCACCGTCATATTGTCGGCGCTGGCTTCAAACGCGTTGGTGGTGTTCTTCAACAGGTTCGTACCGCTGAAGCTCGAGTCTTCCGCGAGGTTGTCGACCTGGCTGCGCAGTTCGTTGAACTGGCTGGCGAGTTTGGCGCGGGTGGTCGATTCCGGGGCGGAAACGGCGGACTGCGCGAGCGCCTTCATCTGCTTCAGGACCGACTCGATCGATTCGAGACCCTGCACCGCGGCTTTCAGCACGCTGATGCCGCCCATGATGCCGTCTTTCACAGACTGCAAATCGGATGCGCGGCTGTTGAGGTTACGCGCTTTGAAGAACGCGAGCGCGTCGTCAATCGCGGTGTTGACCTTCAAGCCGGTCGCGAGGCGTTCCTGCGTGCGGCCGATAAGGCCGGTCGTGTTTTGCAGCGAGAGCAGGTTGGTGCGCGTCGCCGACGAGAGTGTGATTTCCTGAGCCATGTTCGTACCCTTTCTAGGATCAGTGACTTTCTAGAAGCCGTTTCCCCAAAAAAACCATTCGCCGTGCAACTGCTTTCGAAGCAACCCACGCGCAACATGCGCGTGAACAGCACGGTTCACGCTGCCGTTCTACGCACGAAGTGCGAACAAAAGGTTAAGCGGAGGGTGAAGAGGGAGCGGGATGCGAAAAAATCCGACCGGCGGGCCGTTTTCGTAAACAAACGGTTAATTTTAGCGCGCATCCCACATGGCGCGCCGACACCGACGCGCTATTCTTGTCTCGGCGGCAATAGGGACCGACGAATAATCCTGGGGGAAAGCGCCCATGCACGACTGGATGCGCCGAAAAGACATCTCACGACAAGGCATTGCGCAGGAACATCGTCTGGCGCCGACTTTGTCGTGGTGGCATCTCGTCGCCCTTGGGGTTGGGGCCATCGTCGGCACCGGCATCTACACCCTTATCGGCGTCGGCGCGAATCTGGCCGGCCCCGGCGTGCTTCTGTCGTTTGTCGTCGCCGGAGCGGTCTGCGCTTGCGCGGCGCTGTGTTACGCCGAAGTCGCGACAATCATCCCCGCCTCCGGCAGCGCTTACACGTATAGCTATGTCGCGATCGGCGAAGTCTTCGCATGGATCGTCGGCTGGTGCCTCATCCTCGAATATTCGCTTGTCGTTAGCGCCGTCGCGGTCGGATGGTCGGGTTATGCGACGGGTTTTCTCGCCTCGCTCGGCGTCCCGCTTCCCATTGCCGTCACGGCGGGACCGCACGGAGGCGGCGTCCTGAACGTGCCCGCAATCTTTATCATCGCGTGCGTGGCGGGTCTGCTGATGGCCGGCACCCGCGAAAGCGCGAACATCAACGCGGCGCTCGTCGTGGTGAAGATCGTGGCGCTCCTGGTTTTCATCGCCGTCGCCGCACCGCACTTCGATGCGGCCAATCTTGACCCCTTCATGCCGTACGGCTTCGCCAAGAACGACGTCGACGGCGCGCAACGCGGCGTCATGGCCGCCGCGGCCATCATCTTCTTCGCCTACTACGGCTTCGATGCAATCTCGACCGCCGCCGAGGAAGCCAAGCGGCCGGATCGCGACCTCCCGATCGGCATCGTCGGCTCCATGATTGCGTGCACGCTTCTTTATGTCTGTGTCGCCGCCGCCGCGGTGGGAGCGATGCCCTTCGTCGGTTTCGCCAACAGTCCCGAACCTCTGGCGATGATCATGCGTGCGCTGGGTCAAGGGACCATGGGCGCCGTCGTCGGCGCCGCCGCCGTGGTCGCGCTTCCGACCGTGATCCTTGCCTTTCTCTACGGTCAGAGCCGGATCTTTTTCGTGATGGCACGGGACGGACTTTTGCCGCGATGGTTCGCGCACGTCCATCCGGGCACGGGCACGCCCATCCGTATCACGGGCGCCACGGCGGGCGTCGTCGCGGCATTGGCGGGCCTGGTGCCGCTCGACGAGATCGCCGCGCTGGCGAATGCCGGTACGCTCGCGGCGTTTATCGCGGTCGCGGTTTCACTTCTGGTCATGCGCGCCCGGGCGCCCGACGTCGCGCGCCTCTTCCGTGCGCCGGCGGCCTGGATTGTCGCGCCAGCCGCCATTCTGGGCTGCCTTTACCTGCTCTGGAGCCTGCCCAGCCGCACACAGCTCTTTTTCCTGGCATGGATCGCCATCGGTCTTGGCGGCTACATCGTCCGGAGCCTTCTGGTGCGCAAATAAAAAGGCGGCCCATAAAGGCCGCCTTTCTCCGCGATATGTCTTGCGTGTTTAGAACAGCCGCAAGATGGACTGTTCGGAACGCTGCGCGATCGAAAGCGAGATCGTGCCCAAGGCCTGGCGCGTTTGAAGCGACAGCAGGTTCGCCGACTCTTCGTTCAGGTCCGCGTTCACCAACCCCGCCGCGCCGCCCCTCAATGTATTGATAAGGTTCTGCGTGAAATCGATGCGAATCTGAAGCATCGCCGAATTCGTACCAAACTGCTGGGCCGACTGCCGCACCGTCACCAGCGCGTCGTCGAGCGCCGTGATCGACGCGGTGATGGCCGTGACCGCAGCGGATCCCGTCACGCCCCATACATCCGTGCCGCCACCGGTCGCGACCGCCGAGGACCCCACGATCGACTGGAAGTCCAGCGTGTTGAGCCCGGAGACAACCAGCGTGTTCAACGCCGACGTGTCGGTACGCTCGTTGAACTTGACGGTGAGTGTATCCGCGCCGCCAAGGAAGGCGTCGGAGGTGTTCTTGAGAAGATTGTATCCGTTGAAGTGCGCGTCTTCGGCGAGATTGTCGATCTGGCTGCGCAGTTCGTTGAACTGGCTGGCCAGCTTCTGCCGCGTCGAGCTTTCCGGCGACGAAATCGCCGACTGTGCGAGCGCCTTCATCTGCTTGATGACGGCCTCGATCGACTCAAGGCCTTGGATCGCGGCTTTGATGGTGCTGATGCCGTTGGCGACCTGATCTTTGACCGTCGCCAGATCGCCGGCGCGGCTGTTCAGGTTGCGCGCCTTGAAGAATGCAAGGGCGTCGTCGATCGCGCTATTGACCTTCAGGCCCGTCGCAAGACGTTCCTGGGTGCGGCCGATAAGCGCGGTCGTATTCTGGAGCGACAGCAGGTTGCCCCGTGTCGCCGTGCTGAGCGCAATGTCGGACATGGCCGCCTCCGTTCTTTAGGGAACGGAGCGCCCAGCCTACGCGGCGGAACAAACCAAAAAATAAAAAACGAGCGCGTGACGCTGGACGCCCGCGTGTTCTGACCCGTCGAAGCTCCAAGGCCACGGTAGCCAGTAAGGCGGGCCCGATAACGGGCCCGCCCACTGTCCACTGTCTTAGAGGAGCTTCGCCGCGGCTTAGAACAGACGCAGGATCGACTGTTCGGACTGCTGCGCGATCGAGAGCGAGATCGAGCCCAACTGCTGGCGCGTTTGCAGCGAGAGCAGGTTGGCCGATTCTTCGTTCAAGTCGGCGTTCACCAGGGCCGAAGCACCACCCTTCAGGGTGTTGATCAGGTTGGAGGTGAAGTCCGCACGGATCTGGAGCAACGCGGAGTTCGTACCGAACTCCTGCGCGGTCTGACGAACCGTGACGAGCGCGTCGTCGAGAGCGGTGATCGAAGCGGTGATCGCGGTGACGGCGGCCGAGCCGGTCACGCCCCACACGTCGGTGCCGCTACCCGTCGCAACCGCGGACGTGCCCATGATGCTACCGAAATCGGTGGCGCTGAGGCCCGACACGACGAGCTGGTTGAGCGCGGCGGTATCCGTACGTTCGTTGAACTTGACGGTGAGCTGGTCGGCGCCGCCGGCGAACGCGTTGGTCGTGTTCTTGAGCAGGTTGACACCGTCGAAGCTCGCGTCTTCGGCGAGGTTGTCGACCTGGCTGCGCAGTTCGTTGAACTGGCTGGCCAGCTTCTGACGCGTCGTGCTTTCCGGCGAGGAAATGGCGGACTGCGCAAGCGCCTTCATCTGCTTGATCACCGATTCCATGGCTTCGAGGCCCTGGATGGCGGCTTTAATCACGCTGATGCCGCCGCTGATGGCGTCTTTCAACGAAGACAAGTCGCCGGCGCGGCTGTTGAGGTTACGGGCTTTGAAGAAGGCCAGCGCGTCGTCGATGGCGCTGTTGACTTTGAGACCCGTGGCCAGACGCTCTTGCGTGCGGCCGATCAGGCTGGTCGTGTTTTGCAGCGACAGCAGGTTTCCGCGTGTCGCAGACGAAAGGGTAATATCACTCATAACGCGTAGCTCCTTTTCTAGGACAGTGTTGACGACATTTCTGTCGGCTCATTCCGTAGGCCGTTCCATTCAGGAACTAGAATGAGCACCGCAAGTTATAGAGGCTTGCGGTTGAAGTGTCAAACGCTGGCCAATGCGCTAAAATAGTGAGAGTTTTCAGATTGTTAACCGAGCGCCCCTAGGCTCGCAACAGATATCGGAGGCTTTAGCCCCAACCCCGGCGTTAATCCAAATTTAACCCGCCCTGGGACGGGAAAAGCCGCAACTGTTGGCTGAAAATATGCGCCATGGCGGCCGGGAAAGACGATCGTCGCCCCTCGGTTCCCTGGCGGGAGCGCGTCAGACACAAGGTAGAATGCCCGAGTCCATGTCCCCGACCCCACCCGTCTTCCTTGCCACCAGCCTCGTGCCCGGCCGCGATCAGGCCCTGCAAACCGCGACGGTCGCGTCATGGCTGGCCTGCGGATTCGAGGTGCTGTCGGTCAACGGCGCGGCGGAAGCCGACGCCGTGCGCAAAGAGCACCCGGACGTGATGGTGCTGCCCGTGGGCATGACGGCGGAGAAATTCGCGAAGAAACCCGTCCCCTTCATCCACGATCTGCTGAAGGTGCTGAAACAGGCGATCGCGGCGCGCGGCTTCGCCCCGGTGGACTGTGTCGTCGGCATCGTCAACGCCGACATCTATTTCAGGAACGTTCCCGGTCTTCTCGATTTCATCCGGCGCGAAGCCCACGGCAGTTTGCTGTGCGGACCGCGCGTGGATGTCGCGGATACGGCGGCTTTCGCGGCCTATGCGCCGACGGGCGCCGAAACCTACTCCATCGGCTACGACTACTTCTTCCTGTCGGGCGCCGCCCTCGATGACTTCGCGGACAGCCCCTTCTGCATGGGGATGCCGTTCTGGGACTACTGGATGCCCCTCGTCACACTTTTGAAGGGCCTGCCGCTCAAAACGCTGAAGTCGCCGGTCGCGCTGCATGTCAATCACGACACGCGGTGGGACGATACGATCTACCTCTTCTTCCACGCGCTCGTGACCTATGTGATCGAACTCGCGCGGCGCACACGCGGCCAGAATCCCTCGGCCGCCGGCCGACAGTTCGATCTGTTCTTCGATTTCATCTCCCACCACTACAGCGGCGTGTTCACGCGGGGCACCGAACCCGCGGCCGGCGCAACGGCGCCCGACGCCGCCGGCGTCGCGATGCTTGCCGATTTCTACGACCGCTTTCAGCAGGTCGCGGTCCATCACATCAAGACGCAGGCCGCGCCGGTGACGCTGGCCGCGGCCCTTACGCCCTGATGAGCGCCGCCGGCGGGCATTTTCGCGCCGGACTCGCCCGCCACCAGGCCGGCGATCCAAAATCGGCGGCCGCGCTCTATCGTGAAGGTTTGGCGCTCGACCAGAGCAATGCCGACGTCTGGCACCTTCTCGGTGTCGCCCTTCTGCAGATCGGCGAGGCGGACGACGCCATAGGCGCGATGCAACAAGCAGTTTCTCTGCAGCCCATCTTTGCCGAAGCCTATGGGAACCTCGGCACCGCCTTGCAGACCGCGCAACGCTATGAAGAAGCCGAGGCCGCGTTACGCACGGCCGTCATGCAGTCGCCGCAGACGGCCGCCTTTCACTTCAACCTGGGCAACCTTTTCGCGACAACGGGGCGACAGGCGCGCGCGGTGGACGCTTATCGCGACGCCGTGCGTCTGCAACCGCACCATCCCGAAGCTCATTCCAATCTGGGCGTCGCCTTGCGCGACCTGGAACTCCTGGACGCCGCGACGCGCGCATTTGAAACAGCGGTATCGCAAAACCCGGATTACATCGAGGCGCGCTACAATCTCGCCAACGCCTACCGCGACCAGGGCCGTCTCAAAGATGCCGAAGCGGAAGTCCGCAAGGTGCTGGCGAACCGGGCTTATGCGAAAGCGTATAACGCCCTCGGCGTAATCCTGAGCGATCAGGGCCGGTCGGCGGAGGCGGTCGAGGCTTTCGCCGCCGCGATGACACAGGATGCGGCGTATATGCCGGCCGCCAGCAATTGGCTGTCGGCGCAACACTACGTCGCAGGGGTGAGCGAAACCCAGCTCGCACACGCCCATGCGGTATGGGCCGCCCGCCATGTCGCGACTCCCACGCCCGCAACGCCCGCATTGCGGCGGCAAAAGCCAATCGTCGTGGGGTTCATTTCACCGGACTTCGGCGTCCATCCGGTCGGGCTTCTCAGCGTACGGATGTTTGAGCATCTCGATCCGGCGGATTTGCGCGCCGTGGTGTTCAGTACGCGCCCAGCGGTCAAGGAAGACGAGGTCAGCGCTCGCATCGCTAAAGTCACGTCGTGGCAGCGCGCCGACGGAATCAGCGACGACGCCCTGACGGCCGCCGTGCGCGACGCGGGCGTTCAGATCCTGTTCGACATGTCGGGCCACACCGCCGGACATCGCCTGGGGGTTTTCGCGCGCAAGGCCGCGCCGATCCAGGTCAGTTGGCTTGGATACGTCGGCACGACGGGCCTTGCATCCATCGACTACGTGCTCGCCGACGATATTCAAACGCCCGCGGGAACGGAACGGCATTACGTCGAGAAGATCGTCCGACTGCCTCACGGATATAGTTGTTTCGATCCACCGCAAGGGATCGCTGCGGCGAGCGAACCTCCAGCCTCCCGGAACGGCTTTGTCACGTTCGGAAGCTTGAACAATCCGGCGAAACTCAGCGACGCAACCATCGCAAGTTACGCCGCCATCCTGACACGTGTTCCGTCAAGCCGCATGTTTCTGAAATTCCGCGGCCTTGAAGACGCGGGCGTCCAGGAACGATTGCGCGGCGCTTTCGCCCGGCACGGCGTTTCGCCCGAACGTTTGCGCATCGAAGGACGCGCGCCGCGCGCGGCCTTCCTCGCCGCCTACAATGAGATCGATATCGCCCTCGACACCTTCCCCTATTCGGGCGGCCTGACGACCTGCGAAGCCTTGTGGATGGGATGCCCGGTGGTGACGTTCCCGGGCGCCACTTTCGCCGGACGTCATGCGGCAAGTTATCTGACCCATGCCGGCCACGGCGATCTCGTGGCATTGGATCGCGACGGCTTCGAGGCCTTGGCCGCGGCGCTCGCCGGAGACCTGCCGCGCCTTCGTGACTTGCGCCGCACATTGCGCGCGCATGTGGAAGCGACCTTGTGCGACGGGTCGCGCTTCGCGAAAGAGTTCACGGCGGCAATGCGCGCGCTTATGGGCTCACACGCCTAACGCGTCGACCAGCTTTCCGATCATGTGAGGCCAACCCCAGGCTTGCATGAAGACGGCGCCCTGCGCGCCGCGGCGAGACGCCTCGGCGCGATCGGTGTAGGCGTCTTCGAGGCGCGTCACAATTTCATCAATGGAGGACTCGCCCCAACCGTCGAGGTCGGGGCGGCCCATGACCTCGCCCATCGGGATCTGGAAATCGAGTGGATAGCAGTTATCCACCCCGATCAGATCGAGATGGCCGGTATTGCGCGACAGGATGACCGGCACCCCGGCCGCCATACATTCCATGGCCACGAGGTTGGTGCCGCCCTCGCATCGGCTCGGCATCACGGCCACATCGACCTCGCGCAGGAGCGGCGCCGTCGCGGTGTTGGCCAGGGGACCGAGATCGATGAATGAGTCCGCGGGCAGACCGTTCATGGACAGCCAGCCCGTGACGTCGAGACGGCCCTCGCGCACCGGCGGCGGCCCTGCGACATGCGCCGACATCCCGAGGCTCCGCGCCGCTTGAGGCCAGGGGTTGTGCCAGGCCGTGACAAGCAGCGCGTCCGGATGACGCGCATGGAATTTCTTGAAAGCCGCAACAACCAGATCCTGCGCTTTCCTGTATTCGAGCTTCCCGCCCGAGAAAACGGCAAAGCGCCCCGCGAAGCGCCCCGTCCGCGCACCGGGTGTGAAGATCTCCAGATCCACGCCCTGGAAGCAGTTGCGGACATCCGTCAGGCCGTGACGCTTCAGGATCTCGGCGTTCCAGGTCGAACCGGTCACCATCATCGAAAACCGCGCGGCCGCCGCGAGGTTCTGTTTCGGGATCGTCGCTGACTCGAAAAACACCACGCCGATATCCGGACGTCCATGAAGCGCCTGGAGAACGGGCGGGAAATCGAGCTTGTCGCCCAAGGCGTGAAGGATCGGGAACCCGACGCGCACATCGCCTTTTCGACGCGCGTCTTTCCAATGCGCGTGTCGGGCGAGCGGTTCTTTCAATTGCCCGGCTTGCGCCGCCGTCAAGGCGAGCGGATCGGCCACGAAGAACAGCGCGGGCGCGATCCCACGGCGGCACAGTTCCACCGCAAGGTTGGCGCCGTAGGTGCCCCAGCCGCTGGGAACGCCGATCTGCCATCCGATCCCGATTTCACGCCCGCTTTGATCCGCCACCGTCATCCCGCCCATTTCGCCGAAAAGATTAACACGATCGCCGCCCCTTCCCCTGGTGGGTACATGTTCGCCGGGAAGCGATTAAAGTGTTATTTACCGATCCTCCTGTAAGCGTGCAGGATCAAGACAAGCGCCCAGCCGCTTTGGGGCCCGCTTCGAGGCCTGCTGCCAGGCCCGCGTTGAGGAAGGAATACCGATGTCCGATTTCATGATGAGCCAGGTGCAGGGTCTTCTTGCCAAGGTCTCCGATGACCTCGATAAGATCACCAAGACCAATAATGCCCAGGTGGACATGCTCCTTGGGGCGATCAATGACTTGGCGGCCAACCTCTTCGCGACACAAGCCATCCTCGGCGTCCTGCTTAAGGACCATCCGGTCGACGCCGCGCAGGTCAAAGCCTGGATCGCGAGCCAGACCGGCTCACCCACCGACGCGCCCAAAGCGCAGGCCATCGTGGACATCATCCTGTCGTCCGCGAAGAAGTAACATCCGCTCGCCTGTCGCCGGAGCCGTATGATGTTGCGGCTCGTCTATCGCCTCCTGACCGATCTTGCCGTGCTGCCGCTGACGGCGTGGTTATCCATCCGGGCCGCGCGCGGAAAGGAAATACCCGCGCGGTTGCCCGAACGGCGCGGCGTCGCCGCGGTCCCGCGCCCTTCCGGAAAGCTTGCCTGGTTTCACGGGGCCAGCGTCGGTGAATCGCTGTCGCTGCTTCCAATCGTCGAGGCGGTCAAACACGCGGGCTGGCAGGTGTTGGTGACCAGCGGGACCGTAACCTCCGCCGCCCTTCTCGCCGACCGTCTTCCCCCCGGCTGCATCCACCAGTTTATTCCGCTCGACCGCAGGACCTGGGTCCGCCGCTTTCTCGACCATTGGCGCCCCGATCTCGCGCTCTGGACGGAATCGGAACTGTGGCCGAACACCCTGAGCGAACTTGCCGCGCACGATATTCCGACGGTTCTGCTCAATGCGCGGCTTTCCGACAAGTCCTTCCGCGGATGGCGGCGATGGCCCGGCTTCGCGCGCGCCGTTGTCGCCCCCTTCACGCTCGTCCTCGCGCAATCCGCCGCCGACGCCGACCGGTTTACGCGCCTGGGCGCGCGCGATGTGCGCGCCCTCGGCAACATCAAGCTCGCCGCCGCGCCCTTACCGGCCGACCCCGCGATGCTGGAGCGTTTGCGCGCCGAGATCGCCGGGCGGCCGGTGTGGTTGGCGGCGAGCATCCATCCCGGCGAAGACGCGATCGTCGCCGCGGTCCACCGCACCCTGAAGGACCGTTTTCCGGACTTGCTGAGCGTGATCGTTCCACGCCATGCCGACAAAGGCGCGGCCATGCGCGAGGCGATGGCCGGGTTGCGCGCCGTGCTGCGCTCGCAAACGCCCGCCATCGCCCGGGATATCGATGTCTATGTCGCCGATACGATGGGCGAACTCGGATTGTTTTTCCGCCTCTGCGACACCGTCTTCATGGGCAAGTCGCTCGCGGTCGGCGGCGGACAAAACCCGGCCGAGCCCGCGTTGATCGGCGCCGCATTGATCCTAGGTGCGGATATGAGCAATTTTCGCGACATGACCGCCGAGCTCTTGGCGGCGCGCGCCGCCGTACAGGTCGACGGAACCGCCGCATTGGCGGACGCGGTGAGCCGCTTGCTGCAAGCCCCTGAAACGCGCGAAACGATGGCGGCCGCGGGCCGCGCGGTGACGGCGCGCCATGCGGATGCGGTGAAAGAAACGCTCGCCGCGCTCTCGCCCTATCTTCATGAGACGAAAATCCGCTAGATTCACGCGCAATGGACCAAGCCTCGGAACGAAAACTCAGGGAACTGCGCCTGAACCTCGCGGAAATCTGCCTGGAAGGGCGGGTCGACCGCATCGCCACGCTCTGCCGCAGCCCATCGGGCGACGCGATCATGACCATGATCAATTCGGGCGTGCGGCACCTGCCCTTGACCAAGGGCGATCAAGCCGTGGCCGAGCGGTGCCACCGGATCCTTTCCGTCGAACACGATGTGCCCCGGAAAGTCTGCGCCTACCTGGCGCTCAGCCTTTTCACGCCGCCGCAAAGCATCGAGCGCGCCTTCGATGTCGTGGACGTGCCGACGCCTTTGCTGTGCACCGTGGTCAAAGTGCTGCTCGCGGTGCCGATGTTCTTTACACGGGACGGGGCGCGGCGGCGCGCACTCGCGCATGTCGAAGCGACGGTGCAGGAAGTCCACAAGGCGGTGATGGTCATCGACGAGGTCGAGTTTCGCCGGGAAGTGCTGGCGGGCTTCATGGATGGGTACGTGATCTCTTCGATCTACGGCGAGGACGTTCCCTTGCGCGCCTTGGCGCAACGGCGCGGCGACCTGATCCGCAAGTACCTTGAACTTCACGACCTCGCCCACGACACGGTTCCGCCGCCGCGCGCGAGCGGTGACACAACGATCCGGATCGGCGTTTTGTGCCCCGGCACGATCAGCGAAACCGCGGCGATGCGCGGTCACCTCGTCGGCCTCGACCGGAACGTTTTCCAAATCATCGCGTTCGTGCCCGATGAAGCGGCAACCTCCGTCAGCGCCGGGTTCGAGGACATCGCGGACGATTTCGTCGCCCTGCCCGTCGCGGACATCCCCGCCGCCGCCCAGATCGTGGCGCAAGAAAACCTCGACGTCCTGATCGCGGGCGCGAACATCACGAATACCTGTAAATTTCCGTGGACGCTGCTCATGGCGCAGCGTCTCGCGCGTCTGCAAGTCGCGATGCATTGCAGCAGCCTGACGACAGGCTTCGCGACAGTCGATCTTTATATCAACGGCGCCCTCAACGAGCCCGAGGACGCGAAGGACGATTACACCGAAGACCTCGCGCTGATCCCGGGTTCATCGAATCACTATGTCTTCGCCGGCCAACCCGCCGTTCCGGAAACCCTGACCCGCGAGCGGATCGGCGTTCCCGACGCGGCGTTGCTGCTTGCCACCGGCGCAAACTATTTCAAGATCGGCCCCGAATTATTGAACACGTGGGCCCGCATCCTTGAATCCGTGCCCACGGCGCACCTCGTCATGTATCCGTTCAATCCCAACTGGACGACCCACTATCCGCACAAGGACGGGTTTTTGCGTTTCGTCCAGGAGCGTTTCGCCGAGCGCGGCGTGAGCGTCGACCGCTTGCACGTCCTGGAATCGCAACCGAGCCGCGCGCCCCTGCTGGGCGTCCTCAAACTTGCGGATCTCTATCTCGACAGCTTTCCCTACTCGGGCGCGGTCTCGCTGATCGATCCCTTAAGCGTCGGGTGCCCGCCGGTGGTGCGTGAAGGCCATACCGCGCGCTGCCGCCAAAGCGCCGCGCTCTTGAAGGAAATCGGCTTGGACGTCCTCGTGACCCGTTCGACGGAAGACTACCTCACCGTCGTCAAGCGCCTCTTGCAGGATCACAGCTTGCGGCGCGAAATCGCCGAGGCCGTGCGCGAGGTGGCGCGCAGCGCACATCTGACCACCGCCGGCATCGGCGACGCCGTGGGCGATGTCCTCATTGCCGCACTCAAGAAAAAGACAAACGCCGCGGCGATCTAGTGGAGCTTATGGATTTGACATTCGCTTCCCAGTTTCTCGGCAAGCAGGGATGCGAATGTCAAATCCGCTCCACTAGCGGGATCGCTCTTTCGCTTCCGGATTTTCAGGGTTGCCGATGATCGCCTGCTCGCGCTGCGCGGTGATGATGTCGGTCGACCTTTTCATGATCGCGATCAGAATCAAAAGAACCGCCATGGACATGAACATCGCGCGCCAGGCTTTCAGCGTGAACATCGCGTACATCAGGTAGGCCATCACGAAGAAGCTGAAGAACGCAACCGCGATGATCGCCTGCGCGACGTACGCCGACGTACTCACGTCTTTTGATGCGCCTGGAGCGCATCCTCAAGGCGCGCGATATGATCGTTGCGGATGGCGTTGGCCACGCGCAAGTCGGCAATGCGCCGTTCCTCGCCCACGTACAGGCGCGCGATGGATTGCAGCGTATGCGCCATCGCCGCGTCCTTCACGCCGATGATGTTGGTGCGCGCCCATTCGAGCGTTGGGAAGCCGGAGAGCGGGCCGAAGGATGACAGGCTGCGGTACCCGAAGCTGTTGTCGTCCCGCCAGATCGCCGCGAAGGTCGCATAGCCGAGGCCGGTGACGGCGGCCGCAAGTCCGGCGGCGTCGGCGATGTCATAGAACGCGCAATTGAACTTCACAAAGGCCGGTTGCCAGCGTTTGATCAACGCCGAGGTCTCGGGCGGCAGGTACTTCGCTTCGCACGACACGAACGTACACGTCGCGATGGACGCCGGGGGCGCGGCTGCCGCGGGAACGTCGGCGAGAACGACCGGCGCCGCGGTCCTGAAAGTCGGGATCGCGGCCACCGTCCAGCCGGCTGTCGCGTACTGCTGCATCTGCGGCGCGCCGGCCGCCGACAGAAACACGGCGCTGGGGATCTCGCCCCGCGCGCGCCGCATCTCTTCGGCGAAAATGATCGGAATATCGTCGCTCATGACCCCTCTGAGCGAAAACTATAACAGATATAATGCCGGACGTTAGTGGGGGCGTTCCGTCAGCGTCGCGGTCACCGTCACCACCTTGCCGTGGCGCAATACGGTCACCGCGACGTCGTGACCGATGCGTTCGGCGGTCAAAAGCCGGTGCAAGTGATCGACACCCGTGATGGGATGTTCGTCCAGCGTCAGAAGCAGATCGCCCGACATCAGGCCCGCCCGGTCGGCCGGGCCGCCGCTTTCGACCTTGAAGATGCGCGCCGCGGTTTCCGGGCCGCGCTCCAGCGCCCGCACGATCCGCCGAGGGATGCCGGTGGTTTGCGCGGCGACACCCAAATGGCTGCGGCGCACACTGCCGTGACGCAAGATTTGCGTGGCGACGAAGAGCGCCGTATTGGCGGATACCGCGAAGCAAAGGCCTTGCGCGCCGACGATCGTCGCGGTGTTGACGCCGATCACACGGCCCTTGCTGTCGACGAGCGGTCCGCCTGAGTTCCCGGGATTGAGCGCAGCGTCCGTTTGCAGGACGTCGTCGATCTGACGGCCGGATTGTCCGCGCAAGGAACGGCCCAGCGCGCTGATGACGCCCGCGGTGACGGTGCATTCAAAGCCAAGCGGATTACCGACCGCGATCGCGAGTTGCCCGACTTTCAAGGCGGCGGAGTCCGCGAACGCGAGCACGGGAATGGACGCGCCGTGCACTTGAATGACCGCGAGATCGGTATCGGGGTCGTCGCCGACGAGATACGCGGGAAACTCCGCCCCATCGGGAAAGGTCGCGCGAATGGCGGGCGCGTTTGGTCCTTCATGGTGCACGACGTGACTGTTGGTGATCATGTACCCGTCGGGCGTGAAGAGAAACCCGGACGCCGCGCCGTCTTGGTCCTTTCCCTGACGCCGGCCGCGCAAGCGCAACTGCGCGACCGCCGGCGCGACGTGATCCACGGCCGTCATGACGCTTTGACTGTAAGCGTCGAGAAGCGCCGCATCAGGGTTCGGTGGAATGGCGTCGAGGGGCATGATGAGCCCCATGTAGGAACGTTCAGTTCCCCGCGCCAGTGGGCGCGCCCGCCAGCCTCGCAAGGTGACGGCTAACCCCGGCAATTGTCGGCTGCCAGTTGCGGCCCCGGCGCTGGCGGAAGAGACGCATGGAGGGATACCACGGGGAGTCGGCGCGCGCGCTCAGCCATCGCCAGTCGTTCGCTTCGGCGATCAGGGTCCAGACGGGCTTGCCGAGCGCGCCGGCCAGATGCACCACCGCCGTATCCACAGAGATCACGAGGTCCAGCGCCGAAACCGCTGCGGCGGTCGCCGCGAAATCCGTGATGCGCGGCGCAAGGTCTTCCATACGCCCGGCGAAAGGCGACGCAAGCCGTTCAGCCGAAGCCGCTCCGAACTGAAGGCTGTACCAGGCCACGCCCGGAACATCGAGCAGGGGCGCGAGAAGGTCCAGCGAGACCGACCGGCGCTCGTCTTGCTCATGCGTGGGATTGCCCCGCCAGACGAGGCCGACGTTCAGCCTGTCCTTCGGGAACGTAAAGGCGGGCGCGCCGGGCGGCACGCTGAGATAAGGGATCGCCGCGGGGATGGTCTCCAGACGCGTGCCCAAAACACAAGGCAGGCTCATCAGCGGGAGATAACACGCCGCATCGGGGACCGACGTTCCGGCGGTCACGGCCGCGCCGACGCCCGGCGCGGTGGCAAGCAGCGTTTCGAGGCCCGGGTGGCATTCGATGACGACACGTCCCCCGCGCGCGGCGACGTCAGCCGCGAAGCGCACAAAATGGATGGCATCGCCCATTCCCTGCTCCTGCGTGAGCAGGATGGTGCGGCCGATCAGCGGTTCGCCCGTCCAGCGGGGAATATCGAGCTTGCGTTCTTCACGGCCCGGACGGCGGAACCGCCACTCATATTCCGTGAAGCCCTGCTCATAGTCTCCGGAGACAAGGAGCACATTGGCCAAATTCCAGTGGATGGCCGCGCCGTTGGGCGCAATTGAAATCGCGTGTTCGAGGCAGGCGCGCGCCTCTTTCAGGAATCCCCAGGTGCGGTAGATCATCGCGAGATTGATGAAGGCGCGGGGACGCTTGGGGTCGACGAGCGCGCTGGCGTGGAACCAGCGTTCCGCCGCGACCAGGTCGCCGCGCTTGAAGGCGACGACGCCCGAGTTGAAGTACGTGCCCGCGTCGCCCGCCCCGGTGGCGACCAGCCGTTGATACAGGCGCTGCGCCGCGGCGTAGTTCTTGTTTTTCTGGTGGGCCATCGCCAGGTCGTAGAGCGCCGGCGGATATCGGGGGTCGATGCGTAAAGCCGCGTTCAGCGCCAGGCGGAAGCCTTTGTCTTCGCCCATCAGGCGCAGCGCGGTCGCGATCCCGTAGCAGACGCCCGCGTCGATAGCGGCGACGGCGCGCCCGCGTTGGAGCAATTCCAGCGCAACGGACGGGTCGCCGCCGTTGATTTCGATCTCCGCCAGCCGGCGCAGCGCGTCGGGCTGTTCGGGATGGAAGCGGAGAATGCCGTTATAAAGCGCCTTCGCTTTGGGAACCGCGCCGCTTTCAAAGGCGGCGGCGGCGTCCTCAAGCAGGCCGCCTATGATCTCGCGCTCTTTCCCTGAGTCGGGCATGATCCCCGCGATATCATTCGAGCGAGTTATGACGCAAGACCCCGCCGTTCCCCCGACCGCCGCTCCGCTGGCGGAGGCCATCCGACAGCACGCCGCCGGCGCCCTCGACACCGCCCGCGCTTTATATAAGAGCGTGCTGGCCGAGGCACCCCGGGAAGCGCGCGCCCTCCATGGCCTCGCGCTGATCGCCGTGGACGAAGGCGTGCCGGAAACCGCGCTGCCGTTCCTCGCCACCTGCATCGGGATCGAACCGGCCAACGCCGTTTACCGGACGAGCCTCGGTCTCGCCCTTGTCAAACTCGGCAGGCTGCATGAAGCCGCGGCCCAATTCCTGGAGGCCGCCAACCGGGCCCCACATCTGCCTGAACCCCGCATCCACCTCGCACGCGCCCTGCGGCGCATGAATCGGCGGGCGGAAGGGTTGAAGATTTTGGGCGACGCCGCGCAGGCCTTTCCCACCCGCGCGGATGTGTGGGTCGCCAAAGGCCAGGAAGAACGCCTTGCCGACCAGCCCGCCCACGCGGAAGCGAGCCTCCGCCGGGCGCTGGCCCTGTCGCCGGGAGACGCGCGCGTGCTGAACGATCTGGGCGTGGTCGTGCGCGCGCAAGGACGCACGACAGACGCCGTCGCGATCTACCGCGAGGCGCTGGGGCTGGCGCCGCGTGATCCCCTCACCCATGGCAACCTCGGCAACGCGCTGACGGAACTGAAGGACGTGGAGGCCGCCGAACGCCATTTGCGCGAGGCCGTGGCGCTCGCGCCGGCGTCGGTCGAGCATCGGTGCAACCTCGCGATTTTCCTGACCGCGCAGGACAAACCGCAAGAAGCCGTCGTGCTCTTCCGCGACGTGCTGATGCGCGCGCCCGAACATGCCGACGCATGGACCAATATGGGCGTCGCGCAACTCGACACCGGCGACACCGCGGCCGCCGAGATGGCGCTGCGACGCGCGATCGCCCTCGCGCCCCGCAACGCCGAAGCCCATTACAATCTGGCTTGGGCGCTTCTTTTGACCGGCCAATGGCGCGAAGGCTGGAAGGAATATGAGTGGCGCTGGCGCATGCGGCACTTCAGCTCGAAGCGCCGGACCTTCGCGGCCCCCTTGTGGAACGGAAAGCCCGTCGCCGGCGCGTTGCTGCTGCACGCGGAACAAGGTTTGGGCGACGCAATTCAATTCGCGCGCTATGCGGCTCTCGCCCGGACGCGGTGCGCGCGGGTGATCCTGGAATGTCCGCGGTCACTGGTGCGGTTGTTCCAGAGCTTGCCCGACATCGACGAGGTCGTCGCGGCGGGTGCGGACATCCCGCCTTGCGATGCGCACGTCCCGCTGATGACGCTGCCTCACCTGTTCGAGACGACACCCGAGACCGCCCCGGCGGCGACGCCCTACATTTCCCCGCCCGCCGACGTTCCTTCCTCTTTGAAGCTGCCCGTAAACGGCCGGCGGCGGATCGGATTGGTCTGGGCGGGGTCGCCCGACAATAAGATCGACCGGCGGCGCTCGATGCCCGCCCGGCTGTTCGCCGCCTTGATGGAAGAAACGCACGCCGACTTCGTCAGCCTCCAGGTCGGCCCGGGCGCGGCCGACACAAGCGCGCTACCGCAGGAGCATCTTGTGCTGGCCTGCGACGGCGCCGTCGGCGACCTTGCGGATACAGCCGCCGTCGTCGCCCAACTCGATCTTGTGATCGGCGTCGACACCGCGGCGATCCATCTGGCGGGCGCGCTGGGAATTCCAACGTGGGTGCTGTTGCCGAAAAGACCCGACTACCGGTGGTTGCTGGGACGCGAGGACACACCCTGGTACCCCTCCATGCGCTTGTTCCGGCAGGTGGAATCGGGAAACTGGGAAGAACTGATGTGGCGTGTCCGCGCCGCGTTAACCCTTCTTCAATCCTCCTCCTAGAACCTCCATGATTGGAAAACTCTCGGCGGCGTGGTACCCATGGCCGCTGGTGAGCTTTGCCGAAAGACACCCACGGGACTGAAGCGGTCCCGGCGTAAGGGGGGAGCCCCAAGGAGTTTCATGGTCGGCGTTTTGTCCAGTATCCCGATTTCGACGACCGGATCCGCGTTGCTCGGAACCTCCGGCAGCGCTGGCGCGTCGATTCTGGGGGCCTTCAATTCGGACGGCGCGACGGCCCTTCTCGGCAACATCGGTTCGACGACGAACTCGCTCATCAACCAGATGAAGGCGACCGCGAACCAGCGCCTGGTGGACGAACAGAACGCCATCAAGGACACGATTCAACAAAAGCGCGACGCCATCGACGTCCAGAACGAACGCTGGATCACGGTGAAAGCGCAGGTGAACAACGCGCAGATCGCGGTCGAGAGCGGCGAGGAAGGCATCGCCAAGATCAACGAGACCCTGCTTCTGATGCGCGGCAGCGTGGCCGGCACACAGGAAGACATGACGTTCTACAAGGACCTGTTCAATTCCCAGGTCACGACGATCAACAACGAAGCCGACAGCGGCGGTAAGGGTTTCAACCTGATCGGCAATATCAATCGTCTGGACGGCACGCCGAACACCATCGAATACCGCAACGACCTGGGCATGGGGTTCACCCGCCTGACCGGCACCTATGCCGGCAGCGACTTCAGGATCGAGGCCAACGACGGCACGGTATGGGTGCCGGATTTGGGGTCCGACCTGATCGAATCCTATTCCAGCCTGGGCGGCACGGCGCAAAAGTACACGACCGGCGAGGGGATCGAGATCCGTAAGGCAACCTCGACCCGCAACGGCATGGAACTCGTCAGCTTCGACCCCCAGACGAACTCCATCACGGTGAACATCAGCGTTGTCCCGCACGAGCCGCCCATCACGGTGACCGGCACCTTGAAGCGCACCGGCAACGGCATCATGCAGTCCTGGTTCTATAACGATTTCGCGACCCAGGCCGACCGCAGCCGCGCCTTCAAGGACATCAGCGCCGCCGAGGTGAACGTCACCCTGGCGAGCGGCGAACTGGCCCGTTCACGGGCCCAGACCACGATGGATCAGCGCAAAGTCGATAACGCCCTGGACGAATTGACCAAACAGTCGGGCGCCGCGCAGCTTGAGCAGATGGAAAAGCTGCAGGAGTCCCAGATGAAGGCCGCGCAGCAGTACCAGGCGATGATGACGAACCTGCAGAATATGTCGGCGCAGCAGCAGAACTATCTGAACGCCTTCGCGGGCTTCCTCAACAGCCCGTTCGCGCAAGCCACCTTGAACCTGACGGCATAAGGGCGCGGCAGGCAGAAATTGCCGCCTCACCCCCGGAATCTTTTGCCCTCGCGGCCCGCCCCGCGCCGCAGTCCAAGTCCCGACTTCCATAAAATCCCCATCGTTACAATAAGTTAGATCGCACCTCGGGCTCTGGCCCAAGGCTTGCACAGCTTCGCCCGGAAACGTGTGTTTCGGCGCCGGGCGCATGCCCGGAACGAAGCCCGCAGGTTCCCCGAACGAACCGAACGGAGCGGACGATGGACATCCAGAGCATCTACGGCGGCGCAAAGAAGACCCCCGCGATGGGACAGGCGAACGACGGCGACGTCGCGCCGGCCTCCGGCTTTGCCGCGCTCCTGGACATGGTCGGCTCGCAGTTCAAGGCGACCCTCGGCCTCGGCGCGCTCGACCCCGCGGTCCTGAAGTCGGACGCGGAACCGGCGCGCGCGCCGGACGCGCGCGACACCAAAGCGCGTCCCGAACGTTCCGATGATCGCGACGCCAAGGCGAAACCGGCGAAGGACGACAGCAAGGACGACGAAAAGCAAGCCGACGAAACCGCCGCGACGGAAGATCAAGACGCGCAGGCGGCCGATGCCGGCGCCGAAGGTCAGAACGGCGCGTCGCAAGACGCGGCGCAGGCGATGGTCGCCGCCGCGGCCGATCTCGTCGCTGTCGCGCCGACGGCGGCGGTTGCGCCGGTCGTTGCGGCCGACGTCCCCGTGGAAGCGGTCGGCGAAACCGTCGTGACCGACGTGGAAACCGTCGTGACGGAAGCGGTCCAGACGGATGTCGCCGTGAAAACGGCCGAAACGGTGGTCGATCCGAAAGCCGTCGCGCAAACCGACGTGAAGACCGCTGAAAAAGTTGTCGCCCCGGAAGCGGTCGTAAAAGACACCGCCCGCGTGCGTGAAGCCATGAGCGCCTATGCGCCGGCTCAGGAAACCACCGATATCGAAGCGCCGGTCGCCGACGCCGAGGCGAAAGTCGCCACGGCAAAAACCGATGCCAAGGACGCCGCCCGTGTCGTTGAGACGCGCTCGGTCGCCGCGCAGGAACAGGCCAATCACCTCGCCCGCCTGCTGGGCCAGGAAAACCGTATCCAGGTACAGGTCACCACCAATCCGGCGCACGCCGCGAAGCAGACCGTGGCGGACGTCTCGATCTACAATATCTACGCCGGCTACACCGCCGCCGACGCGATCTCGCTGGCCAATGGCCAGTTCGGGACGGCCGACGAAGGTTTGGCGACCCAGGCCCCGGCCGCGCGCGCCTCTGAGAATACGGCCCAAGCCGCCGTTGTGGCGGCGCAAGCCGCGCAAGCTCCCGCCCCCGGCGGTTCCAGCGCGATGGCAAATGCGCCCACGCGCGCCGACGCCGCGCCGGCGAACGCTATCCAAGCGAGCGCGTCGTCGTCGGGCGCCTCGAACGCCAACAACGGCTTCAGCGCCTTCACCCAGAGCGGTGCGTCGAACACCGCTCAGACGCAAGCCGCGCAGCAGGCCAATCCGACGGATCGTCCGGCGGCCACCGCGCAGCATGTGATCGACCAGATCAAGGTGAACATCACCAAGGCCGCGAAAGCCGGTCTCGACCGCGTCACCATTCAGTTGAAACCGGTCGAACTCGGCCGTATCGAGATCAAACTGGAGATGAGCGAAGACCATAAGGTGCGCGTCACCGTCACCGCCGACAACAAGGACACGCTCAACCTGCTCCAAACGGACCGCAACGCGCTGGAACGCACGTTGAACGACGCCGGTCTGCGCACGGACGCGAACAACCTGCACTTCAACCTCCGCAGCGAAAGCGACGCCCAGTCGGCCGACGGCCGGAACGGACACGGCGGCAAGAACGGCGCCGGCGCCGCGACGGATGCAGCGGGCGAAGCAACCGAACCCACTTACGACTATGCCGCCGTGGCTTACGCCCGGGGTGGCGTGGACACTTTCGCCTAGTAACGGACAACGGATTTAGAGAACCGGATTACGGCCATGGCAGTTGAAGGCATCACATCCGCGACGGGTAGCGCCATCGATCAGGTCACCCAGTCGAAGAACAAGCTGGCGAAGGACTTGAACTCCTTCCTCACGCTGCTGACGTCGCAACTCAAGAACCAGGATCCGCTGTCGCCGATGGATTCGTCCGAGTTCACCAACCAGCTCGTCGAATTCGCGCAGGTCGAACAGCAGATCGGCATGAACGACAACCTGACCAGCCTGATCGGCCTTACCCAGGCCAGCATCGCGTCCAACGCGGTCAACTACATGGGCAAGACCATCGAAGGCGAGAGCAAGCAGGTTCCGCTGCAGGACGGCAAGCTCAAGGCCGCTTACGGCCTATCGGCGGAAGCCAGCCAGGTGACCGTCGTCGTGCGCAACGAAGCCGGCGACATCGTGTACTCGCGTCCGATGACCGCGGCCGGAGACAAGACACAAGGCGTCCATCCGTTCGAATGGGACGGCAAGGACGCAAACGGCAATCAACTCCCCGACGGACCGTACAGCTTGTCGATCACGTCGCTGGGCGGAGATGAAAAGCCGGTTGAGAACTACGTGACCGCCTTCGGGCGCGTGACGGGTGTAACGACGATCAACGGCGCCACCGTGCTTCTGATCGGCAAAGTCGGAATTCCTGTGAATTCCGTGTTGTCGGTGACGGAACCGGAAAACGCCGGAAGCTAGAACGGGCTTAGGAAGAATTTAACCCGGCCGGGCCAAGTTCGCAGTTGAGGAAGACTCACTTGCGACGGCCAAGAAGAAGCGGCCAAGACTGAGGAGACGAAAGATGTCGCTGTTCGGTGCATTGTTTTCGGGCGTGTCGGGATTGCAGTCGCAGTCCTCCGCCATGGGCGCCATCGCGGACAACGTGACCAACGTCAACACGATCGGCTTCAAGGGCACGACCGTCAATTTCAAGACGCTCGTGACCGCGCAGGTCTCCTTGACCCAGTACTCGCCGGGCGGCGTACAGTCGAGCCCGCGCCAGAACGTGGACATCCAAGGTCTTCTGCAGGCGACCACTTCGTCGACCGACGTCGGCATCTCGGGGGCCGGCTTCTTCGTGACGAACGCTGCGGCCGAGGCCGGCGCGAACGACCTCTTCACCTATACCCGCGCGGGTTCGTTCAAGGTGGATAACGAAGGTTATCTGCAGAACGTCGGCGGCGGCTACATGCAGGGCTGGCCGCTCACCTTCTACGACGGCACCCAGTCGGCGAAGCAGGTGCAGGTCGGCAACAACACTTTCATGAAGGCCTACATCCGCGAGAACGGCGACAAGGTCATCATCAACGACAACATCATCGACGCGCAGAACCTGCGCCCGATGAACCTGCAGACCATCGGCGGCACCGCGTCGCCGACGACCACGATGTCGGTGGGCGCCAACCTGCCCGCCGGCGCGCTCATCAATGCGCAAGAACGCATCAACGCGCTGATCTTCGACAGCTTGGGCAACCCGCACAACATCAGCTACAACTACACGAAGACCGCCGCGAACGAATGGGCCACGACCATCGAACAGCCGGCGCAGTCGGCCGTGGTCACCCAGAAGACGCAAAACGGCGAAGTCTTCTATTCCGGCGGCCGTCTCGACTTCAACGAACAGGCTACGCTGCCGCTCGAAGGCGCGATCACCTTCAGCCTGCATGCCGGGTATTCGTTCACGGTGACGCTGGACCCGATCGGCGCCGATGACGACATTTCCGTCGTCGCCACCGGTTCGCGCACGGTCAGCCAGGTGCTGGACGAACTCGCCGAAGTGATCGACGCCAACTTCGAAGCCGCATACGGTGTTGCGGGACCTGAGCCGATCGGCAATTGGGCCCGCCGTATTTCCGGCGAGAACGGCATCACCTTCGACCAAGCGTCGTCGTCGGATGTGATCACGTTCGGCGTGGACACCACCAACCTGATCCGCGACGCCGACGGCAAGGAAATCCTGTTCCAGAACGATCCCGCCGGCTACACCGTTCCGGCGCTCGACGGCGGCGACGGCGCGGGAACCGATCTCGCTTACGCCTGGTACGACTTGGCGGGTGTGAACCCGGATGAGTTGGGCAACATCAACGGCATCGCGCAGCGCGGTGTACCGGCGATCAAGTTCGCCGGGAACGGCACCCCGGCGGAATTCTACGGCCGCGACCCGTCGGAAGCCCCGTCGCCGAAATTCACCGTCGAACTGGTGTGGGCGAACGGCGCCGAGAACATGGAAGAGGGCAACCCAGACAGCCCGGCGATCGAGACCTTCTTCGGCAACTACAATACGCCGGACGGGATCACGCAGCTTTCGGGCGACTTCCAGCTCAACTACCTGCAGCAGAACGGCGCGAAGTTCGGCAACTTCGCCGGCGTCTCCATCGGCCAGGACGGCATCGTGACGGCGCTGTTCGACAACGGCGTGACGCGCCCCGTGTTCATGATCCCGCTGGCGAGCTTCACCAACCCGAACGGTTTGCAATCCTTGTCGGGCAACGTGTGGATCGCCACCGACTTCTCGGGCAACCCGACGTTGCGCGAAGCCGGATCGGCGGGCGCGGGCCTCATCAACGCCGCGACGCTCGAAGCCTCGACGGTCGATCTTGGGACCGAGTTCACCCGCATGATCACCACGCAGCGCGCCTATTCGTCGGCCGCGAAGATCATCACCACCGCCGACGACATGTTGAGCGAACTGCTGAACATCAAGCGATAGTCTTTCGGTTTGGCGCCTCCGGTCCCGGAGGCCGCTGAAGACGGGGAAAGGCCTGGCGGAACACCGCCGGGCCTTTTTTCGTTGTGAGACGCCCCCGTAAAAACACGCCGGGATTGCACGACGCCGTTAACCGCTGCCGGAACCTTGTTATGGGGCGCGTCGTTTCAACCCCGGCGAGACGTTCCTCGCGAAATAGATTTGCGCGAAACAGATTTGAATGGCGCGATATGAGGAAAAATACATGAAACCCATCACCATCGTCGGGATCGTGCTCATTCTGGGCGGGATCGCGGCCCTTATGTTCGGCGGCATCACCTACACGAAAAAGGAGACGGTCCTCGATCTCGGCCCCATTGAAATGGAGGCGGAGTCCAAGGAAAGCGTGCCGATCCCCGAGATTGCCGCGATCCTTGCCGCGATCGCCGGTATCGGCCTCGTGGTCATCGGGGCGCGAGGCAAGGCGTAAATACGTTCTGGCGTTGTTGGTTTTGCAAACGCCCGCGCCCATATCGCCTTCATCGAGATAACTCGGAAGCCTGACTCACAGCACGCAGGCAAACGAGTGAAGAACCGGGGCAGTCCCACAAAGACTGCCCCGGTTTTTTTGGGCGTTCAAAGTCCCTCTCCCTGCCTGGTGTAAATCCACCATGGACAACCCCCGCGCGGTCATCTAGCTTATTTAGAATTATTCTAATAAATCCAGATGACATGAAAGACCTGCCGTCGCCGCGTCAGCTCCGCTACCTGATCGCCTTGTCCGAAACCATGCACTTCGGCCGGGCGGCGGAAGCCTGCGCGGTCACGCAATCGACCTTGAGTTCAGGCCTCAAGGAGCTGGAAACGATCCTGGGCGTCACCCTGGTGGAGCGCAGTCAGCGGTCGGTGCTCGTGACGCCGCTGGGGCGCATGATCGCGGCACGGGCGCGAGAGTCGCTCCAATACCTCGTCGACCTTGTGGACTTCGCGCAGAGCAGCAAGCCGGAGATGACGGGGCAGTTGAATCTCGGTGTGATTCCGACCATCGGACGCTATCTGCTGCCGAGTTTCCTCCTGTCAGCCAAGAACACCTATCCGGGTCTGAAGATTTTCGTGCGCGAGGAACAGACCGCGCCGCTGCTCGCGCGGCTGCGCGACGGCACGCTCGATGCCGCCCTCGTCGCGCTGCCCTACCCGACGCCGCATCTTGAAGTGGACGTGGTCGGCGAGGAGGATGTCGCGTTGTGTTTGCCGGAAGGCCATCCGCTTGCGCGTCACGCCACCATCCGGCGAGAAGACCTCGCGGACATCCCTCTCCTGACGCTCGAGGACGGGCATTGCCTGCGCGAACACGCGCTGTCGGTATGCACGATCAACAATCCTCTGCGCAATGAGGTGTATCAAGCGACCTCGCTGGCCACGCTGGTGCAGATGGTACGCACCGGTCTCGGCGCGGCGCTTTTGCCAAGAATGGCCGTGGCGACCGAGACCGCGAACTGCCGGGAAGTCTGCGTGCGCGCCATCAAACCGCATCGCCCGGTGCGCCAAATCGCGCTCGTCTGGCGCGATACGGCCGTGAAGGCGGCGGAGTATCGTCAGGTGGCGGAGATTTTGCGCCGAAGCTTCAAGGACACGCAGGCGGCGTAACCGCGGCGAAGGACCGGCTAAAAGCCGTCCTTGAAGTCCAGCCCCAGATCGAGGCACGGCGCGGAGTGGGTGATCCATCCCACCGAAAGCAAATCAACGCCGGACTCCGCGATCGGTCCGGCGGTTGCCGCGGTGATGGAACCTGAAGCTTCCGTGATCGCCCGGCCCTTCACTTTCGCAACCGCTTCCTTGAGTTGGGCCGGCGTCATGTTGTCCAGCAGCACCTGGTCGACCCCCACCTCAAGCGCTTCGTCGAGTTGGACGAGAGTATCGACCTCCACTTCCAGCTTCGTGTCGGGACCGACGACGGCGCGCGCGGCGCGGATCGATGCGGCCACACCGCCAGCGGCGGCGATATGGTTGTCCTTGATCAGGATCGCGTCGTAGAGACCCATGCGGTGATTGACCCCGCCGCCGCACCGCACGGCGTACTTCTCGAGCGCCCGCAAGCCCGGCGTCGTCTTACGGGTGCAGCAGATCCGCGCGCGGGTATGACTGACGGCGGCCACCAGCGCCGCCGTGGCGGTCGCCACGCCGGACAAATGGCCCAGGAAGTTGAGCGCCACGCGCTCGCCGATCAGGATGGAAGCCGCGCTGCCCTCGATCGCGAGGAGCACATCGCCGGCCGCGACGGCGGCGCCGTCGTGCAGAACCTCGGTCAGCGCAAGCTTGGGGTCGATCAGTTGAAAAACCCGCAACGCGACGGGGAGCCCGGCGATCACGCCCGGCTTGCGCGCGGCGATCACCGCGGACGCCTTACGGTCGGACGGCACCGTCGCGGCGGTGGTGATGTCGCCCGCGCTGTCGAGGTCTTCGTCGAGCGCGCGGCGGATCAGATCGTCGATGCGTTCGACAGCGGGAAGAACCGGTCTCATGAGCGTCCGTTGTTGCGGCTGACCGGAAGCGGCTTACGGCTTCCAGCCGGTCAGCATGCGCTCGACCGCGATCCGGGCGCGTCCGGCGATCTCCGGCGCGATCGTCACTTCATGCTGCTCGGCTTCCAGCGTGTGAAGGATGTTCGCAAGCTCGATCTTCTTCATGAACGGACACAGGTTGCACGGGCGCACGAACTCCAGCTCCGGATATTCCGCGGCGACGTTGTCGCTCATGGAGCACTCGGTGATGAGCACGGTCTTCTGCGGCTTGTTCTTCGCGACATAGTCGACCATGCCGGCGGTCGAGCCCGCGTAGTCGGCTTCGGCGACGACCTCCGGCGAACACTCCGGATGCGCGAGTACGATCACGCCCGGGTTCGAGGCGCGCAGGTTGCGGATGTCGTCCGGCGTGAAGGTTTCGTGCACCACGCAACGGCCCTTCCACGTGATGATCTCGCAGCTCACATGCTTGGCGGTGTTCAGCGCGAGGTATTCGTCCGGCAGCATGATGACGCGCGGCACGCCCAGGCCCTCGACGATCTCTTTCGCGTTGCCGGACGTGCAGCAGATGTCGCACTCGGCTTTAACCGCGGCCGACGTGTTCACATAAGTGACCACCGGAACGCCCGGATACTGGGCCTTCAGCTTGCGAACGTCTTCCGGCGTGATGGATTCGGCCAGCGTGCAGCCCGCGCCCATGTCGGGAATGAGAACCTTCTTCGCCGGGTTCAGGAGCTTCGCCGTCTCGGCCATGAAGTGTACGCCGGCCATGACGATCATGTCCGCGTCGACCTTCACCGCCGAACGCGCGAGCGCCAGCGAATCCCCGGTGATGTCGGAGATGCAATGGAAGATTTCCGGCGTCATGTAGTTGTGGCCGAGGATGACGGCGTTCTTCTCGGCCTTCAGTTGGTTGATGCGCGCGATCATCGGCGCGAACAGCGGCCATTCGATCTCGGGGATGACCGTCTTCACCTTGTCGTAAAGGTGCGCGGTGTCGCGCTCGACTTCCGAAGTGAAGCGCAGTTCCCGCGCGCGCGCGATGTTTGCATTGACGACGTTCATGATCGTCCTCGTCCCTTTATTGAATCCCAGCCTTTTTGAATCCCAGGTCTCTCGTGCGCCGCCGGTTTGTTATGACAGTCCGGCGAACCTTGTGCTTACTTTGAGCATATACGGACCATGAAAAAAGCACGCGCATGGTCCACGTGGTCACCTTGGAACCATAAAGAGCATAAGTGCGGCGAGTCAACAAATTTGCGAGGCTGAGCCCCAGAAATTATCTCTGAGATAATTTATTGGATACGAAAATGCTTATAAATAAACGCCAAAAATTATCTCTGAGATAATTTCTCTATTTACGGACGCGGACGGGGAGGCGGACGCCGGGTGCCGGGCGTTCGTGCACGACCTCGCGGCGGAATCGGAAGAGTTCGGCCGGCCGCCCCCCGGTGTCCGGGGAGATGTGGCCGGTCGGTTCGACGAGCCCCTCGTTGGCCACAAGGCGGCGGAAGTTCTGTTTGTGCAACGGCCCGCCCGCCAGCGCCTCGACCGCTTGTTGCAGGCGGAACAAGGTGAAGGTCGGCGGCATCAGCTCGAAGATCACCGGACGGTATTTGATCTTGGCGCGCAGGCGTCCCAAGGCGGTCGCGAGGATCCGCCGGTGATCCTTGGTGAGGGCCGCGCCCGCCACCATTTGCGCCGCCACCAGCGCCGGTTCCACCTTCTGGCCGCTGTCGAAGCTGGCCTCGAAAACGAGCCCGGCCTCGTAAAGGAGCTCGTAGCGGTCGAGCACGCGTTCGTTGTCCCAGGCCGCACCTTCGGCCCCAAAGGCCAAGGCGATACGGTCGCCCCGGCGCTGACGCTCGGGCCCCTTCACTTCGTCGCGCCATGCGGCGAGCCGCGGCAGGATCATCGCGTCCAGCACGCCCGGCGCGCCTTTGCGCCAGTCCTCCCACGGGAAATAGCGATACCAATCGACCCAATCAGCCTTCGCCGAGCTTTTCACCTCGGTCTGGCGGCCAAGGGCGAGATATCCCACCGATACCGGCCGCGCGCCCCCGGCGCGCTCCTCCGGGTCGCGGAACTTGTTGCCGAAGGTGTAAAGCTGCTCGACATAACCGAGCGCGAGGCCGGTCTGCTCATTCACCCAGGTCCGCAGGCCCTCCTCCAGGGTCCGGTGCCCCATCGGATCGAACGGACCGCACGGCAAGCCGGCGCGCGCGGCCGTATCCGGCGGCTGCACCATCAGGATCTTCGGCGACTCGTCCGTCACGGCGGCGATGGCGACCGATAGCTCGACGACGACGCCAGAGCCTGGGCCCATACCGGACGCGGAGGGTGTTGAGGAAGTCTTCATGGCTAATGACGTATCCTATAAGACAAATTCGCGGCGCCCATAAGCGGCTCCCGCGCCTATGCCTCCAAGCTGCCCACAGAACGGGCAACCCGGCAAAAATTTCCCATTGTTAACCTGTTCTTCACGCCGCGAGCGATACCGTCCGGGGGCCGGGGTGAGACTGTCTAAAAATCCGCCTTCAAGAGCCAGCGCCCTCCGGCCCGACGCGACGCCGCACACCGATAACGGCCAGAGGAACGAGACCCGTGAACCCCTTCGTCCAGCAGCTGAAGAACCTGGGACCAGCGCGCCTAGCCGCCATGGCCGGTGTCGCCGTGGGCCTGATCGCGTTCATCATCTTCTTCGCGACCCGGTTCTCCTCCTCACCGATGGAACAGCTTTACGGCGACCTGTCCGCCACCGACTCCCGCGAAATCATCAAGCAGCTTGAACTCTCCGGCATCCCGTTCACCACGGCCGACAACAACGCCCAGATCCTGATCCCCGGCGAACAGGTGACCTCGGTGCGCATGCAGATGGCCGAGTTGGGCCTGCCGTCCGGCGGCTCGGTCGGGTATGAGGTGTTCGACAGCATGGACGCGCTGGGCGCGACCAACTTCATCCAGAACATCAACCTGGTCCGCGCGCTGGAAGGCGAACTCGCGCGCACCATCAAGTCGGTCGAAGGCGTGCAGAACGCCCGCGTCCACCTGGTCATGCCCACGCGCGAGATGTTCACGCGCGAAACCCAGGAACCCACCGCCTCGGTTTACATCAAGATGCGTTCCGGCCGTTTGGCCGAGAACCAGGTCAACGCGATCCAGCACCTGATCGCGGCCGCCGTGCCGAAGCTGAAGCCCTCGAACATCTCCATCGTCGATGAACGCGGCACGCTGCTGTCGCGCTCGTTCGAGAACGACCAACAGATGCTCGCCGCCCAGCAGGACGAAGCCGTGAAGAACATGGAGCGACGCCTGTCGCAGTCCGTGATCTCGCTGGTGGAAAGCTCGCTCGGGCCGGGTAAGGTGCGCGCCGAAGTCCGCGCCGAAATGGAATTCGACAAGGTCGTGACCGCGGAAGAGATCTTCAATCCCGACCAGCAGGTCGTGCGCTCGCAAGTCACGGTCACCGAGGAAAACACGCAACAGGAAACCGATCCGTCCGACGTGTCGGTGAACAACCAGTTGCCCGACGCCGCCGCCAACGCCGGGGGCGCCGCGCGCATGACCACCAACGAAAACCGCACGGAAGAAACGGTCAACTACGACATCTCGAAGACCACGCGGAATCAGATCCGCGAGGCGGGCACCCTGAAGCGCCTGTCGGTCGCCGTGCTGGTCGACGGCACCTACACCACCAACGCGGAAACGAACGCGCGCGAGTTCCAGCCGCTCGACGACCCGACCATGGAAAAGATCCGGGCGCTCGTGAATACGGCCGTGGGGTACTCGGCCGACCGCGGCGACCAGATTGAAGTCGTCAACATGCCGTTCTCCGGCTTCGACGATCTCCTGGGCGCGGAAGACGAATTCAACCTCCTTGGCTTCAACAAGGAAGAGATCATGCGCATGGCGGAAGGCCTGGGCGTCGCGGTGGTCGCGGTGCTGGTCATCCTGCTGGTGGTCCGTCCGCTGGTGACGCGCGCCTTCGAAGCGATGCCGCAAGGCGACGAAGCGCTGCTCACCACCGACGGCGCCATGGCGCAGCTCACGGGCCCCGGCGGCGTGCCGATGCCCATGGGTCAGAAGGAAGAAGAAGAAGACCTCGACGAACTTATCGACATCGACAAGGTGGAAGGCCGCGTGAAAGCGTCCAGCCTGCGCAAGATCGGCGACATCGTCGACAAGCACCCGGAAGAAGCCCTGTCGATCATCCGAACCTGGCTTTATCAGGAAAATTAACAAGATGCGCCCGTTGGGCGCGGCGACAAGCTAGGCGTATAATGCCGCTCATCGGCCGATGGGCGGCATCAGGGGATAAAAGATGGCGCGTATCAAAGAAGACTATCGCAGCCTGACCGGCCCGCAGAAGGCCGCGATCATGATGCTGTCTTTGGGCGAAGAACAGGCCGGCAAGCTGTTCGCCATGATGGAAGACGACGAGATCAAAGAACTCTCGCAGATCATGGCCAACCTCGGCACCGTCGGCGCGAACCTCGTCGAGCGCCTTTTCGTCGACTTCGCCGACGCCATCTCGAACACCGGCTCGCTGGTCGGTTCGTACGAATCCACCGAACGCCTCCTCGTCAAATCGCTCGATAAAGACCGCGTCGCGGCCATCATGGAAGAAATCCGCGGCCCCGCTGGCCGCACCATGTGGGACAAGCTGGGCAACGTGCACGAGCAGGTGCTGGCCAACTACCTCAAGAACGAATACCCGCAGACCGTCGCGGTCGTGCTGTCGAAGATCAAACCGGACCACGCAAGCCGCGTGCTGGCGCTGTTGCCGGAAGGTTTCGCGATGGAAGTCGTCATGCGCATGCTGCACATGGAAGCCGTGCAGAAGGACGTGCTCGAGTCCATCGAGAAGACGCTGCGCACCGAGTTCATGTCGAACCTGGCGCGCACCGCGCGCCGCGACAGCCACGAGATGATGGCCGAAATCTTCAACAACCTCGACCGCAACACGGAAGCCCGCTTCCTCACCGCCCTCGAGGAGCGCAACCGCGAGTCCGCCGAGAAGATCAAACAGCTCATGTTCACCTTCGAGGACCTGGTACGCCTCGACACGGCCGGCGCGCAGACCCTGCTGCGGCACGTGGAAAAGGAAAAGCTGGCGCTGGCCCTCAAGGGCGCAAGCGACGGCGTCAAGGAACTGTTCTTCGCCAACATGTCCGAGCGCGCGGGCAAGATGCTCAAGGAAGACATGGACAGCCTGGGCCCCGTGCGCCTCAAGGACGTCGAGGAAGCGCAGAACGCCGTCGTCACGCTTGCCAAGGAACTGTCGAACTCCGGTCAGATCGTCATCTCCGAAGGCAAGGAAGACGACGAGCTGGTGTACTAAGGGACAAGGTAGATGCGCCCCACCAGCACCAAGAAATTCCTGTTCGAGCGGTCTTTCGACGATCCGTCGAAGCTCTATCTGCCCGGCGAACGCCGGAAGTCCGAGATCGAAGCCGAGGCGGCCGCCGAAGCCGCCGAGCGCGCCCGCGCCGAAGCCGAGGATATGCGCCGCGCCGCGGCCAAACTGTCGCCGCCCGAACCGGTCGCGAAAGCCGAGTTCACGCAGGCCCAGCTCGATGCCGCGAAAGAGGAAGGCTACATCCAGGGGCATAGCGCGGCTTTGGAAGAAGCCGCGACGGCGCGCGAGCACTACGCCGCCGACGCCCTCAACCTGATCGCGCAAGGCCTCGCGGCCCTGAACGCGCAGCAAACGGAAGCCAACAAGGACACCGCGCTTTTCGCGATGCGCATGGTGTACGGCGTCGCCCAGCGCCTTCTGCCGCGTCACGCGCAAGTCCATGCCGTGGACAGCATTGAGACGTTCGTGCGCGAGGTCCTGCCGCTCGCTATCGGCGAGCCGCGCCTCGTTGTGCGCAGCCACCCGATGATCGCCGAAGACCTGGAGGTGCGCCTGAAGGAGGTCTTCGCGCGCGCGTCGTTCCAGGGCGCCTTCACGGTCGTCACCGACTATGAGGTCCAACCCGGCGATTGCCGCCTGGAGTGGGACGGCGGCGGGGCGGAGCGTGACGAAGGCCGCATCTGGGCCGAGATTCGTGAAGTGATCGCCGGCACGACCGGCGACATCGACGTCGACGCCCTGGACGCGTCCGCCGATCGTTACATCCAAGAGCAGACGGCGCCCGTCGGCGAACCGGCCCCGGACGCATCTTAAGGTTCTATTTCAACCGGCCACGTTACAGTGGCCAGGACGGCCCAAAAGGCGGGCCGGCAGGAGCAAGACGATGGCAGAGCAAGACAGCGGCAAGAAGGGCAAGTCCGTCAGCGAACTTTCGCTGGACGAGATCGAAGCCGATGCCCGCGCGGCCAAGGCCGATGACGCCGACGATTCATGGGATGATCCCGCGGATATCCCCGACAAACCCCGCTCCGCCCAGGATCTGGAAGCGGTTTACGACATTCCCGTGCGCGTCTCGGCCGTGCTCGGCAAGTCGTCGATGCAGGTCAACGAGCTTTTGAAACTGGGCCGCGGCGCGGTCGTGGAATTGGACCGCAAGGTCGGCGAAGCCATCGACATCTATGTCAACGACCGCCTGGTGGCGCGCGGCGAAGTGGTCGTGGTGGACGACCGCCTCGGCATCACCATGACGGAAATCATCAAGACACAAAAAGCCTAAGCGTCCGGACGAAGGATTACCGCCCCATGGCCGAACAAGTCGAAAAGCTTCCCGCCGATAAGATGCCGCTTCTCGCGCGCCGGACGATGTTCGACGGCGCGACGGTGCTCGGCCTCGCGGGTGGCTTGGTGCTGGTCGCGGCCGCCATCGCGATGGGCGGCTCGGCCGCGGCGTTCTTCAACGTGCCCGGCTTGCTGATCGTTGTCGGTGGGACAATCGCGGTCACAACCGTCTGTTTCACCCTGTCCGACGTGGCGCGCACGGTTGCGATCATCGGATCGACCTTCATGGCGCGCGAACGCGATCCGCAGGACACCGCCTATACGATGCTCGACCTGTCGGACTATTGCCGGAAACACGGCGTCCTGCGCCTGCAGGGCCAGCCGTTGCAGCGTTTCGTGAAAGAACCCCTGTTGTTCAAGGCCCTCTCGATGCTCGTCGAGGGCCTGCCGGAGAAAGACATCGCCGACATCCTGAACGAAGACCTGGCCGCGACCACCGCACGCGTCCAGCGGTCGGCCAATGTGTTGCGCAAGGCCGCCGAGATCTCGCCCGCCATGGGTTTGATCGGCACGCTGATCGGCCTGGTGCAGATGCTGGGCAACCTTTCCGACCCCTCCGTCATCGGTCCCGCCATGGCGGTCGCGCTGTTGACGACGTTCTACGGCGTCGTGCTCGCCAACATGGTGTTCAACCCGCTGGCCGCCAAGCTGGAGCGCAACGCCGCGGAAGAACACCTCATCGGCTACATCTATACCCTCGGCACGCTGTCGATCATCCGCAAGGATGCGCCGCGCCGGCTGGAAATGCTGCTGAACAGCGCGTTGCCGCCCGAGAGCAAGGTGCGCTTCACCGGTGAACGCGACTAGATTCTTCACTCGCGCGTTGACGCGTCCGGTTTCGCGGACAATAACTAACTGAAGTTAGAACTCGAGATTTTGTCATGCGATTGTTGATCATCGGATCGCTGGGCGGGCAGGTCGGCGCGGCGAGCCGCATCGCCCTCCAGCGCGGCGCGAAAGTGATCCAGGCTGAAAGCATCAGCCGGGGTCTCGACGTGCTGCGCGCCGGCCAAGGCGCCGACGTCGTCATGGTCGACGTGGCGTTCGACATCGATCAGTTGATCACCGCCATGAAGGCGGAACGCATCACGCTGCCGGTCGTGGCCTGCGGCGTCGAAGCCGACTCTCGCGCCGCCGTCGCCGCCATCAAGGCGGGCGCGAAGGAATACATCCCCCTGCCCCCCGACGCGGAACTGATCGCCGCCGTCCTGGAAGCGGTGTCCGCGGATCAGGACACGCTGATCTACCAGGATCCGGCGATGGACCGGGTGCTGCAGATGGCCAAGAAAGTCGCGCCGAGCCCGGCGTCGGTGCTCATCGTGGGCGAATCAGGCACCGGTAAAGAGCTGGTCGCGCGGTTCCTTCACCGCAACAGCCCGCGCAAGGACCGCGCCTTTGTCGCCGTGAACTGCGCCGCGATCCCCGGCGAACTGCTGGAGTCCGAACTGTTCGGCCACGAGAAGGGCGCCTTCACCGGCGCTATCGCGCGCCGCATCGGCAAGTTCGAGGAAGCCAACGGCGGCACGCTGCTGCTCGACGAAGTCACGGAGATGGACCTGAAGCTGCAGGCCAAACTGCTGCGCGCCATCCAGGAACGCGAGGTCGTGCGCATCGGATCCAATACGCCGGTGAAGGTGGATACGCGTATCGTCGCCACTTCCAACCGGAACATGGAAGAAGCCGTGAAGGCCGGAAAGTTCCGCGAGGATCTGTACTTCCGTCTGAACGTCGTGAAGGTGGCCCTGCCCGCCTTGCGCGATCGGCCGAAGGACATCGACGTGCTGACCGCCCATTTCGCGAAAGAATGCGCCGAGGAAAACGGCGTTCCGGTGCGCCCGGTCTCGGCCGCCGCGATGGCCGCCTTGAAGGCGCATAGCTGGCCCGGCAACGTCCGCGAGTTGGAGAACACCCTGCACCGCGCGGTCCTTCTGGCGGTCGGCGACGAGATCGACACCGACGCCATCATGTTGATGGGCGGCGAGGCGGCCGCGGGCGCCGCGGGAACCGGCAGCCTTGTGGGTCGCACGGTCGCCGACGTCGAACGCGACCTCATTATAGATACGCTGAAACACACCCTTGGGAACCGCACCCACGCGGCGCGCATTCTCGGTATTTCCATCCGCACGCTGCGTAACAAGCTAAACGCGTATGTACAGGATGGTGTAACCGTGCCGCCTGCCGGCGCTGGGGAACTCGCTTAGTCTTTTCGGCGATTTGTCCTAGACTGCTGGGATTCGATCACCGATCTGGACCGCCGCCTCATGCGTTATGCTCTCGCCAGCCTCGCCGCCGCCGGCGCCTTGTTGGGCGCAGAGGACGCCGCGCGGGCGCAAGACTACTACGCCATCACCGCGATTAACTTCTTCACCTCGGCCTGCGTCAGCAATCTGGCCGATGCCGATGCGGTGCGCGAGCGCGCCAACCGACGCTACCAAGCGGTCAAGGATCCGGGTGAACTTGCGAACTACATCGGTAACGACCGCAAGGGCCAGGCGTGGCGGTTGCCGGGCCGCGGCGAGCGCCGCTTCGTGCTGTCGTTGCACTCGGAGACAAATGCCTGCACCGTTTGGGTGGAGGCGGCCAACCGTGAAACCGTTGAGAAGGAATTCCGCGAGTTGGTGCAGCGCGCCGGCCAGCCCGGCGTGACCATCGCGACGGAAAGCGACGAAACCCTACCGACCAGGTCCGGCCCCGGCCTCATGCTGACCATGAGCGCCATCGACGACAAGACGAAGGAAGGCTACCTGTTCACGCTGATCGCCGGAAATGAAACGGGTGCGCTGTTCAGCGGCAAACCCATCCAGATCAGCATGCAGATGATGAAGGTCGACGCCAAGAAGGGCGGCAGCCTCAATTAGAATCTGTTTCATCGGAATCGAAACGGACGGGCGGATTTAAGCCGCGACCGCCGCGTAAATCTCCTTCGCATTCTCGGCGCGGCGTACCGCGCCGACGGTTTCAGGATCGCGCAGACGGCGCGAAATCGCAGCCAGGCATGCAAGATGGGCGGACGTCGATTCCGTCGGCGTCAGGATCAAAAAGACGAGGTCCACCGGCGCGCCGTCGATCGCTGCGAAGTCCACAGCCGGTTCAAGGCGGAAAAACATGCCGAAAACCTGGGCAAGGCCGGGAACACGCGCATGCGGAATAGCGATGCCGCCGCCGACGCCCGTGGACCCCAAGCGCTCGCGCTGGAGCAACGCATCGGCGATACCGTTCTCATCGAGTTTCAATGCTACGGCGGCTCGCCGCGCGAGCTCGGCCAGCAGCGCCGCTTTATCCGGCGCGGCCAACCCCGGCACGACATGACGCCGGTCAAGGATATCGCAGATCTTAAACATCGCCGTCGCGCGCAAGACGCAGGCGGTAACCAACACCCTGTTCAGTCGAGATATGCCGTGGCCGCTCCGGATCGTCTTCGATCTTCTGACGAAGCTGGCGCACATAGATACGCAAGTACTGTACGTCCGTCTGCCCGCCCCATACGTCGTTGATGATGAATTTATGAGTGAGCACCTTGCCGGCGTGAAGCACAAGCAACCGTAAAATATCGTATTCGCGCGGCGAGAGTTTGACTTCCTCGCCGCGCACGCTGACGAAACGCCGCACCAGATCGACGCGCAGATTGCCGCTGACGAACTCAGGAGCGGTTCCATCCTGCTGCAGACGATGACGCAGCGCGGTGCGGATGCGCGCAAGCAGCTCGTCGACCCCGAACGGTTTTGTCACATAGTCATCGGCCCCGAGGTCGAGCGCCTTCACTTTGCCGGCCTCGTCGGCGCGACTCGACAACACAATGATGGGGATATGGGACTTCGCCTCGCGCAGCCGCTGGATGACGTCGAATCCATGCAGATTCGGAAGACCGAGATCGAGCACCATTATATCGACCGCGTTGCGTCCCAGGAGATTCAGCGCCTGCGCCCCATCTTCGGCTTCGAGCACCTGATAGCCTTGTGGCGTCAGGCTGGTCCGCAGCAGCTTGCGGATCGGCGGTTCGTCATCGACGACAAGAATCCTGACAGACGGTGCGTTCATGGCGTTTCGATGGAAACGGATTGTTCCGCGGGGATGGGTAACGTGATGGTGAAGGTGGCGCCCGGACGATCTTTCCGGTTCCCGGCGACAATAGCGCCTCCCATGGCCTCGACAAAGCCGCGGCAAATGGCCAGCCCCAGGCCGGTCCCGGCCCGGCGCCTGTCGCCGCTGTGCACGCGATAGAATTTGTCGAAGATGCGTTCGAGATCGGCCTCAGGGATGCCGTCGCCCTCGTCGGTGATGCGTAATGTGGCGTGATTTCCGTCGTGACGCGCCGCGAGCGTAATCCGCGCCCCGTCCGGAGAGTATTTCGCGGCGTTATCGAACAGATTGAACAGCACCTGTTCGAACAGAACAGGATCGAGGCGCAGCATTGGAAGGTCGCGGACGACATCGATGTCGACGGGGTGGTCGCCGATGACCTTCCGCGCGCGTTCGAGCGCGCTGCCGATTACATCCGCGATGTCTATGAGCTCGCCGCGCGGCACGATCTTTCCGGACTCGAGCCGGGTCATGTCGAGCAGATTGGCGATGAACCGGTTCAGACGTTCGGCCTCATCCTGGATGACACCCGCAAGTTCGATCTTGGCGTTCTCGTCCAACGTGTCGCGCAAGTTCCGGAGGCTGGTCGCGGCGCCAAGGATCGATGCCAGCGGCGTGCGGAGATCGTGCGAGATCGATGTAAGAAGCGCTGCGCGCAGACGCTCTGTCTCCGCTGTCAGGCGGGCTTGATCGATGTCTTTGGCCAAACTGATGCGTTCGACCGCCAGGGCGGCTTGATCCACCAGGGCGTCCAGCAGCCGTCGACGGTCGGGCGTTAGCAGCGGCCCCTGCCGGTCGCTGTCGAGCCCGACGACCCCCACCAACCCGCGGCCGGTGCGCATCGGCAGGAACAACCAACTCACTCCTGGGAGCGTATCGGCGCCGCGTCCGGCTGAGCGGCCGTTCTCCCACGTCCACTTGGCGGCGGCGAAATCGGCTTCCGCCAACGTGTCCTCGGGCGGGTAACCCGCACGTACCGCGATAGCGCCGTCTTCGGGCAACAGCAGCACCACACGCACCTTGAGCATCGAGGCGATTTGGTAAGCCGTCGCCCAAAGGAGATCGTCAAGGATCACCGCCCCCGCGAGCTTGCGGCTAAAGGTATATAACTCCTCGGTCGTGCGCGCGCGCTGGCTCGCGCTGATCGCCTGCGCGCGCATGCGTGCGGTGAGATTTCCCGTCACGACCGCCACCGCGATGAAGAAGAAAAGCGCCAGCATATTCTCGGGGTCGCCGATGGTGAACGTGTAGAGCGGCGGCAGGAAAAAGAAATTGTAGGCCAACGCGCTGGCGACCGCTGCGAAGACGGACGGCCAGATGCCGTAGGTCACCGCACTGGCGAGCACCGCCGTCAGGAACACGAGGGAGAGGCTCGAGATCTCAAGAATCTGTTCAAGGCCAAGGCCGATGACGGTAGCCGCCGCGACCAGACCAAGCGTCCCTGCGTGAGCGGCGAGCGCGAATCCTTCGCGTGCGGGTTCGGCGTCCTGATCCCCCTCTTCAGCGGTCCGCAGCGCCTTATCCTCGGCAATCACATGAACGCTGATGTCGCCGGCGCGGCGAATCAACTGATGCGTGACAGACCCCCGGGAGACCTCCGACCAGCGCGAACGCCGTGATTTCGCGATGACGATGTGTGTGACGTTGTTCGCGTGCGCGTAGTCGAGCACGCCGCTCGGGGCATCGGCCGCGGGAACGGTCAACACGTTCGCGCCGAGTTGTTCGGCCAAACGCAGGCATTCCGCAATACGACCCTTCTCCGCGTCCGACAAGCGAAGCGAACGGGAGGTTTCAACATGAATCGCCGTCCATGACGCGCGGAGCCGATCGGCCAGCCGGCGCGTATAGCGCACAAGGCCGAGACAGCTCGGTTGTTCGTTGACGCACACCAGGATGCGTTCGCCCGCCGCCCATGGCCCCGAAATGGCGTGCGCGCGCATATAGGTGACCATCTGGTCGTCGACGCGCTGGGCGGTCCGGCGTAGCGCGAGTTCGCGCAAGGCCGTGAGATTGCCCGGCATGAAGTAGTTCCGGACCGCGCGCTGCGCCTGTTCCGGCACATAGACCTTGCCCTCTTTCAGACGCTGAATGAGGTCTTCGGGCGTGAGATCGACAAGCTCGACATCGTCGGCCCGGTCGATGATGGAATCGGGCACCGTCTCACGCACGCGGATATGCGTGATCTTCGCGACGACGTCATTGAAGCTTTCGACGTGCTGGATATTGAGCGTGGTATAGACGTCGATCCCTGCGGCCAGCAGTTCCTCGACATCAAGGTAACGCTTCGGATGACGGCTGCCCGGCGCGTTCGTGTGCGCAAGTTCGTCCACCAGGACCAGTTTTGGCCGGCGCTTCAAAATCCCGTCGATATCCATCTCATCGAGGGCGCGGCCTTTGTAGTCGACCGGCCGGCGCGGGATCGTCTCCAACCCTTCCAGCAGCGCCTGGGTCTCTTTGCGGCCATGGGTCTCGACGACACCGACCACGATATCGACGCCGTCACGGCGTTTGGCTTGCGCGGAGCTCAGCATTTCGTACGTCTTGCCCACCCCCGGCGCCGCGCCCAGAAAGACCTTCAGGCGACCGCGCAAGTCCGCGGTCGCCTGTTTGAGAAGCGCATCGGGGGACGGCCTTGCGTCCCGGTCTCGTCTATCTTCCGCCATCTCACTCCTTGGCGTATCCGCGGCGGGAGTCTAGTCCTCCCGCCACACAAGCACAGCAGCTAAAACGTCCTGGCCAGAGTTGCGACG
Organism: uncultured Rhodobacterales bacterium; assembly: GCA_964576515.1. Lineage (GTDB taxonomy): Bacteria > Pseudomonadota > Alphaproteobacteria > Rhodospirillales > Rhodospirillaceae > SHVO01. The sequence goes on from CAZNUW010000001.1 coordinate 686,044, forward strand.
ACCTTCGAGCCGCACCAGCGCTTGCCGTTGGCCGCGGGGCATTCGCCGGCGATATCGGTATCGTAGTAGCGGACGTCGATGTTGAACCAGTTGTTCACATTGGCTTTCGCGCCAATGTTCCAATCCAGATAATCCGGGAACAAGGCCGCCGGCGTATGGCCCCGATCGAGGAAATAGGAGTTCAAACCACCGCTGATGCTGAAGACGTTGCCGAGCGGCACGGTAACGCCGCTCGTCAGGTAGGTCGCCGGCCCGGTGCTCCCGGTATTATCCGGTGAATAGTAGAGCCCGAGGTTCACCGTGGCCGAGCCGAAGTCGTAAGCCGCCTTACCGAAGACTTCCCAATAGTCGTAGTTCAACGATCCGGCCGCGCCGGGATAGGCGTAGTAAATTACGCCGACATTGTACGACAGCGCGTCGTTGATCTTGCCCGCATAGCCGGCATAGAGATCTATCTCTGCGCTGGCCTCGTCGTTGTCTTGGAAGTCGAGGGTCGACCCCCAAACGCCGAAGTGGAACCCCGCGCCGGTGTCCCAGTCGAGACCACCTTGGACCGCGATTTCATTGTTGGTCTGCGAGATTCCGCGGAACACATAGTCCGACGTGATGGCCACGTTGGCCGCGAAACTTCCAGGGAGCCAGCTTTCAGCGGGCGTGTCCTCCGCGGCGAAAGCACTAGTGCACAGGCCGGCGGCAACGAGCGAGGCCGCGACTCCCAAACGTGCGATCAAGGGTAACACTCCTTATATGATGTAAGCGTAGGCGGCCTATGAAAGGCCGTCCAAGGCGAGATTGATTTTGAGAACGTTTACGCGCGGTTCGCCAAATAGGCCGAGCGTTCTGCCTTCGGTATATTCATCCACAAGTCGGCGAATACGATCCTCGGGCAGACCACGCGTTCTGGCGACGCGTGGAATTTGAAACTGTGCGGCCGCCGGTGAGATATGCGGGTCGAGACCGCTGGCGGTCGACGTGACGAGGTCGACGGGAATCGACATGTTGGGGTTCTCTTTCTTCAGGCGCGCCACGTCGGTCTTGATACGATCCATCAGTGCGGCCGAGGTTGGGCCCAGGTTCGACCCCGACGAGTTCGCGGCGTTGTAGGGAACCGAGGTCGTCGTCGACGGGTCGCCCGGATCGGGTCCACTCGTCGCCGAAGGACGACCCTGGAAGTATTTCGGATCGGAGAAGCTTTGACCGAGCAATTCCGAGCCGATGATGCTTCCATTTTTCTCGATCAAGCTGCCGTCGGCTTGCCGTGGAAACAGGGTTTGTGCGATGCCGGTCATGCCGAGCGGATAGAACAGGCCCGTGATGACCGTAAGCGCCACAATCGAGACGAACGCGGGGCGAAAATGACTAAGCATGGCGTTTCTCCTTAAGCGAGGCCAAGGGCCGACACGACGACGTCGATCGCTTTGATGCCGATGAAGGGCACGATCAGTCCCCCGAGACCATAAACAAGAAGATTACGACGCAGGATGTTGGCCGCGCCGACCGGACGATACGCGACGCCTTTCAACGAAAGCGGGATCAAAGCAACAATGATCAGCGCATTGAAAACGATCGCCGACAGGATGGCGCTCTCCGGCGTCGAAAGGTTCATCACGTTCAGCGCCTGAAGCTGCGGATAGAATGCTAGGAACATGGCGGGGATGATGGCGAAGTACTTCGCGACGTCGTTGGCGATCGAGAACGTGGTCAAGGCGCCGCGTGTCATCAGGAGTTGTTTGCCGATCTCGACGACCTCGATGAGCTTCGTCGGATCGCTGTCCAGATCCACCATGTTCCCGGCTTCGCGAGCTGCCATGGTGCCGGTGTTCATCGCGACGCCAACGTCCGCCTGCGCCAATGCAGGCGCATCGTTCGTGCCGTCCCCGCACATCGCCACCAACTTGCCCTTGGCCTGCTCGTCGCGGATGAGTTTCAGCTTGGTTTCCGGTGTCGCCTGCGCGAGAAAGTCGTCGACCCCCGCTTCGGCGGCGATGGCGGTCGCGGTCAAGGGATTGTCGCCGGTGATCATGATCGTGCGGATGCCCATCTTGCGCAGGGCGGCGAAACGCTCGCGGATACCGCCTTTCACGATGTCCTTGAGTTGGATCACCCCCAGGAGACGGCGACCGTGCGCAACCGCGAGCGGTGTGCCGCCGGCTTTCGCGATACCTTCGGCGATGCCCTGGAGTTCACGCTCCGCCGGATCGCCGAAGACCTGGGTGAACGCAAGGACGGCGTCGACAGCACCTTTACGGCTGTGCGTCCCGTCCATATCGATCCCACTGAGACGCGTCTGCGCGGTGAACGGGATGAACTTGGCATGAAGCTGCGCCATATCGCGCGCACGAATGCCGTATTTTTCCTTCGCCAGAACGACGATAGACCGGCCTTCAGGCGTTTCATCGGACAGCGACGCCAACTGCGCGGCATCCGCCAGCTCGCGTTCGCTCACGCCCGTCAGCGGCACGAACTCCGTCGCCTGACGATTGCCGAGGGTGATGGTTCCCGTCTTGTCGAGCAACAGCGTGTCGACGTCGCCCGCGGCTTCCACCGCGCGGCCCGACATCGCAAGCACGTTGAAGCGCACAAGACGATCCATCCCCGCGATCCCGATCGCCGAAAGCAACGCGCCAATCGTGGTCGGGATCAAGGTGACGAAAAGCGCAACGAGAACGAGGACGGAAATGCCGCCCCCGGCGTAAATCGCGAAACTCGGGATTGAGGCAACGGCGAAGACGAAGATCAACGTCATGCCCGCGAGCAGGATATTGAGCGCGATTTCGTTCGGGGTCTTCTGGCGTTGCGCGCCTTCGACCAGCGCGATCATACGGTCGATGAAGGTGGATCCCGGCGCCGCCGTGATTCTCACCTTGATACGATCCGAGATCACAGTGGTGCCGCCGGTGACGGCCGACCGATCACCACCGCTTTCACGGATGACAGGTGCGCTTTCGCCGGTGATCGCCGCCTCGTTCACCGAAGCAACGCCTTCGATGACTTCGCCGTCACTGGGGATAAGATCACCCGCTTCAACCAGGACGACATCACCGGGTTTCAAGGAGGTGGCCGGCGCCTGTCGCCACTGGGCGGCATTGATGTTGGCCAGAAGTTTCGCGGTGGTTTCCGTCTTCGTCTTCCGTAAGGTCGCAGCCTGGGCCTTACCACGCCCCTCGGCGACGGCTTCGGCGAAGTTTGCGAACAAAACCGTAAACCACAGCCACATGTTGATCTGGAACGCGAAGCCGAGGTTATCGCCTCCCGTCGCCAGATCCCGGATAAACAAGATGGTGGTGAGCATGGCGACGACTTCCACCACGAACATCACCGGGTTCTTGATCATAACCGCCGGGTTCAACTTCTTGAACGCCGCCACCACGGCCGGCCCGAGGATTTTCGCGTCGCCGAGGGTCGCAATTGGCGTGCGGGTGCGAGGTTTAGAGAGGTCCATGGGTGTTACTCTGGCTGATTAGAAGATTTGACCGGCGAGCATGGCGAAGTGCTCGACCAGCGGCCCAACCGCGAGGGCGGGGAAGAAGGTCAGGCCGCCGATGATCAAGATCACGCCGATCAAGAGGCCGACCCACAAAGGTCCGGTGGTGGGGAACGTCCCGGACGAAACCGGCACGACCTTCTTGGCGGCCAACGAGCCCGCCAACGCCATCATCGGTACGATCATCAGGAAGCGCCCGATGAGCATCGCAAACCCAAGCGTCAGGTTGTAGAAGGGCGTGTTGGCGGAGATGCCCGCGAAGGCGCTGCCGTTGTTCGCCGTAGCCGACGTATAAGTGTAGAGAATCTCCGAGAACCCGTGCGGACCCATGTTGGCGCGGCTCGCAGTACCGACCTCGAGGACGACGGCAAGCGCGGTGAAGCCCAACATCGCGAGCGGCAGAACGAGGATCGCCAACATCGCCATTTTTACGTCCTTGGTTTCAACCTTTTTGCCGACGTATTCGGGCGTGCGGCCAACCATCAAGCCGGCGACAAAAACGCCGATGATCGCGAACAGGAGCATGCCGTAGAGACCCGCGCCGACACCGCCGACGATGATCTCGCCGAGTTCCATATTGATAAGAGGGATCATTCCGCCCAGCGGCGTAAAACTGTCGTGCATCGCATTGACAGCGCCGCAGGACGCCGCGGTGGTCACGGTGGCGAACAAAGCCGAGTTGGCGATACCGAAGCGAACTTCCTTGCCTTCCATATTGCCGCCCGGCGCAAGCGCCGAATTCGCCTGGTCGATACCGATCGCAGTGAACGCGGGATTGCCGGAGCTTTCCGACCAGTAGGCCGCGGTGACGTCGCTGATGAACAGCACGCCCATCACCGCAAGCACCGCCCAACCCTGACGTTGATCGCCCACCATGCGCCCAAAAACGTTCGTGAGCGCGGCGCCCAGCGAAAAGATCAGCACCATCTGCACGAAGTTGGTGAATGCGTTCGGGTTCTCGAACGGATGCGATGAGTTGGCGTTGAAGAAACCACCGCCGTTGGTGCCCAGCATCTTGATCACTTCCTGGGACGCCACCGGTCCTTGTGCGATCATCTGGCGCGCGCCTTCCAGCGTCGTCGCTTCGGTGTAGGCGTTGAAATTCTGCGGCACGCCCTGCCAGACGAAGAACAAACCGACGACGATCGAGATCGGAAGCAGGACGTAGAGCGTCGCGCGGGTCAAATCGATCCAAAAGCTGCCGATGGTCGTCGCCGACCGGCGCGCAAACCCACGCACGAGCGCAATGGCCAACGCCATCCCCGTGGCAGCCGACACAAAATTCTGCACGGAAAGGCCCGCCATCTGCGTGAGATAGCTCATGGTCGATTCCGGTACATAGGATTGCCAGTTGGTATTGGTGACGAAGCTAACCGCCGTGTTGAACGCCAGTGTGGGTTCGACGCCGGAAAGCCCCCGGGGGTTGGCCGGCAAAAAGCCCTGCAGGCGTTGCAAGCTGTAAAGCGCGACAAAGCCGGCCATGCTGAAGAACAGCATCGCTGTGGCGTACGAGAGCCAGTGTTGCTCGTGTTTCTCGGTAATTCCGCACAAGCGGTAGATTCCGCGCTCGATCGGCCCCAACACAGGCGACAGGAACGTGCGGTCGCCGTTGAAAACCCGGGTCATATAGGCGCCCAGCGGCTTTACGAGCAGCAGAACGGCCACACAGTAGAGAATGATTTGAATCCAGCCGATGCCGGTCATGGGAGAGTTCCTGGAAAGGAGGAAGCCGGACGCGCTAGAAGCGCTCGGGACGCACGAGGGCGTAAACGAGGTAGATGAGGAGGCCGACGACAACGATCGCGGCCAGGGCATAGTCGAGGATCATGCCGAGTTCCTAAAGACGATCGCAGGCGGAAGCGTAAGCGATGGAGCCGACCAGAAAGGCTACTCCGGCGAGGATGAGAATGACGTCAAGCATGGCGAACCTCGGATGTGTGCGTGCACGGACGACCACGCCGACCGTGCTGTGAATACTGGGTGAAAGGGAGATATAGATTCGAGGGAGCGTATCCGGCGAAGTTATATATGCCGCATATATGCGGCCGGCGCGGAGCGCGCGGACTCGCCCCTCTCCGCCGCAAGAGAACGTCGATCGAGATTTCATTCCGGCGCGGCAAAGGGCAGGATGGCGCGCAAGATCGCAACGATCGCGAAAAACGCGGCCCACACGGCGGCCAGATCGAGATTGGTGACGCGTCGCGGCGCGAGATATGCCTCGCGCGCCCGCTGTGCTTCGGGGATTCCTTTACGCGAGAGCCAATCGAAGGCGCCCAGGAGCGTCACGTGAAGCAGCCCGTGCACACCCATCATCACCATCGTTAAGTCGCGCACGAGCGCGACTTGCGAGACTTCATGCCGCGAGGCGATGACGATCAGCAACATCGTCAACCCCGTCCAAATGATGTAGCGCCTGTTGGCGCGTGTCGGCGGCAGCGCCGCCCATGCCGTCAACGCCGACCCGCATCGTTGCCGGAGGGCGCGCGTTTTCTCATCCGGAGCAGCGGCTTTGGGGTTCATGTGAAGCGGCCTCGCGATCACGCTCGATGATCGGAATATCGGCCTCTTCACGTATAGATTCGAGGAAGTCCGCCAGCCGGAAAAATATAGAGCGCGTATAGGCCGCGATGGCGCGGCGTATATGCGCCGTTATTGGGACGGCGGCTCCGCCGTCTCGGTCGGTGGCGCGGCCGGTTCTTCCGGGAGAGCCGATGGCGCAGGCGGCACGACCGCTTGCGGCGTATTGATGAGTTGCCAGAAACGGTCGCGCAACGCCCCGGCTTCCGGCGTGACATCTGTTTCGAGGATGAACTCGCCGAGCCGTTCGGACGGCGGCAGCAGCACCGGATCGTTCTTGATTTCGGGCTTCACGTAAAGCGCCGATGCCGCGACCGCGTTGCCGTAGCCCGTCGCGTTTGTCGCGCGGGCGGCAACTTCGGGCCGCAGCGTGTAGTCGATGAACCGGCGCGCGGCATCCGGATTGGCGGAGGCCTTCGGGATCGCGAACATCGCGAACCAGGCTACGGTGCCCTGCGCTGGCAGCACATAGCGCAGTTCGGGACCGCGTCCGGCCGCCGCGATCATCGCCCGGGCGCGGTAAACGTCGCCGGACGTCGCGAGCGCCAGACACACATCGCCCACCGCGAGGCTGTCGACGATGTCCGCGGCGCTGAACTTGGCGATACTCGGCCGCACCGCTTCCCAAAGCCGGCTGGCGAGTTCGGTGTCCTCGGCCGCACCCGACGACGGCGGCCGGTCCAGATAGCGCAAGGCGATCGGAAATGCGCCGCGCGGCGTATCAACGACTTGCACGCCGCAATCGGCGAGTTTGGCGGCATAATCCGGCTCAAGCAGCAGCGCCCAACTTTCGAGCGGCGTATCAACAGGAAGGCGCGCGGCGATCTTCACCGGATCGAAAGCGAGGCCCAATGTGCCCCACGCGGCGACGATTCCGTGATCGTTTCCAGGATCGTAGATCGCAGCTTGCGACGTGACCGCGTTGTCGAGGTTGGCGCCGTTCGTGAGGCGGTCGGAGGAAAGCTCGCTTAAGACACCGGCTTCGGCGAGGCGTTTCAAACCGATCCCCGATGTGAGGATCAGATCGTGCGTCAAGGCGCCGCCGTCGGCCAGGGTCCGCAGCTCGTCCAGCGTATCGTACCGGTCGACGACGACTTTCAGGCCCGTATCGGCCTCGAACCCGCCGATCACCTCGCCCGGAATCACATCGCGCCACACCAGGAGGCGCAATTCCCCGGAGCCCGCGGCGGGAATAACACCGGGCGCGGACTCCGGCGGACGCACCGACGGAACCGGCGCCAGCGTCAGATAGACAGCCCAGAACCCGATCAGAACGAGACTTAAGACGCCGCCGAGAACCCACGCCGGGGTCCGCCGGCGCGGCGCGTTGGACTTGGAAACGTTCATATTCATAAAGCAATCTGTCCCGGTTTGTGTCCCGCCCGCAAGTGGCGACGGGCGCGCAAAGGGGTAACAGCCTTGTGCCCTGCATCGGCTATGGATAGGTAGAAGCGCAAATTACAGGTCTTCACGTGGCAAGCGAACTTCAGGATTCGGACATCCCCCGCACTGTGCTCATCACAGGCGCGGCCAAACGCATCGGGCGCGCGCTGGCGGAGGATTTCGGCGCGCGCGGCTGGTCGGTTGCGATTCATTACAATGGTTCGGCCGCCGAGGCTGAATCCGCCGTTGCCGCGGTCCAACACTCCGGCGCGAAGGCGGTCGCCCTCAAAGCCGATCTCGCCGACGCGGCGGCCGTCGACACATTAGTGCCCAACGCGGTCAATGCGCTCGGCCCCATCGGATGTTTGATCAATAACGCCTCGATCTTCGAGCGCGACGAGGCGATGACCGCAACACATGACTCGTGGGACCGCCACCAGGCCGTGAACTTGCGCGCGCCCTTCTTCCTGTCGCAAGCTTTCGCGAAACAACTGCCCGACGCCGCCAAAGGCTGCGTCATCAACATCATCGACGAGCGCGTGTGGCAGCTTACGCCGCACTTCATGTCCTATACCGTGAGTAAGACCGGGCTTTGGACCCTGACGCAAACCCTGGCCATGGCGTTGGCGCCCCGGATCAGGGTCAATGCGGTCGGCCCCGGGCCCACCCTGCCCAGCCCCTACCAGAGCCAGGCCCAATTCGACCGCCAGCGGGCCGGAATGCCCCTCGGACACGGGACCACCCCGGCGGAAATCTGCACGGCCGTACGATTCATCCTTGATGCGCCGGCCATGACGGGCCAGATGATTGCCCTGGACGGCGGCCAGCATTTGGGGTGGAAGCAGGACGCCGGCGACCAAGAATGAGGTGCCACCGCCATGAGTTCCCTGAAACCCGTCGTTGAGCCGCTTCGCATCGCCGACGCCGGTGCTGGCCTGCGGCATGTCTTCGTCCGCGACCTGGTCGTGGCCTGTAACATCGGCATCCATCAGCACGAAAAGACCGGCCCGCAGCGCGTGCGGATCAATGTGGATCTGGGCGTTCTGGAAGGCCACGCGCCCCACGAGGATAAGCTGGAAAACGTGGTGTGTTATGAGGATGTGGTGACCCGGGTGCGCGGCATCGTGGCCGACGGCCATATCAATCTGGCCGAGACTTTGGCCGAACGGATCGCCGCGATTTGCCTGCAAAACCCGAGGTGCCGGTCGGCCCGGGTCCGGGTCGAGAAACTCGACGTGTTCGCCGACGCGAACGGCGCGGGTGTGGAAATCGAACGCCTGTCCAAAATCCCGCTGCGGTAGTCCCGCAAGGCCGCCCACCCCCGGTTGCGGCGACTCGCGTAAAATGCGTGTTTTTCTGCAATCGAATCGCAACGCAGGGCCAGCCGGACCGGTGTGTCAAGGCAAGTTGTGCACAACGGCTCGAGAAGCTTTTGGCATCCCCTATGCGGCGGCGCGAACCCTAACGGAGTCGCTACCAGCTTCCGCGCATTTGTAAAAAATATATGTATTTCAATGCTATAATTTTTGTGCCCCTTTTTTAGGCAGAGAGAACAAAAACCCCGGAACCTTAAGCAAGGGGTCCATCGGGCACTAGCTTTCAACAGACTTATCCACAGGATTCGTGGATATCCGTCACGGGACGGTCACACCCCGGAAAAACCAGCGCTCGATGCCCTTGATGCGCGAGCCAAAGGAAACGGGGCCCTTCATTGACCGGGGCGGGGAAACACCGCAGATAGGCTGCCATGTCCGTGTCCGACCTTTCCGACGACCCGGCGGCGGCCCAGGACGCCCTCCCGGATGACGACGCCCCGCTCGACCCGTCCGCGCTGGGGAACGGCCTGGCCGTCCTGACGGACGCCGTGCGTACCCTGACCCAGAAGCCCGGCGTCTATCGGATGATGAACGCCAAGGGCGACGCGCTTTACGTCGGGAAGGCGAAAAACCTCAAGAAACGGGTGTCGTCCTATCTCCGAACCGACCGCATGCCGCTCCGGTTGCAGCGGATGGTGTTCGAGACCCGCACCTTTGAAGTGGTGATCACCCACACCGAGGCTGAGGCCCTGTTGCTCGAAAGCAACCTGATCAAGCAACTCAAGCCCCGCTACAACATCATCTTCCGGGACGACAAATCGTTCCCCTACATCATGATCGAGGGCGGCCACGCGTTCCCGCGCATTGTGAAACACCGCGGCGCGCGGGGGAAAGGCAACGAATACTTCGGGCCCTTCGCGTCCGCCATGTCGGTCAACGCGACTCTGACGACGCTGCAAAAGGTCTTCTTGCTGCGGAGCTGCACCGACGCCGTGTTTTCGGCCCGCACGCGCCCCTGCCTCCTGTACCAGATCAAGCGCTGTTCGGCCCCGTGCGTGAACCGCATCGGCCAGGAGGAATACGCCGATCTGCTGCGCCAAGCCCGCGAGTTCCTGACCGGCGACAGTCGCACCGTGCAGCAGGAACTGGCGCGCCGCATGGACGCCGCAGCGGCGGAACTGCAGTACGAAGCGGCCGCGTCGTTCCGCGACCGAATCCGCGCCATGACCCAGGTGCAGGCGCATCAGGACATCAACGTCGAAGGCGTCGGGGAAGTCGACGTCGTTGCCTTGCACCGCGCGGGCGGCAACGCCTGTGTGCAGGTGTTTTTCTTCCGGGGCGGCCAGAATTTCGGCAACCGGGCGTATTTCCCGGCGCACGCCGGCGACGAGGAAGACAGCGCGATCGTCGAGGCGTTCCTCGCGCAGTTCTACGAGTCCTTCGCCGCGCCCAAGGAAATCCTCACCAATGTCGCCCCGCAGAACGCCGATCTCATCGTCGAAGCCCTGTCGCTGCGCGCGAACCGCAGCGTATCGATCAGCCAGCCCCAGCGCGGCAACCGGCGTAAACTGATGGAGCACGCCGAGATCAACGCCCGCGAGGCGCTGCTGCGGCGCATGGCCGAGAATGCGGCGCAACGCAAACTGCTGGAGGCCACCGCCCAGGTCTTCGGCCTTGCCAATCCGCCGCAGCGCATCGAGGTGTACGACAACTCACACATCTCGGGCACCGGCACCGTCGGCGCGATGATCGTCGCCGGACCGGACGGGTTGATGAAAAACGCCTACCGCAAGTTCAACATCAAGGCGGCGGAATTCGCCCCCGGCGACGACTATGCCTCCATGCGCGAGGTGATGGCCCGGCGCTTCACCCGCGCGCAGAAGGACGATCCGGAGCGCAGCTTGGGGCAATGGCCCGATCTGGTCCTCTTGGACGGCGGGCTCGGTCAGCTCAATACCGCCCTCAGGGTGCTCGCCGATCTGGGGATCGGCGATCTTTGCATCGCAGCCATCGCCAAGGGCCCGGACCGTAACGCCGGACGCGAGCAGTTCTTCATGCCGGGCCGCACGCCTTTCATGCTGCCGCCCAATCATCCGACCCTGTTCTTTTTGCAACGTCTTCGCGACGAGGCGCACAGGTTCGCGATCTCGGCTCACCGCGCGAAACGCTCGAAAGCCATCGGACAATCGTTGCTGGATGAAGTCGCCGGCATCGGCGCGGCGCGAAAGAAGTCACTTCTGCGACACTTCGGCTCGGCCAAGGCGGTGGCCGGCGCGGGGCTTTCCGACCTGCGGACCGTGCCCGGAATCAGCGCCACGACGGCGAAAAAAATCTATGACCATTTCCATCCCGACGAGTAGAGTTGGGGGATAGAAAAGGACGCCCTTTGCTCAACCTTCCCAACCTTCTCACGATCTCGCGCATCTTCGTGATCCCCATCGTGCTGGTGCTGATGGTGTTCGAGACCGCGCCCGCGCGCTGGACGGCGTGCGCGCTGTTCACGCTGGCGGGCATCACCGATTTCTTCGACGGATACCTCGCGCGGCGCTCCAACATGGTTTCCGCGTTAGGCCGTTTCCTCGATCCCATTGCCGACAAGTTGCTTGTCGTGGCCGTCTTGTTCATGGTCGTGGCCCTGCCCGGACGCGTCAACGAGTGGTCCTTGTTCCCGGCCCTCGTCATCCTACTGCGCGAGATCATGGTTTCGGGCTTGCGCGAATTCCTTGCGGAATTGCGCGTCGGTCTGCCGGTGACAAAACTCGCCAAGGCGAAAACCACCGTACAGATGATCGCGCTCGGCTTCCTGATCGTCGGCGACATCGCACCGCCGGACCTCCCGGCGAAACTGATCGGCGAGATCGGCATCTGGGTTGCCGCGGTGATCACGCTCATCACCGGTTACGACTATCTGCGCGCCGGACTGAAGCACATGGGCGCCAAAGCGTAATGGCCATGACGGTGCTCTACTTCGCCGCGGTGAAGGAAACAATCGGACTGTCGCAGGAAGACGTGACGCCCCCGCCCAGCGTCGTCACGGTGAACGACCTGATGGATTGGCTCGCGACCCGCAGCGCCAAACACGCCGACGCCTTTGCGCGGCGCACGACGATAAAAAGCGCGGTCGATCAAACCCACGTCCCGCTGTCGGCCCGGCTGGGCGACGCGCGCGAGGTCGCCTTCTTCCCGCCGGTGACGGGCGGATGACGCGGGTCCGCGTCCAGCGCGAACCTTTCGACGCGGGCCGGGAGCTCAACGCCTTCCTGAACGAAACGCCCCACGCTGGCGGCATCGCCGTGTTCGTCGGTCAGATGCGCGACTTCCGGGGGCCCGACCGGACGCAGGGCGAACCGGTGAGCGCGATGACCCTCGAACACTATCCCGGCATGGCCGAACGCGAACTCGAAGCGCTGGTCGACGAGGCGTTGCAGCGCTGGCGTCTGGATGGCGTGCGTGTCGTGCACCGGACCGGCGACCTCCGTCCCGCCGATCCCATCGTTTTTGTCGCCGCCGCCGCCGCCCACCGCGCCGATGCGCTCGATGCATGCGCTTTCCTGATCGACTGGCTCAAAACAAAAGCGCCGTTCTGGAAGAAAGAGACGACGCCCGAAGGCGCATCGTGGGTCGAGGCCGCCACCTCCGACGACGCCCGCGCCGCCCGTTGGGAAACCCCTTAAAAAAACACACCTTTCCCGTTGTGGATGCACCGCATCCTATCGGCCCGGTTGTGTGAATTTTCGCAACCACGCCCAACACTTGCGCGTTGATCACTCAGGTTGTCAGGACGTTGAGGCCAGAACGGCCATGGGCTTGTTCGATATCGTTCAATACGAGGTGCAGGTTTTCGCCGGCGGTTATTGGCACGTGCGCGTCCGCTATCCGCGCTCCGACCGCGACGACGCCTTCAAGGAAGCCCGCCGGCTGGATCTGACCGAAGGTCTGTCCACTCGCGTCGTGCGCGATGTGTACGATCCCCGGAGCGGGCGCAATCAGGAAATCACCATTTTCGTCAGCGACCGCGCGAAGGCCATCGGCCCGCGCCCGGCGCCGCGCGACGCATTGCGCGACCCGGCGCGCGCGCCCTCCCGCCGCCGTGCTGGAAAGCAGCCCTACGCCAATCACAACGAACGCCCCGCGCCGCTCGCCTTCCGCGCCACCATGGCGCTCGGCGTCGGCTTGGTGACGGCCTTACTGATCACCGCGATCGCCTCCTGGGCGTTGACCCCAACGCAGGAATCCTTCGCGAGCGTTCTTGCGCGCACACCGGCGCCCGGCGCGTCGACCACGCTGTTCGTGGCCGTGATGCTGTTCAGCGTTTTCACGATGCTGCGCGGCCCCCTTGGCATCTCGCGTCTCGCACGCATGTTGATCGGCCCGGAAGACGCGGTTTCCACGCATGAGACCGGACGCACCGCCGTTCCATCCAAACCCCGGGCCGAACCGCGCGAGGATCACGACACCCACGTTATGAACCTGTCGCGCACGATGCTGGCGCGCTTCTTTATCGAGGCGGCGCCGGCTAACGTGGCGCGGGCCATGGAAGATGATCTAGGCCGCCGCGGCCTCGCGCTTTATCTGGCCGGCGCCGCAAGCGCGATGGCGTCGCGCCTTGAAATTCCCTCGCCCGGCGATCTCCTGAACCAAATCGCGCCCGCGGCGCTGCAGGCCGCGGCGAAAGAGGCCCTGGCGGACGCGCGCGCCTTGGATCCCGCCGACGCGCAGTTGATGGCCGCCGGGCGCGGCGGCGTGCAGAAATACATGGAGACGCCGGAGGAGCGCCCCTCGATGGCGGGCGCACTCGTCGCCTGGCACAAACTGGTGAAAGCCGAAGCGCCCGAGGTCCAGCCGCCTCGGCACATGCCCTAAAACAGAAAACCGCCGCGGCCTTTTAAAGCCGCGGCGGTTTGCCGTCACATATGAAGAAGTCGATTAAGCGGCGCTCGACTTGGCGATCTGCTTGCCGACGGCGACGTCGAAGTCCGCCATCAGGGTGCGGCAGACATCGCCCGGCGTGAACTTGTACTGACCGATCTCGCGCACCGGCGTGACTTCCGCCGCGGTCCCGGTGAGGAAGCACTCCTGCGCCTTCGCCAGGTCTTCCGGCATGATCGCGCGTTCGATCACCTTGTACCCACGCTTGCGGGCCATCTCCATGACCGCGCGGCGGGTGATGCCGTCGAGGAAGCAATCCGGCGTCGGCGTGTGGATTTCGCCGTTGATGACGAAGAACACGTTCGCGCCCGTGGCTTCGGCGACCTGACCGCGCCAATCGAGGAACAGCGCGTCGTCATAGCCTTCGCGTTCGGCCTTATGCTTGCTGATGGTGCAGATCATATAGAGACCGGCGGCCTTGGCTTTCACCGGTTCGGTTTCCGGCGACGGGCGCTTCCAGTCGGACCATTGCAGGCGCACGCCCTTCAGGCGCGCATCCAGCGTGAAATAAGCGCCCCACTGCCACGAGGTGATCGCGACATTGATGCGCGAGTCCTGCGCGCCGACACCCATCATCTCCGAACCGCGCCACACGACGGGGCGCACGTAGGCGTCGGTCTGGTTGTTCGCCTTGAGAACCGCATACGTCGCGTCGTTGATCTCCTTCGCGGTGTAGGGGATCTTCATGTCCAACGCTTCCGCCGAATAGAACAGGCGGTCGGTGTGCTCCTCGAGCCGATAGACCTTGCCGTTGTAGGCGCGCTCGCCTTCAAAAACCGACGAGCCGTAGTGAAGGGCATGGGTCAGGACGTGGACCTTGGCGTCGCGCCAGGGAACAAGCTGGCCGTTCATCCAGATAAAGCCGTCACGATCGTCAAACGAAGCGCCCATGGAGACCTCCTAACGCGCGTACGCGCCTCGGTCCGTTTCCGTGACGCGTAATTTTATTGCGTGAATAATGTATAAGCAGGTAACATTCCATCATGCCTGCGTCAACATCGGTAACATTCGTAGTTATTTATGTCAACACTACTGACATAATCGATATCCAGGCGCTATGCTCCTGGAAAGCTTTCCGAAATTTGCGTGGACCATGGCCGAACCTAAAACCATCGTCAATCCGCTGTTCCTGCGCGAGGACGACCTGCGCCAGGCCATCGAACTGCTGTTTTTCGCTTACCGCGACTTTACGGCCCGGGGCGACGCGATCCTCGCCCGGCAGCACTTCGGACGCGCGCATCACCGCATCATGTATTTCGTGGGACGCTATCCGGGGATTCCGGTGGGCGATCTGCTCGACATTCTGAACATCACGAAACAGAGCCTCTCGCGGGTCTTGAGCCAACTCGTGCGCGAGGAGTACGTCCAGCAAAAGCCGGGCACACGGGATCGCCGCCAGCGCCTCTTGTATCTGACCGACAAGGGCAAGGCGCTCGAACGCGAACTGACGAGCGAGCAGCGGATGCGTTTCGCCGCCGCCTATAAGGACGCCGGCGCGGTCGCGGTCGAAGGGTTCCGCAAAGTGCTGCTGGGCATCATGGATGCCAAAGCCCGCAAACGCTTCCTCAGTCCGTTCGAATCATGACCGCAACCGCCCCAGGCCGCGCGAGCGAACACTATCCGCCGCACATCCTGGTGGTGGACGACGACACGCGGCTGCGCACGCTGCTGAAGAAGTTCCTGCGCGAGAACGGCTACATGGTGAGCGCCGCGGCGAACGCCGCCGAAGCGCGTCGCCAGATGAACGCCCTCACCTTCGATCTCCTGGTCGTGGATGTGATGATGCCGGGCGAAGACGGCTACGCGCTCACCAAAACCATTCGTACAAGCAGCACGGTCCCCATCCTCATGCTCACGGCGATGGGCGAAGCCACGGACCGCATCAAAGGGCTGGAACTTGGCGTCGACGACTACATGGCCAAACCCTTCGAGCCGAAGGAACTGGTCTTGCGCATCGGCTCCATTCTGCGGCGCGCGCCGCCACCACGTCCCGAAACATCGCGCACCGAACTGAAGTTCGGCGCATGCCGGTACGACATCGCGCGCAAACAGCTCACCCAGGACGGCTCGCCGGTCCACCTGACCATCGCCGAAACCGAACTGCTTCATACGTTGGCGCAGAAGGCCAACGAGGCCATCGAACGTTCGGACCTTGGCGTCACCGAGGAAAACGGCTTCAATCCGCGCACCATTGACGTGCAGATCACGCGCCTGCGGCGTAAGATCGAGCCCGATCCGCGGCAGCCGCGCTATCTCCAGACTGTGCGCGGCACGGGTTATATTCTCAGGACCGATCCATGATCTGTCCTTCGATTGTTTTTTTGATTGGCCGCTCGCGGGCGCAAAAGCCGACTTCCACCTTTTGCTGCTCGCGGCTTGCTTGAGAACCGACCCATGACACCGCTCGACAAAAACGGCGAGCCGGGCGCGCACATGCCGCAGGACTCTTGGCTGAAATGGCCGGAGCCGGCGGCGCTCGAGCGCGTCATGCCGCGCACCCTGATGGCGCGCGTCAGCCTTACCATTGTCGTGCCGCTGATCCTCGTGCAGCTCATTTCCACCTATGTGTTTTACGATAATCACTGGGACGCCATGAGCCGCCGCATGGCGCAGGACTTGGCCGGGGACATCGCCGCCGTGTCGTCCTGGATGACGGAATTCAAATCTCCGGAACAACGCGCGTGGTTCATCGAGAATGCGCGGCAAACCATGGAGCTTGAAGTCAGCCTGGAACCCGGCGCGAAACTGGAACGCGCCGACGCCCTGAACGAACCCGAGGATCTTGCGATCTTCCGCGAATCCTTGCGCGGCGTCCTGCGCCAGCCGTTCAGCATCGACCGTCTGTCGTTCCGCACGGACCGGCTGGTGGCCATTCGGGTGCAGACGGACGACGGATTGATCACGGTGCTCGCGCCGAGGCGGCGCATCTTTTCGACGACGACGTACGTCTTCGTGATCTGGATGGTAGGGTCGTCGATCCTCTTGTTCGGTGTGGCGACCATGTACCTGCGCAGTCAGGTCGCGATCGTGCGCAGGCTGGGGCGCGCCGCCGAGAACTTCGGCAAGGGCCGCGAGGTACCGGACTTCCCGAGCGACGGACCTTTCGAGGTACGACAGGCGGCGCGCGCCTTCAACCTGATGCGCGCGCGCATCCAGCGTCAGATTACCCAACGCACGGAGATGCTCGCGGGCGTGTCGCACGATCTCAGGACGCCGTTGACCCGATTGAAACTTCAGCTCGCCATGATGGAAAAAAGCCGCGCCGACGACGTCGCCGACCTGCGCGAGGATGTCGCCGAAATGGAGCGCATGCTCGAGGCCTATCTTGCTTTCGCGCGCGGCGACGGCGCCGAGGAAGCGGCCCCGGCCAACCTCGCCGAGCTGATCGAGGACGTCGTCGGCCGTTTCCGCCGCGAGGGGGCGGCGGTCACGCTATCGACCGGCGATCTTCCGAAACAGATGGCGCTGAAGGCCGTGGCCTTCGAGCGCTGCCTGGGCAATCTCGTCGGCAACGCGGTGCGCTACGGCACCCGTGTCGACGTCCACGCGCGCCGCATCGGCGGCTCCATCCAGATCGACGTCGACGACGACGGGCCCGGAATCCCGGAGGACAAACGCGAACAGGTCTTCCGCGCCTTCCATCGCCTCGAACCTTCGCGCAATCCGGAAACCGGCGGCGTGGGGTTGGGCCTGACGATCACCCGCGACATCGTACGCGGGATGGGCGGCGAAATCGTCCTGAACGACAGCCCCCTTGGCGGGCTGCGCGCAACGGTCACCATTCCGATCTGACGTCGGATCTCAAGCGCCTCAAAAAAAGAACCCGCCGGGCGGTGCGCCGCGGCGGGTGAGGAGAGGTTCTTGAAAAAGAAATCGGCTAGTGAATTTCGTCCGCCGCCAAACGGGCGACCGCGATCGCTTGCAGCAAATGATCTTCGCTCACCGGCTTGTCGAGCACCATGAGAACGCCGGCGCGCCGCGCCCTTTCTTTCATGGCAAGGTCGCCGCGGCCGGTGAACATAATGACGGGGATTTGGATTTTACGGACACGTAAGGCGTCGACCAGCTCGAGGCCTGTCATGCCGGGCATGTGATTGTCGAGGATGAGACAATCACCATCCTGAAACGCCGCGCGTCCCAACAAATCATTCGGCGAAGCGAAGGCATTAACCGCCATGCCGTGGGCTTCAAGCAACGCGCAGGTCGAATCGCGGACCGGTTCGTCGTCGTCGACGACGAAGACGGCGGGCGGGCGTTGCCTCGCATCGGAATGCGCGTCTGTTTCCATGGCGGCGACCCTACGGGACGCCACCCGCGCACGATATACGTAGTAGTCCTTAGGAAAGGCGCGACGACGCGGCGCTTCAAACGCCGGCGGGAATTTCGATCTTCGCGGCGAGCGCCATGCGCACGAGATCCGACAGGCTGCGCGCCTGCATTTTCTCCATGACCCGGCCGCGATGGACTTCGACCGTCCGGGGCGAGATGTCCATCCGGTGGGCGATAACTTTGTTGGGGCGGCCGGCTACCAGGTGCTCCATGACCTCGCGCTCGCGCGCCGTCAATTGCGAGATGCGCGTTTCGGCTTCCTGCGCTTGCACGTTTTCGCCGCGCGCCTTGCGACTCTGCTCAAGTCCACGCTCGATACTGACCTTGAGAGCGCCGTCATCGAACGGCTTCTCAATGAAATCCACCGCGCCGGCTTTCATGGCGCGGACGGCAAGGGGCACATCGCCGTGACCGGTGATGATAATCACAGGCAGACCCCAGCCCTTGCGGATGATTTCTTCCTGCAACTCAAGCCCATCCATGTCCGGCATACGGATATCGGCGACGACACAGCAGGTGTCTTTCGGCGCGAAGCCCGCGAGGAACGCCTTGGCCGACTCAAAGGTCTCGGCGGCGAAACCTTCGGCTTCAAGCAACGCCGACAGCGAATCGCGTACCGCCTCGTCGTCATCGACGATAAAAACCGTGCCCGTCATCTCGAAGCCTCGTCCTTGGTCTCGCCTTCAGCTACCGGAAGCTGAAAATGAAATGTCACGCCAGCGCCTGGGTTGGTTTCGGCCCATAACTTACCCCCATGGGCGTCCACTATGGAACGACAGATTGAGAGCCCGATGCCCATACCGTCATGTTTTGTCGTCACAAAAGGCTGAAAAAGCTTGGCGGCCACCTCCTCGGAAAGCCCGGGACCGGTATCGGCGACGGTGACCGTTACAAAGCGCTCGCTTTCGAGGACGGTGGTCACCCGCAGTTCGCGGCGCTCACATCCGGCCATGGCTTCAAGGGCGTTCCGCACGAGATTGAGCACCACTTGCTGGATTTGGATCTTGTCGATCAGGACCGGCGGCAGATTGGCGCCCATCGTCGCTGTCACCGCGATTCCTGCGTCGGCGGCCCCGACGAAGGCCAGCGCCATGGCCTCCTCGATGATTTTGTTGGCGTCCTCGAACGCACGGTTATCCTCGCGCTTCTCGATGAAGTCGCGCAAACGGCGGATGATCTGCCCCGCCCGCAGTGCCTGGGCCGCCGCCTTGTCCATGAGCTCTTGGACCTTCGGGCGCGTGCTTTCGACGCCTTGATCGAGCGTCCGTCGCGCCGCCTTCACATAGTTCGCGATGGCCGTCAGCGGCTGATTGAGTTCGTGCGCGAGCGCCGAACTCATCTGGCCCATATCCGTCAGTCGTGAAACATGCAGCAGCTCGGCCTGGATATCCTGCAGGCGGCGCTCCGCCCCCTGGCGCTCGGTGATATCCCGGATGAAGCCGGTGAACAGACGCCGCTCGCCGATCCGGATTTCGCCGACATTCAACTCCATCGGAAACGTACTGCCGTCGCGGCGCAAGCCCATGACGACGCGGCCGATGCCGATGACGCGTTTCTCGCCTGTGGCGCGGTAGGCGCTCAGGTAACCGTCGTGGCGCTCGCGATAGGGCGCGGGCATCAGCATCTTGACGTTCTGGCCCACCACCTCGCTTTCGAGATAGCCGAACTGCCACACGGCTGCCGCGTTGAACGATTCAATCAGGCCGTTTTCATTGATGATAATGATCGCGTCGGGCCCGGTCTCGAAGATCGATTGAAGCTTCTCCTCACGCTCGCGCAGCGCGTTTTCGGCGTCCTTCTGTGCGGTGATATCGCGGATCAACCCGACAAAAAGGCTTTTGCCGTCAAGGTGACCCTCGCCCAGTGCGAGCGCGGCCGGGAATGTCCCGCCGTCCTTCCGGCGCCCGACGACATGCCGCTCCCGCCCCGATTCTGGCGCCGCATGCGGGCGAAGAAGCTCGCCGAGCGGGGGCGCATCCACAAACAGCGTATCGACGGTCCGGCCGGCGATGTCGGCGGCCACATAACCGAACAGGCGCTCGCACGCGGGATTGAACGACTGGATGCGGCCGTCGGCGCCGCTCATGAAAATCCCGTGGGCGGCCGTGTCCAGCAGGATGTCCAGACGCGCCTGCGCCGTCGCTGCCGAAAAAGCTCCCGTCTGCGGGTCCTGTGACATGCCTCAAGCGCCGATTTCGGTGGGGAAGCCGAGATCGTGCAGACCGATGCGCCATTCACCCAGAGAGCAATACGTAAAATCCCGTACGAACAACTCCCAATATTGAGAAGAGGGGTGCTCGTTCATTCTGGCCTCATCAAATTGGTATTTCCGCCGCCGTGGGGCGAGGAGCCTAACATGCTGTTGACGATCCCTGGAACTCTTGCGAACACCGGTGCGGCCACCTCCTGGTCGCAGGATTCGTTCATTCCGGTCGTGCGGCCGTTGGAAATGCTGACCGGATTCGGCACGCGCATCGCCGTCAAACGGGGCCACGAAATCTTCGGGGAAGGCAACACCGCGGATTCTTGTTACAGACTGGTGGAAGGCAACGCGCGCCTGGTGAAACTGATGGCCGACGGCCGCCGTCAGGTTTGCGAATTCCTGCGCGCCGACGACTTGCTGGGCTTCGAGACGGACGACGAGCATTTCTTCTCCGCCGAAGCGGTCAGCGACTGCCTTCTGGTGCGCTACCCGCGCCGGGCGATCGAAACCCTGCTCACCGAAGACAAGAGTTTCGCGCGCTACGTCCGCAAGACGACGGCGCGCAACATGCAAGACGCCTATCAGCGCATGGTGCTGTTGTGCCACAAGCCGGCTCAGGCGCGCATCGCATGGTTCCTGCTCGACATGGCGAACCGCGCAACGGACGACCAAGGCGTCATTCATCTCCCGATGACACGCACCGACATCGCGAACTATCTCGGCATGGCGATTGAAACGGTGAGCCGTGCACTGGGCCAGTTCAAGACAAGCGGCGCCATCGCGCAGAAAAGCCTCAATCGCATTGTGGTCCTGGACCGCGATGCGCTGGAACTTGCGCGCGGCGAAGTGTGACGCTCTCGGCTTAGACTGTCTTAAGGCGTCAGGAGCCGCCAGGCGGGTTTCGGAGCGCCGGTTTTCGGCTTGGGCTTCACGCCCGGCAGCGGCTTTCCGTCGAAATCCTCTTCAAGCCACCAGCCGGCGACACGCCCCTCGCCTTTCGGCTCGTACGGGCGGTCATAATAAAATGTATAAACGGGTTTGCCTTTGTAAGCCCATTGTCTGCGCCCGTCGTCGCGCTGGACGATGGTCCACTCGCCCGTCGGCGTCGCGGTTTGGGGCGCCTGGATGATCGGCCAGACCGCCGCGCAGACCGCGTCGCAATTGGAACGTCCGTCCGTATCGCCCTCGAAGATGTAGAGCGGCAGGAAGTCGGGGAAAGATTTGTAAACCCATACGCCCCGATCCTGGCCGAGCGCGACCTCGCCGGGGTGGTTGGGGTTGGGATCGCCCTCGGCGGCCAGTGCGCCGGTCCAAGCCAACGCCGCAAACACAAAAGCCGTCAACCGCATCACGCGAAACCTTCCCATGCCGCTACGCCGCATCGGCCGCGGGGCGGCGGAATCCGCGGAACCGCGCCGCGCGTTCGGCACGCTCGAGCGCGCGATCGAGCGCGGCCATCGTCTTCGCAAGATCGGCGCTGTCGTCGTCCATCCACGCACGCAACGCACAAAGAAGGACGACCTTCATGCCTTGAACCCGGGCGTAGCCGAAAAGACCGTCCGGCGACACACCGGCCGCCGCCAACATCGCAGCCGCCGTCCGATCCGCGCGACATAGCGCGAACGCAGCGGCCGGCGGATCGAAACGCAGGCCGGTGAGCATCGCATGAAGGCCGTCGCGCTCCGCATTCATGGCGTCGAAACGCTTCATCGCGACGTCGAACAGACGGTCGCGCACGCTGTCGGCCTCGTCGACGGCTTTGACGGCGGTCAGCATGCGCTTGTCCAGACGATCCAGCACGCGCGCAACGAAATGCGCGCGGGTCGGCGTCTCGCAAAGCACATCGCCCAGCGCGAGCTTCGCGCGAACGGCCACGGCGTTCATGGAAAGATGACGCCATCCCATCTCGGCGGCCTCCGCGAGGCCGGCGTCGAGAATACGGTCGAGCGCGGTCACGGCGGGCAGGGTCGCTTTCGCGGCTTTATTCGAAGGCTTCTTGGCCATGCGGACCTCCACGAGAAGCGGAAATTATATCCGATTAATTTCCGCGCGCTAACCGGCGAGTTCCTTGGAGCGCTTGGTAGCCGCCGCAACTGCACGCGCGAGCAACGGCTTCAGGCCGTCCGCCGCCATCAAGACATTGAGCGCGGCCTCGGTGGTGCCACCGGGGCTGGTGACATTCTTGCGCAGCACGGCGGGGTCGGTGTCGTTGTTACCGAGCAGCGCGCCCGCGCCCGCGACGGTTGCGCGCGCGAGATGCAACGCGAGATCCGGCGGCAATCCCGCTTCGACGCCCGCATCGCGCAGACATTCGACAAGCAGGAAAACGTACGCGGGCCCGCTCCCCGAGACCGCCGTCACCGCGTCCATCTGGGTTTCATCGCCGATCCAGGCGACTTCGCCCACGGCGCTCATCAACACTTCGCAGACCCTGCGCTGCACTTCGCTCACGGTCGGCGCCGCATAAAGCGCGCTGACGGCCTTGCCCACGGACGCGGGCGTATTCGGCATCGCGCGCACGATCGCGGCTTCATCCCCGAGGTGCTTGCGGAAATATCCGGTTGTCTTTCCGGCGATGACCGAGAGATAGACCGGACGTTGCGCGGTGAAGCTTGCATAGGTCGGAATCACCTGATCGGCGATCTGCGGCTTCACGGCGAAGAGAATGACGTCCGGACGAAAGTCCGTCGGTACGTCCGACATATGCGGAAGCACCGTGAGCGCGCGGTGATCGGAACACGCCGTCACGCTGGCGCGGCCGGCGGGTTCGACAACGATGGCGTCCACAGGGGAAAGGCCGCGCTTAAACCAGCCGGCGAGCAGCGCGCCGCCCATCTTGCCGCAACCGACGAGGAGAATTGTACCTTGCATACAGGGACGATAGCACCCGGAAGGCGAGAGCCCCAAGAGCGTGCTAGGCTTCGCCCACCGTATCGAGCAGGGAGCTCGCGATGGCGTCTTCGGCCGTCCGGCCGCCCCAGATCACGAACTGGAACGCCGGGTAGTATCGCTCGCATTCCGACACGGCCAAATCCATAAGTTCGCTGATGAGATCGCTGTCCAGCCGGTCCGGCAGCCGCACGGTATGGCGGAACATCGGGATGCCTTCTTCCACCCAGATCGCGAAGTGCCCCATCCAGAGCCGTTCATTGAGCTTTGCGATGAGTTCGTAAACCTGCGCCATCAGTTTGGACTGCACCCGCATATCCAACGCACAGGAGAAGTGGAGGGCTTTGAGGTCTTCCGACCAGGCGAAGAACATACCGTAGTCGCACCAGGAGCCGGGTGCTTCGACCGCGAGTTCCGTTTCGCAACGGCGGTCGTGGACCCATTCCTTGCCGGCGATGAATTCTTCGATGAAATCGATGGGGTTGCTGTTGCTGGCGGACCGCCTGCGGAGCGTATCTTTAGTCTGCAAAAGACCCTCCCCTCTACCAAACACGGGTCTGGACCCCGACCCATCCCCTGGGCCGATCCCTCGTCAAACAAGGGTACAGATTTCAAGATATAGTAGGGGGCAAAGTGCCGCAATACAAAATAGCGAGGAAAATCGCCGAGTCGCGGAAATCTTGTGGATAAGTGGTTTTCACGAGTCCGCGCGCTTGCCGGTCGCACGGCGCGCGCGGACGCTAGCGTTGCGCCAATTTGCTCTCAAGTTCGGCGACGCGCGCGGCCAATCGTTCTTGTTCCGCGCGCGCTTCCACGGCCATCGCGCGCACAACGTCGAACTCCTCGCGGCGCACGTAACCGCCGTCGGCCATCACACGCTCGAGACGGTCGCGCACCATGGCTTCGATCTCTTGTTTCAAACCCGAGATCGCGCTGAGCGCGCCGCCGCTAAGGCGCGCGAGATCGTCGAAGATACGATTTTGCGATTGCATCGCTGGTTTCCTTGGACTTGCTTAATCGTAATATCAGCGCCTATGTGGCATTAGGCAACACTATAAACGAGCGCGCATGTTCATCGTCACCGGCGGGTCCGGATTCATAGGCTCCAACCTCGTCGCGATCCTGGAAGAGCGCGGCCTGGGGCCCGTCACCGTCGTCGATCGCTGCGAGAACGACCACAAGACGCGCAACCTCGCCAAACGCAGTGCGCGGCGCGTGCCGCCGGAATTCCTCCCCAATGCGCTCGCGGACCTGCGCGGCGAGATCAAAGGCGTCTTCCATTTGGGCGCGCTGACGTCCACCACGGAACGCGACGAAAAGCGCCTGACCGAAGTGAACGTCCATTTGAGCCAGGACCTGTGGCGCTGGTGCGCCGCCCATACCGTGCCCTTCGTGTACGCGTCGTCCGCGGCCACGTATGGCGACGGCAAAGCGGGCTTCAAGGACGACGACACGCTCGCAGGTCTTGCGCATCTCCACCCTCTCAATCCCTACGGCCAAAGCAAACACACCTTCGACCTTTGGGTCGCAGAGCAGGCGGCGAGCGGCGCGCCGGCGCCACCGCGCTGGGCGGGCGTGAAGTTCTTCAACGTGTACGGCCCCAACGAATTTCACAAAGGCGCGCAGGCCAGCCTTGTCTCTCAGGTGCATGGGAAAGCGGTCGCGGGAGCGCCCTATCCCCTCTTCCGCTCGCACAACCCCGCTTACGCCGACGGCGGACAGATGCGCGATTTCATTTTTGTCGAGGACTGCTGCGACGTGATGCTCTGGCTGTTTGAACTCGCGCCCGCCAACGGGATCTTCAACCTGGGGACCGGTAAGGCGCGCTCGTTCCTCGACCTCGCGCATGCGGTCTATCGCGCGCTGGGCCGGGAACCCGCCATTATCTGGCGCGACACGCCCGAAGACATTCGCGGCCAATACCAGTATTTTACCGAAGCGCGCATGGAACGCCTGCGCGGCCTCGGTTACACCGCGCCGTTCACCAACCTGGAGGACGGCGTCGCGAAAACCGTCAAGATTTTGTCGCAGCCCGATCCTTACAGATAAACATGTTCGCCATCGCATTCCCCGCCATCGACCCGGTCTTGATCCAAATCGGGCCCATCGCCATACGCTGGTACGCCTTGGCCTATATCGTCGGGCTGTTCGCCGGCGTGGCCTATGTGCGCTGGCAAGTGAAACACGCGCCCGCGCTGATGACACGCGATCAGGTGGATGATTTCTTCCTGTGGGTGCTCGGCGGCGTCATCCTCGGCGGACGCTTCGGCTATGTCCTCTTTTATAAACCCGGCGAGTATCTCTCGGACCCAATCTCGATCTTCAAGACCTGGGAGGGCGGCATGTCCTTCCATGGCGGCCTGGTGGGCGTGATCGTCGCGATCCTGTTGTTCGCGCGCTACGCCAAGGTGAACAAGTGGTACGTGGGCGATCACGTCGCCTGTGCGGTTCCGATCGGCCTCGGCCTCGGACGCCTCGCCAATTTCATCAACGGCGAACTGTGGGGCCGCACCGCGCCGGACGTGCCTTGGGCGATGGTATTTCCGGGTGCCGGCGATATTCCCCGGCATCCGAGTCAGCTTTATCAAGCCGCGCTGGAAGGCCTCGTGCTGTTCGTGATCCTCAACCTGTTGTGGCGCAACGAAGCGATCCGCCGCCGGCCGGGCACGCTCGCGGGCTGTTTCCTCATCGGCTACGGCCTCTTCCGCATCGTCGGCGAATTCTTCCGTGAGCCGGACACCTTCATCGGGTTCCTGCCGGGCGGCACGACCATGGGACAATGGCTGTCGGTGCCGATGGTGCTGGCCGGCCTTCTCTTTATCTGGCGGGCGCGGCGCGCGGGCCCGGTGCCGTCGAAAACATGACGCTCGCGGAGGCGCTTCGCGAACGCATCCGGCGCACCGGCCCTCTCCCGGTCGCCGACTATATGGAAGCTTGCGCGAACGCTTACTACGCGCGGGGCGACGTCTTCGGCCGCGACGGCGATTTCATTACGTCGCCGGAGATCAGCCAGACCTTTGGCGAGATCGTCGGCCTGTGGACCGCCGTAACGTGGCAAGCGCTCGGTGCACCGAAAACGTTCCGGCTGATCGAATGCGGCCCTGGACGCGGCACGTTGATGGCCGATGCGCTGCGGGCCGCCGGCCGGGTGCCGGGCTTCAGGGATGCGGCGCGCATTCACCTTGTGGAACGAAGCCCGGCCTTGCGCGACCGGCAACGCGCCGCGCTGAAAGGCGAAAACGTCACCTGGCACGACGACATCGCGGAGGTCGCCGCCGGGACGTCCATCGTGATCGGCAACGAATTCCTCGACGCCCTGCCCGTCCGCCAATGGATAAAAACCAACCGCGGCTGGGTTGAACGCGCCGTGGATGTCGGCGCCGACGGCACTTTCCGGTTCACACAAGGCGCCGCGCGCGATCTCGACATTCCGCTGACAATTTCGGCCGACGCGCCCCTCGGCGCGATTTTCGAGACATCACCCGCCGTCTTGGATTGGACGCGCCGGGTTGCCGCACGGCTGACCGATCACGGCGGCGCGGCCTTGGTGATCGACTATGGCCACACCACGACGGCCCTTGGCGACACACTGCAGGCGGTCAAGGCGCACCGCTATCACGACGTCCTCGCGGACGCCGGCGAGGCCGACGTGACCGCGCATGTGGACTTCGCTGCCGTGGCCACGGCGGCCCGCGAAATGGGCGCGAAGGTATGGGGGCCGGTTCCGCAGGGCCAATGGCTCACGCGCCTGGGGATCACCGTCCGCGCCGCGCAACTCACGGCCGGCAAAGACGCAGCCCGCGCCCAAGCCATCACGGGCGCTGTGCAGCGGCTGATCGCACCAGACGGCATGGGGCTCCTGTTCAAGGCGCTCGCGTTCGCGCACACCGCACTAGCCGCGTGCGAAGGTTTCGAGCAGGATGCGCCCGTATGACACATCTCGATCCCAACATCGGCGTTCAAACGCCGCACCTCGCCCACAAAGGCCTTCGCCACGCCTTCTTCACGCGCAACGGCGGCGTCTCGACCGGCCGGTACACGTCGAACAATGTCGCGTTCAGCGCGGGCGACGATCCGGATCATGTCGCGCGCAACCGGGCGCGGTGCGTCGAACATCTCGGCCTCACGTCGCTGGTGACGCTCAGCCAGAAACACACGCCCGAAGTCGTCACGGTCGAAGAGCCGTGGGGCCGCGAGGACACGCCGGTCGCCGACGCCCTAGTCACGAACAAGCGCGGAATCGCGCTCGGCATCCTGACCGCCGACTGCGCCCCGGTGCTGTTCGCCGACGCCGACGCCGGCGTGATCGGCGCGGCTCACGCGGGATGGCGCGGCGCCTTCGACGGCGTGATCGGCAATACGGTCGATGCGATGGAGGAACTTGGCGCGCGCGCGGACCGGATCGTGGCCGTGGTCGGCCCGTGCATCGCGCTGGCTTCCTATGAGGTCGGCGCCGAATTCGTCGAGCGTTTCCTGGAACGCGACGCCGCCTACGGACGATTCTTCGGGACGTCGCCGAAAGAAGGCCACGCGCACTTCAATCTTCCCGCGTTCGTCAGCGACTTGGCGACCCTCGCCGGGGTGGGCCGCGTGATGATCGAGGGAAGCGACACCTGCCCCGATGCAAACCGGTTCTTCAGCTACCGGCGCGCGACACTGGCCAAGGAGTCGGACTACGGCCGCCAGCTTTCGGCCATCGGCCTCGCGCCGTGATCAGGATCGTCGCCGCGATTCTTCTCGTCACGGCGCTGGCCGCATGCGGCGAGATCGGACGCCCCTTCCTCGGCGCGCCGCAAATAACGTCCGACAATCCGCTTCTGGATATCCCGACCGCGGTGGGAATCGCCGTGGTGCCGGTGGCGGGATTGCCCGCGCCTTTAAGCGGCGCCGTGACGCGCGCGGCCGCGAACCGGCTGCAAGCGTTCGAGATCCCGGCGGAAGCCGTCCCCGCGAACACCGGCCTCGGCTTTACGCTTGAAGGCGTCGCACAAAGCACAGACTCGGCCACGGCCGGACGAACCGCCGAGATTTTGTGGACGCTTAAATCGCGGCGCGGCGCGGTCACCGGAACCCACCGACAAACCCTGGCCCTTCCCGAAAGCGTTTGGAACGGCGACGGCGGAGAAACGGCCACGCTGATCGGCGGCGAAGTCGCGACCGCCATCGCAGCCCTTCTCGGCGCCGATGCGCCGGTGGCGGGGCCCACGAAACCCGCCGTGCGGCTGCCGAGCATTTCCGTCAAACCGGTCGAAGGAGCACCGGGCGACGGACGCGAGGCGTTGCGCCTGGCGGTGATCCAGGTGTTGAACCAGAACGGGATCAGGCGCGACGACGTCGCCCCGGACGTGACCCTCACCTGCAAGATGGAAAGCCAGCCCGCGCGCGACGGACTGCAACAGGTCTCGATCGTCTGGCAGGCGACCAGCCGCGACGGCGCCGACCTCGGAACGATGCGGCTCGATAACACCATTCCCAACGGCGCCCTGGATGGCCCCTGGGGGCCGACCGCCTTCGCCATCGCGGACGCCGCCGCGGCCGACCTCGTGACGTTGATAACCTCCACGAGTCCGGCGGCGAATCCTGCGCCTCCGACGGCAAAATAATCCACAGAACCCTCAATTTTGCGTGTGAATACGCAACAGCCGAACTCGCGGTTTACAGTGCGATGACAGGTTGATACTTTCCGCGCGCCTGCGGTTCGGGGGACGGCGCAGGCTCCTTATTGGGGCACGCAGCGCACATGAAAATTCTGGCGGGAAACAGCAACAAACCGGTCGCCGAGGCGATTGCGTCGTGTTTGAAACTGCAACTGACGAACGCCAGCGTAAAACGCTTCTCCGACATGGAGATATTCGTGGAGATCCACGAGAACGTCCGCGGCGAGGACGTGTTCGTGATCCAGTCCACCTCCTACCCCGCCAACGACAATCTGATGGAACTTCTGATCACGCTGGACGCCCTGCGCCGCGCCTCCGCGCGCCGTGTCACGGCCGTGATCCCCTATTTCGGTTATGCCCGCCAGGATCGCAAGACCGGCGGCCGCACGCCCATCACCGCCAAGCTGGTCGCGAACCTCCTGACACAAGCGGGCGCCGCCCGTGTGCTGTCGCTCGATCTGCATTCGGGCCAGATTCAGGGGTTCTTCGACATTCCGGTCGACAACCTGTTCTCGGCCCCGGTGTTCACCAACGACATCATCGAGCACTACAAGGGCGAAAACCTGGTCATCGTGTCGCCCGACGTCGGCGGCGTGGTGCGCGCACGCGCGATCGCCAAACGCATCCATGCCGACCTCGCCATCATCGACAAGCGCCGCGAACGCGCCGGCGTCTCGGAAGTGATGAACATCATCGGTGAAGTGGATAAGCGCCCCTGCATCTTGGTGGACGACATCGTCGATTCCGCCGGCACGCTCTGCAACGCCGCCAAGGCGCTTATGGACGCCGGCGCGAAGTCGGTGTCGGCCTATGTGACGCACGGCGTGCTGTCGGGCGGGGCCGTCGGCCGCGTGACCTCGTCGCCGCTCAAGGAATTGGTCATCACGGACAGCATCCAGGCCACGGAAGCGGTGCGTCTCGCCGACAACATCCGCCAGTTGTCCATCGCTCCCCTTTTGGGCGAGGCGATCAAACGAATCAGCCAGGAAGCCTCGGTTTCCAGCCTGTTCGAGTAACCTTCCCGTCCGGGAAACCCTACTTTTAAGTCGACAGCCCAAGCGTTTTCAGGTTTCCTTTGGAGACCCGAATAACGCGCGCGAGGGCTTATGCGAATTGGTTTCCTGGGTTTAGTTGCCGCGGTTTTCGCGGTGTCCGCCATCGCCGCGGAACCGGCGCCGGAATTCTCGCCCAGCCAGCGTCAGAGCGACTTGGCGGCGCTTCGCAACTTCGCCTATCCGCCGGGGTACTCCGACTCCCACATCATCTCGCTGGAGAACGGCGTCGTGCCGCCCGAATTGGCCGTGCCCGAATACTTGCGTCTGCACTGCGGCGAAATGAGCCAGAGCGTGCTCAATCCCTGCCTGCTGCGCCATGGCCGCGGCGCCGAGGCCGTGTACACGGTCGTGACCCTGGGCGGCACCAAAAGCTTCGCCGAGATGGGCGAAGCGGCCGCCTATTTCAGAACGCAAATGAGTTCCACGGTCATGTCCTTCGAGAGCGAGGTCATGACCATGAACTCGTTCATCGACGAGTTGTGCGACAAGATGGCCGCCGGGGAAAACCCGCGCGAGATCCTGGCGGCGCGCGGCGGACGCCCGCGCCTGCCGCATGCGATCGCGCCGCCGAACGCCGAGGCGAAGTACCAGTTCTCGAATTTCTTCCAGTGGGAGAAGTGCATCGACTGCGTGGGCATCGTCGCCGTGAACCAGGCGCGCCCGGACTCGACGCCGCGGTGCGGCGCGATCCGCAAGCAGGGCGCCCCGCGCATCAATTACTTCGTGGTGAACAGCAACACCTCGCGCGGCCACCGGACGCTGGACGAAGGCGTGAGCGCCTTCGAGCAACTGGCGAAACAACCGAGCCTGTAAGCCGGCAACCGGCCTAAACGGCGGGTTTATCCCAATCGAGGCTCTGGAAGCCGTGGGCCAGCGCCATGCGGCGCACGCGGCCGTTCGGATTGACGGCGTAACCTTCGTCCGCCCACCGCAGGAGATCCACGTCGGAATGATGATCGCTGTAGGCGATCACGCGCGGGCGCGGGATCATCGCCGCGACATAGTCCTGCACGGCGTTGAGCTTCACCTGGCCATAGCAGTTTTCGCTGCCGAGCGCCGCGCGCAGGCGGCCGCGTTCGTCCCATACGGACTTGGTTGCGATCAGGTGGTCGAAGCCCAGCATGTCGGCGAAGACCTGCGCGTAGAAATCGAAACTCGCGGTCGCAAGCACGAGATGATCGCCCGCGGCGCGGTGCTTCTTGATGGCCCTCAGCGCGCCGGGACGCACGTTGCACTCCAGGCACTTTTCCACGTAGCTGTCCGCCCATGCGGCGACCTGCGCGCGCGACGCGCCCACGATATTGACGTCGAGCATGCGCGCCTTGACCTTGTCGCGCGAGATCATCCCGAAAGCGTAAATGGCCGTCAGCCAGATCGCCATCGGCAGGCGTTCCAATGTGCGCTGATGCGCAGGCACACAGTGCATCAGGAACGGCGTATAGGTTCCCATCCGCGTGATCGTACGGTCGAGGTCGAACACCGCCACCGCAGGGCTCGTCTGAAGCCCTTGGTCGCGGCTGATATCGATGGAAGAGGTAAGCATAATCCGTACCGGGTATCGCGCGGAGCGCGAGATTTCATGGGGCTGTAAAACAAGTCCCCGGGGCGCGTCCAGTTTTTTGCGCGTGGGCGGCGTGTATGCCCGAACAGGAGCCGCCCGGCCACCCCCCGGAATAAGGGGCTGGAAAAGCGAGGTAGGTCAGGGACTTACCCACCGTCCTGCCCCGCTTGCTTTGGGGGGACGAAGCGTGTACATGACCCCGCGCCCAAAAAGTGGGCGCACACGGCGATGGCACCCCTGGAGGCCATGCCGGACACGGCGGCCATGTCGGCTCGCTATGTCATTGAAATATATAGGAGAACGACCGATGCCTAAGACCAGCAGCCTGCAGGTTCAAGGGCGCGATCGGGCAGGTAAGGGGGCAGCTCGTGCAACACGCCGGAATGGACTCGTCCCGGCCGTGATTTACGGCGGCAACCAAGAAGCCACGCTCATCGCTCTCGAACCGAAGACCCTTGTCGCGCTGATGCACGACCCGGCCTTCAAGACGAACATTTTCGAAGTGGAAATCGGCGGCAAGAAGCAGCGCACCATGGCCATGGATGTGCAGCTTGACCCCGTCAGCGACCGCCCGATCCATGCGGACTTCCGCCGGATCGAGAAGGACACGCTGGTGCGTGTGCCGGTGCCGGTCCGCTTCCTCAACGAAGGCGCCTCGCCGGGCATCAAGGTCGGCGGCGTGCTGAACATCGTGCGCCACGACGTCGAAGTGCGCGGCAAGCCGGACAACCTTCCGGACCACATCGACATCGACCTCACCGGTCTCCAGATCGGCGATTCCGTGCACATCAACTCGGTCGGACTGCCGGAAGGCATCAAGCCGACGATCGCGCGTAACTTCACGATCTGCACGATCGCGCCGCCGACGGTCATGACGGTGGAAGAAGAGAAACCCGCCGCAGCCGCCGCCGACGCGGCCGCCGCCGCTCCGGGCGCTGCGCCCGCGGCCGGCGACGCCAAAGCCGGCGACGCCAAGGCTGCCGGTGGCGACAAAGCCGCCGCCAAGCCCGCGGCCAAGAAGTAAGAATGCGCGGTGTCTCGCGTCTCGGCTTCGAGACGCGAGACACCCCTTTCGCGACGCGGCCCGCCCGTTCGCGAAGAATGCTTTAGGAGGCCTTCCGTGCGGCTCCTGGTCGGCCTCGGCAATCCCGGCGACAAGTACGCCAACAACCGTCACAACATCGGCTTCATGGCGATCGAAACGATCGCCGACCGCTACCGCTTTTCGCCGTGGCGGACCCGCTTTCAGGCTCTCGTCGCCGAAGGCGTCGTCGACGGCGAGAAAGTGTTGGCCCTGAAACCCCAGACATATATGAACCTCTCCGGCCAGGCCGTCGGGGAAGCCGCGCGCTTCTTCAAGGTCGACGCGGGCAACGTGATCGTCCTGTATGACGAGATCGAACTCGCGGCCGGAAAAGTGAAAGTGAAATTGGCCGGCGGCAGCGCCGGTCACAACGGCATCAAGAGCCTCGATGCACACATCGGCGCGGATTATTGGCGCGTGCGCCTCGGCGTCGGCCGCCCCGCGACGAAAGAGCAAGTGCACGGGCACGTCTTGTCCGATTTCGCGAAAGCGGACAAGGAATGGCTGAATAAGCTGTTGGTGTCGGTCTCCGATTCCATCCCGCTCCTGATCGCGGGCAGTGAAAGCAAATTCATGACGAAGGTGGCGTTGCTCACGCAGCCGCCGGCGCCGAAGAAAGAAAAACCGAAGGAAGCGCCCGGCGCTTCAGAAAATTCAAAGGACGCATAATGGGTTTCAATTGCGGTATCGTCGGCCTTCCTAACGTCGGCAAGTCGACCCTGTTCAACGCACTGACCGCCACCGCGGCGGCGCAGGCTGCGAACTTCCCCTTCTGCACCATCGAGCCGAACGTCGGCCGTGTCGCGGTGCCCGATGAACGCATCGACGTTCTCGCGAAAATCGCGAAGTCGGTGAAAATCGTGCCGACGCAACTCGAATTCGTGGACATCGCCGGGCTCGTGCGCGGCGCATCGAAAGGCGAAGGTCTCGGCAACCAGTTCCTCGGCAACATCCGCCAGGTGGACGCTATCGTCCATGTGCTGCGCTGCTTCGAGGACGGCAACGTCACCCATGTCGAGAACTCCATCGATCCGATTCGCGACGCCGAGACGGTCGAAACCGAATTGATGCTGTCGGATCTCGACAGCCTCGAACGCCGCGCCGATCAGAACGCGAAAAAAGCGAAGAGCGGCGACAAGGAAGCCAAGGAACTCCTGGCGGTGATGGAGCCGGTGCTGGCGGCGCTGCGCGAAGGCAAGCCCGCCCGCGTCGCGCGCCCCGCCGATCCCGCGGCCCGCAAGATTTTCGACGGGTTACAACTCCTGACCGGAAAGCCGGTCCTGTACGCATGCAATGTGGAAGAAAGCTCCGCCGCGACCGGCAACGCGCTTTCAGAGAAAGTGATTGCAAAGGCCAAAGCCGAAGGCGCGGCTTACGTCGTTATTTCGGCCGCGATCGAAGCCGAGGTCGCGCAACTCACAGACCCCGCCGAGCAAAAAGAGTTCCTGGGCAGTCTGGGATTGAAGGAAACCGGTCTCGCGCAGGTCATTCGCGCCGGTTACGGCCTGCTTGAGCTGCTGACGTTCTTCACCGTCGGTCCGAAGGAAACCCACGCCTGGACGATCCGGCGCGGGTCGAAAGGCCCGCAGGCCGCGGGCGCGATCCACACGGATTTCGAGAAGGGTTACATCCGCGCTGAAACAATCGCGTACAAGGATTTCATCGCGCTCGGCGGCGAACAGGGCGCGAAAGAAGCCGGCAAAATGCGTCAGGAAGGCAAAGAGTACGAGGTGCAAGACGGCGACATCATGCACTTCCTGTTCAACGTCTAGAGTCGGTTCCGGCCGGCGGCATGCCGCCGGCCCCCTGATCGGCTTATTATCCTGGCCGGTTTATTATTCGGCGACGTGATTGCGCTTGCGCATTTCGCGGTACGCGGCCCATACGACCAGGGCCAGCGCGGTGATGAGCACGGAATCGATCAAAGCTGAATATTCGGCATATATCGTTGCCATCATAAATCCTCCGCTTTCACAGACCGGCGGTGAGAGGCCGGTTGCCACAAATACGCTCCAACCCTCCGCCGGTTGCATCGGCGCGATTTCCCCGCCTTCGTTAAACTCTATGAAGACGCGCACGGAGGGGTCGTGGCGGCACAACCTCACCACGCAAAGCCGCCTTTTCCACGCGGTCACGTAAGCCATTTTGCCATGAAGTGCCCTAAAGCTGCCGCGCGAGCGCCCACAGCGCCGCGTTCTGTCTGGTGAGGCCTTCATTGGAGGGCCGACCTCTTTCCCCAGTGGAGGACCACCATGAAAAAGATTGCTGCGCTTTCAGCCGTTTCACTTCTCGCATTTTCCCTCTCCGCCTGCGTTGGTGACACGCAAGGCGAGCGCGCCCTGACCGGCGGCGCAATCGGCGCCGGGGCCGGCGCTCTTGGCGGCGCCGCGCTGGGTTACGACCCCCTGACCGGCGCGATCATCGGTGGCGCCGCGGGGGCCGCGATCGGCGCGACGTCCGGCGACCGTGACAACGACCGCCGCCGCTATCGTGACCGCGACCGTGACGGCGTTCCCGATTGGGACGACCGCACGCCGCGCAATCCCTATCGCGATTAACGAAGAGGAGCAGACATCATGCGTTCGATCATGATTGGCGCCATCACGCTCGCAGCCGTTGGACTGGTTGTCAGTGCTTGCACGACACATGAAACCCGAATCGTCGAGCGCCCCGCCGTCGTCGGCGCGGCGCCCGGAACCAGCACAACCGTCATCACCACCGACGACGCCGCACCCGTGGTCGTGGAAACCGAAGGGCAGCGCAACATCATCGTCAATGTGGACTGACCACGAACAAGAAGGGACGCGCAAGACGTCCCGCAAGACCGGTAAAGTCACACCTCCCTCACCCCCGCTTCGGCGGGGGTTTTTCTTGCGCGCGAGAAGACGCGCAAACGAAAGCGCCGCCGGAAGGCTCCGGCGGCGCTTTCAACCTGGCTTGGACGACGCTTAGATGAAGTTCGTGAACAACGCGATCAGAACGATTACCGACACCGGAACGCCGAGAAGCCAGAGAATAAGAGCTCTACCCATGGTAACGTCTCCACTACATTTTTCGTGTCATGTCAGCTCAAGGGAGCTGTGGGTAGAACGTCCGTAATATGGCGGCGATAC
This sequence comes from uncultured Rhodobacterales bacterium, assembly GCA_964576515.1. Lineage (GTDB taxonomy): Bacteria > Pseudomonadota > Alphaproteobacteria > Rhodospirillales > Rhodospirillaceae > SHVO01. The sequence continues at coordinate 721,624 of CAZNUW010000001.1, forward strand.
GGCAAAAGCCCATGTTTCTCACCCCTCTCGCACGAAATCCTGAAACGCATTTAGCCCGCGAAGCCTTGAAGGCCTTCCTGCCGAGCGTGTAGGCTCCCGCCACACCACTTTCCTGGGGGATTCAGCGATGAAGCGGCACTACGTGGCGGGTTTGGCGATTGTAGCGTTGTTCGCGGGCATGCCCGCGATGGCGCAAGAGAAAGGCGGCTTGGATCAAACCGGCGCCTATGAACCGGTGGTCGGCTGGTTCAAACCCGGCATCGACCGCTGGGACCGCCCCATGGCCTCGGTGAAGGTCGACCGTCCCGACCGCATTTTCATGACGACGGCCCCGGTGCGTTTCACGCGCCCGAACGCTCCGATGCTGACCGCCGACGGCAAGGTGATGGAGGAAAGGTCGACGGCGTCCACATTGCCGCCCGAGAAACACGCGCACAACAACATCATCCTGGTGCTGAACGGCGACGGGAAAGTGATCGAGAACTGGAGCCAGTGGGACAAGGAAATCACCTTCGCCCACAATATCGCGATCAGCCCTTACGATCCTGAGCGCCATGTTTGGGTGATGGACCTCGGCCACCAGGTTCTCAAATTCACCAACGACGGCAAGAAACTGGTGATGCGCCTGGGCGAGAAGGACAAACCCGCCTGGGACAAGACGCACTTCAACATGCCCTCGTCCATCGCCTTTTATCCCGACGGCTCGTTCATCGTCGCGGACGGCTACGTCAATGCCCGCATCGTCAAGTTCGACAAGGACGGCAACTACGTCTCCGAATTCGGGTCCAAGGGATCGGGCCCCGGACAGTTCGATCTCGTCCACTCGGTCGCCGTGGACAAACAGGGCCGCATCTACACCGCCGACCGCCGCAACGGCCGCATCCAGGTTTTCAGCGCGGACGGCAAGTTCATCGAGGAATGGAAGAACACCGGGAGCGTCACGCGCCTGATGATCAGCGAAGATCAGCACCTGTGGATGAGCGATGCGAACTACAACCGCTTCGCCAAGTTCGACCTGAACGGCAAGCTTCTCACCTATTGGGGCGTGAACGGCCGCAACCCGGGTGAATTCGACAACCTCCACCACTGGGACGTGGATGCGAGCGGGAACCTCTACGTCGCCGACGGCGGCAACAACCGCATCCAGAAATTTGTGCCGAGGAAGAACGCCGATACGGCGCGCCTGATCGGCCAGCCGTATCTCATCCCCGCGCAGAAATAGAGGCAAGACATGAACATCCTTCGCGCACTATCGGCGGGCGCTCTGTCGCTCGGCCTCCTTCTCGGCGCCGCGCAAGCGGCGGAGAACACAAAAGTCAGCAATGCCGCCATCGAGGCGCGCGGGTTGACGTTGGGCGATTTTCCGCGCTGGAAACAAGTCGCGCCCGACATCTACACCTACGAAGGGTTCCATCCGTCCAAGGTGATGAACACCGTCAGCTTAATCGTGGTCACCAAGGACGGCGTGGTGATCGTCGACGGCCAGGGCGACGAGGTCCAAGGCCAGCAGATGGTCGACAGCATCAAGAAAATCACGCCGCAACCGGTGAAGTATCTGGTCGTGGGGTCCGACCACGGCGATCACACCAACGGCAACGGGCCCTTGAAGAAGGCGTGGCCGGAGATGGTGGTGATCGCGACGCCCGCGTCGCAGAAGGCCATGGCGAAGAACGCCGCGCCGCCGACGGAACTTGTCACCGATAAGCGTACGCTCACCGTGGGCGGCACGGAGATTCAAGTGCTGAACCTCGGCCGCGCCCATACGGGCGGCGATCTCATGGTCTATCTGCCGGCCACCAAGATTTTGTTCATGGGCGAGGTTTACCTGCGCGGCCTGTTCCCGGCGATGCGGACCGCCTACCCGAGCGAATGGGTCGCGACGATCAAGAAGGCCCAGGCAATGGACGTCACGCTTTATGTCCCGGGTCATGGCTGGGTCGACGATGCGGCGGCCTTGAAGGCCGATCTTGAAGCCTTTCGCAAGTCGATCGAGCACGTGATCGCCGAAGGCAAGCGCCTGCACGCGGCGAAAGCGCCGTGTCCCGAGCCCGCGAAATGCGATGCCGTGAAACAGGCGAATTGGGGCCCGGCCGACAGCCTCGCGCTGAAGGAGTCCCAGGCGCCGATCACCCTGGCGAAGGTCTATCAGGAGATCGAAGGCAAGCTGCCGTAAGGTCGCCGTCATAAACGTGTTCTTGAAGCCCGCCCTCACCCGGCGGGCTTCTTTTTTTGAGTTACATTCGGGCGATTTCGGCATCCTCCGGCCTGGGCTAGAGTACCGGGCCTTGCGGGAGGGGATTTCATGCGGGAACTGAAGGTCTTAGCGCTGCTGGCGTCGTTCATGGCGGCGACGCCCGCGTTTGGGGCCGACGCCGCATGCCCGCGGGGCGCCTTCGACGCCCGGTATTGCGACCGCGACGCCGACATGGTCGCCGACGCGCCTACGGACGCCAAACAGCTCGTCGACCCGAAGGAGATCCTGTTCTCTTACACGCCCCTGGAAGATCCGGCCGTTTATGTGGGCGTATGGGACGGGTTCTTGAGGCACATGGAGAAGGTCACGGGCAAACGCGTGCGCTTCTTCCAGGTGCAGTCCTACGCCGCGCAGATGGAGGCCTTGCGGTCGGGACGCCTGCATGTGGCGGGCGTGAATACCGGCAGTACGCCGGTGGCGGTCGCCTGCGCGGGGTTCGCCCCTTTCGCCATGATGGCGATGAACGACAATTCCTTCGGGTATGAGATGGAGATCATCGTGCCGGCCGCATCGGCGGCGAAGACGCCCGCCGACCTGAAGGGCAAACGCGTCGCCTTCAGCGCGCCGACGTCCAACTCCGGTTACAAGGCGCCGTCGGCGATCCTGAGAACGGAGTTCGGTCTTCAGGCCGATCGGGACTACACACCCGCCTTTTCCGGCAAGCACGACAACTCCGTGCTGGGTGTGGTGAACGGCGACTACGACGCCGCGGCCGTCGCCAACGTGACCATGAAGCAGATGGCCGCCCGTAAGGTGTTCGACATGAAAGACCTGCGCTCGATCTATAAGTCGCAGACGTTCCCCACCACCTCCTACGGCGTCGCCCACGATCTTTCACCCGCGCTGACGGCGAAGATCAAGGAAGCGTTTTTCACCTTCCCGTGGGCCGGGTCCGGCCTCGCGAAGGAATTCGCCGAGGAAAAATTCATCCCGATCACCTATCGGAAGGATTGGGACGTCGTCCGCAAGGTCGATGCGGCGATGGGCATTTCCTACGACTGTAAATAGGACCATGCCGACCCTGCGGCTCGAAAGCCTGACCAAACGCTACGGCGCGAAAACCGCGCTGGACGGCGTAACCCTCGCCTTCAAACCCGGCGACGTGGCGGCGCTGATCGGGCCCTCCGGCGCGGGAAAGAGCACGCTGATCCGCTGCGTGAACAGACTGGTCGAACCCAGCGGCGGCAAGGTCGTCCTGGGCGACCTCAACATCACCGGCCTTTCGGCGGGCGCGCTGCGCCAAACGCGCCGGCGTATCGGCATGATCTTCCAGGAATTCGCGCTGGTCGAACGCCTCACCGTCATGGAGAACGTCCTGTCCGGCCGCCTCGGGTACGTCGGCTTCTGGCAAAGCTGGCTGCGGCGCTTTCCGCAATCCGATATCGACCGCGCCTTTGACTTGCTGGATCGCGTGGGCTTGGGCGAATTCGCCAACCAGCGCGCCGATCGTCTCTCCGGCGGCCAGCGCCAGCGCGTCGGCATCGCACGCGCGCTCATGCAGGAACCCGATCTGTTGCTGGTGGACGAACCCACCGCGAGTCTGGATCCCAAAACCGCCCGCCAGATCATGCGCCTGATCACCGAACTCTGCGCCGAGCGCGGTTTGACGGCGATCATCAATATCCACGACGTGCCGCTCGCCCGCATGTTCGTGCCGCGCATTATCGGCCTGAAGGCCGGGCGCCTGGTGTTCGACGGCGCGCCCGACGCCTTGACGCCCGAAGTGCTCACGGAGATCTACGGCGCCGAGGACTGGGGCGCGGAAGCGGGCGGTGAACGCGGATGAGCGCCGTCACGCGACGCTGGCGGCCGCCGCCTCTCATCAAGAACCCGCTGCTGCGGTGGGTCTTGATTCTGGCTGTGGGTCTTTATCTCGCCGCCGCCCTCGGCACACTTGAGATCAACTGGACGCGCCTCACGCAAGGTGCGCCGCGTGCCGCGCGGTTCCTGACTGGGTTCTTTCCGCCGGATTTCATCACCCGCGGCGACGCCATCCTCACAGGGCTTCTCGAAAGCATTTGGATGACCGTCGCGGCCACGGCGTTCGGCATCGCGCTTGCCATACCGCTCGCGCTGGGCGGCGCGCGCAATCTCGCGCCGCGCCCGGTTTATCTCGCCTGTCGCGGCATCATGGCCGCTTCGCGCACGTTCCCCGAAATCCTGGTGGCGATCATCTTCGTGAAGCTGTTCGGCTTCGGAACTTTCGCCGGTTTCCTCACGCTCACCTGGGCCACCATCGGGTTCAATGCAAAACTGCTCGCCGAGGACATAGAGTCCGTGAACCCCGCGCCGCTGGAAGCCGTCCGCGCGACAGGCGCGGGATGGTTCTCATGGCTCGCTTACAGCATCCAGCCCCAGGTCATGCCGCGATTCATCGGCTTGGCCATCTACCGGCTAGATATCAATTTCCGCGAGTCTGCCGTGATCGGCCTCGTCGGGGCCGGCGGCATCGGGGCAACGCTGACCACCGCCTTCGAGCGCTACGAATATTCAAGCGCCGCCGCCATCCTTCTCGTCATCATTGCGATCGTTATGGCGACCGAGCTTGTCTCCGGTCGCATGCGGCATTGGGTCAAATGATGCGTACCTGGGCGCGCCATACACCGGCTGTCCGCGCCGGACTCTGGGTCGGTTGGTTGGCGGGCCTCGCCGCCGTGATCGTCTGCCTGCAACGCATCGCCGCCGAGACCACATGGGACTTCGTGTTCGATGCGCCCGCCCAGGCGGCCGACATTTTCTCCCGCATGGTCCCACCCGAATGGGGCATCGCGGGCACGCTGCTCCGGCCGCTGTGGGACACCCTCACCATGGCGACCCTAGGCACGGCCGTCGCCATCGTCATCGCGGTGCCGCTCGCGTTCCTGGCCGCCCGCAACACCAGCCCGCACGCGGCGCTTCTGCGCCCCCTCGCCCTGTTCCTGATCGTCGTGTCCCGCTCGATCAATGCGCTGATCTGGGCCCTGGTGCTGGTCGTGATCGTGGGCCCGGGCGTTCTCGCGGGCGTCCTGGCCATCGCCCTGCGGTCGGTGGGCTTCATCGCGAAGCTCCTTTACGAAGCCTTGGAGGAAAGCGACCCCCGCCCAGCCGAAGCCGTCACCGCGACGGGCGCCTCCCGCCTGCAGGTCGTGAGCTATGGGATCTGGCCCCAGGTACTGCCCGCCTTCGCGGGCATCTCCGTGTTCCGCTGGGACATCAATATCCGCGAGTCCACGGTGCTGGGGCTGGTGGGCGCGGGCGGCATCGGGATTCAACTCAGCGCCGCGATCAACGCGCTCGAATGGAGCCGCGTGTCGCTCATTCTGCTCGCGATCTTCGCCGCCGTCCTCGCCGGCGAAGCGATTTCGGCGCGGGTGCGCAAGGTCGTGACTTAACCCGTCACCGGGTTCCGGTGTCGATGACTTGTCCGGCGATAGGCGGCGCATGGACCGGCAGGCGGCGGATCATCGTCGCCTGCTCGAAGCTATAGCCCAAGGACAACAGCTTTGCCTCGCTGAAGGCGGGCCCCCAGAAGGAGATCGCGACGGGAAGATCGTCGCTGGTGAAGCCCGCCGGCACGATCAGATCCGGAATACCGGAGAGATTGGCGATCACCGAAGGGCCGCCGCCGCCGATGGCCGTGGTTTCGGCCGTCGCCAGCAATCCCGGACGCCGACCAGACGTCGGGTAAACGATCGCGTCCAGTTTCTCGGTTTCAAAGACGCCGTTCACCACCGCGCGGACGGCCGGTAGACCAAACTCCTTCACCGCCTTGTAATTGTAGCTCTCGAGTCCGGCGGCTTCCGCCTCGCGTTTGAACACGAACCAGCGCGACGGGTTGGGCCCGACGCCTCCCGTTCCCAGGGTTTGATATTTTTTCGCGCGTTCGATCAGTTCACCGATGGATTTCGGATAACCCGGCCCGGTGTGCGAGAGATACTCCGTCACTTGGGCGGCGAACTCCGGATAACGTATCGCCATATAATATTCCTGCCGGACATCGAGCAGCCACTTCGGCAGCTTCACGTCGACGATGGTGGCGCCCTGCGCGCGCATGACGTCCAACGCCGCCTCGATCGCCCAATCGACCTCCGGATCCTGCTCCATGAAATCGCGGCCCACGCCGATGCGGGCTCCCTTGAAGGCCCCGGTCGTGAGGAATTTGGTGTAGTCGGCCTCGGGCTTTCCGGTTTTCGTCACCGCGTCCGCGGGGTCCGCGCCCGCGATCACACCCAGCACCGCGGCAATGTCATAGACGCTGCGCGTCATCGGGCCGGCGGTATCGAAGCTCAAGGCCAGCGGGATGATGCCGTCGCGGCTGACCAGGCCCATGGTGGGTTTCAAGCCGACGATGCCGTTGGCGGCGGAAGGACCACGGACCGACCCGCCCGTATCGGTGCCGAACCCGATCTGCCCATAGGCCGCCGCCACCGCGACACCCGTGCCGCCCGACGACCCGGCGGGTGTACGCGCGAGGTCGTGCGGGTTGCGCGACTGGCCGCCGAGGGAGCTGTTGGCGCCGCCGGTCGCGAATTCCGACAGGTTCACCTTGGCCAGGATGATCGCCCCCGCCGCGCGCAGTTTCTTCACGACGAAAGCGTCGTCCGCGGGCACCCATCCGTCCAACAGAACAGAGCCCGCGGTGGTCGGCATGTCGGAGGTATCGAAGTTGTCCTTGAGCACAATCGGAATGCCGTGCAGCGCCGAGCGTTTACCCTTGGCCTTGCGTTCGGCGTCGAGCGCACGCGCGGTTTCCAACGCGTTTTTGTTCAACGTGATCACCGCATGAAGCTTCGGCCCCTGACGGTCGTAGGCTTCGATGCGCGCCAAGTACATCCCCACCAATTGTTCGGAGGTGAGCGTCCCGGCATCGAAGGCCGCGTTGATGTCCGCGACCGTGGCCTTGTCGATGTCCACCGGCGCGGCGGCGGCGGGCGCGGCCAACGCAAACGCCAAGGCGGCAATCACTCCAAATCTTTTCATATGCGGTCCCCCTGAATGACGTTACGGCGCCAGCGCGGGCGTCGTGTCCGGCGCGCGCCGATGTTTGGTCGCCTGTTCGTAGGCATAGGCAAGTTTGATCAGCGTGGCTTCGTCCCACGCGCGCCCGAAGAAGGTGATCCCCGCCGGGAGACGATTGCCGCGCGTATAGCCCATGGGCACGTTGATCGCCGGGAAACCCGAGGTGGGCGAGAAGACCTGGCTGTTGTCGCCGCCCGGTGTGTTCAGATCGCCGATCAGGCGCGGTGGCCAACTCCATGTCGGATGAATGAATGCAGTCAACTTCATCTCGTCCATCGTCCGTGTCACCGCGTCGCCAAAGGACGCGCGATAACCGAACTCCTGCTTGCAGGCGTCGCTGTCCGGCCCTTGGGGTTGGGATTTCTGCGCGTTCAACAACCGCACTTCGATGGAAGGATGGAATTTGCGCGAAGCGATCACCTCGTCCAGCGACTTCACCGGCACGCGCGCGCCATGACCGGCGAACCAGGCGGCGATGTCGTACTTGAACCCCATGCATGTCCCGGCATCGGGGTTGCGCTGGATCCCCGTCAGGTCGACCCGCGCGGGATCGACAATCTCCGCCCCCGCTCGCGCAAGGTCGGCGATGGCGGTCTCGAACACCTTCACCACCTCCGGGTCCACGCCCTCGCCCTCGCGCTCATATGCCTGGCGCAGCACGCCGATGCGCGCCCCTTTTAAGCCGTTGGCGACCAGCGCGGCGCTGTAATTCGGGATCTTACGCCCCTTCGCGCGCGCGGTGACGGGATCGGCCGGGTCTTCACCGGCAATGGCCTGGAACACGATCACCGCGTCCGTCACGGTGCGGGTCATCGGCCCGGCGATATCGGCCAGCAAATTGAGCGGGATCACCCCGGCGCGGCTGGTCAACCCCATGGTCGAACGAATACCGGCGAGCGCCTGATGGCCGGAGGGCCCGCGAATCGAATCGCCGGTATCCGAACCAAGACCGATCAAACCGAAGTTCGCCGCGACGGCCGCCGCGGTGCCCCCGCTGGAACCCGCGGTCGACCGGTCGGGCGCATAGGGGTTGCGGGTATAGCCCGGCATCAGCGAGTTCACGGTTTCCACCGGCGAGAAGGCCCATTCGGCCATGTTCGATTTCGCGAGCACGATCGCGCCCGCATCCTTGATGCGTTTGACCTGAAAGGCGTCCTTGTCCGAGGCGAAACCCTTCAAGGCCAGCGAACCGCCCGCGCTTTGCAGGCCGATTGTCTCGAAGTTGTCCTTCACAATCGCGGGCACGCAATGCAGCGGCCCAACGAGTCCCTTCTGCTTGAAGCGCGCATCCAGCGCATCGGCTTCGGCGCGTGCATTGGGATTGATGACGTTGATGGAATTCAGCGCTGGGCCCTTCTTATCGTAGGCCTCGATACGCGTGATGTAGGCGTCGACCAGCGCCCGGCACGTCAACCGGCCCGCTTTCATCGCCGCATGGGCGTCGGCGATGGTCGCCTCTTCCACGCGAAAGGTCTGGGCGGACGCCGGAAGCGCCGCTCCCGCCAAAACAAGAGTCGAGAGAAACAGACGCGCGGCGAAAGACGTCATTCGCACCCCCATGGAACCCCGCGCCATCAGAGCACAGGACCGGGGTGGCGCGAAACCGGAGATCAGTCTTCTACAAACGCCTTTAGGCGGGCGAGGGCGTCATCCCATTGCCGCGAAACCCGCTCCAGATAGGCCCGGGCGTCGTCGATGGCCTTGGGCTCCAAGGCGAACTGACTTTCGCGCCCCACCTTTGCCGCGCGCACGACCCCGACGTCCTCCAAGACCCGAAGGTGCTTGGTGACCGCCTGCCGGGTGAGCTTCGTGCCCTCGGTCAGTTCAGTGATGGAGCGCGACTCCCCGCCCGCCAGACGGGCGAGGACGGAGAGCCGCGTTTCGTCGCCCAACGCCGCGAAAATCGAGGCGTAGGTTTTGATGTGGCCCGCTTTGATGTGACCCGCGTTAAGCCTTCTGTTCGACATAGCGCGTGATGTTCTCCAATTGCGCGGTCCATCCGCCGCTGTTGGCGCGGAACGCCGCATCCCGGCGATGCGCGGGGAGCCGCGAAAAGCCGGACTCGACCGTCCTCAACCGCGTCCCCGCCGCCGTCGGCTCCAACGTAAACTCGACCAGGGTCGGTGTCTCGTCCGTATAATTTTTGCCCGGTTCCACGGCGTAGGGATGCCATGTGTAGGAAAAATAGCGTTCCGGTTCGATCTTCACGATGGTCGAGTTCCAGGGCACATGCTCGAAGCCCTTGATGGTGATTTTGCCGGTGTTGGGCTTCCCGGCCACAAACGGGCCGTCGATGCGCACCCCGAACCACTCTCCGAACTGCGTGGAATCGGTGAGCGCCCGCCACACGCGGGAGACAGGCGCCTTGATCTCAATCGTCTTCTCGATGCGGTCCTCGGTGATCGTTGTCGTATTCATATGCAACCTCCTGGTTGCTTGATGATATAGACGCGCCGCCGGCATTATGCAACCGATTTGTTGCCTATCTCAAATGTACGTTTTCACAAGATCGAGCGTGGTTTCCCGCTCGATGTGGTCGAAGTGCTCGGCCAGCCACTTCTCCGTGGTCGCCACACCGAGGTCGTAAAGATATTTGAGGAAATCCCAGTCGGCGTTGAACTTCGACGACGCGCCCAGATGGCTCATCTCCTCCTCGGCGGCGATCATGTGGAAGTTCACCTTATGGAACGGCGTGTCGTGCAGTTTGCCTTCCTCGATCAGCTTGGAGATTGTGGCAATCCCGCTCATTTCGCGCGCGAGCGTCGCATTGAAACTGATCTCGTTGATGCGGTTCAGGATCTCGCGCGAGGTCGTTGGAACATCGGGCCGGTTCATCGGGTTGATCTGGACAATCACGACGTCTTTTGAAACGCACTCGTGGATCAAGGGCGCGATCGGCGGGTTGGCGAGATAACCGCCGTCCCAATATTGCTCGCCCTGGAACTCCACCGCGCGGAAGGTGAGCGGAAGGCACGCCGAGGCCAGCAGGCACTCCACGTGCATCTCCGCGGTGGTGAAGATGCGCAACTTGGTCGTGCGCACATTCGTCGCCGCCACGAACAGCTTGATCTCCTTGCGCCGGCGCAAGGCCTCGAAATCCACCTGTTCCGTCAGGATGTCGCGCAAGGGATTGTAGTCGGTGGGATTGAGCTGATAGGGCGAGAACATGCGGCTCATGTAGTCCGCGAAGATGAAGGCCGGGGACGCGTCGACGTTCCACTTGTCGGCCGCCGGCATGAACAGGCGCGCGAACTCCTGCCCCGGCGCTTTCGAGGTGTGGTCGCTGACGGCCCGCCAGAACGTGGCCAGCGCGTCGCAGGCGCCCTGGCGCCCCCCCTTGATGAAGCCGTTGGCGAAGACGGTGGCGTTCAAGGCCCCGGCGCTGGTGCCGCTCAGGCCGTCGATATAGATGCGCTTGTCGCGGATGAGGCGGTCGAGCACGCCCCAGGTGAAGGCGCCATGGGCGCCCCCGCCCTGCAGCGCCAGGTTGATGCGTTTACGCCCGCCTGTTTTCTCGGCCTTCTTTCGCTCCGCCGTCACCGATCCCCCGATCCGGCGCGCGATAGGGAAAAGTGGAAACCGGTTTTCCCGGCCATCGCGCGCCATTCATTAAAATCGCGCGCGACTCACGCGCGAGCTCCGGCCTCCCCAGGGTTTCGATGTTAGCCCAAGCCCGTGCCCAAAACAAAACCGCCGGCCTTTAGGGCCGGCGGTTCGGTCTCTTTCACGCTCGCGAAGCGGCTTAGTGCTTCTCGAGGCGCGCCCACAGGCGGCGCTTGTAGAGGTAGGCCAGCACCGTGAACAGGAACGCGAACAGCATCACGCGGATGCCGGTGGCGTGACGGACTTCCAGCTTGGGCTCGGCGGTCCAGGTCAGGAAGGCCGCGATGTCCTCGCTGATCTGCGACGCGGTCGCCTTGGTGCCGTCCGCATAAGTGATGCGGTCGTCGGTGATCTGCGCCGGCATGGCGATCTGGTGGCCGGGGAAGTAGGCGTTGTAGTTCATGCCCGGGGTCACTTCGAAGCCCTTCGGCGCGTCCACATAGCCCATCATCAGGCTGTAGATGTAGTTCGGGCCGTCGGCGCGCGCCTTGGCCATCAGCGACAGGTCCGGCGGCAGCGCGCCGCCGTTCGATGCACGGGCCAGCTGCTCGTTGGCGAACGGCTTCGGAATGTGATCCGAAGCGCGTGCCGGACGCTGGAACATGTCGCCGTTGTCGTCGGGGCCGTCCGTCACCTGGTACTCGGCGGCGATGACCTTGATCTGGTCTTCGCTGTAGCCGAGGTCGGCCAGGTTGCGGAAAGCGATGTACTGCAGCGAGTGGCAGGAGGCGCAGACTTCCTTATAGACCTGGAAACCGCGCTGCAGCTGTTGCTTGTCGAACTTGCCGAGGATGCCGTCGAACGTCCAATGGTGTTGCATCGGCTTAACATCTTCAGCCGCGAAGGCCGAAGTCGTGAAGGCGATCGCCGCGGCGGCGGCCAGTACAATCTTTCTCATGGCGCTACTCCGCGGGCTTCAGGCTGGGTGACAGAACCGGCTGGCTGATGCTGGCCGGCAACGGCTTCGGCGTCTCGATCCATGAGAGCAGAGGCAGCAGCACGATGAAGTGGAAGAAGTACCAGAAGGTGCCGATGCGGCTTGCGATCAGCGGCCAGCCTTCGGCGGCCTGCGAACCGCAGTAGCCGAGCAGGATGGCGTTCGCCACGAAGATCCAGAAGAAGATCTTGAAGATCGGGCGGAAGGTCGCCGAACGCACCGGGTGACGGTCAAGCCACGGCAGCACGAACAGGATCAGGATCGAGCCGAACATCGCGAGCACGCCCATCAGCTTGTCCGGGATCGCGCGCAGGATCGCGTAGAACGGCAGGTAGTACCATTCCGGCACGATGTGCGGCGGTGTGACGAGCGGGTTGGCCGGCACGTAGTTCAACGGGTGACCCATCATATTGGGCGCCCAGAACACGACCGCGAAGTACACCATCAGGAACACGCCGAGGCCGAACACGTCCTTCGCCACGTAGTACGGGAAGAACGGGATCTTGTCGGCGGGCGCGGCGTCGATGCCGAGCGGGTTGTTCGAGCCCGGGATGTGCAGCGCCCAGACGTGCAGGAACACGACGCCGACGATGACGAACGGCAGCAGGTAGTGCAGTGCGAAGAACCGGTTCAGCGTCGGGTTGTCGACGGCGAAACCGCCCCACAGGAGGGTCACGATCGCCTCGCCCACGGCCGGGAAGGCCGAGAACAGGTTGGTGATCACGGTCGCACCCCAGAAGCTCATCTGGCCCCAGGGAAGCACGTAGCCCATGAAGGCCGTGGCCATCATGAGGAGATAGATGATGACGCCCATCCACCACAGCACTTCGCGCGGCGGCTTATAGGAGCCGTAGTACAGGCCGCGGAAGATGTGGATATAGACGACGATGAAGAAGAACGAGGCGCCGTTCGCGTGCATGTAGCGAATGAGCCAGCCGTTGTTCACATCGCGCATGATGCGTTCGACGCTGTTGAACGCCATCGTGACGTGGGCGGTGTAGTTCATCGCCAGGAAGATGCCGGTGATGATCATCGTCACCAGCATGAACAGCGCGAGCGAACCGAAATTCCACCAATAGTTCAGGTTTTTCGGCGCGGGATACTTGGAGCCCAGCGAGTGGTCGAGCCAGGAGCCGATCGGCAGACGCTGCTCGTGCCATTCCCAAGCTTTGAGGACGCGGCTTTTCTCAGTCATGTCTCAGTCCCCCTTAGCCGACGCGCACAGTGGTATCGTTGAGGAACTGGTACGGCGGCACCGCGAGGTTGAGCGGCGCGGGTCCCAGACGGATGCGGCCCGACGTGTCGTAGTGCGAGCCGTGGCAGGGGCAGAAGAAGCCGCCGAAATCGCCGCGCGGTTCCGCGGGCTTCATGCCGAGCGGGATGCAACCGAGGTGGGTGCAGATCCCTTCGACGATCAGGAACTCGGGCTTCTGCGTGCGGGCGTCGTCGGCCTGCGCGTCGCGGAGTTCACCGAGGTTGACCTTCTTCGCGGCGTCGATTTCGGCCGCGGTGCGGTGACGCACGAACACGGGCTTTCCGCGCCACACCACGGTGATGCCGGAACCTTCGGCGATCCCCGCGGTGGAGAATTCGGTGGTTGAAAGGGACAGCGTGTCGGCCGCCGGATTCAGGCTGTGAATCAGCGGCCATACCATCATCGCCGTACCCACGGCGCCGACGGCAATTGTCGAATGCAACAAGAAGTCGCGCCGGGTTTCGCCCTGCGCTTCGGCAGCATGAGCATGTGCCGTATTCGCCATGATGATATTTCCTTCCTAGACCCCCAACGGTCCTTTACCGCACCGCGGCGCTTTCCTTTCCGGCTCCACAAGCCCGAAAAGGCGCCAGCGGCGGGTCGAACCATTGTTTCCCCGACACTTCGCAACCGGCCCCAACCGGCGGAAGCACAAGGGTTTTCAGCGCCCGGGGTATAGAATAAAAAGTCCGCCTTGAAAAGGGCCGTGGTTCGATGTCTGACCTGCCCGATAAGGACTTGAATTTCCCACGTAATTTTCGCTCGCGCCCCCGGCGGCGGGCAGTCTTTTTCTGACCCGGAAGCCCTCGGATGCGCCTTGCCCTCTATCAGCCCGATATCCCCCAAAACGCGGGGGCGATGCTGCGTCTGGGCGCCTGTTTCAGGGTTCCGGTGGACGTCATCGAGCCGTGCGGTTTTCCCTTTGATGACAAGCGGTTAAAGCGCACGGCCATGGACTACGGCGCGGCCTGCGAGCTGGTCCGCCACGCCTCGTGGGAGGACTATCTCAGGGATCTGCGGACTCGGCCGGCCGCGCGGCTGATTCTCCTGTCGACGGCCTCGGCGGACACCTACACGGACTTTGCATTCCGTCCCGAGGACTGCCTCCTGCTGGGCCGGGAAAGCCGGGGTGTTCCCGACGACGTCCGCGACGCGGCCGACGCGGCTGTGCGGATTCCCATCGCCGCTGAAATGCGCTCTCTGAATGTAACGACGGCTGCTGCGATCGTGATGACCGAGGCGTTACGGCAGATCGGAATTTTCTCAGGAAAAACAACACTTTAGAATTGGCGGTCGTGCGCCGCAACGCGGCGTTGTTAATGACAAGAAATTCACAGCTCCCCCATGGTTCTGTAAGGGTCGCGGGCTTAGTATTTCATCACCGTCAGCGTTCCGGTTCTTGTTCCCCTCAAAGCCGGACATTGACTGAAGAGAGGATCCTGGCTCCCCCTCCAAGGATCCGACCGAGAAGCGGCTCCGTTCCCCTGCGGAGCCGCTATCGTTTTGGGGGCCGCCATCCTTTCGCGGGACCCGCCTTACGTGTTCTCCCGCCGCACCCGCCTTGTGAGTTCGTGAAGCGCCTCCTCACGCGACGGCGCGAAGTCATGCGCGATCCACCACGCCTCGACGTCCGCGAGAATCTCGCCCACCACCCGGCTTTGGGGAATCCCAAGCGCGAGCACGTCGGTGCCTGAGACGGGAAGCGTCCGTGGCCGCCACGCGGCCACATGATGCATTTGCGCACGCCAGCGATCGTCCGCGCCGGTTTCGGACGCGGCCTCGGCCCAGGCGAGAAGGAGGCGATCACGAACGACGTCGGACCCATGACGATAAAGCGCCGCGCGCACATCGGCGGGAGCCGTCTTTGCGTCAATCGCGGGATCGGGCACGGTCAAGCGCATCAACCGCGCGCGGTCGGCGGCCGACATCTTAAGACGCAGCGCGACGGTCTCGCTCCGGGTCACGTCCAGGCAGGCCGCAAGGCGCAAGCGCCAGTCCGGCGCAACGGCGCATTCACTTTCGATCCGCGGCAGCGCCGCGAGCCGGGCAAGGTCTTGCGCTTCCGGCAACACGGCGGCAAGCACACCGCAATCGCGCATCAGCGCCAGGACCGGCGCGGGATCCCGCGCGGCGAAAATCTTCACGAGTTCCGCCTGCACGCGCTCGGCCGACAGCCGCGCCAGGCCCGCGGCGTGCGCGCGGCAGGCTTTGAGCGTTTCCGCGTCGAGGCCGCCGCGTCCGTACCAGGCGAAGAACCGGAACAGCCTGAGGATGCGCAGGTAGTCTTCCTGGATGCGGTCGCCCGGCGCGCCGACAAAGCGCACACGACCGGCCGCCGCGTCCTCGGCGCCGCCAAAATAATCGAAGAGCGCGCCGTCGGGACGCACCGACATGGCGTTGAACGTGAAATCGCGGCGGCGCGCGTCCTCTTGCCAGTCGGTCGTGAATTCTACCGCCGCATGCCGTCCGTCGCAGGCGGTGTCGCGCCGCAAGGTGGTGACTTCGAATGTCGTCGTGCCGATCAGAACCGTGACGGTGCCGTGATCGAGGCCTGTGGGAATCGCGCGCACGCCGAAGGCCGCTAGCCGCCGGGTGACGGCGTCCGGGTCCTCGGGCGTGGCGGCGTCGATCTCGCCGACCGGCAACCCCATCACCGCGTTACGCACCGCGCCGCCGACCACGCGCGCGTCCACCGCCGGCGCTCCCAGCGCCTCAAACAACCGCAGGAGTTCCGGCGTTCTCAGCCAATCGGTTTTCACGGCGTTTTTCGCGGCTCGATATGCCCTGGAATGACCTTGCCGCCCTCGACACGGGGCGGCACGTAAACGCCCTCATCGGGCGAATTACCCTGCAACATCGCCGAGACGCCGAGCACGGCAAGGGCGAAAACGGCGCCGACGAAAAGCAGAAGCGGCCACGGACCTTTCTCGAATTGCGGCGCCTCGCCTCCATGCTGCGCGACATAGCGGGTGCGATACCAGACCCACAGCGCATAGGTGATGATCGGCGCAAGAAACGGCACGATGTATGTGAACAGGATCCGCCCCACGCTTCCTCCCTCGACCGGCGTTAGAGATGCGCGGTCAGCACGTCGTAGAGATTGAGCAGCATACCCGCGGTCGCGCCCCAGATATACCGTTCGCCGTAGGGCATGGCGTAGTAGGCGCGCACGACGCCGCCAGCGGTGCGGCTGTGGCGCTGGTGGTTGATCGGATCGAGGAAAAACGCAAGCGGCACCTCGAAGATCTCGGCCACTTCGATGGGATCGGGCGTCACGGCCAGAGGCGGACGCACCGCACCCACCACCGGAGTCACCTCGAAACCCGTGACCGTCACATACGGATCGAGATGTCCCAGAATTTCGACGGCGCCGGCCGCCAATCCGATCTCCTCGTGGCTTTCGCGCAAGGCCGCCGCCACGGCGTCGGCATCGCCCGGTTCTACACGGCCGCCGGGGAACGAAATCTGGCCGCCGTGCGCCTTGAGATCGGCCGTACGCTGGGTGAACAGCACGCTGAAGCCTTGTGTGTGCTCGATCAACGGAACGAGCACGGCGGCGGGGATACGCGTCTCGGACGCCGGCCGGGGCGGCCCGCTCATCCCCGCGGCGCGATAACGTTCCGGTTCGAGCGGCCGGATATCGGTCGCGCCCGCGAGCCGCAGGGCCGTCGCGACATCGCCCCGGCCTTCGCCCGTCGGACGGCCCGCGGCCAGGCGCGCGCGAATCTCGGCGCGCGTCAGGTCGTGGGCCCCAGGTGCTGCGCCGGGCGCGGCAAGGGCTGACGTCATGCGATTTTGCCCAGCGAAAAAAATTGTCCGGAACTCCAGACGCCGAACGTCCCGTCATCGCGGGACTCGCCGCGCGCCACAAGATGGTAGAAGACTGGCCGCGCGATGCGCGCTTCCAGCCCTTTGCGCACGTGGATGTAGGGCCGCGGCTCGCTTGTGGCCTTGTCCTCCTCCACGCGCAATTCGTGCTCGGCGTCCAGTGTGACGAGATCGTCGACATTGGTGCGGAATCGGATGATTTGAGAGGCGCCCGCCCCTTCGGCCAACATCTCCACGGCGATGAAAGGGGCGTCCTCGACCTCAATCCGGCCGTTCTCGACGGGCGTGGTCAGCCAATGGTCCCCTTGCGCGTCGCGGCGCAGGACCGTGGAGAACAGCTTGACCAACGCCAATCGCCCGATGGGCGAACCCCGGTAATACCAGGCGCCGTTGCGGTCGATGCGCATGTTGAAGTCGCCGCACAAATCCGGGAACTTGGCGGCTTCGCCTTCAAGACTCCCGCCGGATGCGCCTTTCGTCGAGGGTCCGGCTGATCCAGGGGCGGGGTCGGCGTCAATTGCTGTTTTGTTAGGTATCGAGGGTTCCATAACGCCTCGCAGCCAGTAATGTAGGTGTTTCCCTATTTGGTGGAGTTCGCGTGTGGCTTCAACGATAACACAGACCGAAAATCTCAGGACGGAAAACGCCGTCGCCGATATGGAGCGTGTGGCGGACCTTGTCCAGAAGGCGCGCACGGCCATCGATCAGGTGATCTACGGTCAGGAATCGGTTGTCGAGGAAAGCCTCATCACCTTGCTCGCGGGCGGCCACGTCCTGCTCATCGGCGTCCCCGGCCTCGCGAAGACCAAACTGGTGCATGCGCTGGGCGTCGTGCTCGGCCTCGACGACAAGCGTGTGCAATTCACCCCCGATCTGATGCCGGCCGATATCCTCGGCACCGAAGTGCTGGAGGAAGACGCCAGCGGCAAACGCTTCTTCCGTTTCCTCCAGGGACCGGTGTTCTGCCAACTCCTGATGGCCGACGAAATCAACCGCGCCAGCCCGCGCACGCAATCGGCGCTGCTGCAAGCCATGCAGGAAGGCCGCGTGTCCATCGCCGGCCAGTATCATGCGCTGCCACAGCCGTTCCATGTGCTCGCCACCCAGAACCCGATCGAACAGGAAGGCACATACCCCCTGCCCGAAGCCCAGCTCGACCGCTTCTTGATGCAAGTGGACATCTCCTACCCGTCGTTCGAGGCCGAGCGCGAAATCATCCTGCGCACCACGGGCGTGGACTCGCCCGAACCGCAACAGGTGCTGAACGCCGAGGACCTCGCGAACGCGCAGAAACTCGTGCGCCAGGTGCCCGTGGGCGAAAGCGTCGTGAACGCGATCCTGAAACTGGTGCGCGCCGGTCGTCCCGAGACGACCGACGTGAAGGATGTGAAGGAACAGGTGGCCTGGGGCCCCGGCCCGCGCGCCAGTCAGGCGTTGATGCAGGCCGTGCGCGCCCGCGCGCTGCTGCAAGGCCGCCTGTCGCCGTCGGTGGACGACGTCCTGGCGCTTGCGCGCCCGGTGCTCCAACACCGCATGGCGTTGAACTTCGGCGCGCGCGCGGACGGCTACACACTGCCCGCGCTGATCGAAACGCTCTGCCGCCGCATCGACGCCGGCTGAGCCCAGCATGAGCGCCGCCAACCGGCACGAGGACCATCATCGCCTTCTTCTGGAGGCGAACACTGTGGCGGCTGCGATGCCGCCGCTGCTGGTGGCCGCGCGCCGGATCGCGGCTTCTGTGACGCTGGGCAGCCACGGCCGCCGGCGCGCGGGCGTGGGCGACAGCTTTTGGCAGTTCCGCCCCTATTCAAAGGACGATACGCCGCAAGCCATCGACTGGCGGCAGTCGGCCAAGTTCGATCATGTGTTCGTGCGCGAACGGGAATGGGTCGCGGCGCAGACCGCCGGTCTGTGGTGCGACACCTCGGCGTCCATGCGCTATCGCTCGTCCCCCAAGCTTCCCACCAAGGCCGAGCGCGCCGCGGTGATGATGCTGGCGCTGGCCGAACTCCTGGTGGACGGCGGCGAACGCATCGTCGTGATCGGCAATGACGGTCGCCCGCAACGCGCCGCGACCGCCGGGCGTCTTGCGATCGCCCACCTCGCCGACGCGATGGTCGCCGATCTCGCCCATCGTAAGCCCGACGAGAACGCGCCCGAGATGCCGTCGTTCGCGGGGGCGCTTCCCCGTCACGCGACCGCCATTCTGTTCAGCGACTTCCTCGCGCCCGTCGCGGAGGTGGAAAGTTCCATGCGCTCCCTGATGCGCGCCGGCGTGAAGGGTCACATGATCCAAGTGCTCGATCCGGCCGAGGAGACGCTGCCCTTCTCGGGCCGTGTGCGTTTCGTCGGCCTGGAGCATGAGGGCGCGACCGTGATCGATCGCACGGAGGATGCGCGCGCCGAATACATGCAAAAAATGCGCGCCCATCGCGAGACGTTGCGCGCGCTGGCCGCCTCGGCGGGCTGGAGTTTCGGCGTACATCACACCGACCACGCGCCGCAGCTCGCCATGGCGGCGCTGCACAGCGCCATCACCGGCTTCAGGCGGTAGGCGATGTTGAACCTCGGTTTCATCTCCTTTGCGGCGCCGTGGGTGCTCGCGGCCGCGGCCGCCCTGCCCCTGGTGTGGCTGCTGCTGCGCCTGACGCCGCCCGCGGTGAAGCAGATCGATTTTCCCGCCATCCGCCTTCTGTTCGATCTTGCGCCGACACAGCGCACCACGGCGCACACGCCGCCCTGGCTCCTGATCCTGCGCATCGCGATCCTCGCGCTCGTGATCCTCGGCCTCTCCGATCCCATCCTCAATTTTCGCCAGGGCGAGGAGAACCAAGGCCCGCTCGTGGTGGTCATGGATAACGGCTGGGCCGCCGCGCCCACGTGGGACGCGCGCGCGACCGCCCTCCAGAACGTCCTGGATAACGCCGACCGCCGGCAGCAACCGGTGGTGCTGCTGTTGACCGCCCCAACATTGCCGGAAGGGCCCGCGCCGAAACTGCAACCGGCGGCCGAGGCCGCGCGCACGCCGCAAATCCTGCCCCAGCCGTGGCCGGCGGACCGCGCGCTCGCCTTGAAACAACTCCAGGCTCTGAACCTCAAAAGCCCGGCGTCGACGGTGTGGATCAGCGACGGCGTCGATACGCCGGACGCCCGCGCGCTGGCCGACGCCCTCGCCGATCTCGGGCCGTTGCGCGTCATCGAAAGCGACGCCAGCGACGCGCCCCTGGTTCAGTATCCGCCGGAACGCAGCGCGGCCGGCGGCGACAGTATTTCAAGTAACGTCAATTTGCGCCTCGGCCGCGCCGCAAGCCGCGCCACGCCCCAGACCGGCGCCGTCGTCCGCGCCGTGGACAACAACGGTCAGGTGCTGGGCAGCACGCCGGTCACGTTCCCGGCGGGTGCGACGGACGCCTCGGCCGTGATGGCGCTTCCCGCGGAACTCGCCAACCGCGTCGCGCGCTTCGACGTCGAGGGCCTGGCCTCTGCCGCGACGACGGTGCTGGCCGACGATCAGTGGCAGCGCCGCCCGGTCGGCATCGCCAGCGCCTCCATCGACGGCATCACCGCGCCGTTGCTGGAAGACGCCTACTATATCGAGGAAGCGCTCGCGCCCTTCGCCGAGGTCCGCTCCGGATCGCTTGATGAACTTCTTCAGCGTCCGCTGGCCGTCATGATCATGGCCGGCGGCGGGCGTATCCTGGACGCCGAGGTCGCGCGCCTCACATCGTGGATCGACAGCGGCGGCCTTCTTGTGCGCTTCGCGGGCCCGCGTCTCGACGGCAACGTCGATCCCCTGCTGCCGGTGAAGCTGCGCGGCGGCGGACGCACCCTGGGCGGCGCCATGTCGTGGAGCACACCCGCGACATTGGCGCCCTTCCCGGAGAATTCGCCGTTCCGCGGCCTGCCGATCCCCGACGACGTCAGCGTCTCGTCGCAAGTGTTGGCCGAACCGGCGGCCGATCTCGCCTCCAAGACCTGGGTGCGTTTGCGCGACGGCACGCCGATCGTCACCGCGCAACGTCACGGCCAGGGAATGGTGGTGCTGTTCCACGTGACGGCGACGCCGGAGTGGTCGAAGCTGCCCCTGTCGGGCCTCTTCGTCGACATGCTGCGCCGCCTTGTCGACATCAGCCAGGGCGTGGCCGGCGGCGCGACCGAGGATATGAGCAACGCCGTGCTCGCCCCCTATTCGCTGCTCGACGCCATGGGCCGTCTCACGACCCCGGGGCCGCAGGTCCGTCCGCTGCCGACGCGCGATCTCGAAAGCGCCGTCCCGTCGCCGCGCACGCCGCCCGGTCTTTACGGCCGCGCCGGCGCGACCCGCGCGTTGAACCTTTCGCCGGCGCTGGCCGATCTTGCGCCTTTGGATTTTCCGGTCTCCGCGGCCCGCACGACATTCTCGGGCGTGGTCAGCGAGCGCGCGATGAAGCCCTGGCTGCTCACCCTTGCGCTGCTCCTCCTGCTGGCCGATCTCGTCATCAGCTTCGCGCTGCGCCGCCTGCTGCCCGAACGCGTCCCACTGGCGCGCGCGGGCGCCGCCATCCTCGTCGCCGCATTCGCTTACCAAAGCGCTGTGCCGTCCTCCGCATGGGCGGGGGAAGCGCCCCGGCGCGAGATCGATCCCGTCGTGCGCTCGTCGATCCTGGAAACACGGCTGGCTTACGCCGGCACCGGCAGCGCGGAGTTGGACCGCATCGCGCAATCGGGGCTCGACAACCTCACCAGCCTTCTCGCCACCCGCACATCGGCCGAACTCGCGCTGCCTTTGCGCATCGATCTGGCCGCGCCGAGCCTGACCGCGGACGCGCTCACGCCGTTTCCGATGATCTATTGGCGCATCGGCCCGGCGACCGCGATCCCGCCCGCGCGCAATATGACCGCGATCAACGACTACCTGAAGCGCGGCGGCCTCGTGGTGTTCGACGCGCCCGATCAGACCGGCGCGGTGGGCGGCGGCGAACCAGGGGAGGCGAAAGCGCAGTTGAATGCGATCTTGCGCCTACTCGACCTCGCGCCAATGGCGGAGATGGCGCCCGATCATGCGTTGACGCGCAGCTTCTACCTTCTCCAGAACCTTCCGGGCCGCTATGCCGATACCGGCGTCCTCGTGGAGCGCGGCGCGAACAGCAACGATGGCGGTTCGAGCGTCATCGTCGGCGGCAGCGACTGGGCCAGCGCCTGGGCGCGCGACGGGAACGGGATGCCGATGTACGCGGTCGTCCCCGGCGGCGAGCGCCAGCGGGAACTGTCGTTGCGCGCGGGCGTCAACATGGTGATGTACGCCCTCACCGGCAACTATAAGACCGATCAGGTCCACCTGCCCTCGATCATGGAAAGGTTGACCAATTGACGGGTATTACCTTCGCTCCTCTCGTTCCGCTGCCGCTGATCGCCGTTCTCGGCCTGATCGGCCTCGCGCTCGTGGCCTATGGCGTGTTCCGCCGCGCGCGTGGCGCGCTGTTGCGGGCGCTTCCCATCGCGGCGCTTCTTGTGGTGTTGGCCGATCCGAAACTCGTCAGCGAGAACCAGCAGCCCTTGAAGGACATCGCCGTCGTCGTCGTCGACGACAGCGACAGCCAGAAGCTGGGGGAACGCGAGAAGCGCGCTGCCGCCGCGGCCGAGAAATTGACCGCCGACCTCGCCGCTGCCGGGGACATCGAAGTCCGCACGATCCGCGCGGGACGTAACGACGGCGCGGGCGGACAAGACGGCACGCGCCTATTCGGCGCCCTAACGGCCGAAATGAACGACATCCCGAAACAGCGTCTCGCGGGCGTGATCGTCGTCACCGACGGACAGGTCCACGACGCGCTGGACCCCGAACGCGCGAAACAAATCGAAGCGCCGTACCTGAACGCGCCGCTGCACGTGCTCATCACCGGTGAACGCAAGGAAGTCGACCGGCGCGTGCTGATCGAGAACGCGCCGGACTTCGGCCTCGTGGGCAAGGACGCCATGGTGCGCCTGAAGGTGGAAGACACCACCGTGCGGCGCGGGACCCGCGTGCCGGTCACCTTGCGCCGCAACGGCGGCGACGCGCAGCAGATCACGCTGCCCGCCGGCGAAAGCACCAGCGTGCCCATGGCCATCGAGAATGCCGGCGGCAACGTCTTCGAGGTCGAGGTTGGTCACACGCCGGACGAACTTTCGGCCGTCAACAACCGCGCCATCGTGTCCATCAACGGCGTGCGCGACCGCCTGCGGGTGCTGCTGGTCTCCGGCCAACCGCACGTGGGCGAGCGCGCCTGGCGCAATCTGCTCAAGTCGGATCCGAACGTCGATCTCGTGCACTTCACCATCCTGCGTCCGCTGACGAAGGACGACGGAACGCCGCTGAACGAATTGTCGCTGATTACTTTCCCGATCCGCGAACTGTTCGAGGAACAGATCAACGAGTTCGATCTGATGATCTTCGACCGCTACAATCAGCGCGGCCTGATCCCCACCCAGTTCATGGCGAACATCGCCCGCTACATCGAGAACGGCGGCGCGCTGCTCCTGACCGTGGGGCCGGAGTTCGCCGAGAACTACTCCCTGTTCGGGCCGCAATTGCAGAACCTGCTTCCCGCCGAACCGTCGGGGCGCGTATTCGCCGGCTCCTTCCGGCCGCAGATCAGCCCCATCGGCCGACGCCATCCCGTCACCGCGGGCCTGACGCGCGGCGCGAACGGCGAAAATGCCGGCGCCGTCACCGAGGACACCTGGGGCCGCTGGCTCCGCCACATCCAGGTGGTCCCGGAGAAAGGCAATCCGGTGATGACCGGACAGGACAACGAACCGCTCCTGATCCTCGACCGCGTCGGCAAGGGCCGCATCGCGCTTCTGCTCAGCGACACCATCTGGCTGTGGGGCAAGGGCTTCGACGGCGGCGGACCGCAGACCGAGCTGATGCGCCGCACGGCGCACTGGCTGATGAAAGAGCCGGAACTGGAAGAAGAATCGCTGTCGGCGGCCGCCGAGTCCGGCGGCCTCACCATCACGCGCCGCAGCCTCGCCGAGAACGAGATGCCGGTCACCGTGACGCGTCCCAACGGCGCCGAAGAAACGGTGACGCCCAAATACGAGGCCGACGGCCGCTTCGTCGCGCAGATGGCGACCGGCGAACCCGGCGTGTACCGGCTGAGCGACGGCATCAACACCACCCTCACCGCGGTCGGTTCGCCCAACCCGCTCGAGACCTACGACGTCGTTTCGACCGAGGCGCGCGTGAAACCCCTCGCCGAAGCCACCGGCGGCGGCGTCTATTGGCTTGAGGACAACGGCGCGCCCACCGTCCGGCGCATCACATCCACCCGCGTCGCCCACGGCGCATCGTGGATGGGCCTGTTGTCCAACGAACAATATCTGGTGACCGGATTGAACCAGACCCCGCTCGCCCCGCTCGCGCTCTTGTTGCTGGCGGTGATGGCGGGCGCGATGCTCGCATGGTGGAGAGAGGGGCGTTAACGCCTCGATCATCCACATGAGCGCACCGCTCTACATCCACCTGCCGCCGTGCGGCGCCCTTCCGGCCCTTCGGCCTGAACCCTTCAAGGCCCTCCTTGTGGTCGAGAACATCGTGCCGGAAACGTGGCGCAACGACGTCTGCGCCTGGCTCGCGAAAGCCGGCTGCCGGTCTCTTCTTGCGTGGGGACAGGATAGTCCGCAGTGGCAGGGCGCCATGAACCAGACGTCATCCAATATCTTTGGAAGCGGATTGGCCAAGGACGAGCGCGTGATGACAAACGCGCGCGAGAACGAAACGCTTGCGGAAGCCATCGTCGCGGCCCTCTACAGCGACGCCGATTTCGGTGTCGAACTGGCGGGCTTCACCATCGTTCACATCACGCCCGTCGCGCGCCGCGACGAACTGATGACGATGGTGGAAAGAGCCGTGCGCGACGGCGATTAACGGCCGAGGCCGCTTTGCGCATGCGGCGCCGGCGGCACCGCGGTCGCCGAAAAGGCGTCCGCGGCCGTGAAGATCAGCGCAATGAGAAGCACGAGACCGAACTTGAGCAGATAGTCCTGCAGGCTCGGCCGCGTCTTAGCGCGGTGAACAGAGACATTGTTATGCGCGTGCATCGGTACATTCCTGCTTCAAACTCCCTCGTGGACCCCGTCGATGTGGGATCCCATTGCGGCGAAAGAAGAGCAGAAACCTGAACGCGCCGGTCGCATTTCACACGCGAGACAAAACATTCACCCGCCGGACGTTCAGGTCCGGCGATCGGTTCGCGCGTTCCTTGATGCTACAAGTGCGGGCGCTTATTGGAGTGCCGGGCCAAGCTCGGCGCGCACTTTCTGGCGGAGAACGTCGATGGCGACAAGTGAATTCCCCATCTGCACGTGCCAAAAGGTCCAGCCGTTGCAGGCCGGCGCGCCCTGAACCAGGGCCCCCACCTGATGGATGGATCCGCGGTAATCCGCTGAAATCAAAGTACCATCCGCCCTGACCTTGGCGGTGAAACGCCCCGACGGATCGGACAGGACGGTCCCCGGCGACAACAAACCCCGCTCGACAACGGTCCCGAAGGGAATTCGGGGTTCGGTTCGCTTGGCGGGTGTAATGAGCATCTTTTCGTCCGAAACGGGTTTCACGGCGGCGATACGCTCGCGCGCGGCGGCGATGTAATTTTCGTCCCGGTCCATACCGATGAAATTGCGGCCGAGATACTTGGCGACCGCGCCCGTGGTGCCGGTGCCGAAGAACGGATCGATCACGAGATCGCCCGGCTTGGTAGCGGCGGTGAGCACGCGATAGAGCAGCGATTCAGGTTTTTGCGTCGGATGCAGCTTCGCGCCGTCCGTGCCCTTCAGACGTTCGTCGCCGGTGCACAACGGCAGCGTCCAATCGCTGCGCATCTGAAGACCCTCGTTCAGGTTCTTCATGGCTTCGTAATTGAAGGTGTAGCGCGCGTCTTTCGACTTCGAACACCAGATCATCGTTTCGTGTGCATTGGTGAAACGCGTGCCGCGGAAGTTCGGCATGGGGTTCGACTTGCGCCACACGATGTCGTTCAACACCCAGAAACCCAGGTCCTGCAGGATCGCGCCGACGCGGAAGATGTTGTGATACGAGCCGATCACCCACAACGAACCGGTGTCTTTCATCACGCGGCGCGCGGCCGTGAGCCAGGCGCGCGTGAAGTCGTCATACGCTTTGAAATCGCTGAAGCGGTCCCACGCGTCGTCGACGCCGTCGACGCGCGAGTTGTCCGGTCGCGTCAGCTCGCCGCCGAGCTGCAAATTATAAGGAGGGTCGGCGAAGACGAGATCAACGCTGCCTTCCGGCATACGGTTCATGATCTCGACGCAGTCGCCGTTGTAGATCGTGTTCGGCTTCACAGCTTTGGCCGCGGACATCGATGTATCGTCCTCTAATTCTTTTTTTCTTCCGGGAAGTGTGCGCCCCCGAAAACCTCGGAGCTTCCCTCCCCACCCTCGGCGACGCCGGAGCAGGTTCCCTTGTTGCTCACGCGCCCCTCTCTTTGACGCGGCGGCGCTGAGGGCGCCGGAGAGGAGCGTCGTTGGAAGAATCATTAGAATCAAAGGGTTACCACGACGTAAAGAGGACCATATCGTGAACCCAAGATGTAGAGTCGCCCCGAGTCGCGGGACTCTATCTATAGACGCTCGAAAAGAATTTCTTGGACGGGCGCTGGGCCGGCCAGTTGCGCCTTCACCAATCCGAAGGTTTTACGGTGGTGCGGCGTGAGCCCGATCCTGAGGATCGCGGCGCGGTGCGCGGCCGTCGGGTAACCGACATTCGTCTCCCAGCCGTAGCCGGGATATTCACGCGCGAGTGCGTTCATGTAGCGGTCGCGCGTCACCTTCGCGATGATCGACGCCGCCGCGATCGACAGCGATTTTCCGTCGCCTTTGACGATGGTCTCGACCTCGCACGGGAACCGCTTCGGCTTCCGGTTGCCGTCGATCAGCGCGACCGTGACGTTGCATCCCAGCGCTTCCATCGCGCGGCGCATGGCGAGATGCGCGGCGTTGAGGATGTTGAGACTGTCGATCTCGTGCACCTCGGCGCGCCCGACGCCGATCACTGCGGCGCCGCACGACATCAGCACGCCATAGAATTCCTCGCGCATGGCGATCGGGACTTTCTTGGAATCGTTCAAGCCGTCGCGCAGGACTTTCGGCAATTTCTTCTGGTCGAGGATCGCCGCCGCGGCGACCACCGGCCCCGCGAGCGGCGCGCAGCCGACTTCATCGACGCCGGCGACCAGCGCGCCCGGCAGGCGCTTCAGCACCGCCTTCTCATACTGGAAATTCGGCAGCTTCGGCACAACGCCCCCGGACCGGTTTAGCTTTTCTTCAAGTGCTCCCGCAGGCGCGGCATCAGCTCGACGAAATTGCAAGGCGTATGCCGCGCGTCGAGTTGGTATTTGAGGATTTCGTCCCATCCATCCTTCACCGCGCCGGTCGACCCCGGCAACGCAAACAGATAGGTGCCGTTGGCAACGCCCGCGGTCGCGCGCGACTGAATGGTGGATGTCCCGATGCTCTTCAGGCTGACCCAGCGGAACAGTTCGCCGAAGCCGGGAATCTCTTTCTCGCACACCTGCTCGAAGGCCTCGGGCATGACGTCGCGGCCGGTCACGCCCGTACCGCCGGACGTGATGATGCAGTCGACGTTCGGATCTTTGATCCAGGCTTCCAACTGGCGGACGATGAGGTCGACGTCGTCCTTCATCAGTTCGCGCGCGGCCAGCTTGTGGCCCAAGCCCACAAGCCGTTCCACAAGCGTGTGCCCGGACGTGTCGGTCTCCAGCGTGCGCGTGTCGGAGACCGTCAGCACCGCGATATTGATGGGGACAAAGGTCTTGCTTTTATCGATGCCCATGGGACGAAACCGTTCTTTATAAATAGTGGAGGCTAAGCTTGTAGCTGCGCGAGGCGCGCGCGCAGCGACAGAAGATCGCGCCAGGCGAAGCGCTTTTGTTGCGGCGAGCGCAACAGGTAGGCGGGATGGAACAGCGGCAGCGCCGGGATCGGGCTTTCGAGGCCGGGCGCCGCGTACTCATGCCATCGTCCGCGCAGGCGGGTGATCCCGAGCGTCGAGGACAACAGCGTCTTGGCGGAAAGACCGCCGACCATCACCAGAACGGCGGGGTTCACCAGCTCGATATGCCGGCGCACGAAAGGCATGCACATCGCGATCTCCTCATCCGTCGGCGCGCGGTTGCCCGGCGGACGCCAGAAGACGACGTTGGTGATGTAGGCGTTTTCCGCGCGCGAGAGGCCGACGGACTCGATCATACGGTCGAGCAGCTTTCCGGACGTGCCGACGAAGGGCAGCCCCTGGCGGTCCTCGTCGGCGCCCGGCGCTTCGCCGATGAACATGACACGGGCGGCGGGATTGCCGTCGGCGAAGACCGTCTTGCTTGCAAATTGCTTTAGGCCACACCCGTCGAAGGCTTCGACCATGGCGCGCAACTCCGCCACGTTTGTCGCCGCGTCCGCGGGATGAACGCCGGTATAGGCGGCCGGGGAGGCCGGCGCGGGGCCTGTGGGTGCGGACATCGCCGGGGCGGACGTCGCGGCCGGCGGCGGCGCTGCGACAGGCTGAAAGCGATCGATCGGCGTCTCGCCGATGGTCTCATCGACGCCGGCGTCGACGTACCAGCGCAAAAGCGCGGCCGGATCGCTGAAATATTGATCGGTCATGGCCCGCAGTGTGGAGCGCCCCGCCCCGGGCCGCAAGCGGCGGCCGGACGGAACAGGATCGCGGGATTATTTGGTGGGCGGCGTGTACTTATAGCCCTCGAGGTCCTGTTCGGCCTTGCGGGCGCGCTTATAGAACCACACCACGAACCAGGCCATCAGGGGCACGCTGATGCCGAGCGACAGCTCCATCAGGATGTCCAGGTTGTTTTCCCCCCAGCGCAAGGGCAGGTGGCCGAGGGCTTCCAGGGCCGTCTGGCCGATGCGCAGGAAGCCGAAAGCGGCCACGGACATCAACACGCCCAGGGTGCCCGCAAAGAGCACCGTGGCGACGACACCGGCGACGTTCGCATTGTGCTTAATCGACATTTTACGGCCAAGTCCTTGTAAACGCTGCCTAGATACCCTGGGTGGATCAGGTATATCATAAGCTCGCCAGGGGCATAGCCGAACCGGAATTTGTTGTCAAAACCGCAGCAGTAACCGCGGAACCTGATGGATTGCGAATATGAGCGAACGTGAAGCAATGGAATTCGATGTCGTGATCGTTGGGGCGGGGCCGGCAGGCCTGTCCGCCGCGATCCGCTTGAAGCAGCTTGCGGCCGCGCAGGACCACGAGATTTCGGTGTGCGTCATCGAAAAAGGCTCGGAGGTCGGCGCGCACATCCTCTCCGGCGCCGTGATCGATCCCATCGCGCTCAATGAATTGATCCCGGACTGGAAGGAAAAGGGCGCGCCCCTCAATACGCCGGTGACCGAGGA
Source organism: uncultured Rhodobacterales bacterium (assembly GCA_964576515.1). GTDB lineage: Bacteria > Pseudomonadota > Alphaproteobacteria > Rhodospirillales > Rhodospirillaceae > SHVO01. The sequence goes on from CAZNUW010000001.1 coordinate 750,919, forward strand.
CAATTTCCTGACCCTCACCGAAACCGGGTCGGTGAAATTCCCGAATATCCTGATGCCGCCCCTGATGAACAATCACGGCAACTACATCGTGAGCCTGGGCAACGTGTGCCGCTGGCTTGCAACGCAAGCCGAAGCGATGGGCGTCGAGATCTACCCCGGCTTCGCGGCGGCGGAAGTCCTCTACAATGAAGAAGGCGCCGTGGTCGGCGTCGCGACCGGCGACATGGGCATCGGCCGCGAAGGCGAAAAGACCGACGCCTACGAACCGGGCATCGAACTGCGCGCGAAATACACCCTCATCGCCGAAGGCGTGCGCGGCTCGCTCGCCAAACAGATCCAGGCCAAGTACGACCTGTGCAAGGACGCCGAGCCCCAGAAGTTCGGCATCGGCATCAAGGAACTGTGGGAGATCGACCCCAAGAAGCACAAGGCGGGCATGGTCACCCACACCATGGGCTGGCCGCTCGACTCTTCGACGGGCGGCGGCTCGTTCATGTATCACCTGGAGAACAACCAGGTGGCCATCGGTTTCGTGATCCACCTCAACTACAAGAACCCGTATCTGTCGCCGTTCGACGAGTTCCAGCGCTTCAAGCATCACCCGGCGATCAAACCCTTCCTGGAAGGCGGACGCCGCATTTCCTACGGCGCGCGCGCCATCACCGAGGGCGGCTTCCAGTCGGTGCCGAAGCTGAGCTTCCCCGGCGGTGCGCTGATCGGCTGTTCCGCGGGCTTTGTGAACGTGCCGCGCATCAAAGGCAGCCACAACGCGATGAAGACCGGCATGCTCGCCGCCGAATGCGCGTTCGAGGCCCTGAAAGCCGGCCGCGCGCACGACGAGCTCGCGAAGTACCAGACCGCTTACCGCCAGAGTTGGGTCTATAAGGACCTGAAGCGCGTGCGCAACATGAAGCCGTTCTTGAGCAAGTACGGCAATACGCTCGGCATGATGCTGGGCGGCCTCGACATGTGGATGAACCAACTGGGCATCGGCCTGCCGTTCACCCTCGGTCACGGCAAGACGGACGCCGCCGCCACCCTGCCCGCGGCGAAGTGCAAGCCCATCGCCTATCCGAAGCCCGACGGCAAAATCTCGTTCGACAAGTTGTCCTCGGTGTTCATCTCGAACACCAATCACGAGGAGAACCAGCCCAGCCATCTCAAGCTCAAGGATCCGAGCATTCCGATCGCGGTGAATCTGCCGATGTATGCCGAACCCGCGCAGCGTTACTGCCCGGCGGGCGTGTACGAGGTGGTGGATGCGGATGGGGGCGGAAAACGGTTCCAGATCAACGCCCAGAATTGCGTCCACTGCAAAACATGCGACATCAAGGATCCGTCCCAGAACATCGTCTGGACGGTGCCCCAGGGCGGCGGCGGTCCGAACTATCCAAACATGTAACGATTACAAACGTTTTATGCGACCGCCGTGGGCGACCTTTGGCGGTTTATACGGTCGCCGTGGGCGACCTTTGGGGGCTATCATGAGCGCCGCCACGACGTTTTTTCGCGCCTGAAAGACCGCTTATGACCCGTTCGTTCGCCCTTCGTGCCCTCCTGACCGCCGGTCTTCTTGCCCCAGGTCTTCTGGCCGCCACGAGTCCGGCCGCCCTCGCCGCCGACGCCTCGCCGCCGCCCGCCGCGAAAGCGCCGTCGCCGAAACCTGTTCCGGAGACGGCGGCCGCGAGAGACGCGAAACTGGGCCTGGCCGCCGCCTACCTCTCCGGCCGTCATGCGGAAGCCAACGCGGATACGTCGCGGGCCGTCAGCTATTTCAACACCGCGCGCGGCCTTGACCCGAGCAACACCCGTCTGATCGAGGACTCCTATTTCCTCGCCGTGCAGATGGGCGACTTCGCCCAGGCGGTTCCGGCCGCCAAGCGCGCCTTCGACGCCAACCCGCGGCGCGGCATCGCGCCGGTCGTGCTGGCGGCCGACGCCTACAAGAAAAAGGACTATCAGGCCGCGTGGGGCTACATCGAGAAAATCCCTGCCCAGAGCGTGAACAGCTTCGCGCTGCCGGTCTTGCGCGCGTGGGGCATGGCGCCGTTGCGCCCGGCCGACACCGCCCTGGCGGAACTCACGCTCTTGAAGAATTTCCAGGACACCGCGCGCCTTGTGGACGTGATCGGCGGCATGCTCAACGAGCATTACGGCCTAACCGCCGCGGCGCTTGCCAACTACGACACCCTGGCGGCGAACATCGAGAACGAACGCCTTTCCGTGTTGCGGATCGTCACCAAGGGCTACCACCGCCTCGGCAAGGCGCCGCAGGCGAAAGCCGCCATCGCGCGGTTCGAGAAGGCGCACGGGACGACGCCGATGCTCGAAGCGCTTGCCGCGTCGCTCAATCAGCCGGCCACGAAGATCACGCCGCAAGAAGGCATGGCCGAAGCGCTGTTCGCGGCCTCCGAACTCCTGTTGCAAAGCGAGCCCAACCTCGCGCGTATGCAGATCGCGACGGCCTACGCGCAGACCGCCATCCATGTGAACCCACAGATGCATGTCGCGCGCGCCTTCATCGGCGCGGCGTTCTCGGCCCGCGCACGCTACGTCGAAGCCAACGCCATCCTCGGCGCGATCCCGCAAGGCGAACCCGGTTACCTCGAAGCCCGCATGCAGATCGCCAACAATCTGCTGCAGTCCGGCCGCGCCGAAGACTCCCTTGTGGTCTTACGCGAAATCCAGAAGCAGCGCCCCCAGTGGGCCGACGTGCATATCGCCATCGGCGATCTGTTGCGCCGCGAGGAACGCTACGGCGAGGCGGTGGGCGAATACACCACCGCGCTTAAACTGCGTCCCACCCAAGCCGAAGAGAACTGGGCGATTCATTACACGCGCGGCATCTCGTACGAGCGCACCAAGGACTGGTCGAACGCCGAAAAGGACTTCAAGCGGGCTCTGGAACTGAAGCCGGGCGAAGCCAGCGTGCTCAACTACCTCGGTTATTCGTATCTGGACCGCGGCGTGAACCTCAAGGAAGCGCGCCGTCTGATCGAAATGGCCTACACGAAGCGGCCCGACGACGGGTACATCATCGACAGCCTCGGCTGGATGCTGTTCGTCCTCGGTGAATACGATAAAGCCGTCACGCACCTGGAAAAGGCGGTGGAAGCCGCGCCCGCGGACGCCACCATCAACGAACATCTCGGCGACGCCTATTGGAAGGTGGGACGCACGACGGAAGCCCGTTATCAATGGCAACGCGCCCTGACGCTCGACGTCGAGGACGCCCAGCGCGGCGCGATCAGCAAGAAGCTCGAACAAGGCCTGGCGAAGAACTGACGCCTGATGACCGACAGCACGGCCCTTAGCGTCTTTGCGCCGGCAAAGATCAATCTCAACCTGCATGTGAACGGGCGCCGCGCCGACGGCTACCATCTGCTCGACTCGCTCGTGGCGTTCGCGGGCGTCGGCGATTGGGTCTCGGTCACCCGCGCGCCGCACATCTCGTTGTCGATCACCGGCCCCTTCGCCCCGTCGCTCACCGCCGACGGCGCGGAAAATCTCGTCACGCGGGCGGCGCGCTATCTTGCCGCCGCAACCGAACGCACCGAGGGCGCGCGCATCGTCCTGGAGAAGAACCTGCCGATCGCCTCGGGTATCGGCGGCGGCTCCGCCGACGCGGCCGCCGCCCTCACCGCCCTGGGACAACTCTGGGACGAGAATCTCGCCCAGCTTGCCGACGCCGATCTGGCGGCGAAGCTGGGCGCCGACATCCCGGTGTGCCTGCGCCGCGCGCCCACCTTCATGCGCGGCATCGGCGAGGATCTGACGCCCGCGCCGGACCTGCCGCCCGCGTGGCTGGTGCTGGTGAACCCCGGCAAGCCGCTGGCCACCAAAGCCGTGTTCGGCGCCCTGGCCGGGCGCTATTCCGAGGCCCCGCCCGTGCGCATCTATGAAGGACTTTCCAGCGCGGCGGATCTGGCCGCCGCCCTGCGCCAAGGCCACAACGACCTCGCCGCGCCGGCGGGCGAGGTGATGCCCGAGATCGGCGACATGCTGGGCCGCCTGAACGCGACCTCGGGATGCCTCCTCGCCCGCATGTCGGGCAGCGGCCCGACATGTTTCGGGCTGTATGGGGACTCCGCCCACGCCGGGGCGGCGGCCGAGACCCTGCGGGCGGCGCGCCCGGAATGGTGGGTGGCCCCCGCGCCCTTGCTGTAACTCCCTGTAACAGCCCGATTTTCAGGCATTTCTTGAGTCCCCGCCCCGGCCGGAACGCGGTATAATCCGCCCCCGGGTTTGTGAGTTGCCCTCACGGGCGGCTTCCCTATGTTGCGGATCATGAACATGCTCTCTCGCTTCCTCCGCGGCGCCCTCATGGGCCTTCTGGCTCTGGCCGCCGTCGCTCATCCCGCCGCCGCGCAGGCGGTGTTCAAGTCCGACCAGAGCACGGCCGAACTTGTCCTGGACCGCACGGCCGTCGCGCCCGGCGACACGCTCCTGGTCGCCCTCAAGCTCGACATCATTCCGGGATGGCACACGTATTGGCGCACGCCCGGCGATTCGGGATTGCCCGCCGAGATCAGATGGAATCTGCCCGAGGGCGTGAGCGCCGGCGCGATCAAGTGGCCGACGCCCGAACGTATCCCCTACGGCGACCTGATGAACTTCGGTTACCACGACACCGTCCTTCTGCTGACCGAAGTGCGCGTGAACGAACAGGTTCCGCCGGGCGACATCAAACTGCAGGCCGAAGCCTCGTGGCTGGTCTGCGCCGACATCTGCATCCCCCAGGACGCCGCTTTCAGCGTGCCGGTGGCCATCGGCACCGGCGGCGCGGAAACGCCCGCGACGGCGGCGATCGCGGCAACGCGCGCGGCGTTGCCAAAGCCCGCGGCGTGGCCCGCCAGCGCGAGTTTCACCGACGGCGCGCTGACCCTCGTCGCGAAACCCGCCGTTGCCGATAAGGTGACGGGCGCGGTGTTCTTCCCCTACGACGACGGCGTCATCGTCAACGCCGCGCCGCAGGACATGCGCTTGAGCAACGGCGAGGTGCGCCTCGTGATTCCCACCGGCGACAAGGTCGGCACGGTCAACGCCGTCAACGGCCTTTTGGTCGTGCAGGCCGACGGTGGAAGCGCCATCAGCCACGAGATCGCGGCCCCGTTGACGGGCGTCGCCGCAGGCGCAAGCGCCGACGCGAGCGCGGCGATGCCGCTGGCCGCCGCGTTGCTGCTCGCCTTTCTGGGCGGCTTGATCCTGAACGTGATGCCGTGCGTGCTTCCGGTGCTGGTGATGAAAGCCATGAGCTTCATCTCCAAGGGCGCCAACGACGCCGCGTCCCTGCGCCGCGACGGCTTGGCTTACACGGCGGGCGTGATGGTCGCGTTTGGCGTGCTGGTCGTGGCGCTTCTGGCCTTGCGCGCCGGGTCGAGCGCGGTGGGCTGGGGTTTCCAGCTCCAATCGCCGCCCTTCGTCGCGACGCTGGCTTTCATCATGCTGGCGCTCGGCCTTTCGCTCTCGGGCGTGTTCACCATCGGCGGTTCGTTCGGCATGGGCCAAAGCCTGACGGCGCGCGGCGGCGTGAGCGGATCGTTCTTCACCGGCCTTCTCGCGGTCGTGGTCGCGACCCCCTGCACGGCGCCCTTCATGGGCGCCGCCCTGGGCTTCGCGCTCACGCAAACGCCCGCCATGACGATCCTGATCTTCGAGGCGCTCGCCCTTGGCCTGGCCTTCCCCTACCTCGTCATCAGCTTCGCGCCCGGCGTCGCCCGCCGACTGCCGCGCCCCGGCGTCTGGATGGAGCGCGTAAAACAGGTCCTCGCCTTCCCGCTGTACGGCGCCGCCGCATGGCTCATCTGGGTGCTGTCCCAGCAGGTTGACGCGGCCGGGTTCGCGGTCGCCCTCGCGGGCGTCATTTTTGTCGGCTTCGCCGCATGGCTTTGGGGCACGGCGGCAAGTGCATCCCCGCGCGGTCAAATGTGGACCAAGGTGACGGCCGTCGCCTCCATTGTGATCGCCTTGTCCTCCATCGCGGCCTTGCGCGGCCAGTCGCCCGCGACCGCGGCGACGCAAGCCGCAGCACCCGCGGCCGACTACGAGGCCTATTCCGAGACCCGCCTCGCGCAGCTGCGCGCCGAGGGCCGGCCGGTGTTCGTGAATTTCACCGCGGCCTGGTGCATCAGTTGCCTGGTGAACGAACGCGTGGCGCTCTCGCGCCCCGAGGTCGTGGCCGCCTTGAAAGGGCAGAACGTCGCCTACCTGAAGGGCGACTGGACCAACCGGAACACCGAGATCGCTCAGGCGCTTCACAAGCTGGGACGGGACGGGGTTCCCCTCTACGTCCTCTATGCGCCCAACGGCGAAGCCAAGATATTACCGCAGGTCTTGACGCCCTCCCTGGTGGTGGAAGCCCTCAACGCCTTGTAATTCGCTATTTTTCTAGGATTGCGGCGGGACGCTATATTTCATAGTGTCCGCTGCGCTTGGGGCGTAGCCAAGCGGTAAGGCATCGGTTTTTGGTACCGACATTCCTAGGTTCGATCCCTAGCGCCCCAGCCATCCATTCCCCTATCCGGAATGGTTCTCTGCAATGCTTACATATAAATGCGATATTTCCGCAGGTTAGCGGGAAGCAAGAGCATTCTCTCCCCAGATAAACATCCCCTTATCGGCCATTTCGCTAGCCGAGGGCTTATTTTTCTCTGAAGGCCAATTTAGAGGTCAACTTTTCGGTCGAAAGGCGAAGGAGGCTTCACCCCTCGAGTCAATAGTCGCGCAAGCATGTTACTGCGCAACGTGCGCATCAGCGGGACCAGTCGGGGGAGAATTAGCGGGCCGCGAAACCCAGAGCCAAACGCTGGTCCACCCAAGCGAGCGGAAGGTTGGCAGAAAGCGCCTTTACTTTCAGGCCGAGTGGCTGACGTCCTTCGAAGATTGCTTGAACGATATCTGGTGCCAGGAATGCAAGGGGCATGATGCGCGTGACATAGCTAGCGCTCAGCCCCTCTCTCTTCGCTATATGTCGTAGCGAAATTCCGGCACGGATTTCTTGATCCCACTTAATCGCGCGCGCCACTGCCTTGATCATGCTTTTGTTTACAAGCGGCTCCCCGCCATTGTCGTTGCCAATCACCACGCACTTCTGCCGCCCTGAGCGTGCCACTATGATGGGCACCGATATCGTGAATTGAGTGGAGCGCGCATCGGACTCTGGCTCCTTAAGTTTGAGCATTGCGCGCAAGGCTTTTCCATCAAGCACAAGCGCCAGACGCTCGGCGCCAGCGACAACCTTCAAAAGTACATCTCGTACGACCAATAGTGCCTTCAGTTCATTATTTTGTCCCAACGTTTTGGCCAGCATATTCGCCGAGGTCACAACGGATTGCTTTTCACGAGCCGTCGCCTCAGGACCGAAAAGGTGATCGATAAGCGCGGCGGGCTTTGTGAGAAGATCAATGACCTGCTTTGCGACGACGGCTTCAATTTCAACGGCTGGAATCCGTCGCAGAGCACTCACTTTATCCTGCCGCCCCTGGGCGATTGCCTGACAAATATAATAGCGGTATCGAGCCGTACCCTTTTGAGTGTGCACGGGGGTCATTCGGTTGCCTAACTCGTCAAACAGAATGCCCGTAAGCGGACTAGAGCTTTGCGAACGCCTAGCGACCGAGCGTTCGCGTGCGTTAGATGCCAAGATTTCCTGCACTTTATCCCACAGCAGCTCATCTATGATTGCTTCGTGCTGACCAGGATAAACTTCGCCTTTGTGGAAAATTTCGCCGCGATATGTACGATTGCGAAGAAGGTAATAAAGATGTCCCCGGCCAAACGGTGTCCCACCCCGCTTACGGCCATCTGACCCCTTTCGAACTTTAGTTCGGATTCCTAGGAGTTCTATTTCCGTTTGGAGTCCGCAGACGCTACGCAATTCCACATACAAATGGAAAATGGCGCGGACGGCATCCGCCTCTTCTTTATTTACAATCAGCTTATGGTCCTCAAGGTCATAGCCCAAAGGTACGCCACCGCCCATAAACATGCCCTTCTTCTTCGAGGCAGCTATCTTGTCGCGAATGCGCTCTCCAGTTACTTCACGTTCAAACTGCGCAAATGAAAGGAGGACATTCAAAGTCAATCGGCCCATCGACGTCGTCGTATTGAACTGCTGGGTTACTGAAACGAACGACACTCCCTGCCCATCAAAAACTTCAACAATTTTGGCAAAATCAGACAGAGAACGTGTGAGGCGATCAACTTTATAAACAACAACAATGTCTACGCGGCGGGAGCGGATGTCGTCCATCAGTTGAAGAAGCGCTGGCCGTTCCATGTTGCCACCGGAAAATCCTCCGTCGTCGTAGTGCGCGCTAGAAACTCGCCACCCTTCGTGGCGCTGACTAGATATGTAAGCTTCGCAGGCCTCCCGTTGCGCATGGAGAGAGTTGAACTCTTGCTCAAGTCCCTCTTCCGAAGACTTCCGGGTATAAATCGCGCACACGAGAGTCTTGCGGTCATCAGACGCCATTGAGCGTCTCCAGATTATTGCACTTGAGACCGAAAAAGAGAGGCCCCGACCACCGCGTGCCGGTGATCTCCCGCGCTATTATCGAAAGGCTTTTATAAATCTGGTCTTGATAGCGATAGCCGTCATCTATCACCTCCACCTCGTGAACGGCCCCTTTCCATTCGCGCAAGATTTTGGTGCCGATCTTTAACGTGCGCGTTTTAACTGGCAAGTTCTCCGGCGATTTGCGGCTTTCTGCGTACTTTAAGAGTTGGCGTAATAGCGCTGGTGAAAGAGAACCGTAGATATTGGTTTGAAGTTCGTGAACGAGCGCGCGCAGAAGATACTCCCGACGAGCGCTCTTGGGCGGCTCGGTCCCGAATGTACGATCCCACTCCAATCGGAGTTCGGCATCCGACAAAGCGGAAAGATTTGCAATTTCTGCGGCGATTTTCTCGGATGTGGGTATTGGCATGGATGCTCCTTTCACGGCTCATCCACGCTCCTTTCGGCCCAAAAAGCCAGTCCACAGAATGGCGCAAAATAGCCCTTTCACGTTGGTAACCCGGGGTTCGAATCCCCGTGGGGACGCCATTCTTGATGAAATAGCGAACACCTGGCGGATAGAGGTTAGGCTCTAGCCCGTCGCGGCGCCTGAGCGACGCCGAGCCCTTCCTGTCCTCGATGGTCGTTGACGATCAGTTCGCGGGACCGCGAGCAATGAGCGGTGGCTTACGCTCAACTGTGGTGGCGCCTAAGGCGCATCACGCTGAAGCGGCGAAACCTTAAAGGGTGCTGGGCGGTCATCATTGCTAATGTTGTCACGACCTTCTTTTGCTGCTTTAGCCCACCACAACAACTGGGCAAATGTTCTGTCCAGGTACTTCTCCCAAGCAACATGATCCGCGGTGTCACGATAGTGCCCGCCTTCATCCAAGACGTCCTGTGCATGTGGGATATGAATCATGGCAGATACAGGAAGGCAGCCTAGTTCGCTGAGAAATGGGCGCATTCCAATTGCCGCCCTAGCACCACCCCATTGACCAGCAGAATAGGTAACGATTGCGCTGGGTTTATAAGAAAACAATGAGCTGCCAAAGTGGTTGAGCAAGTCCATCAGCGCCGGGCTCATCGAATGATTATATTCGGGACTGATCATGACGTAACCATCCGCTTGTTGGATAGCCTCTGATAGTGATTGCAGCGGTTTCGGAGCGTGCCCCGTTCGATATGAAAAATGAGGCTTAAACTCTCTAGCCAGATCAATCTCCAGAGGGTCAATCATCTTCGCAGTAATCGTGCCTGAGCTGATCAAGTGTGCTTCGCAGGCTCTTGCTACCCGAACACCCAGTCGCGGCGGATGAGGTGGTTCAGAATTTCGAACTGTCCCTAAGAAGATCAAAAAGTTCATTGTGTATGCCTTCAGAAATTCAAACAGGCAGTAAACCGCCAATAGCCTTTATCCACCTCGGGGTGGGGGTTCATTGAGTGAAATCAATTCGATAGAAAATGGGGATTGACCGTGTTGTAGGTGACGAAAGTGCGTTACTGACGGCTGCGGAAAATAGACTTTCTAACGAGTTTGCATCGATAATCCGCACGGAACCGGCAGTTTGAACTTTAGCAACGGCACGGTTTGACTTCGATCAATGTCGCTACCTGCAATTCGGCTCAGTTTCCCGATACGACGCGTGGTTGCCCCCACCACGTGGTTGCTCATAGCCCCGTTTCTCTCTTGCTCCCCAGCCTAGAGAAGCGGGGCATTCTTTTATTTCCGGACTCTATCGGCGAGCAGAAAGCGCTGCTCACTCGTTCGTTTGCATTGGTTGCATACGAAATACTCCTCTCCGCTAGCTCCTCGCCCGACATGACTAAACCCGGCGGGCACTTTGAGAAGTTCTGCGGGTGTGTGGGCGGCATTCCACATAGCTTTGCCGGTGTTGTTGCAAGTGCCGCAGACGATCATTACGCGGGAAACTGTGCTCATGACGTCCTCCGAAATCCGACGGAACCATTCGTTTCGAGCGGAAAATATAGGCCTGGGTCGGGGCCCTTCCAGACGTGTGCCGGTAACGACGTTCAGCGGCGCGCCTTATTAGGAGCAAATACTAGCGTAGCATGCAGAGAGTTGAATCGAATGCCAGGGTATCAGCCAAAAACCTTTTTCAGAAGATCGGTTGTTCGCGCGGTAGGGTTCGTCCGTATGGCTGCCTCTTCGGCGCCGAGGTAGTGGAAGAGACCGTCAAGTGCCCTGCCGACCGTGAAGTTGGTCAGATCGAAATTCTGGACGCCTTGGCCCAGCAGCGGAACGCCACCGGCCTTGGCTTGTACGGATTTAAAAACGCCGGACGCACCCACGCCCGACAGCGATTGATCCACGACAGGACGGAAAGCCGTCGTCAAGGACTCCGACGTCGTCCGCTTGAAGTATTGCGTCGCTCCGTCCTGAGGTCCGGTCAAAATGTTACGAGCATCTTCGATAGTCATTCTCGAAGCCGCGTCCACGAATATGTTGAGCGCTTTAGGCGCGGCCTCCTCTGCGGCGCGGTTCATGCGCAACTGGAGGTCATCCAGCAGTCCGCCCGCGCCCATCGACTTGAGCGGCCCCCGGATTTTCTCGAGGGCGCCCGGCAGCGGAATGCGGATGGCCGGGTCGCCGAAATAGCCGTCGGTCTTGCCCACGCGGCCGACCACGCGCTGTGAAGCGACTTTTAACGCATCTTTCAGGCCCAATCCGATCTCGGCCTGGCTCAGGCTTGCAGCATTATGGGATGTCCCTCGGGCCATTTCCGGGCGGTTAGGAAGTTTCCGGAGAAGATCGACCGGGGAGGTCTGCGCGAGCGCGGCAAGTGGAAGCGTCGCAAGCAACGAGCCTAGCAGGGCCCGCCGAGAGATTGAGTTCGCAGACATCGAATCCTCCTATGATAGCGGGTATTCCCGCAGAGCGCGCGCTGGATCTCCGCTGATGCAAAACTAAGGTTCTCGAGGCTCCGATACGTTAATGCGAGTCAAGAGTGCGCCGTGATATCACCTGACCGGCGGCCACTCCTCGGCTCCCATCTGCTTGTCTTCTCCCGTCATAGTAACACGGGGGGTTACGGATACAGAGTCGGCATGATGCAAATTTTTTTCAACCGGCAGACAGGGCGTATTTTAATCGCTCGCACCCATAGACACCGAAGTCCCGTACAAGTCTGAAAAGCTGGCAAGAGCTTCACCAGCGCATCCGGATAAAGACCAAGTCCCTCGATCTCACGCGTTAATACTGCTCGTTGGAAGGCAGCTGAACGCCTTGTAAAATGGTTGGACTACGGCTAGACGACGAGCTTGGTAGGGCTACCGTGACGGATGTTCGAGACTCTTTAGATAGGCAAGCAACGCAGCTATCTCGTGGGACTCAAGCTCGAATGCCGGCATGTCGGTATGCGCAACAATAATGCCTTGTGCGAAAGACTCGGCCAGGTGTTCGATGGGGTAATTATCATGCAAGCGCCTGAAGGGAGGCGCTTGCTCGAGCGGACTGTCATCCGTGTGACCAATCCCGTGGCATCGCGAGCACTGCGCACGCGCAAACTCCCGCCCTTCTGCAACAAGCTCCTGCGTTTGAAGCGAATCTCTGGCGCCACATGCCGCGAGCGGCAGTAAAAATATTAGCGCGAAAAGATGTGAAGAATTCATCACGCGATCCAGTGCATATCTACGTATCAAAAAGGTGATCCGAACGGCCGCGCTGCGCTACTTTGGAAGGACATAATTTTTGTCATGGATGAGGCGCTTCATCGCATCGACCACGTCTGAATCAAACCATGATCCACGGTGATCTTCGATTTCCTTAAGAGCCGTTTCAATCCCCCGTCCTGGGCGATACGGCCGATGAGAGGACATAGACTCAAGCACGTCGGCCACGGCTATTATGCGCGCTTCAGGAAATATTTCGTCGCCCTTAAGTCCCTGGGGGTAACCGCTTCCGTCCAACCGCTCATGATGCTGACGGATAATTTCGGCAATAGGAAACGGAAAATCGGTTTCCTTCAATATCTCATAGCCGTTTTGTGCATGTGTCTTCATGATCTCCATTTCCAACATGGTCAGCCTTGTCGGCTTAGATAAAATGTCCACGGGGATTGCGATCTTACCGATATCATGTACTAGCCCGATGAGTCGGAGGTTGTGACATCTTTCTTCAGCCCATCCCATCTCACGGGCTATATCGGCGGCAATAATCCCGACACGACGCTCATGTCCCGAAGTGTATGGATCGCGCAGTTCGACCATGTTGGAGATCGCGGTGAGCGTGCCTTCCATTGCGCGCTCCAACTGCTTCAAGTAGTCGGCAATCTTCTCTTCGTTTCGTTTACGCTCGGTAATATCCTGCACCGTGACAAGGAACGCAGGCTCGCCGTTCCAGGTGCCCGCGGTCCCATGAAAACCCAGAATAATCTCCTGGCCACTTTTATGCCGAAACGGAAGCGTGAGCTCGACAGAATGCGCGCCGCTGCGTAGGCGTTTTCGCCCCTCTTCAACTGCGGCTTTGTTTTCGTCTCCAAAAAATTCGACGGGGTCATGGCCAATCAGCTCGTCGGAGGTCCATCCGACGATCGCAGACAAACGCGGATTGACGTAAACAAATTTATTATTCTGGGAGACATAAACTCTTGACATTGTTTGCTCGACCATGCCGCGGAAGTGACGTTCGGAGGTAGCGAGCATCTGCTGATAGAAAGCCTCCCGTGCCTCAGTATCCATCTTTTGAAGGGCAAAGCTGATACTTTCAGTGATTTCCTGCAACAAACGCCGCTTTTCATCCGTGAAGATGTGGGGCTTTCGGGCGTAAAAAGTTAGGGCCGCGACAGGCTTATCGCGCCGCGATATCGGGAGTGCGGCAGACGAAACCCAGCCAAATCTCGCAGCGCGCTCTTGCCACAGGGCCGTGCACGGATCTGTCTTGAAGTCATCAATCCAATAAGGTTTTTTCTCGCGCACAGCGCGGCCCGTCGGACCGTTGCTGTAAGGACTCTCCGGGAGCACTGAAATTTTTATCCCGTCGATATAACCCACTCCATCGCCAAAATGTTGAGCAGGAATCAGATCTCCAGTCGCATCGTCGACCACACCAATCCAGGCAAAATCCATATCGCCAATTTCCACCACAATCCTGCATATCGTCTGGAAGAGGTCATTTTCATCAACACACTTGAGCACTGCCTTGTTGCAGGCGCTTAAGGCAGCATAGAGAGATGATATCTCCTGGATTTTTTCCGCAGCGCGTTTCTGCGACGTAACGTCGGAATGGGTGCCAATCATACGCAAAATCTTGCCGTCTGAAGCACGGCTCACAATCGTTCCGCGGTCGCGAATCCACTTGTACGACCCGTCTTTGCACCGTACGCGATGAATGTTGTCGTAGTGGTCCGACCTACCATCGAAGTAGTCCTGAATAGAGGCCTCTACCGCCGCGATGTCCTCTGGGTGCACGCGCGTTTCCCACTCACTCAACTCCGATCCGATTTCATCCTCAGAGAAGCCCAGCATTTCCTTCCACTGCTTTGAAAAAGCCACCTTGCTTTTGGGAACATCCCAATCCCAAACACCCAACCCGGACCCTTCGATCGCCGCCTTCCACAGCGCCTCGCTTTCGCGCAAGATCTGCTCCCGCAAAGTAACCTGTCGCGTGAGCCGCCGCGCGATATGCGATGCATAGCTCGTCATATTATTAAGCGCCGCGATCAACCAAAACACCAAGCCGCTGATCGTCGCGCCGGCCACGAGGGTACTGACCTGCTCCCCTGTATGCCCTCGTTTATAGGGAAGCTCTGTTCTGGTTATGC
>CAZNUW010000002.1:0-415658 GCA_964576515.1 uncultured Rhodobacterales bacterium
CATTACATTCATGCAATGCGCTTGTCACTTCGGAAGCGGCTGAACGTCCACGAGGGAGCAAACTCGATACGCGCATCACTTGATTGAAAGATCTTGGTTGAATGACGAGATGATTGCGTCATCGTAATGGCGGGGTCATGCCGTCGACAGCTTGCCGTACGTAGGGTGGAAGCGAACATGCCGGCCGCAAACGCGGATCGGTTTGTCTTGTGGGTGCCCCGCACCCGCCGGTTCCCGATGGGAATCGCCGCCAACTTAATCGGAGGTTGTCATGAGGCACTATCGTCGGCCGTCGCTGGTGATGGTTTGTTTGCTCGGTGCGATGCTCGCCGGCTCGGCGCTGGCCGATGACGACAAGCACAAGCATGGTCAGTCCGGCGCCATGGGGCAGTCGCCCGCCAGCACAAGCGCCCCCGCATCGCCCCACGCTCCGGCGGCACACGCCCCGGCTGCCAAGTCCCCCGCTGCACAGAATCCGCCTGCCTCGTCCGAGGCCATGGCGGCGCACATGGAGGAGATGGCAGCCATGATGCGTGAACGAGGAAAAGCCATGGAGGCCATGGGCCGACAGATGCAGGAAGGCAGCATGCAGATGCATCAGCAGGCCATGTCGATGAAGGCCGGGGATGCGTCCGCGCACAATGACATGGACATGTCCGCCGCGATGCAGCACATGGAACAGATGAAGAAGGATATGGAGAACTGCGAGCAGCAGATGCAGCAAGTCGATTCGACCATGCAGAAGATGGATTCGAGCATGGGCGGTGGCATGGCCAAGAAGAAGATGGGCCATATGTAGGGGGGCGGCCGCCGTGTCGACGAAAAGCTTCATGGGGTGGAAGCGCATCGTTGCCCCGGCCATGCTGGCGATGTCGCTGGCGTATGGAACGGCCAGCGCGCAGACAGCCGCCGATCCGAACGCAGGTCATCCACCGGGCAAGACCCGCAACACGACCGCGTCGCAGCCGGCCGCGACGGGAACGACAGCCGCGCAAGGCAGCCGTTCGATGGGCGGGATGCCGATGGGGGCCACGCCGCCGGCGGACCCGCCGATGGGCGATGACGATCACGCGGCGCATCATCCTGACCCGCCCGCAAACATGGCGGCACCGCAGCCGCCTGCCGGCGACGCGCCCATGCCAGGCAGCGGCTCGACGCAAGCCATGTCGATGGGTCCCGCAGCGCCGGCGGGCGCAGCGATGGGCGACGACGACCATGCCGCGCATCATCCTGACGCGGCCGGCGGCATGCCGGCTTCGCCCGGTGCGTCGATGGGCGGTTCCATGGGCGGAATGATGGACGACATGATGCGCGGCTGCCGCGGAGACGAGTGCGGCCGCGACCGGCGTCTCAACAAGCTGCTGTATCCCCAGCTGATGGCGCTGCCGGACCTTCCTCCGGAGCGACGCGCCGGCGTCGAACAGCTCGCCCACCATCGGATGCACGAAGGCATCCAGCAGTTGGCGACCCTGTCGTCGGAGGCGTCGCATGCGGTTCAGCGCAACGACTACGCCGGCCTGCAGGAGGCGTCCGACCGGATGCGCGTGGCCTGGGGCGAGTTCGACAGTGGTCTGTCGGCCTACCGCGCGCTGGCCGAGGGGCAAGCGCCGCGCGGCATCGCGCTGGACTGGTTCCGCCGCGAAATGAATCTGACCGATCCCCTGACCACGGTCCCGGCGCGCGGGGTCTTCGGCCTGTCGGGCTTTCACTACTTCACGATGGCGCTGCTGTCGGTTTTTGCCCTGCTGGGTGCGTGGATGTACGTCGCCCGCAACCGGCGTACGAACGCGGTGCTGGCCACGTTGCGCACGGGCGCGCCGGCGTCTCCGGCGTCCTCCCCTGCACCGCGTGCCGGCGCATCGCCAGGCCCCGCGGTACCGGCACCTGCCGTGGCTTCGCCCGAAGGCGCCCCGCAGGCGCGCACGCCTGCGTCCACCACGGGCAGCTGGGTCGGCAAGCTGCGGGTCGCGCGCATCTTCCTGGAGACCTCCAGGGTCAAGACGTTCCGCCTGGCACCCGTCGAGGGGACAGGTGCCCTGCCTTTCGAGTTCGAGCCCGGCCAGTTCCTCACGCTCTCCGTGCCCTCGGACGGGAAACAGGTCAAGCGCTCTTATTCGATCGCCTCATCGCCGTGCTGCCACGGCTGGTGCGACCTGACCGTCAAGCACGAAAGCGGCGGCATCGTGTCGGGCCACCTCAACGAGCACGTGCAGGAAGGCGATCTACTCGATGCGTCCGGCCCGTATGGCCGCTTCACCTTCCGCGGGGTCGAGTCCGACAGTGTCGTACTCCTGGGGGGCGGCGTCGGCATCACGCCGTTGATGAGCTCGATCCGCTACCTGACCGACCAGAGCTGGAACGGCCGGATCG
The DNA here is from genome assembly GCA_964576515.1 of uncultured Rhodobacterales bacterium. GTDB lineage: Bacteria > Pseudomonadota > Alphaproteobacteria > Rhodospirillales > Rhodospirillaceae > SHVO01. The sequence goes on from CAZNUW010000002.1 coordinate 2,371, forward strand.
ACCTGGTCTACGCCTGCAAGGACCTGGAGAACGTGATCTTCCGCGACGAGCTGAACCAGCTTGCCCGTCGGCATCCGAACCTCCACGTGTCCATCGTATTGAGCGACGAGCCTTCGGACGCGTGGACCGGCCCGCGTGGGTTCATCACCGCCGAACTGCTGGGGCAGATCCCGGAGATCCGCTCGCGCCGCATCCACCTGTGCGGTCCGCCGGTGATGATGGACGCGGTCCGCAACGAGCTGGGCAAACTGGGCATCGATCCGGCGTCGGTCCACTCCGAGCTGTTCCTGAGCCCGCCCAAGCCGGCGCCCCCCGAACCGGGCCAGGCCGGCGACACCGCTGCGGCCGTGACCTGCAGCTTCGAGCGATCCGGGAAAAGGGCGCCACTGGTCGCCGGCCAGACCGTCCTCGAAGCCGCCGAAGACGTCGGCGTCCCTATCGAGTATGCGTGCCGGCAGGGCTACTGCGGCATCTGCAAGGTGAAACTGCTCTCGGGCGAGGTCACCATGGCGGTGGACGACAGCCTGACCCCGCTCGACCGCTCGTCGGGGATGATCCTGGCCTGCCAGGCGAAGGCATCGGCCGACATCTCGGTGGATGCCTAGATGGGCAAGCACGATCGCCTCGCCGCGACGATCATCGTGTCGATGCTGGCGGTGCTGTGGCTGGGCTTCCTGGTGCACCGCGCTCCCTTCTTCGCTGGCAGCCTGTGGGGTGGCGTGCTCGGCGTCGTGGGCGCCGCGTTCATGCTGGTGCCGCTCGTCTACACCGTGGTCAAGCGCAGCGCCACGCTGCGCCGTGCGTTCACCCGCAAGCATGGCTTCGCCACATTGCTGCAGGCGCACGTGTATTTCGGCCTGATCGGCGCGCTGCTGGCCATCCTCCATAGCGGGCACAAGTTCCAGAGCGTGCTCGGGATCGCGCTGACGGCGTCGATGCTGCTGAGCGTGCTCACCGGGTTCATCGGCCAGTATTACCTGCGCTACGTCGCCGAGAACCTCCGCGAGAAGAAGGCGCAGCTGGACGGCCTGTGGCGCCTCCTGGATGGGGCGTACTGGGCCTACGCGCAGGCGCCGGCAGGCGGCGGCGCCGGCACGGCCAAGGCCGGCGCCGAACTGCTGCCGCTGGCGTCCGCCGCCGGCGACCTGCAGTACTCGGTCCAGTTCCAGGAGCGGGTGCGCAAGCTGTTCACCGGCTGGCTGTCGGCGCACATCGCGTTCTCGATCGTCTTCTATCTCCTGCTGGCCCTGCACATCATGGCCGGCATCTACTTCGGGCTGCGCTGGTTCAGATGAGTCGAAAGGGAACGATCATCGCCGCGCTGCTCGCGGTGCTGGCGCCGGTGGCAGCGCTCGCGCTGTGGAAGGCTGTACCGCAGACGCAGCACGCCGCGACGTGGCAGCGCATGGCCTCACCTGGCCCGCTGTCGAGCGCGCATGCGTTCCTGCAGGAGGATTGCGCGGCCTGCCACACGCCGGTCAAAGGCGTGCAGGATGCGACCTGCGTTGCCTGCCATGCCAACGAAACCCTGCTCCTGCAGCGGCAACCCACGGCGTTCCATGCCAACATCGCCGAGACGAGCAACTGCGTGGCCTGCCACAAGGAGCATGACGCCGGCCACAGCCTGCGGGGCATGGACCATGCGGCGTTGACCGACATCATCGTGCGCTGGCTTGATCGTGCCCCGGAGGGCCACGAGGGCGCGCTGCTGCTCGCGCACCTGAAGGCGCACCGACCGGAGGCACTGCCGGGCAACGGCTCGCTCGCCAACGGCATGACCTACAAGGAGACGCTGCTGGACTGCGCGAGCTGCCACAAGACCACGGACCCTCACGTCCAGGTGTTCGGGAACGATTGCGCGACATGCCACGCCACGAGCACGTGGTCGATCGCCGAGTTCAGGCATCCCTTGCCCAGTTCCAACGAGTGCGGTCAGTGCCATCTCGCGCCGCTGAGCCACTACAAGGAGCACTTCGCGATGATGTCCAAGCCGATCGCCGGCGTCAGGAACGCCGAGCCCGAGCAGTGCCAGCTCTGCCACCAGACCACGTCCTGGAACGACATCCGGGGAGTGGGCATCTACGATCATCATTGACCGGACACGCCGGTGAGCGCCGACCTGCCACATGCTGCGATCGGGGTCGTGGTGGCCGGCTTCGAGTGGTTCGGCGTCGGCGTCATCACGCTCGGAAGCCTGTTGGCGTGTGGCCGAGTCGCCTTCGTTCACAAGGCAGTCGGTCTGACGGCGCGCTATCACGCCCTGCGGCAGGAACTCGGCGGCGCGATCGTGCTGGGCCTGGAGTTCCTCGTGGCCGCGGACATCATCCGCACCGTCACCATCGATCCCTCGCTGCATGGCGTGGCGATCCTTGCCCTGATCGTGCTGATCCGCACCTTCCTGAGCGTTGCCCTGCAGATCGAGATCGAACGCGGGTGGCCGTGGCGGCGCCGACGACCAGCGCCGCCCGACCACCCGAACGCGTCCGGCTGAACGAACATGTCCACGCGCTCGAGGTGCAGCCTCGTGCGACGACCGCGCTGGCGAGCGCCCGCTCGCCGCTTCCAGCCGCTCAACGAGACTTGAACGACGCCACCAAGCGATTCATCACAGGTCGACGCCGACCGCTTGGTAGCCCGACCTGGTCAGGGCGGCCTCGACGATCTCGCGCGGTTGCGCGGAGACGACCTGCACCCGTCGAGCGGGCACATCGGCCTGGACCCGCGCCTGCGGGTCGACGGACTCGACGGCGCGCGTCACACCTCGGACGCAGCCGCCGCACGTCATGTTCTGGATGTGGAATGTGTACATGGGGCACCTCCTGCTGACTTGTGTGCGGTTAGCATGGGCCTTGCCATCGTTGGAAGGTCAAGGGCTTTCGCGGGCGATACAGATGTTGACCTTCCCACCATGGGAAGCCGCAGACTTGTTTTCTGACCCCTTGCACCGGCGAGATGAACACCATGGATTCCGTTGCCCCAAGCGCCTCCCTGCGAACGGAGGCTGTGCGCAAGACCGAACTGGCCATCGAGGGCATGACCTGCGCGTCCTGTGTCGGACGGGTGGAGCGTGCCTTGCGCAACGTCCCCGGCGTGATGGCGGCGCGTGTCAACCTGGCGACCGAGCGCGCTTTGGTGGAAGGTGTTGTTGCGGACGCCAGGCTGCTGACCCAGGCCGTCGACGACGCGGGGTATGCGGCACGGCTGATCGACCGGGCGGCCTTGCGCGAAGCCGATGACGCCGCCCGCAAGGAGGCCGAGCAGGCGGCACTGAAACGCGCGGTGGCCGTGTCCTCCGCGCTGACCTTGCCCATCGTCGCGCTAGAGATGGGGGCGCACCTGGTGCCCGGCGTGCATCACCTGATCGTGCGCACCGTCGGCATGCAATGGAACTGGATCATCCAGTTCGCGCTGACGACGTTGGTGATCCTCGGGCCGGGCCGGCGCTTCTACCAGCAGGGGTTCCCCGCGCTGTGGCGCCTGGCGCCGGACATGAACTCGCTGGTGGCGGTCGGTACCTTGGCGGCTTATGTCTACTCGCTGGTCGCGACCTTCATGCCCGCGCTTTTGCCCGCGCAGGCGGTCAACGTCTACTACGAGGCGGCGGCTGTCATCGTCACCCTGATTCTCATTGGCCGGTTCCTGGAAGCGCGTGCCAGAGGGCGCGCTTCCCAGGCGATCCAGCGGCTGGTCGGGTTGCAGGCCCGGACCGCGCGCGTGCGCCGTGACGGGGGCACGGTCGAGATCGTCCTGGGCGAGGTGGCGCCGGGGGATCTCGTCGAAGTGCGACCCGGCGAGCGTGTGCCGGTCGACGGCGAGGTGGTCGAGGGCGACAGCTACGTGGATGAGTCCATGATCACGGGCGAGCCGGTGCCGGTGAAGAAGGCTGCCGGCAGCGCGGTGGTCGGCGGCACGGTCAATCAGAACGGTGCACTGGCGTTCCGTGCGACCGCGGTGGGCGCGTCCACGGTGCTGTCCCGGATCATCCGCATGGTCGAGGAAGCGCAGGGCTCCAAGTTGCCCATCCAGGCCCTGGTCGACAAGGTGACGTCGTGGTTCGTCCCGGTCGTGATCGGACTGGCGCTGCTGACGTTCCTGGTGTGGCTCGCCTTCGGCCCGTCGCCGGCGCTGACGTTCGCGCTGGTCAATGCCGTCGCCGTGCTGATCATCGCCTGCCCCTGCGCCATGGGGCTGGCGACGCCCACCTCGATCATGGTGGGCACCGGGCGCGGCGCGGAGATGGGCGTGTTGTTCCGCAAGGGCGAAGCTTTGCAGTGGCTCAAGGATGCGAAGGTCGTCGCGCTGGACAAGACCGGCACGCTGACCCAGGGCCGGCCGGTGCTCACCGACCTGGAACTGGCCGAAGGCTTCGAGCGCGCGCAGGTGCTGGCGCGGATCGCGGCCGTCGAAGCGAGGTCGGAACACCCGGTTGGCCGCGCCATCGTGGAGGCCGCCCAAGCCGAAGGCCTGATCTTGCCGGCGGTCGCCGGCTTCAGGTCCGAGACTGGGTTCGGCGTCGAGGCCAGGGTGGACGGATTGAGTATCCAGATCGGCGCCGACCGTTACATGCACCGGCTGGGGCTGGATGTGACCGCCTTCGCCGACATCGCGCAGCGGCTGGGCGACGAGGGCAAGTCGCCGCTCTACGCCGCGATCGGCGGCGAGCTCGCGGCCGTCATCGCCGTGGCCGATCCGATCAAGGACACCACCTCCGAGGCCATCGCCGCGCTCCACGCGCTGGGCCTCAAGGTGGCCATGATCACCGGCGACAACCGGCGCACGGCCGAGGCCATCGCCCGTCGACTCGGCATCGACGAGGTGGTCGCCGAGGTGCTGCCGGAGGGCAAGGTCGAGACGGTGCGCAGGCTCCGGGCCACGCATGGCCCTCTGGTGTTCGTGGGCGATGGCATCAACGACGCGCCGGCCCTGGCCGAGGCCGAGGTGGGCATCGCCATCGGCACGGGCACCGATATCGCGATCGAGGCGGCCGACGTAGTGCTGATGTCGGGCAGCCTCAAGGGCGTGCCCAACGCCATCGCGCTGTCGAAGCGGACGATCCGCAACATCCGGCAGAACCTGTTCTGGGCGTTTGCCTACAACGCGGCCCTGATCCCGGTCGCCGCCGGGGTGCTGTATCCGGCTTACGGTGTGCTGCTCTCACCCGTCCTGGCGGCAGGGGCCATGGCATTGTCGAGCGTCTTCGTGCTCGGCAACGCACTCAGGCTGCGGCGGTTCCGCCCGCCCATGGCCGCCGCGGCGGCTGGCCAGCCGGCGGTTTCGACAGGGACTGCCGTGTCGGCGCGCTTCGGTGCGACAGGGGTGGGAGCGAAAGGAGGATGACATGAACATCGGTGACGCGGCGAAGGCCTCGGGTGTGTCGGCCAAGATGATCCGCTACTACGAGCAGATCGGGTTGATCCCGCCGGCTGGCCGCACACACGCAGGCTACCGGGACTACGCCGAGAAGGACATCCACATGCTGCGCTTCGTTCGACGGGCGCGGGACCTGGGCTTTTCCGTCGCCGAGATCGACGGCCTGTTGCAGCTGTGGCGCAACCGCCGCCGGCGCAGCGCCGACGTCAAGCGCATCGCCCTAGACCACATCGAGGATCTGCACAGGCGAATCGCCGACATGCAGGAGATGGCAGCGACACTCCAGCAGCTGGCGACAGGCTGCTCGGGGGACGACCGTCCCGATTGCCCGATCCTGGCCGATCTCGAACAGCCGTCCGCGGCGGCGGCGGAAGAACCCAACCGCCGACGCGGCGCGGTCGACAACCGTGGGGTCCGCAAGCGCAAGGCCCGGCGAGATTAAGGCGCGACCGCGCAGGCATCGAGGCCCTCCCGCGAGCGGGAATGACCATGAAATGACGGGAATGTAATGGAGGGGTCATCCCGCCGAAAGTGACCCCCTCTTAGCCTGATCACCATGACGCGAGTCCCGCGCCCTTGCGTTCGATCCCGACCGTTGCCTAGATCCTTTGGCTCCTCATCCAGCAGGCGTTCCTGCCACCGTCACGTGGGGCGTCATGCGCACGCTGAGCCGCGTTCCTAGCCACGCCAGCGCCCTTCACCGGCGCGCGTGTCTGGCAACCGGATCGTGGCGATGCGCCAGGCGGGCTCGATGTCAGCCCATACCGATCATAGGAGATCATGCATGCGATCCAGACCTTCAGGCACGAGCGCCGCCGAGCCGCTGTTGCTGTCTCGACGACAGTTCGTTCAGGGATTGGTAGCGGGGGGCGCCGTGCTGGGCCTGGGGCTTTGGCCGAAGCAGAGCTGGGCGCTGCGCTCTCCGGGCCAGCTCGAAGTCCTGTCGGGCACGCAGTTCGACCTGAGCGTAGGCGAGACGCTGGTCAACTACACGGGCAAGACGCGGCCTGCCATCACCGTCAACGGCTCGGTGCCTGCACCGATCCTGCGCTGGAAGGAAGGCACTCGGGTGCAGCTGCGGGTCCGCAACGACCTGCCCCCAGGCTCGATCCACGGCGACTCCACGTCAATCCACTGGCACGGCATCCTGCTGCCGGCCAACATGGATGGTGTGCCGGGCCTGAGCTTCGACGGCATCGATCGCGGCGAGAGCTACCTGTACCAGTTCGATGTTCGCCAAAGCGGAACCTACTGGTACCACAGCCATTCGGGGTTCCAAGAACAGGGCGGCATGTACGGGCCTCTGATCATCGACCCCATCGCGCCCCCTCCGTTCTCCTACGACCGCGACTACGTGGTCTTCCTGTCCGATTGGACCGACATGGACCCGGCCCGCCTGTTCGCTCGGCTGAAGAAGCTGTCGGAGTATGACAACTACTACCAGCGTACCGTGGGAGACTTCTTCCGTGATGTGCGCAAGGACGGGTTGGGCGCGACCCTGAGCGACCGTGCGGCATGGGGGCGCATGCGCATGACGCCAACCGACCTGTCCGACGTCAACGCGCACACCTACACGTACCTGATGAACGGCACCACGTCGCTGGGCAACTGGACGGGACTGTTCCGCAGCGGGGAAAAGATCCGCCTGCGCTTCATCAACGGTGCGGCGATGACCTACTTCGACGTGCGCATCCCGGGGCTGAAGATGACCGTGGTCGAGGTCGATGGTCAGTACGTCCATCCGCTGACGATAGACGAGATCCGCATCGCCACGGCCGAGACCTTCGACGTGATCGTCGAACCTGCCGGGCAGGACGCCTTCACGATCTTCGCCCAGGACTCCGCGCGCACCGGCTACGTCAGCGGCACGCTCGCGGTCCGCGAGGGCTTGCGTGCCCCGGTGCCGGCGGTGGACCCGCGTCCGCTGCTGACCATGGCCGACATGGGGCATGGCGGCCACGGCGCCCATTCCGGGCTGACAGCGCCCTCGGCCGATCCGCATGCCGGGCATAACGCCGCGCCAGCGCCGGCGCCGGACCCGCACGCGGGCCACGGCGCGGGGGCTGCGTCTGCCGACCCGCATGCCGACCATGGGCCTCCAGCCGCACAAGGCGCGCATGCCGGGCATGGAAGCGGCGGCATGCAGACGCATCCGGCCAGTGAAACGGGCAATCCCCTGGTGGACATGCAGACCATGACGCCGGAGCCGCGACTGTCCGATCCGGGCATCGGCCTGCGCGGCAACGGTCGCACCGTGGCGACGTACGCCGACCTGAAGAGCCTGTTCGAGGACCCCGACGGCCGCGAGCCCGGGCGCACGGTGGAGCTGCACCTGACCGGCCACATGGAGCGTTTCGCCTGGTCGTTCGACGGGATCAAGTTCGCCGACGCCGCGCCGCTGCGCCTCAACTACGGCGAGCGCATGCGCATCGTGCTGGTGAACGACACCATGATGTCGCATCCGATCCATCTGCATGGGCTGTGGAGCGACCTGGAGGACGAACAGGGCAACTTCCACTTGCGCAAGCACACCATCGACATGCCGCCGGGCACGAAGCGCAGCTACCGGGTGCGCGCCGATGCACTCGGTCGCTGGGCCTACCACTGCCATCTCTTCTTCCACATGGAGTCTGGAATGTTCCGGGAAGTGAGGGTCGAAGAATGATGCGCGCAAGGAAATCGATGCGGTGGATTGCGCTGGCCACAGCGTTGACGCTCCCTCCCGTCGCGGCCTACGGGCAGCATGCCGGGCATGGCCAGCCGGTCACGTCGAGTTCGACGGCGGACCCGCAGGAAGAGCCCGCGACGGCACCCCAGCCTCCCGATGCCGGCACGGACCACTCGCAGATGGATCATGGGCAGAATGACCGTCCGCAGGTCGACCATTCGCAGATGGATCATTCTCGGATGGGTGCGCTCGGCCTGCCACGCGAACCCATCCCCACCGTCACCGAGGCTGATCGCCTGGCGGCATTCCCGCCGCTGAAGGACTACCACAAGCACGGAACCAGCCTGAACTCGTTCTGGCTCATGGATCAGCTGGAATGGGCGAACACGGATGAAGGCAGGGAGATCGCCTGGGAGGGAATCGGCTGGGTCGGGAGCGACATCAACCGCCTCTGGCTGAGGACCAAGGGTCACGCCCTGGATGAAAGCCTGCAGCGCGCACGGGTCGAGGTGATGTACGGACGTGCGATCCATCCCTGGTGGGATGTCGTGGTGGGCGCCCGCCGGGATTTCGGTGACTTCGGCGGAGGCGGAACGCCGCGCAACTGGGCCGCGTTCGGCGTCCAGGGGCTGGCGCCCTACAAGTTCGAGGTTTCGGCAACGGGTTACGTCGGAGAAGGCGGTAAGACGGCGGCCATCGTCGAAGCCGAGTACGAAATGCTGTTCACCAACCGGCTTATCGCCAGTTGGGGCGTCGAAGCCAACTGGTTCGGGCAGTCCGATCCTGCGGAAGTCATCGGGTCAGGCTTGAGCACCGTGGAAGGGGGTGTGCGATTGCGCTACGAGATCACGCGGCAGTTCGCGCCGTATATCGGGTTTGAGCGCGAATGGAGCTTCGGTGAGACGTCCGACCTGCGCAGGCTCAGCGGCCATTCCCGAACCGACAACCGCTGGGTGGTAGGCCTGCGCTTCTGGTTCTGACTTCGAGCCTATTGAGGCCCCGGAGGCGATGCCCGCCGGCGACGATCATCATCACTGATGACTTCCCTGGCCCTCACCCTGACGCTGGCGATGCCCGTCGCGTGGGCTCACGAAAACCACAAGGCGGCGCCGGTGGAAGCCGGACGCGAAACGGCCGGCGCCGAGCAGTCCATCGCCCCCGAGGCCGGCGACGCGGTTGCAGTGCTCGAGCGCTTCACCGCCGCCTTGAGTGCAGGCGACCTCGATGGCGTGGCTGCCGATCTCGATCCTGCCGTGCTGATCCTCGAAAGCGGCGGTGCCGAGCGCACGCGCGACGAGTATCTCGGCGGCCACGCCAAGCATGATGCCGAGTTCCTTAAGGCGGCCCACATCACACTGAAGCGGCGGACGGCCCAGGCATCGGGCGATCTGGTCTGGGTCGGCAGCGAGAGTGAGATCCACGCCAGCAAGGACGACAAGACGTTGACGATCTCATCGACCGAAACTGCGATCCTGCGCAGGACCGCGCAAGGCTGGAAGATCGTGCACCTCCACTGGTCGTCACGGACGCAGCGATGAGTCGCCCATCTTCGACTCTTGGTGAGCGAGAGACCGGAGCGACGCCTCAAGTGGCGATTTCGATGATGTCCGGGTTCCGGGACGCATACTCCATGGCATAGGCCAGTTCGCCCGCGGTATCGGCGTGCAACTGAAGCAGCGGCTGTCCGATGCGGACATCGGCTCCCAGTACCACCTCCATGGTGACGCCGGCGGCCTTGGCCTCGGGCGCCCCGGCCAGCTTGGCGAGCTGGGCGATCTTGCGGTTGTTGACCTGGACCACGCGCCCTGCACGAGCGGCGGTCAGGGGGCGGATGTGCAAGGCCCTGGGCGGCTCACGCATGCCGCCCTGCGCCTGGCAGATCCGCTGGAACTTCGTCCAGGCCTGCCCGTCAGCCAAGGTGGCCAAGGCCAGGGCATAGCCTGCTCCACGCTCCGCCGAGCCGCCGATTTCCAGCGCGGCGCCGGCGAGCACGGCGGCCCGGTGCCGCAGATCGGTGGGTGCATCGGGCCTGTTCTGGAGGACGGCGAGGATGTCGTGCGCTTCGAGGGCGGGACCGATACCCCGGCCGACCGGCTGATTGCCGTCGGTGCGGATGCACGTGGCGGCCAGGCCGAAGCGTGCGGCGACCGCGGTCAGACGGTCGCCCAGCCGGCGTGCGGCTTCCTCCGTGCGGACCTTGGCCGTCGGCCCGACCGGGATGTCGAGCACGACGTGATTGGAGCCCGCCGCGATCTTCTTGGACAGGACGGAGGCGATCAACTGCCCCTCGGTGTCCACGTCCAGTTCCCGCTCCACGCGCACGAAAATATCGTCGGCGGGGCTGAGATGCACGGCGCCGCCCCAGGCGATGCAGCCGCCTTCCTGGTCCACCACGCGCCGCATGGTGGCGAGGTCGAGATCGACTGGCGCCATTGTTTCCATGGTGTCGGCGGTGCCGGCCGGCGAGGTGATGGCGCGCGAGGAGGTCTTGGGCATCACCAGGCCGTGGGCTGCCACGATGGCGACGACGATCGGCGTGGTCCGGTTGCCCGGCAGTCCGCCGATGCAGTGCTTGTCCACCACCACCGCAGCGTTCCACGTCAGGCGTTCGCCGACGTCGATCATCGCGGCGGTCAGGTCGACGGTTTCCTGCTCGTCCAGCGGCAGGGCCGCACTGGCGGTCAGGAACGCGGCCAGATGCACGTCGGTATAGCGTCCGGCCGTCACATCCGCGACCACAGCCTGCAGCGCGGCCGCGTCGAGCCGGTGGCCGTAGATGCGCCGTCGCACGCTGGCCAGGGAGTCCAGCGTGGGGGCATGGGAGACCTCGATGGGCGTGCCTTCGGCGACGCCCAGCCGTTCCCAGGCGGATTCGGAGAGCGCCGCCTCGCCGGGTGCCACCAGGTCGCCATCGGCCTGATAGAGCACCGCCTGGACCTGCCGCCCGCCGGCCGAGAGCAACACCTGGGAGCGGGAGGCCAGACCCTCGGCGCGGCACACGTGGCAATCGGTCCGCATGATCGCGATCGACTGGTGTTGGGCATGAAGCCCCAGGCGCCGGGCGCGCAGCGTCGGGGGCGAATCGGCCGTCTTGGCAGCGTGCGCGTTCACAGCTCGAAGACCTGTCCGAAGCGGGGGACCGACGCAGGCCAGCCGGTGTCCTTGTCGATGCGCACGCGCAGCGCCTCGGAGGCCTCCGGTTCGCCATGCACGATGAAGACGCGCGAGGGCGCGTGCCGGAAACCCGAGAGCCAGCGCATCAGCTCATTGGCATCGGCATGCGCCGACAGTTCTGGCAGGTTGGCGACTTCCGCATTTACCGGAACCCATTGTCCGTGGATCCGGATTTCGCGTGCGCCCTGGAGCATCGCCTGGCCGCGCGTCCCTGCGGCCTGGTAGCCGGCGAACAGGATCGTGTTCTCGCGTCCGGGCGCGAAGGCCGCGAGGTGGTGGAGCACGCGGCCGCCGGTCGCCATGCCGCTGGCCGAGATGACGACCTTGGGGAATCGGCTTGCGGTGATCTGCTTGGATGCCTCGACCTCGCGGGTGTACGTGGCGATCCCGCACGCGGCATGACAGATCTCGGCGGGCAGGCGGTGGTCGGCAAGGTGATCGCAGAGCAGCTCGCTGGCGTTGATCGCCATCGGGCTGTCCAGATAGATGGGCACCGAGCCGAGGCGCCCGGCCTGACGCAGCGTCCACAGGTAATAGAGCAGCAGTTGTGCGCGACCCACCGCGAACGCGGGAATGACCACCGTGCCGCCGCGGCCGACCGTCTTCTCGATGACGGCCCCGAGTGCTTCGGCAGCATCGCTCGGGGAATGGGTCCGGTTGCCGTAGGTGGACTCGATCACCACGTAGTCGGCCTCGGTCACGGGCTGCGGATCGAACAGCATCGGGTCGTCGTAGCGGCCGAGGTCGCCCGAGAACACGATCCGCTTGCCGCCCCAGTCGATCTCCGCCGTGGCGGCCCCCAGGATGTGCCCGGCGTAGCGGAACGTCAGCGTCGCACCGTCGGGAAGCGGTGTCGGCTTGCCGAACGGCACATTGGAGAACTGCTTGAGCGCGCGCTCGGCATCCTGCACGGTATACAGCGGCAGCGCGGGCTTGTGCTTGCTGAAGCCCTTGCGGTTGGCGTACTCGGCATCCTTTTCCTGCAGATGGCCGCTGTCCTTGAGGATCAACTCGGCAACGTCGCGGGTTGCCGAGGTCGCGTAAATGCGTCCGCGGAAGCCATCGCGCACGAGTCTTGGCAGGTAGCCGGAGTGGTCTAGATGCGCATGCGTCAACACCACGGCATCGAGTTCCTTCGGCGCGATCGGCAACGGCTCCCAGTTCAGCTCGCGCAGATTCTTAAGGCCCTGGAACAGGCCGCAGTCGACCAGGATGTGTTTCCCGTTGTGGCTCAGCAAATGCTTGGAGCCGGTGACGGTGCCGGCACCGCCAAATGAGGTGAGCTTCAAGAGAAATCCTCAGGGTGTGGAAGTCGTGGTGAAAGAATCGGCACCCGTCGGGTCGATGTCATCGAGAGGTTCGGGTGGACGGCGATGGCGCACGAGGCGGGTCGCTACCTCGGTGTCGGCAGCAAGGGCCTGTGCGATCAGGGGCGCCAGCGCAATCGCATTGCTCTCATGCCGCACGGCATCGGTGGAGACGATGCGGCTGCACAGCGGCGCGAGTTGTTGGTAGGCGTCCTCGGCGAAGATGGCATGCACCACGGCTACCACGGGGCGCGAGAAGCCCTGCTGAGGCAACTGCCGGGCGGCCTCGATCAGCGTGCGTCCGGAGGAGGCGATGTCATCGACCAGCACGGCCTGGCGACCGCGCCAGACGGACAGGTCGGACAGCGCGACCTCAACGTTGCGATCGCCGTGACGGATCTTGCGCAGGACCGCATGGGGGGCTCCGATGCGCTGGGCGATGGCCGCCACCCACTGCTCGCTTTCCTCGTCCGGACCGATCACCAATGGCCTTTCCACCTCGGCGGCGATCCAGTCGGCCAGCAATGGCGCGGCATGGAGGGTGTCGGCGGGCACGGTGTAGAGCGCCGACAGCGCCGGGTAGCGGTGCAGATGGGGATCGACCGTGACCAGGCGGTCGACGCTCGACGACACGAGACGGGCGAAGCTCCGGGAGGTGATCGCCTCTCCGGGGTGGAAGCGGCGATCCTGCCGCATGTAGGCCAGGTATGGGGCGACGAGGATCACTTCGCGGGCCCCCAAGTCGCGGGCGGCGTCGGCGGCGAAGATGAGCGACAGGAAGCCGGGATCGGGCTGCGCCAGGGTCTGCACGAGGACAACCGACTTGTCCGCCACCTCCGCGGCGATGCGCACGTAGCTTTCGCCGTCGGGGAACCGACGGGTCTGCAGTGCGCCCAGTTCCCAGCCGCCCGCGGCCGCCAGCTGGCGAGCGAATGCTTCGTTGTCCGGAAGCGGCAGGATCAGCCGGTCGGAAGGCCGCGCGGCGCTCATGCGTGCCGCCTGTAGAAGCGAAGCAGTTGGGCATTGATGGCGACGATCACCGTGCTGGCCGACATGAAGACGGCGGCGATGGCGGGCGTCATCAGGAAGCCCGTCCCGAAGGTGATGCCGGCGGCCATCGGCACTGCGATGGTGTTGTAGCCGGTCGCCCAGATCAGGTTCTGCACCATCTTGCGGTAGGTGGCGCGCGACAGGCCGAGGATCGCGCCCACGTCGCGCGGATCGCTTCGCACGAGCACGACGTCGGCCGACTCCACGGCCACATCGGTGCCTGCACCGATGGCTACGCCCAGGTCGGCCTGGACCAGCGCCGGGGCGTCGTTCACGCCATCGCCGACCATGGCGACGGACAGCCCGCGTGCCTGGAGTTCCTGGATCTTCTCCGACTTCTGGTCGGGCAGCACCTCGGCGAAGTACTCGGAGATGCCAAGTTCCTTGGACACCGATTCGGCCACGCCCCGGGCATCGCCGGTCAACATCACCGAGCGAATCCCCAACCGGGTCAGCTCGGCGATCGCCTCCTTGGACTCCGGCCGGACGATATCGGCGAGCGCAAACAGCGCGCGCGCCTGTCCATCGCGTTCGAGCACGACGACGGTCTTGCCTGCCGATTCGAGCTGTCCGAGCCGCTCGTGGGTAACGGCGTTGCCCTGGCGGGCCAGATGGCCGGGGCTGACGATGCGCACGCGCACATCCCCAACGGCGGCCACGATGCCTTCGCCGGTGATGTTGCGCACATCACTGGCCTTGGGAATGGCGATGTCGCGGCGCTTGGCCTCGGCCACGATGCCATGGGCGATGGGATGTTCCGACTGGCTCTCCGCCGCCGCGGCGAAGGCCAACTCCTCACGCTCGTCGCCGTCCTGCAGCAACACGATGTCGCTGACCCCGAATCGCCCCTCGGTCAGGGTGCCCGTCTTGTCGAACACGACGGCATCCAGTCGGCGTGCGCGCTCGAACGCCGCACGGTCACGGATCAGCAGACCGTTGCTCGCGCTCAGCGACGTGCTGACCGCAACCACCAGCGGCACCGCCAGTCCCAGCGCGTGCGGGCAGGCAACGACCATGACGGTGACCATGCGCTCGATGGCGAAGTTGAGCGGCGCGTCGAGCACCAACCACCAGACCAGCAGCGTGCCGACGCCCACGGCCAGGGCAATGTAGGTCAGCCAGGCAGCAGCGCGGTTGGCGATGTCCTGCGTGCGCGAGCGGGTCTGCTGCGCCTTCTTGACCAGGTCGATCACCTGCGACAGATACGTGGCATCGCCTGTCGCCGTGACGCGGATGGTGACGGCGTTCGCGCCGTTGATGGCCCCGCCGATCGCGGTAGCACCGACCCCTTTGGTGACCGGGCGGGATTCGCCGGTGAGCATGGCCTCGTTGAAGCCCGAGGCGCCCTCGGTGATCTCCCCGTCCACCGGCACCTTGGCGCCGGGACGGACGATCACGCGGTCGCCCGGCTGCAGCGCACTGATCGGCACGTCATGCAGGCTGCCGTCGGCGTCGATGCGGGTGGCGCTGTCGGGCAGCAGCTTGACCAGCTCCTCCAAGGCGCGCGACGCGCCCATGACCGAGCGCATCTCGACCCAGTGGCCCAGCAGCATGATCGCGATCAGCGTCACCAGCTCCCAGTAGAACTCCTGTCCGGGAAAGCCGAAGGTCACCGCCACCGAGAAGACGTAGGCGGCCGAAATGGCCAGCGCGATCAGCGTCATCATGCCGGGCTGGCGCTTGCGCAGTTCGGACACGACCCCCACCAGGAACGGCCAGCCGCCGTAGAGGTAGGCCACGGTCGACAAAGCGAACAGCACGTAACGATCGCCGGGGAAGGCCAACGCCTCGCCCAGGCCGAGCGCGTGCTGGATCATGGGCGACAGTGCAAGGACGAACGGGGTCAGCAGCAGCGTGACCCAGAAGCGCCTGCGGAAGTCGGCGACCATGGCGCCATGGTCGTGGCCGGCATGTCCGGCGTGACTCGAACCGGCGGCGCTTACGACGGCGCCGGCGCCGGTGGCGTGTGAAGAAGCGTGGACGTGTGCGCCGTGATCGTGCTGGTGGTGTGCGTGCGGGTCATGGGGACTCATTCGATCTGGCCTTCTTTTTTGTTGAACAAGCGGCCGAGCCGCGGCACGAATGCGGGCACGTCGCTCGCGTAGCGTCGATACTGCTCACCAAATGCCGCCTCGACCTCGCGCTCCTCCCGCTTGGCGAGCCGCCAGTACATGACCAGCAGGATCGGCAGCATCACGCCCGTCACCAGCGTAGGCCACTGCAGGAAGAATCCGATCAGGACCAGGGCGAAGCCCGCGTACTGCGGATGCCGCACGTGGGCATACGGTCCGGTGGTGGCCAGCGATCCGGCGCGTTGAGCCTCGTGCAGTACCCGCCAGCCGGCGGCGATCAGCCAGAACCCGCCGCCGATCAGGACGAAACTCGCCAGGTGGAACGGATTGAGATGGGGATCTCCCGACCAACCGAAGAGTGCGGGCCAGATGTGACCGGCGTCGTGGGACAGAGGGTCCAGTCCCGGGAAACGATTGCCCACCCAACCCGCCAACAGGTAGAGCGTCAGCGGGAAGCCGTACATTTCCACGAACAGGGCGACGATGAAGGCGGAAAACGCGCCCAGCGAGCGCCAGTCGCGCGCGGTCGCCGGCTTGAAGAAGCTCAAGGCGAACAGGATGAAGATGCCGGCATTTACCAGCGCCAGAAGCCAGAGGCCGTAGGCGGGCGGGTCACCGGTCATCGCGCTCGCCCTCCTCCCGATGCGTCTGGTGGCCACCGTGACCGCGGTGCAGGAAGAAGTGCATGCCGATGCAGATCACCAAGGGCAGCAAGAGGGGGAGCGCACCGAGCACGTGCGCCCGGTGCTCCAGCCACAGGAAGAGCCCCGCGATGAAGAGAAAGACGCACAGGGTCAGGACGGCGGGGCTGCGCCAACCGCCTCGCTTCCGATCAGGGATTTCGCTCATCTCGATGCTCCAGGGCGCCAGTTAAGGATGGACGGACAATTGGCGAAGATGCGTCCTGAGCGTAGAAAGGCATCGCTGTCGGGTCAGTTACGCGTCGATTACATTCATGTAATCACCACGTCATTGTTCTGGCAGATGGCGCCTTGCAATGTAGGTGGCATCCTCGCTCGCCGACCTCGTGGAGCCGGCGCTCGAATGCCGTTGTGGAGATTGAACGCGATGAGGCAACGCATTGTTGATCGGAGGGACGTGCTGAGCGGCATCCTGCTCTTGGCCCTCGGCCTCCTCACCATGGGGACTGCGGTGTTCTTCTTGGTGTTGCGCCCCCCGCTTCTGCCCGAGGATATCCGTCACACCGGGATCGACCCAGCCACGTTGCCCCCGGCCTTCCTGGAATGGCTCGGCACCGTGTTCCGCACCTGGGGTGGCTTCATTGCCGGATTTGGCGTCCTGCTGCTGGGGATTGGAGGCTTCCTGCTCTCCGGTCGGGAGCGATGCCTGTACTGGGCCACGACCATCGGCGCGGTCGTCGCGTTTGGGCGCTTCCTGTTCAGCAACATCGTCCTGGGTTCGGATTTCCTCTGGTTCATTTCGGCCCTGTTCGCACTGACGGCTG
The DNA here is from genome assembly GCA_964576515.1 of uncultured Rhodobacterales bacterium. GTDB lineage: Bacteria > Pseudomonadota > Alphaproteobacteria > Rhodospirillales > Rhodospirillaceae > SHVO01. The sequence continues at coordinate 19,477 of CAZNUW010000002.1, forward strand.
CGACTGCGATCAGCCTGCTGTTGAGGCGCGGACGCTGACGCGATCGCTCGGCATTCACCTCGTTTCCAGGCCGTTCCGGCCAAAATGGTGACGAAATGATTACTGATATGTAATCTTTGCGTCATCCTTATGGCAGCTTCGCCTCGGTAGATTTCAGTGACCCATCACGACCCATCCGTCATGGCAGGGGCCGGAAGCACGAACGAGTGCGGGCATAGGGCTGACATGAAACTTCTGGTTGTCGAAGATGAGCACAAGACGGCGGACTACGTTCGCCAAGGGCTGATGGAAGCCGGGTTCGTCGTCGACTTGGCGCGCGATGGGCCCGATGGTCTGCACTTGGCCACAACCGAGCATTACGACCTGATCGTGCTCGACATCATGCTGCCGGGCACGGATGGGCGGAAGATCCTGCAATCGATCCGGGCGGCCGGCAACCAGGTGCCGGTGCTGTTCCTAACCGCTCGCAGCAGCGTCGACGATCGCGTCCAGGGATTGGAGTTGGGCGCCGACGACTACCTGGTCAAGCCGTTCGCGTTCTCGGAGCTGCTTGCGCGCGTCCGGACATTGTTGCGCAGAGGGGGAGCGCCTGTTCCGCACGATCGCATCCAGATTGCGGATCTGGAGTTGGATCTGGCCCGCCGTCGTGCCACGAGGGCCGGACAGCGTATCAACCTGACCAGCAAGGAGTTCGCCTTGCTCGAGCTGCTGGCGCGTCGCCAAGGCGAAGTGCTGCCGCGTTCGCTGATCGCCTCGCAGGTCTGGGACATGAATTTCGACAGCGACACCAACGTCATCGATGTCGCGATCCGGCGGCTGCGCGCTAAGATCGACGACAGTTTCGAGCCCAAGCTCATCCAGACCGTACGCGGCATGGGCTACACGCTGGACCTGCCGGATGCCTGACCGGTTTGCCCTTCTGCGGCGTCCGGCGTCCCTCTCCGCACGGGTCACCGGCCTCGTCGGCGTCGCGATGATGGTGGTGCTTGTGCTGTTCAGCTGGGTCAGCGTGGGATCCCTGGACCGGCATTTCGCCGAAATGGATGAGGAAGAGTTGGGCGTGATCGCCAGTTCGGTCATCCGGGCACTGGGCGAGGTGCAGGACGGAAGCGATGCGCAGGCTCTGCGCCGTGCGGTTCGGGGGCATCACGGGGTCTACTACTACGTCGCCGACGCCGGCGGAAAGACGCTCTATGCGCCGACGGACGGCCCGGACATGACGAGCTTCGCCAAGCGCGTGTCTCCCGTCCGTCTGGCGGACTTGCAACGCATGACGATATGGGAGGAGAACGGGAAGTCCTATCGAGGCGGCGTCGTCCTCGCCGGAGACGACGCCACACTGAACGATACCTACACGATCGCGGTGGCGATGGACATCGGCGGCCATCTCGAATTCATCCGGAGCTTCAAGCGCATCCAATGGTGGACCATCTGCGTGGTCATGTGCATCGCGATCCTGGTCGCCTGGTTCGCGGTGCGCTGGGGGCATATTCCGATCCGCAGAGCGAACGAAAAGATTCGCGCGATCACTTATTCCAAGCTGTATCTACGATTGGATCCCAAGGCCGTGCCGATCGAGTTGGAGGAAACCATCGCGTCCTTCAACGATATGCTCGGGCGCATCGAGGATGGGTTCGAGCAACTGGCAAACTTCTCCGCCGACATCGCCCACGAGTTGCGCACGCCGGTCACAAACCTGACCACGCAGACCGAAGTGGCGCTCGGTCAAGCCCGCTCGGCCGACGAGTATCGGGAGATCCTCTATTCCAACCTGGAAGAGTTCGGGCGCCTGAACCGCATGATCAACGACATGCTGTTCCTGGCGCAGACCGAGAATGATCCGGGCAATCTGAATCTCGAGACCGTGGTCCTGGAGGATGCCGTCCGGGGGCTGTTCGAGTACTTCGAGGCCTTGGTGGAAGAGCGAGGCGTGAAACTCGAACTTCGCGGCCGCGCCACACCGATCCGCGGTGACCGGGAAATGCTTCGCCGAGCCCTCAGCAATCTGATCTCCAATGCGATCCGGTACACACCCAGCGGCGAGACGATCACCGTGAGGTTTTCGCAGAACGAGCGGGACCTCATCATCAGCGTGGAGAATCCCGGCGAGAAGATTCCGCCTGAGGAACTCTCCCGGATCTTCAACCGCTTCTACCGGGTGGGACACGCCGTCCACAGAAAGGGCGAAGGAGCCGGGCTGGGGCTGGCCATCGTCAAATCCATTGTCGAGGCGCATGGCGGGTCGGTCAGCGTGCTGTCCGACGAGAGACTGACCAAGTTCTACATCCTGTTGCCGCTGACCCATGGTTGAGACACATTCCCCCGCCATCGCCACGCATCGCGAGCCCGATGAATCATGGCGACCTGATGACACGGCACCTCTTCCTGACCGTCGACTTGTCGCGGACTGCTGCCGTCCACCCAAGCCGATGTGTCCCGTCGTAGCGTCTGCCTTGATGTGGCGGTTGGTAGCCGTCGCCGGAACACAGTAGACTGACCACGGACGTCGGCGTGCCTTATGGGCTGAGATTGGGCCCACAATGCGGCCCATATCACCCTTGGCGTGGGCGAAGAAACCTTATCAATCAACTGCCTATGGACCGGGTATGATTCCCTTCACCCGCTCCATCCTGCTCCGTGGCCGCTGGCCCCGCCTGTGGAACGGCCACCGCGCCAATCCCTCGTGAACACGGTAAACTGTCCTCCATGACGGATAGCGACTCCAAACCAGGCGCCGCGAGCACGCCGCAGGACGCGCCTGCGCGCAACACGCACTTCGACTTCAAAGCAAAAGTGTTTCAGGCGCCCGGCGCTTGTTTTGTCCTGAAGGGGAGAGAAAAACAGGCGATGTTCGCCGTCGATATGGGCGAGGGCCAGGGCTACATCTCGCTCAAGGATCTGCGGTCCACATTTCATATCGAACCGGGCAGCCACGACGATCGCCTGATCGATCAAGCCGCGGCCGGACTGCGCTTTGTGCCCGACATCCGGCCCGGCGACGAAATTCCCAACGAAATCCTGAACGGCACGGCGTCGTGGACGGTTGCGCGCAAGCACAAGCAAATCGCGCGCGACCGAATCCAAGTTCAGCTTTTGTCGTGGATGGGCGGCAAGCCGATCACCTACACCAGTCAGGATGAACTGAAGAAAATCGTCGGTCTCGACGAAAATAAGAAGGCGCTCAAGGAGGCCTTCACCCGCGCCGCGGCGGCGCTAGGTCTTCCGCCTGATAAGTCGGACAAAATTGTCGATCACATCGAAGGCCTCGCGCGCGAGATTTGTTATATCGAGGCGCTGCGCGAGCGGACCCTGGAACTGCGAAAGATCCAGGTGAACGTGGAATTGCTGACGAAAATCTACACCGACCTGCGCGGATCGGCGGACGTCGGACGCGTCAAGACGCTCATGGTGCGCGGCGTCAACGAAACCGATAACATCCTCAACGCCGTCGATGCCGAAACGGCGGACGTGATGAATGCGCTGATGTCTATCGACGATGTCATTCGCGCCGTGCGCCGCGCGCGCGACGATCTGCATTTCGTTCTGATGGAATGGGACCCCGTGATCGCAAAGTGGCAGAATCTCGCGATGGTTCGTTGCCAGGACGTCGACCGGGCGCTGCTCGCGACCTACCAGTTCCTGGCGTCGCGGTTTTCCACCGGCAAGAGTCTGATGAAAAAGGCGGGCGGCTAAACGGGTCTCTGGTGCGACAGGTGGCGTACGAGATCGAGCATGAACCGCGTGCCCGCTTCCACCTGAGAAATTTCGATGTACTCGTTCGGCTGATGCGCCTGGGAAATCGAGCCGGGACCGCAGATGACGGTCGACAGCCCCGTTTGTTGGAACTGACCCGCTTCCGCGGCAAAGCTGACGGCGCGCGTCACGTTATCGCCCGTGAGCATGCGGCATAACTCTTCCGCGGCGGACGCCGGTTCCGGCTTCAGGGCGGGCGTTCCCGCGCGCGGTACGGTCTCGATGTCGCAGCCGGGCGCGATCGCGCGCATGCGCGGGAGAACGTCGTGGACGCAATAGTCCGTGAACATGCGCACGTAGCGGTCCGGGTTGTCTTCGGGCAGCGCGCGGATATCCCATTGAAATGTGCAATGCCCGGCCATGATGTTCAGCGCCGTGCCGCCCTCGATCACGTTGGCGGTGAGGGTGGTGTGGGGCGGGTCGAAAAGCGAGTTCCGGGGGCCGATGGCGGCGGCGTCGTCGTTCATGCGGCGCAGGAATTGGATCAGTTCGGCCGCAACCATCACCGCGCTGACGCCGCGATGTGTCTGGGAGGAGTGCGACTCATGACCCGTCACCGTCGTGCGCACGCCCGTGATGCCCTTGTGGGCGCTTACCACCTTCATTTCGGTTGGCTCGCCCACGATCACGGCGCGCGGCGCGGGGAGTTCCTTGTTAAGGAAACGGATCAATGACGGGGCGCCCAGGCATCCCACTTCCTCGTCGTACGAGAAAGCCAAATGCAGAGGAGCCTTGAGCGGCGCCGCTTGCATGGCATCGACCATGCCGAGCGCGATGGCGAGGAAGCACTTCATGTCGGCTGTACCGCGGCCGTAGAGACGCCCGTCCTTCGCGACCACGCTGAAGGGATCCGTATGCCAATCCTGGCCGTCCACAGGCACGACATCGGTATGCCCCGACAAGACGATCCCGCCAGCCACGTCCGGGCCGATCGAGGCCAACAGGTTCGCTTTGGTGCGTTCGTCGTTATAGACCAGCCGGCTTTCGACGCCGTGGCGTTTCAAAAGATCGCGGACAAAGTCGATGAAGGCGAGGTTGGAATTGCGCGAGACGGTGTCGAACGCCACCAGCTTTTCCAGCATGGCGATGGAGCGGGCGGTGGCGGCCGCGGTTTCGTTCATTCCTTCACCCGCCACTTGGGACCGTCGGCGCGATCCTCGATGACGACGCCCAGAGCGTCCAGGGCCGCGCGCAAGCGGTCGGCCTCGGCGAAGTCGCGGTTCTGACGGGCCTGCGTACGGGCTGTCATCAGCCGCTCGACCTCGGCGACATCCACCAGTTTAGCTTTCGGCGCGGCGGCAAACCAGTCGACGGGTTTCTGCTGCAAGACGCCCATCAGCGCGCCCGCGGCTAGAAGCTGCCCCTTCAGTTTCGCTTTTTCCGCGGTATCCACGGCGGCGTTCAAAGCCCGCGCAAGGCCCGAGATTTCCGCCATCGCGGCCGGCGTATTCAAATCGTCCTCCAGCGCGGCCACGAAAGCCTCGGGCGGATCTTCGTCCGATTCCGCGATGTCCTTGACCTGGTCGAGCGCGCCGTAAAGGCGATCGAGCGTGCGTTTGGCTTGCGCGGTCGAATCGTCCGACCAGTCGAGGGGTTGGCGGTAATGCGCCGACAGAATCGCCCAGCGCAGCGCTTCGCCCGGCGTCGATTGCAGGGCCTCGCGTGTGCTGATGATGTTGCCGAGCGACTTCGACATCTTCTCGCGGTTCATCGTCAGGAAGCCGTTGTGCATCCAGATGCCGACAAACGGCGCACCGCCGTGCGCGCAACTGCTCTGGGCTAGTTCGTTTTCGTGGTGCGGGAAGATCAGATCGTGCCCGCCGCCGTGAATGTCGATGGTCTCGCCGAGGTGGGCGTCGATCATGGCCGAGCATTCGATGTGCCAGCCCGGGCGGCCGCGGCCCCACGGGCTGTCCCAGCCGGGAAGATCGGGCGTCGACGGCTTCCAGAGCACGAAATCGGCCGGATCCTTTTTATAGGGCGCCACCTCGACGCGCGCGCCGGCAATCATGTCGTCGCGGTTGCGTCCCGAGAGGCTTCCGTAACCCGCGAAGCTCGGAACATGGAACAGCACATGCCCCTCCGCCGCGTAAGCGTGGCCGCGCGCGATGAGGTCTTCGATCATCCGCAGCATTTGCGGGATATGTTGGGTCGCATGCGGCTCGATCGAGGGCGGCAGGACGTTCAGCGCCTCCATGTCCTCATGCCAGACAGAGGCGAATTTCGAGGTAATCACGTCGATGGACACGCTGTCGCGCTTCGCCGCCGCGTTGATCTTGTCGTCCACGTCGGTGATGTTGCGGGCATAAACGACCAGCGGAAAGCGGCCCTTGAGAAGGCGGTAAAGCACGTCGAAGACCACCGCCGGCCGCGCATTGCCGACATGGGTGTACCCGTACACCGTCGGACCGCAGACATACATGGTCACGCGATTCGGGTCGGCGGGCTTGAACGCCTCCTTGCGGCGGCTCAGCGTATTGTAAAGCGACAGCGGCATGAGGGCGTCTTCGTCTTCCCGAAACTAAGGCCGTCGGGCTATAGCGCGAATGCCGGGGGAGGGCAAATCCCCGGCGATTGAGCCGCTGAGGGTCTTTAGCGCGGTTGGAGCAAGCCGCCGCGTTCGCGTCCCTCGGGCTTCAATCCGGGGCCGTTCTGGCTCGGCGGCGGAATCCACAGCTTGCGCTCCCATGCGGCGGCCCGTTTCGCGCCCGCGGTCTTGGCCGTGTCTGGAAGCGACGCGTGCAGGGCGGCGATGCGGTCCGGGGCCGGGGCGCGGAACCCGATCCGCGCCTTGCTGGGGTTTGAATCGTACAGCGCCAGCCAATAGGCGGCTTCGCCTGTATTACGTTCCGGCGCCTGCGAACCATAGTAAAGGGCCAAGGCGGCCTGGGCTTCGGGCCAGCCGGCGTCCGCCGCGCGAGTCAGCCAAACCGCGCCCTCGTCGGTGGTGTCCGCCTGCGCGACCAGGCATTCGCCCAACGCGGTTTGCGCGTTCTCGTACCCGGGGCCGAGGCGGGCGACGGGACGCAGGAGGGCAATGGCGTTGGCGCAGTCGCCCTTGGCCTTCAGCTCCGTCGCTTGAATATAGGCGTCGTTGGGATCGCGGCCGGGGCGGACCGCGACCTGCGTTCCGTCGGCGCGCTGTTGCACGATGACGCTGCCGTCACGCGGGTCTCCGCGGCGTCCGCCGCCGCACCCCACAAGCGTGAGGGCGGCGCAGGCGCAAACGAGGAGACCCAGCGCGCGCATTAGAACCGGAAGCGGATGGTGACGGCCGCGGTGTGCGACATGAAGCCCGAGGCGACCTCGGCGTCGTAGTCGAGGCTGACGGAGGAGTAGCTGTCCTTGTGCGCGATCCCGAGGCCCGCGGTGAAGCGGTTTTCGCCCCACACGTTGCCCATGTTCGTGAACGTCGGCCCGCCGGAGACGAAGCGGGCGGACACGGCGATCGGGTCGTTCATGAACTCGCGCGTATAGCCGCCGCGAACCTGCGCTTCGATGTAGGAATCGTAGGACAGCGGGATGTTGCGGTTGGCCGCGATGCCCACGGTACCGCGCAAGGATTCGCCCGAACGGTCGTCGATGCTCAAATTGACGCCCGCGCCCCCGCCGGTTTCTTCGTACCCGTTTTCCTTCAGCTTCAAGTACGAAAGACGGGCGTAGGGACCCATTTCATAGGCGCCGCGGCGGATCAGGTATCCCGCCTCGATATTCCCGTTGTACTGGAAACCGCTCCAATCGCCGGCGGCCGACCGCGCGAGGCCTCCGAAGTTCACCGTGCGTTGTTGCTGGTCGTAGGTGTTGTAGGCGCCGCCCGCCATGCCTTGCACGTAAAGCTGGCCGCTCTGATGCCGGGCGTAGGCGTGCAACTGCGTGCTGTAAAATTGGACCGGCGAGTGCTGGGCGACGTTCAAGCTGACCGAATGCCATGATTCGACGAAGCTCAAACCCACCATCGTGTTGCCGCTACGGTCGACCGGGAAGTCCGCGCCGAGCGCGATGCCGAGTCCCCAGTACGAGAAACCGTTCTGTTCGCCGCGCGAATTCTGCTCGCCGTAATTGCCGAGCGACTGGACCCAGAAGCTCGCGATGTCGCCGCGGGAGTGGTCCGGCGCGCCGCCGCGGGCGACGCCGAGAAGGCGGCGGCGGATCAAACCCGCGCTCGCTTCCGCCGAGCTCAAGGCGGTTTGCAGAATCGCGCCGCTGCTGTCCGGCATCAATTGCCGCAGGCCGCTTTCAAAGTCGGCCTGGGTCGTCAGGCCCGAAAGCGCGGTCGCGACCGGCGAGTCCTGATTCAGGGCCGGGGCGAGAGTGTCGTAGATCGCCGTCATGTTGGGCCCTAGACCAAGCTGCGCGGCGGAGCGACGCTCGACCGTCAACTGCAGCATGCTCGAATCCGCCGGGTTCAGGCCGAAGGCGATGTGGTTCATGTAAGACGCCGGCACTTCGGTCATCTCGTTCAACGGCGCGCCCAGGGTCAGCGTCCCGGCGTCGATCAGGGTATAGACCTGTCGGCCTTCCAGGATGCCCGTGATAGTCGTGACCAGCTTGGTGTCGCCGGAGATGGTGACGTTGCCGCTGGCGGCCAGCAGCGGCGCGCCGGCGTTGCCCGAGATGTCGAAATTGACGCGCGAGCTGTTGGTGAAGCTGGCGGTCTGGGTGCGCAGCGGCCCTGCGCTCAGCAGGGAAAGTTCCGACGACGAGGCGACAAAGTGGCCTAGCGTGCCGGTCCCCATCGTGAAGCCGCCGTTGGCCTTCGAGCCGGCCAGGATGACGCCGCCGTTGCCGTTGCCCAGGTTGATGCGGCCGGTCACGGTCGCGCCGCCCAGTTCGACGACGCTGGTGCCGGTTTGGGACGCGCCGGCCTGGAAGGTGATGTCACCCTCGACCAGGGCGTTGTTGCTCATGGTCACCGCCTGGTGGCCGCCGCCCAGGAACACGTTGCCTTTGATGGTGCCCGTGTTGCTGAAGGCCATGCCGGCCGTATTCGCGCGGAAGTCCACCGCGGTCCGCTCGCCGGTGCCGCCGGCCGCCAGGGTCGTGAGGATATCCCCGGCGTTCTGGAACGTGGTGACGGTGCCCGCGCGGTCGATGATGCCGTAGGTGCCCGATGTCAGGCCGTCGGAGACGGTGTTGATCTTCCCGCTGTTCAGGACCGTGCGGACGTCGGCGCCTTGCTCGATCACGATACCGTAGGCGTTGCCGCCCTTGTTGCCGACGGCGCCCGTCGCGGTGTTGGTCGTGGAGTCCGTCGTGATGATGGTGAAATCGCCGCCGTTCGTCAGCGTCGGGACGCTGGCGCCCGCGCCGATGCGCACCCCGGTCGCATGGGCATCCAGGGCATAGGCGTTGATGTCGCCGCCGTCGTTGATGAAGCCGCCGGTCAAGGTGGTCGTGTAGTTCACGCCGTCGATGGCGGCGCCTTCGATATTCACGGTGACGGCGTTGGTGCCCGCGATGGCGCCCGAGGTCGTCAGGATGCCTTGCTGGATGAAGGAATAGTCGGTGTCCGGCCGCAGACCGAGGAGGACGTTGGTTGCGCCCGCCGGGCCGCCCGGCGCGATGAGGACGGCCGGACCTGGGCCATAGGTCTCGATGGTCGCGTCGATCGGCGTGGCGGCGGCCGCGTCGGCGCTCGCCTGCTGCTGCGCGAACGTGAACCGGTTGCCGGAAATCTGGAATCCCTGGTCGATGTTCGACGCGACCCAGATCCCCGCTTTGGCCGGCAGCGGGTCCGTGCGCACGATGCGGATCCCGTCGGGGCTGGTGAGCTGTTCGGGATTGCCGGCGACGATCGTGCCCGCGTGGGTGTAATTGCCCACGACGCCGCCGCCGATGTAGACGCCGACGCCGTTGGTCGAAGCCGCCGAGATCGCGCCGCCGGTGAACACATTGCCGTGCACGCGGCCCGTCGTCAGGATACCGAACGAATCCGCGCTCGCGGCTTCGAGCACACCGTGGTTGGTCAGGTCGCCGTTCAAGGTCGACTGGAGCAGGATGCCGCTGGAGCCTTTGCCGCCGACGCCGATGTAGCCGCCGACGTCATTGATGACATTCCCGTTGAACGTGCCGGCGCCGGTGAGGCGGATACCCGCGTTCGAGACGATGTTATTGAGCTGCGCCCTGCCCTCGAGCGGGCCCGGAATCGCGATCTGTGAGAAATTCTGGATGTTGCTTGTGCGGTCGGCGGACAGGTCGACCAGGATGCCCGTCGCGTTGGCTTCCGCCGACGAGCTGAGGGCGCCACGGGTAATGACCGTGTGATCGCTGTTGATCGTAATGATGGTCGGGTCGGTGACGGCGATGCTGCCGGCGGCTTCGACGACGATGTTGCCGGGGCCGTTGCCGTCGCCCGCGCCGGTGGAGGCCGGGGTCGTGCGCGCCGTGGTCACCGTCAGATCGCCCGCATGGGCGACCTTTACCGTCAGTGAGGACACGGCCGTCGCCAGCAACAAGAAAGACCCAAAATTTTTCAACGCGATATCGCGGCCGGCCATCAAAGCATCCCCCTGACGTGAGAAAAACCGCGGCCGGCCCGGGAGGGGCCAACCGCGGCGCACCTTATAGCAATAACACCGGCGATTACGGCAACCTTGTGATGATCCTTGGCGAACCCCGGCCCCGGGCGATGCGGCGTGGAGGGCCGCCCAACGGCCCTTTACGCGCCAAGGTTTGTGGCCGCTTTGGTTTTCAGCCTTAACCAAGCCTCAATTCTCGGCTGATACGCTGGCGGGATATTGGTCGTCCGTCCTCCGCAAAAATCTCATATCTATCTGTTATTATGAGATAAAATGCGAAAGAAAGTGACCTAATCATCACGCCGGGATCCAGTCGGGGATGTCATGGGCCAGCCGCGAAACCTTTTTGTAGCTTTCGAGCTCCTCCGCCCGGAACGGGGGGACGAGCGTATTTCACAAGCCATCGAGGCCTTCGGCTGCGCCTGGGCCCGGGTCAATAAGAACGTGTTCTATATCCATGGGGATCTCGACGCCCAATACGTGGGCAACAAGGTCTGGGCGGCGATGAACATGGACGACAAGCTTGTGGTCATCGACGCGAGTAAGAACGACGCCCGCTGGTACAACATCAAGCCCGAAATTTCCGATTTCCTGATGGCCAACTGGCACGTCTAGCCGGAGACGTCCTCCGCCTGGCTAGGCGACGTGTTCCTGCGCGGCCGCCGGCTTCATCGCCATCTTGAAGGCCTGCGTGATCTTCCGGATCAAATCGATCTCCCCGGACGAGGGCTCCTCATAGTGGTCCGCGATGCCGTCGACGTTCGCGGCCAGCGACGAGCAGAGCTGCGAGAGCTGCGTGTCCTTGAGTTTGTCGGCGACGCCGGCGGCGTCCCGCAGCACGTCGGCCAGCGTCAACAGATCCGACTGGACCTCGTCGCCGATCATCCGGGTATCGTAGGCCTGTACGAGGCGTTCGCAGACTTCGCCCAGGCGGAAGCTTTGTGAATCGAGCTGCGCCTGAAGGACCTTCTGCAACGAGCCCTCGACGGCCGCTTTCAGCGCGAACTTATCCATTTCACGCCCGCTGACCTTCTCCAGCAGCGTATTCACAACCGGGAATCGCCGCACGCCGGACGGGCGTTCCTCGGTCTTGCGCTCCGGGCCGACATATCCGTCGACGGCGATGAAGGGGCGACGATGGAACGTGACCAGCTTCAGCCGCTCCTGGACGCGTTCGGGCGACACCGGCTTGATGATGATATCGTCCACGCCGGCTTCGATGGCCATGTCGAGCGCTTCGCGGCGCGTCGGCGACACCAGCATGCTGATCAGCATGAAGGGATTGTCGCTCACGCGCTGAAAGCGGATATCGCGCACAAGATTGAAGATGCCGGGATCGAAATTGTCGGCCAGCACCAAAAGGTCGGGCGGCACTTCGGTGATAAGGCCGCGCAGGCTCTCGATGTTCGCGTGGCAGACAACCTGCTTCAGGCCTTGCGCCAGGAACATGTCGCGCAATTTGTTGCGCTCGTAATAATTCGTCTCGCCGATATAGACGGTGGCCTTCTTTAAGTTCTCACGATCTAAGATGGCCATGATGTACTACGGCGGCTGCGCGGTTGGAGAGCCCGTCACGTTCAGCGCCATTTTCGGCTATTGGTTGAAAAGGCGCAAGCAGCCATCCGACCTGGGACCGGGTGATCCGCGGATTCCCCGTCAGCCCGCGGACTGGGCTTCGGCTTCCTGATGCGGCGCCGGGCCCATCTTGGCCATCTTCGCCAGTTCAAACGCCTTGGTCAGCTTGCGGATAGTGCCGAGTTCGTGTTCGGTCGGGTTCTCGTACTTCTCGGCCATCTCTTCCACTTCGCGCGCCATCTGCGTGCAGATCTGAGACAGTTCCGGCTCGCCCAGGACGCGCGCGGTCCGCGCCGCGTCTTCGAGGACGCTGACCAGAATCAGCAAGCGCTCCTCGAGCTCCTTGCTGATGTTCTTTTCTTCGTAGGCCTTCAGGATGAGGCCGCAGATCCAGCCCAGCTTCAGGCCGTGGCTGTCCAGGCGCGCCGCCATAACGTCGTTCATGTTCGATTCGACTTCACGCGCCAGTTCGGCTTGCGACAAGCGGCGACCGTCGAGTTTCGACTTGAAGGTGTTGACGACGTTGAGTTGACGAATCTTGGACGCGCGCTCGGTCTGGCGGCGGCGTTCGGGGCCGACGTAGTCCGTGGTCGCGATGAACGGCAAGCGGTTGTGCGTGAGGTGGGCGATGCGCTCCAGGAGCTTGCCCGGCGCAACGGGTTTGATCATCACGTCGTCGGCGCCGGCCAGGATGGCGCGCTTGACCGCCTCGTCGCTCTCGGGACGGACCATCAACGTGATCATGATGAACGGGTTGCGCCCGATCTTGAAGTGACGGATGTCGCGGATGGTGTCGAACAGCGACGCGTCGATATCGTCCGCCGCGATCAGAAGATCCGGCGGCGCTTCCTTGATGGCGTTCAGAAGATCTTCCATGCGCGCGAACGTGCGCGTTTTGCGAAACCCTTCACCGCGCATCATGGCGCGCATACTTTCGCGCACCTGTTCGTTCGGTTCGCCGAGATAAACGTCGACGTCCGTGAGCCTGTCTTTATCGAACTTCTTATTCATCGCGGATGTGGGTCTCAACTGGGGCGCAGATTACCGCCGAAAGATAAGCAACCTTTCCGCGAAGGCGCTACCCTATCATTCACCGCGAGAAGTTAAAGCGAGAATTCGGCCCGAAACCTCGCGCCCACGCCGAATTCCCGCTCTGAAGGCCTACAAATGCTCGCTTGGCGGGACTTTCTCGCGCCACCGCGGGTCTTCCGCGTCCAGGATCCGTTCGAGCGTCGCGATGCGGCCTTCCATCTTTTCAAGGAGGCCGATCATGCGCTCCATCGTTTCTTGCTCTCCTTGCGTCGTCAGACTGATGTTGCGGTCGCGCTTGCGGCCATGGAACACGATCCACACGATCGCCACCACGGTCGCAAAGAACGCAATCGGCACCAGTTCGCCAATGATCTCACCCATCACCCACGCATCCTTCCGTCGGCGCTAGACGCGCCCCAATCCCCGAAGCTCACGGTCCATCTGAAACTCCCGCGATGTGACGACTTGTTCCAGAGTCCGCAAGCGGTCCTCGACGCGGTCGAACCGGTTCTTCACATCGCTGAATTGCCACGTGCGCGCCTGGCGCCGATAGGCGTCCCGGCGCGACTCATCGATCTCGGCGCGCGCATCGGCATATCGTCCGCCGTCGCGCCCGATGTCGTGGGCGTCGAAGCCGCTCGGCTTCGCGTCGACCAGCCACGCCGCCAGGATGTACGCGACCACCATCGGCCAAACGCCGGTGAAGATGGTCGCGACGACCCAGACGATGCGGACAACGGTGGTGTCCCAATCGAAGTAGTCGGCGATGCCCGCGCAAACGCCCGAGATCTTCGCGTTTTCCTTATCGAGATAGAATTTCCTGCCGCGGCGTTTCATTTACTTGTCCCCCGTGGGGCCGGTCAGGCCCATGCTCGCCTTCAGCTTGGCGAGATCGTCGTCGATCTTGGTAGAGGCTTCAAGGGAGGCGATCTCATCGGCGAGGGTCGCGCTGCCGCCGCCCACGTCGAACGCCTCCACCCGGCCTTCGAGTTCATCCAGCTTGCGTTCCACTTGGTCGAACCGGGCGACGGCGTTATCCACGCGGCCGTCGTACAGATGTTCGCGCACAGCGAAGCGGGCGTTGGCCGTCTGGGCGCGGGCCAGGAGACCGGCCTGTTTGGCTTTCGCCTCCGCCAGCTTCGTCTGCAGCCGACCGATGTCGGCGTCCAGCTCGCCCATGCGCTCTTTCAGCGTTTCGTCGTCGCGCTCAAGCAGGGCGATGAGATCGGCGATCTTCGCGCGTTCCACCAGGGCGGCGCGCGCCAGATCCTCGCGTTCCTTCGTCACCGCGAGTTCGGCGCGCTTCTGCCATTCGCCTTGCGCGTCCGACAGGCGGCCGAGGCGGCGGCGGATTTCCTTGCGGTCCGCGATAAGGCGCGCCGCATCCGAACGCACGTCGACCAGCGTGTCTTCCATCTCCTGGATGATCAGGCGGATCATCTTCGCCGGGTCTTCCGCGCGATCCAGCAGCGCGGTGATGTTGGCGTTCACGATATCCGTTAGCCGGGAAAAGATACCCATTGAGGCCCTCCGAAATGACTATGGCCCATCTTTTGCAACCTTCGTGCCAAGGTCGTAACTCATCTATATCATTGATTTAAATGCATAATTTTTGTGATGACCGGCGCCGATATTGCGTGGATCATCAATGAGTGCGAAAACATACAAACAGTTAGCGGAAAGCGCCAACTTTGACCCTCCCGGCTCCCCTCGGCGAATCCACGGTTTTCCTTGGCCACTTGGATCAACTTTCCCGAGTGGCGCCGCTCGATCGTCCGATTCTGATTATCGGTGAAAGAGGAACCGGCAAGGAACTGTCGGCCGCGCGTGTTCACTTCCTCTCGCGCCGCTGGTCGGGGCCGCTGGTGAAGCTGAATTGCGCCGCCTTGCCGGAAACGCTTCTCGAGGCCGAACTTTTCGGCGTCGAACAGGGCGCTTTCACCGGCGCCGCCAAGCGCCGCTTGGGGCGGTTTGAGTTGGCCGACGGCGGCACGCTCTTCCTGGACGAAATCGGCAATGCGCCGTTGTCCGTCCAGGAGAAGGTGCTGCGGGTCATCGAGTACGGCGAGTTCGAGCGCCTGGGCGGCAGCGAGACGATCTCCGTATCCGTGCGCGTCGTGGCGGCGACCAACCTCGATCTTCCGGCGGCCGCGCGCGCCGGACGGTTCCGCGAAGATCTTCTCGACCGGCTTGCGTTCGACGTGTTGACCCTGCCGCCGTTGCGCGCGCGGGCTGGAGATATTCCGCTTTTGTGCGAACACTTCGGACGCGCGATGGCCGCGGATTTGGGGTGGGAGATGTTTCCCGGATTCAGCCCCGGCGCCGCGACGGCGCTGGAGGATTACGCCTGGCCCGGCAACGTGCGCGAACTGAAGAACGTGGTGGAGCGCGCGGTCGCCGCCAGCCTGGACCGCGAGAAGCCGATCGATCGGGTGGTGTTCGACCCCTTCGCGTCGCCCTTCCGCCCGCAGCCGATCCGTGTCCAGGCCGTTGCGTCCGACACGTCCACATCCACGACGTCCACATCCCTCCCGCCCGCTTCCCTCGCACCGGAACCGGTCACGCCCGTCATGCTCCCGGACGATTTTCGCGCCGCCGTGGATGCGTTCGAGATCGATCTCCTGACCCGGGCCTTAACGGACGCGCGGCACAATCAGCGCGCGGCCGCCAAACGCCTGGGGCTTGGGTATCACCAATTGCGAAATCTTTTGCGCAAGCACAACCTCATGCCTGCGCGGGATAAGGATTAAGGATCGAGCGAGGCCGCGTAGGCCGCGATATTCACCATGTCTTCGAGCGTGAGCGGCGCGACCGCTTCGGCCATCAATGGGGCCCACGCGCCCGCGCGCGATCCGTGCTGCAAGTCCCAGAGGCTGCGCACCAGATAGCTCGGCGAGCGCCCCGCCAAGGGCGGCATCGGTCCCAGCCCGCGCAAGTCCTGACTGTGACACACTGTGCATGCGGCGGTTTTGCCGCCGCCGGTGCGCACGTAGTCTTCGCCCTTCTTGAGGCTGCCCGGCGGAACATAAGCGACGAACCCCGACTTGGAGTCGCGTAAATCCGTGCGCGCGCGGTCCTCGGGCACCTCCACGATACGCACGCCGATGGGTTCCTGTGCGTTGGCGTCCTCGACGACAAACATGGACCCCGCCACGCGGGTCTTGGGCACGGTGGCGCTCTCGACGACGCGAACCCATTTCCGCCGCGGCAGTGACGCGAAATATGCGGCGGCGATGCGCACTTCCTCATCGTTGGTCACGGCGGCGAGCTTCGCCATGTTCGCCGGCGGCCCCATCGCCGGCACGGAACTGCGGCGGCTGCCGTTCCTGAAATCCCGCACCTGCTGGAGGATATACTCCGCCGGCAACCCCGCGATCCCGGAATTCTCCGGACGGCCGAGGCCGTTGGGGAGGTGACAGTATCCGCACGGCAGTACGCCGCCGGCGCGTCCCTTCGCCACGATCTCGGGCATCGGCGGGTGATCGTCTGGGTGCCAATCCGGCGGACCGCGGCTGATGTCGCGGATCTCGGCCAGGGTCAGCGCCACAGCGCTGCCCGGAACGCGCTGCGGTGTTGGATCGACAGGGGGCGGCGTGGCGGGTTTTGCCGCGGGAGGCGCGACCGGGTAAGCCCAGGGTGGCGGCGTATCCTCCGCGGCATATGCCACGGCCGCGAACGCAAAACCTAAAGAGATGGACAGCGCGATAAGACGTTTCATGACTCCCCCCAAGCCAAGATCGCTGGGAAGAGTGCCAGGAATTTCCAATCCTGGCGAGGCGATGACGCGCTGTTACGTGTTACACACCCGGATCGACGAACCCTGTGTTGTGAGCCGGGAACGCTTCGTAACCTTTCAGCATGTAATCCCAATACAGCCGCGGAAGTCCGTACTTCTTGATGAGCCAGTTCGGCGTATTTTCGCGCGCCGGATTCAGCGGCAGCGTCGGGGTCGGCTTCCCGCCGTAGATGAACTCCGCCATCAGCACCTTGGTATAGCTTGTCGTCAGCGGGCATGCGGCATAACCGTCGTAGCCTTCGGTGATGCCGCCGCCGCGGATCGACTGGAACAGATTGTTCACGACCGCGGGCGCTTGCTTGCGGATCGCGGCGGCGGTCTTGGAATTCGCGGTCGACGCCGCGTCGCCCAAACCGAAGACGTTCTTGTACTTCACGTGCTGCAGTGTATTTGCGTGCACGTCGACGAAGCCCGCCGCGTTCGCGAGCGGACTGGTCTTGATCACGTCCGGCGCGCTTTGCGGCGGCGTGACGTGAATCATGTCGTAGGGGAGTTGGAGGCGTTGTCCCGGGTTTTCGCCGCCCAGCACCTCGAATGTCGCGATCTTCGCGCCCGCGTCGATTTCCACCAGGTTGTGTTGATAGTGCACGGCGATGTCGTGCGCGGCGGCGATCTTCACCAGCTCGCGCGCATAAAACGGCACGCCGAAAATCGCCGGTGTCTGGGTCAGAAAGTGGATGTCGACAAATTGGCGGATACCGCGGCGTCTGAGGTGATCGGCCGCCAGATAGGCGGCTTTTTGGGGTGCGCCCGGGCATTTGATCGGCATCGCCGGCTGCGTGAACAGGGCCTTCGCGCCGGGCTTCAGCGCCTGCATGCAGGCCCAGGTGTATTCCACCGTCTGCGGCGCATAGTTACTGCAGACGCCGTTGTGATTGAGCGCCTCGCGCAGGCCCTTGATGGCGTTCCAATTCAATTGGAGGCCGGTGCAGACGACAAGGTAGTCGTAGGTCAGCGCGCGGCCCGAGGCGAGGGTGACGGTGTTGCTTTCAGGCGCGAAGCTTGCGGCCGCATCCTTGATCCAGGCGACATCGGTGGGGATCAGGTCCGACTCATTGCGCCGCGTCGCTGCGAGGTCGTAAGCGCCGGCGCCGACCAGTGTGAAGGCCGGTTGGTAATAGTGCTCGCGCGCGGGCTCGACGATGGCGATGTCGAGATTCAATTCGTGCCGATGACGCTGGAGGCTCGCCGCGACGGTGATCCCCGCCGCGCCGCCGCCGATGATGAGAATCTGGTGGTGGGTCGTGGTCATGGGAAATCTCCGCCGGAAAGGTCCGCCGATAACATCATGCGGGCGCGCGTCCTTACAAGACCCGCATAAACGCACGAGATGATTATTCGGCGCGAGGCGGGTAGGGGTGGAGGTTTCCGTTCGGATCCTCGATCGTGAAAGAACCCTGATCTCCTGGCGCGGCGTAGGCGTCTGTGAGGGGCACCTTTCCCGCGCCGCCGGGAATGTCGAGGATATAGGTCGGCTGCGCGAGGCCGGACACGCGGCCGCGCAGGGCTTTCACGAGGGCGCGGCCCTCATCGACCGGAACGCGGAAGTGTCCGGTGCCGGGCGCGTAGTCCAGCTGATGCAGGTAATAGGGCTTGATGCGCGCGGCAACCAGGCCGCGCATCAGCCGCTCCAACGTTTCGACATTGTCGTTCACGCCCTTCAGCAGCACCGATTGCGCCAGAAGGGGGATGCCGGCGTCGCTCAGCCTGCCGCAGGCCGCGCGCATGGCCGGCGTCAGTTCATCGGCATGATTGCAATGGACGGCGACATAGACCGCCTTGCCGGTGTTTTTCAGCGCGTCGATCAACGCCGCGTCGATACGTTCGGGCGCGGCCACGGGAACGCGCGTATGCACGCGGATGACCTGCACGTGGGCCATGGTGTCCAGAGCCCGGACGATTTCCGCGATGCGCCGGGCGGACAGCATCAAGGGATCGCCGCCGGTCAAAATCACTTCCCAGATCGCGGGTGTCGTCCGGATGTAGTCGAGGGCCGCCGCAAGTTCCGGCGGCGTCAATGCCCCTTCGCCGCCGACATCCTCGCGGCGGAAGCAGAAGCGGCAATAGACGGCGCAGGTCAGGGTCGGCAGCAGGAGGGCGCGGTCGGGATACCGGTGCACGATCCCTTTCACGGGGGTATGGGCGTGATCGCCGATGGGATCGGCGTTTTCGCCCGGCGAGACTTTCAATTCTTCCGCCGACGGCACGAACTGACGCATCAGGGCGGGCGCGTGTTCCGCGCCGCGCAAAAGATCATGAACGGCCGGAGGGATGGCGACCGTATAACGTTCGATCACCCGCGCGACGTCGCCGCGCGCGTCGCCGGCGATCAGCCCGGCCGCGATCAGATCGTCGGCGGATTTCAGAGTGCGTGGGCCAAGGTTGTTCATGCGCCGCTGCTTGGTGTCGCCTACTTGGTATTGCCTACTTGGCGTCAATAGCGCGCCGCACGGCGTGCGCCAGCGCGTCGAGCGTGAAGGGTTTATGCAGGAGCTGCACGCCCGGGTCCAGGACGCCATTATGCACCACGGCGTTGCGCGTGTAGCCGGTCGTATAAAGCACTTTGATGGCCGGACGCCGTTTCAAGGCTTCCTGCGCCAGTTGATGTCCGTTCATATGCGGCATGACGACGTCGGTGAACAGCAAGGCGACGCTCGGCGTCTGGTCCAGAAGAGCGAGCGCCTGTTCGCCGCCGTCCGCTTCGACGACCGCATAGCCTAGATCGGCGAGGCTTTGGACCGTGAGTTTGCGCACCGCCGGCTCGTCTTCCACGACAAGGATAGTCTCGCCAGCTTTGGCGGTCGGTGCGGCCGCGGCCGGCGCGTCCTGTTGTACGTCCTTCGGCCCGAAATAACGGGGAAGATAGATCTTCACCGTCGTTCCGACGCCGATCTCGGAATAGATCTTCACGTGGCCGCCCGACTGCTTCACAAAGCCGTAGACCATGCTGAGGCCGAGGCCGGTGCCGGTTTGCTTGGTGGTGAAGAACGGATCGAAGACCTTTGCCGCGACGTCCGGCGGTATGCCGCCCCCGGTGTCCGTGACGCAGATCGCGACATACTGCCCCGGTTCGATGCCGGCTTGCCGCGCATAAATGTCCGAGATCGCGGCATTGGAGGTTTCGACGGTGAGCTTGCCGCCGTCCTCCATGGCGTCGCGCGCGTTCACCACCAGATTGAGGATGGCGGATTCCAGTTGATGCGCGTCGGCGAAGATGCGCCATAACCCGCCTTCGGCGACGACTTCCGTTTGAATGGTTTCGCCCAAGGCGCGGCGGATCAGATCGGACATGCCGGTCACCAGCCTGTTCGCATCGATCGCGCGCGGTTCCAGAACCTGCTTGCGCGCGAACGCAAGCAGGCGCTGGGTCAGCGACGCACCGCGCATCGCGCCGTCAACGGCCGCTTGCGCCAATTGTTCGATGTCGTAATCGCCGCGGCCGATCCGCCGTTGCATCATGTTCAAGGCGCCGATGATCACGGCGAGCATATTGTTGAAGTCGTGCGCAATCCCGCCGGTGAGATGGCCGATGGCCTCCATCTTCTGCGACTGCATCAGCGCCGCGCGGGTTTCTTCCAGCGTCGCCTGCTGCTGAATCCGTTCCGTGATGTCGCGGGTGATTTTCGCGTAACCGATGACGCGGCCTGCCGGATCCGTCAGACGGTCGATCACGACGCTGGCGTGGAAGCGGCTGCCGTCCTTGCGCATACGCACCGTGCCTTCGGACTCGTAGCGCCCTTCGCGTTCGGCCGTCGCCAGGACTTGCGCGGGCAATCCAGCCGCCTGGTCCTCCGGCGTGTAGAAACATGAAAAGTTCCGGCCGATGATTTCGCTCGCGCGATAGCCTTTGATGCGTTCGGCGCCGAGGTTCCAGGTGGCGACCTTGCCTTTTGGGTCGAGTCTATAGATGGCGTAGTCCGTGACGTCTTCCACGAAGCGCAGAAAATTCTCGTCGTCTTCGCGTCGCGCGGTTTCGGCGGAGCGTTGGGTGGCCGCGCGTCGGCGGCCGAGGACGCGATGGAGAAGGGTCGTCGCGCCCGCCGCGATCAGCGCGATCAGGCCATAGACGATGTAAGAATTGCGCGCCGCGTCCGCGGTTGCGTCCTGCGCGTAAACGGTCGCCGGATAGGTCATGACCGCAATACCGGCGAGGCGCGCGGCTGTTTGTGCGCACCATGCGACCGGCGGCGAAATCGTCTCAAAGGTCATATGGATGAAGGACATCTTTCGGATGTGATTGTCCTATCACACCGCAAGGGGGCTGCGGGCAACATTCCCAGGTCCGCGCGTAATAGGCGAAAAATCCGCCCCGATATCGCGACCGGCGGACTAGCGGTAATACCGCTCCAGGCGTTCGATGGCCGCCGTGAGCAGCGCCTCGCCTTTGCAAAAAGCGAAGCGCACGAAACGATCGGGGCCATTTCCTTCATAGAACGCACTGACGGGGATCGCCGTCACCCCGGCCTTGATCGTCATCTCGCGGCAGAACGCGACGTCGTCGCCTTTGAACCCAAAGTTGCTGACGTCTGTGGTGACGAAGATCGTGCCTTGCGACGGCAGCACCTTGAACCCGATTCGCGACAGGCCCGCCGCGAGAAGATCGCGTCGGCGCTCCAGGGATCCGCGGTACCCGTGGAAATAGGCGTCGTCCTTCATCAGGCCGTAGGCGACCGCCCATTGCAGGTTCGGCGGCGTCGTGAAGGTGATGTACTGGTGCGCCTTCGCGCAGGGCTCCAGCAGCTCCGCCGTCGCGCTCACGTAGCCCACTTTCCAGCCGGTCAGGGAGAACGTCTTTCCCGCCGACCCGAGCCGCAGGCAACGCTCGCGCATGCCGGGCAGGGTCATCAGCGAGATATGCGCCGCGCCGTCGTAAACCAGGTGATCGTACACCTCGTCGCAGATCACATAAGCGTCGTGGCGTTTGACCAGGTCCGCGATGAACTCCAACTCGTCGCGGCGGAACACCTTGCTGCACGGGTTCATCGGCGTGTTCAGGATCATCAGCTTGGTCTTCGGCCCGAACGCCGTCGCCAGCTCCTCGCGCGGCAGTTCCCATGCGGGCGGCATCAACCGCACGATTTTAGGGATGCCGCCGCCGCGGCGGATCATCGGCAGGTAGGAGTCGTAAAACGGTTCCAGCACGATCACTTCGTCGCCGGGTTCAATCAGCCCGAACAGGCAACTCGCCAGGGCTTCCGTGCCGCCCGATGTCACCATCACCTCGGTGCGCCAGTCCACGTCGATGCCGAAGAAGCGTTTGCCGTTCGCGGCGACCGCCTGGCGCAGTTCGGCCAGGCCCATCATGGGCGGATATTGATTCGACTTCGCCAAAGCCTCCGCGGCGACGGCGCGCAGATCGTCGGGGCCGTTGTCGTCGGAGAACCCCTGTCCGAGGTTCAGGGCGTTATGCTCGTTGGCGAGGGCGGACATCACCGTGAAAACGGTGGTCGGCAGGCCTGACAGGACGCGGTTTCCGGGCTTCATGGGCCGCACCTATAGTCGGTTTCCCGGGCGGCTGTGAAGCTTCAGAGAACAAAATTCGTCCGGAAGGCCGCTCCGTTAGGGCGAAGGTTGGGCGGCGGCGGGGCGGGAAGGCCAGCCCCTCAGGGCCAAACCGAGCAGGACGGACGTCAGCCGTCCCAGGGGCGCGCGGGCGGCGGTCCAGATCAGGACGCGGCAAAATAGTTTCATGACACGCAAACGTGGCTGTTTAGAAAATGTTCGCTACGGTTCAGTGAAATCCGTTATGTATGGCCATGTCGAACGAACCTTTCCCCATTCCCCGCCATGACGCCGAAAACGGCCGCCCCGTGACCGCGAAAGCGGCTGCGCGGGATGTCTCCGAATTCGTCGATGCCCGGGTCGCCCCACGGGGCAGTCTTGAAACCCTCTCGCATGAGGAAGTCGCCAAGTTGCTCGACCGCGGGCAGGGTGGTCTGTACCCACTTCTGCGGCGGTGCGCGCTCGCGGTCTTGAACGCCGGGAGTCACAGCGACGACGCCCGCGAACTGTTCGAGAAATTTCACGATTTTGAACTGAAAATCCTTCAGCAGTCCTGGGGCATCGAGCTCGAGGTCGTCAACGCCCCCGCCATCGCGTTCGTCGACGGCGAGATGATCCGCGGCGTGAAGGAACTCCTTTTCGCCGTCGTGCGCGACATCGTCTACGTGTCGAACGAGGTGGTGGAGAGCGGCCGGTTCGATCTCGCCCAGTCCGACAGCATCACCAACGCCGTCTTCCATATCCTGCGCAATGCGCGCGTGCTCGGCGCCCAGAACAAACCCGATCTCGTCGTCTGTTGGGGCGGCCACGCGATCCCGCGCGCCGAATACGACTACACGAAGCGTGTCGGCTATGAACTCGGCCTGCGCGGCCTGAATGTCTGCACCGGCTGCGGTCCCGGCGCGATGAAGGGCCCCATGAAAGGCGCGAACATCGGCCACGCCAAGCAGCGCATCAAGACGGGATGCTACATCGGCCTAACCGAACCGGGGATCGTCGCGGCCGAGCCGCCGAACCCGATCGTCAATCAGCTTGTGATCATGCCGGATATCGAAAAGCGCCTGGAGGCGTTCATCCGCCTAGGCCACGGCGTCATCATTTTCCCGGGCGGAGTGGGCACGATGGAGGAGATTTTGTTCCTCCTCGGCGTGTTGCTCGATCCCGCCAACGCCGATCAGCCGATGCCGCTGATCTTCACCGGCCCGGCGTCCGCGGCCGCCTACTTCCAGCGCATCGACGAGTTCATCGCTGTCACCCTCGGACCTGAGGCGCGTCAGCGCTATCAGGTCATCATCGACGATCCCGCGGCGGTGGGCCGTGCGATGGTGAAGGGGTTCGAGGCCGTGCGCGCCCACCGCAAGGACACCGGCGAAGCGTTCAACTTCAATTGGAACTTAAAGATCCCGGACGGATTCCAGCAACCCTTCCAGGTGAATCACGCGACCGTCGCCGCGCTCGACCTGCATCTGGATCGCCCCATGCACAAACGCGCGGTGGACCTGCGCCGCCTGTTCTCCGCCCTGGTGGCGGGCAATGTGAAAGAGGCCGGCATCCGCGAGATCGAGGCCAACGGCCCGTTCGAGATCCATGGCGACCGTCAGCTCATCGAACCTCTGGACGCGCTTCTGACGCAGTTCGTCGCCCAGAACCGCATGAAGCTGTCGGGCGAGTACAAGCCGATTTATAGGATTGTGCCCTAGGTGCGGGCCTGCGGTGAGGAATGGTGCTGCCGAGTAGGATTGAACTACCGACCTCCCCCTTACCAAGGGGGTGCTCTACCACTGAGCTACGGCAGCGAGACCATCTGCGGAAAGCCCCCCTTGAACCAAGGGGCGGCCCTCCAAAGCGGCGCGGAACATGCCATAACGACCCTGGCGGTGCAAGCGAACGTCCCGTACCTCTTATGATCTGATTTTACAGGGATATCCTATGACTTGTGGAAACCTCGGATGAGTGCGCGCGACCCCGTCCTCCCCGAAAAAGCGCCCGGCCCGCCCCAGAAAAAGCCGCAGTCGGACGCCGCGCAGGACCGTCTGGCGACGGCCTTGCGCGAGAACCTGAAACGCCGCAAGGCCCAGGAGCGGGCCCGCGACGCCGCCGCACCGTCCGTGCCCCCGGAATCGGCCAAGCGGGACCGGTAAACTTGAGGGCGTGGCCCCCGGTGGGCTACAAGCGACCCTCCCGGCGGCGTCCGCCGGCTTTCTCACGTTTTCCCGCCTGATTTTTCCAGGCGGCCCTTTCCAGCTAGGACCGTCCCATGTCCGTTCTGCCCGATACCTGGATCCGCAAGATGGCGACCGAACACGGAATGATCGCGCCGTTCGCCGACCGTCAGCACCGCGAAGGCATCATTTCCTACGGCGTCTCGTCGTATGGCTACGATGCGCGCGTGTCGGACGAGTTCAAGATTTTCACCAACGTGGATTCCGCGGTGGTTGACCCCAAGGATTTTTCCGGCGCCACTTTCGTCGACCGCAAGTTGGACGTGTGTGTGATCCCGCCCAACAGCTTCGCCCTGGCGCGCACCGTGGAATACTTCAAAATCCCGCGCGACACCCTGGTGATCTGCCTCGGGAAATCGACCTACGCGCGCTGCGGCATCATCGTCAACGTCACGCCGCTGGAGCCCGAGTGGGAAGGGCACGTCACGTTGGAGTTCTCCAACACCACCACACTTCCGGCGAAGATTTATGCGAACGAGGGCGCGGCGCAATTCATCTTCCTGAAAGCCGACAGCGTTTGCGAAACCTCCTACGCCGATCGCAAAGGGAAATATCAAGGCCAGAAAGGCGTCACGCTGCCGCGGCTTTAGCGTCCGTGCGCGCCAAGATCGATCGCTTCAGCCTCAGACAAGAAAGAGTATCCGTTGGACGCCATTCGCATCCTGGGCGGTAAGCCCCTCACCGGCGAGATCGTCATCGGCGGCGCGAAGAACGCGGCGCTGCCGCTCATGGCCGCGGCGCTGTTGACCGATCAGCCGCTGACTTTGACCAACATGCCGGAGTTGGCGGATATCGGCTCGATGGCCAACCTCCTGCGCCAGCACGGCGTGCGGGTGGACCAGTCGGCCTTCGGCGCGGGTAGCAACGTGACCGACGCGGGCGCCACCGGGCGCACCATGACCCTGACCGCCGACCCGATCACCAGCGTCACGGCGCCCTATGATTTAGTGCGGCGCATGCGCGCCTCGGTGCTCGTGCTCGGCCCCCTGGTCGCGCGCATGGGCGAAGCCAAGGTTTCGCTGCCCGGCGGCTGCGCCATCGGCACGCGGCCGGTCGACCTGCATTTGAAGGCGCTGGAATCCCTCGGCGCGAAGATCGACGTCCAGGGCGGCTATATCCACGCGACCGCGCCCGGCGGCCTCAAAGGCGCGAAGATCGTGTTCCCGAAGGTCACCGTCGGCGGGACCGAGAACCTGCTGATGGCCGCGGCCTTGGCCCAGGGCGACACCGTGCTCGAGAACGCCGCCCGCGAGCCCGAAATCGGCAACCTCGCCGACTGCTTGAACGCCATGGGCGCCGAGATCACTGGCATCGGGTCCGGCACCTTGCGCATCCGTGGCGTGAAAGCGCTGCACGGCGCGCGGGTCGCGGTGATCCCCGACCGGATCGAAACCGGCACCTATGCCATCGCCGGGGCCATCACCCGCGGGCGGATCAAGTTGGTGGGCACGCGCTATGACCTTCTCGAAGCGGTGTTCGCCGCCATGCGTCAGGCGGGCGTGACGGTCGAGGCCGGCGACAATACGGTCACCATCTCCGCCGAGGACGGCCTGACCGGCGTCGACGTGATGACCGAACCCTATCCGGGCTTCCCCACCGACATGCAGGCCCAGTGGATGGCCCTGATGGCCACGGCCAACGGCGCCTCGATGATCACGGAAACCATTTTCGAGAACCGCTTCATGCACGTGCCGGAACTGACGCGCTTCGGCGCCGAGGTGAACGTGCACGGTTCGTCCGCCATCGTGCGGGGGCGCAAAAAACTTTCCGGCGCGCCGGTGATGGCGACCGACCTGCGCGCGTCCGTCTCGCTCATCCTCGCCGGCCTCGCCGCCGAGGGGGAAACCCTCGTCAACCGCGTCTATCACCTGGATCGCGGTTACGAGCGGTTGGAAGAAAAACTCGGCGCGTGCGGCGCTCACATCGAGCGAATCTCAGGTAGCTAGGCGCATGTTCCGGAAAAGTGTGAGCGGTTTTCCGACTAGAACATGCGCGATGAAAAGACAGTCGCGCACAGGACTGGCCATGTTCGACTGGGAAAAGCGCTGACCCGATGAGCGAGGGATTCGGACAGCGGCCGCGGTCGATCGTCCGTATCGAGCTCGACGAACGCTCGTTCCTGCGCCGCCGTCCGGAAGTCGAGCATGAGCGCGAAGTCGCGCTTTTCGACCTTTTGGAAGAGAACACCTTCTGCTTGAAGGGCGAGGGGTGTAGCCCCGGACCCTATCACCTGCGCCTTGCCCTGCGCGAGGATCGCCTGGTGTTCGACATCCGCGATACGGGCGACGCGCCGCAAAAGGAAGTCGCGCTGCCCGTCAGGCCGTTTCGCGCCGTGATCAAGGATTACTTCCTGGTGTGCGAGAACTATTTCGACGCCATCAAGACCTCGTCGCCGTCGCAGATCGAGGCCATCGACATGGGCCGGCGCGCGCTCCACAACGAAGGCGCGCAGATGCTGCAAGAGCGTCTGGGCGAACATGTCGATCTGGACCACGGCACCTCGCGGCGGTTCTTCACGCTGCTGTGCATCCTGCATATGAGAGGCTAGCGCGCGATGCAGGTTCTCCCTTCAGCCGTGTTGTTCTGCTGCAACCTGAATCAGGTGCGCTCGCCCATGGCCGAGGGGATTCTCAAGCGCTTTCATGGTGCGCGCATTTTTGTGGACTCCGCTGGGGTCTATGAAGGCGGGCTCGACCCTTTCATGGTCGAGGTGATGCGCGAGATCGGCGTGGATATGTCCCGGCACCGGCCCAAGACGATGACGAACCTGGATGCGGAGTCCTTTGAACTGGTGATTGCCCTGTCGCGGCCCGCCCGGGAAAAGGCCGAAAGTCTCACCCGCTACACCCACTGCGACCTGCGGACGTGGGAGATCGCGGATCCTACCCAGGTGGAGGGCGCACGGGCCGCGCGTCTGGCCGCCTATCGTCAGGTGCGCGACCAACTTCAGCAGAAGATCCTCGATCTCTTTCCGCGCCTCGACCCCTATTGATCCGGGCGGCGGCGATATTTTCGATCTTGACCGGCGCGGGACGGATTCGCACATTTCCGCCGCGTTACGGATGTCACGCCAGGGATACCAAAAAGGGACGCCTCACATTCCGCTTCATGTCGCACCAGCCCGCCGCCGGGGACGCGGCCATCGCCGCGCAGGCGCGGTATGACCGCGCCGTTCGTTCTCGCGTCCGCGTCGCCGCGGCGTCTGGCGTTGCTCGCCCAGATCGGACGTAAGCCCGATATTGTCGCCGCCGCCGATATCGACGAAACGCCGCGCGCCGCGGAACGGCCGCGCCTGCTGGCGGCGCGTCTCGCGCGCGCCAAAGCCGAAGCCGCGGCGAAGCTGCACCCCGGCGCGGTGATCCTCGCCGCCGATACGGTCGTGGCCTGCGGCCGGCGCGTTCTCGACAAGACCGAGGACGAACGCGCGGCCCGCGCGATCCTGAAACTTCTGTCCGGCCGCCGTCATCGGGTGTACGGCGGCATCGCGGTGATCGACCCTGCGGGAAACCTTCTCACGCGCGTCGTCATGACCCAGGTCGCCTTCAAGCGCCTCAGCGACGCCGAGCTCGACGCCTACATCGCCTCCGGCGAATGGCGCGGCAAAGCCGGCGCCTACGGCATCCAGGGCGCCGCCGGCGCCTTCGTGCCGTGGATCAACGGGTCCTACACGAACATCGTGGGGCTGTGCGTGCACACGGCGGATAAGTTGTTGGCCAGCGTCACCGCTTGAACCTATCCATGTAACTTGAGATGCCACGCCCAGGCGTCGCGGATTTGATCTGCCAGCGTGCGGCGCGGCGCCCATCCGAGTGCCTGCGCTGCCCGGCGTGAGTCCGCCACGAGAATCGCCGCATCGCCGACGCGGCGCGACCCTGTTTCCACGCGAATCTCGCGACCGGTCACCGTTCGCGTGGTCTCGACCACCTGTCGCACCGAATAACCGCCACCGGTGCCGAGGTTATAGACCCGTCCGCCCTGCGCGTGCGCGAGGGCCAGGAGGTGCGCGTCGGCCAAATCCGCGACATGGATATAGTCCCGCACGCAGGTGCCGTCAGGCGTCGGATAATCGGTGCCGTTGATCATGACCGCTGGCGCGCGGCCCAGGGCGACGTCGAGGACGCGCGGAATCAGGTGGGTCTCCGGTTCATGCCACTCGCCGGTTTCGCCCTCGGGGTCCGCGCCCGCGGCATTAAAGTAGCGCAGGGCGGTCCAGGCGAGCCCGGCGTCCTTCTCCGCTTGCGCGAGCAAACCTTCCATTTCCAGCTTTGCGGCGCCGTAAGGGTTGATGGGCCGGCAGGGCGTTTGTTCATCGATGGGCATGGTCTCGGGCAGGCCGTACACGGCGCACGAGCTGGAGACGACGATGCGCGTCACGCCCGCGTTCTTCATGGCCGCCAGAAGGCTTTGCGTGCCGCCCACGATGTTGCGGCGATAAAGGTCCGGTTGCGCCACCGACTCATCGACTTGAATGAAAGAGGCGAAGTGCATCACCGCCTCGGGCCGGTGTTTGCGCAGGATGGCCGCGAGGCGGTCCTCGTCGTGGAGGTCGCCTTCCTCCAGCGGCCCCCACTTCACCAATTCACGGTGGCCGCGGCTCAGATTGTCGTAGGTCACGGGAGTATGCCCGGCGCGCGCCAGCGCCTTGCACGCATGGCTGCCCACATATCCGGCGCCGCCCGTCACTAAAATCGTCGCCATATTTCCCGATCGTTAATATCTCCAGGCACACATTCATAGACGCGCCCGCACGGGAGTGCGACAACCTTTCTTAGCCTCACTGACCATTTCGCGTTCGCATGACAGTCCAGAGCCCTCCTTCCGAGACCACAGTCATTGCCGCGGTCGGCCGCTCCGGCACGACGATCATGCACCGCCTTCTTCTCGAAATTTATGCGGACCGCTTCGGGCAGGCGTTCGACACCCTCTATGAACCGTTCGTTTGGGACAGCGACGTTATCGGTCGCTACCCCATGGACAAGGCGCGCGAGGAACAGTTCGGGCGACAGGACGCGTTAAGTCAGGAAGGTCTGTATCTTCACACCAAGCTGCCGCTTTTCACCAATGGCGATCAGCTTGGGGATGCCGCACAGATCACGCATCGCCATCTCAAGGCGGCTCCCTCACGCCCCTTGTTGGCGAAATTCATTCGCGCCAATGGGCGGTTGGGATTGCTCGATAAACTCTACCCGAAAGCGCGGTTTCTTGTGTGCCTGCGCAACCCGTTCGACGTTGTGAACTCCGTTCTCACGAAATTCTCGTTCTTCGGGGCGGAGTTTCATAAGAACGACTATCCACGATTTGCCGCGGACGTCGCGCGCACCTTCGGCGTGACGTTGCCGCCCGAGGCGGCGCTGACGCCCGCATATAAGGCCGCGCTGTGGTGCCATTTTATGAATGCCGCGGCGTTCCAACATGCCGCGGGGAAGGACAACTATCGGGTCATCGTCTATGAGGATTTTGCGGCCCACCGAGCGGCTTATGCCCGCATCATCTGCGATCATATTGGGGTTCCATACAAGCCGGCCTATGAAACGGTCACGGCCCGGTCCGTTGGGCGCGTCTCGAAGGTCGCCCCCGTCCTTGGAGCGTTCGACGTCGCTCAAATCATGCCACTTCTGGACTCTTACATGGCGCTGGCGGCGGCGTCGCCTCGTGTCGGCGAAATTGATCGCAATCGCATTCTGAGCCGCTACGCAAATCTTCCCGGACGAACAGCCTACGTGGCGCGCGGATTTGGATGGTCGCCGGTTAAGCTGGAGGGGGAGGTGGTAAAGCAGCGCGAGAACGCGAAGGAGGCCGAGCAGTCGCGGCGGACCCTCGTTGCGGACGTGCAGCGACGTACGTTGGTTGCGGAAACCGGAGCGCGCGAGACGAAGGTGGGCGTAAGCGTCATTGTCGTCTGCGCTAACGCCGGGCAAGCAATACGCCGTGCCATCGACAGTGTCAGGAACCAGTCGTACCCGGTCTCCGAAATCATTGTCGCCGATGAAGGCTCAACGGATGGAAGCCGCACGCTGCTTGAGGCGCTCGCGAAGGAAGAACCGCGTGTTCGCCTTATCCTTGACGGCGCGGGTCGCGGGGCTTCTGCGCTTCGGAACGAAGCGGTTCGCTCCGCTGGGCAACCTTTCGTGGCGCTGATTGATGGAAGCGACGCTTTTCATGTCACGAAGATCGAGCGCGAAGTTCGGGCCTTGCTAGGGCGCGAGGACTCTGTTGCTTTCAGCGATATCGTCAAGCAAAACCCCGAAGAGTATTGGGACTGTTCGTGGGCCGCTGGGCTGAACGGGCGTGCGATGATCGCAAATGTTGCGGCCCTCGCCGCGCCTCCTCCACGCGATATGTTGCTCGCGCGCGAACTCTTTTTGCAATCCGGCGGTTATCGCGACGACCGTTCCATCTACGGAGATTGGGGATTTTGTATTCGTCTGGCCGCTAGAGCGAAGCATTGGCTTTATAGCGGTGGCCCGGGCACGCTGCATTCCGCAGCGCGCTTCTCAAACGTAAGTCGGGTAAATCAGGCTTACAGCCGTCTCGTCGTGCTTTCCGCGGATGTCGATCGGGTGTTGTCCGATTATGGCTGCTGGACAGCAGCGCTCGCCGGGCTTTTGCGACAGTTGCGCGTCGACGTGGATATCGCGTTCAACGACGATGCGCTGGAGGCCGCGATCGGACCTAAAGTACGTTCCATCTTTGGAATGGCGAATGATCAGTTGCTGTCGCGACCCGCGAGCGACTATGTCGCGAATGAAAGCCTGTTTTTCGACAAGCTGCGACACCTGCTCAAAGTACTCGGAGTCGCCGTCTAAGGCGAAGTCGTCCGGGACCGCTTATGACGGTCCCGGACTGACCGCGTATCGAATTAGTTGAGGCCGCAGGTGTTCTCGGCGCTGCTCAGCGAATAGCCGCTTTCGTCGACGTTCAGCGTTTCAACGGTGCCGTCGTTGACAACCATCGAGAACCGTTTGCTGCGTGTGCCAAGGCCGAACTTCGAGCCATCGAGTTCGAGGCCGATTTGCTTCGTAAACTCGCCGTTGCCGTCGGCAAGCATCAGGATTTTCTCGCCGACCGCGCGATCCTTGCCCCACGCGTCCATCACAAAAGGATCGTTCACAGCCATGCAGGCAATGGTATCCACGCCTTGAGCTTTGATCTTGTCATAGTTGGCGAGGTAGCTGGGCAGGTGTTGTTTCGAGCATGTTGGCGTAAAGGCGCCGGGAACGGCGAAAAGAATAACTTTCTTGCCCTTAAAGATGTCGTCCGTGGAAAGTTCTTTTGGGCCTTCGGCCGTCATCGTGCGTAGCTTGCCAGCCGGCAATTTATCGCCTGCCTTGATGGTCATGGGGTCCTCTCGATTGCTTCTGGTTCTGATAGGGGGTCAAGCCCTCGGCGGATGTCCCGCCCTATTGTGAGCGCGAGTACCCTAAGCACTTCACCGGCGATTTCCAATTGTTTTACGGCGTGCGTCCGGCCTTGGTGGCGAGCGCGTCTAGGCAAGAACGGGGTCGTATCGAAAAATGCCCATAAGGCCTGCGCACGCGGTCTGAACGGCTTCAATTTCGTCGCGTGTGAGTTGGGTCTTCCACAGGCCGCGCCTATCCATGATCGGTTGCTTCACTTGCCAGTTGCGGAACGTCGCATGATTGGTTGGATCGGGCGCTTCGTCAGGCACGCTCGAGACGCCGAACCAATTTTGCTGATCTTCGTGGTAATTCAGCATCTTTGGATCGAAATCGACACCCACATGCGCGCATATCGCTTTCAGAGTGCCTTCGACGTCGTCGATGAAATCTTCATAGCGATAAATGAACGTGTCGTCGTTTCGGGCCAGATACTCGCGGGTAACGACTGCATTGTCGCGTAACCAGCGGGGAGCGCCGCGAAGGTCGCCGAATCGCTTTTTGAACGACAGTGTAACGTCGCGAGGATCGCGAATGGGGATCACGATGCGCGCCCCGGGGAAAAGCTTACGAATGCGCTCCAGATCGTGGATGTGTTTCGGCGTTTTTTCACACAATAGGCGTGCGCCTTTCTCGCGGGCGAACGGGCCGTGTTTTGTGACGATCCCGGCTTTCGCCTGGTCGTCCGGCAATTTGTGAACGAAGACGTCCGTTTCTTCATGAATGGCGTAGATGTCGGGATGCGTGCCCAACATTGTGGTGAGTAGGGTGGTGCCGCTATGGCCACAGCCGCACACAAAAATCATGCGCGAGGTATAGTCATCCACGGTCAAATCCTGCGTCAGTTTCATGAAGAGGCTCGCGCATGGTGCCCGGAAAACGCGCGTTCGCGCGTTGAAGCGCAAAAAGCGCGATTATAAACTCTAGAGCTCAAGATTTTAAGGAAGGCTTAAACATGCAGCGCGGCCGTCCCGGTGGATGGTTAAGAGTTTGTTTCTAGTTGAATGGCCATATTGCATGCAAATCCCGCACAATATTGCCCGTTTCGATGTCGTCCATGCAGGTTAGCGCGAATTCTTCAACGACAGGTCGGCATGACATGCTCCTGGCAAAGGCCGTGCAACTTTTGCATGACCAGGGTGCGGCGGCTGCGCGTGAATTTGCGGTAAGCATCGCGACCGTCGGAAA
Source organism: uncultured Rhodobacterales bacterium (assembly GCA_964576515.1). GTDB lineage: Bacteria > Pseudomonadota > Alphaproteobacteria > Rhodospirillales > Rhodospirillaceae > SHVO01. The sequence continues at coordinate 52,460 of CAZNUW010000002.1, forward strand.
CGTCGAAAGCGCGCTCGCTGTCGTTCAAATGCTAGGCGGCAAAGGTCATCAGACGGAAATGCTTCTTGGGCTCGCGGCAATATGCAAGGAGCATCCGGATCGTATTGATCTCGCGGAAACTTTTGGAAAGTCCGTGCGGGGAAGCGTGGGCTGCGTCGGTCCGGCAATCGATGCGGATGGACGATGCGTGTCTCCCTCTGACTGCGCATTCATTTCGTTTGTCGGTGGAAGTTATGTGCGTGTCTTTGCGAGTGGTACGCGATTTCTGCCGATATTTATTGCGAACGGGCCCGACATTACGTGCCTGACGCCGGCGCTCGCCGAGGGGACGCGACGGCGATACCTCAGCAATATCGCTCGCGTGGATCCGCAAAGCCTGTTGCTTATTACCGCTGGAAACCCGGATGCCTGGCACCATGTGCGGGATACCAAGGGTACACGGAGTGCGGTGGAGAGACGCGAGCTTGTTTCGCACGAACAGGTCATCCGTGCCGCAGCAAGACATTTCTTCGATATGATCGACGAAGTAATCGCGAGCGGCCGTCGTCACGTTGCGATTCTATCCGCAATGCCGATGATCAAAGTGGAGGTAAACGAACTCATCAAGATTTATAACGCCGAATTGAGAGCGTTTACGATCGCACGTCAAATCCCGCTTCTCGATTTGACGGATGCGTTGACGGATCCTGTCACGGGGTGCCTTCGGGCCGAGTTTAGCGTCGGCGATGACGATAATCACGTTTCACATGCGGCCGTCCCGCTGGTTGAAGACGCGCTCGCACGCCAGGGACTTCTTCCGGACACCTATCCTGCATTTGAGTGGGAGTATCTATTTCGGTTTACCCTGCCGGAAACAGAAACGCGTTTCTGGGGTGAGCCGTACGGCGGCGCGAGGAATGTGACGCAATCGCATAAGGTTATGTTCTCGCAAATTATGGGGCGTGCGCTGAACATCTTTGTTGGGTGTCTTGCAGCATATCCGGGCAGCACGGCAATTATTGTAAATGGAAGAGAGGGGTTCCTGGCGACAGGCATCCCCTTAGGAATCTCGGCGCGAACCATTTCCTTCGATGCAAACGAGAGTGCAATTGTCATGGGACGCCGCGTCGCGCGCTTTGCTGGTCGATCTGATCTGACGTTCCGTACTGTAGATGGCATTGCCTCCTGCGCCGACGATGTTCCTGAGACCGATGTCGCGTTCGTGACTATTCATGAGGCGGACGATATTGAGGCCTGTGTCCTCGCGGCGCAACGCCTTCTCTCTAAAATTCGCCGGCGAATATTGATCCTGACGGCCGCGGATATTGGCGCGCGTCTAGCAGCGTTGTCGGGTGTGTCGAGTTCAAGTTCTGTTATTTTGGCGAACCGGCTAACGACAGGATTCTGGGCGGGCGCTCGGCTGATTTCTCTCGTCCGATGACGGGGCGCGACGATTACAGCGATATATCGGCCTTGCGTAGCGCGGTGGAGCGCGCGGTGAGCGAAGGCGACTATTCTCATGCTTTGCATTTTGCAGAGACGTTATGGCTTCACGCGCCGATCTTGACGACGGCGGGATTTTTAAAAACTGCGCTAGCGCCTGTTACGGAAGGGGCGGTATTCCCCCGCAAACGCATCGACATCTTTCGCTCCTATACGGTGGAGCCGCTCGCCCCGCTAATCGAAGCGATGGGCCTGTTGAGCCGATATGTTCTGGAAGTCCGTATCGGTCAGTACAATGCCTATATCCAGGATTTGATCTCGGCGCCGACGGATAGCGATGCGGTGGTCGTGGCCTTACATACGCGGACGGCGGCCCCTGCGCTTTGGCAAGGCGGCTCTGATGCCGAAATGCGGCAAGCTTCGCGCTGGCTGGAAGACAATCTTCGCACTGCATTGGAGGCCTATCGCGGCAGATCCGCAGCGCCGGTCGCCATTCAACTTTTGGACTATCCGCGTGGAGCGGCGCTTGACGATCGCAAATTGAGGCTTGATGAAGCGAACGTTCGCCTAACGGAAATCGCCCGAGACGTGCCCGATTGCCATGTTTTCCATACGACGGACATGGCGGAACGCGCTGGCGCCAGATGGTTCGACGAACGGAACTGGGCCGTCGCAAAAATGCCTTTCCGCAATGAGTTTGCGAGCGGTGTCGCCGCGCGGCTCTTCCAGAACGTTCGGCCCGCATTAGGAGGCTTAATAAAAGCGCTTGTTGTCGATTTGGATAATACGCTGTGGGGCGGCGTGCTTGGCGAAGAGGGGGCGTCTGGTTTGAAGATGGAGCTAGGGTCTGGTTTCAACCGCCTGCAGAATGCCCTTTTTCGGTTGAAACAGCGCGGCATTTTGCTCGCCATCGCCAGCAAGAATGACGAGGCGGCGGTGAATGCGGTGCTGTCGACCCACCCGGACTTTGGTCTGAAGCCGTCGGATTTTGCAGCGACGCGCATCAACTGGGATGCAAAATCGGGAAATATTCGTTCCATGGCGGATGAGCTTGGTCTGGGTCTCGACGCCTTTGCATTTCTTGATGACAACCCCGTCGAACGAGCCGAGGTGGCGCGTGCTCTGCCGGAGGTACGTGTGCTTCCGCATGTGGCCGATGCTGGAAACGTCGCAGACATGATCGATGCGCATCCTGAATTTGTCCGTATTAACATCACCAGCGAAGATACGAATCGCACAGCCCTTTATGCCGCGCGTCGCGAGCGTCTGAGCGCTGAAACGCAAGCGGCCTCCCGTGAGGCGTTCCTCTTGTCTCTCGAACAAAGAGTCCATCTGGAGCCGTTAACGGCTGAGACGTTCGCGAGGTTGGCGGAGTTGGAACGCAAAACAAATCAATTTAACGTCCGTACCCGCCGTTTCACCGAAACCGAGTTGCGCCATTTAGCGGCTGAACCGTCTTCATTTGTCCTGGCTTTCCGGGTTGAAGACAGGTTCGGAGACAACGGCATCGTGGGGCTCGCTGTAACGCGAATTGAGTCTGACGTGGCATCAATTGAAAGCTTCCTGATGAGTTGCCGTGTTATTGGCCGTGATGTCGAGGATGCCATGCTTCGGGCCGTCGCTATCGAAGGGGCGCGGCGTGGCGCGAAAGTCCTCCTCGGGACATTTGCGCCAACCCAAAAGAACGCGCCTGCAGCAGATTTTTATAGAAAGGCCGGTTTTGCCTTTGAGCCACCGCAGGGCGGCATGGAATACTGGCGTCGGGAGATCCAGGCGTTGATGGGAGATCAGAAATGAGTTCGCCGCATTTTATTCTCGTGCAGAGAATTCTTGCCGATATTCTCGAAATACCGGCAGACCAGATTACGCCGGAAAGTTCCCCGGAATCCCTTTATCAATGGGATTCCATCCGCCACATGAACATGATCCTGGCGCTTGAAGGCGAACTCGGAGTTGAGTTTTCCGCCGAAGAGATCGAGCAGACGAACGACGTCCCTAAAATACTAATGCTCTTGTCCGCAAAGGCTGGTCAATGAATTCGGCCGCTGCCGATCTCGCCATATTCCCGCATCTGTCGGCTTTTCTCGACCGTCTTGGACGGGCAGCGCCGCTTCAGCGTCGTGCGGTTGACGCGCGACTCTCCGACTATCCGCCGGAATTTTTCGGAGACGCCGATCGCTTCTTTAGCGAGTTTAGCCGTATGCTTGATGCGACGGGTACTCCGCTAGACGATGCAGTGAACAGTTATATCAGCATCTGTAAGGAAACCTTCGGCGAGCAGATAAAATTCGCGCGCACTGGGCGATACAGCGCGGGAAATATCGTAGAAGCGCACCAATCGATACAATCTTACGAGGCGATGACGCGATATATGCTGGGCCTCGCTGTAACCCAATTTCTGTGGTTGCAGCATTACGAAACACTACAGTTTTTTCGTTCGTTCGTGACCGAGCGGCCCATCGTGGGCCGCTATCTCGAAATCGGCCCGGGTCACGGGCTTTATACGCTCGAAGCCCTTCGGGCGGCGCGCGATGCGACGTTCGACGCTGTCGATATCTCGCAGGCTTCCGCCGATATCGCAAAGGGGGTCGTGTCGTTTCTTTCCCCCTTGGGAAAGGACGTTGCTTTCCATGTGCAGGACATCTTCATCTGGGAACCGTCACATCGCTACGATACGCTTGTTATGGGTGAAGTCCTCGAGCACGTTGAAGATCCGAAGTCGCTTCTTCGTCGAGCGGCATCTTTTGTGAAGGACGATGGGCGTCTATTTGTTACCACGTGTGCGAATTGTCCGGCGATTGACCACGTTTACTTGTTCAACTCGGTTCAGGAAATTCGCGACCTTATTAAGGCGGCAGACTGTGAGATCGACCGCGAGCACGTGAACGAACGCGAGTATGGCATAAAACGGAAAGACGGCACCGCGATTCCGACCGCGCAATATGCGGCGGTTTTGCGTAAGCGGGGTTGAAGATTTTGGGCGACGATTCTTCCCAAATCGAAACCATCGCGCTCCGGACGTTCAGTGAATCGGATCAAGCTGAATTTGTCGTCATGACGGGGGACGCAAACCCTATTCATGCGCACGCGGAGGCGGCGGCGCTTATGTTTACCGGAGGTCTCATCATCCATGGCGTTCACGGGCTCATGTGGTCGCTGGACGCCTATTTGAGAACGAACCCAGGTGTATCTATTCGCGGGCTTCAGGCCACATTTTTGAAGCCCGTCCGCCTCGATGAAGTTGTTGAGGTGAAGGTCGTGCACGCTGAAGAAATTCTGAAAATTAAGCTAGTAGTGGCGGGTGCCGACGTTACAACCGCAAAGGTAACTTTGGGTTCCGCTCCTCATCTCATTGAGGCGACGTTACGCGAAACTCCCTTTGCGGCGCCACCGGTTCGTAGGCTTGAGGAACTCGAAGGAGTGACTGGAACGCTGACGATGCCGGCGCAAGCTCGTGGCTTAACCGAAAAGTTTCCCCACCTTGCGGCCGCGATTGGTCCCGGTGTGTTAGTTGGTCTTGGATCCCTCGCAACGCTGGTCGGTATGGAGTGTCCGGGGTTGTATGGCGTTTCAACAGATATCGCGGTCGATATCTCAAATGAAAGTGGTCCGCTTTCTTATGCCGTGCGGCGCGTTGACAAACGCTTTGCACGAGCGGAGATGGATGTCCGCGGTTACGGCCTCTCTGGACGTGTGGGTGCGTTCGTCAACGAACCGCGAGCGATTCATTCGACGTAGCGAGGCGCGTCAACGAAGCGGTGATGCGTATCCGAACTGTTCGCAGTACCACTCAATCTCTCGCTTGGTTTCATCAGTGAATGCCTCCCAACTCTCGTCGGGCGTTTGGCCGTGTTCGACGTTGGGATCGGTTGCAGGGGATGTCGACGCAAGCAGTGTTTTCACAAGAAAGTCTTGAAAGAGCGCTTGTTGGTCTTCAACGCGAAATATCAAGTGTGGCTGCTGTGCGACTAATATGCGCATCCAGGAGATGATCGAGCGTACCGCCCGCTCAAGCGGAGAGATGAAGGAAGAAATGTCGATGCCGAGTGCGGCTAGGATTTGAGCGCGCCTAAAATCGAAGAACTGCGCGCTGCCTTGATCTTCCGCTGCGACCAAGGGCGCGGCTGTTTGAAGGTCTCGAACGGGTACAATCATATACTTCCATACAAGAGCGCGTCGGGTTCGCGAAATCTCGTCGTGAGCCACCGGATTGATGTCCGCATCCACGGCAAACATCCACGAACTTAGTCCATGCTCCGCGGCGCGGTTCTGACCCACGTGAAGGCCCGAACGTCGGCAAATGTCCACCGCGGTCGCGAGACCGCAATGAGAGTGACCGGTGATGAGTAGCGGACGATAAAATTTCTTCTTTACATGCCGCGCAACGCGCCGTTCGGCTTCATTTGCGGCGGCAAGATCGCCCGTATTACGCAGATAATCGGCGTGTATGGGTTTGGGGTGGATCAACGACGCAAAGCGCCCCTCTGTCCATGAGAGCTCCGAAGCGATTGGTGGAAAAATAGTGAAAGCTTCTCCCGGTCGGGGTGCGAGCTCGTGTTGATAGACGTCGGCTGTGTGAATGATACCCTTATCGCGCTCGATTAACGCGCGCGCATATGCGCGCGTTATTGCATGACAAGGATTTGACATCCGAACGATTTGTTCGGCGCGGATGGCCGCGTTTTGGGCATCATGTTCCGCGTTGCGAGCCCAACCCAATCTCAGCAAACAGGTCTTTTCACCGCTGAATGGCAATCGATTGGCGACGGTTTCGGTTTGAATCCAGGAAAGGACACGCCGCGTGTGGGGATGAAACCAAACGTCATCTTCGAGCACGAGGACGCGCTCGGCGGTACCATTGGCTATTTGCCGCCACAGCCGTCGATATGTCAGGACGACAGCGATTTGTGCGGGTAGAAGGAAATTGTTGCAGTTCGGCTTGCCGCAATCGAGGAGGCCGCATCTAAAGCAGGGCGGAAATTTCTTTACCTCGGGATCGGCGGCGGTGACGGCGGGATCGTCCGCGCTCGTCGCGTCGAAAAAGGCGAAATCTGGAAAGCCGGACGCCGGAAGATGTTCTCGGATGTGCCGTCGCCGGTCGTCGGCCGTTGGAAGGCTGACGACCCATATCTGATCAAACAATGGCGCGAGGTTTTCCAAGGTGACCGCGACGTCGCTAGTTCGCGTAACTTGGCCGCATCACGTAGTGGCTGCCACGGAATTCGCCGAAGTAGGAGCCGACTTCCGGATGCGCCACGGGCTCGCCCGTTTCGTCGGCCAGCAAGTTTTGCTGGGAGACATAGGCCACGTAGTGGGTCTGCGCGTTCTCGGCCAAGAGGTGGTAAAACGGCTGGTCCTTGCTGGGCCGCACGTCCTCGGGGATCGACAGCCACCATTCCTCGGTGTTGGCGAATTCCGGATCGACGTCGAAAATCACGCCGCGGAACGGAAACAGGCGGTGTTTCACCACCTGGCCGATCTTGAACTTTGCTTCCCTGGATTCCATGGCCCGCACCGAAAACGGCCTCCTTGGCGTGATCCCGCACAATAGGAATCCCCGGCTCCGCGGTCCAGCCGTTCGATATAAATATATGATTTATTGTAATTATTCAGAACTTTCGGGGCGAGCCGCGACGCGGGTCAACGCGCCCCTTTTCCATTTCCGCTGCATGGAGCCCGTCCGGCGCGCCCGCTAGTATGCGCCTCTGGGATAGGGGGCTTTCGGGTTATGAGCGCAAGCGCACATCAGGGCGGACCGGCGCGCGAACTGCGAGCGCCGACGGCGGGCGAGCTTCACGCCATGGCGGCTATCGGCTGCTGGGAATGGGACGTCCGGAGCGACAGGCTCGTCTGGAACGACGGCATGTATGCGCTTCATGGCGTCAGTCCGCAGGATTTCATTCCGACCAGAACGTCCATGTTGGACCGTATCGCGCCGCAGGATGTTCAGGCGGTGTTGAATACATGGTGGAGGGACACCGAGGGCCCTCCCTCAGGCGCGCTGGAATGCCGCATCGTCCGGCCCGACGGCGAGATCCGCCGTCTCCGTCATGTCTGGCGCACGGTGGACGCCGACGGTCCCGCGCCCAAGGTGTTCGGCCTCGCGCAGGACGTCACCGCGATGCGCGCCGGCGAAGGCGCCTTGCGGCGGGACGCCGCCGATCTCAGGGGAATCGTCGAGTGCTCGGCCGACTATATCTGGGAATTCCGCGTGGAGCCCGGTGGCGTGTTGGCCGAAGCGATCCGTCTTCGCGCCTTGCGCGCGGACGAGGCCGGCGACGGCAGGCCCGTGGTCGATGGCGACAGCGACCACGACTTTGTCGTTCTTGAGCAGGCCATCGCCGAGCGCGCCAAGTTCCGCGATATCCTTGTGCCCATCCTCGACGCCAAGGGCGAACCGCGCTGGGTCAATTTCAGCGGTCACCCTCAATTCGACCGTCACGGCGCCTATTACGGATACCGGGGCGTCGGCGCCGACGTCACCGACAGCATGCGCGCGCGCGACCGCGAGGAGGAAACGCGCCAGGCCGGCGCCGTCGGACGCCTGGCCAGCGGCCTCGCGCACGAGATTAACAACCTGCTGCAGCCGATCCTCATCTACTCCGCCTTCGGCGCCGATGAAGCGAAAGCGCACGAGAAATTGCACGTTTACTTCACCCGGATCACGCGGGCGGCGGAGCGTGCCACCTTCATCGTGCGCAACGTGCTGTCGTTCGCGCGCCAGAACGCCGTGGGGCAGGAGGACTTGGAGGTGAGGGCTGTCGTGCGCGATACGATCGACCTGTTGAGCGGCGCCGTGGGCGCGCGCACGCAGATCGCGTTCACGGGCGACCGCGACGTCGTCGCCCATGTCGAGCGGTCCGGTCTTTCGCAAATCGTGACCAACCTCATCACCAATGCGGTCGACGTGATGGCGGCGGGTGGGCGCATCGTGGTGCGCGTCGATGAGGTGACGGTGAGCGGCGAAATGGCCAAGGCGGCCGCGATCGCGCCGGGCCGCTACGGCCGTGTGTCGGTGGAAGACGGCGGCCCCGGTATGCCGCCGGAGGTCGTCGCGCGCATCTTCGATCCGTTCTTCACGACGAAACCGCAAGGCAAGGGGACCGGGCTCGGCCTCGCGGTCGTGTCCGGCCTCGCGCGAAGCTGGGGCGGCGGCGTGAGCGTCGAAAGCGCCGTCGGCCGCGGCAGCCGTTTCCACATCTACCTGCCTCTGGCCGCGCGCGAACTTCAGGCCGCGCAATAAGCAAAGCCCAAATCTCATTCAACTTGAGGGCGTTTTCTTCTAGTGTCGCCACAGGCCCCCGGGATTTGGAGTGGGCGGATGTGGAGCAGACCATGTTGGAAACGACCCCGGCGCGCGAAGGCAATATCGTGTTCTTCCGCGCCGCCGGAACTTTGAGCGAAGCCGATTATGCCGGGATTTTCGTGCCGGCGATGGACGCCGTCCTCGCCGCCGCCCCGACGTTCCGTCTCTATTGCGATCTCAGCGGTTTGAAGGACTGGGACGAAAGCTCGCGCTGGGAGACCGGCGAGATTCTGGCCTCGAACGCGCACCGTTGCGAACGCGCGGCCATTGTCGGTGGGCCGTCCTGGGCGGGGCTTGCGTTACTGTTGCGCGACTCCCTGCCTGCGGGCCACTACGAGTTCTTCACCAGCGGCAACCAGCCCAAGGCGCTCGCCTGGGTGCGCGGACCAGGCTAAGGCGGCAGGTCCGCCCCGACCCATATCAGCCTGAAGTTGATTACCTTTTTATGGGCTGCACGTGTTGCTCCAGGATGCGGTCGGTCCCGGCGCCAGAAATCGAAAGACCGCCCGGTCTATACGCAGAACCCCGAATTGTCCCCAGGCCGCGAACGGCCTATAAATACGGATGTACCGGGAACCTGCACCCGCGCGTTTGTTTCGGGGTCGAGGGCCGAGGGAATGGGCGAGCAAAATAAGACAGTCGATATTCTTGTCATGCGCGCGGCGGCCGAAATCCGAAAGGCCGCGGCGCTCGACAAAAAGCGGGCGACCGAACTGTCCGGCGTCGCCGACTATCTCGAAAGCATCGTCTATGAGAAGGAGCTCGGCTATGGCGAGCCCCTTTTCCCCGAAGCCGCGCCGCCGCCGTCGACGCTTGAGGACGAGATCAAGCAGATGATGAAACCGTTCAAGGTCCGGCTCACGCGCTAGCCGCGCCATATGGATGGGCCCATTGTTCACAAAATCGCCGGCCGCTCCGTCATCGTCCTATGACGACCGCATAGGCGCGATCCGTTTTATCGAAGCCCTGCCCGCCGCGGCGATTGTCGTCGATACCACCGACACGGTCATAGCCGCGAACGCGCGCGCCGAGGCGATCCTGGGCGCGCCGGTGTCCGTCGCCGTCGGTCGTCCGGTCGACGGCGGTTACAAGTCGTTCCTCGCGCGTGCGCGCCGCGCCGCGGGCCGGGAGCAGACCAGTTTTGTCCAGCCGTTCGGTCTGGGCTGGTACATGGTCTATTGTTTCCCCGTGCCCTCGGGCTCGATCGCAGAGGTGTGGACCGCGGTCGCCGCCTTTGACATCACCGCGATGAAGAATGCCGAGTTCGAGATCCGCGAAAGCGAGGCGCGTCTCGAGGAAGCGACCCGTATCGCGCAGCTCGGCACCTATAAAATCTTCTGGCAGACCGCGTCGGTGCAGTGGTCGCCGCACATGTATGTGATCCACGGCGTCTCGCCGGACGGCTTCATGCACACCTTTGGGAAGTACCGTCATCTTGTCCATCCGGAGGACCGCGAGACGTTCGAGCGCATTTTCGCCGACCAACTCGACGGTAAAGCCTTGCGCGGCGCGGAATACCGTATCATTCGCGCCGACGGCGCCGTGCGGTGGCTGCGCTTCGATGCCCGCGTGCTGTTCGACGCCGAGGGCGAACCTTACGCCTCCTTCGGGACCTGTCAGGACGTCACCGAAGGCAAGCAGCGCGAGCAGGAGCTGAAACAGCTTCTGCGGCGCAACGCCATTCTGTACGAGGCGTTGGACGCCTCGCCCATCGGTGTGGCGGTGGTGACCACCGACCGCGCGGAACCGGAGTTCTTCTACGCGAACGCCGAATTTGAACGCCTCACGGGATTCAACACCTCGCTACTCAGCGAGGGTGGGGTTGCAAATTTGCGCGCCGCCCAAGATACGACCGGCGACTCGAGCGGGTGGGACGCGGTGCTGCGGACGTTCGCGACGTCCGCCAGCGGCGCATTCGAGTTGACCTGCGCCCGGCGCGAGGGCGGAAGCTTCCTCGCGCAAGTCGAAGTGGCGCCGGTCAGCGACTATCCGGGCCGGGATGCGAGCGTTTTTGTCTTGAACCTGCGCGATATCACCGCCGACCGCGAACGCGCGGGCCAGATTCTCCAGTCGCAAAAAATGGAGGCGCTCGGGCAGTTGTCCGGCGGCGTCGCGCACGAGATCAACAATCTCCTGCAGCCGATTCTTGCCCTGTCCGATCTCGGGCAGGACTACGCGGATAAGGACGCCGCCAAGGTCCGCAAATATTTCGAGGTGATCGCGTCCAGCGCCCGCAAGGCGCGCGACGTCGTTCGCCAGGTGCTCACGTTCGCGCGCCGGGATGCGCCGCAACTGGGCCCGCACAAGATCATGGGCCTGGTCTCCGACGCGCTCAACCTGCTGCAAAGCGGGCTGCCGCCGGGAATCGTCCTCCAGCAGGACCTGCGTGCCGCCGATGTGATCGTGGTCGTCAATCCGACGCAGGTTTCGCAAGTGGTGCTCAACTTGGTCGCGAACGCGGCGGACTCTATGAACGGACGCGGCGCGGTTTCGGTGCGGCTCGATGCGGTCGAGATCGACGCGACGGCCGCCTCGGGGCTTGCAATCGCGCCGGGCGCGTGGATTCGCCTCAGCGTGTCGGATCACGGTTGCGGCATGGACGCCTATACGCTGTCGCGTATTTTCGAGCCGTTTTACACCACCAAGGTCGCGGGCAAGGGTACGGGCCTCGGCCTGTCGGTCGTGTACAGCATCGTGACGGGATGGGGCGGCACGCTGAAAATCGAGAGCGAAGTTGATCAGGGAACGAAGGCGATGATATACATTCCTACCGCCTCCGCTCAGCATCCTGCGTCCGCCTCGGACTGAAACCTGGACCCCTCCATGGCGCACATTCTTCTTGTCGAGGACTCACCCGAAGTGAGCCTTTCCGTCCGTGAAATCCTCACGGCGGCGGGTCACAGCGTCGAAGACGCGAACTCGGGCAAGGAAGCGCTGGTGCGCCTCAAGGCCGGAAAATTCGACCTTATCGTGTCCGATATCTGGATGCCGGAAATGGACGGCATCGCGCTTCTCAAGGAAATCCGCGGCGCGGGCAACACCATTCCCGTGGTCGTCATCTCCGGCGGCGCGCCCAATGCGCCGCTGACCTATACGGCGCCGCTGGCGGCGACCTTCGGCGCGAACACGGTCGTCTATAAACCGTTCGAGCGCGCCGAACTTCTGAAAGCGATTGATTCCGTTCTTTCGTAGAGCACGCGGGCTTTAAAGCCGCGGTTCATGTGTGCGTTTACAGCTTGATGAGCTGGCGCAGAACCTTTTCCATATTCACCGCCAACGCCCAGCGCTCTTCCTGGCTGAGGGTCTCGAGCGCGCGGCTCAATTGCTGCAACGGGTCGCCCCGCAGCAGGCTTTCGCCTTCGTCCGTCAGGACAAGGCGGTGGACGCGGCGATCCTGCTTGTCGCCGACGCGGCGCAGGTATCCCTTGCGCACGAGCGCCGCGACGGTCTGCGAGGCCGTGCCTTTGGTCGTGCCTTGGAATTGCGCGAACCCGGTCACGGTGCGGCGTTCGACGGTCGCCTCGTCGAAATAGCGCATAGCGGCCCACTGTGCTGGATTCAGCCCAGGCGTATAGCCGAGATTATAGGCAGCTTTGCCCACCTGTTCGATCAGGCGCGCCAAGCCCCGCGTTGAAAGCTTCGGGTCGCTACGCACAGTTTATTGTTTTTAAAGCTGACAAAAATTCCCCTAGAAGCGGGCAATATATCCGTTCGGGCGCGGAACACGAAGCAAATTGCTTCATGTTAAGCAACGGCGGTACAACGCTCGAACTGTCACCAAAGACGCATTCAACGGCAGGTAATTTTTGGACGACACGAAAATTTGCCCGCCGGTCCGTGCGCGCTCACTCAATCCCATATTCCTCGGCCTATGATGTTGGATCCGTTTCAGATTTTACGACCTTTGCTTTTCCGGATGGACAGCGAACGCGCGCACCGGCTTGCCCTTCTTGGTCTAAAGTCGCGGCTCGCAACCTTTTGGTATCGCCCAGAAGTAGAAGATAAAATTCTGCGTCAAACGGTTTGGAATAGAACTTTTCCAAATCCAATCGGCCTTGCCGCCGGCTTCGATAAGAATGCCGTGGCTTATGAGGAGGCCTTGGACCTCGGTTTCGGCTTCGTGGAGGTCGGCGGGGTTACGCCGCTGCCGCAGAAGGGCAATCCGCAACCGCGCCTGTTCCGTCTTGAGGCCGACCGCGCCGTCATCAATCGCATGGGCTTCAACAACGAAGGCATGGCCGTTGTCGCCCGCCGCTTGAGCCGCCGCAGCGGCCGCGGCCTCGTCGGCGTCAATCTCGGCAAGAACAAGGATCAGGCCGATCCGGTCGCCGACTACGCGACGCTCGCGGCGGCGCTGGCGCCGTACGCGGATTTTTTGGTCATCAACGTCTCGTCGCCAAATACGCCGGGCCTGCGCGCGCTGCAAAGCGCCGAACCGTTGATCGCGATCATCCGCGCGGCTCGCGCCGCGATGGCAGGGTTGCCGAAATCGCCGCCGCTCCTGTTCAAGATCGCGCCGGATCTGGCACCGGAGGATCTCGCCGCGGTCGCGAGCGCCGCGCGCGCGGAGGCGATCGACGGGATCGTCGTCTCGAATACCACGCTCAGCCGTCCCGATACGTTGCGCGCGCCGCAGAAGACCGAAACCGGCGGCTTGAGCGGCGCGCCTGTCTTTGCACTTTCCACACACGTTCTGTCCGAGATGTACAAACTGACGGAAGGCCGGATTCCGCTGGTGGGTGTCGGCGGCGTCGCATCGGGCGCCGATGCCTATGCGAAAATTCGCGCGGGCGCATCGCTGGTGCAGCTTTACTCCGCGCTTGTGTTCGAAGGTCCGGCGCTTGTGGGCCGGATCAAGCGTGAATTGGCGTCGCTTCTCGCGCGCGACGGCTTCGCATCTGTGGCGGACGCCGTGGGCGCCGATCATCGCGCCGGAGGCAAGCCATGACGCCGCGGGTTATTTCGGGGATCGGCGAAATCGCGGATCGTTTCGACGGTTTCATCCTCGATCTGTGGGGGCTGGTCCATGACGGCGAGAAACCCTATCCGCCGGCGGCGGACACGCTGCGCGCGTTGCGCGACGCCGGCAAGAAAACGCTGCTGCTGTCCAACGCGCCGCGCCGCGCCCACGCTCTCATCGAGGCCATGACGAAAATGGGCATCGGCCGCGACCTCTACGGCGAAGTTCTGTCGTCGGGTGAAGCCACGCGCGAGGCGCTGATCAAACGCGACGATCCTTTTTTCGCCGCCCTCGGCCGCACGGCCTATCATCTCGGCCCGGAGCGGGACCGCAGCGTGTTTGAAGACACCGGCCTTGCGATCGTGGCGCGCGTGGACGACGCGGACTTCATCGTGAATACGGGGCCGATCAGCCTCGACGAGAAGGTCGACGACTATCTCGCGGTGCTCGAACCGGCGGCGCGGCGCGCGCTGCCCATGGTGTGCGCCAATCCCGATTTTGTCGTGATCCGTGCGGGACGCCGTATCGTCTGCGCCGGCGCCATCGCCGGGCGCTACCGGGAGATGGGCGGCCCTGTCGCGCTGCGGGGCAAGCCCGATCCCGTGATCTACGGCCTTGCCGTGGAACGTCTGGGAATCGCCGACAAGGCGCGGATCGCCGTCGCCGGGGACGCCCTCGAAACCGACGTCAAAGGCGCCGGCGCGAGCGGTCTCGCGTCGATCTGGTGCACAGGCGGTATCCATGCGGAAGCGCTGGGGGTAAGTTACGGCGTCGCGGCCGATCCGGTGAAAGCCGCGGCGCTGGCGCGGGCGGAAGGTCAGATGCCGACCTTCATGATCCCCGGATTTATTTGGTAGGCATGCGCCGTCAGGGCTCGAACTGTTCGGCGACGATACGTTCTTCCAGATTGTGTTCCGGATCGAACAGCACCTTGAGGCCGATCGAGCGGTCCTCGCGCACCGTCACGTCGACCACCTCGCGCACCTCGATGCGGTCCGCGACCGCCGAGACGGGGCGTTTGTCGGCTTCCAGCAGTTCCAGGCGCACCGTCGCCGCGCGCGGCAATAGCGCGCCGCGCCAACGGCGGGGACGGAACGCGCTGATGGGTGTCATCGCCAGCACATTGGCGTCCACCGGCAGCACCGGACCGTGGACCGAAAGATTGTAGGCGCTCGACCCCGCGGGCGTGCACACCAGGATGCCGTCGCAGATCAATTCGCTCATGCGCTCGCGGCCGTCGACGAAGATCCGGATCTTTGCCGCCTGACGGGTCTGGCGCAGCATCGAGACTTCATTGATGGCCAGGGCTTCGACCTGTTGGCCGTCCGCCGTCGTCGCTTTCATGCGCAAGGGGTGCAGCGTGAATTCGGCGGCGCGACCCAGGCGCTCGAGAAGGTTGTTCTCGTCGAACCTGTTCATCAGGAACCCGACGGTGCCACGGTGGATGCCGAAGATGGGAACGTGCACGTCCATATAGGTGTGCAGCGACTCCAGCATGAAACCGTCGCCGCCCAGGGCGACGATCACGTCGGCTTTGCGCGGATCGTTCTGGCCGTAACGGTTCGTCAGGACGGCGAGCGAGTCTTGAGCGGGCGCGGTGTCTGCCGCGACGAATGCGACGCGTGAGAATTTCATGGAGGCCAGCCCCTCTATCCGCCGGTCACGCTCATGTGCCGCGCCACGGCCGGTTTCTGGTGATGGCGGTCGATGATGAAGTCATGGCCTTTCGGCTTGCGGCCGATGGCTTCATGGATCGCGCGGGCCAGAAGATCGTTGCTTTCGCTCGCGCGCAAGGGCGTGCGCAGGTCGGCGGCGTCGTCCTGGCCCAGGCACATATACAGGGTGCCCGTGCAGGTCAGCCGCACGCGGTTGCAGGTCTCGCAGAAGTTATGGGTCATCGGCGTAATGAAGCCCACGCGCCCGCCGGTTTCCTGGCACCGCGTGTAACGCGCCGGCCCGCCGGTCGTGTCGGAGATGGCGTCCAACGTCCAGCGTTGCGCGAGGCGCGCGCGCACCAAGGACAGGGGCAGATATTGTTCCGTCCGGTCGCCGTCGATTTCACCCATCGGCATGGTCTCGATGAACACGAGGTCGAAACCCTGTTCGCCGCACCAGGCCACGAACGCATCAAACTCGTCTTCGTTGACGTCGCGCATGGCGACGACGTTGATCTTCACCTTGAGACCCGCCGCCTTTGCGGCGCGGATGCCGTCCATCACCTGGGCATGGTTGCCCCAGCGCGTGATGGTCTTGAACCGCCCGGCGTCGAGGGAGTCGAGCGAGACGTTGATGCGTTTCACGCCCGCCGCCGCCAGTGCGTCGGCATGGACCGCCAATTGCGTGCCGTTGGTGGTCAGGGTCAGTTCGTCCAAGGCGCCCGACTTCAAGTGGCGGTTCAGGCCGTTGAAGAGTTCCATGATGTTGCGCCGGACGAGGGGTTCGCCTCCGGTGATGCGCAGCTTGCGCACGCCCAGTTCAACGAAGGCCGAGCACACGCGGTCCAACTCTTCCAGTGACAAGAGATCCTTCTTGGGCAGGAAGGTCATGTTCTCCGACATGCAATAGACGCAGCGCAGATCGCACCGGTCCGTGACGGAGACGCGTAAGTAACGAATAGGGCGGCCAAAGGGATCGATCATCGTCATGCTTTATGGGCTGGAACTCGACTCGTCGTCCACCACCGTCAATCTCACAACGGCGACGTTCAAGGTCAGTTTACCAACATGCTCGAAGTTTGCGGTGACCTTGTTACCGACCGCCGATTGCACCTGACCGAGGCCCCAGTCGGGCTGGTCCGGATTTCGCACAAGCATACCGGGCGAGAACTCGTCATGCATGCAACAATTCCGCTATCTGCCTGTTAATTCGTTGATATTTCCGTTTTAGTGCCTTTCGAGGCCGCTGTCTGCCTTGCTAAACTCCCGATTCTACGGGGATTGAGGTTTTGGGGGATATGAGCGATTCGGACCTGCAGTTGGCGCAGCTCTTGTGCACGCGCCTGTGCCACGATTTGGCCGGTCCTATCGGCGCCGTGGCGGCGGGCGTCGAACTCATCGGTGACGATCCCGCCATGGCGGATGCGGAAACCATCGGTCTGATCGGCGACAGTTCCAGCGCCGCCTCGCGCAAGCTGAAATTTTTGCGCGCGGCCCTCGGTTTGTCGCAAAACGGCAACGGCGACCTGAAAGGCCTGCTCGACGGCTATATCGCGGCCACTTCCGGTCCGGGCGGTCGCATTGATGTCGTGTGGCCTGCCGCCGCCGCGATCGACAAGGCCTCACGCGGGTTCGGCGCGCATTGGACGCAAACCTTCCTGAATTTATGCCTGCTGGCGCTCGAGGCGCAGCCCGGGTGCCGCGGCCTCGAAATCACACTGGAGACGTCGGGCTCCGTCGTCGTCACGATCGCGGCGCGCACGTCCGCCGGGCGCACGGCTTTGGTTCGCGAGGATTTGCGCGCGGCGGCCGTGGAGGCCGCGGGGGACAACCTGAGCGCCAAAACCGTACAAGCTCATCTTACCGGCCGTATGGTTCGCGCGGCCGGTGGGACGCTCAGCGTCTCGCCCGCGGCGGACGGCATTGTGATCCGCGCCGATGTTCCGGCCGTGTCATGAAGCTTTGCCTGGTGGTCGATGACTCGCGTGTGATCCGCCGCGTCGCCGTCAAGATCGTCCAGGATCTTGGCCTTGACGTGGAGGAGGCCGAGAACGGCCGCAAGGCGCTCAACGCCTGTGCGATCCGCATGCCCGACGTGCTCCTGATCGATACCGAGATGCCTGATCTCGACGGCGTCGCCACCGTGAAGCAATTGCGCGGGATGCCGGGCGGCGACAAAGTGGTGGTCGTCTATTGCGCCACGGAGAACGATCCCGGTTTCATCCGTCGCGCGCTCGACGCCGGCGGCAACGAATACATCATGAAGCCCTTCGACAGCGAAATCGTGCGCAGCAAGTTCCTGCTGCTCGATTTGCTGGGATAGGGGGCCACCATGATCCCGGACGACTTTGAATATGCCGCGCGGCTGATGAAAGAGCGTTCCGGGCTCGTGCTGACCCGCGACAAGGGCTATCTGCTCGAAAACCGTCTGATGCCGGTGGTGCGCCAGCACAACTTCAAGTCCTTCCACGAACTCGTTGCGGCCTTGCGCTCCGGGGACGCCGCGCTCCAGTCCTCGGCGGTCGATGCGATGATGGCCAAGGACACGGCTTTCTTCCGTGATTGGAAGCCTTTCGTACACTTCACGAAGGTCGTGCTGCCGAACATCCTGGCCGCGCGGCGCGAACGCAAGCAGTTCCGCGTCCTCTGCGCCGGTGTGTCCACCGGGCAAGAGGCCTATTCGATCGCGATGGCGATCCGCGATGCGGCGGCGCAGTTCTCCGGCTGGCGCGCGGAAATCCTCGGTGTCGACATTTCCGAAAGCGCGATCGAGGCCGCGACCGCCGGACGCTACAGCCAGTTTGACGTGCAGCGCGGGCTGCCGATCCGCACGCTCTTGCGCAATTTCACGAAGGACGACAGCGGCTGGCAACTCAATAGCGACGTGCGCGGCATGGTGAAGTTCCAGACCTGGAATCTCCTCGGCGACCTCTATCCGCTGGGTCGTTTCGACGTGATCCTGTGCCGCAACGTCATGGTTTATCTCGACCTGCAGGCCAAGATCGATCTGCTTCAGAAAATCAGCCGCGGCCTGTCCGACGATGGCGTGCTCTATCTTGGCACGCAGGAGCCGCTGACCGGCGTGTCGGCCGCGTTCCGTGCGGTCAACCGTGATCTCGGCATTTACGCCGTTCACCGGCCCGAGAAAATGGTTCTGAACTCTCTCGCCGTTCCGCAGAAACGTTAATCCGCGCGCGTGCGTAAGGCGGCCTTGGGCGCGTCTCGGAAATAAAGACTCTCCACGGCGAACGAATGCACCGTCGCGGGCGCGGACAGCGGCGCGGCGACCGACGACCCCCCGATATAACTGAACCCGGCGCTGATGGCCGCGACGCTTAAGCTTGTCGTCTTGATGCCGTGGGCGAAGGGGTGAAGCTTCTGCTTCTGGGCCGCCAGGGTGAAGGCTTCGAAGAACGGCAGCAGGCGGCTCTCGCTCCAGGGATAGTCGGCGATATCCAGGCTGATGCCGTGGAAATTCAGTTCGCGGAAGGCGTCCAGACTGGTGAAGTCGAAGCCGATGCGGGCGATGAGCGCACGGCTGCGGGTGCGAAGATACGCGGTCGGTTCACGCAACCTGAAGTGCGACGTGTTCGACGGAATGTCGAGAATCTCGAACACAATCAGGTTTTGCGCCTCGGCGGGAAGGCCGGCGCCGGCTTCCAGAAGGGGCACGATGAAACGCATCTGATCGATGGTCGAGAAATGCACCGGCACGATCAGCAGCGCCTTCTGCCCGGACTGAAGCAGCCCTTGAATGCCGCTCACCGCGTTGGAATAGATCATGGCGTCGATCTTCGCGCGGGTGACGGCGCCGTTCTCGCTGTTGAGGGTCTTCACCGCGTCGCCGGCGGACATGTCCCGTCCCATCATCGACAGGGCGCAGCGATAGCCGGTGATGAGTTTGTTGCGCACGTGCCAGACTGGATGGAAGTTCAGCGTCATGCGGCTCAAGAGCGCGCGTTCCGCCTCGGTCAGCGCGAGTTCATGGAGGCTGGTGCTGTGACCGACGTCGATCATGCGCTCGAAAGCGCGGGTCGCGGTTTCCTGGTCGGCGAGGGACGCGGGCGGCGGCGAAACCGGGCGCTGCGCGCGCGGCGCGGCGACGCGCCTTTGCAGGCGGGCCCGTACGTGCGGTTCGGGAGCGGCGGGTTTGTCGAGGTGGGCGGCGGCCGGGTTTATTTTGCGGATTTCGCGTGCGATCCGTTCGGCGATCAGCGAACACCTGAGCGCGCCGGCTTCCGGTGTCAGGCGCGGAAAAGCGACGATGTACACACCGTCCTCGGCCACGCGATACGTTTCGCCGTCGCGCAAGTCTTCCGCGATGACGGCGCGCGCGATCTTGTCCGCCTTCTTGATCAGCGCCGCACGTTCGCTGTAGCGGTGCAAGATCAGGTCCTCAAGCCGGATGATGTGACGGCGGCTGGTCCGGATGGCGGCCGGCGCGGGATTGGACGTCATGACGCGGCTACTCTCCTTTCGGGCTGAACAGGTATCCGTCCCCGTGCGCGGTCCTGATGTAGTGGGGCCGCCGGGCATTCTGCTCGACCTTGCGCCGCAGCCGCGTCACCGTGACGTCGATGCTCCGGTCGAACGGGATTTCGCTGCCTGCGGGGTGCAGCAGATCGAGGATGCGGTCCCGGGTCAGAATCTGGTTCGGGTTCTCGATAAAAATCCGCAATAGCCGCGCTTCGATCGCCGTGAGTTTCACGGCCTTCTCGCCCGCGCGCTTCACCGTGCGGGTCGAAAGATCGAAGGCCCATTGGCCGAAGGCGAGCGGTGAGGGCGGTTCGTGAATCTGCGCCCGGACGACATTGTAGCGCCGCAGCACGCTGCGCACGCGCGCTCTGAACTCGCGGGGCTCGAAGGGTTTGAGGATGTAATCGTCCGCGCCCAGTTCCAATCCCAGCACGACGTCGATCACGTCGCTGCGTCCCGTCAGAATGATGACGCCGAAGGATCGGTCCTTGTTCAGGGACTTCAGAACGTCGAACCCGCTGACGTCCGGTAGGCCGATGTCGATAATGACGAGGTCGATATCCGTTTGTTGCAGCAACAAGGCGGCGTCGCGTCCGCTGCGGCTTGCGCGCAGCGTGACACCCTCCCCGTCCAAGGACTCCTCAATCGACAGGATGGTCCCGGGGTCATCCTCTACGATTAAGACGGTCTTAGCGGTTAGCGGCATGGTGGCGACTGGTGCTCCGGCGGCGAAGGCGGCGTGCGGGGCGGGCCAGCGCAAGCCGTCTCGAAACGGGTGGTTGAAAAAGAGTACGGACATTGCGGCGCCGGGCGGCGACCTCCCTTTGAGCCCGTTCCACTAACACCTCGCTATTTCGGAATTTTGTCGCAGAAACTCTAGATAGAAATACTATTGAAATATTCATCTAACAATTGCGTGGTATGGAAATCCACTAAGCAACTCAAAGACATGATGGGAGCGCCTAAAGGCGACGAAGACCAGCGGTGCGCGCCGCGCGACCGCGTGCAATGGCCTTGAACCCTGCCGGCAAACCCTCGGAAGCCAATGACCGTTCGTCATCACGCAAGGGGGATGCGCTGTGGAAAATACCATATCGAATCGAAACGATGAAGTGGGAGGACGCGGGGTGCCCGAGGCGCGTGTGCTACGTGCGTTGGTGGTGGACGACGACGCCCTGATCCGCTCGGTGCTGAAGGCGAGCCTCGGGCACTTGGGATTTGCGGTGGCCGAAGCGGGCAACGGCCTCGAAGCACTGGCCGCGGCCGAACACACCTATTTCGATGTCATCTTCATGGACATCGTCATGCCCGAGAAGGACGGGCTGGCGACGACGCTGGAGTTGCGCACGCGCGGGGTGACCAGCATCATCATTGCGATCACCGCCCACGATAAGATCGGCGACACGATGCTGCTGGAAGCCGCGCGCGGTTTCGGCGCGACGGACGCGATCAAGAAGCCGTTCGATCCCATGGGCGTTGCGCGCATGGCCCAGGCGCGGGCGATGGATGCGATCGCCGCGGCCAGCGGTTAGGGCATGAAAAAAGGGCGTAAGCAGTGCTGCTTACGCCCTTTGTCCGATCTTTGATCGCGTGTTAGGCGTTCACAGCCTGCTTCGCGGCAGGGGCCATTTCGGCCGCTTCGCTTTCACGCAGGACATAACCGCGTCCCCACACCGTCTCGATGTAGCTCTCGCCGCCGGTCGCGGTTGCGAGCTTCTTGCGCAGCTTGCAGATGAAGACGTCGATGATCTTCAGTTCCGGTTCGTCCATGCCGCCGTACAGGTGGTTCAGGAACTGCTCTTTCGTCAGGGTCGTTCCCTTGCGCAGGGCGAGCAGTTCGAGGATGCCGTATTCCTTGCCGGTCAGGTGAAGCGGCTGGTCGTCCACTTCGGCCGTCCGGGCTTCAAGGTTCACCGTCAGGCGGCCCACCTGGACTTGCGGTTGGGCGTGACCTTTCGAGCGGCGCACGATCGCCTGGATGCGGGCGATCAGTTCGTCCCGGTTAAACGGTTTAGTCAGGTAGTCGTCGGCGCCGACGCCGAAGCCCTGCACCTTCTTATCGGCTTCCTGGAGCCCCGACAGGATCAGGACGGGGGTCGCGATCTTGGAACTGCGCAACTGGCGGATGACGTCCATCCCGTCCATATCCGGCAGCATCAGGTCCAGAATGATCAGGTCGTAATCGTAAATCTTACCGAGATCGAGCCCGTCTTCCCCGAGGTCGGTCGAATCGATGACCCATTCCTCTTTACGAAGCATGGCCGTGATGGCTTGAGCTGTTGAGGGATCATCCTCAACGAGAAGGATACGCATGATGTTGTGCCCCCGAGTTACCCCGCACACTACATTCCGTTAAGGACACTAACATGGGTCGGTAACCCGTCCTAACGAAACCTTGCCGCCGTGCCCCGTTCTAGGCGCCCCGATCAGCCGTGCAATGTCTTAACGATCACTCATTAACCTTTATCAAAGGTTAAAGTCATTAACCTTCTCGGCAATATTTGCCTACTTTTTTGCGAGTTGTTAACGGGCCGGCGGCTAGGGTGGCGCACGCACATCAGCCGCGGCGCGAGGCAGATCCTAAGTGGTTAATATCACATCGTTATTGACGGAACTTGAGCGCATCCCGACCTATCAGGTGTTTGGGAAGGTGGCGGGCGTGCAGGGGCTTCTGATCGAGGTCTCCGGCGTCCAGAACAACCTCTCCGTGGGCGACCGCTGCAATGTCATCGCGCGCGACAACCGCAAGGTGGTCTGCGAGGTCGTCGGTTTCCGAAACGGGCGCGCTCTGGTCATGCCGTTCGGCGCGCTGGAGGGAATCGGCCTCGGCTGCCGGGCGGAGATCGCCGACGCGGCGCCCGCCGTGTATCCGGACGACTCCTGGCTCGGCCGGGTCATCAACGCCATGGGGAAGCCCGTCGACGGCGGCGGTCCGTTGGGCGTGGGACCTTTGGCGTATCCGATCAAGGCGCCGCCGCCGCCGGCCCACAGCCGCAAACGCATCGGCAGCAAGCTCGACTTGGGGATTCGCGCGCTGAACACCTTCGCGACCAGTTGCCACGGGCAGCGCATGGGGATCTTCGCCGGCTCCGGCGTTGGGAAGTCCACCGTCCTCTCCATGATGGCGCGCTATACGAACGCGGACGTCACGGTTGTCGGCCTGATCGGCGAACGTTCGCGCGAAGCGCGCGAGTTCATCGAGGACGATCTCGGCCCGGAAGGCCTCGCGCGCAGCGTCGTCATTGTCGCGACCTCGGACGAGCCGCCGCTCACCCGCCGCCAGGCGGCCTATATGACCATGGCCGTCGCCGAGTACTTTCGCGACCAGGGCAAGAACGTCCTCTGCCTCATGGATTCAGTCACCCGCTTCGCCATGGCCCAGCGCGAGATCAGCCTGTCCGCGGGCGAGCCGCCCGCCGCGAAAGGCTATACGCCGACAGTGTTCGCCGAACTGCCGAAGCTTCTGGAGCGCGCCGGTCCCGGCAAGCGCAAGAGCGGCAACATCACCGGCTTGTTCACCGTCCTCGTCGAGGGCGACGATCACAACGAACCGATCTCGGACGCGGTGCGCGGGATTCTCGACGGTCACATCGTGCTTGAACGCGACATCGCCGAACGCGGTCGCTATCCGGCCATGAACGTTTTGAAGTCGATCTCGCGTACCATGCCCGGCTGCAATACCGACGAACAGAACGCCCTGATCCGCCGCGCCCGCAAGATGATGTCGTCGTACGAGGATATGGCGGAGCTCATCCGTCTCGGCGCCTACCGCAAGGGAAGCAATCCCGAGGTGGACGAGGCGATCTTCTACTATCCGCGCATCGAGGAGTTCCTGCGTCAGGGGAAGGACGATCACACTGATCTCGATACCTGCTACAAACTGTTGGCCGAGGCGTTGAAAGCGCCGAACAGCGGGCCGGACGACGTTGCGCCGTCCGCCGCCCCGCCGCGCCAGATGGCCGCGCCCGCCGGCGCAGGGCCGCGTCCGCCCGCGGGCCGCGTCGTGCGTCCGCCCGTCCGGTAGGCGTTAAGTGGCCAAGAAAGACCTCCATAATCTCATCCGCCTGCGCAAGTGGGATGTCGACGAACGCCAGCGCGCGCTTGCGGTCCTGCTGCGCCATGAGGAGGCCGTCGTCGAACGCCAGAACGCTTTCGAGGCGGAAGTCCGCGCCGAAATGGAATTCGCGGCCAATGCGCCGGTAGAGCTGCGTGGGACCTTGTCCGGTTATATCGCCCGTAGCGACGAGATGCGCGAGCGGCTTGCCCAGGCCTTGCGTGAAGTCCAGGCGCGCGTCGCGCACGCGCAAGAAGATCTCGCGGAAGCGTTCCGCCGGGCCAAGACCCTCGAAGTCACGCAAGCCAATCGCGACAAGGCCGAAGCGCTGGAGGAAGCGCGCCGCGAGGAAGCCGACCTCAACGAGATGGGGCTCAACCTCTTCCGTCGCCGCGGTGCGATGGAAGGCGCCTAATTCGGTTTCGCTGGAGCGCCGAAGGCTCCGATATCGTCGAGCGCGTCGAGCGGTACGTCCGGCGTGACATCGCCCACAGCGACAAACCCCGCCGTGCCGTCGGATGTCACGATGCGCAGCCACGCGCCGTCCGGCGCGGTTTCCGTGGCCAGCACCAGCGTTCCCGCCTTCAACATCGCTTCAAGCTGATAGCTCGCGCCGGGACCCGTGCGCACGGCGGTGCCTTCTTTCGCGACGCTGTAAACGCGCCCGGCGACATGGCCCTCGGGGACGTCCGGCGGCACGGCCGGCGCGGGTGCGACAAGGCGTTCATAGACGTCCAGCGCGATGCGCGTCAGCGGCGTTGGCGCGGAATACACAAGCGCCGTGCTGAGGCCGCCGACGATGACGGCCAGCGGCA
Source organism: uncultured Rhodobacterales bacterium (assembly GCA_964576515.1). Taxonomy (GTDB): domain Bacteria; phylum Pseudomonadota; class Alphaproteobacteria; order Rhodospirillales; family Rhodospirillaceae; genus SHVO01. Next base: position 77,148 of record CAZNUW010000002.1, read on the forward strand.
GGATCTGCGCCATCGGCGCCCATCCGGCTTTCGCCCAGCGATCCTTGATGACGCGCGATGTGCCGCCGAGCGGCGCAAGGAAAGCGCCGATCTCGCCGCGCAGCGCGGCGCCCGTCGCGTAGGCAAGCGCCTGGTCGGCGGCGCTGCGGGCCAGGTCCATCTCGCCGCGCGCCCGGAAGGCGCGCGCTTGGCGCAGCAGAAGCCGCGCATTGCGTTCGGCGGGTTTACGGCCGCCGCGGATATTATTCACCAGCGCCTTGACGGTTTCCTTCGGGCCGTTCGGCCAGGCCCACCATCCGGCGAGCCATGTGATCAGCGAGGCGCGAACCGCGGCGCGGTCCGCGCAGGTACGGCAGAAAACCCCCGCGATCGTGCGCTTCTGCACCTTCTTCAGGCGGCCCCAGACCAGATCGAACACGACGTAACGCGGTTGCGCCGTGATCTTGCCGCAACGGCATAAACTCGGCTCCTCCACGCGCATGTTGCTGTTGCTCGCGGCCGCGGGTTTCGCCGTCGCGGGTTTTGGGGGTGGCTCCGCCGGCTTTGGTTGCTCGGCGGCTTTCGTGTGGGTTTTGGGTTTTTCTTGTCGGTCCTGCTTGCGGGCGTTCTTCCACGGCCGGTCATAGGCGGCGCGCGTCTCAGGATCGCTCAACGTCTCATAGGCTTCATGCAACCGGTGGAATTGCTTGGCGGCAATGGGCGACGGGTTGAAGTCCGGATGCAGCCGTTTTGCCTTCCCGCGATAGGCGGCTTTGATGGCGTCGCCGTCGGCATCCTCGGGGATGCCGAGCGCCACGTAGTAGCCCTTGGGGTCGCGGGTCAGGTTGGTCATCGGGTTCGTGTGCCAAAAACCTGGAAAAAAGCCGTTAAAGCGTCCTTCAGGTTGTACGTCAGGTTAGGCCATCCGACCGCGCGGCTTAAGCCCAAAGCCCTGACTTATCGGATCCTGCCATACTGCCCAATGGGTCGGCGAACTTCCGGGTCACCTGGAACGTCAGGCCGCCGTTCAGGCCCATGGCGGCGTTGCTCTCGGCGAACAGGCCGATCAGGTCGCGGCGCATGGCGTCGGGCAGGGCCGCCTTGGTGCGCATCACCATGTCGAAGACTTTGGTTTCTTTCTTGAACATGCCGTCCAGTTGCATTGGACCAAGCCGCGACAGGTTCAGGTCGATCAGGAAGCGTGTCCCGCCGCCCTTCTTTTCGCGTGTGCCCTCCGTTTCGCTGTCGCCTTCCCGGCGGGTGATGAGGGCGATGCGGTCGATCTCGCCGCCGGCGTTCCAGGGAATCGGCAACGCGCGCCACTCCGCGCCGCTGTCGCGGCCGCGGGCCGCCATTTCGGCGACCTCGGCGGATAATGTCGCGGCAAGATGTGCGCCGCGCGGCCCGGCCCGTTCCAATGCGCGCAAGGACGTGTCACCCGGCCATTGGCGCGCGTCGCCTGAACGCATTGCCTGCACGAAGGACAACACGGCCACGGCGGTGCGCGCGCCGCCGTCCGGAATCGCTTGCGCCAGCTGCTGTGCGGCGACGGGATCGCTGCGCATGAGAACGGCGACGGATTCCGTCAACGTCGGCCATCCGGTATGCGCGCCGGCGGGACCGCTCAAGGGAAGGCTCATCGCCGGCATCGGCGTCGGCGCGCCCACGCGCTGCATCTGCGCGGCGGTGACGTCGAAGGCGATCTTCGTTCCCACCGGCAGGTTGGCGCGCACATTGATCTGCACCTCGGCGCTCTCGACGGCGATCACCGGAATTGCATTGGTGACAGTGACGACCGTGCCGGTGGCCGCCGCCAACGGCGCAACGGGTTGCACAGTGGCGGGCGGTTGCGGCGGCGCGGGCGGAAGCCCTTGCGGTCCGGCGAGGACAGGGCCGGATGCGTTCGGGAGCGCCGCCGGCGGTGCTTGAGGCGCAAGCGCGACGGCGGGAACGGACGGGATCGCGGGCGTGGGGCCGGCGCTTGGCGCCGGCGTCGCGGACACCGCGGGCGCGCCGGGAAGCTGAACGCTGACGATCCTCAACGTGAACTCGCTGCCGCCGGTCGCGCCCAAGGCCGCGAATGTCGGTGGCGACGCGGGTGTCGGGGACGTTGCGGGGGCCGGTGAAGCTTGCGGGACTCCCGCGGCCGGTGGTTGCGGAGGGGGCACGCCGGGCTGAGCTGGAAGCGCGCTTTCCGGACCGGCCGGTGCGTGAAGTACGATGGCGGAGACAAGCCCCACTTGCACGAACGGAGAGGGGCCGCCGGGCTGCCATACGGCGCCCAGCGGTAAAGGCTGCGGTCCGGCGGGCAAGTGTATTGGCGGCGCGCCGGCCACCGGAACCGCTGGGACGGCCGGCGGCGTTCCCGCGTTTCGGCTCTGCGCGAGGTATTGAAGCGCCGGCATGCCGTCGATGGTGCTTAGGCGCACCGTCACCTGGTGCGGCGTGCTGCGCACGATCTCGATATCCACGGGGACGTTGGCGGGCAGCGGCGCGGGTAGCCGCACCGTGATGTCGCCGACGACCGTCTGCAGCACGACCGGCGGCGTTGTGGGCGGTGATGTCGGTGCCGTGGGCGTCGTGGTCGGCGGCGCGGGTGAACCGGGCGGGACCGTTGACGGCGGCGCGACGACAACGGCTTCAAGTGTCGTCCCGGCGGGTAGCGCGGCCAGCGCCGGGGGCGGTTGCGGAATCACGATCGTCGTCGGCGCCGTCGCCGCGGCCAGGACTTGCGGCAGCGCGACGTTCGGCGGTGGAACGGTCGTCATGGCGATTGGGAGTTTACGGCGCGAGCAGACGCTCGGCGATCGCCTCGACGTCCATCGCAGCTTCCGAGGACGGCGAGCGGATCAGGATCGGCGTCTGATTGCGAATGCACTCCCGGACCCTTGCGTCGCGACGCACGATGCCCGCCAGCGGCGGCGAGATCTTCAAGAAGCCCTGACACGCCTTGAACAGCGTCTGATAGGTGCGCTCGCCCTCGCGCGTCGAGTTGGAGGCGTTCACGACCACGCGGATATCGGTCTGCGGGCGCTCCATCGCGGTGATCTTGATGAAGGCGTAGGCGTCGGTCAGCGACGTCGGTTCGTCGGACGTGACCACAAGGATGGTGTCGGCGGCTTTGGCGAGCTGACGCACGGACTTTTCCACGCCGGCCCCGAGGTCCAGCACCACGCGATCGTAGCGGTTCGCGAGCAGGGCCAAATCTTCGCCCATGATCTGCAGGCGCGATAGCGGGATGTTGGCGAGCGTGCCCGAGCCGGAGCGACCGGCGATCACGTCGAAGCCGCCTGGTTCGTATTGCATCGCCGCCTGATTGAGCGACAGCTTTCCGGCGATGACGCTGCCGAGGTCGTACTGCGGCATGAGGCCCAGTTGGATATCGATGTTCGCCAAGCCCAAGTCGCCATCGAACAACAACGTCTTTTGTCCGCGACGCGCCAGCGCGTGCGAGAGGGTGATGGAGAAGAATGTTTTTCCGACGCCGCCCTTGCCCGACGCCACCGCCATCAGGCGGCCGCGTTTCGCGCTCGCCGCAGGGCGTCCGGCCAAGCGCGGACCGGCGTTGCCTTGCGCGGGCGCGGGACCCAGCGAACGCCCGCCGGGCGGAACAGTCGTCGTCATCTCTTAACCTCTGAACGGATGCCGGTGGGGCGCAGCACTTGCGCGGGCGGCTCTTCCACACGCGGCTGAAGCTCTTCTTCGGGCGGCAATATAAGCCGCGCCATGGAGACGGGATTGACCGCGCACAAACCTGTGGCCACATGCGGGTTCAAGCTGACTTCGCTGAACATCAACTGCCCCGCGTCGGCCGCCGCCAGGATTGCGCCCAGACGCCGCGTCATATCCAGACGTGTGGCCAACAGGCGCGTCGCGCCGCAGGCGCCGAACGCTTCGCCGATGTCGGACGCTTCCTGCGCGTCGCCGCCGGCCGCGAGCACCAGGATCGGCTCGACGTCGGAGGCGTTCACCAGGTTCTTCAGGTAGTCCATGTCGTGCTGGCTGAACGGATTGAGGCCGGGGCTGTCGATGAACACCAAGTCATAGCGGTTCATCATCTCGTTGACCGCCTGGCTCAGGCCTTCCGGTCCGCGCACCTGGCGCAGTTCCACCTCGAGGATGCTGGTGAAGGCCTGCAACTGTTCGATCGCGCCCGCGCGGATCGTATCGGCGGTGATGACGCCGACCGGGCGGCCGGCAAGACGGGCGCGCGCCGCGAGTTTGGATGTGGTGATGGTTTTTCCCGAGCCGGGCGGACCGACCAGCATGAACGGGCGCGGCGACTTGCGCTCGGGCAAGGGCGCGAAGTCGAAGTGGTCCTCAAGGGCGGTCGCGCAGGCCATGGTGGGCGAGCCCACTTCGACCGCCATCGCGGCCTGCACCATTTTTTCGACAAGGCGCTGTGGCGCACCGTGATACTCCAGCGCGTCACGGACCTTCTCGGCGAACGGCGTTGTGTTCTTGCCCGACAGGGCCGTTGCGATGGCGTCTTCGTCGCCTGGATCCTCCAGCGCGGCGGTGATGCGCACGCCCTGGCCGTCGGAGGCGCGCTGGGTCGAGACGATGATGGCGTCGTCCCCCAGCTCCTCGCGCACCATCCGCATGGCTTCCGCCATCGTGGGTGCATTGTACGACTTAAGCCGCATCCGTTCCCCGATCCGGTGGTGCGTCGCCGCGGCCGCCGGTCCCTACCGAAAGTTGGATCTGACCGCCCACTTAAATCTGACCGACAGTTCTGATCTTCGCCTTCGGGTGAATCTCGTTTTGTGACATTACCACGGTCATGGGCCGGAAGCGGTCGATAATCGAGCGCACATACGGCCTGACGGTCGGCGATGTCAGCAGCACAGGGGTTTCCCCTTGCATGGCAAAGCGCTCGAAGTTCTGGCGCACGGCCGTGATGAAATCCTGCAGTTTCGACGGCGCCATGGAGAGTTGGCGGTCGTCGCCCTGGCCGGTAAGCGACTCGGCGAATTCCTGTTCCCATTCCGGCGAGAGCGCAACCAACGGGATCACGCCGTTCTCGTCCACGTTCTTGTCCGACAGCTGGCGCGAGAGTCGGGCGCGCACATGCTCGGAAATCATCAGCACGTTGCGGGTGATGGCGCAGGCTTCCGAAATACCTTCCAGGATGGTCGGCAGGTCGCGGACCGAGATGCGCTCGTTGAGCAGGTTCTGCAGAACGCGCTGGATGCCGGCGACCGAGATCTGCGACGGCACGACTTCGCCGATCAGCTTTTGCTGTTCCTTGTCCAGTTCGTTCAAGAGCTTCTGCGTCTCGGTGTACGAGAGCAGCTCCGACATGTTGTCGCGCACGACTTCGGTCAGGTGTGTGGTGATGACAGTCGGCGGGTCGACGACGGTATAGCCGCGGAAGAGGGCTTCCTCGCGGTTCGACGGATCGATCCACAGCGCCGGCAGACCAAACGTCGGCTCCTTGGTGCGTTCGCCGGGCAGCGAGATTTCCTCGCCGCGCGGGTCCATGACCAGAAGCATGTTCGGGCGCAGGTCGCCTTTTCCGGCTTCCACTTCCTTGATGTAAACCGCGTAGGAATTCGCGGGCAACTGCATGTTGTCCTGGATGCGCACGGCGGGCATCACGAAGCCCATGTCGGTGGCGAGCGCGCGGCGTAAGGACTTGATCTGGTCGGTGAGGCGACGGTTCTCGTTGTTGATCAGGGACAGGAGGCCGTACCCCAGCTCCAGGCGGACCATGTCGATCTTCATCGCCTGGCTGATGGGTTCTTCCTGGACCGGCACTTCCTGCTTCGACTTGATCTCCTCGAGCTGCTTCACCTTCGTCGCCGCGGTTGCGTTCTGGAAGGTGACATAGGCCGCGATGCCGCCGGTGACGCCGGCGAGCAGGAGGAATGGCAGCGCCGGCACGCCCGGCAGAATCGCCATGCTCAGCGCCAGAAAGCTGCTCATCCCCAAGGCCTTGGGATACTTCGTGAACTGGCTGGCGAGGGCGTTGTCCATCGTGTCCTTGATGCCGCCCTTGGAGACCATCAGACCGGCCGCGGTTGAGACCACGAGCGCGGGGATCTGCGTCACCAAGCCGTCACCGACCGTGAGGCGCGTGTATTGGTCGGCGGCGTCGCCGAACGCCATGTCGCGCTGGGCCATGCCGATGATCATGCCGCCGATGACGTTGATGGCGGTGATGATGAGGCCGGCGACCGCGTCGCCGCGCACGAACTTCGAGGCGCCGTCCATGGCCCCGAAGAAGTCGCTTTCCTTCTGCAGGTCTTCGCGGCGGGCCTTGGCTTCCTGTTCGTCGATCAGGCCGGCCGACAAGTCGGCGTCGATCGCCATCTGTTTGCCGGGCATCGCGTCCAAGGTGAAGCGCGCCGTCACTTCGGCGATACGCGTCGAACCCTTGGTGATGACCATGAAGTTCACCAAGGTCAGGATCGCGAACACGATCACCCCGATGATGAAGTTGTCGCCCATGATGAAGCCGCCGAAGGCCTGGATGACCTGACCGGCGGCGTGGGTGCCTTCGTGCCCGTGGCTGAGGATGAGGCGGGTGGAGGCGAGGTTCAGCGCAAGACGCAACAGCGTCGCGATCAGCAGCACCACGGGGAACGAGTTGAATTCCATCGCGCGGGTGATGAACACCACCGTCATCAGGATCAGGACCGACAGGGTGATCGACAGCGCGAGCGAGATGTCCAGGAGCCACGGCGGCAGCGGCATGATCAGGACGACCATGATGAGCACGAGGCCCATCGCGAAGCCGAGGTCGCCGCGGCGCAAGGACGCGCCGATCCGGTCGCTCATGTCGCTGAAATTGAAATTGGGTAAGGCGCTCGACTGCGGAACCGCGCCCGGCGTTGCGGGCGCGGGGACGTTGCCCCCGCTCGGTTGCGCAGCTGGTTCAGCCATTTTTGCCCTCTCACCCCAGCCGCGCGCGGGTCGTCCGGGCGGCTTTTCGCTAGCGTCGTTAACCTCGCCCGCGCGTGGTTAACGACGCGTTTAAATGGGCAATTTTTGCCGACCTCATATGGAGCCGTATTTGGGGTATTTGGGGTCAGACTCCATTTCACCCATTTACTCTGACCCCAAATTATGGCAGGCTAATTCATACGGCTTTTCAGAGGGTTAAATGGCGCGTCTGGGACGGTATTTCGTCGAGGATCAACCCCTACACGTCATCCAGCGGGGCAATAACAAGACCCGCATCTTCTTTACCCGCGATGACGCCACATGCTTCCTCGGGTGGCTCGGGGATGCGGCCGAGCGCTACCGTCTTTCCCTGCACGCCTACGTGCTGATGCCCAACCATTTGCACCTGCTTGCCTCGGCGAAGGACCCCGATAGCCTCCCGCGCACCATGCAGTCGGTCGGGCGGCGCTATGTGCGCTACCTCAATCGCCGGATCGAGCGATCCGGCACCCTGTGGGAGGGCCGCTACCGCGCGACAGTGGTGGACACCGACAGCTACTTCTTTCGCGTCAGCCGCTATATCGAACTCAACCCGGTCCGCGCGGCGCTCGCGCCGGATGCGGCGTCCTACCGGTGGTCGAGCCATCGCGCGACGGCGCTGGGCAATCCCGATCCCCTGCTGACGCCGCACGCGCTTTACCTCGCCCTTGGCGCCGACCCGGCGGAACGCGCCGCGTCCTACCGGGCGCTTTTCGCCGAAACCCTGAACGACGGCATGTTGAAGACCATCCGCGACGCCACCAACCGCGGTTGGGCCCTCGGCGACGAAGCTTTCCAGGAACGCATCTCCGCCGCCGGCGGCCGCCGCGCGAAGCCGCTGTCGAAGGGCCGGACAAAAGCCGCGGCCGACGCCGCGCCGCGTCCGCCGTCGCCAGATTTCCTTGCCGGCTAATCCTTCCGCGCCATCTCGATATATCGCTGCAGCGTCTCCTCCTCGTCGAGGACCGGTTGCGTCCACGCGGAGCGCGGCAGAGTCGTCGCGCGGTCGCGTTGCAGGAGCCGCGCCGGTTGCGGAAGCGCCAAGCTGGTGAGCGAAACGCCGTGCATGGCGAGGGTAAGCGCCGGCGCCGGAATGATCGCGCGGCCCGGGAACGCGCGGCCCAGAACATCCCGCGCGCTTTCGTCCGTCGGCGCATCGAATGTAGGCGCGAGCACGGCGCCGTTGATGTGCAGAAAGTTCGTGTAGGCCAGGGGCAGGACGCACGCGTCATGGGTGATCGCCGGTGGGACGTGGAGATCGACAAGCGTCAGCGGACGGCCGGCGCCGTCCTTCATGCGCGCAAGCGCGGCGCGCGCCTCCGCAAGAATCGCCGCGTCCGGATGGCCCTCTGGCGCGTTTGACAGCGCGATCACGCCCGGCGCGAGAAACGCCGCGACGCTACGCACATCCGCCGTCGACACGTCGCCCGACAGACCGCGTTCGAGCCAGATTACGCGCGCCGCGCCCAGCCACTTTTGCAGAATCGCGAAGGCTTCCAGCCGGCTCAGCCCGGGATTGCGCGCCGGGTCGAACACCGCATCGGCCAGCGCGATGACCGTGCCCGCGCCGTCGGCGATAAAGGCGCCGCCCTCGATCTTCATTGGCGCGCGGAAACGGCGCACCTCCGCGGCACCCAAGAGTTCATGCGCGAAGCCCGCATCGGTGTTCGCGCCCTCGCGCGGCTTTCCCAACCCGTCGAATCCCCAATCGGCGGCGGCGCTTCCGCCTTTTCCATCGACCAGGAAACTCGGTCCGATATCGCGCAAACGCAGTGAAAACGCTGTCAGCGGAACGACGGCGACGGCCCCGCATGCGGCGCGCGCCGCCGCGGCGGCGTCCGGGGGCGCTACGATCGACACTGGTTCGAACGGCAGGACAAGACGCGCGATCTGCGCCACGGCGTCCTGTAACGCGCGTGCGCGCGGCCACGGCAGCCAGATCCGCGCCTGTCTCACATCGTCCGCCGGCAAGTAGAATCCGTCGTCCCCCGGAGCGCCCATGCCGCCAAGTCCGCGCATCATGAAAAAGCGCCCGCTGTGAGATTGTCGTCCGGCCTTTCGGGATCGCCGTATCCGCCGCCGCCGGGCGTCGCGATGACGATGACATCGCCCGGTTCCACCTCGGCCGCGCCGGTCGCGCCGAAGCTTTGACGCGTCCCATCTTTGCGGATCAATGCCGTCGCGCCGGGCGCGCCGTCGCATCCGCCCGCGAGTCCGAAGGGCCGCGTCGCGCGCCGCCCGGACAAAATGCCCGCGGTCATGGCGTCATGGAACTTGAGTTCGCGGATCACCCCGTCACCGCCGCGATGGCGGCCATTTCCGCCCGATCCCCGGCGGATCGCGAACCGTTCGACGGTCACGGGGAAGCGTTGCTCCAGCACTTCCGGGTCCGTGAGGCGCGAATTGGTCATATGTGTCTGAACAGCGCTTGCGCCGTCGAAACCATCGCCTGCGCCGGCGCCGCCGGCGATGGTCTCGTAGTACTGATGTCGCGCGTTGCCGAAGGTGAAATTGTTCATCGTGCCCTGGCTGCCCGCCAGAACGCCAAGCGCGCCGTAGAGCGCATCACAGATGATCTGCGAGGTTTCGACGTTGCCCGCGACGACCGCCGCGGGCGGTTTCGGGTTCAACATCGACCCCTCGGGGATGACAAGGGTCAGGGGGCGCAGCACGCCCTCGTTCATGGGAATCTCGTCGGCGATCAATGTGCGGAACACATAAAGCACGGCCGCGCGGCACACCGCGCCGGGCGCATTGAAGTTGCCGGGCCGTTGGGCCGACGTGCCAGTGAAATCGATGACCGCCCGCCGTTGCGCATGGTCGACGGTGACGGCGACCGTCACGACGCCGCCTTCATCGGTCGGACAGGTGAAGCGCCCCGACCGCAGCCGCGGGATCAGACGCCGCACCGCTTCTGCGGCGTGATCTTGCACATGGCCCATGTAGGCGGCCATCGTCCGCGGCCCGTACAAAGCACTCGCGCGCCGCAGTTCCTCCACACCCTTTGCATTGGCCCCGACTTGCGCCCGCAGGTCCGCGAGGTTGACGGCGACATTGCGCGCGGGATGCGGGCCTTGCGTCAGCACCGCGCGTATGGCGTCTTCCTGGAAGATGTGATCGCGCACCAGGTGGATGTTGTCGAGCAGCAGCCCTTCCTCGGCAAGCGTGCGGCTCCCCGGCGGCATGGAGCCCGGCGTGATGCCGCCGATATCGGCGTGATGTCCTCGGCTCGCGACGAAGAAGCGCGGCTGTCCATCGATGAACACGGGCGTCACGACGGTGATGTCGGGCAGGTGCGTGCCGCCCGCATAAGGGTTGTTCAGGACAAACGCGTCGCCGTCTTGCATCGCCGCGTGTTTCGCGCGCACAGCGCGCACGCAGTCACTCATCGAGCCGAGATGGACGGGAATGTGCGGCGCATTGGCGATCAGGTTGCCCGCCGGATCGAACACGGCGCAGGAAAAGTCGAGGCGTTCCTTGATGTTCACCGATTGGGCGGTGTTCTGCAGGACGGCGCCCATCTGCTCGGCGATCGACATGAAGAGATTGTTGAAGATCTCGATGCGCATGGGATCCGGCGCGGCGTCTTCGGCGGGCATGGGCGCCACGCCGGTTTTCCGCAGCACCAGCGCCCCGTCCGTCAGCGCCGTGACGCTCCATCCCGGCTCGACAACGGTCGTCGAAAGCGCGTCCGTCAACACCAGGGGACCTTCGATGGTCGCGCCGGCCGCGATGTCGGGACGGATCACCTGCGCCGTTCCCGGTGCGTCGCCGCCCCGGCCGGAGGCCTCGACCGCGACAGATTCGATCGTCAGGCTCTGGCCGTTCATCACGAAGCCGAATTGTCGGCGGTGATGCGCGGTGAAAGTATCCGTCATGACGTCCAGGCTGTCCTCGGTCACCGCGAGCGCCGTATCTGTGCCGGCGTATTTCAGGGACAGGCGGCGGACGACATGAATGTCTTTCGCCGCGACGCCTTGGGCCGACAGCCGCGCGACGAGCTCCTTGTCCAGGGCGTCCAAAGTTGCCCGCGCCGCATCGAGGCCGCCTTGAGTCAAAGGCGATTCGACCGTCCGACTCTCGAAGGCGCTCAAGGGCGCGCGCCCGATGCCATAGGCGGAAAGCACGCTCGCGAAAGGATGAATGAAGACCCGGCGCATGTTGAGCGCATCGGCCACGAGGCAGGCGTGTTGCCCGCCGGCGCCGCCGAAACACGCGAGCACGTACGTTCCGATGTCGTAGCCCCGCTCGACGGAGACGCGCCGGATGGCGCGCGCCATGTTGTCGACCGCCAGGGCGATGAACCCGCGCGCGAGATCCTCCGATGTGCGCGTCTGGCCGAGCGCGGCGCTCACGCGAGCGGCCAAGGCCGCGAACCTGCGTTCGACCACGTCCGCGTCCAGCGGCGCATCCCCGCGCGGTCCGAACACTTTGGGAAAATGCGCCGGGTTGATTTTGCCCAGCAGCAGGTTGGCGTCCGTAATGGTCAGCGGACCGCCTTTGCCGTAACACGCGGGGCCCGGGTTCGCGCCCGCGCTGTCGGGCCCGACACGGAAACGCAAGCCGTCGAAGTGCAGGATCGAGCCGCCGCCCGCCGCCACAGTATGCACCTGCAGCATCGGCGCGCGCAGGCGTACGCCCGCGACCGTGGTTTCAAACGACCGGTCGTAGTCGCCCGCGCCGATGTGACACACGTCGGTCGATGTTCCGCCCATGTCGAAGCCGATGACGTCCGCGAAGCCGGCCGCGCGCGCGGTTTCGGCGGCGCCCACGACGCCGCCGGCGGGGCCTGACAGCACGGCGTCCTTACCGCTGACGTGCGCGCCGTCGGCGAGGCCGCCGTTGGACTGCATGAACAAGAGGCGCGCGCCGCCGGTGGCGGCGGCCACGCGGTCGATGTGCTTTCGCAACACCGGCGACAGATAGGCGTCCGCGACGGTTGTATCGCCGCGCGGCACCAGCTTGATGAGCGGACTGACGGTGTGCGACGCGGCAATCTCCGTGAACCCGATCTCTGCGGCGATTTCGGCCACGCGCCGTTCGTGCGCGCTGTGGCGATAGCCGTGCATCAGCACAATCGCGATGGCGCGCAGGCCTTTGGCGTAGCTTGCGGCGAGGCGCGCGCGCGTCGCCGTCTCGTCGAAGGGCCGGATCACGCGGCCATCACACCCGAGCCGCTCCGGGATTTCCACGACGTCCGCATACAGCATGTCCGGCAGCACGATATTGAGATCGAACAGGCGCGGGCGGTTCTGTGCGCCGATCCGCAACGCGTCGCCGAATCCTTCCGTGATTGCGAGAACCGTCGACGCGCCGGTGCGCGTCAAAAGGGCGTTGGTCGCAACCGTCGTGCCCAATTTGATTGCGGCGATCCGGTGTGCCGGAAACGCGTCCGCGTCGGCCAGTCCTTCCGCGTCCCGCAGGATCGCGCGAATCCCGGCGACCGAGGCGTCCTCATAGTGATCCGGATTTTCCGAAAGAAGCTTTCGCGTCAGCAGGCGGCCGTCGGGCGCGCGCGCGACGATATCGGTGAAGGTGCCGCCCCGATCGACGAAAAAGCTCCACAGCCCCCCTGACGCCCCCATGGTTTAGGCCGTGTCCCGCGCCGGGAGTTTCGATTTGAAAGCAAGCCGCGGGATGCGCGGCTCCGTCCGGCGCGTCATTTTCAATTCATCATCGTGACGTGGTAAAGGAAGACGCATGGGTGCTCTCAAGACTTCTCGCCCGCCATCGGCGGATTTTGACCCCCAGACGGATCGCCGCTGGGCGGCCGTCGTGGCCCGGGATCATAACGCGGACGGGCGCTTTTACTATGCCGTGCGGACCACCGGCGTCTATTGCCGCCCGTCGTGTCCCTCGCGCCGGGCGAACCCGCGCAATGTCGCCTTTTACACCGCCCAGCGCGACGCCGAGGCCGCCGGATATCGTCCCTGTAAACGCTGTAAGCCCGCCGGACCGGGCCTTGAGGCCGAACATGCGGCAACGGTCGCATGGGCCTGCCGCATGATCGAGGGCGCGGAGGAGAAACTTGCGACCGGCGCGCTCGCCAAGGTCGTCGGCCTCAGTCCCCATCACTTTCACCGGGTTTTCAAGGCGGCGACCGGCCTCACGCCCGGCGCCTACGCCGACGCGCATCGCGCGAGGAAACTCCGGGCGGAACTGCCGCGCAGCCGGTCCGTGACCGCTGCCGCGTTCGACGCCGGATTTAACGCCACCAGCCGTTTCTACGAAAAATCGAACGCCATCCTCGGTATGGCGCCCGCGGCTTACCGCCGTGGCGGCGCGGGCGCGGACATCAGGTTCGCCGTCGCCCAGTGTTCGCTGGGCGCGATCCTGGTCGCCGCCAGTGAAAAGGGCATCTGCGCGATTTCCCTTGGGGATGATCCCGACCGCCTTATCCGCGAACTCGAACAACGCTTCACACACGCACGCCTGATCGGTGGCGACAAGGCGTTTGAGAAGGTCGTCGCGAAGGTTGTCGCTTTCGTCGAGCGTCCCGCCATTGGGCTCGACCTTCCACTGGATGTGCGCGGCACCGCGTTCCAGGAACGAGTCTGGCGCGCGCTCCGCAAGATTCCCGCCGGCCGCAGTCTCACGTACAGCGAACTCGCCGAGAAGATCGGCGAGCCTTTGGCCGTGCGCGCGGTTGCCGGCGCCTGCGCGGCCAACACCATCGCCGTCGCCATTCCCTGTCACCGCGTCGTGCGGAAAGGCGGCGCGCTGTCGGGGTATCGGTGGGGCATCATGCGCAAGCGTGCCTTGCTTGCGCGCGAAAATAAATCGTAGTCGGGTGAATCTTCGTTGGCGTACGCGCAACGCGGTTGGAACGCATCGCGTGCGCCGTTCGTGAAGATGCCCGCCCACATTTCTGCCGGGAGGCCGGCGCGATTTCCGCGTTCTTTCTCTCAGGCCCAAAGATGCCGCGGCCGATATTTGGCGGCGACATCTTTCACGCGGTATTTGCAAACGTCCGCTCGTTACATCTTTTGAAGGAACAGAGACGGCGCCGAACCGTTGACCCGGAGCATCTTCACATTCGACAGGAGAGTCCGATGAAACGCTTTCTGTCTCTTGCGGCGGTTGGGTTTATTGCGGTCCCGTTGGCTGGGACGCCCGCCGTTGCGCAGTCGGCGGCGGCGCCGCCCGCGCCGCATACCGTCGATCTCAAGAAGTACGTTGAGGAGGCCGCCGCGGCGGACCTCTTCGAGGTGAAGGCCAGCCAGCTTGCGCTCCAACGCTCGCAGGACCCCGCGATCCGGCAGTTCGCTCAGAAGATGGTGTCGGAGAACACGGACGCCGCCAATAAGCTGAAAGTCGAACTTGATAAGGCGAAGATCGGGGTGTCGCCGCCTACCGCGCTGGAGCCCGAGCGCCAAGCTCTACTCGACAAGTTGATGAACGTGGGTATGGAAGATTTCAACAAGCTCTACATGACGATGCAGGTCGCCGGTCAGCAGGAGTCGGTGACGTTGCACACGGCGTTTGGAAACACCGGGCAAGACAATTTCCGCGCCTACGCGCGCGCGATGATCACTCAAGCCAAGGATCATCTCGCGCAAGCCCAGCGCATCGACGCGCAACTTCCCGCCGCGAAATAGCCGCTCGCGCGCTCTCGCACCCGGCTAGTGCAGATCTTTGGGGCGCGGTTTGCGGCCGCCTGTATAACCGGCCGTGAAGCCGGCATCGAGAAAAGGGCGGAGAGGATCGTCCCGAAACTCGTAGTCGACCCACAAATCCCGCGCGTATTTTTCGCGCGAGCGGGGCCATCCCGTCGCGCGCAGAGATGTGCCCAACTCGTAAGCCATGTCGATGGCCTGCTCCGGGGTCGTTGTATGGGTCACATGGAACGGCATGTGTTTAGCGCCTCTTTCCTGTCTCGCCTCTCTCTTTTGACCCGCTCTCCGTGAAGGCGGACGTTCTTTGTGGGGAGGCTTCGAGACATAGAACGCGAATATCGTACGTTTTGTTTCCTTTTCCCCCGTTACGAGAACGTTAGCGCCCCCCAAAACAAAAAGGCGTCAGTGGATGATCCACTGACGCCTTAAGTGTAGCCGGCGCTCCGGCTGCGAAGCCGGAGCGCGTCTTTTAGTCTAGTCCATCACGATTTCGACGCGGCGGTTCTGAGGTTCGCGCACGCCGTCGCCGGTTTGCACGAGCGGTTCAGATTCACCGCGGAAGACCACCGAGACTTCGTTTTCCGCAAAGCCCAGTTTCGCCAGCTCAGCCTTGACCGCGCGAGCGCGGCGCTCGGACAGAGCCAGGTTGTAGGCCGGCGCGCCGGACGTGTCGGCGTGACCCGTCGTGGTGATGCGGGCCTTGCCGGTCTTCTTCGCATAGGCGGCCGCTTCCTGGATGATCTTCGCGGCGTCCGCACGAATGCTCGAGCGGTCGAAGTCGAAGAACACAAGGAACTTCTGCGGCACCGGTGGCGGAGGAGGCGGCGGCGGCGGCGGCGGCGGCGGGGGCGGCGGGGGCGGCGGCGGAGCCGCGGCCGGCGCGGGCGCCGGTTCCGGCTTCGCGAACGAGAAGCGCACGCCGAACATGATGTTGTGGCTGGTGTTGTCGTAATCGATCATCGTTTGCGCGCCGCGCGAGGCGAACTCGAGGTTCGGCACCGCGATGTAGCGATAATCGATGAACCACGCGGCACGGTCGCCGATCGGGCCTTCAACGCCGGCGATGCCCTGCCACTGCAGGTGCGTGTCGGTGTTGTGATAGATCGGGCCCAGACCCTGCACGCGGCTCAATTGGGTTTCGGCGTAGCCGATCCCGAGACCGAGATACGGCGTGATAACGCCGCCCATCGGTTGGAAGTCGTACAAGCCGTTGACGCCCAGGTGCCACGTCTCGGTGTCGCCGCTGGCCGGGAACGCTTGAAGCGCTTTCAGGTCCGCGTCGCGATAACCGAATTCGAGTTCAAGGCGGAAGCCCGAATCCATTTTCACGCCGCCGGCGACGGTGCCGATCCAGCCGTTGTCGAACGAGATTTTGTTACCCGTCGAGGATGTCGCGGGATCCATCAGGGTGACACGATCATGCTCAGGCATGTTAATGCCAGCGCCGAGCGAGAAATAACCGCCCGGGTCGACCGCGTGGGCCGAGGTCGAAATCGCGGTTCCGGCAACTGCTGCCATGAGCGCGAGACGTAGTCTTTTCATGTTTCTTCTCCGATAAAGCCGTATGCGAAGGGGGATCGCAGACGCTTACAACCATGGCGGCAGGATGTATTCGCTGCAAGTTAGTAAAGACGTCTTTTTGAGTTATTTTTCAGAGTGTTGCGACAATACAATAACTGATCGTACTGCGCGAATTCCCTCCGACGTCATGAACGCACGGAAAAAGGGAAAGGTTCCCGGTGGGCTTACAAGTATTTAGCGGCACAACAAAAAAAGGTTTTAAACCGAAACACCTGGGTCCCAAAACCGTCAGCGCAGCATTTGGAGAGTTTGGAGAAGAACCGAATCGGGGGCGTCAGCCCACAAGCTGCGGCGGAATGGCGCGATGGCCCGGCGTCTCATGGTGAAACACCTGGCCCAGATCGCGCGCGTTCACGCGCTGGCCGCACGCACAGCACCGGTACGAAAGATCGCGTTGATGCGCGAACGGCGCCTCGAACTGTTTCGCGATCCGGCCCGAAAACGGATTGTCGAGTGTGAGAGCGTGAATGTGCGGTTCACCGATCATGCCGGGTACAACGCACGACACGCGAATTTGCTCCCACCGGCAACCTTGGCAACATTGAGGCAGCGCTGTCATGCGCGGCAACTTTCGCGCACGGCCCGCGTTGACTCCGCAGGTCCGCAATCCGCGTGGGTTTGGTAAAAATGTACGCCCTCTTTCTTGAGCAGCAGGATGGCCATCTTGAGTGGTTCTGCGCCGCGCAGGACGAGGAGCGCGCACGCGTCGTCGCCCGCTTCTCCTCCAAGTACGGTTCGAGCCCGGTTGTGGTGATGCGCCAGTCTCATGGCGCCAACGTCAGCGTCGCCGCGTTTCGCGACGGCCAGCCGGTGCCGCTCAAGCACTAGAACGCGAGCAAGCACTAGAACGCGAGAATGCGGCACCCTGCGGTCGTCTTGCATCGCGCCACCATTTTGCCTGATTTCCCAAGCGTTTTTGCCGGGCGCATATGCATTTTATGCGCGGAACTTGAGATGACTTCGCGCCGTTACGACCACATATCGATCCTGTTGTGGCCTAACCAGTGAGTCCCGTCATGTTTCGCAATTTCTTGTGCGCCGCCGCTCTCACAGCCCCGCTGTTGCTGAGTCTCTCGGCGAATGCCCAATCTCTTGTCGTCGCCTCAAGTGATACCGCGATTGAGGCGCCGGCGCCCTCGGCGCCCGTCTCTCTTATGCAGCGCTATGTCCCGGCCGGGGTGGCGATGCCGCCCGCCACGGGGCTGCTTGTCGCCGACAGCGCGCGGCTTTCCCAGCTTTCAGCGGTTGCCGGTATCAGCGTCACGTCCGGCGCGCCCAACGGTGCGGCAAGCATGGCGGTGAACGATCTCGAGATCGGGCGCACGACAATTGTCGTCTCGAGCGCGCGAGGCGCGCGTGAATAAGAACCGCATCGCGGGCGCAGCCAAAACCGTTGCGGGCCGTATGAAGGAAAAGGTCGGAAAGATCGTGGGCGACCAGAAAATGGTTGTCCAAGGAAAGGCGATAAAGGCGGCGGGCAAGGTCCAGAATGCCGTCGGCGGCGTTCAATCGGCCCTGAAGCAAGCTCGCTCGCCGCGCCGCGACGTTCGCTAAGCATTCCCCGTCCTGTTTGCGTTCTTTGGGCCTCTCGGCGCTCACAACGGCGCGAGGGGCCTTTTCATAGGCCTTCCGTGTCGGGTTTCCCTACTTGATTGCATGCGTGGCGGAATTATTTCGCCTTCTGGTCGGATGTTTCGCCGCGCACGGGTGCCGCAACGGACCTTCGTTCCCCCGCAGTGTCGGCGCAACCGATGTTTGTCATGCGATGGAGGAACGAGTGATGAAAATCTTGAGAAAGGGTGTTGTCGTCGCCACGGTGGTGGGGGCGATGATCAGCACATCGGCATGGGCCGCCTGCGACCCGCAGCGCAATCCCATCCCAACAACGCGCTATGCGCTCAACGGCGCCGAAGTGGTGGACCGGGAAACCGGGCTGACCTGGCAGCGTTGCAGCGTCGGCCAGGCATGGCAGGAAGGCCAGGGATGCACGGGGACCGTGGCAGAGTTCGATTGGAAGGATGCCCGGCGCGAAGCGCGGCGCGGATGGCGTCTGCCCACCCGCGAGGAGCTTCTGAGCCTGGTGTCGAAGGCCTGTTCACCTTCGATCAATCCCGAAGCGTTCCCCAACCTCGATCCGTTGAAGCTCTGGTATTGGAGCGCGGACCAGACCGACCGGGACCTTGCCTGGCTGGTCCAGTTCGGCGGCGGCGCAACGTTTAACGGCTACCAGTCCTCCAGCAACGCCGTACGCCTCGTGCGGAGCAAATAACCGGCAAGTTGAAGAAGATGGACTGAACGCAGGGCGGGCGATTTGTCGTCCGTCCTGTGCGCCGGCGCGCCCGATTGACCTTGCGAGCCATTATCAATTGCAATACACCGGTCTGAACTGGGTTATGGGTGGCGAAGGACTTTCCAATGCTCGCGCGCGCGGCTTCTTTCTTCCGTCGGACGACGGCTTTCCTGGCTTTGATGGCGGCGATCGTTCTGACCGCGCCGCCCGCGGGCGCGCAAGGTGCGGCCGATCCGACGGCTGACGTCCGGCAGATCTGGCAGCTCGTCGACTATATCGCCGTCGATTATGTGGAAGCCGTCGCCGACGGCGCCATCAAGAACGAAGGCGAATACGCCGAGATGCAGGAGTTCGTCACGACCGTGCGCACGCGCCTTGAGGCGCTGCCCGCGCGCGACGGACAGCCGGCGTTGCTCACGCAGGCCGACGGGCTGCAGGCCGCGATCACCGCAATGGCGTCGCCCGCCGAAGTGGCGCAGCTCGCCAACGCCTTGAGCGCGGCGCTCGTTGCGCTCTATCCGGTGCCGGTTGCGCCTGATGCCGTCCCTGATCTTACGAATGCCGCCGCCCTCTATCAGGAACATTGCGGCGCGTGCCACGGCGTCGAAGGCCGCGGCGATGGTGAAACAGGCGCGCATCTCGATCCACCGCCCATCGACTTCACCGATCATGAGCGCGCGAAAGTGCGGAGCGCCTTCGCCCTTTACGAGGTGATCACCCAGGGTGTCGCCGATACCGGCATGATGAGCTTTGAAACGCTCCCGGTGGATCAGCGTTGGGCGCTCGCCTTCTATGTCGGCAACATGTCCGCGACGCCCGAGCTGCGCGCGCAGGGTGAAAAGCTGTGGCAGAGTGACGACGCCGTCCGTACGGCGCTACCCGATCTCGCGGCGCTGACCGCCGTGACCGAGGAGCGTTTCGCCGCCGTCGTCGGCGCCGAGCAGGCCCGCGCGGTCATCGCGTATTTGCGGGCCGAGCCTGCGGTCGCCGACCGTCCGGCGGAAGGCGGACTCAGTGTTGCGCGCACGCGCCTTGCTGAAAGCCTCAAGGCCTACGAAGCCGGTGACGCCCGCACCGCCGGTACACTCGCCTTGGCCTCCTATCTCGACGGGTTTGAACCGGTCGAAGCGCTTCTGCGCACCCGCAATTCCAATCTCCTCGCCGAAGTTGAAACGGCCATGGGCGAATACCGTACCCGGATCGCCGCCGGCGCGCCGGTCGGCGATGTCGCCGCGCAAGTCCAAATCCTGCGTGGGCTGTTCGATGCAACGGATGCGGCTCTCGCGCCGTCCGCGGACGATGGTATGGCGGCGTTCCTCGGGGCTTTCACCATTCTCGTGCGTGAAGGTGTCGAAGCGCTGCTGGTCGTCGTCGCGATGATCGGCTTCCTGACCAAGGTCGAACGCCGCGACGTGCTGCCTTACGTGCACGGCGGTTGGGCGGGTGCCCTCGTGGCCGGGATGGTCACCTGGGTCGTCGCCGCCTACTTCTTCGATATCGACGGGTCCAGCCGCGAGTTGACGGAAGGGATCGCCGCGCTCTTCGCCGCGGTCGTGCTGGTCGCCGTGGGCATCTGGATGCACGGCAAGAGCCTTGCCGGCCGCTGGCAGGCCTACATGAAAGAACAGATTTCAGCCGCGCTCAGCAAGCGCTCCGCATGGTTCCTGTTCGGCCTCGCTTTTGTCGCGGTGTACCGCGAGGTGTTTGAAACCATTCTGTTCTACATCGCGCTGTGGGCGCGCGGGAACGTCGGCGCTATTGTCGGCGGGTTCATCGCCGGCGTTGTCGCCCTGGTGATCATCACCATCGTAATGCTGCGCACCAGCAAGCGTCTGCCCATTTCGCAGTTCTTCGCGTTCAGTTCGGCTCTGGTGGCGATCCTCGCGGTCGTCCTCGCGGGCAAGGGTGTCGCGGCGTTGCAGGAAGGCGGTCAGCTTCCGCCGAGCGTCGTGAATTTCCCGCGCTTTGAAGTGCTCGGCATCTATCCGTCGCTGTACTCGTTGCTTGCACAGCTTGCGGTGATCGTTGTCATCGCCGTGGGCTACTTCTACAACACGCGCGGCGCGGCGAAAGACGACGCCAAGGCCGCCTAGTCGCGCTGTGTCCGACAAAAAACGGCGCGCGTCCGTACCGGGCGCGCGCCGTTTTCTTTTCAAAAGGATTTAGCGCAGTGCGAAGGCGTCCGTCGTCGCGATCAGGCTGACGAGCCGCCGATAGGCGTTCTCGATCGTCGCGGCCGGCCGGCGGTTGAGGATCAGGGACGGAGCGCCGTTCGCGCCCGCCTGATCCGCGATCAGAATGTTCATCTGCGATTCCGACAGGTCCGCCCCGGTCATCCGCCGGACCCAGTATTGCACCGTCGCCGTGGCGGACTCCGCAGCCGTCAGCGGCGTCTGCGCGGTCAAGGTGGTTTGCACTTCGCGCCAGTTGGGGACCTGGAACAAGAGGTTCCAGGTGGCGAGGTTCGCACCGGTCGCAAGCCAGTAAGCGTCGACGTCCGGCCGCCCGTCCGGCGCGGCCCAGGCGAACAGCCCGTCCGAAAGGCGGTCAAGCGCATTGGTCATCGACGTGCTCGCCGCCAAAACCATATCCGTGGTCCGCACCATCGCGAGAATCCGTTCGTACGGCCGGCGGACTTTCGTCGTCTTCACCCACCACATCTCGTCGCCGTCGAGCAGGATCGCGCGCAAGACATGCGCGATCTGGTCCGGCGCCTCCGCGTGGGCGGTGAAGGCGGTCACGGCGCGGGCATAGACCTCCTTGGTCCATGAATTCCCAAAGATGCGGCGCAGCAGACGTTCGCACACATGGCGCGCGGTGGCCGGATGCGCGGCAATGGCGTCGAGGAATGCCCGGCCCTGTTCCATGTCGCCCGTCAGCCCGGATAAGCCGCGGCCCAGGACCGTCGTCGTCCCCGTGTGATGCTGGCGAGGGTTGTAGATGAACTCGCCCGTGTTGGGCAGGTTGCCGCTTGGGCCGCGCTGCCCATATTGGATGGTCCATCCCGACATCGCGCGCGAGGCCTGCAGGACGTCGCGGTCCGTGAAGCCTATGGGCGTTCCCGTCTCGTCCGTCGGCGGCGCGCCGTCCGCGCCGACGCCCAGATACGCCGCGCCGCCGAGCGTATGGAGTTCCATGATCTCGCGGGCGTAGTTCTCGTTAGGCGTCGTCGACGTGCTCAGGAAGTTGTCAAGATAGATGAGCATCGAGGCCGACGTCGCGGTGGCCTCCAGCAGCGCGCGGAAGTTCCCCAGGGCATGGCCGCGGATCGCCACGCGGTCGAACACCGGCAGCAGCGTCGTCGCGCCCTCGTTCTCGAACTTGGAGATGTTGAAGTGATTGTGCCAGAAGTCGACCATGAATTCGCGCACCTGATAGCGGCTGTGCGCGTTTCTGATCCAGGTCGCCGCGGCCAACTCCTGGCGCACGCGGGTCCGCTCGGCGGTCGAGACGCTGCCGCCGGCGTTGCGGTGCAGGAACCA
This sequence comes from uncultured Rhodobacterales bacterium, assembly GCA_964576515.1. Taxonomy (GTDB): domain Bacteria; phylum Pseudomonadota; class Alphaproteobacteria; order Rhodospirillales; family Rhodospirillaceae; genus SHVO01. The sequence continues at coordinate 99,023 of CAZNUW010000002.1, forward strand.
CAAGTCGGCTGGTTCCTTGTTGAGGTGATTGAGCGGGCGGAGTTCGTCGACCGCCGGCCATGTGCCGCGTGTGGCGGCGGGATCGGCGGCCGCGTAGCGGATGGGGAGGGTTTGCGCCGCGAGGTGCGCGGCCAAATCCTCGTCGTCTCCCGGCGGCGGCGCGAGCTGCGCCTCGAGCCAGGCCTCCCATCCCATGAGATTGACCGCCTGTTCGTCGAGATCGCGCGCGCCGAAGGTGATGCGGTTGAGCGCGCGGCGGTTCGCGCTAGGTGTCGTCGGCATTCTGCCCTCCGGACGCGGCGTCTCTTTTCCGGCGCAATGATCGGGTCATGTGATGCGTCAACTCCGCAGGATGCCGAGCGGCGCGTAGGCGACGGTGGGGAACACCTTTTGCAGGTGCGTTTCGGCGTGACGTTTGACCAGGATTTCCGCCAGCACCTGGCGATAGTCGGTTGTGATCGTCATGTCCCCGTTTATCAACTGCGCGGCGGCAAGACCCGGCCACCGGCCGTAGATGCGGTTGCCGTTGACGTTGCCGCCCAGCACCAGCATGCCGGACGCGGAGCCATGGTCCGTGCCTTGGTTCGCGTTCTCCCGGAAACGGCGTCCGAACTCCGTCATCGTCACCAGCGTGATGCGATTGCGGTAGGACGCCATGTCGGTCCAGAACGCCGCCAGCGCGCGTGAGAATTCGGTGGTGCGCGCGGCGAACTCGCTGGTCAGGTTGTTGTGGTGATCCCAACTGCCGAAGTCGACGGTCACCACATCCAGTCCAAGATTCATCCGGATCATGCGGCCCACGGCGCGCAAGGCCTGCGACAACGGACCGTTGGTGTATCCTGCGCTCCCCGACGGATCCTGAAAGCCGGTGAGGGCCGCTTGCACGTCGCTCACGGCGTCGAGGGTCTTGTTGGCCGCGATCTTGTAGGGGGTCATCGTCCCCGATCCGTTCAAGAGGCGGATGATGTTCGCGTTGCCCGCCCCGCCCGAGACGTTAAAGCTTTGCGGGTCGGCGATGGCGATCGCATCTTTTTCACCGAGCAGCGACGTCGGGTTCGTGGCGCCTGCGCTGACAATCGCCATGTCGGTCGGTGCGCCCACGGACGCGGTATGCCGGGCCAGCCAGCCTGTGTTCTGTTCGGGGTCGGCGTCGGCTGTGCCCTTCTCCATATTGGCCTGGCAGGTGAAGTGGCTCCTGTCCGCGGTGAACAGGCCCGTGGCGTGCACGAAGGCCAGATCGCCGGAATCGTACAGAGTCTTGAGTTCCGGCGCGCTCGCGCTCAAGTAAAGGTCGGTTCCATCCAACGTTCCCAGCCCGATGCCGGCCGTCGTTCCTGTCGTACGAACGCGGATCGAAGGGCGCGCGGCGATGTAATCCGGATCGCCCGCCGGCGCGAGCATCTGAAGCCAGTCGCACGCGCCGCGCTGAAAGACGATGACCAGGACATCGCGCGGCGGCGAACCCGCGGCGGCGAACGAGACGTTGACACCGGGCGCGACCGCGAGGCCCGCGCCTGCGGTGAGGCCTGATAGGACGCTGCGCCGGGAAAGTTTCATCGCGGGCCTGCTGGGAAGGTGCTGGGTCGTTCGCATACACGTATGCGCGTCGTGATCGGGGAACGCGCAGCGGCAAAAAGAAGGATGTCGACGCAATCGGCGTCGTCGGTGACTGCAGTCGCGGCGTCTCGCCGTGCGCGTGTCTCGGGAAGCATTCATGCCCCTTATCAACCTGCGCCGGCTTCACCGGCGCGCGCCACCCAAAGCAACGGAGTGCCTTGATTGGGTTCTTGGTGTGATTGGGGCATCGGATACTGGACTTGAAACCGCCCCCAATCCCCCTTAGCGGCTTCGATCCAAACGCGAATGTCGCGGCGCGCCAGCGGATCGCTCCCAGCGCCGTTACCTTTCTACGCCTAAAACGTCTATGTCCGGAAGTCCGTTGCAACTATTTCGGACCAAATCGGCGTGTTTTTCACACCCAGTTCACGCCGCGCGGTTAAACCGCCACGGTCGGCACGGCGGCGATCAGCTCCCGCGTGTAAGGATGGGACGGCGCATCGAAGACGTGTGCCGTTTCGCCCATTTCCAGGATGCGGCCGCCCTTCATCACGGCGACTCGGTCCGAGAGATGTCGCACGACGGCGACGTTGTGCGAGATGAAAAGGTACGTCAGCCCTTTTTCATCCTGGAGGTCGAGCAGCAGGTTTAGGATCTGCGCTTGGATCGAGACATCCAGGGCCGACGTCGGCTCGTCGAGGATCAGAAGTTTCGGTTCGGCCGACAGCGCCCGTGCGATGGCGAGGCGCTGGCGTTGCCCGCCGGAAAATTCGTGCGGCCGCCGGTCCAGCATCGTCGCATCCAGCCCGACGCGCCGGCAGAGATCGGCGGCGCGGTCGCGCAATTCGCTGCCGGTAACGCCGCCTGCCGTCGCGACCGGTTCCGTGATGATCTTCCACACCGGCCAGCGCGGATCGAGCGAGCCTTGAGGATCCTGGAAGACGATCTGCACGTTGCGCCGCCAGGCGTCCGAACCCTCGCTGCCGCAGTGAACGATGCGCCCGGACGCGAGCGGCGTCAGACCGACCACGGCGGTCGCCAGCGACGTCTTTCCGCAGCCGGATTCGCCGACGAGACTCACCGTCTCGCCGTCGTGAATATCCAAGGACACATTGTCGACGGCCGTGGTGAAGGAGATCGCCCGGCCCAGGACATCGCGCCGCGCCGGATAACGGATGCTGACATTCTCGATCTTGAGAAGAGGGTCCTTATCGCGCGCGATCGTGCGCGCCGCCGCCGCCGGGACGTCGTTCGTCGCCAGACGCGCGCGCGGCGGCTTCCCGTCGGGCAGGGCGTTCAACAGTTGCCGCGTATATGGATGCTGCGGTCCGCGCAGCACGGCGCGCGCCGGACCATGCTCCACGACCTCGCCGCGATGCATGACATATAGCCGGTCGCACAATTGCGCGATGACGCCAAGGTCGTGGCTGATCAGCAGCACGGCGGTTCCGGTCGCCTTGGCGCGAGCGCGCAGCAGGTTCAGGATTTGGGCCTGCACCGTGACGTCCAGCGCCGTGGTCGGTTCATCGGCGATGATGAGGCGTGGACGACACGAAAACGCCATCGCGATCATGACGCGCTGGCGCATCCCGCCCGAAAGCTCGTGGGGATAGGCGGCGAAGACCCGTTCGGGATCGTCGATCTTCATGTCCCGCAGAAGATCGAGCGATAAGGCCTTTGCTTCCGCCGGCGTCATGGCCGTGTGCCGCAGCAGCACGTCGCACATCTGGACGCCGATGCGCAAAACCGGGTTCAAGGCTGTCATGGGTTCCTGGAACACGATCGCGACCTGCGCGCCGCGCACGTCCTGCAGGTCGGGCGCTGGAAGCGACAGGATATCGCGGCCGAAGACCTCCAGCCGCGCGGCTTTTAATTGCGCCTGAGGCGGCAGGAGGCGCAGGACGCTCAGCGCCGTGATCGATTTCCCCGACCCTGATTCTCCGGCCACGCCGACGATTTCGCCCGCGCCGACGGACAGAGATACGCCGCGCAAGGCGTCGTGGACCGCGTCGTGGCCGACGAAACGCAAGGCCAGGCCTTCGATCACAAGGGCGGGCGCGAAGGTCATCCGCGGCGGCGCTCCGTCAGGGCGTTTTCCAGGGCGTCGGCGATTTCTCTCAAGATCATGATGCGCGCAAATTTCTTGCTGTTCGCCGGAACAAGTCGCCACGGCGCGGTGTCGGTGGATGTTCGTTTTACCATATCGTTCACGGCGCTCAGGTAGCCCTTCCACTGCCGCCGATTGTGCCAGTCGTCCTCGGTCAGTTTCCAGGATTTTGCGGGGTCTTTCTCGCGCTCCTTGAAGCGCGCGAGCTGCTCGTCATACCCCACGTGGAGCCAGAATTTGAGGAGCACTGTGCCCGAGGCGGTCAACTGCTCCTCGAAGGCGTTGATTTCATCGTAGGCGCGTTGCCAGGCGGCTTTCGGCGTCAAGTGGTCGACGCGCTCCACCAGCACCCGGCCATACCAGCTTCGGTCGAAGATCGTCATCTGACCGGCGCGTCCCAGCGCGCGCCAGAAGCGCCACAGATAGTGATGCGCACGCTCCTCGTCGTTCGGCGCGTCGACGGGAACGATTTTATAGTTGTAAGCGCTCAACGCATACGACAACCGCCGGATCGCGCCGCCTTTGCCGGCCGCGTCGCGTCCCTCGAACACGACGACGCTTGAAATCTTCGCATCACGCGCGGCGTCTTGCGCGCGGTACAGGCGGGCCTGCTGTTTATGGAACGCCTTGGCGTAATCCTCGTCCGACAGGGTCTGGGTAAGGTCGAGGCTGGCCAGCACGTCATGCCGCGGGGCTTTTTCCGTGGCCGCGCGCGCCGGTTTCTTGCGGCGCGGCGACTGTCGCAGACGCCGCTGGAACGCGGTGCGCAGCGCGTTCAGGATCGCGGCGCGGCGGTGATTGGCGTCGCGCCCGGCGATGATGCGCCACGGCGCGGCATCGGTATTGGTGCTCGCGATGATATGCGCGGCGGTCTTGATATAGACGCTGTAAGGCGGTTGCGGCCGCCACGCGTGATCTGCCGGCCGCAAGCCGAAGATCGGATCGTCGCAAATAGGCTCGTCCGCGGCGCTCCGCTGCTGGCCCTCGCTCAAGTGCAGCCAGAACTTCACGATCAGCGCGCCGTCGTCCGCCAGCGTTTGTTCGAACGCCGCGATGTGGCGCAGGCGTTCATCGCCCCGTCCCACGGGCCGCTTTGGGTCCAGTCCCAGCAGTTCCCCGTACCAGCCCTCCAGATAGAGCCCCATGGCGCCCGCGGCCGGCAGGCTGCGCCAATAGCGCCAGAAGGGCGGCCGCTCCCGCTCCTCGTCGCTTGGGGCCTCGAAAGCGTGGGTTTCGACCCAACGCGGGTCCATCCAGGTGTTGATGACGTTCAGGGTGTCGATCACCCCGGCCCCTTTCACCCCCGCCAGCACGACGATGACCGGGAACGCGGCCGCCCCGCGAATCTTCTGCTGGAGTTCGATCAGGTCCAGGCGCAAATCGTCCTTCAATTTGCCGAACGCCGCGTCGGTCATGGACGCTGGTTTCTCGGCCGATTTGAAGATTTTGCCGATAGGCGAAGCTTTTGCGGGGCTCAAGCAGACCTCATGTAACGCAATGGCAGATATGCGCCGACCCGGCTTGGATTCTCGCGGAGACTATTGTATTTCCGGGCACATTCTGAACCGGGAGGCCGTCGGCCCGTGCGGGGCCGCTCCAGGCCGCATTCCCAACAAATATATAAGGAAGCGAAGCACCCATGACAGTTCGAGTCGCACTTAACGGGTTCGGTCGCATTGGCCGCATGGTTTTCCGTTCGATGATCGAAGCCAAGCGCTCGGACGTCGAATTCGTGGCCATCAACGATCTCGGTCCGGCGGACGCCAACGCCCACCTGCTGCGGTTTGATTCCGTCCACGGCCCCTTGCCGGCGGACGTCAGCGTCGAAGGCGACGACATGGTCGTCAACGGCAAGCGCATCAAGGTGCTCAAGGAGCGCGATCCGTCCAAGCTGCCGTGGAAAGATCTCGGCATCGACATCGTTGCGGAATGCACGGGTATTTTCTCCGATAAGGAGAAGGCTCAGGCTCATCTCGGCGCCGGCGCGAAGAAGGTGCTGGTGTCCGCTCCGTCCGCGGGCGCCGATCTGACTGTGGTTTACGGCGTGAACCACGACAAGCTCAAAAAAGAGCACACGGTCGTCAGCAACGCCTCCTGCACCACCAACTGCCTTGCGCCCGTCGCCTACGTGCTGAACGAACTGTTCGGTCTGCAGCAGGGCTTCATGACCACGATCCACGCCTACACCGGCGATCAGTCGACCGTGGATACGCTGCACAAGGATCTGCGCCGCGCCCGCGCCGCCGCCCTCAGCATGATTCCGACGTCCACCGGCGCCGCGAAGGCCGTCGGTGAGGTGCTGCCGGAACTGAAGGGCAAGCTCGACGGCACCTCGATCCGTGTGCCGACGCCGAACGTCTCGGCCGTGGATTTGAAATGCGTGCTCGCGAAGTCCGTCACGGAAGCCGATATCAATCAGGCCATGAGCGACGCCGCGGCCGGCAAAACCTTCAACGGCAACCTCAAGAACGTTCTCGCCGTGAATTCGCTGCCGCTCGTTTCCATCGACTTCAACCACAATCCGGCGTCCTCGACCTTCGATCTCACGCAGACGAAAGTGATGCCCGGCAATTTCGTGCGTATCCTGTCGTGGTACGACAATGAGTGGGGCTTCTCGAACCGTATGCTCGACACCCTGAACGTCATGGGCAAGTTGCTCTAGGCTTCGGGGTAAAGCGATGCCGTCGTTCAAGACTCTCGACCAGGCCGACGTTGCCGGCAAACGCGTGCTCGTGCGCGCCGACCTCAACGTTCCGATGAAAGAGGGTCGCGTCACCGACGCGACCCGTATCGAGCGCCTCGCGCCGACCCTTAAGGATCTCATCGCCAAGAAGGCGAAGGTCGTCGTGCTCTCGCATTTCGACCGTCCGAAGGGTAAGCGCGTGCCCGAGATGTCCTTGAAGCCCATCGCCGCGGTTCTGTCCAAGGTTGTCGGCGCGCCGGTCGCGTTCGCCGACGATTGCGTCGGACCCGCGGCAAAGACGGTGGTCGACGGCCTTGCGGACGGCGGCGTCGCCTTGCTCGAGAACCTGCGCTACCACAACGGCGAGGAAGCCAACGACGCCGGCTTCATCAAGGAACTGGCGGCGTTGGGCGATATCTATGTGAACGACGCCTTCTCGACCGCGCACCGGGCTCACGCCTCGACCGAGGGCCTTGCGCATGTGCTGCCGGCCTACGCCGGCCGCCAGATGCAGGCCGAACTGGAAGCGCTTACGGCGGCGCTCGAAAACCCGAAGAAGCCCGTGATGGCCATCGTCGGCGGCGCCAAGATCTCCACCAAGCTCGATGTGCTCAACAATCTGGTTGAGAAGGTCGAGATGCTGGTGATCGGCGGCGGCATGGCCAATACGTTCCTGAACGCGCAAGGCGTCAATGTCGGCAAGTCGCTGTGCGAACGCGATCTGGCCGATACCGCCCGCGGCATTCTGGAAAAGGCCAAAAAAGCCGGTTGCGAAGTGCTCCTGCCGACCGACGCGGTCGTCGCCGACGCCTTCAAGGAAGGCGCGGCCACGGCGATCGTCGACATCAACGCCGTTCCGGCGAACATGATGATCCTCGACGTCGGGCCCGCCAGCGCGAAGCAACTCGAAGCCAAGCTCGCTCAGTGCAAGACCTTGCTGTGGAACGGCCCGCTCGGCGCGTTCGAGATCAAGCCCTTCAACGCGGGCACGAATATTGTCGCCAATGCCGCGGCGTCGCTCACGCAAAAAGGCGTGCTGGTCTCCGTGGCCGGAGGCGGCGACACCGTCGCTGCGGTCAACGCGGCCGGTGTCGGCGGCAAACTCTCTTACGTATCCACCGCCGGGGGCGCGTTCCTCGAGTGGATGGAAGGCAAGGAACTTCCGGGCGTCAAAGCATTAGGGGCGTAAAATCATGAGCCAACTGCTCGCGATCTTCGCCACGGTCTTCTTCGCGGAGTTGGGTGACAAGACGCAGTTGGCCACGGTTCTTTTCGCGACCGACAAGGAACAGTCGCGCTGGCTGATCTTTTTCGCCGCCGCCGCCGCGTTGGTATTGTCCACGGCCATCGCGGTCGCGCTCGGCACCTTCGCCCAGAAGTACCTGACGGCGATTCCCTTGAAGCTGATCGCCGGCGTCGGATTCATGGTCATCGGCGCCTGGACGATCTGGGGCCACTACCATCCCTGAATAAGAGTCGCGCAAATCCAAAGCGCGAAGCCTGTGAGGGTCAAGGCCGAGAGGCGGTTGACGCCGCGTAACGTCTTGTCGTTGACGCGTGTCCGCAAGACGCCGGCGATCCAGGACAGCCCAACCCACCACAGAAACGATCCCGCGAACACGCCTACCGTCAAGGCCGCGGAATGTTCATAGCGTCCCTCCATGCCTACGCCCGCGCCGACGAACAGCGCGAGGAACGTCAGGATTGTCATGGGATTGGCGATGGTCAGCGCGAAGAGCTGCGCGGTTGTCGCCGCGCCCGCGCGGACGCCGCCGCTCAAATGCTTCGGCGTATCGGCGTCGCGCCAGATGCGCCACGCCAGCCACAACATGGTGATCAAGCCTAAGATCCGCAGCGGCGTCTGCAGGTTGACCAGCACATTGGTCAGCGTCGTCAGTCCAAATGCCGTCAGCGCGCCATAGGCCGCGTCCGCGAGGGCAACCCCAAGGCCCGCGGCCACCCCCGCCCCGAACCCGCGCGTCAGGGCCTGCTGGAGGCAGATCAGTGAAATAGGGCCGACCGGCATGGCGATCGCCAGGCCGAGCCCCAGTCCGGTCGCGAATGTGAGCCACGGCAAAGTCATGATAAGAACGGCGAATGAAGACAGCCCTTATCTACATAGCAGCCGCCTTCGCCGAAATCGCGGGTTGCTTCGCCTTCTGGGCGTGGTTGCGCCTGAATGCGTCGGCGCTTTGGGCGCTTCCGGGCGTGGCCGGCCTCTGCCTTTTCGCCTACCTGCTGACCCTCGTGGAAAGCCCTCTCGCGGGCCGGGCGTACGCGGCTTACGGCGGCGTCTATATCGCGGCGTCGCTGGTCTGGATGTGGGTGATGGAGAAGTCGCCGCCGGACCGCTGGGATCTCGCGGGGGCCGGGGTCTGTCTCGCCGGCGCGGCGATCATCATCTACGCGCCGCGCTAGGCCCCGCTTTTCGTGGCGACGAAGAGGGAGTCTTCTCCGCCAACAATGTCTTGGGTGACAGCTGCGATCTTTAAGGTCGGCGTGCGTTTAAGGCAGGCGTAGAGGGCGACTTGATCGATGCCCCACGGGAATTTCTTTGCGCGTGCAAAAGTGGCGATGTAAGCCGCTGCGCGACCCAGATAGTCCAGACCGCCCGGCGTTGGGGCGATGCCGACACTGCTGGCCATGATCTGATTGCGGGCCTCTCGACGCCCGGCCAGAAGCTGTAAGGCGGCGTCACATCCATTGAGGATGGTGAACGCCTTTGCCGCCTCTCGGCGCACCACCATGTCGATATCGAGCAACCAGGTCGGCGTCCGATGCCGTGCGAGGAACTCATAAAATCGGATGTACCGGACGGCGTGATAGTAACCGCGCGCCCGCGCGGCTTCGTCGCGCAACCCGGTCCATTCGGTCGTGACGCTGTGGAGGATGGACGCGTAGGGGGCCAGGACAGCGCGTAACGCTTCTTTCTGGGCATCCTCGACATCCATGATGTGCAGCGCGACGCTGACGCCGGCGCGATTTTCGTGCACAGAATTCAGCAGAGTCGGCCCGTATTTCTGGAAGTAGACGTGATCGGCCGCGACGAAGATCGGCTGATCGGAGGGCGCGCCGGACATGATCGTTTCGACCGCCGGAAAATCGGCGAATCCCGCCGCCGCGACGGACGGCAGAGTGGCATGGAACTCTTTATCGAATGACGTGGTGGTCGCAAGCTCCAGGACGTTTTCGTTGCGCAGCATCTTGAAAACGCGCTCCGCATCGTTGAGGGCACCGAGCGCGAGGTGCGCCTCGGCGATCACGATCGCCATGCTCGCGCTGCGTTGCTGCTGCAGGATGGGCAACGCGGCTTGCTGCAAGGCAACGAGCTCGTCGCGGGCAAACCTGTAGGGCATGTCCGCGAGGGTTGGGGCATTGGCCGTCGGCATCCCGGCCGCTCGGCGTTCGCTCTCTTCTTTGATTCCAGCCGCAAGCGACAGGAGCTCAATGTATGTCAGGCTATCTTGCGGCGTCAGCGGGAGGCGTTGCTTCAACGCGGCGATGGTGTCGGCGGGCCACAGCCGGGCGGCGGCATAAGCGACGCCGACCAGTTTCGGTCCGGCCGCCTCTTCGGCCATGATCGAGAAATAGAGGTCTTTCTTGGATTTCTTGATCATGGCGGCTTTCGCCCTGCATGTAATCGGGCGAAGGACGGCGCTGCTATTCCAGCCCGTTCCGGCCCATCTGCAGGAACTTGTCGCGGCGGCGGGCGCGGAGCTGGCCGGGGTCGACGCGCACGAGTTGGTTCATATGCATGTCGATGGTCTCGCGCACGGCGGAGAAGGTGGCGTCGGACTGGCGGTGTGCGCCGCCGATGGGCTCGGGGATGATGCCGTCGATGACGCCCAGGCGCTCCAGGTCCTGCGCGGTCAGGCGCAAGGCCTCGGCGGCGGTCTTGGCTTGCTCGTTGTCGCGCCACAGGATCGAGGCGCAGCCTTCCGGCGAGATCACCGAGTAGATCGAGTGTTCAAGCATCAGGACGACGTTGCCGGTGGCCAGCGCGATCGCGCCGCCCGAGCCGCCTTCGCCGATGATCAGCGCGATCAGCGGCACGCGGACGTTCAAGCAGGTGTCGATACAGCGCGCGATGGCTTCCGCTTGGCCGCGCTCTTCCGCGTCGACGCCCGGATAGGCGCCGGCGGTGTCGACGAAGGTGATGATCGGAAGGCCGAAGCGGTCGGCCAGTTCCATCAGGCGGCGGGCCTTGCGGTAACCCTCGGGCTTCGCCATGCCGAAATTGTGTTTGATGCGGGTCTCGGTGTCGCGGCCTTTCTCCAGGCCGATCACCATGACGGAGCGGCCCTGGAAGCGGCCGAGGCCGCCGATCACGGCGGCGTCTTCGCCGAAGCCGCGGTCGCCCGCGAGCGGCATGAAATCGTCGATCAGGGCTTTCAGGTAGTCCACCGTATGGGGGCGGTCCGGATGGCGCGCCACCTGGGTTTTCTGCCATGGCGTGAGCTTGGCGTAGGCCGAGCGCAGGTCCTTATCAACCCGCGTCTGCAGACGGCTGACTTCCTCTGCGATGTTGATGCCATCGGTGTCCGACAGATGCCGCAGTTCGGCGATCTTGCCTTCCAACTCGGCGATCGGTTTCTCGAAGTCCAGAAAGTGCATGGCCTGACTTAGTGCTCCACACTCACGTTCCGGTTCATCCCGGAATCTTAGGCTGCGGCGCCCGGTTCTGTGAACCTTTGAATAAGACGCGCCGCAAAAGGCGCGTAGAAATGACGGCGAAGGGTTAAAAAGTCAACCACCACCCCACCCCCGGGCACGACATATGGGGCGGGGTGGTGGGTGGTTACACAATAGGTTGGGGATATACGTGAAGCCCGGCGACGATGGCCTCGAAGTCCGGCTCGTTTTCGGGGGTAATCAGGCCGTGGCGGATGGCGAAATCGATGATCACAAGGCCGACGTTGAACTTGCATCGGTCGGTCTTGCGCACGATGCGCAGGATTTCGGCGACCGGCATCAGGTTGTAGGCCACGATTTCTTCGGAAGGCTTCGGTTTCTCCGAGGCCGGCATTTCGAGATCGAAGCAAAAGAGCGTGTCGGCGCGCAGTTCGCCTTTACGCTCGCCCGCATAAGTGATGACGCTGGCCGGGCGCGCCTGGCTGGCGCGCCGCGCGCCGATATGCGCCTCCTCGTGACATTCCTTGATGACGTTCTTGATCAGCGACAGGCCCGCGGGTTGTCCGCCCGCCACCATGTTGTCGAGCTTGCCCGGTTCAACCATGCGGTTCGTCGCGCGGGTGCCGATCCAAAGGTGAAGGCCGTCGCGCTTGCGTACGAAGCCGTTCACATGCACGCCGTAAGCGCGCACGCCGAAGGCCGCGACGAGGCCCCGATCGAGACGGAAGTGTTCTTTTTCGCTCCATCTGTTTTTCACCGCGTACATTTCCTTACGCGGCGCCGGGAAGCGTCCGCTCTTGCGGAGCGCGCCGGCGATCTCCTTGATGGCGTCCGTTCGCGCCTTCGGGGTCTTTAGCTTGGGGTTGAGTGCTATGCCGCCGTGCGCCGGGACGAACACCTTGGGATGTTTCTTCAGGGTGGCGATGCGTTCGCGCCGGATCCACCCGACTTGCGCGCCGTCCACGGTGAAAGGCGCGTAGCGCTTGGGGTTCCAGTCGTTGCACTTGTTGACGCGGTCCAGATAGCTCAACGGTCACGGCCTTTCACAATTTCGCAGCAAACACCCGATTCTATCCGAACCCGCTTTGCACTAGAATGCGCATATGAAAGACCGCATTCCGTTTGTCGCCGCCGTCGCCGCCACCGTCGTCTGGCTTGCGGTGGTCGCGTTGTATTTCGCGCAACTGACGTGGTCCGGACTGATGGCCCTGGAACCCGTCGCGCTTGCCGCCGTCCTCACCGCGGCGGCCGGGCCGCTGGTCGGCTTGTGGCTCGTGATGGTGGTGCTTGAGCAACGCCGCGAAACCGCGCGCCTCATGCAGCGTTTCGCCGAACTCGCGAACCAGGAGCGGCGGACGCAACAGCAGGCGGAAACGCTCGCGCGTTCGGTCATGGAAATGCAGACCGAAGCCGCGAAGGGCCTGGCTGCGGAAACGCGCAAACTTGCGATCCAGGATCTTGCCGCCAATGCCGCGGTTCTGGCGGAGCGCCTGGGGGTCATGAAGCGCGACATGGTTGCCGCCGCATGGATCAGGTTCGGCGCGGGCGATACCTCGGTGTTCGTCCAGGCGTTCTTGAACTTCGCCGGCTCGCATCCCGATATCGCCGAGCGCATCGGCGAGGCCGCCGCGCGCGATCTGGCGGCCCGCGCGGCGCTTGCCGGCTTCGTGCGCCGCTATGAACAGCTTGCCGGGCTGACGGCTGGCGACAAACTCCTCGGCGCCGTGATCGAGGAGGGGGCGCTGGGACGCGGTTACCGCCTCTTCAAGCAGGCTGACGATTTGGCTGCGCTCGCGGCGCCGATGCCGCCGCCGGAAACGATGGCCGCGCCAATACCCGAGGCGCGTGAGGACCGCGATCCGCTGCGCGAAAGTCTGGATGGGATTTCCAGACGTCTTGAGGCCGCGGGAGCCGAGCACTGATGTCCGCCTGGTCGGGCCTGCGCACGCTGTTCGGCGGCAAGCCGAAGCCCAAGGCGAAGCGTCCGGCGCGAAAGACTGTCTTGCCCCCCTCGGAACGCGCGGCGCTCCTCAAGGACGCTATGGCCGCGCATCGCAAAGGGCGCTCCCACGTGCGCGATGTGCTTGAGCGGCAGTTGGACGAACTGCGCGCGAAGGTGCCGCGTCCGGGCAAGGATCCCGAGGCCACCGCCCGGATGTTGACGCTCCATCAGGCCGACGGGGCGTTGAAGCGTCTCATGACCCACGATCTCAAGCGATTCTTGGTGCTTGTCGGCATCCGGGAACTGCTCGACGACGCGCCGCCGCCGCCGAAAACGACTCGCTCCTTACCAAAGCGTTGAAAACACACATTTTTTAGACGGCGCTTTGGTTCCAGAGTCCCTTGACCCGAACTCCACCAGCGGGTACAACGCCGGACTTTCCGGGGTACCCCCGTCGTTTGTGGGCGGTAAACCCCGTTTTTATAAGGGAATTTCAGCCATGGCACGCCGTTGTGCAGCCACCGGCCGCGGCGTTCAAAGCGGCAACAACGTCAGTCACGCCAACAACAAGACCCGTCGCCGGTTCCTGCCGAACCTGCATCAGGTGACGTTGTTGTCCGACGTCCTGCGTCAGCGCGTGCGTCTGCGCGTCTCCAGCAACGGTCTGCGCACCATCGAAAAGCGCGGCGGCATTGATGCCTTCCTGCTCTCGACGCCGGATGCGAAGCTCGAAGAGAGCGCGCTGGTGATCAAGCGCCGCATCAAGCGCGCCCAGTCGAAGCAGGCCGCTTAAGCCTCTTTCGCTGCGATACGATTTAAAAGCCCGCCGGTTGGCGGGCTTTTTTATTTGCCGGCGTTATCTGCGCGGTGATCCGAGCGGCGATCCCGTCGCATGAGCGGGCGAAGGATGCAGGACTTTCGAGGTCCACCCATGTTGCGCAAGGCCGCCTTCAGCATCCGCCCAACTCACCGTAGGCGTCTCTTGCGTCCAATGGGCGGCGGAGGCTTCGTCACACCAATGTTTGAGCTTGGGCATCGCGGCCAGGTGCGCGCCCGACGCCATGAAAGCCCGCATCGCGGCTTCATCGCGCCAGACGGAAACGGTCCAGAATATGCCGCTGGGGCCGCCCCGCACGGCGCTTGAAAGACATCCGTCGGCGCGCGCGATTTGCCGGTTCACCTTGCCGGTATGCCAGGCAAGCGGAAGGAAGAACCGGAAGGCGCGCAATCGCAAACGGGTGACCGAAACGAAGAACATTGGCCACCCCTTCGCGGTCTAGCGGTCTTGCGCGAGCGCGTTGCCCTGCGCTTGGGCAATGTTGGCGCGCACCGTGGCCTCAAGGGTTGGCGCGGTGGCATCGCCCGAGGCTTGATCGCCTAAGGCTTGTATCATCCGGCGACCGTCGCGCTCCACGATGTGATAGCCCGCGTCCGCGGTCAGCGCCGCGTCGCAGAACGGCTGGGCCTCATCGCGCGCGCCGCGCGCGAGATAGGCCAGACACAGGTTCTGCCGCGCAATGAGGTGGTCGCCCGCGTTGGTCTTGGTGCGCAAGACGCCTTTCGCGAATCGAATCGCATGCGTATGGCGCCCCTCGACAAGGGCTTCTGTGGATTGGTTCGCAAGCGGGGATGTTGCCGACCAAACGGCCAGAGTCTCAGCCGCTTGCACGTTTGGTCCCGCCAAAAAGCCGGCGCCAAGGACCGCCACACCTAAAGTGAGCCTAAAAAATGCCTTTTTTCCCATGACTTAATCTCCTGGCGAAGAAATCTCGAAGCTCTCGCTTCTGACGCGAGGGAAAATAGGATAGAAAACCGTGCATACCATTCCTTAAAATGGAATAAGAGCGGTAAATATCATGAATAACCTAGATTGGAGCATTCTCCGGGATTTCATCGCTGTGGCGGAGACAGGAAGCCTGTCCCAAGCCGCGCGGCGTCTGCGTTTGTCGCAGCCGACCCTGTCCCGGCGCATCGCCGCGCTCGAAGATCAGCTCAAAGCTCAGCTCTTCCAACGCACCCCCCGCGGTCTCCTGCTCACCGACGCCGGCGAACAGGTTCTCACGGGCGCGCGCCGGGTCGAGGAGGAAGCCCTGGCCATCGAACGCCAGGCCGAAGCCGCCCATCAGACCCTGACGGGCACGGTGCGCATCTCGGTGACGGAAGGCTTGGGGTCGCTCTGGCTGCCACGGAAGCTGGCCGCCTTCCATGCGTCCTATCCGGGCGTCTGCGTCGAAGTGCTGGTGGACAACCGCACCGTCAACCTGATCCGGCGCGAAGCCGACATCGCCATCCGCATGTTCCGTCCCGAGCAGCCCGACCTGATCGCCAAGAAGGCGGGGGACCTGGTGATGGGGCTTTACGCTACGCGCGCCTATCTCGATCGGCACGGACGCCCGGCGGATCCCACCGAGCTCAAGAACCATTATCACGTCGGTTTCGACGAAAGCATGAGCACGCATCCCGGCGTCGAGAAGTTGGAACGCCTGTTCACGCCCGATCGCATCGTGCACCGCTCCTCCAGCTTCGTCGGTCAGTTGAGCGCGACGCTGGCGGGTATCGGCATCGGCGCGCACGACTGCGTGCTCGCGGACGCGGAGCCTTCGCTGGAACGCATCATGCCGGACATCTTCAAGCACGAGATCGAGATCTGGTTGGTCACGCACGCCGACTTGCGCCGCAGCGCGCGTATCCGCGCGGTGTTCGACTTCCTGAGCGACGTGATCGCCGCCGACCGCGCGACGCTACTTGGCAATCGGCCGGTGCCGGTGCTGGGGAACGCGGCTTAAAACACCGTCGGCGCGCCTTGAAGCGTGCGGCTGCGCCGCATGTCTTCCTCGAACAGGTCGGTGAGCTGGCTCATCACCGCGCCGCCCAGTTCGTCGGCGTCCATTAGTGTGACCGCGCGGCGGTAGTAGCGCGTCACGTCGTGACCGATGCCGATGGCCAGAAGCTGGATGTCGGAATGGTTCTCGATATAGGCGATCACTTCGCGCAAGTGATGCTCAAGGTAATTACCGGGGTTCACCGACAAGGTTGAATCGTCGACCGGCGCGCCGTCCGAGATCACCATCAGGATGCGTCGCTGTTCGCCGCGCATGGCCAGGCGATTGTGCGCCCAGGCCAGGGCCTCGCCGTCGATGTTTTCCTTCAGGATGCCTTCGCGCAGCATCAAGCCCAGATTGCGCCGCGCGCGCCGCCAGGGCGTGTCCGCCGCCTTATAGACGATGTGGCGTAGATCGTTCAGGCGCCCTGGGTTGGGCGGCTTTCCGGCTTCCGTCCACAGGCGGCGCGACTGTCCGCCCTTCCATTGGCTGGTGGTGAAGCCCAGAATCTCGACCTTCACCGAGCACCGTTCCAGGGTGCGCGCGAGGATGTCCGCCGTCATCGCCGCGATGGTGATCGGGCGGCCGCGCATGGAGCCGGAATTGTCGATCAACAGGGTGACGACCGTATCGCGAAACTCGGTTTCCTTCTCGCGTTTGAACGACAGCGAGTGTGTGGGGTTCGCGACAATGCGGGCGAGCCGGCTTGCGTCGAGCAGGCCTTCCTCCAGATCGAAGTCCCAACTCCGAGTCTGCTGGGCCAGCAACCGGCGCTGCAAGCGGTTCGCCAGCCGCGACACGACACCTTGCAGGTGGGCAAGCTGGCGGTCGAGCTGCAGGCGCAGGCGCACCAGTTCGTCCGGATCGCACAGGTTGGCGGCGTCCTCCACTTGGTCGAACCGTGTGGTGAAGACCTTATAGCGGTCTTCCTGCGGGCCCTGGTTGTGGCCGCGCTGCGGCCGCGCCTGTTTGGCTTCGGCCTCGGCTTCCGCGGCGTCCATGGTCGGTTGACCTTGGCCTTCCACCTCGGACTCGGCCTGCTCGCCTTGCACCGTGTCGCTGCTGGCTTGCGTTTGCCCGCGGTCGTCGCCGCCCTCTGAACTTTCGTCCTGTTTCTCGTCGCTGTCGGACTCTTCGGTTTCCGCTTCCGTCTCGATGTCCTCGGTGCCGGATTCGTCCTCGTCCTTCTCCAAGTCCCTGACGTCGTCCTCTTCCAGATTCAGGGCCTGGATCAGTTGGCGCAGGATGTCGGCGCTGGTCTTCTGGTCGTGGACATTGGCGCTCAACGACGCCAGCGGCGCGTCGAGCTTGTCGCCGAAGGCCTGGCGCAGGATTTCGCGGACATGCTGGCCGGTCGTGCCCAAGGCCGCGCCGTCGCAGGCGTCGTGGATCAATACGCGCAGTGCATCGTTGCGGTCGATCTGGTCGTAGCTGCGCGCGGCCTGATAACCTTCCAGCGCAAGACGCTGTTCGAGCGCCCCGGAAAGGTTGCCCGCGACGCCCACATACTGGCGCGCACCCAGGACTTCGACCCGCGCCTGTTCCATGGCGTTGTAGGCGTCGGTGGCGTCTTTGCTCGCCGGCATGCGCCGGGCATGGATGGCGGCGTTGTGGTGTTTCAGCCTTAACGCGGCGGCGTCCGCCGCGCCGCGCAGCCGCGCCACGGTCTCTCGCGTCAGCTTGTGCGGCGGCGAGGGCAGGCGCACCTCGCCCGTGGTCACGGGAGCTTTCTGGTTGGCCGAAACCGGCGAATAGACCACCGTCAGCTCGCGCTTGTTCGCGATGCCTTTGACAGCCGCCGTCGTCGCGCTCTTGAAAGCCTCGCTGCGCGATGGTCCCTTGTCCGATCCGGAGTAGGGGCGATTCATCTGGATGGCCGTTTAGGCGACCGCGTCCACTGCACTGCCGGCGATGTCCTCGCCGAAGCAGCGCTGATAATACTCGGCGATCACCGGGCGCTCGGTCTCGTCGCACTTGTTCAGGAAGGTGACACGGAACGAATAGCCGACATTATTGAAGATGCGGTTGTTCTCCGCCCAACTGATGACCGTGCGCGGCGACATGACGGTCGAGATATCGCCCGCGATGAAGCCGTTGCGCGTCAGGTCGGCGACCTCGACCATGGCGGCGATCAGCTTCTTGCCCGCGGCGGTGTCGTAGCCTTTTACCTTCGCCAGTACGATGTTGGTTTCCTCGTCGTGCTTCAGGTAGTTCAGCGTGGCGACGATGTTCCAGCGGTCCATCTGACCTTGGTTGATCTGCTGCGTGCCGTGGTAAAGGCCGGTCGTGTCACCGAGACCAATGGTGTTGGCCGTCGCGAACAGGCGGAACGCCGGATGCGGACGGATCACTTTGTTCTGATCCAGGAGCGTGAGGCGGCCTTCCACTTCCAGCACGCGCTGAATCACGAACATCACGTCTGGCCGGCCGGCGTCGTATTCGTCGAACACCAGGGCGATGGGATGCTGAAGCGCCCACGGCAGCAGGCCTTCGCGAAATTCGGTCACTTGCACGCCGTCGCGGATCACGATGGCGTCCTTACCGATCAGGTCGATGCGGCTGATGTGGCTGTCGAGGTTGATGCGCAGGCACGGCCAGTTCAGGCGCGCGGCGACCTGCTCGATATGGGTCGATTTTCCGGTGCCGTGATAACCCTGCACCAGGACGCGGCGGTTGTGCGCGAAACCGGCGAGAATGGCGAGCGTCGTGTCGTGGTCGAAGCGATAGGCGGGATCGACTTCTGGCACATGGTCGGCGCGGGCCGTGAACGCCGGCACTTTCATGTCGATATCGAGGCCGAAGGTCTCGCGAACGGAAACCTGCCGGTCCGGCGCCGTCATTCCCAAATCGTCACGTACGCTCTCGTTCCGCTTGCTCATCGCCGTCATCTCTCCGCGAGGCCCGTAAAAAGGGTAAGGCCGGGTCTTATGACATGCCCGGTACGCCCGGGCAATTATAGCCCTATCGGCCTGAATTATATGGGAAGAGACGAATTATTTGGGAAGAGACGTATGTCGGAAGAGGCAAGGGGGCGCGAAAAGGCGGAAACGGCCTCTGCACCTATTTAGGCGGCGCCCGCCAAGCCCGCGCGTAGCGTTTGATACGCTTCGTTGATCGCCTTCATCCGGTTCTCGGCGTCCGCCGAGCCGCCGTTCGCGTCCGGGTGATACTTCTTCACCAGCGCCTTGTAGCGTTCCTTCAACGCCTCCAGGGTCACCGGACCCGAGAGATTCAAGGCTTTCAGCGCCTTGTTGCGCGCGGTTGCGCCGCCTGGCGTCGCGCGCGCCTGGGCGTCGCTTTCGCGCGTCTTCTTACGGTCCTCGAAATCGGTCCCGGCCGAAAATCCAAACGGGTCGTTGACCCTGGCGCTCGCGCGCCCGGCGCGGTAGCCCGCGCCCAATGTGCCCAGTTTCCAGGTCGGGCGCTCCCACGTAGCGGCGCTGCGGATTTCGGCCTCCAGATCGGCGACGGACGCGCCGGCGTGGAAGTCCCACTGCGCGTTATAGGCGCGCACGTGCTCCAGGCAGAGCATCTGGTATTCCGCGAGTCGCCTGTCTTTCGGCGCGCGGTACTCGCCCGCGCCCGCGCACCCGTCCCACGCGCACGGCGTGGGCCCCGCTGCCTTCCCTGAAGGGCCGGACTTCCCCGAGGCGCAGGTGAAGCGATCGCGTGTTTCGGACATGGGTTGAATATGAGGAGCGGGGCTAAAATCCACAATCTTGTTTCTTTTTTTGGCCTGTGCTTGACCTTGTCCTATGAACACATACGCCGCGCGCATCCGCGCAAAACTCACAGAGTCCCTTGCGCCCACGCGCCTCGAGATCGAGGACGACAGCGCCCGCCATAGCGGCCACGCCGGCGCGCATCCCGACGGCGGCGGCGAAACGCATTTCAATGTCGTGATCGAGTCCGCGGCCTTCGCCGGGAAGAACCGCGTCGCGCGCCAGCGTCTCGTCTATGGAATTCTCGCCGACGAACTGCGCGAGCGTGTCCACGCCCTGTCGCTGAAACTCACCGCGCCCGGTGAATAACCAGGCGAATAACTACGCGCCTTTATAGAACTCGGGGAATTCGCGTTTCACGATGGGGCTATTGGTCGCCCAGGTGTGGCACGTGTTCAGGAAATGCGGCATCGACCGCGGCAGACCTTTTTCCTGACGGTCCTTCATGCGCGCGATGCGCGCGCGCACCATCGTCTGCATCAGTGTCGTCGCCACAGGGCCGATCAGCGAATTCATATGCGTGCAGCCCAGCGTCCCGCCGAACAGGTCGCCGACTTTCTTTGTGAACCCCGGTTTGATCGCAAGGCCCGTCAGCGCCTCGAATTTCGGCGCGATAGAGGGGCACACGCGCCACGGCGAATAGTCCATCGCCGTCGCGCTCGCGGTGATGATCATATTGTCGTTCACGGTGATGCGTAGGTGCATGTCGTGGATCGGCTGGCCGGCGGGGATGACGCCGCGCTCGTCCCAGTTTTGGATGGTGTCCGCCTTCACATCGCACAGGCGGCCGTCCACGTCCCACTGGCCGTCGGCGCGTTCATAACCTTCGCAGACGATGGTGCGCGTGTGTCTTAAGGTGCGCGGGACGGGCGGCGGCAGCGGCATCAGGCCTCCCCTGTGTAAAGGCTCGGGAACTGATCGCGCGTGACGTCGCCGCCGGAGTTCCAGGCATGACACTGATTGACGAAGAACGCCGTCACAGGTTCCCCGCGCGCTTCCTTGTCCTTCAACGCCTTGTAGGCGCCGGGCGACAGGAGCTGATAGGCCGTATTCGCCATGGGTCGCAGCAGGTCGACCAGGTGCACGCAGCCTTGGGTGCCGCCCAGCGCCTCGCGCACCGCCTTGGTGAACCCTTTGCCGAGATTGAGGCCCACCAGGCGCTGGAAGTTCGGCGTGATGGACGGGCACATATTGAACGGCGTGTAGTCCATCGCGGCGGCGACCTCGCGGATCGTGAGCGCGCCGTCGATCGTCAGGCGTAAGCCCATACCGTGCACGGGCACGCCGGCTTTGACGTCGCCCCGGTCGGTGCTGGTGAAGTCGTAACTTTTAGCATCCGTCATCCAACCATCGATGTCGTAGAGACCGTCGTCGCGCTCGTACCCCTCGCACGTGATCGTGCGGGTATGAACAAGCTCGCGGTCCTGGGGCGGCGCTAACGGCATTCCGCCGATATACGAAAAGGGGTATGGCCCGGCAAGTGCGGGCCCGGTCTAGCAGCTATGCAGGGATCGGCGTTTAGGCGACGCCGTAGCTTTCGCCGTAGATATAGGCGTTGCGGTCCTTCAGGTCTTGCTCCAGCTCGCCGTTGTAAACGGCGTACAGGTCGCGGACCGACACCATGCCCACCACGCGGCCGCCGTCCACCACCGGCAGGTGGCGGTAGTTCCGGCTGCGCATCATGCGGATGGCGTCCGACGCCGTATCGTCCGGTGACAGGGTATCAGGATCGGCGGTCATGATCTCGTGCACGGGCGTCGCGTCGGAATCGAGGCCGGCCGCCACCACGCGCACCGTCATATCGCGTTCGGTGATGATCCCCGTCAGGCGCTCGCCTTCCATCACCAGCACCGCGGCGATTTTCTTGTCGCGCATCAGGCGCGAGGCGTGACGCACGGTGTCGCGCGGTGTCACTTTATGCAGGGTCTGATCGCCGATGACGTCGGGTACAATTCTTCGGATCATGGCGCGCTCCTTCAATCGCTATAGCTGTTGAAAGGGTCAGCACGACAAGCCGGCGAGGGTCCGCCAAGGACGCCGCAGGCCTCCTCGAGAACGAAGCTCGAGTGTGATCCCGGCCCGGGATGCGGTCAATGGTCCTTGCGGGTTTTGCCGGACGAAACGCCGGTCAGGCGTCGCGCGATTTGCCGCCGCCGTCGGATGCCGCGGCGCCGTCGGCCCGGGGCGGCGTGACCCGGATCAGGGTCAACTGGTTGCGGGAGCGGCGTAAAACCTCGAACCGGAACCCGTGGAACAGGAATTTCTGCCCCGGCAGCGGGATGGTGCGTGCTTCATGCAGCACAAGGCCCGCGACGGTTGTGGCCTTCTCGTCGGGCAGGGTCCAGTCGAACTCGCGGGCGAGGTCGCGCAAGGTCACGCTGCCGTCGATCAGGAACGATCCGTCCGTCTGCGGGCGCACGCCCGCGACCGTTACATCGTGCTCGTCGCGAATGTCGCCGACAATCTCTTCCAGGATATCTTCAAGGGTCAGCGCGCCGAGCAAGGTGCCGTATTCGTCCACGACCACGGCGAAGTGTTCGCGCCGCGCGCGAAAGGCGTTGAGCTGTTCCAGAAGCGTCGTGGTGGCGGGCACGAACCAGGGCCGGATCGCCAGCGCGACGACGTCGACCTTCTCCTCGTCGCCCTCCGCTGATTCCAGGGCGCGCAGGAGCGCCTTCGCATGGATGATGCCGACGATGTTGTCGGGCTGTTCGCGCCACAGGGGGATGCGCGAATAGGGCGATGCGGCGACCTGTTCGATGATCTCTCCTATCGGAAGGTCGGCGTCGATGGTCACCAGCTTCTGGCGGTGGATCATCACATCGCTGACGTCGTATTCGTCCAAGTCAAGCACGCTGCGCAGCATCGCGCGCTCGTGCTTCACCTCGTGGATGATCTCCTTGGCGGCCATCTGCACCTCGATGGCGCCGCGCAGTTCCGCGAGGACGTCGGTCGCGCTGCGGGTTTGCGCGGTGCTGACGCGGAATAGGCGCAGCGCGCTTGTCACGAAAAACTCGATCGCCCAGTTGAACGGCCAGAAAACGCGCATCAGCACGTACATCACCCCGGCGCACTTCAAGGCGGCGGCGGACGTGTGCAGCAGCGCGTAGGTCTTCGGCAGGATTTCGCCGTAGATCACCACCAGCACCGTCATGATGGCCGTCGCATAGACCACGCCTTCGTTGCCGAACAGATCGATCATGAGGCTGGTGGTGAGCGCGGAGGCGAGAATGTTGACGAGGTTATTCCCCAAAAGGACCGTCGAAATCATCTCCTCGCGCTCGTTCAACAATTTCACGACCGTACCGGCGCGTTTGTCACCCTCGGTCTGAAGTTGATGCATCAAGGGCTTCGAGGCTGTGGTCAGCGCCGTCTCGGCAAGCGAGAAGAAGGCGGCCACCGTCAGCAGCAGAAGCACCGCGAAAAGGACGAACGTCATGGCGGGTTCCTCTTGGGAACGGGTGTTGCGTTACGGCGAAAGCGCCGCCGTCAGGGTTGCTTCCAGGGCGGACGCCGGAACGTCCCGGGACATGAAGGCGTCTCCGATCCGGCGCGCCAGCACGAAGGTTACCGCGCCGTCCTTCATTTTCTTGTCCTGGGCCATATGCGCCGTCAGTTTGGCGGCGGTGATCGCGCCGCGCGGACCAGTCACCGGCGGGTGCGTCGGCAGGCCGACGGCGGCGAGGTGCGCCGCCGCGCGCTTGGCGTCTTCCGCCGGGCAGTGGCCTAAGCGCGCGGACAGATCGAACGCCATGACCATGCCGATCGCGACGGCTTCACCGTGTAATAGGGCGTCGCCGTATCCCAGTTCGGCTTCCAAGGCGTGGCCGAATGTATGGCCCAGATTCAGGAGCGCGCGCACGCCGCCCTCTTTCTCGTCGGCTGCGACGATGCGCGCCTTGGCCGCGCAACTCGTGACAATGGCGTGCCGCAAAAGGTCGTGGCTGTGCGTGTCGCCGCGCAGCATCGTCGCGCCGTTCTGTTCCAGCCAGGCCCAGAACGCGGCGTCGCCCAGAAGGCCGTATTTCGCCACCTCCGCATATCCGGCCAGGAGTTCGCGGCGGGGCAGGGTGGCCAGCGCGTCCGTATCGGCGATCACAAGACGTGGCTGATGGAAGCTCCCCACCAGGTTTTTCCCGGCGGCGGTGTTGATGCCTGTTTTGCCGCCGACGGAACTGTCGACCTGCGACAGCAATGTTGTCGGGACTTGCACGAAGTCCACGCCGCGCAAAAGGACCGATGCGGCGAATCCCGTCAGGTCGCCGATCACGCCGCCGCCGAGGGCGACGATCATCGTGCCGCGTTCGCACTTCGCCGCCAGCATCGCGTCCAGAAGGCGGCTGAGATGCGCGAAGTCCTTGCTCGCTTCACCGGCGGGGATGATCGCGTGATCCACGCGGATATCGGCTTGCGCAAGCGCGCGGGCAAAGCCATCGAGATAGAGCGGCGCGACATTGCTGTCGGTCACGACGAAGACGCGCTTCTGGGTCAGGACCGGCGTCATCAAGGCGCCCGCGTGGGCCAGCAGGCCGCGTCCGGCGTGAATGTCGTAAGAGCGTTCACCCAAGGACACGGCGACCACCGTCGCGGCCGGGGGAGAAGGGGAAGCCGTCGTCGCGTGAGGCATCTCGCGTCAGTCTTTCAGAAGCAGCGGGACGCCGAGGAACGTTTCGACGGCGTGGAGAACGCGTCCGCAGGTCAAGGTTGGATTGTCGTGCCCGGTCTCGACCGTGATGTCGGCCTGCTCATAAACCGGGTAACGCGCCTCGATCAGTCGCGCGAGCACCTTGCGCGGTTCCGCCCCGTTCAGGAGCGGCCGGTGGGTGCGTCCACGGGTGCGCTGCGACAGCGTATCGAGGTCGGCCTTCAACCAGATGGATAGCCCACGCTCCCGGATCAAGGTCCGGGTGTCGGGATCCATGAAGGCGCCGCCGCCGGCGGCCAGGACGCACGGCGTACCGTGCAGAAGGCGGCTCATCACCCGGCGTTCGCCGTCGCGGAAGTAGGGTTCCCCGTACTTCTCGAAGATCTCCGAAATGGAACAGCCGGCGGCCTGCTCGATCTCGGCGTCCGCATCCACGAAAGCGACGCCCAAACGCGAGGCCAAGCGGCGGCCGATGCAGCTTTTGCCCGCGCCCATCAAGCCCACCAGCACGATCGTGCGGTCGAGGGCGCGGCCGTTACACGGCTCGGCGCTTTGTTCGCTCGCCTTATGGGGGTGGGCCATCTCACTCATGTGGTCGCGTCTTCAAGGTCTTAGGGCGTCAATTAAGTCTTTGGTTGCATGGACATTATCACACGCTTTCACTAGTGTCCTGGGCAAGGGCTATGACTGAGATAAGGGCTGATTGGGGCATGGTAAAATTCATCATTCTGGGGGTGCTTGCGCTCCTGGTTGCCGGAGCCGTTGTGCTGACCACGTGGGATATGCCCGCGCCGACAACCACCATTGAAAAAGTGATTCCGAATGAGCGCTTCAACAAATAAGTGTCCCGCGGCGCTGGCCGCGGCCGCGGCGCTGTTTCTCGGCGCCCCGCTCCTGGACGCGTCGGCTTTCGCGCAAAGCGCGCCGCCGGTCTCCTTGTTCCCGTCGCAAGCCCCGGCGACGCCGGATGCGGGTGCCGCGCTCGACGCGCCCGCGCCTACGCCCGACGACGCAATGCCCGCCGACGACGCGCCGCCCGCGATTTCCTCCAGCGCGCTCGAAGCGCCCAGTATGGATCGCATCGGCCTGATCGACGACGCCGGCGGCGGCTTCGCCGCCGACATGTGGCGCGGCACCGATCTCGAACTTCTGCGCCGTCTTCTGCCGCAGTTGCCGCGGCGCATGGACAGTCTCGCGCAGCGCCGCCTCGCGCGCGCGCTTCTGCTCTCGGCCGCCGCGCCGCCCGCATCCTCAAGTCCGTCCGAAACGCCGGTCGTCGGCGCCGACACGTCGAGCCCCGTTCCGCCCGCGCCGCCGGCGCAATGGTTGCTGGAGACGCGGCTGATCGGCCTCGCCGCCATCGGCGACTGGAACGACGCGCTTGCCCTCATGGATCTCGTACCGGCCGATCAGATGACCGAAGGCCTGCGCAAATTGCGCACCGACGGGTCGCTCATCACCGGGCGCACCAACGACGCCTGCGCCGAAGCGCAGGCCGCGCTATCGTCGTCGGGCGATCTCTATTGGCAAAAGGTGCAGGTGTTCTGCAATCTCGCCAACAAGCAGACCAGCGCCGCGTCGCTCGGCCTGTCGGTTCTGCGGGAACAAGGCGTTCAGGATCCCCTGTTTTTCTGGGCGGTCGATCTGCTTAACGGCAACCGGCGCTTGAGCCCGCCCAATCTGGGCCGTCCCGAACCTGTGCATCTGATGATGCTGGCCAGGGCCGGCGGCCCCGTGCCGGACGCGCTGATCCAGGACGGCGATCCCACCACCCTGGCCGTCGTCGCCGGGATCGAGCCGGTCGAGGACAAGGCGGACAAAACCCCGGCGGCCCAGCGCGCCGAGCGCGCGAAGCTGGCCGCGGAATCCCGCGTCGCCGTCGCCGAACGCGCGGTCGCCGCCGGAACGCTCGAACCGGAGCGTTTGCGCCTCCTGTATCGCCAGATGAACCTGAAGGACGAAGCGCCGCCGGCCCTTGCGACCGTCACGGTCGCCACGGTGCGCGAACGCGTGCATCTCTTCCAGACGGCGCTCGCCCAAAATATTCCGGCCGCGCGGGCCGAAGTCATCGGCCGCGCGATCGAGCTCACCCGCGCCGATCGCGGACGCACCGGGCCCGATCTCGTCACGGTCGGGCAGATCTACGCGCCGCTCATCCAGGAGATTCCGGTTACGCCGGAACTCGTGTGGTTCTCCGGTTCCGCCGCGCGCGCCCTCATCGCCGCGGGCGATCTCACCAAGGGCGGCGAGTGGCTTGAACTTGCCCGTTCCATGGCTCGCACCAGTATCGAGGCCGGACAGATCGCCGACGGCCTGTGGCCCATCGACCGGTTGCTCACGGAAGGCGACCGGGGCCGCATGCCGCCGCAGGCGCTCCGCGCTTGGCGCGCGACCATCGCGGACAACCGGCGGGCCGAGTCTCAGGGCTTGCTCCTCAACATCCTGACCGCGACCGGCGAGGCGATCACCTCGGCCGATTGGCTGGCGGCCATGGATGCGCCGCCGCCCGACGTCACCATGACCGTCACGCCGCCGCGTGTCGTGAACGGTCTGGCGCTCGCCAGTCGCGACAAGCGTGTGGGTGAGACAGCCGCCTTCGCTCTGCTCGCCCTTGGCGAGGATGGCCCGTCGTCGGTCGAACCCGCGGCGATCCAGCAAGTGATCTCCGCCCTGACCGCCGTGGGACGGACACGTGACGCCCGCGCGCTCGCGGTGGAAGCGCTGCTCGTCGAAGGGCTGTGAGCCGTCACGTCGAGAACTTTCTCGAAATGCTCGCGGTGGAGCGGGGCGCTTCACCGCGCACGCTCGAGGCCTACCGCCGTGATCTCGAGGATGTCACGGACATCCTGAAGTCCGATCCGGCGGCGACGGACACCGGCGGCCTGCGCCGTTATCTCGATCACATGAACACGATGGGTCTCGCACCGCGCACCGCCGCGCGCCGGCTCTCATGCCTGCGGCAATTCTATAAATTCCTCTATGCCGAAGGGGTTCGCGCGGACGATCCCGCCGCCGCGCTTGAAAGCCCGCGCCTGGGCCGTCCACTGCCGAAGTATTTGAGCGCCGACGAGGTCGAACGCCTGCTGGCGGCCGCGCGCGGCCTGGAAGGGCGCCAGGGCCTGCGCGCCGCCGCGCTGCTCGAACTGCTGTACGCCACGGGTTTGCGCGTCTCCGAATTGGTCTCGCTGCCCTTGACGGCGGTGCCGCGCAACAAGCCCACCATTATCGTGCGCGGTAAAGGCAACAAGGAACGCATGGTGCCGGTGGGCGACGCCGCCCTTAACGCGCTTGGCGCTTATCTACCTGTGCGCGACACCTATGTCCCGAAGGCCCTGAAAGCCTCCCGGTGGCTTTTCCCGTCCGACAGCCGCGAAGGTCATCTCACGCGGGCCGGTTTCGCGGCGATGTTGAAGGAGATCGCCGTGGCCGCCGGCGTTTCTCCGGCGCGGGTGTCGCCGCACGTCCTGCGGCATTCCTTTGCCACCCATCTCCTGGCCAATGGGGCCGACCTGCGCAGTCTTCAACAGATGCTCGGTCACGCGGACATCTCCACCACGCAAATCTATACCCATGTGCTCGACGAACGATTGCGCCGTCTGGTGGCGGACAACCATCCGCTGGCCAACATGAAGCTCTAGCCCATGAAGAAGAAAACCGTCGTCGTGAACGACAAGATGCAAAAGGGCTACCGCTACGAGCTGACCGCGCCCATGGGGAAAGATTTCGACCCCGATTTCACGCCCGACCTCACGCCGAAGCAGATGCTTCGCCTCGGTGTCTTTTGCGGGAAATATATGACCGACTGCCGCAAGGAATTCCCGGCGGACTGGTTCACGCGCGCCCAGCTCGCCGACGGCAAACGCGATTGCGCCCTCAATTTCTTTCGCGTCGACGCCAGCCAGCCGCTTGCGGAGTGGCGGCGCAAGGGTTGGATCTGCGAGGACGATCCCCGCGGTTGGTTCCAATGGTACTGCCGCTATTATATGGGCCGCCGCATGCCGGCCGAAGATGAACGGCAGATCAAGCGGTGGAAAGCCATTCGCCGCCATGCCGCGCAGATCAAAAAGAACTGCGAGCCGGGCGATCTCTGGTGCCGCAAGCGTCAGCGCCAAGCGCTGCTGCATTGGGCTTATGACAGCCGGAAAATATAGAGACTGCTATTCCGCGGCGGCGGCGTCGTCGTCCGGCGCCGCGATCGGGATCAATTTCGGGCGGGCGACCGGCGCGGGGCGCACCCGCACGTCGAACCGGCGCACGAACATTTTCCACCATACGGGCTGCCCGAGTTTCAGCGCCGAGAACACCTGGGCGTGAGCGTCGCGGTTGGGGATCAGCCGGATCGCGGACTTGGGCGACCCAAGCAGGAGGCGCATGACTTTCGCGATCAGGATGTCCGGTACGCGCGTTTGCATCAAAAGCGCGCCCATCCCCAAACGCCCCATGATCCCCAGGACGAGGTCCGACACCTTCACTTCGTGCCGCGCGCCCGCCGCGTCGGCCTGCGCCAGGACCTCGCGCAGGAGCGCATCGGCTTTTTCCTGTTCGAACAGGTCGACGATCTTACAGGCCTCCAACGCCACCAAGCCCGCGAAGTACCAGGGATCTGGCGCCGTCAGCAGCGGACGATAGTGCGCATAACCCGACCTGTGGCGCATGTTCGGCCGCACGAAACCCGACACCTCCATCAGATCGCCGATGAACCATGCGGCGGCGTCTTCGATGGAAAGCACGGTGCGGGATCCCGGCGGCAGGCGCACGGTGTCGGTGCGCGCGCGGCGGCGGCCGCGCCTTTTTATCCCGGCGCGCGCCGCCGTGGCCGGCGCCGCGCCGGCCTCACTGCCGGGAGGGTCTGGGTCCGCCATATCCTGGGCCGATAAATGAGCCCCGACTTTACGCGATATCTTGGTTTCGGCAACTGCTACGGGTGGCGCGCGCGGGCGACCTATGGTTAAACCCCCGCTCCGCATTATTTGGACAAGCCCGCGTGCCGCCGCTTCTGACCCTGCAAGATATCCACCTGACCTTCGGCGGCACGCCGCTCCTTGAAGGTGCAGACCTTTCCGTCGGTCCCCGCGAGCGCCTGGCCCTGGTCGGCCGGAACGGGTCCGGCAAGTCGACCCTCCTGAAGATCGCCGCCGGTCTGGTCGAGGCCGATCGCGGCGAACGTGTCGTTCAACAGGGCGTATCCGTCAGTTATCTCCCGCAAGAGCCCGACCTTTCGGCCTACGAGAACGTCCTAGCGTATGTGGAAAGCGGCTTTGCCGAACACGACGATCCGCATAGGGCGCGTACGCTCCTCAATCACTTGGGGCTCTCGGGCGAGGAGAAACCCGCCTCGCTCTCCGGCGGCGAGGCGCGCCGCGCCGCGCTCGCCCGCGTGCTGGCGCCCGCGCCCGACGTGCTCATGCTCGATGAACCCACCAACCACCTGGACTTGCCCGCCATCGAATGGCTGGAAGAGGAGTTGAAGCGCTCACGCTCGGCGCTTGTGCTCATCAGCCACGACCGGCGGTTCCTCACCAATCTCGCCACGTCGACCCTTTGGCTCGATCGCGGCCGCACGCGTCAGCTCAATCAGGGCTTCGACGCCTTCGAGGGATGGCGCGACGAGGTGCTTGCCCAAGAAGAGCTCGAGCGGCACAAGCTCGACCGCAAAATCGCCGCCGAGGAACACTGGATCCGCTACGGCGTCTCCGGCCGCCGTAAACGCAACGTCCGTCGTGTGGCGGCGTTGGCCGACCTACGCAAGGAACGCCGCGAGGCGAGGCGCGTCGTCGGAACCGTCGATATGACCGCCACCACAAGCGCGGTCTCGTCAAAGCTCCTGGTCGAGGCGACCGGCGTTTCCAAATCCTACGGCGAACGCGCCATCGTGCGCGATGCAAGCGTCACGATTCTGCGCGGCGACCGCGTCGGCATCGTTGGGCCTAACGGCGCGGGCAAGACGACGCTCCTCAAGATCCTGACCGGCGATCTCGCGCCGGACAGCGGCGCCGTGAAACTGGGCGTCAATCTCGACATCGTCACGCTCGATCAGCGCCGCGAGGCGCTCGATGTGAACGGCACCTTGCGCCAAAACCTCACACGCGGCCACGGCGACCAGGTGACGGTGGGCGGAAAGCCGAAGCACGTGGTCGGCTACATGAAGGACTTCCTGTTCACCGCGGAGCAAGCCAATACGCCGGTCAGCGTCCTGTCGGGCGGCGAACGCGGCCGCCTTATGCTCGCGCGCGCCCTGTCGCAGCCCTCCAACGTTCTGGTGCTTGACGAGCCCACCAACGATCTCGACCTCGAAACCCTGGACCTCCTGCAGGAGATGCTGGGCGACTACGAGGGAACGGTCCTGCTCGTCAGCCATGACCGTGACTTCCTAGACCGTGTCGCGACCACAATCATTGCTTATGAGGGCGACGGACGCTGGCAGCTTTATGCCGGGGGCTACGCCGATATGGTCGCGCAACGCGGCTCCGGCGTCGCGGCGTTGAACCAACCCTTACGCGCCGCGCCGAAGGTCGAAAAACAATCCCCGGGCGGCACGCCAGCGCCCGAGCGCGTGCAGAAACGCAAGCTCACCTTCAAGCAGAAGCACGCCCTCGAGACGCTGCCGGCGCAGATGGAAAAGCTGCGTAAGGCCGCGGCCACCGCGCAAACGAAGCTGGCCGATCCGCAGTTCTACGCGCGCGATCCAAAGGGCTTCGCGGCCGCCTCGGAAGCGCTTCATAAGGCCGAGGCGGATCTCGCGGCGGCCGAGACCGAATGGCTGGAGCTGGAGATCCTGCGCGAGGAAATCGGCGAGTAGCCGCTTTACGCGCTTTCCGGATGGATTTCCGGCGGGTCCGGGCGATGGGCGTTCACGCACAGGATCACGCTCGTCACCAGAAGGGCGATGGCGGCGCTCTCCAGCGGCGTCGGCAGGCGTCGCTCCCACAGAAAGCCGTACAGCAACGCAAACAGGGTCTCGAAAAGGATCATCTGGCCGATCAAAGTCAGAGGGAGAAAGCGGCTGGCCAGGTTCCAGAACATATTGCCGATGATGGAGGCCGCCAGCGCAATTCCCGCGGCCGTCGCGAGGAATCTGATCCAGGCCTCGTCGTCGTGCGGCGCGGCGCCGAACAGGAAGGCCGGCGCCATGCATAAGAGCGCTAGCGATCCCGTCACCATGCCGCCGAGCAGGTTCCAGTCATGGCCCGAGATATGTTTCACGCGCCCTAACCAGCGTGCGTTGGCGACGGCAAAGGCTGTCCAGCAAATCAGTGCGCCCACGGCGGCCGCGACGCCGATCAACCGCGCGCTTTCGTCACGCGCGACGGCGGACGGCGGCGCCTCGATCGAGATGCAGACGATACCGGCTGTCCCGAGCATCAAGGCCGGGATCAGTTTGCGTAAGGGGATCGCGCCGTGGTCCCGACTGCCGATCAGGGTCACGGTTACCGGCAGGAATCCGATGACTACAGATGTCATCGCCACGCCGCCGAGATGTACACCTGTCCCGAGCAGGAAGAAGTACACGATATTGCCGACGAAACTCATCCACAGCAGGGCGCGCCACTCCTTGAAGCCCAGCGTGGGGACAACGGCCTTCCAGCGCGGCGCGAGCAGCGCGACGGCGATCAGGCCATATGTCGTGTAGCGCGCGACCGCCAGTTGGAACGGCGTGAAATCCCGGGTCAGTTCCGGTGCGACGAACACCGTTCCCCACAAAGCGCCCGCGGCCGCGCCGCAGCCGATGCCTAGCCAGGTATCGCGGGTGATCATGCGCCGTGCGTCCACATCGCCGTGTCGCCCACGGTCAGGCGCGCGCCCGCAGGCGGCGCGCTCGCGGACTTCAGCGGCAGGATTTTCATGTCGGATTCAAAGATCGCGGCCGCGCCGGGCGAGAAGTAGAGATGCAAACCTTCCGCATCCGCCATTTCAAAAAGCGCGGCGTTGCGCGGCGCCCCCGCCGCCGCATAGGCCGCTTCAAAGGAGGCCTTCAGCGCGTCCGCGGTTCCGCGCGTCACCGCATCGGCCGCGACGTCGAGGCGTTTCCAACCCATGGCTCCGAATCCTCCCGAGGCGCCACTCATACGCTGCGGTATCGCATCCCGCGATACATTTTCAATCATGCCCCTCGGGCTCACCTGCATCCCGATGGGTTTACCGCATGGACGTGGGGAGTATAGTAGGCGGTGTGGGACGGGAGAGGGACCAGGATGACGGTCGGCTCAGGCTTGCGCGGGTCATTCCCGCTGACAAAAGAAGCCATCGAAAAAGAAGTGAGGTTCATCGCGCCGGGCGTCTTCGCCTTGGGTGTGCTGAACGACGAAGGCCGCTTCCAGATGCTCTTCGTGGGCCGTTCGGACACCGACGTCCGCCGCGCCTTGAAGGGCTATATCGGCAAAGCCAATCGTTTCAAGTTCGAGCTTTTCGACAATCCTGAGGACGCCTTCAAGAAGGAATGCGAGATTTACCATTTCATGAAGCCCAAGGCGAATACGGCGCATCCCATGCGCCCGGCGACTCAGGATTGGGTCTGCCCCGAGTGCGGGGCGCGGTAAGCGCCGCTTACGCGCCCGCTAGGGGCCTCGAATAAGGGTTTTTTCCCCATTTCCCGCCCCGCTGCCGGGTGTTAAACCTGAAGGCGATGTCGCCCGGCCCTCACAGTTCGATGAAACAACCCTCCGCGGCCCTTGTGCGCGCGGTGACCCGCCTGCTCGGGCCGCTTGTGCGCCTGCTCATCGCGCGGGGCATCACCTTCACCTACCTGTCCGGCCTCCTGAAGACCGTCTATGTCGCCGAGGCGCAGAAGTCGCTGGCCGCGTCGGGCGAGGTGCCCACGGTCAGCCGCCTCAGCATCGTCACAGGGCTGCAGCGCAAGGACATCAATCGCATCAAGAGCGAACCGCCGCCTGAACAGAACCCGCCGGAGTCCGTATCGCTGGGCGCGCGCCTCATCGGCATCTGGACCGGCGACCGCAAATTCCGCACGGCGAAAGGCGCGCCCGCGCCGCTGCCGCGCACGGCCAAGGGTAGCGCGGCGTCGTTCGACGCCTTGGTCCGCGGGATTTCCACCGACGTCTCGCCGCGCGTCATCCTCGATGAATGGCTGCGCCTTGGCCTCGTCTCCCTCGACAAGAACGAGGAGATTCGCCTCAACGCCGGCGCCTTCGTGCCGCAGCGCGGTTTCGACGAGAAGGTTTATTATTTGGGGCGCAATGTCGGCGATCACATCGCGACCGTCGTGCATAATGCGCTCGGCGAGGGCGACCCCCATCTCGAACGCGCGGTCTATTACGACAAGCTGACCGCCGATAGCGTCCAGAAGATCCAGGCGCGTGCGACCGATCTCGGGATGAAGACGCTGCTTGCCCTGAACAAGGAGGCGCTCAAGTTCGCCGACGCCGACGCGGGCAAGAAGGACGCGACGTACCGCATGGCCCTGGGCATCTACTACTACCAGGGACCTGACGAGCCGCAGGATCCGGACGGCTCATGACCCGTGCGCTGGGCCTTTTACTCGGGGCGGCGTCGCTCACGGTGCTGGCCTCGTGCGCCACAGGCCCGCTGCCTTTCGCGGCCTGCCGGTTCGAGGCGCCGGAACCTCGCACCACCCAGGGTCTGCAGCATGTCGCCTCGGACCGCGGTCTCGGCGGCAGCGGCATCTCGCCGGACGAACGCGGCCTCGGCGGGTCCGGTATGCGCGCCGGCATCATCGGCGTCGTTACCGGTTTCGCGTCCTTGTGCGTGAACGGCTACGAGGTCGAACTGGACGAGGCCTCCGTCGTCACCATCGAAGGGCATCCCGCCACGTCCGCCGACATTCACTTGGGCCAGTTGGTCGTCATCGAAGCCGAAGAGGACGGCGGCCAGCTCCGCGCCGCCAGCGTGGATGTGCGCCTGGCCGCCATGGGTCCGGTCTCCACCGTCAGTGACGACGGCAAGACCATGACGCTTCTGGGCCAGACGGTGCGCGTCGCCGATCTCCCGGGGGCCGGGATCGAGAAAGTCGCGCCCGGCGACTGGGTTGCGGTCTCGGGCCTGCGCGGCGCCGATACGGTCATCGAAGGGACGTCGGTCGTGCGTCTGCCGCAGCCGGGCGCGCGCGCGATGGTCGCCGGTGTCGTCCGGGAAGGCCGGGTCGCCGGGCTTGAGGTGGGCGCGCTGGCGATCGGCCGCGCCTCGGTCACGCCGGGCGACGCCGTGATCGTCGAGGTGCGTCCTCAAAACGGCGCGATGGCCGTTGCGGCCGTGCGCCCGCAGCTCGCGGCGCGATTCACCGCCGGCGTGCGCGATTTGTCGCTCCAGACCTTCGTGCCTGCCGAACGCCTCATGGGCCTTAGGATTTCACCGACCGAACTGCGCCCCATGACGCCGGGCGGGTCGCCGATCCAGATGGAAGGCCGCCTCTCCCTCGGCAACACCTTCGTCCTCGACCGCGTTGTGATCCCCGCGTTGCCGCGCGACGGTCAGAACGCCGTGCGCAACATCATCGTCGATCGCGGCATTCTCATGAAAGATATCCGGCCTGGCGACGTCGTGCCGGCCCTGGTGCCGCCCACCCCGCCGGTGAACGTGCGTCCCGAAGCGCCACCGCCTCCCTAGGCGCAAAAACAAAAAACCCCGACCGTGAGGCCGGGGTTTTTCTTTTCGTTTTCGCCGTTCCTAGAACCGCTGACGGTAGGTCAGCGCCAGGGTGTGGCCCAGGTACGACCCCGCTTTTTGCGCGTCGTAGTCCAGGCTCAGGCTGCTCATGCGGCGTTCCCAGGCGATGCCTGCGCCGCCGTTCAGGATGTTCTTGGCCGGCGTCATGCCCTCGATCTCGAACGGTACGGTCGAGGCGACAAAGCGCGCGTTCACCCGCGTCGGCGTCTGGTTGAACTCGTGGGCGTATTCGCCGTGCACGTTGATCGCGAGGTTGGTCGCCGTGCCCAGTTGGATGCGGTGCTCCACCGAACCGCCCGCGCCCGCGCGGATGGAGGTGTAGCTGCGGCTGTCGTAGCGCAGATCGACCGCCGGGCCGCCGCCGGACTCCTCGTAGGCGTGACGGTAGATGTTCTGATAGGCGCCGCGGAAGAAGCCGGTGAGGGTCGTGCCGCCGGTCACATAATGCGATCCCGCGTCGACCACGCCGCCCCACTGGTATCCCGGCGAGCTGCCGCCGGTTGCGCGTTCGATGCTCTCGAACGCCACCGTGCGGTCTTGGCTGTAGCTGTTGAAGCTATAGCCCAGCAGCGCCTGGACGTAGCCGAAGTCGGTGTTGGTGCGGCTGTAGAAGTCGATGCTTGTCGTCGACAGTTTCACTTTGTCCGTCGCGCGCGCGTCTTCTTCCGCCGAACCGAACGTCTGGCTCAGTCCGAAGCCGAGGATCGTCTGATCGCCGACCTCGGCGTCGAGGCCGCCGGCGACGCCCATGGAGAAGGTGGAATACCCCGGCACGGCGCCCGCGGCGTCGGCGCTGCCGAACGTCGTCAGGTGCTGGAGCCAGAAGCCGGAGCGGAAACGGCCCAAGGGGTCGTTACGATTGCTGGGGAAGCCCGACAGGCGCCGCTGAATGGCGCTCTGCGACAGGCCGCGGCCGTTCAGGGCCACGCGGCGCGCGGCGTCGCTCGTGTCCGGCACCATCTCGGCCAGGGCGGCTTCGAACTTCGCCTGATCGGTGAAGTTGGCCATGACGCCCGCGAACTCGGCGTCGCCGCCCAATCCGCCGATGGAGGCGTCATAGATCGAACCCAGGATCGGGCTCAGGGCCAGCTCTTCCGATGTGCGGCGGGTGATCTGGTACTGCAGGATGTTCGGGTTGTCGTCCGCCAGGCGGATTGCGCGCTGGTACATCACCGTCGAGCCCGGCTGCAGGCCGCTGAGATCGGCGTCGATTTGCAGCGCGCTCGCTTCGATCAGGTTGACGGTGAACTGATCGACCACCGCGCCGGTGATCGTCGTGTTGATCGTCGTGCCGTTTTCGACAATCAGGCCGCCGGAGGCCTTGATGGCGCCGACGGTTTCATTTGTTGCGTCGATGTTGAAGTTCAAGGTCGAGCCGCCGCGGATATGGCCGTCCGTGATCCGGACTTCCGATGTCGTCGGAACCGTGAGCGTGCCGCCGACCATCTCCAGACTGGCCGCGCCCGTCTCGCCGAGCAGCAGGCCGCCCTCGAGCGTGCTGTTCACCAGCGTGACCGCGTGAACGCCTTCGCCGAGATTGAGGTTGCCGGTCAGCGTGGTGTTGGTGAGGGACACCACATCGTCGCCCGCGCCCATGCTGACGTTGCCGAGCAGCAGGCCGCCGGTGCTGGTGAAGGTGTCCGCCGCGGCGCCGAACAGCATGTCGCCGGCGATGGAGCCCGCGTTGCGGACCTCGACGCCCGTGGTCGATTTGGTGAGGTCGAAGGCCGTGGCGATCCCGGTGCCGCGGCGCGAGCCGATGATCTTGCCGTCGTTCACCAGGGTGCTCAGCGTGCCGGAAAGATCGACGATGCCGTATCCGCTTTGTGTGCCGCCGCGCGAATCGCCATGGATCGTGCCGGTATTGATGATTTCGGGAAGATAACCGTTGGCTTCGATCACGATGCCGTAGGCGTTGCCGCCGCCCGAACCGATCGCGCCGGTGTCGGCGTTTTCGCCGGAATCGACGCCTTTTGCGTGAATTGTGCCGCTGTTGAACAGCGTCGGCACCGAAGCGTAATCGCCGATGCGGATGCCTTGCGCCACGGAATCCTTGCTGAGCGAGGTGATGTTGCCGCCTTCGTTGCGGAACCCGCCGTCGAGCGTGGTGCGGTAGATAGTATTGCCTACCAGGGCGCCGGTGATGTTCACCGCGCGCACGGGCGTCGTCGACGTGACGCCCGCCTCGGTCGTGATATTGCCGCGCGACACGACGCTCGCGCCGTCGGCGTTGCCCGCCAGGGCGCCGATGATGATGTCGCGGTTTCCGGCCGGCCCGCCGGGCCCGATCGACAGGGCTTCGGATGTGCCGCGTGTCGACAGAACCGAGTCCGCCGGCGCGCCGTCCGGGATGCCGGAGGCGTCTTCTTGTTCCTTCGTGAGGCCGTTGCCGTCCAGGAAGATCCCGCCCGCGTTGCCGGCCACCCACAAGGCGCGTCCGCCGCGCACCGGCGGCACCGCCGTGCCGGCGGAATC
The DNA here is from genome assembly GCA_964576515.1 of uncultured Rhodobacterales bacterium. Classification (GTDB taxonomy): domain Bacteria; phylum Pseudomonadota; class Alphaproteobacteria; order Rhodospirillales; family Rhodospirillaceae; genus SHVO01. The sequence goes on from CAZNUW010000002.1 coordinate 136,249, forward strand.
CGTTGTCGCCGGGGCGCCCGTGACGATGGTTCCGCGGTTGATGATCGCGCCGTCGACGCCGCCGCCGGCGTAGATCCCGACGCCCTCTTGGCCGGTGGCCTCAATGGCGCCGGTGTTGACGATATTGCCCGAGATCGCGCCCGTGGCCTTCACGCCGAAGGAATCCTGTCGGCCCAGCTTGATCGTGCCGCCGTTCTCCAGCGATCCGTCCAGGCCGGTCAGGATCGCGATGCCGGTCGCGCCGTTGCCGCCGACCGTCAACGTGGAGCCCTGGCCGCGCACGATGGAACCGATGAAGGTGCCCGCGCCGCTCACTTCGATGCCGGTGTTGTAAACGTATTCCGGCCACAGGGCGCTTGATTGCGCGGGGCCAGGCAGGCTGATCGTGCCGTTGTCGAACACGCCGCCGACGATATCGCGCGCCGCGCCGTTGGCCGCGCTGGTCGAGATCACGACGCCCTTGGCGCCGGCCTCGGCCGAGACTTCGACCGTTCCGTTGTTGGTGAAGGTGTTGCTGCTGTCGACGGTGACGGCGGGTCCAGAGCCGACCTTGATACTGCCTTCGGGGGCAAGGGTGAGGTTCCCGGGGGCTACACCGTCGGCTCTGGACGTCGCCGCGGGAGTTGTCTGGGCGGAAGAGATCACCGCATCGCCGGCGTGGGCGGCCGTGGTGGCGAGAGCTCCAGCCACGGCCAGGGTTACGGGAGAGAGCCCCAGTCGAAAACGCGATCTTGCCGTCAAAACAACCCCCAACTGCTATGGAATGGGTAAAATACCCATGAATATGGCACGACTAAGGCAGCCAACCGCCCAGGTCAACGGCGACGTCATAGCCCGACATCGAAACTGTCACAATTCCTAAGCTAAACTGCGGAAAACAAGGCCGATTCGGCCGTCGGGGGATTTCAGGATGTCGATGCGTGCGTTCGCCGTGGGTTTGCTTGTTTTCTGTGCTGCGCCTGTGTGGGCGGGCGAGGCCGCGCCGCCGAAAGGGCCCCCGAAGCTCGTCGTCGCGCTGGCGGTCGACCAGTTCTCCGCCGACCTGTTCGCCGAATATCGCGGGCGGTTCTCCGGCGGCTTCGCGCGTCTGGCGACGGGCGCGGTGTTCCCGTCCGGCTATCAAAGCCATGCGGCGACCGAGACCTGTCCCGGTCACTCCACCATCCTCACCGGCGCGCGTCCCGGACGCACCGGCATCATCTCGAACGGATGGGTCGATCCGCGCGCCAAACGCGCGGACAAGAATATCTACTGCATGGAAGATGAGAACATCCCCGGCACCAGCTCCACCAAGTACGTCGTCTCTCCGGCGCACTTGAAGATGCCGACCTTGGGCGAGCGGCTGAAGAAAGCCGCGCCGGCAAGTCGCACGGTGTCGGTCGCGGGCAAGGACCGCTCCGCGGTGGCGATGGCCGGCCATACGCCGGACGAGGTCTGGTGGCTGAACAACGGCGCGTTCGTCAGTTACCGGAACCGTAAGGCGCCGGCCGCCGTCGTGTCCGCGAACAAGGCGGTCGCGGCGCATCTCGGGGCGGCACGCGCGGCTTCGGACCTGCCGCCCGTCTGTGCGGCGCACGACGTCGAAATTCCCATCACGGACTCGTTCTCCGTCGGGCGTGGGCGCCTTGCCCGCGCGGCGAAGGATACCCGCCGCTTCCTCGGCACGCCGGACGCCGATCAAGCCGTCCTCGATTTGGGCCTCCGGTTCGTGACCGACATGAAGCTCGGTCAAGGCGAGGCGGTCGACGTGCTCGCCCTCGGTCTGGCTGCGACCGACTACGTGGGGCACTATTACGGCGTCGGCGGAACGGAGATGTGCATCCAACTCCTCGCCCTGGACCAATTGCTTGCGGGGTTCTTCGACGCCCTTGATGCGAAAGGCATCGACTATGTCGTCGCGATGACGGCCGATCACGGCGGCCAGGATGTGCCCGAACGCGCGCGGCTGCATGGCGCGCCCGAAGCCGACCGCCTCGTCGGCGACCTCGTGGCCGCGAAAGTCGGGGCCGCCATCGGGGCGGACCTCGGGCTGAAAGGGTCCGTCCTTTACGGCGACTCCTACGGCGTCGGCGACGTCTGGATCGATCCCGCGCTCAGCGAAACCCAGCGCGCGGAAGTTCTCAACCGCGCGCTCGCTTTTTACCGCGCGCATCGGCACGTCGGAGCGGTCTTCACGCGCGCCGAAATCTTGGCCACCCAAATCCCACGCACGCCGCCCGACGCATGGTCCCTGATTGAACGAGCGCGCGCCTCTTACGATCCCGAACGCTCCGGCGATTTCGTCATCCTGCTGAAGCCGCGGATCACGTCCCTGACGAAGGACTCGCAGCCCTACACCGCGATGCACGGCAGTCCATGGGACTACGACCGCCGCGTGCCGATCGTCTTCTGGCGCAAAGGTCTCGCCGGGTTCGAGCAACCCCTGGCGGTCGAGACGGTGGACATCGCGCCCACTCTGGCGGCGATGATCGGTCTCGACATCCCCGCGGGCGAAATGGACGGACGGTGCCTTCTGGGGTGTTGAGTTTATATTGGCCAGAAATAGAGGATGAGGGGCACGCCCGCCGCGATCACCAGAAGGGTCAGCGGCGCGCCGAGGCGGGCATAGTCTCCAAATTTGTAGCCGCCCGCCTGGAAGACCATGGTGTTGCACTGATGGCCCGTCGGCGTCAGGAAGTCGCACGCCGCCCCGATGGCGACGGCCATCAGGAAGGCATCCGGCTGATACCCGAGGTCCCTGGCGAAGCTGACGGCGATCGGCGCGAGAATCAGGACCGTGGCCGCGTTGTTCAGGAAGGGTGTTGCCGCCATCGCCGCGATCATCATCAAGGCCACCATGCTCGCCGGCGGCAGGCCCTTCGCCATGGCCGACAGCCACGATGCGATCTGCTCGGCGCCGCCGTTCGCCTGGATGGCCTCGCTTAAGGGGATCAGGGCGCCAAGCATGATCAGGATCGGCCAATCGACCGCGCCGTAGGCTTCGCGCGGCGTCAGCGCCTTGAAAAGCACCATGGCCACCGCACCGGCGAAAAAGGCGATCGCGATCGGCACGATCCCCGATGTCGCGGCCGCCATGGCGGCCAGCAGGATCGCGAGCGGGATAAGCGTGTTGGGGACCGCGCCCAGCGGAACTTGGCGTTCCGCGAGCGGCAATAACCCCAGTTCGCGCAGGCGATCGGGCAGTTCGACGGAATCGCCTTGCAGCACCAGCACGTCGCCTTCGTGAAGTTCGATATCGCGCAGGCGCTGGTCGAACGTGCGGTTGCTGCGGGCGATCGCCAGCAGGTTGATGTTGTAGTGCGCGTGAAGGCGCACCTGCGACGCCGAAAAGCCGACGAGTGGCGAGGCCCCACCGATGATGGCTTCGATGCTGCGCAAATGCCGGTCGGCGTCGCCGCGGGGCATTTGCCGGTGGGCGCCTTCGATCACGAGGCCGGCCCGCTTGATGCCGTGCTGGAGCATCCCGGATTTCCCCTCCAGGATGAACACGTCGCCCGGCTCGATGGTCGCGTCGGGCAGTGGTGCGAGGCGCTTTTGCTGACGCAGGATGGCGCTCACCCAGACGTCTTCGCCCAGGTTGGCCATCAGCTCACTCAAGGGCAGGCCCATCATCGGTGAGCCGTCGGGCAGGAAGGCTTCCGTCGAGTATTCCTGGATGTCGAGCGCGTCATCCAGCGTCGCCGCCGGCTTCCTGCTTTCCGGAAGAATCCGGAAGGCGACGAACAGATAAATCGCACCCAGAACCGCGATGGCGACGCCGACCGGCGCGAAGTCGAAAAGCGCGAAACCTTCTCCGGTCGTTTCGGCGCGGAAGCGCGAAACGATGATGTTGGGCGACGTGCCGATCAGCGTCGTGACGCCGCCGATCAAGGCCGCGAACGACATCGGCATCAAGACACGCGCGGGCGAAAGGCCGACACGCGAGCCCATGCGCAAGACAATCGGGATCATGAGCGCAAGGGCGCCGATGTTCTTGACGAAGGCCGATAGCACGACCACGGACGTCACCGCGAACATCACGACGGTCTGGGCCGAGGTGATGTGTGGCGCCACGCGCTGCAGCACGAATTCCGGCAACCCCGACCGCGCGACGCCGGCGCTGACCACCAGCGCGCTGCCGACGATGATGACGATGTCGTCGGAAAATCCGTCGAAGGCCCGCTCGAACGACACGACGCCGGTCGCGACGGCGGCCAGCAGGGAAAGGAGCGCCACGAAGTCGTAGCGGATGCGCCCCGCGACGAACATCACCATGGTTCCGGCGAGAATCAGGAAGGAAAGCGTTTGGTCGGACGGCATGTTACGTGGATCAGCTCGCGGGCGTGAAGGGCGGGGAGGTCGAGATGGGGTCGGTTCCCACATTCTCGGGTCTCACACCGCGTTCCCGCAACGCCCGAATGGTCGCCGCGTGGTCGCGCTTGGAGAATTTCTTGCCGTCGGACCCCATAATCAACCCGTGGTGGGCATAACGCGGAGTGGGCAGGCTCAGCAGCGCTTGCAGCAATCGATGAACGTGGGTCGCGGCGAACAGGTCTTCGCCGCGCGTAACCAGGGTCACGCCCTGCAAGGCGTCGTCGAGCGTGCAGGCGAGGTGATAGCTCGCGGGCGTGTCTTTGCGTCCCAGAACCACATCGCCGAAAATCTTCGGCGTCGCGTGCTGTGCGCCGCGAAGGGTGTCCGTCCATGACAATGGGCCGGCGTCGCGCGCCGCATCGTCCATCCTGAGACGCAGCGCGTAAGGGACGCCGTCGTCCGCGCGCCGCGCCTGTTCGGCCTGCGAAAGGCGCCGGCAGGTTCCGGGGTACACGGGCCCCTCGGGGCCGGATGTGAAGACATGTTGCGCGCTCGCCGCGCTCGCGATCTCGCGTTGGATGTCGGCGCGTGTGCAGAAGCAGCGATAGACCAGGCCGCGCCTTTCCAAGGTGTCGAGCGCGTCCCGGTAGGTGTCGAAGTGCTCCGATTGGCGGCGTACCGGAGTCTCCCAGGTCAAACCCAACCAGCCGAGGTCTTCCGTGATCGCGGTTTCAAATTCCGGCCGGCAGCGCGTGCGGTCGATATCCTCGATCCGCAGCAGGAATCGGCCGTCTCCGGCCGCGCCGGCGGCGAAGCGCGCGGCGTAGGCGTGACCGGCGTGCAAGAGGCCGGTCGGACTGGGGGCAAATCGGGTGGTCTCGGCGCCCATGATTCTTTTGTGTCGGCCCTAAGATACGGCAGGAATGGGTGAATTCCGCCTTCATACCATATTTTGTATTTGTACCGGGGGCTGCTACACTCCCGACGCTAGGGTTTGGGATATCGGTGGTGCTTCCTCGTGTCGCTTGAAACCTGTCCAGCGCTTGTACTGAACGCCGACTTCCGGCCGCTCAGTTATTTCCCGCTCTCCTTGTGGTCGTGGCAAGAGACGATCAAGGCCGTGTTTCTCGGCCGCGTCCAAGTCGTCCAGGAATACGACCGCATGGTGCGCTCGCCGACGTGGGAGATGCGCCTGCCCAGCGTCATCTCGCTCAAGAAGTACGCGCCGATGGAGCGTTCACCCGCCTTCACGCGGTTCAACGTGTTCCTGCGCGATCACTTCAAGTGTCAGTACTGCGCGACGCCGCATCCCACCAACGATCTCACCTTCGACCACATCATCCCGCGCTCCAAGGGTGGGCGCACGACGTGGCAGAACGTGGTGACGGCGTGCTCGAGCTGCAATCTGATGAAGGGCAACCGTCTTCCGCAGGAGGCGGGCATGTTCCCCTCCTATAAGCCGTACCGTCCGAACTCCCACCAGTTGCAGGAAATCGGCCGCGGCTTCCCGCCCAACTATCTCCACGAAAGCTGGCGGGACTATCTCTACTGGGATACCGAACTCGATCCCGCCTAAGGATCACGCCTTGCGTGCGGCATGCCGCGCGATCCAGAACAGGCCCAGACCCGCTGCGATGATCCCCGCGACCACGGCCCAGGATTGCAGTGTCGCCTGGGTGCAGGCCCATAAGCACAAGACCAGCGCGACGCCCGGAATGGCGTAGCCGCCGGGCAGGCGATACGCGACCTCGCCGGTGTGCGCGGCGTGCGTCCGGCGCAGTTTCGGCAGGGCCGCGATGCAAAGGATGTAGATCAGGATTCGCGCGAGGGAGCTCGCCGCGGCGAGGAATACGAACGAACTGGACGCGGCGAAGATGAACACGGCCACCCCGAACAGGAGGATCGAGTTGTCGGGGGTCATGTACTTGCCGTGGACGTGGCCGAACCACTTCGGCAGCCATCCGTTCTCGGCCAGCGAATAGGTGAGCCGGGGCGAGGTCACCATGGCCGAGGCGACGTTGCCCGCGACCGAGAAGACCACCGTGAACGTGATGACCGCCGCGGCGGCCGGGCCCGCCATCGCCGCCGCCACATCGGCCAGCGTTTTTTTCTCGAGGCCGCCCGTCGGCAGCACGGCCACATAAACCAGCGTGATGAGCCAATAGAGCAGGCCGGTGCCGATCATGGTGATCAACAGCGCCTTGGGCAGCGTGCGTCGCGGGTTCTTGGTTTCGCCCGCGGTCACCAGCGCGGCCTCGAAGCCGACGAAGGCGTAGATCAGCAATAGGGCCGCCGCGCCCGCCGATTCCAGTGACGGCGGCGCGCCGGGGGCGATCTCATCCAGGCCCACGTACATCAAGCCGGCCGCCACCAGCAGGAACAGGGGCGCGAGCTTCAAGACCGTGAACGCGGCGACGGTGCGCACGCCCTGTTTCACGCCCACCACGTTCGCGACCACAAGGATCGCGCAGATTACGGCGATAAACGCGATTTTCCCGGCGCCGTCCCCGATCCACGGCCACACCGGTCCCAGGTAGGTCACCACCACGTTGAGGTTGGCGGCGATGGCGGTTACGCGCCCCAGCCACAGCATCCATCCCGTCGCGAAGCCCGCCGCCGGCCCAAAAGCCGCGCCGGCGTACAGCACGGGGCCGCCCGAATCGCGGAAATAGCTCGCGAGCTCCGCGAAGGACAGGGCGATGGTCACGAAGAACAGGCCCACCAGCAGGAACAGCCAGGGCGCCCACGCGCCGGTGGTGGCCGAAACCGTACCCGGCAGTACGAAAATCCCCGATCCGATCATGCCGTTGAGCAGCAGGAGCACCGCTCCCACCGGGCCTATGGCGCGCATCAGCGCCGAAGGTGTATCGCTCATGCGGTGTCGATCCCCCTCAAGAAGCCGTGCCGCCCCCGCGGCAGGTTAGCGCTTTCGGGCCGGGTTCCATACCGCCCGGTTTTCACCAATACATTTATAATGAAGCATCATTCGCGCGCGCCGTCTCTTTCTAATTGCGGTTGAAACGCACACCTGCGGCGGTTTCTACAACCGATCCAGATCCGGCGGCGTCTTCCCCACCCACGCCTCTTTGAACAACGCTTCATACGCCGCCGCGGCCGTCGGATCCTTGGCGGTCTTCGAGGCCTCCATCAGCGCGTAAAGCACATAGCCATTGTTCGGCGCATCCAGGAGGGCTTCGCGCAAGACCGCGATCGCTTCGTCGGTGCGGCCCGCTTTCAACAACACAGCGCCCAGGGACTGGCGCACCGGGAAATCCCAGGACGGCGGATCGAAGCTGCGCTGTTGGTCTTGTACGCCCGCCGCGGCGGTGAAGTGCGTCACCGCGTCCTCCCATTTCTTCTCATGGGCCGCGATGCGTCCGCGCGCGACCTGTTCGGCGATCAGCAGCATCTGCGGTGTGCGCGCGTAGGACGCCAGGATCTTCTCAAGGTCCGCCGACTTCGGGATGGCGTTGAGGGCGTCCAGGTCTTTCCGGGCGCTTTCCACGTCGTTGCGGGCCAGATGCGCGCTCACGCGCACGTAATGCCAGATCCCCCGGACATACACGGCGTCCACATCCGGCGCGGGCAGCGCGAGCACGTCGTCCGGCCTCGCGAAGCGGGTCCGCGCCGACAGTGCCGCGCCCGCGTAATAGTCGGGCCGTTGTATGGCGCCGCGCGCGAGCAGGTCTTCCAGACGTCTGGCAAGGGCGAGTGCGTTGGTCTCATCGCCCGCCATGCCGGCGGCGGCGAAGGCGAAGTGGATGTTATGGGCGTAGAGCTGGTGGCGATACACTTGGTCGGCGTTGTTCGTTTCGCCCAGATAGGCGTCGTCGACCTTGAGTGCGTCGATATTGGCGTTCAGGGCGTCGATATACCGTCCGCGCCGGTAATAGATATGCGCGGGCATATGCACGATATGCCCGGCGCCCGGCATCAAGGCGGCCAGCTTGTTCGCGTATGGTTCGGCGCGCTCCGGCCGGGTGCCGCTGTCCATCGCATGAATGTAATAATGGATGGCGCCCGCGTGATCGGGATCGATCTTCAACGCGCGCTCCAGCGCCACCATGGCCGAGGCGGCGCGCGGCGTCGGCAAGCGGCCGTTGCTGGTCCACCATCCTGTGGTCCGGCTGTCGTTCAAGGCCGCGTCGGCGTGAAGCGTGGCGACATCCACATCGCCCTCGAAAAGTTGATAGACGCGGAACATCGCGTCCGCGTAAGCCGCGTTCAGGCCGTCGCGGGTCTTGGCGGGGTCCGCTGAATAACGTTCCGTCAGCGCCGCGATAAGCGCGCGCTCGCGCGGGCTCGCCGCCGGCGCGAGATCGTGCGCTTTTGTCGCCGCCGCCAGCGCCGGCGCGGCATTGGCGTCGGGCATGTTGGCGTTCAGCGTCGGGCCGAGGGCGAAGGCCTCGCCCCAGAAACACATGGCGCAGGTCGGGTCCAGGCTTTGCGCCCTGCGGAACGACGCCAGCGCCTCGCCGAAGTTGAATCCGTACACAAGACGTAAGCCTTGATCGAAGTAAGCTTGCGCCTCTGGGACGGCGGTTGTGACCTTGAAGCTATGCGCGCCGAGGCCCGACCACAGCTTGGTCGCCGCGGGCGTTTCGGCCGCCGCGGCCGGTGGAATGAACATCCCGGGCGCGGGAACGCCGCCGCACAGGCTGCGGGCAATAAACGCCGGATCGAACAGCTCCGACACGTCGGCCTCGGGCAAATCGCGCGGCATCGCCATGAAACCGGCCACAAGCGCCGATCCGGCCACGGAGATCGCAAGGAGCATGCGGGTCTTCATGTCCCGACCGTCGGGGAAATCGTCCCGTCAGTCAAGCGGACCCGGGATGAGAATCCTTTAAGCGATGAGTTCGCCGATCAGGACGGCTTGCTCGGAGTTTGTCTCCGCCGCGAGCTCGCGCAGACGCGCGATCATGTCCTTCGACAGGTACGTCCCGCGGCGCAGAAGGATTACGCCCTCTTCCGCTTCGATATCTTGCGCGAGTATTTGACCCTCGAGCAGTTCATTGATCGCGCATTCGCGCTTGTTCTTGAGTTTGACCTCGGTTGTTCCGTCCAGCGTGGCGTGGTTACGCTTCATCTCCTCGATTTTCCGCTTAAGATCGGCTTCGCTGCGGAACGGTTTGGCGGCCATGATTGTCCAAGGCTTTGTCTTGGCGCTCGGATCGTCATTGAGACTAGAGACCTTCGGTACCTTGACGCCGCGGTAGAACTCCGGGTCCTTGGGTTCGAGCGGTTTCTTTAAAACCTTTTCGATGGTGTCGACGAGCTTGTCGAGCGCAACCGGCTTTACGACATAGCCGTTCACATCGAGCGCGATGGCGGTTTTGACGACATCGGACTCCCCGTGGCCGGTCAACATGATGAAGGCTTGCTCGCGTGGGATCTTCGGGTTGATGCCCATCCGTACGCCTTGAAGCAACTGCAAGCCGTTCAGGGGTTTCATGTTGTAGTCGGCAATGATGCAGTCGACCTGCGTGAAATTGTCCTTGATCGAGCGCAGGGCCGCGCCCCCGTCGTTGGCTTTCATGATGACGCTCGCTTTGCACTCTTTCAGCATGCGTTCGATCAGTCCAATCATGAACTGTTCATCGTCGACGATGAGAAAGCGTTTGGACGAATAGTCCGGCAACTTCTCCATGGGAAGTCTCCTGTCTCTATAAATTCTTGATGTAGAGTTCGACGCGAGTGAACTCATCGCGGGCTTTTGGCGCGAGCTCGTCGATCGTGGACCAATCGCCTGTTTTACCGGCGGCCTCCAGCGCGACGCAGATGTCGGCGAGCGCGATGGCGCCGATGCTACGCGCGGACGACTTGAGTTTGTGGGCGGCCTCTTTCACGTCTCCGGCCGCGCGTTTCGTGTGACCGGCAAGGATGTCCGCGATAATGTCCTGGGATGGGCTGACGAAGGACGTCAGAATGTCTTTGAAGGTCGCCTCGTCGTCCCCAAAGATGCCCTTGATGGCGCGTTCGTCGACGGCCGGGCCATTCTGTGCGGATGCCGGCGCGGGCGCGCCGACGGGGGCGGGCGTTGGCGCCGGTGTGCCGTTTCGCGGCGGCGGCATCCATTTTTTCAGAACGGCCACCAAAGCCGGCATTGCGATGGGCTTGGAAATGTAATCGTCCATGCCGGCCGCGAGGCATCGTTCGGCTTCGCCCTGCAGCGCGTTCGCCGTGACGGCGACGATCGGAAAGCGCCGGCCCGTGCCTTGCTCGCTTTCGCGGATTGCGCCGGTGAGTTCGTAACCGTCCATCTCCGGCATGTGGCAATCCGTCAGCAGGAGCGCATAACGCCCCGTCTTGAAGGCGCCAATCGCCTCCTTGCCGTTGTTCGCGATCTCACACGTATAGCCAAGAAGTTTTAACTGGCGGCGTATGACGTCCTGATTGGTGAGGTTGTCCTCGGCGAGGAGAATGAGTTGACCCATGGTCAGCGCTTCTTCGACCGATGGCGCTTTGATGGGAGCAAGGGCGTCCATATCAGCATCCGCTCTGATCTGCGGGCTGGCGCGTCCCGCCGCGACGGCGACGGCGGAGACAATACGGTAGCGGATCAAAGGATTGGCATCGACCGTCACGACATCCTTGTGGGTGATGCGCGCCCCGCGGTTCTGATAATCCTGCAGGACGATAATGGGTGTGTCCTTGCTCAAGACTGTGCGGAGTTTTGTAGCGGCCGCCTCCTGACGGTCGTTATCAAGTCCGAGATCGATCATCACGGAATCGATTTTTGCCGAAGGCGCCCTTACCGCGACGGCGGCGGCGTCGATATCGGTTGCGCGCCGCACCTCGCCGCCGAAGTGGCGCACATAGGCCTCAATGGCCTCCCGCCGCGGGGCCTCGCTACCGACCAGCAGAACCGTCAGACCATGCAGGTCGCGTTGTTTCTGGTTCGACACAGCGTCCGCGGCTTCCTCAAACGGCAACTCGACCCAGAAGGTCGAGCCCGCGCCCTCCTTGCTGTCCACGCCGATGCGACCGTTCATCATATCCACGAGACGGCGGCAGATGGCCAAACCCAACCCCGTCCCGCCGAACCGGCGTGTTGTGGACGATTCCGCCTGGCTGAAAGCTTGGAAAAGTTTTGCCTGATTCTCAGGAGAGATCCCGATGCCTTGATCGATGATGCTGAAGCGAATCCATGAACGGCCGTCGTCGGCGCCGCCCGCGCGTTGCGCGCGGATCTGGACATCTTTTCCGTCCGAGAACTTGACCGCGTTGCCGCCGAGGTTGAACAGGATTTGACGCAGACGCGTGGGGTCGCCGTGAACCTGCTCGGGCAAGTCGGGATCCACGAAAACATGAATCGCCACGCCTTTTTTCACAGCATTGGGCGTGAGCGTTGAAGCCACGCCCTCGACCGCGTCGACAATGGACATGGTCACGTTCTCCAGGTCGAGCTTGCCTGCTTCGATCTTCGAGAAATCCAGGATGTCGTTGATGACCGTGATCAGCGAATTGCCGGACTCGCGGATCGTTCGCACCATATGTTTTTGTTCGTCGTCGAGCGTGGTCTGGGCTAGCAAGTCGGCCATGCCGGTGATGCCATTCATCGGCGTGCGAATTTCATGGCTCATGGATGCGAGGAAGTCGCTCTTGGCTTTTGTCGCGGCCTCGGCGGCGTCGCGGGCCTCGCGGATCATTTTCTCGGCATCTGAACGCACTGTGATGTCGGTGGACATACCGCAAAGGCCGTCGACTTCACCTTTCTCGTTGAAGAAGGGGAATTTCAAGGACAGATAGACGATGCGCCGGCCGTTGACGAGAACGGGTTCCTCATATTCAGACGGTGCGCGCGCCGCGATCACGGCCTCGTCGTTGATCATGATCTTGCGGGCATTTTCTTCGTCGAAGACCTCGAGATCAGTTTTGTTGCGCGCGTCGTCGGCGGAGATCCCCGCCATTTTTTCCCAGGCTTTGTTGACCAGGATGTAACGACCCTGCCGCTTTACGAAGATGACGGTTTCGCTGTTCTGGATGACGCCCGAAAGAAGCTGCTGACTTTCACGGAGTTCCGCGGCGGCCACCTTGCGCGCCGTGATGTCGCGCAACTGCGCGACCACCACCGGCTTTTCGCCGACGCGGATGGGGCTCAAGGCGATTTCGACCGGCACCTCACGGCCGTCCTTGGCGACGGCGAAGAGTTCTTGACCGGCGCCCATCTGGCGCAGGACGCCGGATTCGAAGAAGCCCCGGACGCGCCCATGATGACCGGCCGTGAATCGCTGCGGAATCAGTCTCTCAAGCCGCTCGCCGCGCAGCTCGTCCGGCGTATATCCAAGAACGCGTGTGACCTGCGGATTCACGTATTCAATCACGCTGTCGGCGCGCACCAGGAAAATGGGATCTGGCGCTCCGGCAAGGATGGCTTCGGCGCGGGCGCGTTCGTTGCGGGCCTCGGCCAGCGCCGTTTCCAGTTCGCCCTGAAGGCGCCTGGTGTTGGCAAGGTTGGAGTGGAAGGATCGCAGCGCGGCGGTGATTTGCCGCGTCTCGGCGATCCCGTTGCCGTCGGCGATCTCGACATCGAGATTGCCGGCGCTGAGTTTATCCATGACTCGCAAGGATTCTTCCAGCGGACGGCTTATGCGCCGCGCGGTTGCATAACCAAGCAGGGCGATCAGCGCGGTCGCTACGAGAACGCCCGAACCGGTCGCGATCAGCATGGGCGGAAGCGGGGCGAGGGCTTCGGATCGGCTCATGTTCGAGATGATCCCCCAGCGCACGCCCATGAGATTCAACGGGCCGTAAGCATTTATGACGGGGGCGTTGTTGTAGTCGGTAGCTTCAGAACTCTCTTCGAATCCGGCGATAGATCGCGCCACAGCGGCGGTCTCAACTCTTTCCGCAAGAAGGCCGGCGCCGGTGAAACGCGATTGAGAACGTCGGGTGCCGTCGGCGCCCACCAGATAGACCTCTCCGCTCTCGCCGAGATCCTGGATATGATTGGCGTTCTCGCGCAGTTTCACGTTGTCGAGTTGAAACATAAGAACGCCTACGGGCGCTCCCGATCCTTCACGGACGGCTTGTGCCATGAAGAGACCCGGATGACCTGAAGGCGGATAGATTTCCATATCGGAGAACGCCTGCTCCCACGGCGGCTTCGCAGCGAGCGCCTGGCGAAAGACCTTCGCCGCGACCGAGTCTTTGTATGGACCCGACAGCAGGTTGGTTCCAAAGTCGTCTTCCTTGATGACGCTGTAGACGACGTTGCCCATCCTATCGACAAGCATGATGTCATCCAGTTCCTTGATTTGCTGGAGACGCAGGAGAAGTTCGTGAGACGTTTTATGTTTCGACGTGTATCCGGTTCCGTCGGCCGCGGCGCTGAGCGCCGAGCGAGAGTCGGGCGGATAAGGATTGTCGGTCGTGTAAGAGGCGATGAGCGCGTCGCGTTGCACAGCGTCCAGGCTCAGGAACTCGTGCGAGAAATCAGAAATGTCCTTGGCGAGACCGGGGCGGGACACGAGCGAGGCCAGTCCGATGCGTTGATTTTCAAAGTAGGTAGCGACGGCGCGCGCACGTTCGTTGCGCACAAGCTCCATGCGTTCTCTGGCAATGTTGACCAGACTCCGTTCTGCGACGACGTACGAGATAGTCCCTGCAACCGCTCCTGTAAGCGCGGCAAAAAGCGCGATCATCACCGGTAAGCGGACAGAGAGTCTGTTCCAGCGTTCGGGGATTTTAATCATGGCGGTCCCTTTCATACGCGCGCGGAAAAGCCGCGTACGTCGGCGGGCGCAAGGGGGCGCGAGAAGTAGAACCCCTGCACAACGTCGCAGTTCAGTGTCTTGAGAAGGTCCAGATCTTCGCCGTGCTCCACCCCTTCGGCGACGGTTTTCATGCCGAGGGAGCGCGCGAGGCCCAAGGACGCCTTAAGGATCGCGCGTTTCGCCGCATTGCGGTGGGCGCCGTGCACGAATTGGCGGTCGACCTTCAGTTCCGTGAAGGGCAGAGCTTCGAGTTTCTGCAGCGAGGAGTGGCCGGTGCCGAAGTCGTCGATGGAAAGGGCGAACCCCTTCATGTGCAGGCGCGTGACGATTTCCAGATAGATGCGTTCTTCTTCCGCGACCCCCGTCTCCGTGATCTCGAATACGATCGCCTCCGGCGGGAGCGAGAGATCCGCCGCCAGGCGCGCGAAGCGATCCGGCAATGCGACGTCCGAGAGCATGGACGGCGACAGGTTGATCCCCATGTGGGCCGTCAAGCCTTCAGCGCGAAAGGCGGCGAGTTGGCCGAAAGCAAGCGCGACGATGGCTTCCGTCATCGGGGCGATGAGTCCCGAGGTTTCCGCCACAGGAACGAACACGTCGGGCGAGAGCATGCCGTGATCCGCGTGATTCCAGCGCGCGAGCGCTTCGACGCTGTCGATGGCGCCGGTCTTGATGTTCACCTTGGGCTGATAGACCAGCGCGATCTCTCCGGCGGCGATGCCGCGCGCGAGATCGGCGGCGTCCACCGTCGGTTTGTCGCGGCGCGCTTTAGGGCCGTCGTCAGTGGCGGCGTGTGAAATCACCTCGGCCAAGGATTGAGGAGTCGCCGGCTTCGCGATGCAACCGAGCATCTTGAGGCGGTAGGCCCGCGCAAGGCCCTCGGCCGCGCGAAGGAGGCTGGACTCGGCGCCGGACAAGAAGGCCAGGGCCGGCGGCTTGACGCGGTTGGCTAAGTGCCGCACGAATTCGATCCCGTCCATGTCGGGCATGGAGAGATCGCAAAGAATGAGGTCGATGTGCGTGTCCGGATCGTCGAGGACGCCCAGCGCCTCGCGGCCGTTACCGGCTTCTACAAATTGCCTGCAACCGACTTCCCGAAGCAGGCGCGCGGTAAGGCTTCGGACGAACGGTTCGTCGTCCACCAGCAGCACGCGATAGTTTGTAACCGCGCTCGTCCCCATCGGCCGTCCCAAAATAGGCTCTCCCGCGGGTTGAGTATATTTGGACAACACGGTCTGCGCGAGAACGATCGTGGCGAAACGTCCTCGCGTCGCGATGGACCGCACGGTCCACCGGCGCCGACTCGTCCTGCGGCACATTTCCGATTTTCTGAATCATTAAATGTGTGCGGCCCTCAAATATCGGATGACGAAAAATCGCCTCATGGCGCAGCCTATCCGCGCCACGTACCGCCCGTGGTCCTGCTTGTCACGCCGAACCCTGCGAAGCAGGGGAAGGCGGACGAGGTGGGTTTGTCATCGTGAATCTGGATGAAGGCCGTGCATCCGCTTGCCCGCGGCGACGCGCGTTAACGAAGTGTCGCAAAGTGTCGCGTAAGTGTCGCGCAACCACTTTTCAGGCTAATACCTTCTCACACTTCACTTATTCGCAAAGTGTCGCCTGTCGCAGTGTCGCAAAACAATTGTTACAGCGACGGGGTGCGCGCCGTCGGCTACCCGCCTGAGAAGCTTTGCACCAGACTTCCGACCAGCAAGTACCACCCGTCCACGAGCACGAAGAAGATCAGCTTGAACGGCAGCGACAGCATCATGGGTGGCAACATCATCATCCCCATCGACATCAGGACCGAGGCGATCACCATGTCGATGATGATGAAGGGGATGTAGATCAGGAACCCGATCTCGAACGCGCGCCGCAGTTCCGAGATCATGAAAGCCGGCACCAAGGCCTGTAAGGGCGTGTCTTCCGGCGTGGCCACTTGCGGAACGTTGGCCATGTTCATGAAAAGCTGCAAATCCTTCTCGCGCACGTGGCGCATCATAAATTGATGGAACGGCTGCGTGCCGAGGTCGAAGGCTTCCTGTTCGTTGATTTGTCCGTCGATCAGCGGTTTCACGCCCGCGTCCCACGACGCCTGAAACGTCGGCGCCATCACGAACACGGTGATGAAGATGGCCAGAGACATCATCACGACGTTGGGCGGCGTGGTGTTGGTGCCGAGCGCGCGGCGCAGGATCGACAGGACGATGACGATGCGCGTGAAGGACGTCACCATCATGAGAATCGCGGGCGCCACGCTCAAAACCGTCATCAGCAGCAGAAGCTGGACGATGCGGCCCGTCGTCGAATTCGGTCCCGTCGCGTCCGTTGCGCCGAGATCGAGCGAGAAACTTTGCGCGAAGGCGGGGCCCGCCAGCACCAGCGCCCCAAGGCCCGCGATCAGCGCCCTGTTCATTTTCGCCCGGGTGAGTTTCGAGGTGCGAATCATGGTTTCATCCATTGGGCGAAGCGCGTGGCCGGCGTGGCGTCGGCGGGCGGAACCGAGGGCGGGTCGCCCGGCGGTCCGGCTGTCGTGTCGGCGGGAGCGAGGTTTTGCGGCGCGGGAATGCCGCGTTCGATGACCTGGCTGGTGTTCGGGCCGATCAGGACGAGATGTTCCACGTCGTCGCGGCGCAGCAGGATCGCTTTATGACGTCCATCCAGCATGACGGCTTCGACCGTCGAAAGGCGGCGGCGGCGACCCAGCGGGCCTTTCAAACCGTCGCCGAACCCCATGCGTTTCAAAAGCCACGACAACCCCAGGATCAATCCGAGGACGATCGCCAGGCCCAGAAAGGCCTTCAGGTAAGTCGTGAACTCCATGGCGGGGCGGGCCTGTTGTTATGGCGTCATTTGTTATGGGAAGTGTTTCGACGCCTGTCCGTAGGCGGACGAAACAGTGTCCGCGCCGACGGTGCTGCTCAGGGACGGCAGATCGCCGAAACGTTCGTTGAGGTTGGCGGTCAGGGTGTCGAGGCCGGTCAAGAGCGCTTCCATCGCCGGCACGAGCATCTTGCGATCGTCGGCGGGAAGGGCGAGGGCGGCGTTGCACACCTGGCGGGTGCGCGCTTCCAGGGCGGCCAGTTCCACCACGCGGCCTTCGCCGAGAAGGCGGATCGCGGTGCCGACGAGCGAGTCGACTTTCGCGAGCTCGGCTTTCACCGTCTCGATGTTGAGCGGGCTGGCGGCGTCGGTCATCGGCATGAAGCTCCACCTACTGCGTCTTGTCCCAAGTCACGTCGTTCCACGTAAAATCGGGCGGCGTCTCGCTGTTCGCCCGGTACACGTAGGTCAGGATCTCGGCCACGGCGGCGAAGGCCTCGGTCGGGATCTCGCTGTCGACCTCGATGGCGTCGAGGATCTGCACGAGGTCCGCGTCGGTGCGCACCTTCACCCCGGCCGCGAACGCGACCTCCAGGATCTTCTCCGCGAGATGCCCCCGTCCCGACGCCGTGACTTTTGGGGTCGCGCCGTCGGCTTGCTCTTCGACGGCGATGGCGACGGTTTTTGGGGTATCCCCGGTCATGCCAGGCAATATCTGCCCGCGGGCTTAATAAACACTTAAGGACGACCCGGTTTGATTCTGAAAAATATCTTTAAAAACAGTGGCTTAAACTAGTTAACGAAGATTCATGAGTTGTTAAGGTTCCTAGGTCATTTTTGCCCAGTACCAATGGCACGCGGGAACTGGGCCGATGGATCTGAACAGTCTCAAGCTTTTCAAGATGGCGCTGACGCGCATGGACTGGGCCGCCCAGCGCCAGAAGGTGCTCGCGCAGAACATCTCCAACTCCGATACGCCCGATTACCGCCCGAAAGATCTCAAGGAGATCAACTTCAAGGACGTGCTGAAAGGCCAGATGGAGCCCCGGGTGCCGGTCGCGCGTACCGACGCGCGCCACCTGAAGGGCACCGTCCCGGAACAAGAAACGTTCCGCGCCGGCGGCATCCGCAAGACCTTCGAGGAATCACCCGACGGCAACCAGGTGATTATCGAAGAGCAGATGCAGAAAGTGAGCGAGACGCGCAGCGAATATTCCACCGCCGTCCAGCTCATGCAGACCCATATGAAAATGTTGCGCATCGCCGTTAAAGGCAACAGCGCGTAACGGATAGGCGGAGCAAGACACCATGGATGATTTGTCGGCAAGCTCGCAGATCGCTTCAAAGGGCATGAAGGCGCAGGCCACGCGCCTGCGCGTCATTTCGGAGAACCTGGCGAACGCGGATTCGACGGCCGAGGTTCCGGGCGGCGATCCGTACCGCCGCAAGCTGGTGACCTTCCGCAACGCGCTCGACCGCGAACTGGAAGCCAACACGGTGAAGGTCAAGCGCATTTACAACGATCAGTCGACGCTGACCTCCAAGTACGACCCCGCCCATCCGGGGGCGAACGAACAGGGCTACGTGTTGCAGCCGAACGTCAATCCGTTGATCGAAATGATGGACATGCGCGAAGCACAGCGTTCCTACGAAGCCAACATGAACGTGATCGCGACCTCGCGCCAAATGGTCGCGAAGACGCTCGAACTGCTGAAGTAAGCCTAAGGAAAAGCAACCATGGCGATTGATTTCGGTTCGGCCGTAAAGGCCTACGGCGAAGCCGCCAAGATCGCGCAGAGCGGCGGCGGAATCGCGAAAGCCGCGGCGCCGGCCGGCGACAATTCGTTCGTCGGCATGGTGACGGACTCGCTCCAGTCGGCCATGCAGACCGGCCGCCAGGCGGAAGAGCTCAGCTTGAAGCAGATCAGCGGCGAAGCCGACCTCAAGGATGTCGTCACCGCCGTCGCCAACGCCGAACATACGCTCGAGACGGTCGTCGCCGTGCGCGACAAGGTGCTCAGCGCGTACCAGGAAATCTTGAGGATGCCGATTTAATGAGCGAGATCGAAGTCCTCGATATCGCGCGCGACGGCATGATGGTCATGCTGCTGGTCTCGGCTCCGATGCTGCTCGTCGGGCTCGCGGTCGGTCTGACCATCTCGATCTTCCAGACGCTGACGCATATCCAGGAAATGACGCTCACCTTCATCCCGAAGATCCTCGCCGTGTTCGGTTCGATGGTCATCTTCCTGCCGTGGATGCTGCGCGAGCTCATCGAATTCACGCAACGCATCATGGATAAGATCGTCGCGCTCGGATAACCCGGGCCGCGCGAGGCGAGGGGGTCGCCTGTGGATCTCAACGACTACCTCGCCATCAACATCTTCCAGTTCCTGCTGGTCTTCGCCCGCCTGTCGGTCGTCTTCCTGATGCTGCCCGGCATCTCGGCGGTCTATGTGCCGATGCGCATCCGTTTGATCCTCGCGGTCCTCGTCACCATCGTCGTTCTTCCCATCGTTGCGCCGGGGCTTCCGCCCGCGCCGCCGGACAGTCCGGCCGAACTCGTGTGGATGATCGTCTGCGAGTCCCTCATCGGCGGCTTCATGGGGGCGTTGATCCAGATCATCATGGCCGCGCTGGAACTCGCGGCGTTCATGATCTCGAACGCGGTCGGCATCACCAACGCCCTCATCGACGATCCCGTCACGGAAGAACAGACCAGCATCATCACGGGCTTTCTCTCTCTCATTGCCGTCGCGCTCATCTTCATCACCGGCGTGCACCACTTCATCCTGCAGGCCATGGTCGACAGCTACAGCCTGCTCCTTCCCGCGCAGCCCTTGTTCACGGGCGATATGCTCCAGTTGGGCGCGCGCCTTCTCGATCAGGCGTTTGGGATGGGCTTGCGGCTTGCCGCGCCCTTCATCGTCTATGAAATGGTGTTTCAGGTCACCGCCGGCGTGCTCGCGCGCCTGTCGCCGCAGCTCAACGTGTTCTTCGTCACGGTTCCCGGCAAGATCATGGCCGGCATCGCCGTCCTGATGGTCAGCCTGCCGGTAATGATGCTCCTGTTCATGAAGTTCCTCGAAACCAACATGGTCAACTTCCTGAGGTAATGGGAAATGGCCGAGGACAAGGACGCAAAGACAGAAGAACCCACGGCAAAACGCCTGGGTAAAGCGCGCTCGGACGGGAACATTCCGGTTTCGCAGGAAGTCAAAAGCGTCGTCATGCTTCTGGGCGCGCTGATCGTCGTGGGCATTCTCGGCCCCTGGGTCGCCTCCGACCTCTCCACCTACTTGCGCACCTTCCTCGAGCGGCCGGAAACCATTTCGCTCGACAGCGATTCGATCGGCGTCCTGTTCGTGCAAATTCTATGGCGGATCGGGGTCCTGCTTGCGTTCCCGGTCCTGGTGCTGGTGATCGCGGCGTTTGTCGGCACCATGGGGCAGGTGGGCCTGGCCTACACGCCTAAAAGACTTGCGATGAAGCTCGAGAACATCAGCCCTTTGGCCGGGATGCGCCGGCTGTTCTCGACGCAGTCGCTGGTGGAAGCCGGCAAGGGCATCGTCAAGATGATCGTGGTCGGCCTGTTGATCGCGCTGCTGATCGTGCCGACCATCAAGAGCCCCGACTGGTTGATGGGCCAGGATCTTGCCGCGACACTGGCCGACATCCATCACTTGATCGTCATGATTTTGTTTCTGGTCGTGCTGGTGATGGGCGCGCTCGCCGCGTTCGACTACGTGTACCAAAACTGGTCGCACAAAGAAAAATTGAAGATGAGCAAGCAGGAGATCAAGGACGAGCACAAGGAGACCGAAGGGGATCCGAAGGTGAAGTCCAAGATCCGTTCGCTGCGTCTCGAACGTCATCGCCACCGCATGATCACCGCGGTTCAGAAAGCCAGCGTGGTCATCACCAACCCGACCCACTACGCGGTCGCGCTCCAGTACGACGTCGACAGCATGGCGGCCCCGGTCGTTGTCGCCAAAGGCGTCGACTTCCTCGCCAAGCGCATGCGCCAGGTGGCCGAGAACCACGACATTCCGATCGTCGAGAATCCGCCGCTGGCCCGCGCGCTGCACGCCGCCGTCGAGGTTGATCAGGAAATTCCGGCGGAGCACTATAAGGCCGTTGCCGAAGTCATCGGCTACGTCATGCGCCTGAAGGGCAAATTTGCAAAGTGATCCGACCCTGGTCGTGGCGGCCGCCGTTGCCGGCGTCCTGGCGCTGCTCGCGCTTGCGGGCATCTTCTGGCGCGCGGCCAAGCGCCCGAAAGGCCGGATCGACACCCGTGTCATCGACGTCCTCATCACGTCCACCACGGCCCCTCGGCTGGTGACCGCGAGCGATGGCCGTGTGGTCGCCGCCAATTCGGCGGCGCGGGATTGGCTCGGCGACCTTCCTCCGCTTGAACTCCTCTCGCGCGATGCCGCCCGCGACTACGCGGGCGACGAAGCTGTGGCCCGGTTGCGCCAGGCCGCGATGACCAACCTCGGCGCCACCGCCGAAGTGCCGTTGACCGGCAGCGGCGGCGACGCGGAATGGTTCGACGTCACGGTGCGCCCCCTCGGCGAAGGCTATCTTTTGTGGGATGCGGTCGATATCACCGCCCGCCGCACCATCACCGACATCCTCAATCAGGAACGTCAGGATCTCGCCGACTTCCTCTATCTCATGCCGGGCGGCGTCTATTCCGTCGACGTGGACGGGTCGTTCCGTTTCGTCAATCAGCGCTTCGCCGATTGGCTGGGCTATCACGTCGACGAACTGACGGGCCTGAAACTCGACGACGTTATGGCCGGGTCCATCCGCCCGCAGGCGGACGGCGAATGGCAAGGCGAGGTTCAGTTCCGCGCGCGGACCGGCGAGACCATCGCCGCCCTCCTGTTGCAATCGACCTATGACGACGCCGGCGTCACGCGCACACGCACCCTTGTCGTGCGCGACGGGATGCGTCGTGAGCCCGCGGGCGCGTCGGGACGAATTGCTTATGAGCGCTTCCGGTCGTTGTTCGACGCCGCGCCCGTCGCCATCGCGATCACCGACGCCGACGGCATTATTGTCGACTGCAATCGCGCGTTCGAGAAACTCTCCGAGCAGCCCCGCGCGGGCCTGATCGGAAGTCCGCTGCTCGACCGGATTGTCGACGAGGACCGGCGCGCTTTCGCCGCCGAACTCGATAAGGTTCTGGCCGGGGAGAGCGAAGGAAGTCATGTCGAGGTGCGCGTAAGCGGCGCGAACGTGTCCCAAACCTCGGTGTTCGTCGGGCCGATGGCGGCGCCCGGCGAGGCCGAGATCGAAGGCGTGGTCGCCCACTTCATCGATGTGACGGATCAAAAAGAACTCGAGGTGCAGTTCGCCCAGGCGCAGAAGATGCAGGCCATGGGCCAGCTCGCCGGCGGCGTTGCGCACGACTTCAACAACCTGCTCACCGCGATGATCGGCTTCTGCGATCTTTTGTTGCAGCGCCACGGCGCCGGCGATCCTTCCTTCGCCGATATCATGCAGATCAAGCAGAACGCCAACCGCGCGGCCAACCTTGTGCGGCAGTTGCTCGCGTTCTCGCGCAAGCAGCCTTTGCAGCCGAAGGATCTCAATATCACCGACGCGCTGATGGAGCTTTCGCACCTCCTCACGCGCCTCATCGGCGAGTCCATCGAATACAAACTCATCCACGGCCGCGACCTCGGCGTGGTGCGCGTCGACCCCGGTCAGTTCGACCAGATGATCATCAATCTGGCTGTGAACGCCCGCGACGCCATGCCGGGCGGCGGGACGCTCACCATCACCACCGGCGCCGAGGTTTTCAATCTCCCGACCCAGTTGGGCGCCGAACAGGTGCCCGCCGGCCGCTATATCTGTATCGCGGTGTCCGATACCGGCACCGGCATCGCGCCCGAGAACCTGGGCCGTATTTTCGAACCGTTCTTCTCCACCAAGAAGGAAATCCCAGGGGCCGGCACGGGGCTGGGGCTCGCCACCGTTTATGGGATCGTGCGCCAAACGGGCGGTTTCATCCTCGTCGATTCCGCGCCGGGCAAGGGTTCGACTTTCTCCATTTATTTGCCGCGCAGCGCGCGCGAAGCCGGGGAGGCCGAGGCGGCGTCGCAACGCGCCAAGGCCGCCGCCGTGCGGAGCGACGTGATTGAGGTCGACGCCGGGCCGGCGACCGCCGATCTCGGCGGACACGGCACCATCCTTCTCGTCGAGGACGAGGACGCCGTGCGCGTCTTCGCCGCACGCGCGCTCAAGAACAAGGGCTACAAGGTGCTGGAGGCGCGCACGGGCGAACAGGCGCTCGACATCCTGCGCGACACCACCGGCGTCAATTTGATGATCACCGACATGATGATGCCCGGCATGGACGGCGGCACGCTCGCCCGCCTGATCCGTGTCGAACGGCCCGAGATCAGGATCATCGTCATTTCCGGGTATTCGGAAGAGGTGGCCCGCGGCGATATCGTCGATACCGCCGACTTTCATTTCCTCCCGAAACCGTTTTCACTCGGCCAACTGGCGAGTAAAGTGAAGGAAGTTCTCGCCGGACCCTGACCCTTCCCTCCGATGGAGCGATCCTCGATGAACGGCCTGCCGATTCCCGTCGATTCCTTCAAGCGCCGCCTTGTCGCCGCGGGCGAGATCATCTTCCTCGAGGGCCAGCAGGCCGATACCGCTTATGTCATCCTCAAGGGTGAGGTGCAGGTGGCTGCTCACGGCGATGCGGACAACCGCGTTGTCAGCCGCCTCAAGGCGGGCGAAATTTTCGGGGAAATGGCGCTCTTGCGCGCCGACGGCAAACGCACGGCCACCACGGTCTCCCGGGAAGGATGCGAACTGCTCGTGGTGGACCGCCGGTTCTTCGACGAGAGCATGGCCAAGGCCGACCCGCTGCTGCGCTATGTCATCGAACTCTTGTGCGACCGCCTGGTCAGCCTCACGGGACGGGTTGCGCATCAAGGGTTTGGGGACGACGTTTAAGCCCTTCTGTTCTCACTGTTGCGGCGGAACAACGTCTCCGGGAACCCCGGCGGCGCTCAACCCGCTGTAATTCCTTGATTTCGGTACCGCTATAGAAGTTCGTTTTTTGTTCTAATTCATTCTTGCGAAAGAGAACAAAAGATGTACACTCCGGGCTCAGGACGCGATTGAACGCCTTGGAAATTCTGAATAGACACTCAAGGAGCCTTCCATGCCCGCCGAGCCCGCCCTCCGCCTCGTAGAAAGAGATTCAATGGATAAGAACAAGGCCCTTGAGGCTGCCGTCACCCAAATCGAGCGCTCCTTTGGGAAGGGCTCGATCATGCGTCTCGGCCAGAATGAAAGCGCCGTCGAGATCGCCGCGGTGTCCACCGGCTCCCTCGGTCTCGATCTCGCCCTCGGCATCGGCGGCCTGCCCAAGGGGCGCATCATCGAGATTTACGGACCGGAAAGCTCGGGCAAGACGACCCTTGCCCTGCATGTGATTGCCGAAGCCCAGAAGTCGGGCGGCACCTGCGCCTTTGTCGACGCGGAACACGCACTCGACCCCGGGTACGCCCGTAAGCTTGGCGTCAATCTCGACGACCTTTTGATCTCTCAGCCGGACGCCGGCGAACAGGCGCTCGAAATCGCCGATACGCTGGTGCGCTCCGGCGCCATCGATGTGCTGGTGGTCGATTCCGTCGCCGCGCTGACCCCGCGCGCCGAACTTGAAGGCGAAATGGGCGACTCTCACATGGGTCTCCAAGCCCGCCTGATGAGCCAGGCGCTGCGCAAGCTGACCGCCTCGGTCGCCCGTTCCAACACCCTCATCATCTTCATCAACCAGATCCGCATGAAAATCGGGGTGATGTTCGGCAATCCCGAAACCACGACCGGCGGTAACGCGCTGAAATTCTACGCGTCCGTGCGCCTCGATATCCGCCGCATCGGCCAGATCAAGGACAAGGAAGACGTCGTCGGGAACCAGACCCGCGTCAAAGTGGTGAAGAACAAGGTGGCCCCGCCGTTCAAGGTGGTCGAGTTCGACATCATGTACGGCGAAGGCGTCTCCAAGACCGGTGAATTGCTCGATCTCGGCCAGAAAGCCGGGATCGTCGAGAAGTCCGGCTCCTGGTACTCCTACAATTCCGAGCGCATCGGGCAGGGACGCGAAAACGCCAAGACTTTCTTGCGCGAGCATCCCGAAGTCGCCGCCGAGATCGAAAAGCAGATCCGCGTCAATGCGGGCCTCCTCGCGGGCGCCATGAGCACCACGCCGGAAGAAGGCGACGACGAGTAATAAGTTCGATTTGTTTAGCAGCCAGTCGAATTTTATCGCCAACTTCCCCTCTATCCCCCTCCAAGTTGGCAACGCGGGGTTCCGGAGCAGCCGGAACCCCGTCTTTTTTTGTCTATCCGACGCCACATATAGGGATTCGGCCGGGGTAACGGCGCTTGCCCGGTTTTCTGGACACTTCCGCGCCTGACAGGGTAAAAACCGTTAACACCGCCTGGGCCACAAGGCCCTGGGCAGGACCGCGGGATACAACCGGGCGGTCCATTGGGTTTTTCTCTGACACCTTTGGATTTGTGGCTCGCATGTCGACGACGAAAGAAATTCGCACGGCCTTCTTGGACTTCTTCGCCCGGAACGGACACCAGGTGGTGGCCTCCAGCCCGCTCGTGCCGCGCAACGACCCGTCGCTGATGTTCACGAATGCCGGGATGGTCCAGTTCAAGAACGTCTTCACCGGCGTCGAGACGCGCCCCTACAACCGCGCGACCACCTCGCAGAAATGCGTGCGCGCCGGGGGCAAGCACAACGATCTGGACAACGTCGGTTATACCGCGCGCCACCACACCTTCTTCGAGATGCTCGGCAACTTCTCCTTCGGCGACTACTTCAAGGAAGAAGCCATCCGCATGGCGTGGGAGCTGATCACCAAGGACTTCGCCATCGACAAGAAGCGCCTCATGGTCACCGTCCACTCGACCGATGAGGAAGCCGCGGGCCTGTGGGCCAAGATTGCGGGCCTGCCGCAGGACAAGATCGTGCGCATCCCGACCAGCGACAATTTCTGGGCGATGGGCGACACCGGTCCGTGCGGGCCGTGCACCGAGATTTTCTACGACCACGGCGATCACATCCCGGGCGGTCCGCCGGGCAGCGCCGACGCCGACGGCGACCGGTTCATCGAGATCTGGAACAACGTGTTCATGCAGTTCGAACAGGTGACGCCGACCGAGCGCATCAACCTGCCGAAACCTTCCGTGGACACCGGTATGGGGTTGGAGCGTATCGCCGCTCTCTTGCAAGGCACGCACGACAACTACGAAATCGATCTGTTCAAGGCGCTGATCTCGGCCATCTCCCACGCCGCCGGCACGGATCCCACCGGTCCGCACAAAGCCTCGCACCGTGTGATCGCCGATCATCTGCGCGCCTCGGGCTTCCTGATCGCCGACGGCATCCTGCCCTCGAACGAAGGCCGCGGTTATGTGCTGCGCCGGATCATGCGCCGCGCGATGCGTCACGCGCACCTGATGGGCTGCACCGACCCGCTGATGCACCGTCTCGTCCCGGCGCTTCTGGCGGAAATGGGCGCCCAGTATCCTGAACTCGAGCGCGCCCGTCCCCTCATCACCGAAACGCTGTTGCTTGAGGAGACGCGGTTCAAGTCGATGCTCGACCGCGGTCTCAAGCTCTTGGACGAGGAAACCAAGGGCATGTCCAAAGGCGGTCGCTTCTCCGGCGAAACCGCGTTCAAACTCTATGATACCTATGGCTTTCCGCTCGACCTCACGCAGGACGCCCTGCGCGGCCGCGAGATCACGGTCGATACGGACGGGTTCAACGCCGCCATGGCGCGCCAGAAGGCCGAGGCCCGCAAGGCGTGGGCCGGATCGGGCGAAGCCGCGACGGAAAAGGTCTGGTTCGATCTGCGCGAGCAGGTCGGCGCGTCGGACTTCCTGGGTTATGCCACGGAAAGCGCCGAAGGCCGCGTTGTCGCGCTGGTGGTCGAGGGCCAGCCCGTCCGTGAAGCCACGAAAGGCCAGAAGGTCGCGCTGATCGCGAACCAAACGCCGTTCTACGGCGAGTCCGGCGGCCAAGTGGGCGACATGGGAACGATCGTGGTCGGTAATAAGGCCGAAATCGAGATCACCGACACCCAGAAGAAACTCGACGACATGCACGTTCACGTCGGCGTCGTGACCAAGGGCACGGTTGCCGTCGGGGACGAAGCGCAGTTCCGTGTTGACGGGGGCCGCCGTACGGCGATCCGCGCCCATCACTCGGCGACCCATCTGTTGCACGCCGCCCTGCGCCGCGTGCTTGGTGAACATGTCACGCAGAAGGGCTCGATGGTGGCCCAGGATCGCCTGCGTTTCGACATCAGCCACAACAAGGCGCTCTCGCCCGACGAAATCCGCGTGGTCGAAGATCATGTGAACGCCGAAATCCGCGCCAACGAAGCGGTGACGACGCGCCTGATGGCGCCGGAAGCCGCCGTCGAGGCCGGCGCGATGGCGCTGTTCGGCGAGAAATACGGCGACGAGGTTCGCGTGGTGGCCATGGGCCGCATGACGGACGCCGAGGCCCGTAACTACTCCGTCGAACTCTGCGGCGGCACCCATGTGTCGCGCACCGGCGATATCGGCCTGTTCAAGATTGTGGGCGAGTCCGCGGTGGCTGCCGGCGTGCGCCGCATCGAAGCGGTTACGGGCGCGTCGGCCGAAGCCTATGTGGCCGATGAAGAGCGCATGCTCAAGGAAGCCGCGGCGGTCTTGCGTGTCGGCCCGGCGGACCTGCCCGCGCGCATCGCGGCCATGGTCGAGGAGCGCCGCAAGCTCGAGCGCGAACTCTCCGAGGTCCGCAAAAAAATGGCGACCGGCGGGGGCGGCGGCGCGTCGCCCGCGGCCCAAGCCAAGACGATCAGCGGCATCGCGTTCTCGGGGCGTGTCCTGGCCGATGTGCCGGGCAAGGATCTGAAGGGCATCGCCGACGAGATGAAGAAACAGATCGGCTCGGGCGTCATCGCCCTCATCAGCACCATGGAAGGCAAGGCCAACGTGGTTGTCGGCGTGACGGATGATCTTGTCGGCAAGATCAGCGCCGTCGACCTCGTGCGCGCGGGCTCGGCGGCGGTCGGCGGAAAAGGCGGCGGCGGCCGTCCCGACATGGCCCAGGCCGGCGGTCCCGAAGGCGAGAAGGCCGCTGAGGCTCTGCAGGCGATCGAGACCCAACTCGCGTCTGTCGCCGCATAATTTAAAGAAATCAGTATGTTGCGCTGCGCACAGGTTTTTGTGTGCAGCGCAACATTTTTTCTTGACCTGAGGCGTGGTCAGGCCTATCTTGTGTGCAGTGCAGCATAGAACGTTGCGCTGCATGTGAGTGGATCGGCCGTTGGGACGTTTTGCGGCCAATCGAACCGTGAAACACACCAACAAGGAACAATAAAATGACCTCGTATTCTGATTTTGCAGCCTGGGGCCAGGATGGCATCGAGAGCGTCGTGAAGGCGAACACCGCCGCCGTGAAGGGCTTTGAAAGCCTCGCGAAGCATTTCGTTGAACTGACTGGCAAGTCGTACGAAGACGCCGTCGATGCGAGCAAGAAGCTCGCCGGCGCGAAGAGCGTGGCGGATCTCTTCCAGATCCAGACCAAACTCGCGCAAGACTCGTTCACCGCGTTCGTCGAAGAAGGCAAGACGGTCTCGGAACTCGCCACTTCGATCTTCACCGACGTCACGGCGCCGTTGACGCCGAAGTTCGTGAAGGCGGCTACCGCGAAGAAAGCTGCCTAATATCCTCCCCCTTCGTGGAATAGGCAGGTTCTAGAAAAGCCTGGTCGGTCCTCCCCCGACCAGGCTTTTCGCCTTTTAAGACCGCCCGCGGCTGTACTATAGCGGCGCGACGACGGCGGCCTGCTCAAGGGAGCTCCTATGCGCTTTACCGGTACCGATAACTACGTCGCCACCGAGGACCTGATGGTGGCGGTGAACGCCGCGGTGACGCTCGAACGTCCGCTCTTGGTGAAGGGCGAACCGGGCACCGGCAAGACCGTGCTCGCGCACGAGATCGCGGCGGCCTTGAAGCTGCCGATGCTCACTTGGCACATCAAGTCGACGACCAAGGCGCAGCACGGCCTGTACGAATACGATGCCGTCTCGCGCCTGCGCGACTCGCAGCTCGGCGACGCGAAGGTGAAGGACATCGCCAATTACATCCGGCCCGGCAAGCTGTGGCAGGCGTTCGCCGCCGGCGACCGTCAACTGCTTCTGATCGACGAGATCGACAAGGCGGACATCGAATTCCCGAACGACCTTTTGCTCGAACTCGATCGCATGGAGTTTTTCGTCTATGAGACGGGCGAGACCATCAAGGCCAAGAACCGGCCGGTGGTGATCATCACGTCGAACAACGAGAAGGAGCTGCCGGACGCCTTCTTGCGCCGCTGTTTCTTCCACTACATCCGCTTCCCCGACCGCGAGACCATGGAACGCATTGTCGCGGTCCACTTCCCCGAGGTGAAGAAGCAGCTCGTGCGCGAAGCGCTCAATGTCTTCTTTGATATTCGCGAAGTGCCCGGCCTGAAGAAACGTCCCTCGACCTCCGAGCTCCTGGATTGGATCAAGCTCCTGATGGCCGACGACATTCCGCCGGAGGCCTTGAAAGCCAAGGACGTTAAAACAGTCGTGCCGCCGCTCTACGGCGCGCTTCTGAAGAACGAGCAGGACGTCCATATGCTGGAACGCCTCGCGTTCCTCGCGCGGCGCGAGGGCCGCTAGCGCCGCATGTTTCTCAACCTCCTCGAAGGTCTCAAGAAGGCGGGTTTGCCGGTATCGATCACCGAATACCTCGCGCTGATCGAGGCCGTGCAGGCCGGCGTCGCCGGCTGGAGCGTCGAGGACTTCTATTATCTCTCCCGCGCGACCCTGGTGAAGGACGAGCGCAACCTCGACCGCTTCGACCGCGTCTTCGGGCAGGTGTTCAAGGACTTGCAGGGGGATGCGTCCCTGGAAGGGATTCTCGCGAACATCCCCGAGGATTGGCTGAAGAACTTGAGCGAGCGCATGTTCTCCGAGGAGGACAAGGCCAAGATCCAGGCCCTCGGCGGTTGGGACAAGTTAATGGAGACGCTGCGCGAACGTTTGGCCGAACAAAAGGAGCGCCATTCCGGCGGCTCCAAGTGGATCGGCACAGGCGGGACGTCGCCGTTTGGGGCCTATGGCTACAATCCTGAGGGCGTGCGCGTCGGTCAGCACGAAAGCCGCCATCGCCGCGCCGTGAAGGTGTGGGACAAGCGTGAGTTCGCGAACCTCGACGACACCATCGAGATCGGCACGCGCAACATCAAGATGGCTCTGCGCCGCCTGCGCAAGTTCGCGCGCCAGGGCGCGGCGACGGAACTCGACCTGGACGGCACGATCCGTTCAACCGCGCACCACGGCGGGCTGCTCGACCTGCAAATGGTCCCCGAGCGGCACAATGCCGTGAAAGTCCTGCTGTTCCTGGACGCGGGCGGCTCCATGGACGATCACGTGAAGGTCTGCGCCGAACTGTTCTCGGCGTGTCGCACGGAATTCAAGCACCTGGAATCATACTATTTCCACAACTGCGTCTATGAAGGCGTATGGCGCGATAATCGCCGCCGTCATACCGAAGTGCTTCCGAGCTGGCAGGTGCTGCGCACCTATCCTGCCGACTACAAGGTCATCTTCGTGGGCGATGCGTCCATGAGCCCTTATGAAATTATCCAGCCGGGCGGAGCTGTCGAACATTGGAACCAGGAGTCGGGGGAGGTCTGGATGCGCCGGTTCCTCGAAACCTGGCCGCAGGCCGTCTGGCTCAATCCGCTCCCGCAGAAGCATTGGATGTACACGGAATCCATCGCCATGATCCGCAA
Source organism: uncultured Rhodobacterales bacterium (assembly GCA_964576515.1). GTDB lineage: Bacteria > Pseudomonadota > Alphaproteobacteria > Rhodospirillales > Rhodospirillaceae > SHVO01. Next base: position 166,957 of record CAZNUW010000002.1, read on the forward strand.
ACTGATGGACGGCCGTATGTACCCGCTCACCTTGAGCGGGCTGGACGCCGCAATGGGCGAGCTCAGCCGCTAGCGGGATTGATCGCCAGCCCCGCGAGATAGCCCAACCAGACTCCGATCATGCACAAGACAACTGAAAGGCCGACATTGCCGGCGGCGGGAAGCCATTGCCCGCCTTGGATTAGGGTCATGGTTTGGAGGCTGAAAGCCGAGAAGGTGGTGTAGCCGCCGCAGACGCCGACCATGAGAAACGTTCGCAAGTCGCCGTCGATCGGGAATCTGCCCTCCGCGTGCATTGTCGCCGCGGCGAAGCCGATGACGGCCGACCCCACCACATTCACCGCGAGCGTTCCCCACGGGAACGCGACGCCGAGCGCGCTTCCGACGAGGGCGTTGCACCAATGGCGCGCCATACTGCCGAGCGCGCCGCCAAGTCCGATCCACAGGTATGTCTGCATCCCTTGAAGTGTGACACGCGGCGCGCGGTAGCGCAGCGGGAAAGACACAGGGACGGGAAGCCGCTTTCCAAGAATTGAACGTCACGGTATATCTCGACACACAAGCGCGTCGGGCGCTCTCTTATTCCAATTGTGTGTTGTGACATGCCCATTTCGGCCCGCGACTACGGCAAAGTGTTCGACGGCTTCCAGGCGCCGATTTCCAAAATCTACAACTGCGGTTCCAAGTGCGCGCCCTACAACGCCGGCGTGCCGCTCTGCTGCGATGCCGAACATGCGATCCCCATTGTCGACAAAAGCGAATTTGTCGCGCTCAAGAAGCGCACCGACATGTGGAAGCCCTTCAAGGCACGTTCGGCGGATCAGAAAGCGGAAATCGCGGATCTGAAAGGCTCCGAGAACTGCGCGGTCGAGTGCAACGGCGCCGAGTTCTGCGAACGCGACAACCGTTCGCTGGCCTGCCGTTCGTTCCCGTTCTTCCCGTATTTCGATTCGGACAAGAACCTGGTGGGCCTTTCCCACTATTGGCACTTCGAGGGTCTGTGTTGGGTTATTCACAACCTGACGATCGTCGAACAGCCGTTCATCGACCAATTCCTGAAGATCCATGAATTCATCTTCAAGAAGGACGACAATTGGCGCGTGACCTATGTCGACCATTCCGCCGTTATGCGCCAAGTCTATTCGCGCCGCGGCAAGAAGTTCGCGGTCATCATGCGCGACGGCTCGTACCGCTGGGTGCTGCCGAAGTCGGGCGGCAAGATGGTGCCGGCGACGAAGAAGGAAATCCGTGAACTGAAGTCCGGCTTCACGCTGCCGCAAGACGCCGTCGACGTGGAAGAATAGCTATTCCGCCAGCTTGAAAGCGCCGGTCTCGTCGCAGATGTAAAGCGACGCCGTCTCAAGATCAAAATACCAACCGTGGAGTTGCAGTTCGCCGGCGCGCACGCGCTCGGCGACCCACGGGAACGTCATAAGATTCGCAATCGACGTTTTCACGGCTTCCTGCTCGCACATACGCTGGGCGGCGACAGGCTCTTGCGTCTTCGCCATGGCGAAATTGCGCGCGCCTTCGGCGATCTTCATCCAGGACGAAATGAAGTCGTCATGGGGGTGCTCGTGCTGCATCAGCGCTTTGATGCCGCCGCATTTGGCGTGCCCCATAACAATGATGTGCTCTACCTGAAGGCCGCGCACGGCGAATTCCACCGCCGCGCTGGTGCCGTGATAGGCCTCGTCGGGTCCGTACGGCGGCACGAGATTGGCGACGTTGCGGACGATGAACATCTCGCCCGGATTGACGCCGAACTTCAGGGAAGGATCGATACGTGAATCGGAGCAGGCGATCATCATGGCCTTGGGCTTTTGACCCTTGGCCATGAGGTGTTCGATCGTCGCCTTGTTCTCGCGGAAATATTGATCGCGGAACTGGCGGTAGCCATCCAGGAACGGCGCAAGGCTCGTTTTGGTTTCGTCCGCCATTCCCATCAGCCCCTATTTCGCCGCCGCTTGCATCATCTCGTCGAGTTTCGCCAGGAACTGCGTGGTGGTCATCCACGGCTGATCCGGGCCGACGAGGACGGCGAGATCCTTGGTCATGTGACCGGCTTCGACAGCCTGCACGCAGACCTTTTCGAGGGTCTGGGCGAAGTTCACCACATCCGGGGTGTTGTCGAAGCGGCCGCGGTACTGCAGGCCACGCGTCCAGGCGAAGATCGACGCAATCGGGTTCGTCGAGGTTTCCTTGCCCTGCTGATGCAGGCGGTAGTGGCGCGTCACGGTGCCGTGCGCGGCCTCGGACTCGACGACCGTGCCCGACGGATTGAGCAGCACGGAGGTCATGAGGCCGAGCGAGCCGAAACCCTGCGCGACCGTATCGGACTGCACGTCGCCGTCGTAGTTCTTACAGGCCCACACGAAGGCGCCCGACCACTTGAGGGCCGAGGCCACCATGTCGTCGATCAGGCGGTGTTCATAGACGATCTTCTTGGCTTCGAACTTGGCTTTGAATTCGGCGTCGAACACGCGCTGGAAGACGTCCTTGAACACGCCGTCGTAGGCCTTGAGGATCGTGTTCTTGGTGGACAGATACACCGGCCAACCGCGGTCGAGACCGTAGTTGAAGCAGGCGCGCGCGAAGCCTTCGATGGAATCCACGAGGTTGTACATGCCCATGGCGCAGCCGGCGCTCGGGAAATCGAACACGTCGAATTCCATCGGCGCGCCGCCGTCGGCGGGCTGGAACTTCATGGTCAGCTTGCCGGGGCCCGGCACCTTGAAATCGGTCGCGCGGTACTGATCGCCGAAGGCGTGACGTCCGATGACGATCGGCTGGGTCCAGCCCGGCACCAGACGCGGGACGTTCTTGCAGATGATCGGTTCGCGGAAGACGGTGCCGTCGAGGATGTTGCGGATCGTGCCGTTCGGCGACTTCCACATCTTCTTCAGATTGAATTCCTTCACCCGCGCTTCGTCCGGGGTGATCGTCGCGCACTTCACGCCCACGCCGTATTGTTTGATGGCGTTGGCGGCGTCGACGGTGATCTTGTCTTCGGTCTTGTCGCGGCTTTCGATGCCGAGGTCGTAATACTTAATGTCGATATCAAGGTACGGCAGGATCAGTTTGTCTTTGATGAACTGCCAGATGATCCGGGTCATCTCGTCGCCGTCGAGATCGACGACCGGTGTCTTTACCTTGATTTTCGCCATGGATTTCCCCTTTGAAAGGACGCTCGGCCCGTCAGACGCGGCCCGAAGGATGTGCTGAAACCGACAGATGTGGCGGCGAAAGTAGTGCATCCCCAAGCCGGGGTGCAAGCCGTGAATCCGCGCGGTTTTTCAGGCTTTTTAGCGCTAAACCTTGAAGACGACCGGCGGTTTGGGAGCCTTGAGTTCCGCCTCGATGGCGCCGATGACCGCTTCCGGGCGCTCCACCACGGTCACCAGGGCGTCGTGGCCCTTATGGGCGAAGCCTTCCGCGATGATCCGATCGAACAGCCCCAGGAGGTGCGACCAGTACCCGTCGATATTCAGCACCACGATGGGCTTGTTGTGACGATGGAGCTGGCGCCAGGTGACGATCTCGAACATCTCCTCCAACGTTCCTACGCCGCCGGGCAGGACGCAAAACGCTTCGCTGCGCTCGAACATGATCCGCTTGCGGGTGTGCATGTCCGGCACGACGATCATTTCGGTCGCTTCCGGGTGGGCAAGCTCCTTGTCCTTCAGGAATCCGGGAATGACCCCGGTGACCTTGCCGCCGTCCCGCAGCGCCGCGTCGGCGACGGCTCCCATCATGCCGACCCGTCCGCCGCCATAGACCAATTCCGTTCCATGGGCGGCGAGCGCGCGGCCCAGGGCCGCGGCGCCGTCGCTGTAAATGGGGCGTGTACCGGTGTTCGCGCCGCAGAACACGCATAACGAGACGAGTTTCGCGTCTGTCACATTTTGGTGAGGGGCCATAATTCGCCTGAAAAGCCGTAAATTGGACGCTCTTGCCACCTAATCTTGTTCTCTGTAAAACCTTTACCGTCAATATTTTAGGGGCGTGACGGGGTTCTTTAAGCGGCTGGCGGCCGTTTCCGTTGTGTCTCGGTACACTACACTAGAAGCAGGTGGAGGCTTCCCGATGAATCGTTTGGTCAAGTGTGGCTTGGCTCTCGCCGTATTCGTCGCTCCGGCGGTTGCGCAGGCCGACGATGCGGATGACATCAATTATCGCAAGCAGGTCATGAAGACGATGGGCGAACAATCCGCGCTCATGAACATGACCCTGCAGGGCAAGGCTCCGGCCGAAGCCTTCGTGTCGCACGTGAAAACGCTGCATTTGGCGGCCTCGCAGGCCCTGAAGGCGTTCGAGCCGGAAGTGCAAGGAGACGGTTCCACCGGTTCCGCGAAGCCGGATGTCTGGTCGAACAAGGCCGATTTCACCAAGCGCATGACCGAGCAGGTCGCCAAGCTCGCGGCTCTGGAAAAGGCCGCTGTTGAAGGCGGCGCCGCGAAGGCCGGTCCGATGATCCAGGCCAGCATGGACTGCCGTAGCTGCCACGAAAACTATCGCGTTCCGAAGAAGTAATTAGGGCTGGAGGATCAACACATGAACCGCACTTTCAAATTCCTCGCGCCGTTCGTCTTCGCGACGCTCACTGTCGGCGCCGTTGCGCCGGCGTTCGCCGCCGAAGATCAGGATGTCATCGACTACCGTCAGCGAATCATGCGCACCCTCGACGCGCAGGTCGCCATCCTTGGCCAGATCCTGTCCTATGCGACCCCGGACGATCAGGTTGTCTCGCACCTCGAAACCATCGCCCTGGCCGCCGGTCAGTCGATGAAGAGCTTCGAGCCGAAGGTCGCCGGCGGTGAGTCGAAGCCGGAAGTCTGGACCAACTGGGCCGACTTCACGGCCAAGATGAAGGACTTCGAGCAGAAGACCGCCGAAGCCGCCAAGGTTGCGAAGGAGCAGGGCAAGGACGCCGCGCTCACCAACATCCTGGACGCGCTCCGCTGCAAGGACTGCCACGACGTCTATCGCACGACGAAATAGACTGACTGAGTTTTTCTACCGCAACGCCCGCCTCCCCGGAGGCGGGCGTTTTGCTTTGAAACGTTGCCTGTTGGGCCGGATTTACGTAACTTCCGCCCGCCTGAGGGGTGACCACAAGGCTGCGCAAGGGACGATGGAACATGATTGTACGTAATTTGGTACTGCGAGGCGTTACGCTGGCATTCTGCGCCGGCCTGTTTGGAACGGCCGCGATGGCGCAAGACGCCCCGGCTGCAACGGATGCGCCGGTGACGACCGATGCGCCCGGCGTCGATGTGCCTGCGCCGGTCGACGTTCCGCCCGCTCCGACCGTCGATCCCGTTGTCCAGCGCGGCGAGTATCTTTCGCGCATGGGCAATTGCGTAAGCTGCCACACCGTGCACGGGGGCGAGCCGTTTGCAGGCGGCCTCCCGTTCAAGACGCCCTATATGTTCCTGGGCACGCTGTACTCCACCAACATCACTCCGGACGAAGAGACGGGCATCGGCACATGGACCGAAGCCGACTTCGTGAAGGCCATGCACACGGGCGAAGGCCCGAACGGCAGCCTGTTCCCGGCGTTCCCCTACACGTCGTTCACCAAGGTGAGCGAAGAGGACGTGAAAGCGATCTACGCCTATCTGAAGACCGTGAAGCCGGTGAAATACGAGCCGCCCGCCAACAGTTTCGTGTTTGCCTTCCGCTTCGCCATGAAGATCTGGAACGCCATGTTCTTCGAGGAAGGCCGCTATGTGGCCGACGCCAGCCAATCGGAAGAGTGGAACCGCGGCGCGTATCTTGTGAACGGTCTCGGGCATTGCAGCGCGTGCCATACGCCACGCAACGTCGCCCTCGCTGAAAAGCCGGAAGAGCATCTCTGGGGCGCGGTTGTGCCCGATGTGGTGCTCGAGGGCGAGTATCGCCCGTGGTTCGCGGTCAACCTGACCCAGACCAAGCAAGGCGGTCTCGGCGCATGGTCGGCCGACGACATCCGTCGCTATCTGAAAACCGGTCACAACCGTTGGGGCGGCACGTTCGGTCCCATGAACGAAGTGATCGCGAACAGCCTGTCGCATATGACCGACGAAGACGCGAAGGCCATGGCGACCTATATCAAGAGCCTGCCGCCGGCGCCCGACAGTCCGCCGATGGAGCTGACGGAAGACGAGACGAAGGCCGGCGAAGCGCTTTACGACAAGCATTGCGAAGAGTGCCATGCGTCGTCGGGTCGCGGCGGCTTCATGAAGGCGCCGCCGGTCGCGGGCAGCGCCATCGCCCAGGGCCGCGATCCTGCGTCGCTCATCAACATCATCCTCTACGGCGCCGAGCCCGCGAAAGGCTTGAACCCGCCCGGCGCGTGGGAAAGCATGCGTTCGTTCCGCGACCGCATGACGGACGAGGAAGTGGCGGCGGTGGCGAACTATGTGCGGTCGAGCTGGAAAAACACCGGCCGCAAGATCACTGCACAGGAAGTCGCGAAGCACCGGTAACGACGTGAGGCTTTGGAGATCGACAGGATGCCTAGCCGCGGCGGCGTTGACGTTCGCCGCGGCGATCCTGCCGCAAAACCTCGCGCACGCCGCATCGGCCGCCGATGCCGTCGCCTATCGCCGGCACGTCATGAAAACCATGGGCGAACAGGCCGCCGCCCTCGGCATGGTGTTGCAGGGTTTAGGCCCTGCGGAGAACGCCGCGCGCCACGCCCGCACCATCGCGTTGATGGCGTCGGCCGCCCTGAAGGCCTTCGAGGTCCGGGCGCCGGGCGGTGAGGCGAGAGACGATATCTGGCGCACATGGGACGATTTCGCCCAGCGGCTTCAGGCGTTGTCGTCCGGCGCGGAGCAACTGGCGGCGATTGCCGAACGTGAGGGCGTCGCGGCGGCGCGGGCCCGCGCCATGAACGTGTTAAGCTGCAAGTCCTGTCACGATATCTATACCTTGCGGCAGGGCCGTTAGCGTTGGTTTCATCCGATCTACGCGCGGCGCGCGGGGACACTTCGGGGGCGCCTCTTTGAACGCGATCGTCACGCTACTGCTGCCGCCGGCGCTGACATTTGTCCTCGCGCTGGCATTGCAGATCCTCATCAAGGAACGCGGTGTCCGTGCGGGCGGACTGCCTGTGGCGCTCGGCGTTCTCGTGTGCTGGGTTTTTGTGGTGCGACCCGGCTGGATGCCGGTCGACGACATGCGCCGCATCTTGCACATCGCCGCCGGCGCCGCGCTGCTCGGGCTTGTGTTGGACGCGCTCCAGCCGCCCCGGCTGATCGCGGCGATTCTGGCGGCGGTTTTTGTTCTCGGATCCGCTTTCGCGTCCGTCACGGGTCTCGTGTGGCCGCGATGGCCCATGACGACGTCCGACGGTATCGCCGCGGGTGCGGCCGCGGTCACCGCTTTTCTGGTCCTCGCGCGTTTCGATTCTATGCGCGAACGCCCGCTGAGCCTCGTTCTCCTGTTGACGGTGGTCGCGTGCGGTTTGACGGTCCTCGCCGCGCTTATGAAGGATGCGATGCTCGCCGGACTCGCGGGCGTCCTGGCCACAGGGTTGGCGGGGTACTTGGTGTTCGTGGTGATCATGGGCGCCGCGATCACGGACGGCCTGATCCTGTTCGCGGGGGCGTCGATGCTTGCGGTGATCTGGGCCCTGGCCCAGCTATATCCGGACATCCGCCTGGCGCTGCTGTGCCTGCCGTTGGTGCTTTTCGCCGAAACGACGGCGATGCGCGTGCCTCTGCCGGCGGCCCGCATCAGCACTGTGCTCTACCCCCTCATTCTCGCGAGCGCGGTGAGCCTTCCATTGGTTTTAGCGGGGCTTATCGCTTTTGTAACCACTATCCCCTAGGCTTTAGAAGCTTAAGGGGCGAAAATCCCAGCAAATGGGCCTTATTTCCGCCACGGTCGGTTGCATGACTCTGTGCAATCCCTTAAACACGATTTAGACGCTGAAAGGGACACGAAAGTGGATTTTTCCTTCGAGCGGCCTACGACTGATTCGTCGGCCACCGCCCCGAAGAAGGGCCTGAACCGTCCCCTGATCGCCGCGCTGATCGGCGTGGTCATCGTGGCCGCCGCCCTGGTGTTCAATTTCACGCTTCAGGGTCCCTTGCAGTTCGGCGACAAGCCCGCATTGAACACAGGCGCGGGCGCGCCTTCGTTCGACGTTGTCCGCATCGATCCCCAGGGCAACATGGTCATGGCCGGCCGCGCCCTTGCGGGGGCGACTGTGATTATCCTCGACGGCGACAAGGAGATCGGCCGGGTGACCGCCGACGGCCGCGGCGAGTGGGTTTACATCCCCGAAGCGCCGGTGACCCCGGGAACCCGTCAGTTCTCGTTGAAGTCCACCGACGACAAGGGCAACGACGTCTATTCGCAGAACGTCGTCGTCATGTCCGTGCCGGAGCGCGACGGCGAAATCCTGATCGTGGAACAATCCCGCGATGGGGGCCGAAGCCGTGTCCTCCAAGGACCGACTGCGCCCGCGGGAGCCGATGCGCTGACCATCGAGACCGTGGACTACAATGCCCAAGGCAAGTTCACCTTGAGCGGCAAGGCCGACCCGTCGAGCACGATCCAGATTTACCTGGATAATAAGTTCATCGGCCGCGCGACCGCCGACGAGAACGGTTTCTGGCAGGTGGAACCCGATGGCGTCGCCACCGCCGGAAAGCATGTGATCCGCGCCGACCAGATCGGGGCGAACAACAACGTCATGGCCCGCGTCGAGGTGCCTTTTGAACTCGATCCGAGCCAACTCGCCATGGCGGCGGGCGAAATCACCGTCATCAAGGGCACAAGCCTCTGGCGCATCGCGCGCCGCGCCTATGGGGCCGGGATCAACTACACGCTGATCTATGAAGCCAATAAAGATCAGATCAAGGATCCCAACCTGATCTATCCCGGGCAGGTGTTCAATTTACCCGCGAAAGATCGCGGATAACGAAACGCCGTCGGGTGTAGTGCCCGGACCAATCCGTCCCTACGTAAGGCTTTTCGCGTCAATTCGCCGGTTTCGGGCGAGAATGGCGTGAATTGCACCCGGCGCACCTTCTTTTTTGCGCCGCCAATGGGTAAGACTAGCGTTACGGCCGACGGGAGGGCCGAGAACGTTCATGACCGACGCGAAAGAAACAATGCAATCCACCGAAATCGGCTGGCGCCACTACTTGCTGCCGCCTCTGCATCCCGAAGGCCCCGGCTTTGTCGCCATCTTCGCCCTCGCGGCCCTCATCCTGTACTGGATCTGGGAACCGCTTGGACTGGTGGGCGCGGCCGCCACCGTGTGGTGCTTTTACTTCTTCCGCGATCCGGACCGCGTGACGCCGACGCGTCCCGGCCTCGTCATCAGCCCGGCTGACGGTATCGTCCAGATGATCGGCCCGGCGCCGTTGCCGCCCGAACTCGGAATGGGGTCCGAGCACGTGACCCGCGTGAGCGTGTTCATGAGCGTCTTCGACTGCCACGTGAACCGCGCGCCGATCGCCGGCACCGTGATCAAGGAAGAATACACGCCGGGCAAGTTCCTCAACGCGACCCTGGATAAGGCCAGCGAAGACAACGAACGTCAGGCCTTGGTTATCCGCACCGCCGACAACCGCGACTTCGGTGTGGTGCAAATCGCCGGGCTGGTCGCGCGCCGCATTCGCTGCGACGTCCGCGAAGGCCAGCAACTCCAGACCGGGCAGCGCTTCGGCATGATCCGCTTCGGTTCGCGCCTGGATGTGTACCTGCCGCCCGGCGTTGCGCCGCTGGTGGCCGTCGGACAGATCGCCGTGGCCGGCGAAACCGTGTTGGCCGATGCGGTCGGCGCCGAACCGCAAAGGTCCGGAGAAGTTCGCTGATGGACGACCCCCTCCAGGATCCCATACCCCTGGTGGAGGACCATGAGCGTCCGCGCCGCCGCTTCAAGGTCGGCGGCGCCAAGCTGCGCAGCTTATCGTTCAATCGCATCTTTCCGAACATGATCACGCTGCTCGCGTTGTGCGCGGGCCTGACGTCGATCCGCTACGCCTTCAACGAACAATGGGACCGCGCGGTTCTGGCAATCGTCATCGCCGGGATGCTCGACGGCCTCGACGGCCGTGTCGCGCGTTTGTTGCGCGGGACGAGCGATTTCGGCGCCGAACTCGACTCTCTTGCCGACGCCATCAGTTTCGGCGTTGCGCCGGCCCTCGTCATGTTCCTGTGGGCCATGCATGATGCCGGCGGGCTCGGGTGGGCGGTGTGCCTTTTGCACGCGGTTTGCACCGTGCTGCGTCTTGCGCGATTCAACACGATGATCGGTCAGGATTTGCCGCATTGGGCGCACAACTACTTCACAGGCGTCCCGTCTCCCGGCGGTGCGGGCATTGCCCTGATGCCGATGTTCTTCTGGTTGCTCACGGACGAGCGGATTTTCCGTCACTGGGCGGTGGGCGGGATCTTCCTGATCGCCGCGGCGCTGTTGATGGTAAGCCGAGTGCCGATCTTCTCGGGCAAACACATGCGGCTGAAGCCGCAGCTCGTGGTGCCTCTCATGGTGGGCGTCGGCGTGCTCGCCGGCCTTTTGTGGGCCGAGCCTTGGGCGACGTTGAGCTTCATAGGGCTCGCTTATATCGCGATGATTCCCATGAGCGTGTATTCGTACCGCCGCCTCAAGAACAGCGCGGCGAACGAGCCCGAGCCCGTCGTCGTTAAAGCGCCGTCTAACCCTTAAACCCGTCCACGCGAACGCCGTCCGGTCGGCCTACCGCTCTTGGTCTTGGGATGGCGCGCCGCTTTGCGCATGGCTTGCTGACTGGGCGCCTGCGACGGCGCGGCGGACATCGCCGGGCCGTCAGCGTCGCCGAAGCTCTCGCCGCCGTACTCCAATTCCATCATTTCCAGGCGCTTGATTTCGTCGCGCAGGCGCGCGGCTTCCTCGAACTCGAGATCGGCCGCGGCGGCCCTCATCTTGGTTTCCAGGCTTGTGATCGTCGCGCGCAAATTGTGGCCGATAAGGTGCGGTTCCTCGGCGAGGCCGGTGTCCACGGTGACGCGATCTTGTTCATAGACGCTGTCCAGAACATCTGAAATCCGCGCGCGGACGGACTGCGGCGTGATGCCGTTGGCGGCATTGAAGGCCTGCTGCTTCTCGCGGCGTCGATTGGTTTCGCCGATCGCTTTCTCGAGCGAGTCCGTCATCTTGTCGGCGTACAAAAGAACGCGGCCTTCGACGTTGCGCGCGGCGCGGCCGATGGTCTGGATCAGCGAACGTTCGGAGCGCAAGAACCCTTCCTTGTCCGCGTCGAGGATCGCGACAAGTCCGCACTCGGGAATATCGAGACCCTCACGCAGGAGGTTGATGCCTACCAGGACATCGAACGCCCCGAGGCGCAGGTCACGGATGATCTCGATCCGCTCCAAGGTTTCGATGTCCGAATGCATATAGCGGACGCGGACACCGCTTTCATGGAAGTATTCTGTCAAATCCTCGGCCATGCGTTTGGTCAGCGTGGTGACAAGCGAACGCATGCCCTTCGCGGCAACGGCCTTCACTTCGCCCAAGAGATCGTCCACCTGCTTCTCGGCGGGACGGATGATGCACACGGGATCGATCAATCCGGTGGGCCGGATCACCTGCTCGACAAAGGCGCCGCCGGTTCGCTCCATCTCCCAGCCGCCGGGGGTGGCGGAGACGAACACCGTATCGGGCCGCATCGTTTCCCATTCCTCGAACTTCAAGGGACGGTTGTCGGTGCACGACGGGAGGCGGAAACCATAGTCCGACAGCGTCGATTTTCTGTTGAAGTCGCCTTTGAACATCCCGCCGATCTGCGGGACGGCGACGTGGCTTTCGTCGACAAACAGCAAGGCGTCCTCGGGCAGGTACTCAAACAGGGTCGGCGGCGGTTCGCCCCGTTGGCGGCCGGTTAGGAAGCGTGAGTAATTCTCGATGCTTTTGCAGTGTCCCGTCGTCTCCAACATCTCAAGGTCGAACATCGTGCGCTGTTCGAGGCGTTGGGCCTCAAGCAGTTTGCCTTGGGCATTGAACTCCGCCAGGCGTTCCTTCAGCTCGATCTTGATGCCCTTCATCGCCTGCGACAGGGCCGGGCGCGGCGTCACGTAGTGGCTGGACGGGTAGACCACTTCCTCGATCAGGTTCGCGGTCTTCTCGCCGGTGAGCGGATCGAACTCGTGGATGAATTCAATCTCGTCGCCGAACAGCGAGACGCGCCAGGCGCGATCCTCGTAGTGAGCGGGGAAAATCTCGACCACATCGCCGCGCACACGGAAGGTGCCGCGATGGAAGTCGGCGTCGTTACGCTTGTACTGAAGGGCGACAAGTTGCTGAACGAGATCGGAACGGGGGAATGTCGCGCCCTGTTTCAAGGCGATGGTCATTTTGGCGTAGGACTCGACCGAACCAATCCCGTAAATGCAACTGACCGACGCCACGATGATGACGTCGCGGCGTTCGAGGATCGAGCGCGTCGCGGCGTGCCGCATCCGGTCGATCTGCTCGTTGATGCTTGAATCCTTCTCGATATAGGTGTCGGTGCGCGGGACGTAGGCTTCCGGTTGGTAGTAATCGTAATAGGACACGAAATATTCGACCGCGTTCTCCGGAAAGAAAGTCTTCATCTCGCCGTAGAGCTGGGCCGCGAGGGTCTTGTTGGGCGCGAGGATCAGCGCGGGGCGGCCTGTCTTCGCGATGACGTGCGCCATGGTGAAGGTCTTGCCCGACCCGGTTACGCCCAGCAGAACCTGATCGCGCTCGTGCGCGTTCACGCCCTCCACCAACGCGGTGATCGCGGCCGGTTGATCGCCCGCGGGGGTGAATTCACTCGCCAGTTTGAACTCCGCCCGGGGGCCGGCGGGCGGTTTGACATAGAGGGGAACACTGACGGACATCGCGGATGTTCTCGAGAGACTGGGGGATCGGATCATCATACATAGGAATAGGTCGCCGCGCCCGCCACCTTTTCCAGGCTTGCCGCACCCTCTAGTGTGTCCGGCGAGGGAGAGGCTTTCGATGTCACTGCAACTTCAATTTGAGCAGGCCCGCGCGGCCGCGCTGGCGGGCTATCGGCAACGCAGATTCGCCGCGGCGCTGGAGGCGATCGATGCCGCCACGGCCTTGCGCCCGGACGTCGCCGAGCCCTGGGTTTTGCGCGGGGTGATCTTGCGCGCGCTGAACCGGATGGAAGACGCGGTCGCCAGCATCATGAAGGCCACCCAGTTGGATCCCGCCGATGCCCAGGCTTGGTACAACCTCGGCGTCGTGCTGGGGGAAGTCGGACGCTTTCAGGCGGCTGTCGAAAGTTACGATAAGGCGTGCGCGATCCAGCCCAACGCGGATTCGCTCGTGAACCGCGCGGGCGCGCTCATCAATCTGAAGCGCACCCAGGAGGCGCTGGAGTCCTGCGATCGCGCGTTGACGCTGCACCCCGGCCATCTCTTTGCGCTCTGCAATCGCGCTCTGGCCCTTGCCGAGTTGAAGCGCAACGCCGAAGCGGTCGAGGCCTTTGACCGTGTGTTGGCGCACGCGCCGGATATGGCGGAGTCATGGGACAATCGCGGCACTGTTCTGCACGAGATGAATCGCTACGGCGACGCGGTGGCGAGTTTCGATCGGGCGACGGCGCTCGATCCCGGCAGCGTCTCGGGCTGGAGTAATCGCGGTCGCAGTTTGTTCGCCATGCAGCGCTTCGATGAGGCCCGCGCGAGTTTTGAGAAAGCCCTGGCGGCGCGTCCCCCGGACAGTGCGACGGCGTGGAGCGCCTATGCGGTTGCGCTTGTCGGGCTGAAGCGCCACGACGACGCGCTTCTGGCCTACGACAAGGCCTTATCGCTGACTCCGGAAGCCGCAGGCCTATGGTCCAGACGCGCGGCAACGCTGCATATGCTCGGGCGCTTCGACGACGCGCTTCAAAGCGCCGCGCGCGCGCTGGAGATCCAGCCCGGACTTCCCGACGCCCTGGAGACTCGCGGTCGGATTCTGCTTGAGACTCACCGGATCGAGGAGGGGCTTATGTCCTTACGTCAAAGCGGCGAAGGCGCGCCGATACCCGCCGCGACGTCCGACCACAAAGCCCGCCACGATGCCGAGCAGCGCGCGTATCTTGCCGAACACAGCGCCGATGACGCATCCTTGGGCGCGCGACTGAGCGGGCCCGCGGTCAATCCCGCCAACGCCGGGGCCGTCGCGAAGGCCTGGGCGGAAAACCGTCCGCAGGTGGTTGTGATCGACAATCTGTTGACGCCCGAAGGTCTCGCCGCCCTTCGCGCCTTCTGTTGGGGTTCGCCCATGTGGCGCCGGGCGTACGACAACGGATATCTCGGCGCGATCCCGGAAAGCGGCTTTGCCGCCCCGTTGCTGGCGCAGATCGCCGAGGAACTGCGCGCCACGTTCCCAGCCGTGATCGGCGACCACGGTCTAAGGCTCCTGTGGGGGTTCAAGTACGACAGTCGTCTGACGGGCATCAATATCCATGCCGATCAAGCGGCGGTGAACGTCAACTTCTGGATCACGCCCGACGACGCCAATCTCGATCCGGAGCGGGGCGGGCTTGTCGTCTATGATGCCAATGCGCCGGCGGATTGGGAGGCGGAGGATTACAACGGCAACGATTCCCGGGTTTGGGACTTTTTGAAGCGCACGAACGCCAAGCCGCTCTCGATCCCGTACCGCGCCAACCGGGCGGTGATTTTCGACTCCGATCTGTTTCACGAGACCGACGCCTTCACCTTCAAGGAGGGCTATTTGAACCGGCGCATCAACATCACGATGCTGTACGGGCGCCGGACGTTCTACGGGTCCTAAGGCCCTTGAATCCGCCGAATTTGGGGTAAGTCCCGGGTTGCGGGGAAAGGGGGGTGGAAGTAGGTTACGGCCCCTTTCAAAAAGAGGAGCCCCGCCTTGTCGATTCTCGCCAACCGCCTGTCCGCCATTAAGCCCTCGCCGACCATTGCCGTGACGACCAAAGCGGCCGAGTTGAAAGCGCAAGGCCTGGACGTGATCGGCCTGGGCGCCGGCGAACCCGACTTCGATACGCCGGATCACATTAAGGCCGCGGGCAAGGCTGCGATCGACAAGGGCGAGACCAAATACACGCCGCCGAACGGCACCCCGGCGCTGCGCAAGGCGATCGTCGCGAAGTTCAAGCGCGAGAACGGCCTGGACTACACGCCGGAGCAAGTGACCGTCGGCGTCGGTGGTAAGCAAGTGATCTTCAACGCTTTCCTGGCCACCGTGCAGCAGGGCGACGAGATCATCGTGCCGGCCCCGTACTGGGTGAGCTATCCCGATATCGCCCTGTTGTTCGGCGGCACGCCGGTGTTCGTGACTTGCGGCGAGAACGCGCGCTTCAAGCTGACCGCGGACGCGCTGGCCGCCGCGATCACGCCCAAGACCAAGTGGTTGGTGCTGAATTCGCCGAATAACCCGACCGGCGCGGCCTATACGCGCGAGGAACTGCGCGCGTTGGCCGATGTCCTTCTCAAGCACCCGCATGTGTGGGTGATGACCGACGACATCTATGAGCATCTGACCTACGACGGCTTCAAGTTCGCCACGCTGTGCGAAATTGAACCCAAGCTGATGGATCGCACCCTGACGCTGAACGGCGTATCGAAGGCTTATTCGATGACCGGCTGGCGCATGGGATACGCCTGCGGCCCGGTCGCGCTGATCAAAGCGATGAACATGATCCAATCGCAAAGCGCCAGCCACCCGACCTCGATCACCCAGGCGGCCACCGTGGCGGCTCTGGAAGGCCCGTTGGACTTCCTGGCCCCGCGTAACGAGGCCTTCAAGCAGCGCCGCGACATGGTTGTGAAGATGCTGAACGAGGCCAAGGGGATCACCTGTCAGACCCCGGAGGGCGCGTTCTACGTTTACCCGTCGTGCGCCGGCGTCATCGGTAAGACGACCCCGAAGGGCCGCAAGCTCGCGACCGACACGGACTTCGTCGAAGCCCTTCTGGACGAGGCCCTGGTGGCCGCCGTGCAGGGCTCCGCCTTCGGCCTGTCGCCCTATTTCCGCATCTCCTACGCGACATCGACGGAAGCCCTGACGAAGGCCTGCAAGCGCATTCAGGACTTCTGCGCTGCGCTGACCTAAGGGCAAAAACCTTTCTTCCCCCTGTCGGTTTCAGGCTCGGCCGGACGTCCTCCGGGCGAGTCGACCGGCAAATAGGGCTTCGGCCCCAGGGAGGATCGGATGAAAAGCCACAATTACGGTTGGGTGATCGTCGCCGCCGGGGCGCTGATCACGTGCGTTGCGGCCGGCGCCATGTTCGTGCTTTCGGTGCACCTCCAGCCCATCGCCGACGACACCGGATGGTCGCGCGCGAGCATTTCCAGCGCCATGACGCTGGTTTTCATCATCATGGGCGTGAGCGGCTTCGCCTGGGGCATGGCCAGCGACCGCTTCGGCGCCCGTCCGGTCGTCCTTGCGGGCGCGGTCCTGCTGGGATTGGGTCTTGTGTCGGCGAGCCAAGCGACGTCGCCGCTGATGTTTCAACTCGCCTACGGCCTCCTGATCGGAGCGGCCGGCGGGGCATTTTTCGCGCCGATCATCGCCACAACCACCATGTGGTTCGAAAAAAACATGGCGCTGGCGGTGTCTTTGGTCACGGCGGGTATCGGGATGGCGCCGCTGACGCTTACGCCGCTCACCGCGTGGTTGATCGAACGTTATACGTGGCGGCCCGCCATGCTGATTGTCGGCGTGCTGGTCGTGGTGCTCGTCGTACCGACCGTGTTTCTGATCCGCCGTCCGCCGGCCTATGAGGCCGGGGCGGCGCATGACGCCGCCGCGCCGGGGAACGCCACGTGGGACGCCCTCAAGAGCCCGCAGTTTCTGGCGCTCGCGCTGGCGTACTTCTTCTGTTGCGCGGCCCACTCCGGACCGATCTTCCATACCATCAGCTATGCGATGCTGTGCGGCGTGCCCGCGATGGCGGCCGCGAGCATCTACAGCGTCGAAGGGCTGGCGGGCCTGGGCGGCCGCGTCCTGTTCGGGGTGGCGGGTGACCGGTTCGGCGTGCGGCCTGTCCTGATTGTGGGCCTTCTTGTCCAGGCCGTCGTGATCGCGGCCTATGTGGAGGCGCGCGAGCTTCAGCACTTCTATGGCCTGGCGATCGTCCTGGGCGCGGCCTACGGCGGCGTGATGCCCCTCTATGCCGTCCTCGCCCGCGAATACTTCAGCCCCCGGATCATGGGGGGCGTGCTGGGCGCCGCGACCATGGCCTCCAGTATCGGGATGTCCTTCGGTCCGGTGGCCGGCGGATGGGCTTACGACCACTTCCGCGACTATGCGTGGCTCTACCTTGGATCGGCCGCCGCGGGCTTCGCGGCCGTGGCCATCGCGTTCACCTTCCCCAAGGCCGTGGCCACACCACAGGCCGCCGCCTGACCCACAAAGAAATTCGCCCCTGAAGGGGGAGGACCTTCAGGGGCGATGGATTTAACGTCCGGAGACGGGTCTTTCGACCATTGGCGGCTTCCGGGGGAGGACCGGTTACCGCCGATCTGCAGTGTTTGCTGCGATGCACAAAAGATAGCTCTGGGCCGGGGGATGTACTACCGCCAATTTCGAGAGCAGCCTATGCGTTCCGCGCATAGCTAACTATTTAGGAAAAATGACGTTTTCGCAGAGGTCTAGACGGCCGAACGGGCGCTATCCTCTAGGTTATGCGCAACTACGCGCAGTTGCGACTTCGCGCGCGCGATTTCGCGAACTAGAAAATCTCTAAAGACCGCGACGCGCGCCGACTGCCGCAGTTCCTCCGGATACACGAAATAGGCCTCGATCACCGGTCCTTCGATCCCGGGGAGCACCTGGACGACCCCACGGCCTTCCTGGAGAAAGTATTCGGGCATGGCGCCGATCCCGATTCCCGCCTTCACGGCGCGATAGATGCCGTAGAGGTTGTTCACGCGGAGCGCCGCCCGGGCTTGAATGCGTTTCTCGCGTAAGATCTCGGGCAACCAATTGATCGAGCGCACCGGCGCGACGCCTTCGCCGAACAGCACGAGGTCGTGGTTGGTCAGGTCGTCAATGGTGTGCGGGACGCCGCGCTCCTTCAGATAGTCCGCCGACGCGTAGAGGTTGGCCCGTAGCGTTCCGATGTGACGTTGGATCAGGTCGGGCTGGGTCGGTTCGTTGAAGCGGATCGCGACATCGGCTTCGCGCATCGCCAGATCGAGTTCACGGTCATCCAGGCGCAGCATCACTTCGATGCCGGGATAGCTCTTGATGAATTCCTTTAGGCGGCTCGTCAGCCACACGGACCCGAATGCGATGGTGGTGGTCACGCGCAAGACGCCTTCGGTGCTGGCTTTTGTTTCGGTCAGCAGGCTTTCGACGCTGTTCAATTTGGCGAACACGTCGTGCACGGTCTTGTAGAGAAGGTCGCCTTGTTCCGTGAGGATCAGGCCGCGCGCGTGGCGATGGAACAGGCTGACCCCGAGCGATTCTTCCAGCGCGCTGATCTGACGGCTGACCGCCGACTGCGAGAGGTTCAAGGTTTCGCTGGCGTGGGTGAAGCTGCCGGCCTCGGCGACGGCATGGAAAACGCGCAGTTTGTCCCAATCCAGACGGCTATTCTGACGCTGTGGCATTTGAGATCCTTTCCGCGCCCCTACGCGCGTTCAGCAACTCAACGACGCCGCGACGTGCCCTTCGCGGCGATAGTAAGCAATAACAAGCCGACGCTCAGCCGCCCGCGGCGAGGAAGCGGTCGGCTTCCAGCGCGGCCATGCATCCCGTGCCGGCGGCGGTGACGGCCTGACGATAGACGTGGTCTTGCACGTCCCCGGCGGCGAACACGCCGGCGATATTGGTTTGCGTCGAGTCGGGTTTCGTCACGAGATAGCCGTTCTCGTCCATGTCGAGCACGCCCTTGAACAGGTCCGTGTTCGGCGTGTGGCCGATGGCGATGAAAAGGCCGTCGACTTTCAGGTCCTGCGCGGCGTCGGTCTTC
This sequence comes from uncultured Rhodobacterales bacterium, assembly GCA_964576515.1. Lineage (GTDB taxonomy): Bacteria > Pseudomonadota > Alphaproteobacteria > Rhodospirillales > Rhodospirillaceae > SHVO01. The sequence goes on from CAZNUW010000002.1 coordinate 185,883, forward strand.
AGGTTGCGGATGCGCGCCCCGGTCACGCCGGGCGGTGTTTCCGTACCGGTGACTTCTTCGACCGCGGAATCCCAGATCACTTGGATCTTGGGATGCTCGAACAAGCGCTTCTGGAGGATCTTTTCCGCGCGCAACGAATCGCGGCGATGGATCAACGTCACCTTGGTCGCGTGGTTGGTCAGATATAGCGCTTCCTCGACCGCCGTATTGCCGCCGCCGACCACCGCGACTTCCTTGCCCCGGAAGAAGAAGCCGTCGCAGGTGGCGCAGGCCGAAACGCCGAAGCCTTGGTACTTCTTTTCGGTCGGAAGCCCGAGCCAGCGCGCCGAGGCGCCGGTGGAAATGATGAGCGAGTCGCAGGTGTAGATGTCGCCCGAGTCGCCGACGAGGGTGAAAGGACGCTTGCTCAGGTCCAATTTGACGATGGTGTCGCTGACCATGCGGGCGCCGACATGCTCGGCCTGCTTTTGCATCTGCTCCATGAGCCACGGGCCCTGAATGACGTCCGGGAAACCCGGATAATTCTCGACATCCGTGGTGATGGTCATCTGGCCGCCGGGCTGCATCCCCGCCACGACGATGGGCGCGAGGTTCGCGCGCGCGGCATAGATCGCGGCCGTGAGGCCGGCCGGCCCGGAACCCAGGATAAGCACTTTGGTATGAGAATTTGTCATAGCTAAATCAGGGCCTTCAGGAGGGCAAAACTGCTTTGCAGCGCAGCAAAATAAGGGCCAACAGATATACGGTTGCCGTTGTTTAGGCGCAAGAGCGGTCCATTTCGCGTGCGTTGCGAGCATATCTCACCGCGCCCGCCCCTATAGTCGTTGCGCCTCGACCTAAATTTTTATAACAATATTTCGCGTCGTTGGGGCAACGGCGTGAAGCTTTGAACGGCGTTGGGGGAATGATGCAGCGGGTAAAACTTGACCGGATCGATCGGCAGATCCTTTCAGATTTGCAGGCCGATGGCCGGATGACGAACGTCGACCTCGCGCAGCGCGCCGGGATTTCCGCCCCGCCGTGCCTGCGCCGCGTCCGGGCGCTGGAGCAGGCGGGTTACATCAAGGGCTATCACGCCCAGCTCGATCAGGCGCAGCTCGGATTCGCGGTGACGGTGTTCGCCCATGTGGGCCTCAATAGCCAGGCCGAGGTCGATTTGTCCGCCTTCGAGACCTTGGTCAAGGAATGGCCCGAGGTTCGGGAGTGCCACATGCTGGCCGGCGAGACGGACTTTCTGTTGAGGGTCGTCGCCAAGGATTGGGACGCCTACCAGCGTTTCGTGACCGAAAAACTGACCATGGCGCCCAAGGTGGCCAACGTGAAATCGGCCTTGGCGATCCGCAGCGCCAAGAACCTGCCGGGCGTGCCCATCGCGGTGGACGGGGACAAACCCGCGCAACCACCGCTGACGGTTCAGACGGCGGGCTAACGCTCCGAAAGAAGTTGAGACGTTCGTAGCCCTTCGCACCCGCGCGCGACGGCGCGCAATTCAATAAGACCCGCGCGAAGGCGCGCGATTCAAAAGAACTGCGGTGACGAAGGGCTAAACGCTTATTTGAATTTAACGCTCATGACTTCGTAGCCCTTCGCACCGCCAGGGGCGGTGACTTCGGCGGTGTCGCCCACGGTCTTGCCGATGAGTGCGCGGCCGAGGGGCGACTGCACGGAGATCTTGTTCTTCTTCAAATCGGCTTCGTACGGGCCGACGAGCTGATAGGTGGTCTCTTCGTCGGAATCCACATCGGCCACAGTCACCGACGCGCCGAAGCGCACCGTGTTGCCCGAAAGCTTGCTGACATCAATGACGTCGGCGCGGCTGACGATATCCTCGAGTTCGCTGATGCGCCCTTCGATGAAGCTCTGACGTTCGCGCGCGGCATGGTATTCGGCGTTTTCCGAAAGATCGCCGTGCTCGCGCGCCTCCGCGATCTGTTTGATCACGGCATGGCGCTCGACGGCCTTGAGTTGTTGCAACTCGATCTTCAGCGGCTCTAAACCTTCCGCCGTCATTGGAATTTTTTCCATGACGTATCCTTGTCCTCAAGAAATAGAACAGCCCGCACCAAGGGCGAAGGCTACGGGCTTACTTAGTCAGGATTGTCTCTACCGCCTAAAATAGGATTGCAGGGGCGCAACATCAAGAGCCCCATCCTTAACGGCGCCAATGGCTGTAACGGCCGCTTCCGCGCCGGATAGCGTCGTGAAATGGCAGATATTGCGCGTGAGGGCCGTGCGGCGGATCGTAAAGCTGTCCTTGAGGGACTGGGAGCCTTCGGTGGTGTTGATCACCATCTGAACGTTCCCGGAGATCATTTCGTCCACGCAGTGGGGGCGCCCCTCGGCCACCTTATTGACGGCTTCGGCGGGGATGCCCTGGGCGGCCAGCGCGGCCTGGGTGCCGCGGGTGGCGATCACCTTGAATCCGGCGGACACGAGCCGGCGCGCAAGTTTCACGGCCTGGTCCTTGTCGCGTTCGCGCACCGACAGGAAGGCGGTGCCGCTGACCGGCAGTGACGTGCCGGCGCCCATCTGGGCCTTCGCGTAGGCGCGCGGGAAGTCACGGTCGAGGCCCATGACCTCGCCGGTGGACTTCATTTCCGGGCCAAGCACGATGTCCACGCCCGGGAACCGGTTGAACGGGAAGACGGCTTCCTTCACCGCAACGTGTTTCGAGTCCCCGCGCTGGAAGTCGGTGGCGGGGCCCAGGCCGAATTCGGAAAGTTTGGCGCCGGCCATGACACGGGCGGCGATCTTTGCCACCGGAATGCCGGTCGCCTTGGCGACGAACGGCACCGTGCGGCTTGCGCGCGGATTGACTTCGAGGATGTAAACGACACCGTCTTTCACCGCGTACTGCACGTTCATCAACCCGACCACCTTCAGCGCGGTGGCCAGCGCGATGGTCTGGCGGCGAATCTCGGCGACGACGTCGGCCGGGAGCGAGTGGGGCGGGAGCGCGCAGGCGGAATCGCCCGAGTGGATCCCGGCTTCCTCGATGTGCTCCATGATGCCCGCGATATAGACCTCTTTGCCGTCGGCCAGCGCGTCGACGTCGACCTCGACGGCGTTGGACAGATAGGAGTCGATGAGCAGCGGATTGTCGCCGGTCGCCTTCATGGCGGAGCGGATGTAATCGCTGATGCCGGCTTCGTCATAAACGATGCGCATGGCGCGGCCGCCCAGCACGTAGGACGGACGGATAACGACCGGATAGCCGATGCGGTTCGCGGCGGCGACGGCTTCCTCGGCGCTGCGCGCGGTGCCGTTGGCGGGCTGACGCAGTTTCAGGTCTTCGAGAAGGCGCTGGAAGCGTTCGCGGTCTTCGGCGAGATCGATCGCGTCCGGCGACGTGCCGAGGATCGGGATGCCCACCGTTTCCAGGGCATGCGCGAGTTTCAGCGGCGTCTGGCCGCCGAGTTGCACGATCACGCCCAGAACCTTGCCGTTGGCTTGTTCGGTCGTGATCAGTTCGATCACGTCTTCGGCGGTCAAGGGCTCGAAATAGAGGCGGTTCGACGTGTCGTAATCGGTCGAGACGGTTTCCGGGTTGCAGTTGACCATGATGGTCTCGAACCCGGCGTCACGCAGCGCAAACGCCGCATGCACGCAGCAATAATCGAATTCGATGCCCTGGCCGATGCGGTTCGGGCCGCCGCCGAGGATGATGATCTTGTTCTTGGCCGACGGTTCGGATTCGCATTCCGGTTCGTTGACGCCGTCGCCTTCGTAGCAGGAATACATATAAGGCGTGGGCGAGGCGAACTCGGCCGCGCAGGTGTCGATGCGCTTGAACACCGGACGCACGCCCGCGGCGTGGCGCAGCTTGGCGACGTCGTCGGCTTTTTTGCCGCCGAGTTCGGCGAGGCGGGAGTCGGAGAAGCCCATTTTCTTCAGGCGCAGGAGTTCCTGCCGGTCGCTGGGAACGCCCTTCGCGCGCACCAGCGCTTCGGTGTCGACGATGGCTTTGAGCTGCGCGACAAACCACGGATCGAATTTGGTGGCGCGCTGAATCTCGTCCGGCGTCATGCCGGCGCGCAGGCCTTGCGCGGCGACGAGCAGACGATCGGGGCGCGCCTTGGTCATGGCCAGGCGCAGCGTATCGTGATCGGTCGTCGGCACGCCGCTGTCGTCGAGCGAAATCTCATTGAGGCCGTTGAGGCCCGTTTCGAGCGAGCGCAGACCCTTCTGCAGGCTTTCGGCGAAGGTGCGGCCGACAGACATCGCCTCGCCCACCGATTTCATGCTGGTGGACAGCAGCGGATCGGCGTCGGGGAATTTCTCGAAGGTGAAGCGCGGAATCTTCGTGACCACGTAATCGATGGTCGGCTCGAACGAAGCGGGCGTCGCCTTGGTGATATCGTTGGTCAGTTCGTCGAGCGTATAGCCGACGGCGAGTTTCGCCGCGATTTTGGCGATCGGAAAGCCCGTCGCTTTCGACGCCAGCGCCGAGCTGCGCGAGACGCGCGGGTTCATCTCGATGATCGTCATGCGCCCGTCGGCCGGGTTGATGGCGAACTGGACGTTCGAGCCGCCGGTGTCGACGCCGATCTCGCGCAGGCACGCGATCGAGGCGTTGCGCATCACCTGATATTCCTTGTCCGTCAGCGTCAGCGCCGGAGCGACCGTGATGGAATCGCCCGTGTGCACACCCATCGGATCGACGTTTTCAATGGAGCAGATGATGATGCAGTTGTCCGCTTTGTCGCGGACGACTTCCATCTCGTATTCTTTCCAACCGAGGACGGATTCCTCGACGAGCACGGTTCCCACCGGCGACGCGGCGATGCTGGTGCCGACGATGTGTTCGAATTCTTCCGTGTTGTAGGCGATGCCGCCGCCTTCACCGCCGAGGGTGAACGACGGGCGCATGATCGCGGGCAGGCCCACGTACTTCATGGCTTCGCGCGCTTCTTCCAGCGACTTCACCATGACGCTGCGCGGGCTTTCGAGGCCGATCTTGCTCATGGCGTCGCGGAACAGTTCGCGATCCTCGGCCTTCATGATGACGTCACGCTTGGCGGCGATCATCTCGACGCCGAATTTCGCAAGCACGCCCGTGTCGGCGAGCTTCATGGCGGTGTTCAGTGCGGTCTGGCCGCCCATGGTGGGCAGCAGCGCGTCGGGACGTTCCTTCTCGATGATCTTCGCGACGATGTCGGGCGTAATCGGCTCGATGTAGGTGGCGTCCGCCATTTCCGGATCGGTCATGATGGTGGCGGGATTCGAATTCACCAGGATGACGCGATAGCCCTCCTCGCGCAGCGCTTTACACGCTTGCGCGCCCGAGTAGTCGAACTCGCAGGCCTGACCGATGACGATCGGGCCGGCGCCGATGATCATGATGCTCTTGATATCGGTCCGCTTCGGCATCGGCTTACTGCGCCTTCTTCTGGTCGGCCATCAGCTTGGTGAAGCGATGGAAGAGATAATGACTGTCCTGCGGGCCGGGCGAGGCCTCGGGGTGGTATTGCACGCTGAACACGGGCTTGTCGGTGGCGCGCATGCCTTCGACGATGCCGTCGAACAGCGACTTGTGCGTTTCGACGATGTTCTTCGGCAGGCTGGCGCGGTCGACGCAGAAGCCATGGTTCTGCGAGGTGATCTCGACCTTGCCGGTCTCGAGGTCTTTCACGGGCTGGTTCGCGCCGCGATGTCCGAGATCAAGCTTGTAGGTCTTGGCGCCGAACGCGAGCGCCAGCAACTGGTGGCCCAGGCAGATGCCGAACACGGGCTTGCCGCTGTCGATGACCTTGCGAATCTCGGGCACGGCATACACACCGGTTGCCGCGGGATCGCCGGGACCGTTCGAGAGGAATACGCCATCGGGATTGTGGCGCAGGATGTCTTCCGCTGTCGCGGTGGCCGGCACAACGGTGACCTTGCAGCCGGAGTCGGCCAGGCAACGCAGGATCGCGCGCTTCACGCCGAAGTCGACGGCGACCACGTTGAATTGCGCCTTGGCGCCGTCTTTCTCCAGATCGCCGAAGCCCTTCTCCTTGGACCACATGGTCTGCGTCCAGGTGTAGGTCTGGCGGCAAGAGACCTCCTTCGCGAGGTCCATGCCGTTGAGGCCCGGCCATGCTTTCGCCTGGGCTTTCAGGGCCTCCAAATCGAACTTGCCCGACGGCTCGTGACAGATGACGCCGTTGGGCGCGCCCTTGGCGCGGATGCGGCGCGTCAGGCGGCGCGTGTCGATGCCGGCGATGCCAATCATGTCGTTGGACTTCAGCCAGGTATCGAGATGTTGCGTGGAGCGGTAGTTGGACGGGTCGGTGATGTCGTCGCGGATGATGCAGCCGCGCGCGGCCGGCGTCATGCTCTCCAGGTCGTCCGGGTTCACGCCGACGTTGCCGACGTGGGGAAATGTAAATGTGATGATCTGACCGGCGTAGGAGGGATCGGTCATCACCTCCTGGTAGCCCGTGATGCTCGTGTTGAACACCACTTCGCCGACTTTCGAACCAACGGCGCCGACTCCTCGCCCCCAAATGACCGTGCCGTCATCCAAAACGAGGGCGGCAGTGGCACCGGAGGGTTGTTTCATCGGTCGGTTCAACTCGTCTTTAAGTTTGCGCCCATCTTTACCGCCCCTCCGCGAGGAGCCGCGGATGGACAGTGCGAAACGGGTTGTCGTGTGTCTGGATGGCGCGCGCTGGGCGAAAAACGCGCGCTATCTGGCGCGGTGTAAGCAAAGCGGTCCGGTGAGTCAAGTGTTTGGGGCCTCGAGGCTTGAAGGTTCTATAAGTATGGCCTCGGGCGTGTGAAGGTTTTGCAAAACCGGCGCGAATCGCGCTACGCTGACTCTTTCCGCAACAGACCGCCGAGTACGTGAATTCATGCTGCGCGCCCGTTTGAGCGATGCGTTAAAGGACTCCTTGCGCGCCAAGGAAGACCGCAAAGTCGCGACCATCCGCCTGATCCTCGCCGCCTTGAAAAGCAAGGACATCGACGCGCGCCCCTCCGGCAACACGGACGGGATCGGCGAGCCGGAAATCCTTCAGATGATGAACGGCATGATCAAGCAGCGCCGCGAAAGCATCGAGATGTTCGAGAAGGGCAACCGGCCCGAACTGGCCAAGCAGGAAGCCGAGGAGATCGAGATCATCCAGAGCTTCATGCCCAAGCAGATGGACGACGCCGAAGTGGCCGCCGCGGTGAAGGCCGCGGTCGCGCAGTCCGGCGCGGCCAGCGTCAAGGACATGGGCAAGGTGATGGCGGTCCTGAAAGAGAAATATACGGGCCAGATGGACTTTTCCCGCGTCTCCGGCGTCGTGAAACAAGCGCTTGGGGCGTAAGTCCCAGGCCCGGTGAGGGGCAATGGCCTTCCCGCCAAACTTCCTGGACGATATTCGCACGCGCCTTCCCGTGTCGTCGGTGGTTGGCCGCCGCGTGCGGCTGATCAAACGCGGCCGCGAGTATGTGGGCTTGAGCCCCTTCTCCAACGAAAAGACGCCGTCTTTCACGGTGAACGACGAGAAGGGGTTCTATCACTGCTTCTCGACGCAGGAGCACGGCGACATCTTCACGTTCTTGATGAAGACGCAGAACCTGTCGTTCGTCGAGGCGGTGGAGCGCCTGGCGGAGGAAGCGGGCCTGGAGATGCCGCGCGCCACGCCGCAGGAAGCCGCCGAAGCCGTCCGCGAGACGAAGTTGCGCGAAGCGGCGGAATCCGGATGCGCCTTCTTTGAACAGATGCTGCACGCGCCCGAAGGCCGTCATGCGCTTGAATATCTGCGCAACCGCGGCCTGACGGACGCGACCATCAAACGTTTCCGCCTTGGGTATGCGCCGAACGGCAACCTTCTGAAAACGAAGCTGACCGCGCGCGGGGTGAATGAGAATCTCCTTTTGGAGACCCGCCTTGTGTCTCCGGGCAAGGAGGGGCGCGAGTCGTTCGATTTCTTCCGCGACCGGGTGATGTTCCCGATCCTCGATATGCGCGGACGCCCGGTGGCCTTCGGCGGCCGCGTCATGGGCGAGGGGGAGCCGAAGTACCTCAATTCGCCGGACACGCCGCTCTTCCACAAAGGGCAGATGCTGTACGGTTTTTCGCTGGCCCGCGCGCCGGCGGGCGACAAGCGCGAGGTGATCGTCGCCGAGGGCTATATGGATGTGATCGGCCTCGCCCAGGCGGGGTTTACCCACGCGGTTGCGCCGCTGGGCACGGCCATGACAGAAGCACAGCTTGCAATCCTTTGGCGGTTGGCGCCGGAGCCGACCTTGTGTTTCGACGGCGATCGGGCGGGCCGCGCGGCGGCCTTGCGCGCGGCCGAGCGCGCCTTGCCGCTCCTGAAAGCGGGGCTTTCGCTCCGCTTCGCCATTATGCCGGCGGGCAAGGACCCGGACGACATCTGCCGGCGCGAAGGGGCCGCGGCGATGGACGCCGTGTTGCACGCCGCGATTCCCCTGTCCGAGGTCGTCTGGCAGCAACTGCTGGCCCAGAACCCCGCCGACACCCCGGAGCGCCGGGCGGGGCTGGAGCGGGCCGCCATGGCCAAGGCGGGTGTGATCGCCGACGAGAGCGTCCAGGGGCAGTACCGCCAGCTCTTCAAACAGCGCCTGTTCGACCTTTTCCGGGGTCCGAAAGGGCCTGCGGGCGTCCCTGGGGGCGGTTTTAAGGCCCGGCCGGGCAAGAAGGGCTTCCAGCCGCCCCGAATGGCGGCTTTTCCCGTTGTCCGCGAGGCCGCGGACCCGGACGCCGCCCAGAAGGTCCGGGAGCGGATTTTGCTCGCTACCCTCCTGAACCACCCCGACATTATCGATCACGTGGAAGAGCGCTTGGGGCGCATGGATTTTGCCGACTCGCGCCTTGACTTGCTGCGCCAAACCGCATTAATCCACGTCGCTCAGGATCCAGAGCTTGATTTCGGTGCTCTGCATGCCCACCTAGCCAGCACAGGGTTTGCCGCCGAACTCGAAAATCTATTAAATTCAAATACTTATGTGCACGCGGGTTTCGCCCGCTCAACGGCACCCAAGGAACAGGCAATCACTGGGTGGGATCATACGTTTGTGCTTTGCCAGCGGGCGGATTTGGAAGCCGATCTCAAGCGGGCAGAGCTGGAACTGGCGGAAAACCCCTCGGAGCGCGCTCTGGCCGCGTTCGAGGCCCTGCAAAAGCAGGTTCGACCACCAGGAGACGAGGACGGCGACGAACTTTGAGATCGGCAGCGTTATTTATCGTAAGACAGAGGCACACGGCGGACCGCCGGCGGCATGACCGGCAGGCTCACGTGGAGTTATGGGTGTAGGAATGGCGGCGAAAGCGGCCCTCAAACCAGCAAAACAAGCAACTAAAGGCGGCGCGAAGGGAGCGAAAGCCCCGGCGAAGCCCGCGGCCAAGAGCGCGCCCGCCAAGCCGGCGGCGAAAGCTCCGCCCGTGAAGACCGCCGCGAAGGCGTCGCCCGCCAAGAGTGCGCCCGCCAAGGCGCCCGCGAAGGCCGCCGCGGCGAAAGCCGCGCCCGCGAAGGCGCCGCCGCCGCCCGTGGCCGGCAAGAAGCCGCAGGACGGCGTGAAACTCGCGCCGAAAGCCAAGGCTCCCGGCGAGGAGAACAAGGAAGAGGGCGCCGCGCCGGCCGCCCCGGGCGATAGCCCGCTGCTCGATTCGACCAATGCGTCGGTCAAGAAGCTCATCGCCAAGGCCAAAGAGCGCGGCTACATCACCTACGATGAACTGAACGCCGCGCTGCCGTCGGAGGAGATGACCTCCGAGCAGATCGAAGACACGATGTCGATGCTGTCCGAAATGGGCATCAACGTCGTCGAAGGCGAAGAACAGGACGCCGAAGAAGGCGCCGCGGAAGGCGCCGAAGGCGAAACGAAGGCCGAAGCCTACAGCGGCGGCAACATCGACGAGGACGACGTCGGCCGCACCGACGACCCGGTGCGCATGTACCTGCGCGAGATGGGCTCGGTCGAACTCTTGTCGCGCGAAGGCGAAATCGCCATCGCCAAGCGCATCGAGGCCGGCCGTGAAATGATGATCGGCGGCATCTGCGAAAGCCCGATCACCATCCGTTCGCTGCTGGCCTGGCACGATGCCTTGCAGGACGGCAAAATGCTTCTGCGCGACATCATCGATCTCGACGCCACCTACGGCGCGGGCTCGAGCGATCTCGCCTCCGACGCCGATCTCGAAGTCGACGTCGTGTCCGAACCTGCCGATGGCGACGAGCCTGAGGAAGGCAAGCGTCCGGCGCCGGCCGCGAAGGCCGCCGCGGCGCCCGCTCCTGGCGGTGCTCCGAGTGCGCCAGGCGCCCCCGGTGCGCTGGGCGCTCCCGGCCAGCCGTCCGGGGACGAAAGCGACGAAGCCGCGGTTTCGCTCGCCGCCATGGAAGCGCAGTTGATGCCGCAGGTGCTCGAAGCGTTCGAGAAGATCGCGGCGACCTACAGCAAGCTCAAGAAGTCGCAGGAATCGCGGCTTGTCACCCTTCAACAGGGCCAGGAAATCGACAAGACCGTCGAGCGCCGGTTCCAGAAGCTGAAGCTCGAACTCGTCGAGCTGATGGAAGCGGTGCACCTCAACAATGCGCGTATCGAAGGTCTCGTCGAGCAGATGAACGACCTCAACCGCAAACTGCTCGGTCTGGAAGGCCAGATCCTGCGCTATGCGTTGAAGTCCAAGATCAAGCGCGAGGAATTCCTCGAGGAATACTACGGCAACGAACTCGATCCGAAGTGGGTCGCGCGCGTCCAGAAGCTGACGACCAAAGGCTGGAAGGACTTCGCGACGAAGTATCAGCCGCTGATCGAGGACCTGCGCGCGCAGATCTCGGCGATCGCGGGCGAAGCCGGCGTTTCGATCGCGGAATTCCGCCGCATCGTGAACACGGTGCAGAAGGGCGAACGCGAAGCCAGCCGCGCCAAGAAGGAAATGATCGAAGCGAACCTGCGCCTCGTCATCTCCATCGCCAAAAAATACACGAACCGCGGCCTCCAGTTCCTGGACCTCATCCAGGAAGGCAACATCGGCCTCATGAAAGCGGTCGATAAGTTCGAATACCGGCGCGGCTACAAGTTCTCGACCTACGCCACGTGGTGGATTCGTCAGGCGATCACGCGTTCGATCGCCGATCAGGCGCGCACCATCCGTATCCCGGTGCATATGATCGAGACGATCAACAAGCTGGTGCGCACCTCGCGCCAGATGCTGCACGAAATCGGGCGCGAGCCGACGCCGGAAGAACTGGCGGAAAAGCTGCAGATGCCGCTGGAGAAGGTGCGCAAGGTCTTAAAGATCGCGAAGGAGCCGATCTCCCTCGAAACGCCGATTGGCGACGAGGAAGACAGCCACCTCGGCGATTTCATCGAAGACAAGAACGCGGTGCAGCCGCTGGATGCCGCCATCCACGGCAACCTGCGCGAAACCACGACCCGGGTCTTGGCGAGCCTCACGGCCCGCGAGGAGCGCGTGCTGCGCATGCGCTTCGGCATCGGCATGAACACCGATCACACCCTGGAAGAAGTCGGCCAACAGTTCTCGGTCACGCGTGAGCGAATACGCCAGATCGAAGCCAAGGCCTTGCGCAAGCTGAAGCACCCCAGCCGGTCGCGGAAGCTGCGCAGCTTCCTCGACAACTGATCTCGCGGAAGCTTTCAAAAAGGTTCGATGGCCGGCGCCTCAAAACGCCGGCCATTTTCGTTGGAGACCTTCTTGTTGGAGACGGTGGGGCCTGTAGCTCAATTGGTTAGAGCAGGCCGCTCATAACGGTCTGGTTCCCAGTTCAAGTCTGGGCGGGCCCACCACTTCACTTTGAAGTCTGTCTGCTTCCGAGTCCCCGCTTCACATTTCGCGGACGCCACCATGAGCAAGATAACGATCACGAAAGAGGACGACGGCCATCGTGGCCGGTATGTCGCGAAAGTCGACGGGATCGACGGCGAGGGCGAACTGACGTTCACCCACCAGGGCGCCGGGCTCAACAGCGCCGACCACACCGGCGTACCGGAGGCCTTCAAAGGCACGGGCGCCGCGGCCGCGCTGGTCGACCATCTCATCGCCGAGGCGCGGCGGGAAGGGTTCAAGATCATCCCGTATTGCCCCTATGTCCGCGCCCGCTATGAGAAGCATCCCGAATGGCGGGACGTCATGACGGTCGCGCCCGGAGAAGTCCCCACCCGCTAGCCCGCCAACCGCATCGGCGGTCCATTTGAAAGAAGCGAATTATTCCGGTATCTGGAAGACCGCGAGTTGGTCAGGCGGGATGTGGGTTGGCGAGATGATGCGCGCTCTTGGATTATCGGTTCTGTTGATTTTGGTGATCGCGGTGATCGTTTGGATGCGCCCGTCATCCACTTCGAAGCCCGCGGCTTCGGCGCCGTCCGAGTTCGCGCCGTTGATTCCGGAGAAAGAAACGCCGGTTGCCGCCGACGAGGCCTTCCGCGAGGCTTGCTTCGCGTCCTTGAAGGCGCTGACGGCGGGATGGACTTTCAACGACATCCTTTACACCCAATCGGAGGCATGGGGCCTCGTGCTGCGGGCCGACTACACGACGCCGGATGTCGAGGGGCCGAATATCAACCGCGTCGTCTGTTCCAAGGGCGCTGACGGGAAGACCCGGGTCAACGTGACCATGGGCCAGAAAGTGCCGCCGCTGAACGCATTCAAATGACGGCGTCGAACGCTAGGCGCCAAGCTCTACTGTGGCTGCATGATCCACTGTTCGAACTTTTTGCCCGCTGCGTCCTCGATGCGCGCAGTCAGTTTTCCATCGGCGCCCTTGCGGTAGATCACGCGTTGGGGAAAATCGTGGGCGAGGTTCTCGAAGATCGCCTCGTCCCGGGACAATGATGTGAGCGCGAAATCGACACTCTGGACGCCTTTGATGAAGGGGCGATAGACGACTTTTCCGCGGTCTTCCACGACAAGACTGAATTCAAAGAACGTCGTTTTCCCGTTCGTGACGGTTTGGCTGGAGCCCTGCATCATGCCCGCCTTCGGCGCGGTGTAGCACTCGCGGTACTCCGGCGTGACCTCGGGCGCTGTTTTCCAACATCCCGACATAAAGCCGACGTCGCTGAACTCCGCGGCGATTGACGGTCCCGTAATCAGCGCCGCAAAGCCGGCGATCAGAATTGTACGCATGTCATGTCCTCCCCAGGCCCCTCAGCCTATCACCAGATTGGCACCGCGCTTGCATCGTCCCAGGCGCAAGGGACGACAGAGGCATGGAGTGATACGTGGAAATCTCGGGAACAGGCGGAGTTAGCTGGGTCAACCCCATCCGCACGAAAGAAGACCGGCAAAATATGCCGGGCAATATCGTCTCATCGCTCGGCGCGAACGCCGTCATCGATACCTCGGTGAAACCCGAGGAGAAGACCGGCCCGGACCCCATCCAGGAATTTAAAGACTATATGGCCAAGACCCCGGAGGAGCGCATGCAGGAAGCATGGCTCAAGTCCCAGGGCATCACGCCGGAAGAGTTCGAGGCCATGACGCCGGCCGAGAAGCAGGCCCTGTTGGATAAGATGCGCAGCGAGATCGAAAACAAGATGCGCGAGCAGATCGCGAACGGCGATCAGAAGCGCGTCGATTTTCTCGTCTAACCTCAGAGCCGCACGCGCGGTTCATAAAAAAAGCCCCGGGGTTTTGCCCCGGGGCTTTTTGTTTGTCGGCGGAGACGCCTTAGCGCCGCTCGGCCGCGCTGGTCGCGCGGACCGGGCCCGGTTGCGCGGGCGCCGCGTCGGCCACCGCGCGGTCCGGATGCACGATATAGACCTGGGCCATGTTGAGGGTGATGGCGCTGGAGATCGCCGTGTTCTGGCCTTGCGCGTTCGGGTAGGCGTCCGCGTACTTCTTGATCTGCCAGTAGAACTCGGCCGCTTCGAGCTGGCCGTAGGACAGGTGGTGCGTCGACCAGCTCGTCAGCCACTTGTAGAGCGATTCGTTGTCATAGTAGCCGGCGATGACGCCGTCGGCGCGGGCGTCGGTCAGCTTCATGCTGAAACGCATGTCGCGGACCTGGAGCGAGTAGGGCACGCCCGGGAAAATCTGCCAGGGCCACTTGCCGTCCTTGGCTTCGGTGATGAGTTCGCCGCCCTCGATCTTGCCCTTGAAGGACTGGATGATCTTGGCGCCGTACTTCGCGTCGACGCGCTGGGTGCCGCCCGGTGCGACCTTCTCGCCCGATGCGTCGAGCAGCAGCGGATCGCGGCCGCGATAGATGGTGACGGTCACGTCCTGGTCGTCGGAGAGGCTGTCGACGTCCGTGATCTCGAGCAGGATGCGGTTGAAGCCGAAGCCCGGGATCTGTTTGTTGGCGAACAGTTGGAGCTGGCCTTCCGGACCGCGGAACTGCGAGTTACAGCCGGTGACGTGGAAGAAGGCATTGTCGATGCCTTTTTCGCCGGTCGGGCTGGTGAAATCGTCCTGATCGACCTTGCCGTCGAGGTTGAGGCCGTTGGCGATCTTGCCGGTCACGGGGATGTACTCAAATTTATTTCCGCCCAGGTCTTCCGGGTACATCTTGATGGCTTCGCGGGCGAGCTGCGTCTCGGCCACCGGACCGAGGTTCGGGAACAGCGACTTGAAGATTTCGCGCGGGCCGTTCGGCGACAGGCCGCGCGGGCACTCCGCCTTGCCGTCCGGCGTCTGGTACATCGTCCAGTGCAGTTCGGTGGTCACGTAACCGATGCGGCGATCCTTGATGATCGACTCGCCTTCGGCCGCCTGCGCGGCGGTCGCCGCGCCGAGGGTGAGCGCCAGCATCGCGCCGGTTCCCAGGATTGTTTTAGATATTGCCTTCATTTCATCCTCCACTCTCATATCTGTTGAGGCCGCGCTAACCGCGCCGGCCGCCGAATTCTTCCCGGATGTAGAATGTCCGGAATCCATTCCGTTTACCTTGCCACTCGCCCATGCCGTTACCTTCGATATCGCCCGGCTGCTTATCGCCGGCGTAGGTGTAAACGGGGCGTCCACGGTAGGCCCACACACGCTGCGCGCCGTCCTGCTTGGCCTGCGCCTCGCGGCCGGTCTTCGGATCGACCCATACGATCGACCACAACTGGCTCGGAATCTTGGCGTTGGCGGACGCCTGGACGTAGGGCCACATCTTCAAGGCGCGCTCCCAGTCGCCGCCACCCGCGATGGCGATACGGTAAACTTGCGGGCTGTCCATGGTGTCGCAGGCAAGCTGATCCTGGGAATCGTCGCCGCAGGTGTAGAAGTAGATCGTCTTGCCGTCGGCGTCGGCGAGCACGTCGCCGCTGACCGATACATGTGTCGTGAATTCCGTCGGCGGGGGCGGGGCCGTCATGGTGTAGACGTTATTCCAGCCCGGCACGTCGCCGCCGTTGAGGCTCTCGCGCGACACGTCCTCGCTGAAGGTATAGACTGGCTTCTTGCGGAACGCCCACTGACGCACGCCCGGCGCGCGCTGAACGATCGTCCATTCGCCTTGCGGCGAGGCCGACGCCGGCGCGATCGCGGGAATCCAAATCCGCGCGCAGTCTCCGGTGCAGTTGGACTTGTTCGCCTGATCCCGGTCCCAGGTGTAGATCGAGTAGCCCTTATCGTTCACCACCAGGCGTCCTTGCAGCGTCGTGACGACATTGAAGCCGGGCGGAACGTTGGGGCGCGGGCCGACGGGAAGGCGGGCCGGGGCCGTGCCGCTGCCGCCATCGGGAAGCGTGCCTGAGCCGCCGTTGGTCTCGCCCGGGGCTTGGTCCAGGATCGAGGTATAGACGGGTAATTCGTCGTAGGCCCACTGCTTCTTGCCGTCGGGACGCGTGACCACGGTCCAAAGGCCCATCGGTTTCGCATCGTCGGCGGCGAGCAACGGCGGCCAAGTCGCCGCGCAGGACAAGCGCGTGTCCAACTCCGGCAGATCCATGCCCGCCGGCCACGGGCTCATCATGCCCGCGGTCTGTTTGGTCACGACGTCCGTGCAGGTGGACTTGCCTTTGCCGTCGCCCGAATAGCCGACGCGCATGGCTTTTTGCGGCCACACGTAAAGGGTCATGCCCTCCGCGGTGGTGAAGACCGGACCTTCGAGGTCCGTATGGCGCACCTGCACGCCCGGAGGCATCGGGCCGCGCACATAGTCTTCCACCATGCGCTGCTGGGCGATGGCCGACGTGCCGGCAAACGCCACGCCGGTCATCAGAGCAATTTTAAGTACGTTGTTCATACGTGTCCTCGCCTTCACGTAACCTACGCCGCGTCAGCCGCGGCGGCCGAATTCGTCGCGGACATAGAAAGCGCGGAATCCGTTACGCCATCCCTGCCATTCGCCGATGCCGTTGCCTTCCATATCGCCCGGCTCCTTGTCGCCGGCGTAGGTATAGAGCGGACGCTTGCGGTAGGCCCAAACGCGCAGGGCGCCGTCGGCGTTCGCTTGCGCCTCGCGCCCGGTCTTCGGATCGACCCATACGATCGACCATAGCGGGTTCGCGGGGACTTTGGCGTTCGCGGATGCCTGGACGTAGGGCCACATCTTCAAGGCGCGGTCCCAGTCGCCGCCGCCGGCAATGGCGATGCGGTAAACCTGCGGGCTGTCCATGGTGTCGCAGGACATCTGATCCTGCGAATCGTCGCCGCAGGTGTAGTGGTAGATCGTCTTGCCGTTCGCGTCGGCGAGCACGTCGCCGGCCAGCGTCATCTGGACGGTGAGTTCGGACGGGTTCGGCGGCGCCATCTGGGTGAACACGTTCTGCCAGCCCGGAACATCGGACCCCGCGAGGCTCGCGCGGCCGGTGTCTTCGCTGAACGAATAAACCGGCTTCTTGCGGAACGCCCACTGACGCACGCCCGGGGCACGCTGGATGATTGTCCATTCGCCTTGCGGCTGCGCCGAGGCCGGTGCGAGCGCGGGAATCCACACACGCGCGCAATCGCCGACGCAGTTGGATTTGTTCGGCTGGTCTTTATCCCAGGTGTAGATCGAATAACGCTGCTCGTTCACCACGAGGCGGCCGGCGCGCGTCGTGATCACATTGAAGCCCGGCGGAACGTTCGGCGGCGGACCGACAACTTCGCGTTCGGCCGGCTCGTCGCCGCCGCGGCGGAAGACCGTCGCCGCGCCGTTGGTGTCGCCGGGGCGGGAGTCGAGGATCGAGCTGTAAACGGGCTGTTTGTTGTAGGCCCACTGTTTCTTGCCGTCGGAGCGCGTCACGACCGTCCACTGGCCGAGCGGCTTCGCATCGTCCGGCGCGAACAAGGGCGGCCAGGTCGCCGTGCACGACAAACGGTTCTCGACTTCGGGCAGGTCGAGGCCGGCGGGCCACGGGCTCATCATGCCCGCCGTCTTGGTGGTGGGCTTATCTTCGCAAAACGACTTTTCCTTCGGATCTCCGGCGAAACCGATGCGCATCGACTTCTGCGGCCAGATGTACAAGGTCTTGCCTTGCGCATCCGCGAAGACCGGGCCTTCCATGGGCGTCACGACGACCTGGACCCCGGCGGGCATCGGGACCTTCGCATAGTCTTCGACCATGCGCTGATCGGCGGCGCTTGCGGCGCCGCCGATAACGAGGGTTGCGATCAGTGCAACGTTGAACGGTTTCATCCGTAGTTCCTTAGAAGCGATCTGGTCTTAGACGACCATTTCGCCGATCACTTTGTTGGTCTGGTTCGACTGGTTGCCCCAGTGCGGGACGTCGACGCCGACGGCCTGCATGAGGGTGTAGCCGAGGCGGCAACCGGTGGTGCCGGCGCCGTTGATGTGCAGACCGGTCTTGAGCTTGCCGCCCGCGCGGCCCGCCGAGAACATCGGCAGGTTGTCGATCGAGTGGATCTTGGCGAACGACTGATCGGTCGAGGCGTAGATGGCCATGTTGTCGAGCAGGGTGCCGTCGCCTTCCTTCACCTGGGCGAAGGCGTTGACGAAGTAACCCCAGTTCTCGAACGCGCGGCGCAGGAACCACGACACCATCGGCTGGTAACCGAGCTTCTCGTCCAGCGGCTCTTCGTGGCTGGCGGTGTGGTGCGGCTTCTCGTAGTCCGGCTTCGTCGTCGAGGCGAACGACTTCGAGTAGAGCATGTTGAATACGCGGGTCTGGTCGCAGGCCATGGCCATCACAAGGATGTCGGTCATGAGCTGGTGACGCTTGTTCACCAGTTCAAAGTCCACACCCGTCGCGATGTCGGCGCGCACGGCCTTCGGCGCGACGCAGGCTTCGCGCGGTTCCGGCTTGGTGAGCTGGCGCTCGAACTGTTTTTCAAGATCGCGCAGGCCCGTCATGTACTGGTCGATACGCTGCTTGTCTTCGGCGCCGACGAGGGTTTCGAGCTTCTTGGTGTTGTCCATGACGCTCGAGATGACGCTCTGACGCACCATGATCTTCGGGTTCGGCTTGAACTCCTTCGCGTTCGGATCCTGGAAGTCCGGACCGAAGACGGTGGTGTAAAGACCCAGAGCGGAACCTTCCGAGGTGTTGATCAGGCTGGCGCTTTCGTACGACTGCGTGTCGCGCGGGTCGCCGGTTGCGCTCATCGTCAGATGCGAGAAGCGGCTGGTGGTGCCGATCTTCTTGGCGACCGTCACGTCGATGGTTTCACCCGGCTTGTCGCTGGTGGTCATCGGTGCGGCGCCCGAGCGCAGGATCACCCAGCCGGTGGTGTGGCACAGGTTCGGCGCGGCGTCGCGGAAACCGTTGAAGCCGGTGTAGAGGTTGATGTGCTTCTGCACGTTGCGAAGCGATTCAATCTCTTCCGGCAGTTCCCAGTTGGCGCCCGTCTGCTTCGGCACGAAGATCTTCTCGCTCATGCCCAGGCCCCAGCCCCAGGTGCCGAAGCGGATCGGCATCGCGGAACCGTCGGCGAGCGCGTCGCCGTTGCCGTTGAGGAAGACGTTGAGGAGCGGAAGCCCGACGGTGACCGCCGAGCCGCCCAGCATGCCGCGCAGAACGCGACGGCGGGTGAGGGTGTCCAGGAATGTGCTGTTCATAGTGTCCTCCTCTTCAATCAGTGGGCCGCGGGCGCCGGGGTCGATGCCGCGGCGGCCGTCGCTTTCGGGGTTTCGGGTTCGGTGACGTGGACGAAGGCGTCCGACAGGGCGATCGCGCGCATCAGGTCGGGAACGCGGTAGCCGTGCGTTTCAAAGACCTTCGTCAGCGCTTCGATCTGCGGATTGGCGTCGTTGGTGAGCGGACCGCCCGTGCCGTAGCTGTAGATGCGGCGGACGAGGCAGCGCGGAACCTGCTTGTGATCGTGCAGCGCCTGCGACAGGCCGGTGACGTTCGTGAAGTTCGCGCCGTCGAGGGTGCCGCTGGCGTCGATCTCCACGCCCTGTTCCATGGTGCGGAACTGACCGCCGCCGTCGAAGTTCTCAAGCGCGAGGCCCATCGGGTCGGTGATCTTGTGGCAGCCGGCGCAAACCGGGTTCTGCAGGTGGAAGTTCACGCGATCGCGCGCGGTGCGGAACGGCGACGTCGGATCTTCCAGCGCCGAGAAGTCGACGTTCGGCGGCGGCGGCGGAACCTTCTGACACAGGAACAGTTCGCGCAGGGCCTTGCCGCGCAGCGTCGCCGAACTGCGCGCCGGGTGAGCGTGCACGGTCAGGAACGATACGTGGGTCAGGATGCCCATGCGCGGGCTGCTGTCCGGGAACGTGTAAGGCGTCCAGCCCGGACGGGTCGGGACCTGGTAGATCGCCGCCAGCGCCGGAGACATGAACGTGTTCTTGGTGGTGAACAGATCGCGGTAATCGCCCTTGCGGGTGACTAGGTGATCGACAACCGTGCGCAGCGTCTGTTCGCGGGAGTCCTTCAGCGCCGTGCCGGTGACGACCGGATAGACGCCGCCGTCCTTGGCGAGGTTGTCGAAGTCCTCGAAGGCGAACATATCGTCGAAGAACGCGCGCACGCCGTTTTCCAGCTTCGGGCTGGCCAGCATCATCTCGACGAGCTTCTGGCGGCCTTTCGGGGTGTGGATCTCGCCGCTTTCGGCGATCTTGAGGACCGCATCGTCGGGAACGGTGTTCCACAGGAAGAACGAATAACGCGAGGCGAGACTGTAGGCGTCCAGACGCTTCTGGCCGGGGTTCTTCGGATCGGCTTCGGCGATGTCGGTGATCATCAGCACGTTCGGGTCGACCAGCATGCCTTCGAGCACGCCGGCGAGGCCGGTGTAGAAGTCCTTGTTGTCGTCGGCGGCCTTGCGGGCCTTCGCGACGTATTCATTCAACAGACCTTCGCTGAGCGGGCGGCGGTACAAAAGGCGGCCGGTCTGGGCGATGAACTTGAGCGCACATGCGTCGTCCGAAGCCGCGATGTCTTTCGGCTTGCACGGGACGAGCGAGTCACGGTGGGAGGGGATTTCCTGCTCGAGGTTGCCGTTGTCGACGACCTGCGCCGCAACGGCGGCGGCCGCGCGCTGCAGTTTCATCATGTCGCTGGAGGTGACGCCGACTTTCGCCGCCGCGGTCGCGACGAGGCCGTCGGTCCGGGTGACAGGGCCGAGCGGTTTGCCGGGCTTGATGTCCGCGCCGAAGACGTCGGCGATCACGTTGGCATACTGGCTTGCGCTCATCAGGCGCACGCGCGCCGCAGAACTGCTCGCCGGAAGATCGGCCGCGGCGGGCGCCGCGGTGGCGGCGCTCTGCTCCGTGTTGGGTTGCGAGCACGCGGCGAGCGTCAGCGCGGCCGTACCGGCGATGCCCGCAACGATAGAACGATGAGAAACGAGGCCAAACAATCGCACTTCTAATCCTCCCGGAAGCCGGTTTCCCGGCGCCACGACTGGCCGGTCCATGCTCCCTCTATAATCTAGTGTCCGGACGGTTAATCCGCTCGGAAAATTACGTAATCAAGGGTAACCATATAAATAACATGACCGGTCGGTCATCAAAAACATTCAAAGGTAACTCCCGCGTTACCGGCGGCCGGCGTCGGAGATCGTTTCGCACGTGCGAAGACGGGCGGGGCGTGAGAGAGGATGCCTGGCGTAAACCACCCGGCGTCGGAAAGAGGCGCGAAAATAAGGAAAAATCCCGCCCAAAAATATCTAGCTATTTATTTCAATTTTTCGATCAATAGTTTGATATTAAATTGTCGCGCCAAGCTGACGACATTCCCCGTACAAACCCCTGCCGGCTATGAATTATTTGAAGCTTCAAAATTCCAGACCTGGCGCGGGAAACGGGGCGAGACTCGCGTTCTCTGGGTCCCGATTCGCCTCCCGGTTCAGGCGCGGCGCAGGCCCGCCAAAAGCAACGCGCCGTCGAGCGGATCGCCCAGCGGCGGGCTCAAGCGCGCCACTGTGCGTTCACGGAGCCAGGGGCGCATGCGCGGCGCGATCCCGCCGGCCAGGGAACACCGCGGCGCGCCGCGCAGGAAAATCGTTTCGATGAATCGCTCGACGTGAAGCGCCGCGCTTTCGACGATCGAGCGCGCGATTTCATCGCCGGCTTCCGCGAAATCGAAGACGACCGGCGCGAACGCGGCGTAATCCTTCGGGGCGGCGGAATCCATCCAGGCGATCACGCGCGGGGTTTCATGGCTGAAGCGGCCGGTAACGGCGGCACTCAAAGGGGTTGGTTTCGTGCGGCCGTCCAGGGCGCGCAGCGCGTGGCGCACGGCGCTGAGGCCGAGCGCGGCGCCACTGCCTTCGTCGGAGATCGGAAAACCGTAACCGCCGATCGAGAAGGCCCCGCCGTTGGCCTTCACATAGGCGATGCTGCCGGTCCCAAGGATCAGGGTCGCACCGTCCGCACCGTTGTGCGCGCCGAGGTTGGCGATGGCGGCGTCGGTCTCCCAGCGGATCTTGGCGAAAGGCAGTTCAAGGGTATTGAGCGCCTCGCGCACACCCGGCCGCGAGATACCCGCGATGCCCAGGCCGGCGCTGATCCGCGGGCCCGCGTCGGCCGCGAGGCCCGCCTGCGTCAGCGCGAGATCGCACGCTTCCATCAACGTTGCGCGCAGCTTGTCCAGGCCGATGCGCGCATTCGCCGGGCCGGATTCTCCGCTTCCCAGCACCTTGCCCGCAACGTCGGTAAGCCGCGCGCGGCAATGACTGCCGCCCGCGTCGACGCCAAGATAGAAGTCGATCATGGTCCTACTTTCGTTGGATCAGCGCTTGCCGCAAGACGCCGTTGGCGGCGGTCAGTTCGGCCCGCGCGTCCTCCAAGCCGACGCCGCGCGCGACCAGCACCGCCGTGCGGATATCGCCCTCGGTTTGAATGAGGGCCGCCTTCGCCGCCTCGGCGCTGCCGCCGGAAATGGTTTGCACGATTTCAAGCGCCCGCTGCACCAGCTTCTTGTTGCTGGAGCGCATCGCTACCATCAGATTGCCGTGCACGAGACCGAGGCGGAGCATCACCGCCGTGGAAAGAAGATTGAGGGCGATTTTCTGCGCCGTGCCCGCCTTCATGCGGGTGGACCCCGCGATTACTTCCTCACCGGTCGGGAGCAGGATGGCGTGTTCCGTCACCATAAGCAGAGCCGTGTCGGGATTTCCCGCGACGCCTACGGTGAGCGCGCCCCGTTGCCGCGCGCATTCGACCGCGGCCACGGTGAACCGCGTTTGCCCGGAGGCCGCGACGCCGATCACAACATCCGAGGCGCCAATGGCGGCGTCGGCGATCAGTTTCCGGCCTTCGTCCGCATTGTCTTCCGCGTCTTCAACGCTCGTGGTGATCGCTTGCGCGCCGCCCGCGAGAAGGTAAAGCAGGCGGCTTTCCGGCCAATCGAACGTCGGGCCGAGTTCCACGCCGTCCTGCACGGCGATGCGCCCTGACGTCCCGGCGCCGACATAGACGAGGCGGCCCGCGCCGTGACGCAAGCGATCCGCAGCGGCTTCGGCGGCCGCGGCGATGACACCGGTTGCCGCCCGTACGGCCGCCGCCGCCGATAGCTGCCCCTCGAGCATGGCTTCGACGGCGTCGGCCGTCGGCCAGAGATCGAGGGTCGCATAGCGGGCGCTGACGGTCTCTGTTTTGGACATGGGTTCAGCCTCGCACGCCGCCAATCCAGGTCGCAAGAACGTCCATGCCGTCACCGGAGGCCCGGTTCACATGAACCAGGTCGGCGGCCAGACCCGGCGCGATGCGTCCGCGCAGGCCGTCGAGCCGGGTGAAGGCCGCGGGAACGGCGCTGGCCATGGCGACCGCGGTTTCGGCGGCGATCTCAACGTCCGCGATCATGTTACGGATCGCCGACGCCATGTCGAGATGAGCGCCCGCCAGCGTCCCATCGGGACCGGTCAAGCGTCCGGCGTCGGTGGTGATCGGCGTGCCGCCCAGCATGAAGGTCGACTTGTTCCATCCGACGGTGGGCATCGCATCCGTGACAAGGAAAAGGCGGTCTTGCCCTTTCGCGCGCGCGGCGACGGCCAGGGACGCCGGATGGACGTGATGCAAGTCCGCGATGACGCCGCCCCAACTTTGCGCATCGTTGAGCGCGGCGCCGACCATTCCGGGCGCGCGGCTGGTGAAAGGCGTCATCGCGTTGAACAGATGGGTGAATCCCCGCAGGCCTTCCTCCAACGCGGCGACGGTCTGTTCGTAGGTCGCGGCGCTATGGCCCGCGCACACGATCACGCCTTTTGCCGTGAGGGCGCGGATCAATCCCGGCGGCGCGCATTCGGGCGCGAGCGTGACGATGGTGCGGCCGCCGCGCAGTCGCGACAGGCGTTCGATATCGCTGTCGCGAATCTCGCGGATGCGCGCCTTGTCGTGAATGCCGGCGCGCTCAGGGTTGAGGAACGGTCCCTCCAGGTGAATTCCCAAAACGCCCGGCACCTTCCGCGTGATGGCGTCCTCGACCGCGCCGATAGCCTCGTCCATCACGTCCAGATCGTCGCTGATCAGCGTTGGGAAGAACCCGGTTGTGCCGAACCGCCGATGCGCGGCGCCGATCGCGGCGATCCCTTCGACCGTCGGCGCATCGTTGAACAAGACACCGCCGCCGCCGTTCACCTGACAGTCGATGAACCCCGGCAAGAGATCGCCGCCGTCGAGCGCGACGCGTTCACATCCGGCCGGGATATCACGGGCAGATACGATTGCTTCGATCCGCCCATCGGCCAGGACCAGGGCATGGCCTTCCACAAAGGTGGCGTCCCTCAGAATGCGCGCGCCGACGAGAACGGAACGGGTCATACGGTCCTGGTCACTTTGTTCAGGTAGGGCGGGTGGTCGGGATCAAGCCCGCGCGCTCGGGCAAGTTCTACCACGGCGGCGTAGAAGCTGGGCAGCCACGCGATGGCGGCGACGGCGGGGTCGAGCCCCGCCGGAACGGGCAGCGCGGTGACGCCATCGCCGGACGTCTCGATCCCGGCGCATAGAACGCGCGCGCCGCGCGCCGCGAAACGCTTTGCCAGCGCAATCACCTCGGGGCCCGCGGCATCGGGCGGCGCCAGCATCAGGACCGGCAATCCGTCGCGCACCAGCGCGGCCGGTCCATGTTCCACTTCCGCAGCGCTGAAGGCTTCGGCATGCAGCGCGCATGTCTCTTTCAGTTTGAGCGCCATCTCGTGCGCGACACCGAAACCCGCGCCACGGCTGATGACGAACAGGTTCCGGGCGCCGGTGAACGCTTCGATCATGGGCGACCAGTCGAGAGCGCCCGCATCCGCGAGTTGCGCGGGAAGCGTCTCGAGGGCGGATTCGAGCGCGCGGTCCTGCGACCAGGCTTGTGTCAGGCCAGCGAGCGCGGCAAGGCTTGCGATGCACGACTTTGTCGCGGCGACGCTTCTCTCCAGCCCCGCATGCAACGGCAGCACCAGCGATGCGCGCGCCGCCAAGGGCGCGGCGGCATCGTTCAGGATGGCGACCACCCGCGCGCCCGCATCGGCGGCGGCGTTCGCCGCGGCGACGATGTCCGGGCTGCGGCCAGACTGCGAGATCGCGATGGCCAGGGCGTTGTGCAAATTCTTCGGCGGCGCGCCGGCGACAGACACCACCGACGGCGCCATCGACGCCACGGGAAGCCGCATGTGCTGCTCGATCAGGTATTTCCCGAAGAGGGCGGCGTGGTCGGAACTGCCGCGCGCGATCGTAAGGACCATGGACGGCGGCGTGGCGCGCAGGGTTTCGCCCAGGCGCGTCATGGCGTCGCGATTGGCGCCGAGCATCCGACGCACGACCTCCGGCGCTTCGGCCGCCTCGGCCGCCATCAATGGCTTCTCGTTCACCGTCAAATCGAGTACCCCTTGATCAGAAGGTCCGATCTTATCCGGGGATTCCCGATGGAAGCCACCGCGACCGGCGACGATGTTTCCGAGCGGGCGGCGGTTAACGGCCGCATGGTCGCCCTGTTCGGACTTCTCGGTTTCTCATCCGGCCTGCCTTTCCTGCTTTTCTCCGCTGTCTTGTTCCTGCGCCTTGCCTCCAATGGGGCCTCCCTGGGCATCGTGGCGTTTTTCGCCTGGGTGTCCCTTCTGCCGACGTTCAAGTTCGCCTGGGCGCCTATGTTGGACCGAGTGGCTATTCCCGGGTTCGGACGCCGGTGGGGCCGATGGCGAAGCTGGGTTCTTCTGTCGCAACTGGGTGTCGTCGCCTCCCTTGTGGGGCTTGGGTTTGCCGATCCCGACGTCAATCTTCCGCTGACTGCGCTATGGGCCTTACAGCTCGCGTTCTGGGCGACGACGCTGGAAGCGGCCGCGGACGGATGGCGGTGTGAGCTTGCGCACGATGCGGCGTCCCAAGCGCCGCTGGTGTCCGCGACTCTGTGGGGATACCGGTCGGCCATGGTGGCCGCCGGAAGCGCCGCCGTGGTGATGGCGGATCACGTGGGATGGGGCGCGGCCTATCTGGCGGTCGCCGTCACGGCGTTCATCGCCTTTCCGCTGGTGCTCGCCACCTCGCCGGACCGAGAGCACAGCGCCGGATGGATTTCAGCGTCGGTGACGGGCGTCGCGATCAGCGGCGCGACGATCGCGCTGGGCGTCGCGGCGACGGCCGCGGTCGGCTTTTTTGTTCTGCGGGTCGCCGGGGCGTTCGGCATCAGTTCCGACGACAACGTGACGCCGGTTGTCCTTGTCCTGTGCGGGCTGCCGTTCCTGATCATGATGATCGTGATCCCGCGTATTCAAAACCTTCCGCCGCACAGCGCGATACTCGCTTCGCCCGCGCTCGGGCCCTATCTCGATTTCTTCAGGACCTTAGGCTTCGCCGCCATCGGCATCCTCGGGTTTGTTTCGCTGTATCGCATGGGCGACGTGCTGACCCTGACGCTTGCGAAACCGCTGATGTCCTCGGTCGGATACACCTTGACGCAGATCGGCATCGCCGACGGCGTCTTGGCGCTGATCGCGAATATTGCAGGGGTCGGCGTGGGCGGTTTCGCCGCGGCCCGCTTCGATAAACGCGTCTCGTTGACGCTTGGGGCGATGTTCGCGGCGGCGGGAAACGCCGCCTACGTCTGGCTGGCCAACACGCCGCCGTCGGATGCCGTTCTTTATGTGACCGCGTTCGCGGACAACTTCGGAAACGGAATGGCGGCGGCGGTCTTTGTGATCTATCTGTCGGTTCTCGTGAATCCGAAATATCCGGCGGCGCAGTACGCCTTCCTGGCGGGCTTTGCGTTCCTTTTGCCGCGCTTGCTGGCGGGGGCGTCGGCTTCCATCCAAAGGAACCTTGGATATGATGGCTTCTTCGTGCTGTCGGGCGTGCTGAGCCTCGCCGCGTTGCTGTTTCTTCCCTTTGTGCGGAGAACCAGGGACGCCGTAGGATGAAACCGGCCTTGGCGGCCTTCGCCGCGGCACTTCTACTGGGATGCTCCGCCGTCATGGCTCAAACATCGAAGATCGATGACGCCGTTGCCAAGGCCGTCGCGCTTGTCGAGAACGCGGTGGCCGATGGCCGCTTGCCCGGCGCGGTGATGCTCGTCAGCGTGAACGGAACGGTCCTGGCGGAGCGGGCGTTCGGTCATGCCCACCTCAACGACGCGGCAATGCGAAGGCTTGCGGCCCCCCGTCCGATGCAAACATCGACCGTGTTCGACATTGCCTCCGTGACGAAGGTGGCCGGCGCCACCATGGCCATGATGATCCTCGTCGATCAAAAGAAGGTGGATGTCGACGTGCCGGTTTACACCTATCTCCCGGATTTTCGCGGCCCGGCGCTGGACGCGATCACGATCCGGCATCTGCTGACGCACACAAGCGGTCTCGTTCAATGGCAACCGCTTTACTATCAGGCGGCGACGCCGGAGGAGACTTACGCCGCGATCAAGAAGATGCCGCTGCAGTGGCCGGTCGGCGAGGGGTATCACTACAGTGACCTTGGTTTCATGCTGCTGGGTTATATCGTCGCGCGCGTGAGCGGCGTGCCGCTGGACCGCTTTCTCGATGAGGCTCTTTATCGTCCGCTGGGGCTGAACAACACCACATACCTGCCGAAGCGTCGCGCACTTAGCACGTTCGCCGTCACCGAAACCGGCAACGGCTACGAGCGCCACATGGTTTACGGGCCGGACTTCGGATACGGCTACAAGGGCGATCCGAAAAGTTGGGACGGCTGGCGTACCTATCCGCTGGACGGCGAGGTGAACGACGGGAACGCCTGGTACGCGCACGGCGGCGTGGCGGGGCACGCGGGTTTGTTTTCCACCGCCGCAGAATTACGCGTGCTGCTGGAGCTGCTTCTCAATCGCGGCCTCGCCGACGGCCGCGCATATATCCAGCCGTCGACGGTCGACCTGTTCTTGAAACCGGATGCGCATCTCGGGTGGCGTCAGCCCGACGGCCTGCCGCCGGGTGCGTTCGCGCACACCGGATTCACCGGGACTTATGTGCTCGGGGTGCCGGAGGTGAAACTCGCGTTCGTGCTGCTCACGAATCGCCAACAGGCCGGAACCGACGCCAAAGGGTATTTCGCCGATATCGGGCCGCTGCAAGATGCAGCGGCCCGTACGCTTGTCGACGCGTTGCGACCCTAAGGCCGCGTTAGCCGAAAAGCTTGATCGCGGTCTTCGCGACCTGTTCGCCTTGGAAGCGCGCGCCGGCCAATTCGGTCTCGGACGGTTTGCGCGTGCCGTCGCCGCCCGCGATTGTGGTCGCGCCGTAGGGCGCGCCGCCGACGATCTCGTCGATTTTCATCTGGCCTTTGAAGCTGTACGGCAGGCCGACAATGATCATGCCGTAGTGCAGCAGGTTCGCGATGATCGAGAACAGCGTCATCTCGTTGCCGCCGTGCTGCGTGGCGGTCGAGGTGAATGCGCCGCCGACCTTCCCGTTGAACGCGCCCTTCGCCCACAGACTGCCGGTCTGATCCAGGAAGGCCGCCATCTGTGAGGCCATGCGGCCGTAGCGCGTGCCGACGCCGACAATGATCGCGTCGTAATTCTCAAGCTCGGCGACGGTGGCGACCGGCGCTTTCTGGTCCAGCTTGAAATGCGCGGCTTTAGCGACGGCCTCCGGCGCGGTTTCAGGAACACGCTTGATATCCACGTCCGCGCCCGCCTTGCGCGCGCCTTCGGCCACGGCCTCGGCCATCGTCTCGATGTGACCATAAGACGAATAATAAAGGACGAGAACTTTGGCCATGTGACATTCCTCAATCAAAATTGAAACCGAGACCGCGAGCGTACGGGCTCACCGGTGTTTTGAACATACGCGCTGTCGCGTTGATCGGACAACGCGCACGATGCGCTGCTAGTTACGCTTGAACAGGCCGACGAAGGTTCCCTTTCCGAGAATCTTGCCCGTCATTGCGGCGCGCACGGCGGTTTCGGTTGCCGTGGGAGACTGTCCGACGGCGGGAACGTCGAGCATGGCGTTGAGGGCGTAGATCTCGAACGCGTAATGATGCGAAGGCCCCGGTGGCGGCGCGGCGGGGCCGCGATACCAGGGACCGGCGCTGCTGATCTGGCGCGTGCCATCGCTCTGCTGTTCGATGGCCGGCAGTCCTTCGGGAAGGGCTCGGACGTCCTTCGGGATATTCCAGAGCATCCAATAAAGATGGGTATCGGCGCCAAGGGTGGTGATGGCGTCGAGGTCGCGCATGATGATGGCGAAACTCTCCACGCCTTCGGGAACCCGGTCCCAGGCGAGCGCGGGCGAGATTTCGGTTCCGGCCTGTGTGTGTTTCGCTGGAATCTCGGCGCCGTCTTTCCACGCGGGTGACGATAAAACCATGACCTGCGCCGGAGGCGGGCGGCGTGTCTGGGCCATTGAGGTGGACGCGAGGGTCGCTACGAGAAGCGTGGCGCTAAGCGCGACAAAAGCAGGTGGTCTCATGTGCGGCCTATTTATATGACGCGGGTTGCAGTTTGCGCCACGCGTCATACCGCATACGCAAGGTCGTCTGGGCGTTCAGGTCTTCGCCCGGCTTGATCTGGTTCGGCCCGCGTCCTTCGCCCGGCTGAAGGACGGTCAAATACAATGAGTACTGGCCATTATTGAACGATGTGCCCGGCGGATCCTTTGGATCGGCCATGACGATCCAGGCCGCATGGGCAACGCGGTTCGAGCAGGCAATCGCGGGTTTGTTGCCGTCGGTCGGGTAGGGCGGGCATGTGCAGCGCGCATCGCCGCCGGACCCGTCGGCGGCGTCCATCGCGGCCATGACGCGGTCCGTCAGCGCGCCTTCGGTTTTGAGGAACGCCGCGGCGGCATTGGGAACAACTTTTCCGGGACGCATGGTGTTGGCCTGCACCGAATAAAAAATCTCGGTGCCCGGCACCTGGCCCTGGATCACCTGCGCGACATAACCGTTGTTGAGTCCGGTATGCGAGGCCATGCGGCCTTTCATGTCGACGATGCCGAATTGGCGTTGTTGGAAGTCCGGATCATCGTGTGCGATCCGCTCCAGGATCGCCTTTGGCTCTGTGCCTTTTTTCAGTTCTTCGAAAATGAACTGTTGGTTCTTCAGCGTTCTGTCGACACCGGCTTGGCAGGCCGCGACGCCCACACCCGGAACGACCACCAGCGTCAGGTCGCGGTATTCATGATCGGTTTTGACATCAACGCAGCTCGCGGTCGCCATCGAAACGCGGCCCGTGGCGCGATCGACGGCCACGACCGACCATGTCGCGGAAGCGGGGGCAATGCCGAACATTGCCATGCTGATCGCAATGACTGTCAGCAATCGCATCACGCGCGAACTTCTCATGAACGGCCCCCTTTATGCAGCGCTCATGCGAAGATTAGCCCGCGGCGCGTAAAGGTGAAACCGAAGGCGAACTGTTGTGCGACGCAGCAAATTGCATGGAGGAGCGCTGGGGGACGCTCGCTTTCGTTCGCCTAAATCGGGGAAGGATGTTCCCTTTGACGACGCGGCGGTGCACCCTCGCTGTTTCACGGCCGACGCTGAAAAGGGGAGAGTGATGGTCAAGCATGCGGTGTTTTCGGGTCTTCTATCCGTCCTTCTGAGTTCCGCGGTGTATGCGCAAGCCGATAAAGCGCGCCCCGGACTGCCCATCGACGCCCTGGCGGCCACCGTTTGGGTGGAAGAGTTCGATGTGTCGCCCGACGCCGGGCTCGTCGCCTACAAATCCGCCAAGAACGGGACGTACGACCTGTGGACGGCGCCCACGTCCGGCGGAGCGCCCAAACAGCTCACCAATTGGCCGGGGCGCGAGATGGCGCCCGAGTTCAGCCCGGACGGCAAGTGGATCGCGTTCGAGGCGGACTATCGCGGCGTCAACGTGCGGGACATCTACATCATCCCTGCCGAGGGCGGCGCGGCGATCCAAGTCACCACGCATCCGCTGAACGACGCGAACCCGATGTGGTCGCCGGACAGCAAGACGCTCTACTTCGTCACGGACATGTTCTTCCAGAACTCCATCGCGGCCTACGATCTTGCGAGCAAGCAGATCACGCGCGTCGGTCCGGGGGGCGGCAACGCCAGCCTGTCGCCGGACGGAAAGACGTTCGTCTTCACGCGCAACACCAAGCCGAATGACGACGATCAGAGCAACAACGATATCTACACCTTGCCTGTGACGGGTGGGGAACCGCGTCTCATGACGCCGGACACATTCAATGCGTTGGACTCCGCGCCGCAATGGTCGCCGGACGGCAAGACCATTGCCTTCATCTCCGACCGCAACGGCTACAATAATATCGGCGTCATCGACGCGGCCTCGGGCGCGGCGAAGATGCTGTTGACCGAAAACATTGAGGCCAGCGAACCGCGGTGGTCGCCGGACGGCAGGTTCCTGAGCTTCACCAAGAACCTGAACTATACCTATCACATCTTCCGCATCCCGGCGGCGGGCGGGCGGGCGCAGCAACTCACCACGCGGGGCGGGGTGAACGGCGGATCGTCCGCTACAGGACAAACGCGCGGCACGCATATGTGGAGCGCGAAGGGAGATGAGATTTACTTCTACCACTCCGATCCCGGCATGACCGGTGACGTCTGGGCCATGAAGGCCGGCGGCGGTTCGGAGCGCCAGATCACCAACCATCAAGATCCCGCGCTCCGCGACGCCAATCTGTTCGTGTGGCCGGAGTTCATGGAATACACGAGCTTCGACGGCCGTAAGGTCGCGGGGCTGGTGTACAAGCCGAAGGGAACGAAAGCCGGCGA
Organism: uncultured Rhodobacterales bacterium; assembly: GCA_964576515.1. GTDB lineage: Bacteria > Pseudomonadota > Alphaproteobacteria > Rhodospirillales > Rhodospirillaceae > SHVO01. The sequence continues at coordinate 217,304 of CAZNUW010000002.1, forward strand.
TAAACTGCCCGCGCTGTTCTTCTTCCGCGCCAACTCCAACGGCCAGCATCCGCAGCAGTGGCATCCTTATGTCCAGTACTTCGTCAGCCGCGGTTATCTGGTGTTCGCGCCGAACTTCCGCGGATCGACCGGACGCGGCAAGGAATACCGTCAGGCGGTGTTCACGCGCGGCGGCGAAGACGACATCAAGGATGCTTTTGTCGGCATGGACCTGCTCGCGGGCCAGGGATGGGTTGATCCGAAACGCGTGGGCGCTTTCGGCGGTTCGACCGGCGGCTTCTTCACCACGGCCGCGGCGACCAAGGACCCGACACGCCTCAAGGCGGGCGTGGTGTGGTACGGCGCGACCGATCTCGTGACCCTATCGACTTACGCCAGCATGGAAGGGTGGAACAAGTTCCTGATCGGCAAGACGCCGATGGAGAACCCGCAGAACTACTATGGGCGTTCGTTGATCTATCACGCCGATCGCGTGAAGACGCCGATGCTGTTCCTGTATGCGCAAGGCGATTCCGCGGCGCGCTTCCAACAGATCGAGCAGTACGGCATCCAGGCGGAGATTCACGGCAACTGGTACGACTGGGTCGTGTACGCCGAGGAACCGCACGGCTGGTATCACTTCCGTCCCGACAGCACGAAGAAGATGCTCACCTCCATGAGCGCGATGTTCGATACATTTGTGCTCGCGGATAAAAGCGCGCCGGACGTGAAGGCCATCGCCGCCAGTCAGCGCGAAGGCATCCGCGTGATCCGCAATCCCAATATTGAACTGTGGAATTCGCTCGCAAACGGACAACCGCCGGCGAAGGATGCCGCGGAACAACCGCACTGATCGTACCAAAGAAAATCCCCGGTCCTCGAAAGAGGCCGGGGACTTCTTGTGCCCGCTTCAGACCAACCAAGTTCAGACCAGAAGGCCGAACCCGATCACGGTCAGATATGCACCGATGATGACGGCCAACACGCCGCCTAGCACATAGGCGATGGGTTTGTTGAAGGTCGCAATCAGCTTCGCGAGCTGATCGTCGGGAAGGGCGAGGTAGGCCAGGGCTTCGGCCGCGGCCATCCAGCCGACGAGCGAAATAACGATGGCGGGAAGCGTCTGCCACAGTGGATCGTGCAAGGCGAGCAGCAGCCCGCCGATGAGGGCGAATGTCGCAAACACCATGCGCGTCATGCGCTCGGTAACGAGCGCCGGATAGACCGCGATGTAGTAGTGGCGCCGGAACGCGATAATGAGGCCAAGGGCAATGAGGCTGAGACCGAGGACGCGGGCGAGATAAAGGGTTTGGATCATGGGCGTGCGGGTTCCGGAGATGGACTGGAAAGGCAACCCGCGTCACCGCATAATGTTCCAGAAGCCTATTTTTATTGACAAAAAATAGGCCAGCCGCGCATTTTCGTAAATGTGCCGTGGGCCTCCAATACGCACCCCCTAAAAGCCCCGCGCCAATCCAACCCGCTCGCCTTCGGCGCGCGGGTTTTGTGTTTTCGGCACCCTAATTCCGCCAACATCTTGAAAGGAAATACGCATGGCTGGTTCACCGAATCGTGGCGTGATTGCCAACGTCAATTCTTCTGATGCTCCCCGGCCAACTACGGAAGACTTTTCATACGATTCGCAAGGTCCGGGTCACGTCGGAGCAATAATACGTGATCCGCTCGGTGTTCCTTATGTAGCTTGGGCCACGTTGGCCGCATGGAAGAAAACAAAAGAAAAGTACCCAGACATCGGGTCTCGCAATAACGAGGCAGATGCTTACAAGCATGCGATCTGGAACTACCTCATGTCGCAATCGATCGGAAAAGATCGCGCGAAGGCATTTGCTGATGCTCACGAGGTTTCGGGAGACAATTCTGAAGCTGAGCTGCTCATGGATCTCTACAACAATCAGGTGGCGCGTGACCTTCCGCGTGGACCAAATTCGGTGGAAGATGCTCTGCGCGATGGAAAACTTCGAGTCTCTCCGTTCGGGGGCGTAAATGAAGGAAATGATGGACCGCTTTTCCTTTCTCTTCATAGACGTTGGTAAGGCGTTTGCCTTTATCGCAGCGCTCGGCGTTGTTGTATTGGCAGCAGTCAATATCTGGTTCGGCGGCACCTCATTGACCGTCGTAAATGAGACTGGCGATGATTTGGAGGGCGTCGTTCTCCTGGTGGGAAATCGCGAAGTCGGTCAGCACACGATTTGGCGCTCTGACCTTTCCAGAGACGAAACCGACTGGTCATATACCTTCTTCGGTGGGGATCGTGCAGTCCTGCAATATGTTATTGAAGGCAAGAAAATCGAAGCTGAATGTCTATATGAAAGCGGTGCAGCGATTTCCGCACGCATGGTCATCGCAGCAGGCGGAGAAATGCTGTGCGAGAGCGATATGCGTTGGCCGCTGGGCTGAAGCCGTTCCGGGCACTTTTCCACAAAAATACGCCGAATTAGACGGCCCACGCCTAAATGCCCGATGGGCAATGGACGGATTCTCGTGGCACTCTTGCGATCGCACGCTTGTCCGTCGGGGGATGCTCATGACGTCTGGAAGCAAGTTCTTTGCTACGCTTTTCGTCGGGACCGCGCTGACGCTACCGCTCGCGCCCGCGTTCGCGACAACGGCCGGGCAGCGTGCCCAGGCGACCGAGGGAGTCGAAGAGCGCGCGAAGCTCGTGCAGGAGATGGTCGACAGCATCTTCAGCTTCGCCGAACCGGGTTTCCAAGAAGTCCGTACATCCGCCTACATCACCGACGTCCTCGAGAAGAACGGCTTCACGGTGACGCGTGGTGTGTCAGGGATCCCCACCGCATGGACCGCGACCTGGGGCGATGGCGGGCCATTGATCGCGCTTGGTAGCGACATCGATGGGTTGCTTGGGCTATCGCAATATCCGGGCTCACCGCAGATCAAACCGATGGTGGAAGGCGCGCCCGGTCATGGCGAGGGTCACAACTCGGGCATACCCGTAGTCATCGCGGCGGCCCTTGCAGCGAAGGACGTGATGACCCGCAACAACATCAAAGGCCGGTTGATGATCTGGCCGGGTGTGGCGGAAGAACTGTTGGGCTCAAAAGCCTTCTATGTCCGCGACGGCGTATTCAAGGGCGTCGACGCCAACATCTTCACGCACGTGTCTAACGACTTCAACGTGGGTTGGGGCGATATGGGCAACACCGGCATGGTGTCGGTGGAGTACCGTTTCCACGGTAAGACGTCACATGCCGCGGGCGCACCGTGGCTGGGCCTGAGCGCGCTCGACGGCGTTGAACTCATGAATATCGCCTGGAACATGCGTCGCGAGCATTTGCCTGTGACGCAGCGCTCGCACTACGTCATCACCAACGGCGGCGGCCAGCCCAACGTTGTCCCCGGTGAAGCCTCCGTTTGGTACTACTTCCGCGAACGTACGTTCGACGGCGTGCGCAAATTGTACGAGTTGGGGAACGAAATCTCCGAGGCCGACGCGAAGGGCACTGGCACGACCGTGACGCGTCAAGTTCTCGGCCACGCCGCCGTGAACCACGGCAACCGTCCGTTGGCTGAGGCCATGTACGAGAATATTCGCCGCGTTGGCATGCCGAAGTGGACCGACGACGATCAGCTGTTCGCCAAGCAGGTGCAGGAAGCGAACAACTTCACCCCGCGGCCGCTTGCGACGACGCTGCAACCCATCTCGACGCCGGAAAGCCGGGGATCTGGCGTCTCGGCCAGTTCGGACGATATCGGCGATATCATGTGGGCGATGCCCACCATCACGCTACGGTATCCGTCGAATATTCCCAATACGACGGGGCATCACGTCACCGCAGCGATCGCGATGACGACCCCGATCGCGCACAAGGGCGCCGTCGCGGGCGCCAAGGCGCTGGCGCTCACCATTCTCGATCTTGCGACCACGCCATCCCTGGTTACGGCCGCGAAGGCCTATTTCACCGACGTGCAGACCAAGGACCAAAAATACGATCCGGTCCTCGTGGCGAGCGATAAGCCGCCGATCCATCTCAATAAGGATCTGATGACCATCCTGCGTCCGCAGATGGAGAAGTTCTATTACGACCCGAGCAAGCACCAGACCTATCTGGAGCAACTCGGGATCTCGTATCCGGCGCCGGCCGCGAAATAAGGGGGAAGTGAAAATGAAGATGTCTCGTATTGCCGCGGGTCTGCTTATCGGCACCGCGCTCAGCTTGCCCGTATCATCCGCGCACGCGACGACGGCGGGCCAACGGGCTCAAGCCACCGAAGGCGTCGAGGATCGCGCGAAGCTCGTGCAGGAGATGGTCGACAGCATCTTCAGCTTCGCCGAGCCTGGGTTTCAGGAATTCCGAACCTCGGCCTACATCACCGGCATCCTTGAGAAAGAAGGGTTCAAGATCACGCGCGGCGTGGCCGGAATCCCCACCGCATGGACGGCCACCTGGGGCGACAGCGGACCGTTGATCGCACTCGGCAGCGACATCGATGCGCTGCTGGGATTGTCGCAGTATCCAGGATCTCCGCAGATCAAACCGATGATCGAAGGCGCGCCCGGGCATGGCGAGGGGCATAACTCGGGCATACCGATGGTCGTGGCCGCGGCCCTCGCGGCCCGTGACGTCATGGTTAAGAACGGCATCAAAGCGCGCTTCATGATTTGGCCGGGCGTCGCGGAGGAGCTTCTCGCGACCAAGGCGTTCTACGTGCGTGAAGGCCTGTTCAAGGATGTGGACGCCTCAATCTTCACCCACGTCTCCAGCGACTTCTCGGTCGGTTGGGGCGACATGGGCAATACGGGCATGGTGTCGGTGGAATACCGCTTCCACGGCAAGACATCGCATGCGGCGGGTGCGCCGTGGCTGGGCTTAAGCGCGCTCGACGGCGTCGAGCTCATGAACATTGCCTGGAATATGCGTCGCGAGCATCTGCCCGTGACGCAGCGCTCGCACTACGTCATCACCAACGGCGGCGGCCAGCCGAACGTCGTGCCGGGCGAGGCGTCCGTTTGGTATTACTTCCGTGAACGCACGTTCAAGCAGATCCAAGATCTATATGACCTTGCGAACACGATCTCGGAAGCGGCGGCGAAGGGGACAGGGACCACTGTCACACGCCAGGTCCTTGGCTATGCCGCACCGAACCATGGCAATCGTCCGCTGGCGGAAGCCGCGCATCAGAACATGATGCGGGTCGGCATGCCGAAGTGGAGCGCCGAGGACCAAGCCTTCGCGAAACAGGTCCAGGAAGCCAACGGTTTCACGTTAAAGCCGCTGGCCACCGAAGTGACCAAGATCTCGACGCCGGAAAGTCGTGGGGTCTCAACGGGCGGCGGATCGGACGACATTGGCGACATCATGTGGACGGTGCCGACCATCACCATGCGGTTCCCGTCGAACGTCCCGAACACGACGGGCCACCACGTGACCGCGGCCATCGCGATGACAACGCCCATCGCGCATAAGGGGGCTGTTGCTGGCGCGAAGGCGCTCGCGCTCACGATTCTCGATATCGCCACCACGCCGTCCCTGGTGACGGCGGCCAAGGCTTACTTCAACGACGTGCAGACCAAGGATCAGAAGTATGCGCCCGTCCTAGTCGCCAGCGATAAGCCGGCGATCCACCTCAATAAGGACCTGATGCAGCTGCTGCGCCCGGAGATGGAGAAGTTCTATTACGACCCGAGCAAGCACGGGACATATCTGGAGCAGTTGGGAATCCAGTACCCGCCGGCGCCGGCGAAGTAGGGTGCAAGCCGTTCTAAAACTGACTTAGGGAGTCAAAGTTGGGTCCGACGGTCCTGAATATACGCGATGGCATACTTGGAATTGCCGCCAACATCCGCAACTACTTTGCTCATTTGCTCGTCGGAGCCGGTGTCGTTACGTGCTTGATTGCCGCTTTGTTTATGTTGGGAGCCATAACGGTCGTCAAAATATCGAACGAGTCTGATCTGGATGTTCGGAGCTTAGTCATCCACGACAGGACTTTAGACGGTGTGGAGACCCCTTTGTGGGAGCTTGACATCCCCGCCAAGAGCACGACCTACAAGGTTGCTACGCAGTGCTGCGATTGGCTCGTTATGAAATACGTTACGAATGCGCAGACCTTCGATGTGTACTGTAGGCACCCGGAACTGATCGAATTTCCAAGGTTCGCGATAACCCTTCCTCGCGAGGGAGGCGCCTCTTGCGCCAACTGCCGGTGTGTCGACGGTGGTGTGGACGAATAAGGCCTACTTCGCCCGCTTATCCACCACGACCGCACCGTCTTTCATCACCCAGCGCACGTTGTTGATGATGACGCCGACGTCTTTCAGCGGGTCGCCTTCGACGGCGACGATGTCGGCGTAGAAGCCGGGGGCGACGCTCCCGATCTGTTTCTCCATGCCCATCATGCGCGCGGCCGTCGTGGTGGCCGAGGCGAGCGCCTGGGCGGGTGTCATGCCGGCTTTCACGAACCATTCCAGTTCGCGCGTATTCTGGCCGAACATGTCGAAGATCGCATCCGACCCCATGACCACCTGCACGCCGGCTTTGATGGCGCGGCGCGTGCTTTCGAGATTGCGCTCGATATAGCCGGTCAGGTTCTCCTTCGCGCCGGGCTGATAGCGGAAGCGCTCGGCGTTGTCGAAGTAGTAGCGGTTATGGTCGACGGTGGGCACGAAGAAGATTTTCTTCTTGGCCATCTCCGCGAGAGTGGCGTCGTCGAGGTCCGCGCCATGTTCGACAGAGTCTGCGCCCGCGCGCACAGCATCGCGCACGCCGGTCGGCCCGTAGCTGTGGATGGCGATGCGCTTGCCCATGGCGTGCGCGACATCCACGGCGGCCTTCATTTCCTCATAGGTGACGGTCTGAAATCCGGTTACGTCTTCACCGCTGCCGGTCGAGCCGAAAATCTTGATCCAGTCGACGCCTGCGGCGATCTGCTGACGAGCCGCGCGGGCGAATTCGTCCGGCCCGTTGCCTTCGCCGCAGCCCAACGGATTGCCGGCGACGTTGTACCGGCTGCGCGTCGCGCGCAGACCGCAACCAACGACGTACATGCGCGGGCCTGTCCATTGGCCCATGTTGATGAGATCGCGCATCGAGACGTCCATATACTCGGACGCATTCATGTCGCGGACGGTGGTGACACCGGACTCAAGTGTCTTCATTAGGGCATCGCGCCCCAGCACCATGTTGACCGCATTGGACCGGCCGGCGCGCAGCAGCGGGTCCGGTCCGTAGGTCATGTGCGTATGGGCGTCGATGAGGCCGGGAATACCGGTATAGGCCGAAAGGTCGATCACCTCGGCGCGAGGCGGCGGTGCGGCGGTGGAGACGCTCGTGATGCGGTTGTCCTCGATAAGGACCGTCACGTTCTCCTGAACGCGCCCATCGCCGTCCACGAGCCGTCCGAATTTGACGGCCTTGGTCGCCGCGTCCGCCTGTCCCGCGAAGAGGACAAGCGCGGCGACGGCGGCGATACATCCTCTGCCCAGCATGACGCTTCTCCTATGCCTTGCCGATGCGCGGAGGTCCGCCTTTGGCGTTATTGCCGAAGGCTTTGTCGAGCACGCGCGTGGAGTCCTCAGCCAAGGTGATGGCTTCCGTAATCAAACTCAGGATCTTCATGTTGTTGCGCATGACGTGCTGCGCCTCTATGCGCTTGTCGTCCGTGATCTTGAGCGCGCGCGTCAGCATGTCCTTACGGATCAGGCCGAGGATGTCCTCGAGCCGGTAACCGTCCGGGCGATCTTCCGTCACCAGGAAATGAGTCATGGTCCCCCCAAAACATTCCAGAGTGCCGATCCTAGAACGCCGGTGGGGAAAATGTCAGGGCCTCAAGTTGTACTTTATCTTAAACATGCCGTAGAGGCTGTCGGCGCGGGTGGGCCCGAAGGCCGGCCCCGGCATGAACCATCCCCCGAAGAACTCGAATTCCAGGGCAGTCCGGTCGCGGTAACCGGCCACGAGATCCACGGCGTTGCCGGCGTTGCGCGACGCGCCGGTCGGTTGGCGGTTGAGGCGGCTTGCGATCAGGCCCCCGTCGGCATGGGCGAGTTCATAATGGTGGACCACGAGATCGACGGAGCTGAGGACATTCGGCTTGAAGCCTATGGCGGCCGTGGCGACGGCGAGATTGCTCAGCTCCGGATTCAAGGTTTCCCCGTAGTACTTGAAGCGGCTCACGCCCCCGTATTGATAGCGGTTCTCCTGAATGCCCGTCTGACGGAAGCGGCGGTCGACGCCGTCCAACGGGTCGCGGTCACCTGAACCGTAGGCGTAGCTGCCGACGATGTGGACCTGCAGCGGATCGAGGAACTTATAAATAATGCCCGCGTCGAAGGCGTAGGAGCGCATCGGCACCGTGCCCGACGTGCCGCGCAAGAAAATCGTGTCCGCCCAATAGTCGATGTGACCGCTCGCGACTGTGCCGCGCGACCGTGCGCCGAAGTACGTGCGGTCATGGACGTCGCCTTCAAAACGCCGGTCTTGAAGCAGGAGAAAGCCGCCGGCGCGCATGCCGTTGCTGAAGCTATGCTCGAAGGTGGCGGCATAGTTCAGGCTTCGATGCTGATCCTTCGGCTCGAACAGATTGCTCGGCAGAAGGTCGCGGGCCGCGGCCACGACCTGGATGAAATCGGTGTCCGTCCTGTACTGGAGCTGGATGTTGTCGTTCTTGTCGTCGGAACTCGCGAACACCCAGTTGCGCGGATCGTTCATGCGTGAGCGGCCCACCGACACGACTCCGCCCTGGAAGGGTACCCAGCGTACGTACAATTCGTCCAAATCGGCCAGCAGCTCGCGGTGTTCCGGCGTGGCGCCCTCGTTGAGGGTCAGGTCGCGGTTGATCTTGGTGGCCGAGAAGAACCGGAACGTGTTCGGCACTTCATACAGGAAAGCGAACTGCATTTGCGGGCGTACGTTGGCGACATCGCCTTCGGCCGCGGAGTCGAGATCCGCATCCTTGTGCGCGCGCCCGTCGAATTGAGCGGTGAGGCCCATGAACCACCGTTCGCCGAGCGTGAACGGTGTCGGAGGCGGCGCGTCGGCGTCGCGCGCAACGGGCGGCGGCGTCTGGGCGAGGAGCGGCGCCGGCACAAACAATAGCGCGGCAACGATGGCCGCCGGCCGGCGGATCATGGCAACTGTCTCATGACATCGGTCGCGTGGTCGATTCCTGTACGGGTATCGACACAGTCGGCGCGGATGTCGATGCGGCACCATCCCACGCTGGGCGGGCGATTTCCAGCCGCTTGGCCGGCGCCGATCTCTCTGGTTGAGCCAGAAGTTCTCGGCGGTTTCCTTGGCGACGGCGGTTTCGCCCAACCGCCGGGCGACTAGCGCCTCCGCCGGGCAGGGGCGCAGCGCATAGGGGAACTGCGGAAGCAGAAGTCCCGCCCGCACCATGGCGATGGCGACTTCATCAAGGTTGGCGAGGACGATGCGGGCGGCCGCCGGCGGCAGCAGGCGCCACAAGACGCGGCGCGCACCGAACTCATTTTCATGTTGCAGCAGCAGAAGCACTTGCAGGACGAGTTCTTCGTCTTCGCCCACTTCCGCGCATTTCGCCCCGCGAACGTCCAACGGACGCGCCGCCGCTTCGATCGCGCGTATGGTCGCGGCTAACCGATGGGCATGCGTCACGTTCAGCCGCGCGATTTCAAAGCCCTCGCGGCACAGGCTGTCGATCTCGCGACCGTCGCGCATGGCCTGGGAGATGAGGCGCAACGAACACAGAATGAAAAGTTCGGGTGTGCTCAGCGAGCAAAGACGGCGATGAAAGATCGTGGATGACATGCGCTCTCCCGAAATGTGCGTGAGGAGATAGCAGTATCTTAATTAAGAATGATTCGCAATGATGTTGATAATCATTATCAATATTTGAATATGATATATTTATCAATATATTAGCAGGCTACTCGTCGGCTTTGCGGTCAAAAATCAAAATCAATAGACGCCCTTCGCAGCTCATGGACATGCTCGTTTCATCCACATCGTCCGGAAGCGCCAGGGTGTAGCGGAAGGAATGTAGCCGCGGCAGGACGCAGACATCGTCGGCAACGCCCGACCGGTCCTCGCTGGAGATCGTGAGCACGCCGGCGTCGACGTTTATGAACACGCCCTCCGTCCCGGCAGCCTGAATGTCGGCCTTCACCGTGTAAGAGCGTTCATATTCGACGAACTCGATGCGCGGCAAAACTTCTTCCGTAATCCGCGACGACCCGGGGCCGCCATGCCTACTGAGCACGTTCATCTCCCACCTGGACTTTTTGTGTGTTTGCGTCAGAGCCGCCGCAACCGCATTGACGGCTGTCAAACCGGCGCACCATCGCGGCCGTCAAGTCCACCGGAGGGAACCAGGTTTTCCACAGACTTCCCGCCGCGGCGGGGCAACGCGTCCAACCGAAGGAGCGGGTTATGAACATCGTACATATCCTCATCGGCCTGTATTTGACCCTGTGTATAACTTCGGCGCACGCGAGCACCGTTCTCATCACGGGATCGAATCGTGGGATCGGGCTTGAGTTCGTCCGCCAATATGCCGCCCAAGGCTGGACCGTTATCGCGACGGCGCGTAACCCGGGGAACGCCGCGGAGCTGAAGGGCCTTGCCGCGACGCACGCCAACATCCGGATCGAGGACCTGGACGTGCGCGACGCCGGCGCTCTCAAAGCGCTTGCCGCCAAATACGCGGGCGTGCCGATCGACGTCCTTATTAATAATGCGGGCGTACTCGGCGCGCTCGAACGGCAGCGGCTTGGCTCTTTCGACTTTGAAGAGTTCCAGAACGTGATGTCGGTGAACACCTTAGCGCCTCTGGCGATCAGCGACGCTTTTCGCGCGCACATCGCGGCGAGCGCGCACCGGAAAATCATCGGAATCACGAGCGGTTCCGGCATTATTTCGGGAGAGGTTGGTGGCGGCTCGTACTTCTATAAAGCCAGTAAAATAGGCCTAAATATAACGTTCCGGGCCTTGGCCGCCGACCTGGCGCGCGACCGTATCGTGGTCGGGTTGATTGCGCCCGGCGCGGTGAACACGGACATGCGGCGCGAAGCGGTCGGCGCGGCCGCCGCCGCGCGCGACCTCCCCGTGGACGAAAGCGTGCGCGCGATGATCAGGACCATCGACCGCTTAAAGGCCGCCGACAGCGGCCGCGCATTCAACTATGACGGACGCATTCTGCCTTGGTAGCAACCGATCGCGGCGTGAGACGTTCCTAGTCGTTTACGCTGCGAACCATATGCGGCGGCGAATCATGACGCCTGGACCGCTGTGCGATTTACGCCGGAACGCAAGATGTATCCGCAGCGTCATGTGTAAAAAATGTCGCAAAATATGCGTTAAATGGAGGTCCAAGCGCTTGCGCGGGTGCATAACCTGCGATAAGAGTGCAACCAAGACGGCGCTGTTATCCTTATAAATAAGGCGTCCGTCGGGGTTAGCCGATCAACAATTCAGGGGTGGAAAATGGCCACATCATCCGATAAGCCTGCGGTTGTCACGTTGAAGCATCTGGCGGCGACGCTCGCCGATAAGCATGAACTCTCGAAGAAGGTCTCGGGCGAAATCCTCGGCGACCTCGTGGGTCTGCTGACGAAGCATCTCAAGAAGGGTGACAAGATCCGCATCGGCGGTTTCGGTGTTCTGCAGGTCCGCAAGCGTCCTGCGCGCATGGGCCGTAACCCGGCGACCGGCGAACAGATCAAGATCAAGGCCAGCAAGAAAGTCGCTTTCCGCGCTGCCAAGGAACTTAAAGAAGCCGTCTAAATAGGGCTTTTTTCGGTATCGCGTCCTGCCCGGTCTCCGGGCAGGACGTTTCCGCTTTTACGAGCCGGGATCGCCCGGCTTTTTTTGTGCCCGGCGTTTGCCGGGCCGCCGCCACCCGGCGCTTTTAAGTGCGCGGGATGGACGCGATCTCAAGCGTAAAGTGCACTCGCCAGAATAACGCGGCTCATCCGGCCGCGGCGCGCGCTCGCTTGTTTAGGAACAAAAAACTACACCGCTCGTTGCCACCTTCGAACGCCTGCAATTTGCACGGCTTCGCATTGATTCCGCAGATCGGTTTCTCCCTGTTCGCACATCATTGTTTAAAGGTGGCTGTGTTATGGCATCGTTGGATAGACAGAGATATGACGAAACCCCGTGCGCGATGAGCGGTCGCTCCTGGGGTAAGCCAAATCCCGTCGACGCCCATGTCGGCACTCGTTTACGCTTGCGCCGCACGCTGCTTGGCATGAGCCAACAGAAGGTCGGCGAGGCGCTGGGGCTTACGTTTCAGCAAGTGCAGAAATACGAACGCGGCACGAACCGTATCGGCGCCAGCCGGCTGTGGGACCTTGCCGGCGTCCTAGACTGCCCGGTATCGTTCTTCTTCGACGAGATGGACGAAAAGACCGCGGGCGCCAGTCCGCGCAATTGGAACGGCGAGCCCACCGACGTCATGTTGCGTCAGGACGATCCCATGAATCGTCGCGAAACCCTGGAATTGGTTCGCGCCTACTATCGGATCAAAGGCTATCACGTGCGCCGTCGCATCTACGAACTCGCAAAGTCCTTGGCGTCGGCCGACACGCAGGGCCGGGACGTCGAGGAGGGCGAATGGAAGGGCGATGACGGGGGCATGGTTGGCATGCCAATGGACCGAATGTCGTCGTCGCGGCCTGAAATGCACAAGTCGTAGGCGGTATCGTTCCAAAACGCCGAAAGAAAGCGGACGTCGCGCGTGACGGTGACGTCCGTTTCGCGTGGGCGCTATGGACGGAAGCCGGTGAGGGCGCCTCGCTCTTCGAGATGCCGCAGGATGACCGCTGCGGCGTCTTCCGCCGTCATGCGCGTGGTGTCGATCCGAAGTTCAGGCGCCTCGGGCGCTTCATAAGGTGAACTGATCCCGGTGAAGTTCTGGATCGCGCCGATGCGCGCTTTTTTGTAGAGCCCTTTGGGGTCGCGTTTCTCCGCCTCGGCGAGCGGCGTATCGATGAAAATCTCCAGGAACTCGTCCGCCTCCATCAGGCCGCGCGCCAGCGCGCGTTCGGCGCGGAAGGGCGAAATAAACGACACCAGCACGATCAAGCCGGCGTCCACCATCAGCTTTGAGACTTCGGCCACGCGGCGGATGTTCTCGACGCGGTCGGCGTCCGTGAAGCCGAGGTCGCGATTGAGCCCATGGCGGACGTTGTCGCCGTCGAGAAGGTAGGTATGCCGGCCGAGGCCGAGCAGTTGTTTTTCCACGATATTGGCGATGGTGGACTTGCCCGCGCCCGAAAGGCCCGTGAACCACAGCACGCAGGCCTTCTGCTTCTTGATCTCCGCGCGCGCCGACTTTCCAACCTCGACGGCCTGCCAATGGATATTCTGCGACCGGCGCAGCGCGAAATGGATAAGACCAGCGCCGACGGTATTGTTGGTCATCCGGTCGATCAGGATGAAGCCGCCGGTTTCGCGGTTTTGTTCGTACGGATCGAAGGCGATGGGCTGATCCAGGTGGATCGTCGTGACGCCGATCTCGTTCAGCGTCAGCGTCTTCGCGGCAAGTTGCTCCAGCGTATTCACGTTGATCTTATGGCGGATGCCGGTGACGGTGGCGGGAACCGTTCTGGCGCCGGTTTTCAAAAGGTAGGGACGGCCCGGGTACAACGGTTCCTCGCCCATCCAAACGATGGTCGCGTTGAACTGGTCGGCGACCGCCGGCGGGTCCGACGACAGGGCGATGATGTCGCCGCGCGCGATGTCGATTTCGTTCTCCAGCGTCAGCGTGACGGACTGGCCGGCGACCGCCTGCGCAAGGTCACCGCCTCCGGTGACGATACGCGCGATGTGGCTCTCTTTGCCGGACGGCAGGACGCGCACACGGTCGCCCGGGCGGACCTCGCCGCTGGCGATCGTGCCGGAAAAGCCCCGGAAGTTAAGATCGGGACGATTGACCCATTGCACGCACATACGGAAAGACGCCGCGCGCGTGGCGTCGGCAATCTCCACCGTTTCCAGATGATGTATAAGAACGGGGCCGTCGTACCACGGCATCGCCGCGCTGCGCTGCGCGATGTTGTCGCCCTGAAGGCCCGAGATGGGGATCGCGACAATATCGGCGAGGCCGATCTTCGCGGCGAACGCCTTGTACGCGGCGACAATCTCATCGAATGTCGCCTGGTCGTAGCCCACAAGGTCCATCTTGTTGACGGCAAGAACGACCTTCTTGATCCCGATCAGGGAGACCAGGAACGAGTGCCGCCGCGTCTGGACCAATACGCCTTTGCGGGCATCGATCAGGATGATGGCGAGATCCGCCGTCGAGGCGCCGGTGACCATGTTGCGGGTGTATTGCTCGTGCCCCGGCGTATCGGCGACGATGAACGTGCGTTTGTCGGTCGAGAAGAACCGGTAGGCGACGTCGATGGTGATGCCTTGTTCGCGTTCGGCGGCCAGTCCGTCGACAAGAAGCGCGAAATCCAGGGCGCCGCCCTGGGTGCCCACCGTCTTGGAATCTTTTTCGAGGGCGGAGAGTTGATCCTCGAAGATCATCTTGGAGTCGTAGAGCAAACGCCCGATGAGCGTGGACTTTCCGTCGTCGACGCTGCCGCAGGTCAGGAAGCGCAACAATCCCTTGTTTTGCTGCGCGCGCAGGTAGTCTTCGACATTGGGAGGCGCGCTCGCGTCGGACACTAGAAGTAGCCCTCCTGCTTCTTCTTCTCCATCGACGCTGTCGCGTCGTGGTCGATGACACGGCCTTGGCGTTCGGAACTCCGTGCGAGCAGCATCTCCTGGATGATGGCGGGCAGCGTATCGGCGTCGCTTTCAATGGCGCCCGTGAGCGGATAGCAGCCCAGGGTCCGGAAGCGGACTTTCTTGAGCTCGGGTTTCTCGCCGGACATCAACGGCATGCGCTCGTCGTCAACCATGATGATGGCGTTGCCGCGCGTCACGACGGGCCGTTCCTTCGCGAAGTAGAGTGGAACGATCGGGATGTTTTCCTGGTAGATGTATTGCCAGATGTCCAATTCGGTCCAATTGGACAGGGGGAATACGCGGATGCTTTCGCCCTTGTGCACGCGCGTATTGTAAAGCCGCCACAATTCCGGGCGTTGCTGACGCGGATCCCAGCGATGTTGCGCGGTCCGGAAGGAAAAGATGCGTTCCTTCGCGCGGGATTTCTCCTCGTCGCGCCGCGCGCCGCCGAACGCCGCATCGAACCGTCCTTTATCCAAGGCTTGTTTCAACGCCTGTGTTTTCATCACGTCGGTATGGATGACCGATCCATGACTGAACGGCCCAATGCCTTGCGCGATGCCGTCGGGATTCGTATGGACCAGCAGTTCCAAGCCAAGATCGCGCACCCGCTGATCGCGAAAAGCGATCATCTCCCGGAACTTCCAGGTGGTGTCGACATGCAGAAACGGGAAGGGCGGCTTCGAGGGGTAAAAGGCCTTCATCGCCAAGTGCAGCATGACCGCGCTGTCCTTGCCGATGGAATAAAGCATCACGGGCCGTTCGCACTCCGCCACCACCTCGCGCATGATGTGGATGCTCTCGGCTTCCAGCCGCTGAAGGTTCGTGACCTCGCTGCGCGTGTCGCCCATGGGGCGGTTTGGCCTTTCGCTATTTGACGCCGAGATGAACCGCGCCGTCGAGCCGGATCGTGCTGCCGTTGAGCATGACGTTCTCGGCGATCGTCTGCACAAGATGCGCGAATTCCTGCGCCTTGCCGAGCCGCTTGGGGAACAATGTGCTGGCCGTCAGCGCCTCGACCGCCGCCGGTGCCAAGCCGGCGAACAGCGGCGTTTCGATTAGGCCCGGCGCAATGGTCATCACGCGGATGCCCGCCGCCGCCAACTCGCGCGCGGCTGGTAACGTGAGGCCGATGATGCCGCCTTTCGAGGCGGAATAGGCGGCCTGGCCGATCTGGCCTTCGAAGCCCGCGATCGACGCCGTATTGACGATGACCCCGCGTTCGCCTTCGTCCAGGGGCTCAAGAGCCGTCATGTCCGCCGCCGCGAGGCGCAGGACGTTGAAGGTGCCGATGAGGTTGACTTCGATCACCTTGCGGAAAAGAGCCAGGTCGTGGGGGCCGTTGCGGCCGATAACTTTGGCGCCCGGCGCGATCCCCGCGCAGTTGACGACGAGGCGCGCCGCGCCATGGCGCGCTTTCGCATCCTGCAGCGCTTTCTCGGTGGACGCGGAATCGGTGATGTCGCAGGTAAACGCCGCGCCGCCGATCTCGTTGGCCACCGTCTCGCAGTTCGCCGCGTTGATGTCGAGCAGCGCGACCTTCGCGCCCAAGGCGGCCAAGTGCCGCGCCGTGGCCGCGCCCATGCCGGACGCACCACCCGTGACGACCGCCGCGATCCCAGCTACTTTCATGGCAATTCCCCTCGCTGTTCATTTCGTTCAACCACAAATGGCCAGCGACAACAAGGGTTTGCACTATGGAAAAGCGGCGTTTAGGGGGGGTGGAACTGACGGTGGGGCCGCTCGGCTTCGGCGGCAACGTCTTCGGCTGGACGGTCCCCAAAAAGGCCGTTTACGCCGTGCTTGGTCATGCTCGCACAGCGGGAGGCGATGGCTCATGACGCCGGGCGTCATTCTCAACACGCGACCACCGACCTACCATACGCGCTTTCACGCGGCGTTCGCGCCGCTCGGTTGGCCGATCGTCGATTCACCGGTGCTTGTGCCGGAGAAGGTCGCCGCCGAATTGCCTGCGCCCGACGGTTTTGACGCCGTCATTTTCACCAGCCAAGTGGCGATCGACATGCTTGGGGGCGGCGCGTGGCGCGACAAGACCGCTTACGTCGTCGGGCCCGCGACGGCCGAGGCCGCGCGCGAGGCGGGGTATTCCCGCGTGATTCAGACCGGCCTTGACGCGAAGGATATGATGGCCCGGTTGAGCGTCGAGACCTTTGCCCGCGCGCTCTATCCGTCGGCGGAGGATGTCAGCGCGGACATCGCTTCCGACGATCCCGCGCGTGTCCGGCGTATGCCGATCTATCGGATGACCCCCGCCGCGGCGCTTTCCGCCGAAGCAGCGACGGCGGTGCGCGCGGGTGGTCCGATCGTGGTGCCGCTTTTTTCGCGACGCAGCGCCGGGGCCATTCAACGCCTGCTGACCGGCGCCAGGGGGGGCGGGCGTGAGGCGTTCCTGTGCGCCGTCGCGATCAGCGCTCAGGCGCTCGGCAATCCTGGGGCCCCTTGGCAGCGCTGGGCTGTTGCTGATAAGCCGACATTGGAGGCCGTTGTCGCGACAACCGCGGCGATGGTTGCGGAACTCAACTCCGGGACACGCGCATGACAAGCTTTGGACCGACACGCACTTTCCCCGCCACACGTCTACGCCGTGTTCGCGCCGCCGACTGGCGTCGTCGCTTGATCCGTGAAACGACCGTCACGGCGAACGATCTGATTTTGCCGTTATTTATTATCGACGGCGAAAACCTGGAGCAGCCGGTGGCCAGTCTCCCGGGCGTGTCGCGTCTTTCGATCGACCGGGCCGTCGCCATCGCGCGCGAGGCGCGTGACCTGGGGATTCCCGCGCTTGCGTTGTTCCCCGTCACCGACAAGAAGCTAAAGAATCCGCAAGGCACCGAAGCGTTGAACCCGCAGAACCTGCCATGCCGGGCGGTGCGCGCCATCAAGGCCGCCGTTCCGGACATCGGTTTGATTTGCGACGTGGCGCTCGATCCTTATACCGACCACGGGCACGATGGCCTTTTCATCGACGGCGACGTTGTCAACGATGCGACCGTGGAGGTCTTGGTGAAGCAGGCCCTTGTCCTGGCGGACGCCGGTTGTGACGTCGTCGCGCCGTCGGACATGATGGATGGCCGCATCGGCGCCATCCGGACCGCGCTCGAAGCGGCGGGACATACGAACACGATGATTCTGTCCTACGCGGTGAAATACGCGTCCGCGTTCTATGGCCCGTTCCGCGACGCCGTCGGGTCGTCCGGCGCGCTCGGCGCGAAAGGAAAGCATACTTATCAAATGGATGCCGGGAACGTGGATGAGGCGCTGCGGGAAGCCGCGACCGACGTCGGCGAGGGCGCGGACCTCATCATGGTGAAGCCCGGTATGCCGTATCTGGATGTCATCGCGGCCGTAAAACGGGAAGTAAATGTCCCTGTTTTCGCTTACCAAGTCAGTGGAGAATACGCGATGATCGCCGTGGCCGCCGCCGCGGGAGCATTTGACCGCTTGGCGGCGTTCCAGGAGTCCCTGTTGGCCTTCAAACGGGCCGGCGCTTCGGGAGTATTGACCTATGCGGCGCTCGACATCGCGCGGGCCCTTAGGAAAGCTTAACCGGGCGGGTCAAAACCGGCGGCCCGCCGGCGGGGAGCGATTTTCCCTGCGTATGCGTAGTCTCCCGTACAGTACTGTCCAGTTTTTTCGCACTAGATTAGGTCTTCCCTCCGCGCCGCTGGCGGACATGCGATGACCCATATTGGCGTTCTCACTGTTGTGCTGCTTCTGCTGCTGCTTGCCGCGGCGGCGGTCGCATGCCTCTCCGCGTTCGGCCGTCATGCGGCTGCGGCCCGGGATCTCGATGCGCTCGCCGAAGACATGAACATGGTCGAGAACGCCGGGAAGCTCGGTTACTTCCGGGAATCTCCGAATGCCGGCGTCTCGAAATGGTCGGCGGGGACTTTCGCGATTTTCGGGCAGGATCCCAAGACATTCATACCGACGTCCGACAGCGTGCGCGCGTTCATCTTGCCGGAAGACCGCCCGACGTTTGACCGGTTGCGCGATCCCGAGGTCATGGGACGCCGTGGCGCGGAAGCGGAGGTGCGCTTTCGCCATCCTAACGGCAGGATCGGCGATCTTCGCGTCGTCGTTCGGTTCCGGTTCGATCGGCGCGACCGGCTCACGGGCATCTTCGGCGCCGTGGTCGACATTACCGCGCGCAAGGCCCATGAACGGACCCGGGCCGAGCACGAGGCCGAACTCAAACGGGCAATCTCGGTCACTGGCGCGGCGACGTGGTCGATGGATATCGCCACCGGGACGTTCACGCCGACACCGCGGTTCGCCGAGATTCTGGGCCTCGACCCTACAAAAACCACGGTGACGCGCGAGCTGCACGACCATCTCTGCCATCCGGAAGACTTGCGCCGTTTCACGGAAGCGTTGGAGACGCAAGATGCGGCCGGGCGCAGCTACAACCTCGAATACCGCATGCGCCATGCGCTGGGCCACTACATCTGGATTCATAGCCTGGGCGGTGTCGTCACGGACGATGCCGGGCGTCCGTCGCGTATTGTCGGCACGGCTCTCGATGTGACGCAGCGCCGCGTGGCGGGCGACGAGTTGATCCGCAGCCGCGATGCGTTGCAGCTCGCTATCGACGCCTCGCAGGCAGGATATTTTGACCTCGATACACTCGCGGGAACCGCGTACTGGTCGCCGCGCGCTTTGGAGATTTTAGGCCGCGACGTTTCCGCGCCGCCGACGCTGGCAAGTCTGCCGACATTGGTACACGCCGACGATCTCATCGAGTTCCTTGCCGAACGCGAGGATTTTCGCGTGCGCGGGCGTCCGCTGGATATTGAACTCCGGGTGCGTCACGGTCAGGGACACTATGTCTGGGTTCATCTGCGCGCCATTTCACAGGCGCATGGCGGCGCGCCGACGGGCCGCGTGATTGGAAATATCCGTGACATCTCGCAGCGCCGCCGCGCCGAACACGCTGTTGTCGAAAGCGAGAAAAAGTACCGCGATCTCATCGACGGTTCGATACAGGCGATCCTTATTCTCGATGTCGATAGGCCGGTATTTTGCAATCGCGCGTGCGCGACGCTCTTCGGCTACGCTTCTTCGGACGATTTGTTGGCGCAAAGCAGTGTCCTGCGCCACATGGATACGGACACGCAACAGAGCTTCAAGGACCTCTGGACGACCTTGATGCGCGGCGATCTCGACGGATTGGTGCGCCGCCGGACGCTCGTCAGTCTGCAGGGGCAGGTGAAACAGGTTGAGGTTGTCGGGCGCCGGGTTCAATGGAACGAACGTCCGGCGTGGCAGATCACCATGTTCGACATCACCGAACGTGAGCGCATGGAGCAGGCGTTGCGCGCGAATGAGGAGCGTTTCCGTCTGCTCGCAACGAACGCTTCAGACGTGATCGTAGTTTACGATCACGAGAATATCGTCACTTATGCCTCGCCGTCGGTGGCGGCGGCCTCGGGTTATGAGGCCAGCCAGATCGTCGGCCGAACGGGTCTGGAACTCATTCATCCCGACGATCTGCCCGCTCTCATTCAACGCCGCCAGGAAATTCGCGCCGGGTTTCGTAAGGGGAGTATCCCCCTGCGGTGGCGCCTGATGCGTCGCGACGGGAGCATCCGTTGGGCTGAAACGACGAACGCGCTTTTGCCGGCAAAGGATGGGCGGCCGCCGGAAATGGTCAGCTCTTCGCGCGATATCACCGACCGGGTTGAGCGCGAACTCGAGCTGAGCGCGGCGCACGACCGGCTTGAGGCCCAGGCTCAGGCCCTGTCCGCGCTCGCGCAAAATCTGGAGGCGGAACGGGAGCGCGCGGAACAAGCGAACACCGCGAAGTCGCAGTTTCTCGCGATGATGAGTCACGAACTGCGCACGCCGATGACGGGCGTGCTCGGCATGGCGGACCTGCTTCGCATGACAGATCTCAATGACGAGCAGCGGGACTTGACGCAGTTGCTGACGCGGTCGGCGCGCATCCTGCTGGATCTGTTGAACGATATCCTCGATTTTTCAAAGATCGAAGCGGGCCAGCTCCAGATCGAAAACGTGCCGGTCAGTGTGTCGATGATCGTGACCGACGTGCAGAACATATTCGCGCCGGTCGCGGCGGAGAAAGGTCTGACTTTCACCTCGCGCCTTCCCGACGTTTACCATGACTGGATTCTCGGCGATCCTAAACGTCTGCGCCAGATCCTGGCGAACCTGGTGAACAACGCCATAAAATTCACGGACAAGGGCAGCATCGAAATCGTCGTCGACCAACAGCCGGAAGGCGGCGACCTGAGATTGAGATTTTCGGTGACCGATACCGGCATCGGGATCGCGACGGAAAACGTGAGCAGGCTGTTCTCGCCGTTCATCCAGGCCGACGTGTCGACCTCCCGAAAATTCGGCGGTACCGGCCTTGGACTTGCGATCTGCAAACGCCTCGTCGAAGCGATGGACGGAACGATCGGCGTCGACTCTGTGATCGGAAATGGCGCGCGGTTCGCGTTCTCGATTAAAGCCAAGCGGGCTGCGGCGCAGGAGGCGCATGCGGCCGAAGCGACCGCTGAAGTTGCCGCGCCCTCCTCATTTCGCAGCCGTAAGATTCTCCTCGCGGAGGACAACGAGACCAGCCGGTATCTCATCACGACTGTTCTACGGCGTCACGGACACGAGGTTGAAGCGGTCGAAAACGGGGCGCTGGCGCTTGAGGCGGCGAGCGATCGCGATTTCGACATCGTGCTGATGGATATGCAGATGCCGGTAATGGACGGTCCCGAGGCCACGCAGGGGATTCGTAATCTTCAGGGCGGGCGCGGCAACATACCGATTATCGCCTTGACGGCGGATGTCATCGCCGATCATCGTAAGGCGTATATCAAATCCGGCGTTAACGCGGTTGTCGGAAAGCCCGTGAATTGGCTCGAACTCGAGCAGGAAATGGAACGGTGCCTCTCTCACAATGAGATCATGACCGGAAAGACTGCAGATCAGCCGGAGAAGAAGGCCGCGGGCGACGTTGTCATCGATGACGGCGCGATCGACGTCCTTATCGACAGCGTCGGCGCCGAGGTTTTTGTGGCGATGATCGACAGCTTTACCGCGAACATGCGCCAATATCGCGCCGATCTGGCCGCTGCAGTCGAATCGCAGGATCTGAAGAAAAGCAAACGCATCGCGCACGCCCTCAAAGGCCTTTGTGCGCAATTCGGCGCGCCCCGCGTTGCGGCTCTGGCGCGCTTCATCGAGGATCAGGCGCGCGATCTTCAGGACGTCGTTCCGCTGCTGCCCGAGATCGACAGCGCGGTCGGCGTCACCGACGCGGCTTTCGCCGATTGCAAGCGTACGCTGGAAGTGAAGCTCGCAAGCTAAGCTTCGAGACCTTCAGCCGCGTTTACGCCCTTTACGCGGTTACGTCCGTCGGTCTTGGCGGCGTACAATTGTTGATCCGCGATTTCCAGCAATGTCGCCGGATCCGTGTCCAGATGCGGAACCGTACAGGCGACGCCGAGACTGACGGTGACATGCGCCGCGGTCTTGGAGCTGGCGTGGGGGATGTTGAGGGCGGTCACCGCGCTCCGAATTCCCTCGGCGACGGCGATGGCGCCGCCCAGCTTTGTTTCCGGCAGCAGCGCGACGAATTCCTCGCCGCCGTACCGCGCGACGATATCCGCCGGTCGCTGCAACGCGCCTTCGGTCGCGTGCGCCACGCTTTGCAAGCAGGCATCGCCGCCGCCGTGGCCGTACGTGTCGTTGTAGAGCTTGAAGTGATCCACATCCATCATGATGACGGCCAGCGGTTCTCCCGTCCGCGCGAGGCGGCGCCATTCCCGTTGCAGGACATCATCGAAGGAACGGCGGTTATAAAGACCCGTCAAGCCGTCGGTCCGGGCGAGCTTGATGAGTTCGTCGCGGTTCTGCTTCAATTCCAGGTGATTGCGAACCCGCGCCTTCAACACTGCCGGGTTGATGGGCTTCGTGATGTAGTCGATGCCGCCCGCCTCGAGGCCGTCGATCTCGTCCTCGCCGGACGTGCGCGCCGTCAGGAAAATGACGGGAATCGGTTCAAGCCGGGGATTGACCTTTAAACGGCGGCATACTTCGCGCCCGTCAATGTCGGGCAACCCGATATCGAGGATGATGATGTCGGGAATGCGCTCTGCGGCGGCTTGCAGGCCCTGCTCGCCGGTGCCCGCCGTCTGCACGTCCCAGTCACCGGCAAGCACGGCGCCCAGAAGAGCCTGAATCGTCGGGTCATCCTCGACAATAAGTACCGACGGCTTACGTTGCTCTGACACGCGGCCCCTCCCTGGACCAATAGTGGGTTTTGTGAAATCTTAAGGTGAATCAAGCCTTTTACGGAAGGCTTCTTTCGGGGGTCTTAGCCCACTTCAGTCGCGAGCGCTATGAGTCAGGAACCGTTAGTCGTTACATCGTTCGACCGCACCAAGTTCGTCGTCATCGACGATGATCGCGCGATTCTACAGGTGGTTGAAGCGTTTCTGACGGCTGTTGCCGCCGGCGGCGTCATTCCCGCGATTAGCTGTTTCACGGCGCTGAACCTCTTGGCCGATAAGTCCAAGAAAGTCGATTGCGTCATTTGCGATCACAGCATGCCGACGATGACGGGGCTGTCTCTCCTGCAGGAAATCCGGGGCGGAAAACATCCGAACATTCCGCGCAATATGCCCTTCATTATGTTGACCTCGTCCGGACAGGAAGACGTTGTGCGCACGGCGATCGCATTGGATGTGCACGGTTACGTGAAAAAGCCGGTGACGAAAGATCTTCTGGTGAAGGCCATTCACCGCGCTTTCAATCGTCAACTTGCCCTCAAGCAGCCCGAAGAATACCTGGCGATCAAGTTGCCGCCCGAGCCGTGACGCCGCTTCCGATCGACGCTCTGCTTCCGGACGTCGCCGCCGCTCTCGCCTCGCATCCCGCCGCGGTGGTTCTCGCCGCGCCCGGAGCGGGCAAGACGACCCGCATTCCGCTTCATCTGCGCGACGCGGCCTGGCTCGAAGGCCGGAAGATCGTGATGCTGGAACCGCGACGACTGGCCGCGCGCATGTCCGCCGTGCGCATGGCCGAATCCCTCGGCGAACCCGTCGGCGAGACGGTCGGCTTTCGCGTGCGGCTGGAAACCAAGGTTTCCGCGCGCACGAAGATCGAAGTCGTTACCGAAGGAATTCTGACGCGCCGGCTTCAATCGGATCCCGAACTGGCGGATATCGGTCTTCTGATTTTCGACGAATTCCATGAACGCAGCCTCGACGCGGACCTTGGCCTGGCGCTGGCGCTCGACATTCAACGGGCGCTGCGGCCGGATTTGAAGATCCTCGTGATGTCGGCGACGCTCGACGATCAGGCCGTCGCCGAGGTTCTGGGAGATGCGCCTGTACTCGCGAGCGCGCACCGGCCGTTTCCTGTGGAGACGCGCTATCTCGGCGCGCCCGATGGAAACGATCTTGTGCGAGCCATGGTGGCCGCCGTGCGCAAGGCGCTCGCCGAAGAAACGGGAAGCGTGCTGGCCTTCTTGCCGGGCGAAGGTGAGATCCGCCGGACGGCGGCGGCCCTGGAAGAAGGCGGATTGCCGGACGGGTGCAGCGTCGCTCCATTGTTCGGCGCGCTCAGTCCCGACGATCAGGCGCGCGCGGTCGCTCCGCCGCGCCAAGGGCTGCGCAAGGTCGTGCTCGCGACGACCATCGCCGAAACCAGCCTCACGATCGAGGGTGTGCGCATTGTGATCGATTGCGGATATAAGCGCGCGCCGCGGTTCGATCCGGGCCGCGGCATGACACAACTCGTTTCTATCCGCGTGTCACGCGCGGCCGCTGAACAACGCCGCGGCCGCGCCGGACGCTTAGGCCCCGGCATATGTTATCGCCTGTGGAGCGAGCCGGAAGACCGCGGCCTGAAAGCGTATGACGAGCCCGAGATGCTTCAGGCCGATCTCGCGCCGCTCGCGCTTGATCTCGCGCGCTGGGGCGTCGGCGATCCGCGTTCGTTGAGTTGGTTGACCCCGCCGCCCACCGGCGCTTACGCCCAAGCCCTCGACCTCTTGCGCCGGTTGGACGCTCTGGACGGATCCGGGCGCATCACGGCGGAGGGCAAGGCGATGGCGGCGCTTCCCTTGCATCCGCGCCTTGCGCACCTCGTGCATCGCGGTGTGGAAATGGGCGAGGGGGCGCTGGCGTGCGACATCGCCGCGCTTCTTTCCGAACGCGATGTGCTTGTCGGTACGCGCGATCCGGATTTACGGCTGCGGCTCGATGCGCTGAACAATGCCGCCGGCCGGTCGGGCGGCCTCAAGATCAATCGCGGAGCTGTCGCGCGCGTGCGCGCCGCGGCCAAGCAAATCCGGGGAATCGCCCGGGTGAAGACCGAGGCCGGCAGCGCGGCGCAGGCCGGAATGCTGGTGGCGTTGGCCTATCCGGACCGCATCGCGCAACGGCGCGGCGGCGACGGGCGGTATAGGCTTGCCGGCGGAGGCGGCGCTTTCGTCGATCCCGCCGATCCTCTTGCCGCTCAAGACTATCTCGCCGTGGCCGATTTGGATGGGGCGGCGCGGGAAGGGCGGGTCTTCCTGGCGGCGGCGCTGACGCCAGCCGATATCGAAGAGGCCTTCGCTCAGGATATTGCCGACGTGGCGGACGTTGCGTGGGATTCGCGCGAACAGGCCGTGATCGCGCGCGAGGCGCGCAAGCTGGGGGCCCTCGTCTTGGAATCCCGTCCGCTGCGCAACGCCGGGGCGGACACGTTGCAGGCGGCGATGGTCGCGGGCGTGCGCGAAATGGGCCTCGCGGCGCTGCCATGGACGGATGTGGCGCACACTCTGCGCCGGCGGGTCGCGGTTTTACGCGCCGCCTATCCCGGCGATCCCTGGCCGGATCTCTCGGACGAGGCGTTGCGCGATACCCTCGACGAATGGCTTGGCCCATTCCTTTCAGGGATCACGCGGCGCAATCACCTCGCGCGGATCGATATGCACGAAGTGCTGCGGACGCTTTTGCCGTGGCCGCTGCCGCAGCGCCTCGACGAGTTGGCGCCGACCCACATCGCCGTTCCGTCCGGATCGCACATCGCGGTCGACTACAGCGCGACCGGCGGCCCGGCGCTCCATGTCAAACTTCAGGAGGTCTTCGGCCTCACCGACACGCCGACCATCGCGGGCGGCCGGATTCCGGTGACGTTGCATCTGTTGTCACCGGCGCAGCGTCCCATCGCGGTGACGTCGGACCTCAAGAGTTTCTGGTCCAACGTCTATCCTCAGGTGCGCGGGGAAATGCGCGGACGCTATCCGCGCCATATCTGGCCGGAGAACCCCTTGGAAGCGACGGCTGTGCGCCGGTCCATCAAGCCGCGCGGGACGTGATCCACCCGCGTTAGCGCGGCTGTTCAACACGCTTCAACCATCGAACGGCGTGCCGCCCGCCGGACGTTAGCTCTTTCGCCATCCATGCGCCGGCTTCCTCCATCTGTTCATCGAAGCGCCATGGCGGGTTGACGACGATGAGCCCCGTCCCCCGCATCCCGGGAGCATCGCGCGGCGGGGTACGGTGGTTGAACGTCAACTCGCAGCACAGGACGTCGGCCTCGAAGCCGGCCGTCATCCCCTTGATGAGATCAAGGTGCCGTTCCTCGGCGAGGATCGGATACCAGACGAAGGTGATGCCTTGCGCCCACTTCCGGGCGGCCTGCTTCAACGCTTCGGGAATGTCGGCGTATTCGGTTTTGATCTCATAGCTGGGATCGACCACGACGATGCCGCGCCGAATCGCCGGCGGCGTCAGTCCGACGACGGCTTCGAGCGCGTCGCGGCTGTGGACCGCGATTCTATCGTCCCGCGCCGCCCAGCGTTTCAGGTCGGCCAGTGCGCCCGGGTGAAGTTCGTTGAGGATCAGGCGGTCGCCGGCCCGCAAGGCCGCCCGCGCGATGGCCGGGGAGCCCGGATAGCGCGCTAAACGCCCATCCGGATTCGCCGATTCGAGGGTTTGGCGGAAGGTCGCGAATACGCCGGGGGCCCCTGTCCGTTTGTCCCAAAACAGGCCGGCGCCCTTCGCGGATTCGTTGGTTTTTTTCGCTTCCGCGCCGTGCAGGTCATACACGCCATGCCCGGCATACAAGTCGATCACGATAAAGGGCTTATCTTTTTCCACTAACTGCTTCAGCAGGACGCTGAATGCGACGTGCTTATGAATGTCCGCCAGCCCTCCGGCATGATAGGCGTGCTGGTAACTCAGCATCTTTTGGTATTCCTCACGGCGCCGGTACTCCTTCTCGGCAAATCTAGCATGCGGCCCACGCGAGCCTCCGGAAGCTATTGATTTTACGAAACTTTAACAGATCTACGGGGTTTTACGGACCCTCTACTCCCTTGCAGTTCTTACACGCTCTGGTATAACCCCGGCCCGGAAACGCAAGGCTCTTGGGGGGCCGGGCGGTGTCCATGCTCCGTTCTGATCTGGGATGACTGGCGTGTAAGGCATTGTGCCTGAGCTGTGCCCGCGCGCGTCCATCTTCCCGCCATGTTTCTCGTCCAAATCAAGGTTGCCTACCAAGCCTTCTGCCCTGGGCCGGCCGCAAGCGCCGGAGTGGGGGAAGAGGGTGTGGGGTTAAGAAAAGAAACGGGTTGGGAAGGCTGGATTAGAAATGAGAATTCTCGTCGCGCTGCTTGTCGCGTGTTTGGCTTCGGCGAGCCTCTGGGCGTCCCTTGACCGGCCGCTCGATGCGCCGGACTGGCACGGCCAGTTCAAGGGCGTCTCCTATTCGCCGTCTCACATCTATACGGAAGAGCAACTCGCCGCCGGAATCGATCCCGAGATCATCCGCCGCGACCTCGAGCAACTCTCCGGTCTGACCAAACGCGTGCGCACCTACACCGTCGACCGCGGTCAGGACGTCATCCCGTATATGGCCAAGGAGTTCGGCCTGAAGGTCACCCTGGGCATCTGGCTCAGCGGCGACAAGGACCTCAATGAAATCGAAGTGACGAAGGCCATCAAGGCCATCAACGACAACCCGGGCGTCGTCGACCGCGTGATCGTGGGCAACGAAGCCGTCATGCGCCGCGAACTGACCGCGGCGGAAGTGTCCGAATATATCGTGCGCGTGCGCAAGGCCGTCACCAACAAAAAGGTGGAAGTCGGCACCGCGGAAGTGTGGAGCGTGTGGCTGGACTTCCCCGAACTCGCCAAGGAAAGCGCGTTTGTCGGGATCCACTTGCTCCCGTACTGGGAAGGCATCTCCTCCGAAAAGGGGATGGATTACGTAACGGAACGCTTCGCCATGGTGCAGAAGGAGTTCCCCAATAAGAAGATCGTGATCGCCGAAGCCGGCTGGCCGTCGGACGGTCGCGTGAAAAAAGGCTCAGTGCCGTCGCCGGCGATGGAAGCCTTCTTCCTGCGTCACTTCCTCACCCTCGCGACCGCGAAGAACTATGATTACTACGTGATCGAAGCGTTCGATCAGCCGTGGAAAGCCGGTCCGGAAGGCGCCGTCGGCGCGTTCTGGGGCATGTTCGACGCCGAAGGCAATCCGAAATTCAACTTCACCGGTCACCTGACGTCGTTCCCCGACTGGGCGGAGTACGCGGGCGCCGCCACCATCGCCACGTTCCTGGTCGGCCTGATGGTGCTGTTGCTGGTGCCGAGTATGGGTCTGCAGGGCTATGCGTTGATCGCCGGTATGATCAGCCTTGTGGTCTCCGGCGCGCTTTTCATCGTCGAGGCGTCGTCGTTGCGCTATGTCAACATGAACGCGCTCTGGGGCGCGGCGATCATCATCCCGGCTGCGATGTTCACCGCGTTGCTGCTGGTGACCGAAACCGCCGAGTGGGCGCTCAGTCTGTGGCGCGCGCGCCGTCTGCCGCGCATCGGCGCGACCGGTTACATCGGCACGCCGCGCGTCTCGATCCATCTGCCCACGCACAACGAGCCGCCGCAGATGGTGATCCAGACGCTCAATGCCCTTGCGCGTCTCGACTATCCGAACTTCGAGGTCATCATCCTCGACAACAACACCAAGGACGCCAGCCTGTGGAAGCCCGTGGAAGCCCATGCCCAGACGCTGGGCGAGCGCTTCCGCTTCTATCACTTCGACGGCGTGAAGGGGTTCAAGGCGGGCGCGCTCAATATCGCCCTGAAGCTGACAGATCCGACGGCGGAGTTCGTCGGGGTCATCGATAGCGACTACCAGGTGGCGCCGGAATGGTTGAAGACCATGATGCCGGGATTCGCCGACCGTAAGGTGGCCGTCGTGCAGTCGCCGCAGGACTACCGCGACGCCGACGAAAGCCTGTTCAAGACCTTCTGCTATGAAGAGTATGCGACCTTCTTCCAGGTCGGTATGGTCGAGCGCAACGAACACAATGCGATCATCCAGCACGGCACGATGTGCATCGTCCGCCGCAGCGCGATGGAGCAGGTGGGCGGTTGGGCCGAGTGGTGCATCACCGAGGACACCGAATTGGGCCTTCGCCTGTTTGAAGCCGGGTACACGGCGCTCTACTCGCCGGTGAGCATGGGCCGCGGTCTGATGCCCGACACCTATGACGCCTATAAGGGACAGCGCTATCGCTGGGTCTACGGCGCCATGCAGATCATGAAGCGCCACGCCGCCCAGCTTTTCACGGGCAAGAGCACGTTGACGCCGGCGCAGCGCTATCACTTCGTCGCGGGCTGGCTGCCGTGGTTCGCGGACGCGTTCGCCCTTGTGTTCGGCGTGCTGTCGCTGGTTTGGACCGCGCTGATGGCGATCGCGCCGCGTCACTTCGACGTGCCGTTGACGGCCCTGTCGAGCGTGGCGCTCACGTTGTTTGTCGTGAAAACGGCCAAGACCATCATGCTACACCGCGCGAAGGTCGGCACGGGTTTCCTCGGCGCCATCGCGGCGGCGCTGACGGGGCTTTCGCTGGCCTTCACCGTCGGCCGCGGCGTGCTCGCGGGCCTCTTCACCTCGGGCAAGCCGTTCATGGTGACCCCGAAGTGCAAGGACATGGCCGGCTGGGCCCGCGCCCTGCGCATCGCGTCGACCGAAGCGATGTTGCTGGCTGCGACTGTTGCCGCGATCGCGTCCACCGCGATCATCGGCCGCCTCGACGATCCGGCGGAAGTCGTGTGGTGCTGCGCTCTGGCGGTGCTCGCGATCCCGTACGCATCGGCCGTGCTGGTGGCGCTGGGTTCGACCGTCCAGATCGGTCGCCGTACCGCGCCGGAAATCGCGCCGGTCCTGCAGACGTCGAAACTCGATCTCGCCGCTTAAAACAGGCGTGTTCGGAAAGACAAAACGGCCCGTCGCAAGAAGGGCCGTTTTTGTTTGAGCTATTTGAGATCGCGGATGATTTCTCGGGCGGCGTTATGGCCTGGCGCGCCGGTGACCCCACCGCCGGGATGAGTCCCTGAACCGCACATGTAGAGACCCGGGACCGGCGCGCGATAGTTGCCGTGTCCCAGGACCGGGCGTGCGGAGAACATCTGATCGAGGGCCAGAGCGCCGTGGAAGATGTCGCCGCCGACGAGGCCGAAGCGCCGCTCGAGATCCAAGGGGCTTAAGACTTGCCGGCCGACGACGGACGCCTTGAAGTTCGGCGCAAAGGCATTCACCGTTTCGATCATCAGGGCTGCGACCGTTTCACGGGCGTCATCCCATGAGCGTCCGTTGGGAAGTTCGGGCGCGACGTGCTGGCAGAATAGGCTGGCCACATGGGCGCCCTTAGGCGCAAGGGAGTCGTCCAGCGTCGAAGGGATCAGCATCTCGACAATGGGCTCTTTCGACCAGCCGGACGTCCGGGCGTCCAGATAGGCACGCTCCATGTAAGCAAGGGACGGGGCGACGATGATGCCGGCGGTCATATGGTCGCCAGGATCGGGCCGGCACGTGAACCGGGGCAGTTCGGCGAGGGCGACATTCATCCGGAAAGTGCCGGAACCGCAGCGATAGCGCGTGATGCGTTCGCGGAAGTCGGCCGGCAGAACGGCTTGGTCGACCAGTTTCGAGAACAGAAGTTTGGGATTGAGGTTCGACGCGACGGCTTTCGCCCGGATGGTCTCTCCGGCGCTTGTCACGACCCCTTCGGCGCGCGCGCCCCGGGTCAGCACTTCGGTCACCTCCGCATCCGTGCGCACCGTGACACCCGCCGCGGCGCACGCCTTCAACATGGCTTGGGTGATGGCCCCCATGCCGCCGATGGCGTGTCCCCAGGCGCCCTTCTTTCCGTTCACCTCGCCGAAGACATGGTGCAACAGAACGTAGGCGGAGCCGGGCGTATAGGGGCTGGCATAATTTCCGACGACGGCGTCGAACCCGAAGACGGCCTTGATCGGATCGCTTTCAAACCAGCCGTCCAGCCAGTCCCCCGCGGACTGGGAGAAGAGAGCCAACAGGTCGCGCCGCACCGTCATATCGGCTTTGGCGATTTCGCGCCCCGCCTTATAGGCCTCGAAAAGCTGAGGCAGGGCGGCGAAGACGCCCCCTGATATCACGTTCGGCGGCGTGCGGAGCAGAAGCGTCCGGATCACATCGACCACATCGTCGAGGCGTTTGCCGTACGCGTCCAGACGGGCCGCGTCGCGGGCCGAGAACTTCGCGACTTCCATTTCGGTACGGCCGGGACCGGTCACCAGGGACTGGCGATCGTTCAACGGAAGGAAGTTCGACGCGCGGCGCTCGACGACGCGTAAACCATGCGCGGGCAGGTTCATCTCCGCGATGATGCGCGGATTGAGAAGCGAGACGGTATAACTCGCCACCGAATTACGGAACCCGGGGTGGAATTCCTCCGTCACCGCTGCGCCGCCCACCACCTTCTGGCGTTCGAGAACGGTGACCCTCAACCCCGCGCGCGCAAGATAGAACGCGCAAACAAGGCCGTTATGGCCGCCGCCGATGATGACAACGTCGGTTTCAGAGGCCATTCACGTTTACGCCTTCAGGCGCATCCAGCGGGTACGATGGATGTTCTCGGCGTTGTCCTCGTAACCCTCGACGCGCGGCGAGACGAGCACTTTGGTCGTTTGGAAGCTCAAGGGGATCACCGCGCAATCGTTCAGGGCGATCTGCTCGGCCTGCGCCATGATCTGCGCGCGGCGCTGGAGGTCGAGCAAAACCTTGGCTTCGGACATCAGGCGGTCGTATTCGGGATTGCTGTAGCCGGGGTAGTTGAACACCCCGGCGGATGTTTCAATCAAGCTCAGGAAGGTTTGCGGATCGTTGTAGTCGCCCACCCAGCCGGCCTCCGCCACCACGAAGTCATCCTGCTGGACGCGGTTGTAGTGGACCTTGGATTCGTTTGCGAAGGGGCGGGCGTAGATGCCCACGTCCTTCAAGAGGGCGCTCATGGCGACGTAGTAGCGCCGCCTGTCGTAGCTTGTACGGTACTGTAGGTCGAAGTTTAAAGGGCGCGACGGGCCGTAACCGGCCTCGCTTAACAGCCGGATCGCTTCCGCCCGTCGCCGCTCCATCGGCCAATCGGCGAAATCGAAGCGCGGACCCTTGGTGTAGTTCTCGACAACGGGAGGCACGAACGACAAGGCCGCCGCG
This sequence comes from uncultured Rhodobacterales bacterium, assembly GCA_964576515.1. Lineage (GTDB taxonomy): Bacteria > Pseudomonadota > Alphaproteobacteria > Rhodospirillales > Rhodospirillaceae > SHVO01. The sequence goes on from CAZNUW010000002.1 coordinate 249,493, forward strand.
CTGCCGTCGCGTTTCACGCGGTCCATCAGGAGCTCGCGGTCGACCGCCAGGCTGATGGCGCGGCGCAGGCGGATGTCGTTGAACGGCGGCCGGCGCATGTTGGCGAACGCATACTCCACCGCCAGGAACGGATAGACCCGCGCTTGTCCCGGCATATTCGCCTTCAGCCACTCCAGTTGCTGGGTAGGGAAACCGCTGGTGGTGACGTTCATATCGATCTCGCCGGAACGGAACCGCGTCAGGCCCGAACGTTCGTCCTCGATCGGATAAAAGAAGACTTCTTCAATCGCCACGCTGTCGGCTTCGGGGAAACGCGGGTTCTTGGAGATTTTTACGTAGGAATTGGGGACGTATTCGGTCAGGACGTAGGGCCCATTGGACACCATGTTCCCCGGCTGCACCCAGGCGCGGCCGTGTTTGTCGATGGCGTGCCGGGGGACCGGGAAGCTCGAATAGTGTTTGAGCAGGCTAAGCAAGAACGGAGCCGGCTGGCCGAGCGTGACTTCCAGAGTGAGGTCGTCGACCGCGCGGATGCCCAAGTCTTCAAGCGGCCGCTTGCCGCCGTTGATTTCCTCGGCGTGTTTCACGACGTAGAGATTGAACGCGTAACGGGCGGCGGTTTTGGGGTCGATGATGCGGCGCCAGGAATAGACGAAATCCGACGCCGTGATCGGCACGCCATCGGACCAGACCAATCCTCTCCGGAGTTTGAATATCCAGACAAGGCCATCCTCGCTGGTGGTCCAACTCTCGGCGCAGGCGGGAATCGGGCGGCAATGCGCGTCGTCCTGGGTGAGACCGACGAACATATCGCCGATGATATTGTTCTCCCACGTGCCGCTCGATTGATGCGGGTCCAGCGTGTCCGGCTCGGCGCCGTTGCCACGATGAAGCGTCTTGGTGCGGTCGGCGGCGACGGCGGGGAACGCGGAGGCCGCCAGCGCGGCGCCGCCAACTTTCAGCGCCCAGCGCCGGTTGCCTGTCGGGGGGGAGAAGGATCGCCCGCTGTTCATGGCGTCAGCCTAGCACACCCCAGGGGTGAGTCAGCCAGAGGGCTGCCAGGTCATATGGACGTGCGGGATGCCGGCTTCCACGAAACGCTCGCCTTCGCTTACAAATCCCAGGCGGTGGTAGAAGCTCTCCACCTGGGCTTGGGCGTTCAGGATGACGCTGACGGCTTTGCGATCCGCGAGCCGGCGCATGATGTCGGCCATGATCAGAAGTCCAAGCCCCTGTCCGCGGGCTTCCCGCAGCACGGCAACGCGCTCCACCTTGTAGATTCCCGGCGCATAGGGACGGACCCGCGCCGCGCCCAGCGGGACGCCGTCAATTTCGGCAAGCACATGTTCACACATGGCCTCGTGTTCGTCCCACTCCAGGTTCGCGGGCACCTGCTGCTCGTCGCAGAACACGATCTGACGGATGCGCCGCGCGGCCGTCATGCGCGGATCGGTGACCGGGAAAAATGTAACGGAGGCGGCCATGGCCGGGCGCTGGTCTATGTATCGAGCCAGGGCGGCACCGGCAGATCCTTGGACCGCAGGAAATCCGGATTGTAGAGCTTGCTCTGATACCGCGATCCCGAATCCGTCAGGAAAGTCACGATCGTCTTGCCCGGTCCCAGTTTCTGCGCCAGGCGGATCGCGCCCGCGATGTTGATGCCCGTCGAACTGCCGACGCTGATGCCCTCGTCGCGCACGAGGCTATAGACCAGCGGCAGCGCTTCCTTGTCCGGGATCTGGAACTGGTCGTCGATCTGCGCCCCCTCCAGGTTCGCCGTGATGCGGCTTTGTCCGATGCCTTCGGTAATAGAGCTCCCTTCGGCCTTGAGCTGCCCGTGGGCATAAAAATTGTAGAGGGCGGCGCCCATCGGGTCGGCGAGGGCGACGACGATGTTCTTGTTGCGCGCCTTCAGGCCCGCGCCCACGCCCGCGAGCGTTCCCCCTGTGCCGACCACGGAGACGAATCCGTCGATCCTGCCGTCGAGGTCGTTCCAGATCTCCGGCGCCGTCTCGCGTTCATGCCCCTGGCGGTTGGCGACGTTGTCGAACTGATTGGCCCAGATCGCGCCGTTGGGTTCGGATTGCGCCAGCTCCTCGGCCATGCGCTTGGAAATCTTCACATAGTGATTGGGGTCGGCGGCCGGTACGGCCTTCACCTGGCGGAGATCGGCCCCCAGAAGCCTAAGGGCGTCTTTCTTCTCCTGGCTTTGCGTTTCGGGCAGGACGATCACGGTCCGGTATCCCTTCGCGCTGGCCACGACCGTCAGGCCGATTCCGGTGTTGCCCGCCGTGCCTTCGACGATGATGCCTCCCGGCTTCAAGAGCCCGCGCGCTTCGGCGTCCTCGATGATGAATTTCGCCGTGCGGTCCTTGATCGAGCCGCCCGGGTTCGCGAACTCCGCCTTGGCGAGGATCGTACATCCCGTCAGCTCCGACGCCTTGCGCAGTTTAATCAAGGGGGTGCGGCCGATAGCCGCGACGACGTTGGGCAGGGCTGGCATTGCGTCTCCAAAGCAGAGGAGGTGGAACCGGCCGAGCGGCTGGTATGCCAAGCTTATACCGGCGGTCGTTCACGCGGGAATACCGGAGAAAATGGTTCCGCCGGGCGGCCTGGATCGGGGTAGTCTCTCATTCTCCTAAGCGTATCCAGGCGAAACGGTTTCTCTCGATCATGCACGCATCACCGCTCTCCACCGCAGCGCACACAACCTTCACCTCACGGTTTTATACCTCGCCCGACGGTCTTCGGCTGCATTACCGGGACTACGCGGGACCGCCCAATGCGCGTTTGACCGTCGTGTGTATCCCCGGCCTGACCCGTAACGCCCGCGACTTCGAGGAGGTCGCGCCCCACCTGGCGACCCGCTACCGCGTGATCTGTGTCGAACTGCGGGGCCGTGGCTTGTCGGCCTACGCCGCCGATCCAATGACCTACGTTCCCGCGGTCTATGTGAAAGACATCATCGCGCTCCTCAACGCCGCCGGACTGATGCGGGTGGCCGTGATCGGCACTTCGCTGGGCGGCATTATTTCCATGGTGCTCGCCTCGGTCGTTCCGGAACGCCTGCTGGGCGTTGTGATCAACGACATCGGCCCGGAACTGGATCCCGCCGGCCTCGCCCGAATCGGCAGCTATGTCGGCCGGACGAAACCGATCAGCACCTGGGCCGACGCCGCCGCGGCCATTGAAGCCATCGATGGCGCGATCTTCCCTGACTACAAAGGCGACGATTGGGTGCGGATGGCCCGGCGCCGGTTCGTCGAGACCCCGGAGGGCGGGCTGAAGGCGGACTACGACCTCAATATCTCGAAACCGTTCATGGCCACCGCCAAGGCGGTCAATCTATGGCCGTTCTTCATGTCGTTCCGGATGATGCCGATCCTGGCCATTCGCGGCGCGCAGTCCGATCTCCTGTCGCCGGCGGTCTTCGACCGCATGCAGGCGGCGGTTCCCCATCTGAAGCGTACGATCGTCCCGAACCGCGGCCATGCGCCCTATCTCGACGAGCCGGAGGCCCGGACGGCCATCGACGCCTTCCTGGACGGCCTTCCCTCGGACGTCGGACCTATCACCGCCTTGCGGCGCAAGTTCAAAGCCATCGCGCTGATCGTCGGCCTCAAGCTGAAGGGCGCCATTTGATGCGCAACGAAAGCCCGACCCTGCCGCGGCGTCTCCTGATGGGGCCCGGGCCGTCGGAGGTGCACCCCCGGGTGCTCGGGGCGCTCGCGCGGCCCACGCTGGGGCACTTGGATCCTGCGTTTGTCGCCCTGATGGACGATATCGTTCACCTGCTGCGCGCCGCGTTCCAGACCTCCAACCCGCTCACGTTTCCAGTGTCCGCCCCCGGATCGGCGGGGATGGAATGCTGCTTCGTCAACCTGATCGAGCCCGGGGATACCGTCATTGTATGCATCAATGGGGTGTTCGGCGCGCGCATGAAGGAGAATGTCGAACGGTGCGGCGCCACCGCGGTCGTCGTGGAAGACGCCTGGGGGAGGCCCGTGGACCCGGACAAGCTGCGCGCGGCCTTGATCTCGCATCCGGGTGCGAAGGCGGTGGCGTTCGTCCATGCCGAGACCTCAACCGGCGTGCGGTCCGATGCGCAGGCCCTCTGCGCGATCGCCAGGGAGTTCGGCGCTCTGAGCATTGTCGATACGGTGACAAGCCTCGGCGGCATCGATGTGAATCTCGGCGCATGGGAGGCCGATGCCGTCTATTCGGGCTCCCAAAAGTGTTTGTCGTGTCCTCCTGGGCTTTCCCCCGTGAGCTTCAGCGTCCGCGCGGCGGACGCGGTGAGGGCGCGGCGCACCAAGGTGCAAAGCTGGTTCCTCGATCTCAGTTTGGTGATGGGCTACTGGGGCGACGGCAAGGGCGGCGGGCGGACCTACCACCACACCGCGCCGGTTAACGCGCTCTATGGATTGCATGAAGCGCTCGTCATGCTGCGGGAGGAGGGGCTGGACGCCGCGTGGCGCCGTCATGCGCTCGCCCACGAAGCCTTGGTCGCGGGTTTTGAAGCGATGGGCCTGAAAATGAAGGTGGGTGCCGACGTCAGGCTGCCGCAGCTCAATGTGGTCGAGATCCCGGACGGGGTCGATGACGCCGCCGCGCGCCGTCAGCTTCTTAACGATTTCAATTTGGAGATCGGCGCGGGCTTGGGCGCCTGGGCCGGCAAGGTCTGGCGCATCGGACTCATGGGGCAGGGCGCGACGGCGTCGTATGTCCTGGGATGTTTGACGGCGCTTGAGGCCGTATTGAGCAAGGCCGGCGCGAAAATCCAGCTTGGCCGGGCCTATCCGGCGGCGCAGGCGGCGCTTCAAGGCCCGCCGTCGCGTTAACGAACACGCCTTTCACCGGCCGTCCGCACAATTGAAAAGCCCGCCAAGCGTTGAGCTCGGCGGGCTTCCCATCACAATCGGATATCGCACCGGTACAAACTGTTCAGGGCGGGGCCCTTAAAGATTGCTCTTCCGTTCGCGCCAGATGACGTAACCGTTCTTGTGTGCTGTCCCTTATTGTCTTTAGCGAAGTAGGCTTAGACTACTTACGCTTCGCCTTCTTCTTGGCCTTCTTCTTAGCAACTTTCTTCTTCGCAGCTTTCTTCTTAGCAGCCATGATCAAATCCCCTATTTGGATTGTGTTGATGCCTGAGCAACACATACAAAATCGAACTCACGTTCGAACAAATCGCCCAGACATCAATTAGATAAACGCAGTTAATTTAGTTTCACAAGCGATTTTCCGCTTGCGTCCAATTTTCTTCTTGATTTCTTTCGCGACGTTAGATCGTCCGATCGCAGCGAGCGCGCTCTTCTCCTCAAATTTTGACTCGTACGCCGCGCGCTTTGTCGTTTGCGGCGCGCGTGGTGTGAAACGTTTTTGCGAAACGGTTTTTCATTCCGCTATGACGCGCGCATCTCGTCGCGCGCCGGCAACGAGACACGCTCCTTCGCGATGGTCACGCACGGAAAAGCGGCGGACGACGATCGCGTTCATTTTCATTAAACGCCAGAATTTCCGCGGCTAACTTGTTGTTGCGCGCGATTTTGCGCGCGCACTCGGGCGCGTCGTGGTTTGTCGCGCGCGCGACGCATTGTGCGTGCGCCATTTTTTTGTGGCGCCCGGAAAATCTTGCAGCGAAATTTCGTGTCTGTGCGTTTGCGACAACTCGGATTCCGACGCGCGCGGCACCGGACCGGCGTCAAAAGACGCCGTCGCCGCCGGCCGGCGGTGTTGCGCAAAAATGGGGCGCGCGGCGGACGCATGGGCGGCGCGGGCTGAAATTTTTTTCGCGCGCGGACCGGGCGCGGACGGATTTTACGCGAATCGATGTCGCGATGATTCGGAGTCGGCCCCGCATCGGACCGCGCGTCAGGCGACCTCGCCGCGCTCCGACATGACGATGGCGATGGGCCGCGTCTTCGGGAACTGCGCCAGCGTGATCATGATCATCACCATCAGCGGGACGGACAGGATCATCCCGGTAATTCCCCAGATCGCACCCCAAACGGACAGCGAGACGATCATCACGATGGGACTTAGGTTCAGGGTTCTCCCCGTGATCCGCGGTTCGATGAAGTTTTCCACAAACGCCTGGATCGCCCAAAGGCTGCCGAGGACGAACAGCGCCATGACCATGGAGCCGAACTGGAGCAGGGAAAGCACGGTCGGGAAAAGCATCGCGATGGGCGACCCGATGTAGGGAATGAAGTTGAGGACAAAGACGAGAAGCGCCCAGAAACCCGCGAAATCAACGCCGAACAGCGTCAGAACGATGTAGCTGAGCACGGCGTTCAGCAGGCTGATGGCGGTTTTGATGAGCACGTAAGTCTCGATCTTCCTGCCGATCTCCCGCAACGTCGCCCGAACCGCCGCCTCTCGGGTGGGGTTGGTGAACAGCAAGCTGAGCTTCCGATCGAACATCCGCCGTTCCAGCAGGAGAAAGGTGACGTAAGCCAGAACCTGGAATGTGTTGGCGGCGATGGACTGGAAGGCGAGGGCGAAACTTTCGACGACGCTGCGAAGGTTAATTTCCTTGAGCAGCGCCGTGAGGGTGAGGGGCTGTTCCTGGCCGAGGAACCGGGCCAGGAAGGCGCTCGCCTGGGCGAACATCTCCTCCAACTGTTTCTGGTACTGCGGGGCGCTGTCGGCGACATCGCTGACGTTGCTTGCGACAATTTGCACGATAAGGGCGATCACAATCACGACCGCGAGAATGGCGCCGCTCAGGCCCATCCAGGGCGGCGGGTTAAGACGGCCGATCTGCAGGCGCTCGATCCGGTGGCCCAGGGCGGTGATCAGGTACGACACCAGGAGCGCCAGCACGAGCGGGAGCAGGATCTGCTCGCCCACCACCAGCAGATAGACCGTGAGCGTCACCAGTCCAAGCGTCGCGACCGCCCCAAACAGCGGGTTTGTCGTGCCAGGAGTGGTCATGCCTATCAGCCGCCTGTGCCAAAGAAAAACCGGTAACTCGCCTGTACCACGGTTTCGCGCGCCGTTCTCGGGAATCCGAGATGGACGCGCTCGGGGCGGTCGCTCCGCACGTGCAGAATCTCGAAGGTCACCCGCTGGCGTTCCGCCGAACGGAAGATATAAGCGGCTGTGACCCCGGTGCCCTGTTCGTTGTTGTTGTCGGCGGACGTGTCCCGGTCGTTCGCGCCGAACCGCTCCAGGCGCAGGCTGGCCCGGTGACGGCCCCATTCCTTACTGACGAGGCCATAGACCGACCAGAAGCGGGTGTCGACAAACGGCCCGCGGGGTGCGGGACGGGTGATGACGGTCGTCGATCCGGTCATGGCCTGCGCCAGGATCGTGAAACCCCACCAGGGCGGCGATGTATAGGCGGCGCTGAGGAACTTCGTCCGCCACGCCCACTGGCCATGCAAAAGGTCGCGGTCGTCGGCGAGATTGTCATACCAAAGGAGGTTGAGGCGTCCGGCGTCGTCCTGGCGGGCATGGACGCCGGCATAATACCCAACCTTGCCGTCGATCTCGTGGAAGGGCTCTTCCGTCAGCGCCTGTTCGTCCAGTTGCGCGCCGGGCCGGATGATGCGGATGAGCGGAAGCCGCAGGCGGTCGAAGAGGCCCGCCTCCCGGTCGGAGAGGGTCCATCCCCGCCAGGCCAGCAACGTCCCCGCGGGATCGTTGAAATAAGTGAGGGCGCCCGTGACGCCGAACTCCAACGTTTCGTCTGGACGCCAGGTCGCGGTCCCTTCGCCCCCAACGGTCTTCAGTTCCTCGCCCACCCATGTGTTGATGGCCGATGAGGTGAGGATGTAGGGGCTCGTCCAGGCGAGGCCGTCGTTCTCGACGGACACCGGCGGAAAGAAGGCGCCAGCCTTCAGGTGTACGCCAAGACGGGAGTCCGGCGGGGTCCGGTAGGCGAGGTAAGCCTCAACGACGTCGGCGGCCGGCCGTTGCTGGCTGTTGGCCGAAAGATGAACGAAGCCCGACCACGCGAAGCCGAAGCGCGGCTGGAGGATGAGCGCCGCTTCAGGGCGCGCAAAAAGGTCGGCGTTCCCGTCATCCGCGCCGTAGCGGACTTTCCCAAGCCCGCCTTCTTCCCAGCTCAGCGTATCGGACGACAGGCCCGCTCTTGCCTCAACGAACCCTTTGATGTCGAGGTCCCAGCCGGACAGCGGCAATGGATCGTCCGCGGCGTGCGCGGGCGCGGCCGCAAGCGTGCACCAGACCAGCAGGGATCCAAATCGGCGAGGCATCGCGCGGGCAGTCCTGTTTCCCTTGCAATCAGCGCTGTGTCCTTATGCGTCGGCCGTCAAGGGCGCGGCGCGGGTCTCGCCCCGGCCTTGCGACCAGCGCGACGATGTAAAGAACTTCGTGAACTCGTCGGCGGGGAGTGGTTTGCTGACGAAATAACCCTGGGCGGTCTCGCATCCGTAAGCCCGCAGAATCTCGACGGTCGCGGCGTCCTCGACGCCTTCGGCGGTCACTTTAAGGCCCAGGTTGTGTCCCAGATCGATGGTGGAGCGGACGAGAATCTCGTCGCCGCGGCTGCTCGCCAGTTTCAGAACGAACGACTTGTCGATCTTGATCTCCTGCACTGGCAGGCTGCGCAGGTAGGCCATGGAGGAATACCCGGTCCCGTAGTCGTCGATCGACAGCGTCAAGCCCATCTCGTTCAGGGCTTTCATGACTTCCCCGGCGTGTCCCGGATCCGCCATCACGGCGCTCTCGGTGATCTCGAGGATGAGGCTGCGCGGTGCGACGCGGTGTTGCGTCAGGAGCGCGGCCACCTGGGCCGGGAGGTTGCGGTTCCCGAGGTCCTTGGCCGATAGGTTCACGGCGACCTTCACCTCGATCCCGGCATCCGCCCACTGGCGCAGTTGTTTGATCGCGGCCTCCAGCACCCAGGACGTCAGTTTCTGGATATTGCCCGTCTGTTCGGCCAACGGAATGAAGGAATCCGGCGCCATGAAGCCGCGTTTAGGGTGAACCCAGCGTATCAAGGCTTCGGCCGCCTTCACGGTATCGCAGGAAAGGTCGATTTTGGGCTGGTAGTAGAGTTGGAACTGCCCCTCGTCGAGACCGGCGCGCAGTTCGCTCATCATCGACAAGCGTTCGGGTTTGTGTGGATCGAGCTCGGAGTCGTAAGCGAAGTAAAGGCGCCCCAGGCGCTTGGCCTCAAAGATCGCGGTATCGGCGTGCTGCATCAGGGTACGCGCGTTCGGTCCGTCTTCGGGATAACGCGCCTCGCCGATCGTCGGGGTCACGTCGATGTTGAAGCCGGCGATGCTGACCGCGTGGTCGAAAGACGCGAGGATCTTCTCGACCGTCCGGGTCACGCGTCCGTCCTTGTCGTGGTCCAGAACGATCGCGAACATGTTGTTGGCGTGCCGTGCGACCGCATTCGGTTCGGGCACGATTCGCGTCAATGACTTGCCCACCTTGCGGATCAACTGCTCGCCGGTATCGTGACCCAGGGTGCTGTTGATCTCCGAGAAACGCCCGAGTTGAAGCAGAAGGACGCTGAACCTGTCCTGGGAACCCTGGCGGGCGATGATGAGGTCCGACACATGCCCCTCGAACGAGACGCGGTTGGGCAACCCGGACAGGCTGTCGTGCCGCGCCTGGTGGGCGATCCGCGCCTCGCGTTCGGCGATCCCTTCCATCATTTGATTGAATGTCTCGGAGAGGCGCCCAATCTCGTCGCGCTGGGCGACGGTGACCTTTTCGTTGTATCGGCCGGCCTGGATGCGCCGCGCCGCCGTGTCGAGGGTCCGGATCGGCTTCGCAATGGAGCGGGCGATCAGAACCGCGCCGCCGAGCGACAGGATCAGCGCGGCGCCGGCGACCGCCAGCAACAGGACGAACAGGGGTTGATAGGGCCGCAACGCGACGTCGAGCGAGTATTGAAGGATGGCCTCGACGCCCGCCGCGCCGCGCGGGGCGGGTAGGCCGGCGACCAGCGTCACGTAATCGCTGCCGCCGAGTGCGACCGACATCGGCCCGTCCTGAAGGCGGCGTTCCTGCGAGATGGCGCCGATGAGTTCATCCTTCAAAGCGGGCGCCAGCGTCGAGGCCGCGCCCTGCCATCCGCTGCCGGCGTTCTGGAAGGCGAATGTGATTTCGATGGGAATGGTGGTCGTGCGCTGCAATTCCTTTGCGAAGTTGTCGCCGATCTCAAGGCCGACGACGATCCACGCGACGGGGATGGGCGCTTTGATGGGAACGACGACCAGGCGGTACAGGCGATTGTCGAGCACGGCCGTTGCGGCCGCCCGCTCTTCGTCTTCCGCGGTCGCGATCATGTCCGGGAACGGAAACGCCGCGTTCGCCGTGCCGATGGTGACGAAGTCGCCCGTTTCCGCCGCGTCCACCGCCGATCCCGTATCGGCCAGGATCGTGCCGTCCAGCGCGAGGAGGAAGAACCTGTCGGCGTGAAAGCGGTGGCCGAGATTATGCAGGGCGGAAAGAATCGTCGGACGGTCGTCGGTGGAGAACGCTTGGCGGAATCCGTAGTCCGAAGCCAGGATCGTTGCGCCCTCGGCCAGTGTGTCGGCGGTGGCGGCGACGCGCTGATTGAAGATTTCGTTGGTGTCGATGAGTTGCTGGCGCGCTTGATCGAAGATGTTGTCACGGATCACGTTCTGAACGAGGAGGAACGTGAAGGCTTCGACCAGCGCGAAAAGAATCCATGAAAAGAAAATGAGGCGGGTCTGAAAGCTGCGAAACACGTCCGCCTCCCGCCGTCAGTAGGCTTTTTCGTCGAACGCGGACGGCTTGCGCTGGCCGCGCGCGTTCCGCAGACGAAGTTCCAACTTCACATCCGTTGCGCCGTCGTCCGTGACCGTCACCGCCTGGGAGGGCGGCGCGCCGCGCAAATTTGGGTGCCAGGCAGACACCGTATAGTTGCCCGGCGGAAGATTCTGGATGTTCGCCGCGCCGGTCTCGCCGGTGGTCGCGAAATGCGGACCGGGGGCGACATAGACGTAGGCGAGCATGTTGTCGTGAATATTGCAGCCGACCGGCACGGCGCCGGGCTTGTCGAAAAGAACGCTGCCGACTTCGCCGCTGCCGTACAGCTTCAGTTCAAAGGTCTTCGCCGTGGAGAACGAATAGACCTGATGACGAAAGGAATCATGGTTCGGAAAGTCGACAGTCGTGCCCGTTTGAACCGCAAGCACGAACGGAATGAACTGCTTGCCTTCCTGGATCATGACCGCCTTGGTCCCGGGTTTGGCCGGTGCGAGGCCGCCGGTTGCCGGAACCGCAACGATGACCGCGTTGGCGATCGCCGCGCCGTCTTGCGCGACGGCGCGTCCTGTAACCGACCCGGCGTGCGCGTTCGCGCCGCATGCGGCTAACAGCGTGATAGATAACAAAAATGCCGGTCGCGAAACCGTCACCGCCCGTGCTCCCCTCACCACGAGGGCATTATCGCCGGGGCGTTATGCGAAAACCAGGGCGGACGTTGGTCGGCCCGGCGGTTTCCGCGGGCGGGAAATTGCAATCCCGCCCGTGGATTAGCGGCCGGTCTTGGACCGGCCGCAAGGACGTTAAGCCGACGGAATGGGGTTCAGTTGGGGCGGGACCCAGCCGCGCGTATTGCGCATCATCAACTGTTCCCAGTTGTTCATGGACTGCAGGTGGAAATAGACCGCGTGCATGTACCCCTTCTTCCACCATTCCACGATGGTGGCTTCGGGGAGTTGACGGAACTTCTCTTCGCTGACGCGCTTGAAAGACGCGATCGTCTCAACCTTACCGGGCTCAACTTCCGCCTGGAGGCTCGAGTCTTCAATGATGTCGGCGGCCTTCAGCGCGGCCGACAGGTCGCGCGTGTACATATGCGCGTTGTGGAATTGTTCGCCCAGCTCAACGGCCTGCTTGATCACCGGCGTTTCCTTGCCGTCTTCGAACATCGCGCGCGCGTCCGTCTTGCTGGAACGGCCCGCGCGGTCGATCCCGAGACGCAGCATCTCGTCGCCGGTCTGCCCGAGCAGGATGAACGGGTAGCGGCGGATATAGGCCGGAACATAGGCGCCGCGTTCCCACATGCCGTCGCGGTCGACGAACAGGTTGGTGTTGGGCTGGAAACCCAGAACGCAGGTGGGCACCACGTCGCCGAGGAAAATGATCGGATAATGGCGGGCCGCCATCATGAATTCCGGGGCCGTCAGCGGCACCGTGTTGGTGCGCGCGGCGAAGGTGAAGTCGAACTCGGGACGGATTTTCCAATCGGGCTGCAGCGAAGCGGCGACCGGCATCGGCTCCGTATAAAAGAGCGGGACCGCGCCCGGCGGCGGCGAATCATTTGCAGCGGTTTGAGCGTTCTCGGACACGACGGACCATCCCCCAGAGTCTATGGAATTATATATGTGCCGGTGAACCGGCGGGTGGCGAGGATAGAGCCCGGACCTCCAAACGCAAGGTCTGTTTTCTTATATAATTCAACGTACTATGGCTTTGCCGCCGCCGTTGCGCGGCGGACGTGTGCGAAGTAGTGCCAAAGGAAGATGGCCGCGCTCGTCCGATAGGGCCGCCACGGGGCCGCCAGGGCTTCAAGTTCGTCCGCCGCGTGGCGCTCCTCGCGCTCATGGAGGATCCGCACCGCGTGCTGGATCGCGAGGTCGCCGACCGGCCAGACGTCCGGCCGGCCCATCCCGAACATCAAATAGATGTCCGCGGTCCATTTGCCGATCCCGGTGAAGGCCGTCAGGCGGGCGCGGACTTCGTCGTCGTCCGCCCGCTCAAGGGCGCGGAAGTTCAATTTTCCGGCCGCGGCGGCGTCCGCAAGACCGAGCGAATAACGTGCTTTCGGGCCGCTCATCCCGTTCGCGCGCAATCCCTTGTCGCCGAGCGTCAGCAGGCTGCGGGGCGTGACCCGGCCGCCCGCGGCTTTCTTGAGTTTCGCCCAGATCGCGGCGCCGGCGGCGGTCGAGACCTGCTGGTCGACGATAATGTGGATGAGCGTGGCGAACCCCGGTTCCATGCCGCGCGCCCCGGGCAGGCCGGCAAGTTTGATGGCGCCCGACAGCCGCTTATCCCGGCGGCGCAGGATGCCCAGGTGTCGGTGCAGGTCGCCTTCTTCCAACATGGCGCTACTTTGCCTTCCGGCTGAAAACCCATTGCGCGCCGTCGGACGCTTTTGCGTCGAAGGCGTATCCGGCGGTATCGAACGCCTTCAGTTGATCGGCGTCGGTCAAACGGTTCTGGACGATAAAACGCGCCATCATCCCGCGCGCTTTTTTCGCGAGGAAGCTGACGATCTGTGCTTTGCCGTTTTTGATCTCCTTGAAAGCGGGCTGCACGACCGGGGCCCTCAGCGCGCTTTCGTCGACCGCCGACCAGTACTCTTCGGAAGCGAGGTTCACGAGTGTCGGGGTCTCGAGGCCGTCCGTCAGGCGATTGATATAGTCCGTAAGGCTGCCGTGCCAGAACGTATGGAGGTCGGGGCCACGCTCGTTCTTCAGACGCGTTCCCATCTCAAGGCGGTACGGTTGAATGGCGTCCAGCGGCCGCAATAGGCCATAGAGGCCCGACAGGATGCCGATGTGGTTCTGCGCGAACGCGATATCTGCGGCGGACAGGCTCTTCGCGTCGAAGCCCATATAGACGTCGCCGGCGAACGCGAAGATCGCGGGTTTGGTCTCGGTTTTGTTCTTGGGGTCGAAGCTCTGGAAACGCGCGAAGTTGAGGTCGGCGAGCTTCGCGCTGATGTCCATCAGGCGGCGCAGGTCGGCGCGGGTGAGCGTCTTACCGCGCGCGGCGAGAATGGCCGTGTCCTTGAGGAGACCCGGCTGGGTCGCTTTCGCGAACGGCGGCGGCGGCGAGAAGTCCAGCCGTTTGGCCGGCGAGAGAAGGGCAAGCAACATGTGTGATAAATCTGTCTCTAGGGAGCGGCGGGTTTGTCGGCGGCCGCGGCGGCCTCTTTGGCGCTTTGCGCCGAGGCTTTCAAGTCCGCGAGCATTTTTTCCGCCGCTTTTTGCGTCGTTGCATAGCGCTCGTTCACGCGGCTGAGGTTGTTGATCAGGATGGCGAGCAGGGCGCGGACGAATGGATCGCACGCGCAGATTTTCTGCTGCATGGTCGCGCGGGAGATGCGTACGACCACGCTGTGTTCCAGCGCGATGGTCGTCGCGCTGCGCCGTTCTCCCGTGATCGCGGCCATTTCGCCGAACATCGCGCCTTTCTCCAGCACGGCAAGGCGCACCGGCTTATCGTCGACCATCTTGAACACGCCGATCTTGCCGGATTCCACGACAAACGTGTCCGTTCCGTCGCCGCCTTCGCGGAAAATAACCTTGTCTTTCTCATAGGGGATGCGGGCTAGCAGTTCGCCGCGCTTCGCCCGCAGGCTTGTGGTTTCCTCTTCCTGCTGAAGCGGCGCGTCGCCGAATCCCGTCATTGCGCGAACTCCCTGCGTCCCAGGCTCGCCTCCCAGGTTCCGTCGGGGCTTTTGCAGGCCAACGCGCTCGCGCGTTCCTCGGCCGTATCGATCAGCACGGTTTGCACGAAGGTCCGGCAGACGAAGCTGCCCATGGGCTTCTCGTCCTCGGCCGTGGCCGTTCCGGTGCGGCCGGCGTCTTCCCAGAAGATCGTTTCCCCGACCGGCGCGTCGAAGGCTTCGGTTTGCGCGGCGCGCTGCAAGGCGGCTTGATCTTCAGTCAACTGCGCCAGGACGGCCGCCGGCAGGATATCGAAAGTCTCGGGCGGCGCGTCTTGCGTTTCGATGTGTTTGCGGATCGCCGCATTGCGCTCGGCGGTGCGCGCGATCTGCGCCCGCCGCGCCTCGGCGGCGCGCGTCATGGCGCGGGCCTGAGCCGCGGTCTGCGACACCTGGCGCGATGTCCGCGCCGCCGCGGCGGAACTCGCGGCCATATTCTGGCTGATCGCGCGTAAATCGCGGGAGACGGCGCGCGCGGTGGTGGCGACGGGCGCGATCGCCGCGGCGGTCGTCTGCTGTGCGACGCGCGGCAGCACGCCGCATCCGGCGAGGCACGCCGAAAGGATCGCCGTCACGGCAATTCCAGCCCGCTGAGAGGTCGTCATCCTCAAAATAATAGCCCCCGTTTCGCGGGGGCTATTATAGGGGGGCTCACCGAAAATTCCTGCGATAAAGCGCATCCCGCAGCCGCGGCCTGGCAGCGTCAGGGCAGGGCGCCCGGGGCTTAGTTGGGGATGATTTCCCAGTCCGTATCGGCGTCGTTGCGGCATGCCGTGCCGTACGCTTCCTCGGAACGTCCATCGATCACGATATTCTGGCGGAATTCGCGGCAATAGCGGTCGCCGGCCCATCCATCGCGTGTCGTCGTGATGTCGCCTTCGACACGGCCGTCATTCCAGTTGATCGGCTCGCCGACCGGCGCGGCGAGGGCGCTGCGATAAGCATCGAAATAAACGCCCCGGGTGCGCGCGCTCAAGCGGTCGCGCACATACGGCGAGAACACCACAACGCCGCCGGCGGGGTAATAGCCGGAATATCCGTAATAGGGTCGCGCGTAGGGGCGCGGCGCTGGATAGCCGTAGGGCTGGTAGCTGTAGGGTCGCGGGCCGTAATACATCGGCGGCGCGACGTAGGTGAAACCTAAGGAGAGGTGGTCACCGCCGCGCCATCCTCCGCGATGACCCCACCCGCGGTGGCCCCAGCCTCTGCGATCCCAGCCGCGGTGGCCCCAGTGTCCGCCCGTGCTGTAGCCGATGCCGAAGCTACTTCCGCCGTAATTATTGAAGCCGGTTGAAAAGAAGAATCTGTCACGCGCGTCGGCGCGATCCGGCATGGCCGCGACGCCCGCGATGGCAAGTGCGCTCACGGTGACGGCGCGCGCGATTTTCCCGAGAACTGAAGAGGCGAACATGAATCCCTCGTGCCGGATGGGGCCTGATGATGTGGACCGATCAATGTGGGATTGCGCTTCGTACCCCGGGTCGGACGCCGCCGTCTTCCCGTCTGCCGAAATGCCTCCCGCCTGATGCCGGTTATGCCCAAAAAGGCGGGCCAAATTAAGGCGATCACACCAGGCGGTGACAGCCTTGTAACGCGGTGCGGGCGGGGGCGGCACCTAAAGTAATAGGATACGGCCCGGGCGTCGCGAGGCGCCAGGGCCGCCCACTTTTTCGATCATAAATTCAACAGGTTCGCGATATACTCATGATTGGATTGTCACAGCCCGAAAGCGAGCTTGTCGCCAGCGACAACCGCGAGAAGCGTACGGATGGACCGATGCGAGTGCTCGTGATCGAGGACGACCGCGAAGCCGCGGAATTTCTGACCAAAGGGTTGCGCGAAAGCGGATACACCGTCGACCATGCGTCGGACGGCCGCGAGGGCCTGTTCCTCGCGCTCTCGGAACCCTACGACGTCATGGTGGTCGACCGCATGCTGCCCGGCCCGGACGGCCTTTCCATTGTCGAGTCCGTGCGGAAGTCGAACATCGCAACGCCCGTCCTTTTCCTCAGCGCTCTCGGCGAAGTCGAAGACCGCGTCGCCGGCTTGAAAGCGGGCGGCGACGACTACCTTGCGAAGCCGTTCGCGTTCTCCGAACTGCTCGCGCGCCTCGAAGCGCTGATGCGCCGTTCGGGCGTCTCGCCTGAAAACACGCAACTGAAGGTCGGCGATCTGGAGATGGACCTGCTCGCGCGCAAGGTGGTGCGGCAGGGGAAGCGCGTTTACCTGCATCCGCGCGAGTTCCGCCTGCTTGAATACCTCATGCGCCACGCCGGCCAAGTCGTGACGCGGACGATGCTGCTTGAGAACGTGTGGGAGTATCACTTCGATCCGCAGACCAACGTGATCGACGTGCATATCAGCCGCCTGCGCCAGAAGATCGACAAGCCGTTCGATAAACCGATCCTGCAAACCGTTCGCGGCGCCGGCTACAAGCTCGAACCCGCGGCCTGAGCGGCCCCATGCAGCGGATCTCCCGCATTTTCGGCTCCATCACGTTCCGGCTTGCGGTCGTCTATACGCTGATCTTCGGGGTTTCCGTCGGCGGCCTTTTCTATTTCGTCTTCTGGGCGACCGCCGGGTTCGCCGAACAGCAGATGGAAGCCGCCATCGAGGCCGAAGTCGTCACCTTCCAGGAAAGCCTCGCGCGCGCGGGCGTCCAAGGGTTGATCATGGCGGTCAATCGCCGCGCCGACCCCAATACGAACCGTGACGGCGTCTATCTATTGGTCGACCGCCTCGGGACGCCGCTTGCCGGAAATATGCGCGTGTGGCCGCAGCGCTACGGCAGCGAGGATGTCTGGATCAATTTCAGCATCAGCGACAACCGCGGTCTTGAACCCGCGATGGCCGATGTGCGGGCGCTTCAACTGATGGACCCCAGTAGCGGCGTCCGGTTGCTCGTTGGCCGCGATGTGCGGGCCGCCCGCGTTTTCCGCGCGCGCTTGCAAGACTCCTTGAACGTCGGCCTCGCGCTGACGATCGCCTTGGGTCTCATCGGCGGTTTCATCTTCAGCCGAACCATCATGGGCCGGATTGAATCCGTGACCCGCACTTGCCGGAGCATCATGTCCGGCGACTTGAGCAAGCGCGTCCCTGTCGCGCGCCGCAACGACGAACTGGGCCAGCTTTCCGTCAGTATCAACTCGATGCTGGATCAGATCGAACGTCTGATGCGCGGCATGCAGCAAGTCTCGGAAAGCGTCGCGCACGACCTGCGCACGCCGTTGACGCGATTGCGCAGCCGGCTTGAGAACGCGCTGCGTCACATGGACGATCCGGCGCAGCGCGTTGCGATCGAGGGCGCGCTGGAGGATGCCGACAGCTTGCTCGCAACGTTCGCAGCGCTCTTGCGGGTGGCGCGCGCCGAGGCGGGAACGCAGCGCAATTTCGTCGACATCGATTTGTACGCGCTTGCCGAGGAGGTCGCGGACCTCTATGGCCCCTTGGCGGAGGAGAAGGGCCTTGGGTTCGTTTCGCGGTTCGAGCAAGGGGTGTTTGTGAAGGGCGATCCCAACCTTCTGGCCCAGGCGCTCGCGAACCTTATCGACAACGCGATCAAATATACCGCGGAGGGCGCGGTCACGGTTGTGTTGACGCGCCAAAAGGGGCTGCCGGTCTTCATTGTCTGCGATACGGGGCCGGGTGTTCCGGACGAATACAAGGACAAGGTGCTGGAACGTCTGTTCCGATTGGAGCAGAGCCGGACCTCGCCAGGAAGCGGTCTGGGGCTCGCGCTCGTCGCCGCTGTCGCGAAATCGCACGGGTTGGAATTGAAGTTGGAAGACAATACACCCGGCTTGAAAGTGTCGTTGCACTTCCCCGCCAGCGCGGTCACTACCGACCCCAAACTGGCGCCGGCCGCCGCGAAGGCTTTGCCCGCGCCGGAGAAGGGACGCCCGGCTCCAACACCCGCACTCGCCTAACCTCGCACCGGCAACCGCCGTCGGCGCTCACGCGTTGCTGCCCGGAAGACGTGGTCGCGGGGCGTTCGATGCTACAGCTCAAGTATTTCGCTTATCTTGCGGTGATCTGCGCGGTTTTGCTCGATCTGTGCAGCAGCAACCCCGACGCCAGCGCCGGCATGCGCCTCGGCCTCAATGGAGCGGCCCTGGTTTTCGCACTGATCGGATTGGGCGGACTTGCCTATGTCGGCACGCGCTTTCGCCGGCGCTCGTAACCTTCTTTATTTTTTCTTTATACCGCCTACCGGCGATTGCGATGCCCGCGATTGTGCGCGGGCGATGAAAGTCCCGTAAAAAATACCATATTTTCCAGTCTGTTACGACACAGGGCGGTTCCGCATGCGCTGTGCGCGCCGGATTTTAACGCCCCGGCCGGCCGTCGAAGTTCACATACTTTCTTTATACGGCCCTCCCGCTTTCCACATCGCGATTTTACGGTGTGCCGCGCCATCTTTTCCCCAGACGTGAAGGACGGAGTCCAGAGATGGAATCCGGGGACACGAGCAGGGAGCTTCAAGGATGTCGACCTTTCAGGCTGAAATTCAGGTGTTGTTGCCGGATCTCGCGCGGTTTGCCCGCGTGCTGACGCGCAATGAGGACGACGCCCACGACCTCGTGCAGGACTGTGTCGAACGCGCGCTGCGCAAGCAGGCGCTGTTTCAGCAGGGCACAAGCTTGAAGTCCTGGCTCTTCACCCTGATGCGCAATGTTTTCATCAGCCAGAAACGCCGCGAGACCCTGGACCGCCGTTATGTGGCGATGGCCGACGACGGGAACGCGCGGGTTCAGGTTCCGGGCCAGCTCAACAGCGTCTTCTTGAAGCAGACCATGCGCGCCCTGCGCCGCCTGTCGTCGAACGAACGTCAAGCCATCATCGTTCTCGGCGTTCATGAAGGCAGTCAGCAGGAAGTCGCGCAGGACATGAATGAGCCCGTCGGCACCGTGAAATCCCGGCTGTGCCGGGGCCGCGCGCATCTGCGCGCCGCGATGGGCCTTGAAGGGGCCATGCTGGCGACGGCCTAGCGTTCGTAACGAATTTTCGGAATCCATCGTCGCGGTATCTCCCATCCCCCATCACGCCGCACGGTGGTAACTTGAGCCCCGCAACGAATCACATCGCTGCGGGGCTTTTTCTTTCTGCTAAGCTGCGGCGTTCAATGTTCGGGGGGACATATCGTGCGACTGGGACTCTGGTGCGCCGCGTTCATGCTGGCGCTCGCATCTATGACGCCGGCTTCCGCCGCTGATTTGACCCTCGCGGCCATGCCCGCGCCGCTTCCGCCGCCGCGCGATGAAGCTTATCCGGGCACGATCAAGCTCCATGTGGACGCCACGAATACCGCGCAAAGGATATTTTCAGTGCGTCAGACAATCCCCGCGTCGCCGGGGCCGATGACGCTGCTTTTTCCGCAGTGGCTTCCCGCCAACCATGCGCCGCGCGGGGCCATCGATAAGCTGAGCGGTCTGATCGTCCGCGCCAATGGCCAGCGGCTCGAATGGCGCCGCGACTCCGTCGAGGTGTATGCGTTTCACGTCGAGGTGCCGCAGGGTGCTGCGGCGCTTGACGTGGACTTTCAGTTCGTCACGCCGACGGCGGGCGACCAGGGGCGCGTCGTGATGACGCCCGAGATGCTCAATCTCCAATGGAATTCCGTAGTGTTGTATCCGGCGGGGTACTACGCCAGCCGGATTCCGGTTGAAGCCAGCGTGAAGCTGCCGGACGGTTGGTCGGTCGGAACCGCGCTGGAAACCGCGGCGAACGCCGACGGCATTACGGCGTTCAAACCGGTCTCCCTTGAAGTGCTGATCGACTCACCGGTCTTCGCGGGCCGGCATTTCAAACGCGTCGAACTCGATCCGAAGGGCCGCTCGCGCGTGACCCTGAATATCATGGCGGACGAGGCGGACCAGTTGGAGGCGAAGCCCGAACATATCGAGGCGCACCGCAACCTCGTGCGGCAGGCGGATATGCTGTTCGGTGCCCGTCATTTCGACCACTACGATTTCCTGCTGGCGCTCTCCGATCGCATGGGCGGGATCGGCCTCGAGCACCAGCGCTCCAGCGAGAACGGCACGACCTCGCGCTATTTCACGGAGTGGGACCGCCGCTTCACCAGCCGCGACCTGTTGCCGCACGAATATGCGCATTCCTGGAACGGGAAGTACCGGCGGCCGGCGGACCTGTGGACGCCCAATTACAACGTGCCCATGCGCGATTCGCTCCTCTGGCTCTACGAGGGTCAGACGCAGTATTGGGGGTACGTGCTCGCCGCCCGTGCCGGCCTTTGGACGAAACAACAGGCCCTGGACGCGCTCGCGGCGACGGCGGCGCTCTACGATCATCGCGTCGGGCGGGAATGGAAACCGCTTCAGGATACGACCAACGATCCCATCACCATCGCGCGTCGCCCGCAGCCTTGGTCGAGTTGGCAGCGCGGCGAGGACTATTACTCGGAAGGCTTGTTGGTTTGGCTGGATGTCGACACCGTCTTGCGCGAACGCACCAACGGCCGCCGGTCTCTCGACGACTTTGCTCGCGCATTCTTCGGCCAGGACGACGGCGCGTGGGAACGGCCGGTGACCTATACGTTCGACGACGTGGTCGCGATCCTCAATGAGTTCGTCAGCTACGATTGGGCCACTTTCCTGCGCCAGCGCCTGGACGGCCATGGGCCGGGCGCGCCGCTCGATGGGATTTCGCGCGGCGGCTACCGGTTGGTTTATACGGATGAACCCACGGAGCTTTTCCGTACCCTTGAAACGCAACGCCGCACCGTCGACTTCACGTATTCCATCGGCGCAATCGTCAATTCCGAAGGCCAGCTTACGAACGTGCTGTGGGACGGGCCGATTTTCAAACAAGGACTCGCGATCGGCGCGCGGATCCTCGCCGTGAACGGCAAGGCCTACGAAGCGGACCGGATGAAAGAGGCCGTGAAAGCCTCAAAGGCAGGCGGGAAGATCGAATTGATCGTCAGGGTGGGCGACGATGTGCGCACCCTGACGCTCGATTACAATGGCGGTCTGCGATATCCGAGGCTGGAGCGGATCGAGAAGTCGCCCGCTCGCCTCGACGATATCGTTGCCGCGCGGAAGTAGGCTTATCGCTTCGTCAGCAACGTGTCGGCTTCCGCCTTATCGATCGTGACGATCTGCTCGATCATGCAATTCGCGCCGGCCGGCTGAAGCACGGTGATGGCGTTCGAGGTGCACAGTTCACCGGTGGGCGTCGAGTGACCGATGCCGCTGAACTTCATGCCCGAACAGGTGCCGCGCATGTCGACGCGCTTGAATTCGTCGCGGCCGCGCATCTTGAGCACGATGGTCTTGTCGTCGACGATGGGCGATTCCCTGATGTCGCTCAGCCGGACGCACTTTTGCGTCGAGCCGACGGCGTCTTGCGCCACGGCGGACGTTGCGCCGGCGCCGAGTGCCAGGATCGCCGCGAGGGCGAGGATTGAAGTCTTCATGTGAGCCTCTCTGTGACTTGCGCGTTGGACGTAAGTATTGTGAGACCTCAGATAGCGGACGATTTGGGCAATATTATGCTCCAGGTGTTATGCGGGGAAACAACAACCGGTATCCCCGAGTACGTTGATTCTCCTGACAATTCCCCCGGATATGAAAATTAACCGGTCTGGAGGCGGTAACCTACCCCGGGTTCGGTCACCAGATATTTCGGCGCGGCGGGTTCCTTTTCCAACTTTTGGCGCAACTGCCCGATATAGACCCGTAAATACTGGGTTTCCTCGACATAGGCCTGTCCCCAAACCTCCTGCAGAAGTTGCTGGTGGGTGATCACCTTGCCGGGGTGCGAGGCGAGAATCCGCAAAAGGTCGTATTCCTTGCGCGACAGCCGGACGGGTGTGCCGGCCACCGTCACCAGGCGCTTGGAAAGATCGATCGCGATGTCGCCGGCGGCGATGAGCGGTCCGGCGTCGCTGCCGTCGCGGGGTCCCTGACGCAAGGCGACGCGCATGCGGGCGAGAAGTTCGCCCATGCTGAAAGGCTTGGTCACGTAGTCGTTGGCGCCGCGATCCAGCGCCTCGATCTTGTCCGTATCGTCGGACCGCAACGACAGGACGATGATGGGGATGGTCGACCACTCGCGGACAAGTTTGATGACGTCCAGGCCGTCCATGTCCGGAAGGCCGAGATCGAGGATCAGCAGTTCGGGTTTTTGAACCGTGCAGGCCCGCACACCTTCCTTGCCGTTCTCGGCCTCGATGACCTGGAAGTCGTGCGCCTGCAAACTCGCACGCAGAAAACGCCGGATCTGCGGCTCGTCGTCGACAATCAAAACTTTCGGTCCGGTGGTCATCGCCTAAAGTCTCATACCTCGGCCGTGACCGCCACATCGGGCGTCTTGACGGGCAGGCGTAGGCGGATCGTGGTTCCGCGCCCCAATCCTTCGCTCAAGGCTTCGATGGTGCCGCCGTGCGCTTCGACGATCCCCTTGCAGATCGCAAGGCCGAGGCCGGTGCCGGGAACCGTGCGGTCGCGATGGCGCGCCCGGTAGAACTTGTCGAAAACCGCGCCCAATTCTTCCGGCGCGATGCCGCGTCCCTGGTCGGTGATGTCGATGCCGATGTCGTCGCCGAGTTTGCGCGCGGTGATCTGGATGGCGCTTTCCACCGGCGCATACTTGGCGGCGTTGTCGAGCAGGTTCATGAGTACGGTCTCGACCAATACGAAATCCACGTTGATGAGCGGCAGGCGGTCCTCGACGTCGGCATAGACCTCGTGCTGCGCCAGCCGCCGGTGCGCCGCGTCGAGGGATGTCGAGATCAGGTCGCCGACGTCCGCCCACTGCAGCCGTGGCACCAGAGCGCCGGCTTCCAGGCGCGTCATCTGTAGGACGTTTTTAACGAACCTGTTGAGACGTTCGGCCTCCTCCAGGATCGTGGTGAGCAGTTCGCCGGTCACCTCTGGGGTATAGCTGCGACCGTAGGATAAGAGGCTGGTGGCTGAACCGATGATCGAGGCCAGCGGGGTGCCGAAGTCGTGCGAAATCGCCGACAGCAGGGCCGAGCGCAAACCCTCCGTCTGCGAGACGACGCGGGCGTTCTCCAGCTCCTGTTTCCGCAACGTGTGCTCGACGGCGAGAGCGGTCAAGCGGCAGATGGAGCCGATGACTCGCCGGAATCCCGCCGAACGCACGATCTCGCGCGCGGTGTTCCGCAAGACCAGAACCGCAACCGTACCCTCGCCGGTTTCCAGCGGTTGGAAGGTCGCTTGCATCTCCGGCCACATGATCGTGCCCCGGCCGGCGGGCAGGCCCTGATTGAAAACCCATCGCGCGGCTTCGATGTCTTCCTGCGTCAAGCTGGCGTTCGGCGGATAGGTCGCCTGGAGCGCGGCGGCGCGGGCGCGCGGCGAGGCCAGCGCCAATGTTTCGCTGCCGCCGCCGGTGAACGGCGTCAGCAGCGTGGTTTCACACTCAAAGATGTCGTTGCACTGATGCACGATGGCGCGGAAAATTTCCTGCGTGTCGCGGGCGACGGCGATGTCGCGCGTTAACTGGAATAACGCGCGGGCTTCGCGGGCCTGGCGTTGGGCGCGGCTGGCCTGCTGCCGCAGCCCGCCCGATAGATTGCTGGTGATGGCGCCCACCACCAGGAACAGGATCAGGGTCAGGATGTCGCTGGGGGACGACGTCAGGACAATCTCGTAGCGCGGCTGATCGAAGAAGTAATTGAAGATGCCCAAGCTGGCGATGGTGGTGAAGGTCGCAGCCGCCATGCCGTAGGCGCTCGCGCTGTACACGACCGCGGTCAGGAACAGCATCACCAGGTTTTCCGGCGGCACGAGCTGGTCGAGAAGTTGAATCAAGAGACTGACAAGGCTCACCGCGAACGCGCTCAGGACATAAGCGTGGTACCAGGGCCGTTGTTCGTCGATGCGCCAAGCGAGGCCCAGTCGCGGTGTGGCGCCGCCCTCGTGGCCGGGGTCCGGCATGACTTCGATGCGCAGCGCCCGGGCGGCCTGTTCGATCCGCGCGGCCATGGCGCCGGGCAGGCCCTGCAGCAGGGTGTGCTGGCGGCGGGCGCCGAGCACGATGGCGGCGGGCGGACGCACGGACCATCCGCCGATCATGGCCTCAAGGTCTTCGCGCGTACGCCACGGCAGCAGCGTAATGCCCCACCGCTCGGCAAAAACAGCGAGGTCGTCGATGGTGTCGAGCGCCATGATCTCCGAGCGCAGCCGCGGCATCGTACGTACGGCGATGGTTAAAGGCAGATCGCGTTCCTGCGCGGCCCAAAGGGCCTCGCGCGCGAACTGCAGCAAGTCGGAGGCGGGGCTCGCGATCGCAAGCATATGGGTGGCGCGGATGGCGCTGGTGACCGTCGGATGCGCGGATGCAAGTCCCATGGCGCCGATTATGGCCTGTTCCGGCCCGGGCGAGGGAGCAATTTTATATGCGCGGACGCACGGCGGCGCCGGCGAGGATGCTGAGCGAGAAGATGACGGCCGCCGCGGCGACAATCGAGGCGCCGGAGGGGATGTCCCAGGTAAAGGACGCCCAAATGCCGGCGACCGTCGCCGCGCCTCCGACGGCGACGGTGAACAAGGCCATCGCCTCCGGACCGCTGGAGAGCCTGCGCGCGGCAGCGGGCGGGATGATCAGGAGCGCGGTGACCAGCAATATTCCGACGATCTTCATGGCGATCGCGACCGTGACGGCAATCAAGACCGTGAAGGCCAGGCGCACGCCGATCCCGGCGAAACCCTCGGCGCGGGAAATGTCTTCGTTGACCGTCAATGCGATCAAACGCCGCCAGAGGAAGGCAAGGGCCGCCAGGACCGCGAACCCGCCGCCGTAGATCCGGGCGAGGTCGGCGTCCGTGATCGCGAGGATGTCGCCGAACAAATAGGCCGTGAGATCGACCCGTACGTTTTGCAATGTGCTGACGGCGATCAAGCCGACCGCAAGCGCGCTGTGCGACAGGACGCCCAGAAGGGTGTCCGTCGGAATCCGGCGTTGGAATTGCAGAACAAACAAGAGGCCGCCGACGACCAGACATGTGGCCAGGGTGCCGACAATCGGCGCGACGCCCGCAAGCAAGCCGAATGCGATTCCCATCAATCCGGCGTGCGACAAGGTATCGCCGAAATAAGCCATGCGCCGCCAGACGACAAAGCAACCCAACGGCCCCGCGACCATCGCGATGCCAAGCCCCGCCAGGACGGCGCGTATCATGAAGGGTTCAAACAAGAGACGGCGCGCCTTTAGGAATGATGGTGGTGGGTGTGATCGTGATGGTGGTCGCACGCGTCGGCGACGGAGCCGTCGGGGCCGTGAACGTGATCGTGATGGTGGGTGTAGGGCGCAAGCGTTTGCGCCGCCGCGGCGCCGAACAGGTCGACGAACGCCTTGTCCCGGCCGACGTCCGTCGGTTTGCCGGAGCAACAGATGTGGCCGTTCAGGCAATACACCCGGTCGGTGGCTGCCATCACGATGTTCAGGTCGTGCGAAACGAGAAGCACGCTGCAGCCGCTGCGATCACGCTGACGGGCGATGGTTTGGTAGATCTCGAGCGCGCCCGCGGCGTCCACGTTCTGCGTCGGCTCGTCGAGCACGAGCAACTGGGGATCGCGCAGCAGCGCGCGCGCCAGCATCACCCGTTGCAGTTCGCCGCCGGACAAGCGTAGCGCCGAGGCGTCGAGAAGCGCGCCGATACCCAACTCATCCAACACCGCCTGAAGACGTTTTTCATCGGGCGCGTGCGTCAGCGTCAGAAGGCGGCGTACGGACAAGGGTAAGGATGGATCGAGGTGATGACGTTGCGGCAGGTACGCAAGGGTCAGGCCGGGCGCGCGGCGCACCGCGCCTTGCTCCAGCTTCTCCAAGCCCAGGACGGCCCGGATCAGCGTCGATTTGCCCGCGCCGTTCGGTCCGATCACGGTCACGATCTCGCCGCGCCCGACAGAAAGGTCCACATGATCGAGAACGCGGCGGCCATCGCGGGTAAGGACCGCGCCCGTCAGCGTCACGGCGGCATCTGAAGAGGTTGCGGGCATCATGGATGGCGCGCGCCTCCTTTGACGCCTTCTTCGGCACAGTGCGCGCAAAGACCTTGGATTTCGATGATCTCGCTCTCCGGCGTAAAGCCATGCGCGCTCAGGGTTTTCTTGACGGCGCGCGCGAAGGCCGAACCTTCCATCTCCGTCGCCGACTTGCAGCCCCGGCAAATCAGAAAATGGGCGGTGTGGCGTTCGTCCGCCAGCGCGCATCCGATGAAAGCGTTCAGGCTGGCCAGGCGATGGACGAGGCCGTTCTCCATCAAGAATTCAAGCGCGCGGTAAACCGCCATGGGCGCGATGCGTCCGCGTTCACCGTTGAGGTCCGCCAGGATGTCGTAGGCGCCGATGGGCGCATGACTAGCCCACACAGCTTGAAGAACGCGGCGGCGGATGTCCGTCAACCGCGCGCCGCGTTTGGCGCACACCGCCTCGGCCGTGCGCAGGGCCTCGGCCGCGCACTGGCTGTGATCGTGGTGCGGGTGAGGAAAGGCCGCCGGCCGGGCGGTCGTCTTTCGGAGTTTCGATGCCATTTACGACGCTGGGATGAATGTTATAACATAACATAAAGGACAGGCTCGTCCGGAGCAAGGGACCGACCCCCGTGATTCGTTTTATCGCCTTATTCGCCGTGCTCTTCACGGCGCTGCCCGCGGCGGCGCAGGCGCCCGCCGTTGTCGCCTCCGTGCGTCCGGTTCACGCGATCGCCTCCGCTGTCATGAAGGGCGTTGGACAGCCGCAACTCCTGCTGCCGGCGGGGGCGTCGCTCCACGCGCACGCCATGAAGCCCTCGGAAGCGCGCTTATTGTCCCGGGCGAAAGTCGTCTTCTGGGTTGGTCCCTCGCTGGAAGCTTTTCTTGTGAAGCCCTTGGCGGCGCTGGCGGGAAAAGCCCGCGTGGTGTCTCTTTTGAATACTCAAGGTCTTGAGACGCTGCCCGCCCGCGCGGCCGGTCTCGACGCCGGCCATGACCATGACCACGGTCACGAGCACGCGGCGGATCCGACGCTTCCCGACGGACATATCTGGCTCGATCCGCGTAACGCCGTCGCCATGGCCAATGCGATGGCCGAGGCGCTGGCGGTCGCCGATCCGGTCAACGCGCAGGACTATTGGGCCAACGCCGAGACCTTCTCCCGCGACGCCATGGCGCTCGACCGCGATCTCCATGTGCGTCTCGCGCCGGTCCGGGATAAACCCTTTCTGGTCTTTCACGACGCATACCAGTATTTTGAGACCCGCTACCGGTTGGCCGCCCAGGGCAGCGTGAGCTTGTCGCCCGAACAGCCGCCGAGCGCGCGGCGTCTCGCCGCGATCCAAGAGAGAATGCGCCAGGGTGGAGCCGTGTGCATCTTTTCCGAGCCGCAGTTCGAACCGCGTTATGTCCAGATGCTCGTCGAGGGCTCGGGCGCGCGCATCGGCGTGCTCGATCCCGAGGGCGCGGCGCTCAAGGATGGCCCGGACCTCTACTTCTCGCTGTTGAACGGCATGGCCGATGAACTCGTGCGGTGCTTGAAATGACGTGGCGCGGCCGCCTGCTTGCCTGGGTTGCGCCGCTTCTGCTGCTGGCGCAAGTCGCGCTGGCGATCCACCAGTTTGAACACCGCGTCGCGCCCGATGCGCTGACGGTCGCGCATGAGTGCGTTCTTTGTAACGTCGCCTCCGGTGCGGCCCCGCCGCCCGCGCCGTTTGTGGTCCTCCCGCCGGATTTTGGTCCGGTTTTTCACCCCCCCGCCGTCGCCGATGCCGCTTGCTGCGCGCACGTCGGCACGCATTTCCAATCGCGCGCGCCTCCTCGCTTCGTTGCTCTTTGATCCGCGTGCGGACTCCGCGTCCGCCCCAGACTCTTTTCAGCAACGGAGATACCTATGCGTCGCCATTATTTTGGCGTCGCGGTCGTTACATCATTTGTGGCCGCGACAAATTTCGTCACCATTGATACTCACGCCGGCGAAGCGCCGGAGGACAACCGCCTTCATATCGACGAGATATTCATCACCGGCTCGCCGCTTCAGCGCGACCGGTTCGATGTCGTGCAAGGCACCAGTGTCCTGACCGGCGACCGTCTCGCCGCGGCTTTGCGGCCCTCCATCGGCGAAACCCTCGCCACCCAGCCCGGTGTGACGTCCACCTTCTTCGGTCCCTACGCCAGCCGTCCGATCATCCGCGGATTCGACGGCGACCGCATTCGCGTCCTGTTCGACGGCATCGGCAGCATCGATGCGTCCTCCGTCAGTCCTGACCACCAAACGGGCGGCGACTCGATGGGCGCGGAAAGGGTCGAGGTTCTGCGCGGCCCCGCAACGCTGCTCTACGGCACCTCGGCCATCGGCGGCGTAGTCAACATCATCGACGGACGCATTCCGGAAGAGATTCCGCCACGCGGATACCACGGTCACGCCATCGCAGGGTATGCCACGAACGCCGACGAACGCTTCGTCAGCGGTGGCGCGGACGTGCATGTGGGCGGCGGGTTTATCCTCCACGCCGACGGTGGTTGGCGAAAGACCGATGAATATAAAATTCCCGGCTACGCCAGTCCCGAAGCGGAGGAAGAAGGCGTGCTCGGCCGCGTCGAGAACTCCGACGGCCGCACCGCGAACGGCTCGGGCGGCTTTTCCTATGTCTGGGAAAACGGCGTCATCGGGGCTTCCGTACAGCGCTTCACTTCCAATTACGGAGCGCCGGGGCATCATCACCATCATCATGAGGAAGAAGAGGAAGAGGGCGAGGACCACGAAGATCACGATCATGACCACGAAGACCTGCTGGCGCGCATCGACCTCAAACAGACGCGCGCCGACTTCAAGGCGGAGGTCCGCCTTCCGGACGGTTTCATCACCACCGTGCGCGCGCGCGCAGCGTATGGCGACTATCAGCATCAGGAACTCGAGGGCGACGAGGTGGGCACTACGTTCACCAACGAGGGGTGGGAAGGCCGCCTTGAGGCCATCCACGCCCCGCTCGGTGCACTGAACGGCATCTTCGGCGTGCAGTACCGCAAGCGCGACTTCGCCGCGGTGGGCGAGGAGGCATTCGCGCCGCCGTCCGATACGCGGCAGTTCGCGGGGTTCTTGCTGGAAAGCGCCATCATCGGTCCCTGGCGCCTCGAGGCCGGCGCGCGTGTCGAGGGCACGAAGATCGACCTGCCCGCGGGCGTGTCACGCAGCTTCACCTCGACGGCGTTCTCGGGCTCGGTCGCTTACGAGTTCGCGCGGAATACGCTATTCGGCGTCACCGCCTCGCTGACCGAGCGCCCGCCGACGGCCGAGGAGATGTTCTCCAGCGGTCCCCATCTTGCGACCAATCAATTCGAGATGGGAAACCCGGCGCTGACGGAAGAGAGCGCGAAGAACCTGGAAGTGACCCTGCGACGCAGCGCCGGACCGTTCACCGGTTCGGTGAGCCTGTACCGCACCTGGTATGACGACTTCATCTTCGCTGAGGAAACCGGCGCGGAGGAAGATGAATTGCCGGTGTTCCAGTACACCGCGGCGAATGCCCGGTTCACCGGATTGGAATCGGAAGTCACCGTACAGGTGATCGACGAGGCCACTTACGGTGTCGCGTTCGATGCCGGCCTCGACTTCGTGCGCGCGACGAACATCGTGGCGGACGAGCCGCTGCCCCGCATCCCGCCGATGCGTTATCGGATCGGCATGGAAGCGCGCTGGAACGCGTGGGACGGCCGGATCGAGGTCGCGGGCGCGGCCAAGCAAGACCGCACCGCGCCGTTGGAAACCGCCACCGATGGCTACACGTTCCTGAACGGCCGCATCGGTTTCCGCCCGCTCGCCGATCAGGATGTGCAGATCGTGGTGCAGGGGCAGAACCTCACCAACGCGGCCGCGCGGCCGCACACCTCCTTCCTCAAGGACATAGCTCCCCTGCCGGGCCGGGATGTGCGTCTGTACGTGAGAGCGGCGTTCTAAGCCGCTGCGACGGGCGTGATTTCGAAAAGTGGGCCGCGGTTTTCGGAGAAAATCACGCCCATTAGAAAAACGGGTTGCTGCGGCTTAAGCCGCAGCAACCGGATGGCCGCCGCGCATCACAATGCCGCGGCGGCCAGTCTCGAGGCGGTGAATTTCGCCGCCTTTGGTCGTCGTCAGGCAATGATCCGGACCTTCGCCTACGGCGCGCAGCCGCCGGGCTAATTCTTCTTCCGTGAAGCTTTCCGGTAACCGGCACAACGCGTCGAAGTCCTTGCGCGTGCGCCGCCGGCCCGACCAAACGTCGCCGCTGTAACGCAACGGTGTATGGGCGTCGGCCAAACGCGCCGCCATTTTTTCAAGCACATGGACCAGCACGACAAAGGTATGCGTATCGAGCGCCAGGCGGTCCCAGCGCGGATCGATCGGGAATCGTTCGACCATGCAGATCGCGCCTGAGTCCACGGCCGGCGCCATCTCGTGCAATGTGACGCCGAAATCCCGTGCGCCTTCATACAAAGCGAACACCGAGGGGAAGATGCCGGGATAGTGCGGCGGTCCCGGGTGGAGATTGTAGGCCGGCGAGGGCAGGGTGTGCAGCACGCGGCGCGGCACAATGACGTCGGACCCGATGGAGAGAATCCGGCTCGTTTTCGGATCGTTGGCGAGTTCGCCTTCGAGGTCGGCCAGGGACCAGGCGAAGCTGAGAGAGGTCGTGGGCGCCGCCCGGCGCAGGACGTCCGTGAGCGGTTCCTCAAACTCACGTTGAGTTATTAGGATCAGGCGGCCCATGGGTTTCCCTATCGATGTAACGAGAGGCTTGAAACCTCTTACCTCAAAGCCTATTACACCCGGGTAAACAGGACCGATTTGGTCCTAGATTCGCCGGGTAGGCCCTCGGGCCGGTTGAAAAATGTTTAAAGTCAATAAGTTAACTGACTATGCGACGGTGGTATTGATCTCCATCGCCCGCAGTCATGTGGTGCGCTCCACCCAGCAAATCTCGGAAAAAACCGGGATTCCGCTGCCGACGGTCGCCAAGCTGATGAAAAACCTGAACAAGGCCGGCCTGGTGAAGTCCCAGCGCGGGGCCAGCGGCGGCTATTCCCTCGGCCGCGTCCCGGCCGACATTACCCTGGCCGACGTCATCCAGGCCGTGGAAGGTCCCATCGCGCTGACGGCGTGCGCCGATACGTCCGACGAACATTGCAATATCCAGTCCGTGTGTCCGGTGCAGGGCCGCTGGAACCGGGTCAATTCCGCCGTTCGCGCCGCGCTCGCGGATGTGACGCTGGCCGACATGGTCGCCGATATGAACGCCTTTGGACTGCCGCCCGCGGTGACCGCGGCGCCGGTCGCGCTGGCGGAGTAACGATCATGGCCGCAACCCGCGATACCGCCGCCGCCGTCCGTGACGTCGAACAGTATAAGTACGGTTTCGTCACCGACATCGAATCCGAAAAGGCCCCCAAGGGCCTCAGCGAAGACATCATCCGTTTCATCTCGGCTAAGAAGAATGAGCCGGATTGGATGCTTGAGGCGCGTCTGAAGGCTTATCGTTACTGGCTCACGCTGGCGGACGAAGAGCCCGCCTGGGCGAAGCTCAGCTATCCGAAAATCGACTACCAGGACGCTTATTACTACGCCGCCCCGAAGCAGAGCGCGAA
Organism: uncultured Rhodobacterales bacterium; assembly: GCA_964576515.1. Taxonomy (GTDB): domain Bacteria; phylum Pseudomonadota; class Alphaproteobacteria; order Rhodospirillales; family Rhodospirillaceae; genus SHVO01. The sequence goes on from CAZNUW010000002.1 coordinate 281,487, forward strand.
ACTCGCGAGCCTGGACGAAGTCGATCCCAAACTGCTCGAGACCTACAAGAAGCTCGGCATTCCGTTGGCCGAACAGCAGATCCTCGCCGGGGTCGCCGTCGACGCGGTGTTCGACAGCGTCTCCGTCGCGACGACCTATAAGAAGAAACTCGAGGAGATGGGGGTGATCTTCCAGCCCATTTCCGAAGCCGTGCATAAGCACCCGGAACTGGTGAAGAAGTACCTTGGCTCCGTCGTACCCTATACCGACAACTTCTTCGCGGCGCTCAATGCCGCGGTCTTCACGGACGGTTCCTTCGTCTATATCCCCAAGGGCCTGCGCTGCCCGATGGAGCTGTCGACCTACTTCCGCATCAACGAGAAGAACACCGGCCAGTTCGAGCGCACCCTCATCATCGCCGATGACGGGGCATACGTGAGCTACCTCGAAGGCTGCACGGCGCCGCAGCGCGACGAGAACCAGTTGCACGCCGCCGTGGTCGAGCTCATCGCGCTCGACAATGCCGAGATCAAATACTCCACGGTGCAGAACTGGTATCCGGGCGATGCCGACGGTAAGGGCGGTATCTACAACTTCGTGACCAAACGCGGCGCCTGCCGCGGCAAGAACTCGAAGATCATGTGGACGCAGGTGGAGACCGGCTCGGCTATCACCTGGAAGTACCCGAGCTGCATTCTGCAGGGTGAGAATTCGGTGGGTGAGTTCTACTCCGTCGCCATCACCAATAACCGTCAGCAGGCCGACACCGGCACCAAGATGATCCACCTCGGCGCCAACACGCGCTCGAAGATCATCTCGAAGGGGATTTCGGCGGGTAAGGCGGAGAACACCTACCGCGGTCTTGTGCGCATCGGGCCGAAGGCCGACGGCGCGCGTAACTATACCCAGTGCGACAGCCTCCTGATCGGCGATCAGTGCGGCGCGCATACGGTGCCTTACATCGAAAGCCGGAACCCGACCGCCCAGACCGAACACGAGGCCACCACCTCGAAGATCAGCGAAGACCAACTTTTCTATTGCCAGCAACGCGGCATGACGGAGGAAGAGGCGGTGTCGCTCATCGTCAATGGCTTCTGCCGCGAAGTGCTGCAGACGCTTCCCATGGAATTCGCCGTCGAAGCCCAGAAGCTCGTCGGCATCAGTTTAGAGGGCAGCGTCGGCTAAGGCCGGCCTGCATGCGATATGGCACTCCTTGAGATCAAGAACCTCCACGTTTCCGTCGCCGGGAAGAAAATCCTGAACGGCATTACCTTGGCGATGGGCCCGGGCGAAGTGCACGCCATCATGGGCCCCAACGGCACCGGCAAGAGCACATTGTCCAACGTCATCGCCGGCCGCGACGGCTACGACGTGGCCGAGGGCGAAGTCCTGCTCGACGGGAAGAACGTGTTCGAGATGGCCGCCGACGAGCGCGCCCGGGCGGGTATTTTCCTCGCGTTCCAGTATCCGGTGGAAATCCCCGGTGTGACGACGTCCGCCTTCCTCAAGACCGCGATCAACGCGAAGCGCCGCGCCGAGGGGAAGCCGGAAATCGACGCCATGGAATTCCTGAAGCTGGTCAAGTCCAAGACCAAGGTGCTGGGTATGCCCGACGACATGATCAAGCGGGCGCTCAATGTCGGTTTCTCGGGCGGCGAGAAGAAGCGCGCCGAAGTGCTGCAGATGACCTTACTCGAACCCCGGGTCGCGATCCTCGACGAAACGGATTCCGGGCTCGACATCGATGCGCTCAAGATCGTGTCGGAAGGCGTCAATGCGCTGCGCGGTCCGGACCGTTCGTTCCTCATCATCACTCACTACCAGCGCCTGTTGAATTACATCGTGCCTGATCATGTGCATGTCCTTGTCGGCGGGCGTATCGTCGCCAGCGGCGGCACGGAACTGGCCGAACAACTCGAAGCGGAAGGCTATGCGCGCTACCTGAGCGCGGCTTAACCCATGACGCAGTCGGCTCTCCTCGATCATCCTTTCGGCGAACGTTACGCCTCTGCTCTGCCGGCGACGGATGCCGGGCGCATGACCGCGCGCGCGGCCCTTGCCGCCGCGGGCCTGCCCGGCGCGAAGCGCGAGGAATGGCGGTTCACGCCGCTGCGGGCGCTCGCGAAGGTGCCCTTCATCCCGGCGGCCGCTGCGGACGATATCGATGTCACGGCGATTCCGGCCGACGTGCCGCGTCTCCCCGACGCTTTACGCATCGTTCTTGTGAACGGCAAGTATCGCGCGGACCTTTCCGACCGCGCGGTTGAGCCGAACCTGACGATCGCTGAAGCCCAGACCCCGGCGGCGGTCGTCGACCTTCCACTTGCCGTCCTCAACGCCGCTTATATGAGCGGCGGCGTGACCCTCGACGCGCGCGGGCCGGTGGCGAGACCTGTGCATCTTATTTCCATCGGCGCCGCCGGCGCGGAGACCGTCGCATTCCACCCGCGCGTCTCCATCACTGTCGCGCCCGGCGCGGCGTTGACCGTTTTCGAATCGCACCACGGGCTTCCCGGACAACCCTATTTCTCGAACCCCGTGACGACGGTTTCCGTCGGCGCGGGCGCCCGTCTGCGCCGCTATGTGCTGGTGCGTGAGGACGCCGACGCCTTCCATCTCGCCACCAGCGCGGTCGAGCTTGCGGCGGACGCCGCGTTCGACGCCTTCCACCTCGGCCTGGGCGGCGTTCTAGTGCGCCAGGAAATCAGGCTCGATTTCCGAGGCGAGAATGCGCGCGCGCGCCTCAACGGGGCCTACGCCTTGAAAGGGCGCGCCCATCACGACTTTACGACCGTGGTGAATCACAACGTTCCCAACTGCGCGTCCAATCAGGTGTTCAAGGGCGTGGTGGACGATGAGTCGCACGGCGTCTATCAGGGCCGCGTTCTCGTGGCGCGCGACGCCCAGAAAACGGACGGGCAGCAGCTTCATAAAGCGCTGTTCCTCGCACGGGGACCGCAGATCGACTGCAAGCCGGAACTCGAGATCTACGCCGACGACGTGAAGTGCGGCCATGGTGCGACCACGGGCGAACTCGATCCCGATCATCTGTTCTATCTTGCCGCGCGCGGGATCGATCCGCAGGCGGCGCGCCTCTTGCTCGTGCAGGGGTTTCTCGCCGACGCGCTGGCCGATGTCGACGACCCGGCGGCGCACGATCTGCTGTCGGCGGAAATCTCCGGCTGGCTGATGCGGAGGGCGTCATGACGGCGTTGCAGGCGAAAGCTCAACCGGCGCCGTCTTTCGACGTCGCGAAGGCGCGCGCGGATTTCCCGATCCTGAGCCGCACGGTGCACGGCAAACCGCTGGTCTTCCTCGACAGCGCCGCGTCCGCCCAGAAACCGCGTCAGGTGATCGAGGCGATCACCAAGGTCTATGGCGACGAATACGCCAACGTGCATCGCGGCGCGTATTACCTCAGCGAAACCGCGACCGCGAATTACGAGGCGGCCCGCGAGAAGGTGCGCACCTTCATCAATGCGAAGCACGTTTCCGAAGTCGTCTTCACCAAGGGCGCGACCGAGGCGATCAATCTGGTGGCCGCGACCTACGGCCGGGCGTTCCTCAAGGCGGGCGATGAGGTGGTGATCACCTCGGTCGAGCATCACTCCAACATCGTGCCGTGGCAGCTTCTCCGGGACGCTGTCGGCTGCGTGTTGCGCATTGTGCCGGTGAACGCCGACGGCAGCGTCGATGTCGCCGAATTCGCCAAGATCATCGGCCCGAAAACCAAACTCGTGGCCATCGCGCATGTGTCCAATGTTCTCGGCACCGTGCTTCCGGTGCGCGAGGTGGCCGATCTGGCCCATGCCGCCGGCGCGAAGGTCATGCTCGACGGTTGCCAGGGTATCGTCCATCAGCACGTGGACGTGCAGGACCTCGGCTGCGACTTCTATGTCTTCTCCGGCCACAAGCTCTACGGGCCGACCGGGATCGGGGTGCTGTGGGCGCGGGCCGATCTGCTCGACGCTATGCCGCCCTATCAGGGCGGCGGCGACATGATCGATTCTTGCACCTTCGCGAAGACCACCTGGGCTCAGGCTCCCGCGAAGTTCGAGGCTGGAACCCCGCCCATCGCCCAGGCGATCGGTCTGGGCGCGGCGATCGACTATCTGAACGGTCTCGATCGCGTGGCCGTTGCGCGGCACGAGGATGCGTTGTTGCGCTACGCCATGACTCGCCTGGCCCAGGTCCCGGGATTGCGCCTGATCGGGACGGCGCCGCACAAAGCCGCCGTGCAATCGTTTGTCATGGACGGCGCGCATCCCCACGATCTCGCGACGGTGCTCGATCGTTATGGCGTCTGTGTGCGCGCCGGCCATCACTGCGCCCAGCCCCTCATGGAGCTGTTGGGCGTCAGCGCGACGACCCGCGCCTCGTTCGGCCTCTACAACACGATGGAGGAGGTCGATGCGCTCGTGACCGCGCTCCAGCGGGCCCGGGAGGTGCTGTTATGAATGCAGCTCCTTTGAGCGACGACCTGCGCAGCCTCTATCAGGAAGTGATCCTCGATCACGCCAAGAACCCGCGCAATGCGCGTCTGGTGGAGCACCACACCTGCAAGGCGCAAGGCAACAATCCTATGTGCGGCGACAAGGTGACTGTGACCGCCGAGGTGGTGGACGGCCGTGTCGCGAACATCGGTTTCGAGGGCAAGGGGTGCGCGATCTCCATCGCGTCGGCCTCGATGATGACCGAAGCGCTCCAGGGGCAACCCGTCGCAACCGTGCGCGGCTTGTTCGATGCGGTCCACGATCTTTGCACCGGTAAGGCCGATGCCGAGAACGTGAAAACCGCCTTGCCCGCCGAGGTCGGCGAAAGCGTGGATAAACTTGCGTCCCTGTCGGGCGTGCGTCAGTTCCCCGTCCGGGTGAAGTGCGCGACCCTGCCGTGGCACGCGCTGATCTCCTGCCTGGACGGCAAGGGGCAGACAAGTACAGAGAAATGACGATGCACGACGAAAAGCCGCAAGAACAGGCCCCGGAACAGACGGCGGCCCCGAAGGATCCGCCGAAGGACGAGGCGGCCGAGGATTTCCACGCCTACGATCCCTATTCCGGCGGCGGTGAACCGCCGAAGGAAGGCACGACCGTGCGCGCGGGCGAGCCCAAGGATCCCACTCTTCCGGTGGCAAGCGAAGAGGCGGTCGTGGAGGCGTTGCGCGCCGTCTATGACCCTGAAATTCCGGTCAATATCTACGACCTCGGCCTGATCTACGATCTCAAGATCGGCGACACCGGCGATACCGTGGTGACGATGACGCTGACGGCGCCGGCCTGTCCGGTCGCGGGCTCGATGCCCAAGGAAGTCGCCGAGCGTGTGGCGGCGGTCGAAGGCATCGGAGAAGTTGACGTGGTCCTGACATGGGATCCGCCGTGGACGCCCGCGAATATGTCCGAAGTGGCCAAAGTCGCCCTTGATATGTTCTGAGCGTGAAATTCAACGAACGCCTCTTATATTAGGTCCGTGATGAGCATGCAGACCAACACCGCCGAACCGAAAGCCCAGCGCGCGCTGCCGCCGCCGATCCGGATTACGGACGCCGCCGCCACGCGTATCAACGAGATTGTCGCCAAGGCTGCCAAGCCGGTGCTTGGCGTGCGCGTCGGCGTCAGCAACAAGGGTTGCTCGGGCAAATCCTACCTCGTCGAATACGCCGAAGAGCGGCGCAAGTTCGAGGATGTGGTCGAACATAACGGCGCCAAGGTGTTCATCGACCCCAAGGCGGTCATGTACCTCCTCGGCAGCGAACTCGACTATCGCGAGAGCAAGATGGAAAGCGGCTTCGTTTTCACGAATCCCAACGAAAAAGGCCGCTGCGGCTGCGGTGAGAGTTTCTCGGTTTAGCCGTAGGACATAGGTGATTGCGCCCTAGCGCATCCCCATGACCCGCATCAGGCGCTTGTCGACTTCAGCCAGCAGCATCACCGGATGCACCGGTTTGTACAGCATCGCCACACGCCCGCTTTGGAAGTCGGGGTCGTCGTCGACAAGATCCTCGACCTTGTCCGGTTGGCCGGTCACAAGGATGGTGGCGATGCCGGGCGCCTTGTCTTGCAGCACCTGGCGCAGTTCAAGTCCGCCCATCGTCGGCATCATGATGTCGATGATCGCCAGATCGATCGCGCTTTGACGGATGACCTGGAGCGCTTCTTCACCGTCGCCCGCCTGCATCACGTCGTAGCCCCGATGACGCAAGAGCTCGGTATAAGACTCCCGCACCATCACGTTGTCATCGACAACGAGAATGCGACCCAACACGGTATCCCCCGTCCACAATTCCCCACTGCGAAAAGGATAGTCGTGAGGTCTATTTACTTCAATGTTTTCGCCTGCAACTCTGCGGTGATATTGTCTCTGCAAGCTTGAAGCGAGCGCCGCCACGCTTGCCGCATTTACCGCGTAACCGAACGAGTATCGCCCTATGGAAAGTGTGTTTTCCGTTCTTCTTGGACTAACGCTCGTGGCTGTCGTGGGCGTGCTCGCCACCGGGCTGGTGTCTTTTATCGCGGGCGGTGAATTCAACCGCAAATACGCGAATAAATTAATGCGGTTGCGGGTCGCCACACAGGCTCTGGCTGTGGCGCTCTTGCTGATTTTGTTCCTGCTGAGGACTTTCGGTCACACAGGCGGCTGAACCCCGGGCTTTAACCCTGGGTAGGGTTGCGGGCACGCGCCGCAACGCCGCGTTAACCGAAGTTCGGGCGCTCGGGCCGGTAAACAACCTTATTCGCGCCCTCGAAGTTTTCGATCTGCTGCATGAGATCGCGGCGGCGGTTGCGCGTCGCCTGCACCAGCGCGGGCGTGATGCCCGCGTTCCCGATCGCGTTCGTGGCGATCAATTCCTGCACGCGGTCCAGGAACGACTTGTGCGTCAGCGCTTCGGCCATATCGGCGCACACGCCGATGAAGGCCGACAGGCGCACGGGGCGCTGCGGCGAGGGATGGTGCGCCGACACCGCGTATGAACCGGTCTTGCGGTCGCGGCGCTCCAGGATGGCCGCGCGTAAGTAGGCGGGGAACTGCGTGAACACGAAGGCCGTCTGGCTGTCGTGTTCGACGACAAGATCTTCCAGCGCGCCGATGATATTGGCCGCGGCTTCCGAGACGATTGAATCCGTGACGTCCTCGCCCGAGGCCAGCGCCTCGACTTGCGAGATCACGTCGTTGTCGTCGCGGCTGGTGAAAATCTGGTCGCCGCCGATGTGCAGCGACACCCAATTCTCCGGATTGTAGTCGATTTCATATTTCGACACCTTGCGGCGCCACTGCGCTTCCCAATCGAAAGCGCTGGCGTCCTGCATGATGTTCGGATCGCGGCGGATTTCCTCGACCAGGACCGCGGCCATGCGCATCGTGCCGGGGATGTTCTGGCCACGCACGATCGCCATGATCGTATTGACCTTGGTTTTCACAGGGATCGTGATGCGGTTGGAGCGGATCGTCATCACCGGCATGTCGCGCGCGCCTTCCTCATCGAGTTCGGCGAACTGATGGACCACCGATTTTTCTCGAAAGAGTGTAAGTGTGCCGATCTCAACCATGCCTGATGCCCATCTTCGCGGGACGCCCCGCGCTCCCTCTGAAACGACTATATTTTATAGAGCACAGCAGACAAAGAAATTTCAACTCTCGCGCGCACCACTACTCGGCGCTAAGGCGCTGGCGAGCGAACATTTCGCTGTTTTGAGCGGCCAAAGCGATCAGATGGCTCATCAGACCGCGAATATCGGATTGAAGCGCGGCGAACCCCGGACGCCGCTCCAGCGTCGCTTCGTCCATGTAGAGGTTCCGGTTGATCTCGATTTGCAGCACGTGGACGCCGCTTGCCGGATTGCCGTAGTGCTGCGTGGTGAAGCCACCCGCATACGGATTGTTGCGGGTCACGCGATAATGGCGCTGCGTCAGGAAGCCTTCGGCCGTGTCCGTGATGCGGGGCGCGCAGGATTGCCCGCTGCGGTCGCCAAGCACGACATCGATGGTGCGTCCGTCGCCAATCGACGTGACCGGCAAGCCGGTCGACGGCATGGAATGGCAGTCGATAAGGATGCAGAAACCGAACCGCGCGTGGGCGCGCGCGATCAAACCGGTCAGCGCCCGATGGTACGGCCGGTACACCGTTTCGATCCGTTGTTCCGCCTCTTGGAAGTTCAACTTCGCGCGATAGATTTCGCGCCGGGTCGCAACGATCCGGGGAATGGTCCCGAGACCCGCACCGACCCGCACCGACGTCGTGTTCGCATGGGCCGGAAGCGTGTCGTTGAACATGTCCGGATCCAGCTCGTAAGGCTCCCGGTTCACATCCAGATACGCGCGCGGATACAGCGCGCGGACCAAAGGCGCGCCCAGGCCTGGCGCCTCGGCGAACAGTTGATCGACGTAACAATCCTCCGAGCGGCGCAAGGTCGCGAGGTCGAGCGGCGAGCTGGCCACGAACGCGGGCGGGTAGAAGGCGCCCGAGTGCGGCGAGGCGAACACCAGCGGCACGGTGGGCCGGGTGGGCTCCAGGACCTCGATGGGGTTCGGCGGCGGTGAATCGGTTGGCGGCAAAGGCGGGCTCGGAAGGGCTATAAAGGGCCGGAAACCATTGATTGTAAGTCGATCCGTCCCGGCCGTGCCAGCCTTTCTGCCGAAACCTGGGAAGGAGGCCTTGCGCTTCCCAAAACTTGCCTATAAACAACGCCCTCCGACCCTTACCGGCGGTGCAAGTGCGTTTCCTATGTACTTGCAATGTGATGATGAAACGTGGGCGATTGGCACAGCGGTAGCGCGTTCCCTTGACATGGGAAAGGTCACAGGTTCGATCCCTGTATCGCCCACCATCACAAAAGAAAAAGGCCCGGATCATCCGGGCCTTTCTTGTTTAGGCCGCAGCTGCCGCCGCGATCTCGGCCATCAGGTCGTGCAGATTACCGCGATGGCCTGTGCGCCCCGCCGGCGCGCTGTCGTCCGATGTCATCGCCACGGTCAGGCCCAGCGAGGGTGCGATGTATAACATCTGTCCGCCGTAGCCCCACGCATACGGCACGGTGTCCCCCGCGATCTGGCGCATGAACCAGCCGTAGCCGTAGCCGTCGCCGGTGAAGCGCGAGTTCGTACGCGGCTCCCACGACCGCTTGATCCATTCGGATGAAATCAACTGCTGTCCATTCCGGGCTTTGCCCCCGTTGCGATAAAGCTCGCCGAACGCCAGAAGCGACCGCGCGCTCATCGCCATTTGATTGCCGCCCAGGTACACGCCTTGCGGATCACGCTGCCAGTCGCCGATGATGAATTCGTCCTGGGGGCCCAGCCATTCCCGCGCGAGCTGGAGGGCCGGACGTTTCGCCGCGCGCGTCAGAATCGCCGACAGGAGATGCGAGGAACCGGTCGAGTACAACATCGCGCCGCCGGGTTCGTCGTCGAACGGCTGGGCGAGGGCTGTGCGCACCCAGTTCTTGCTCTGCACCCACCGGCCGTAGTTCTGGCCGGACGTGCGTCCCAATCCCGCCTGCATGGACAGAAGATGGCCGATAGTGATTTCGAACAGGCGCGGGTCGGGCTTTGCGGGAAAATCGCTTTCCAGGACCGTCGCGATCGGTTGATCGACGCCGGTCAGCACTTGTTTATCGATGGCGATGCCGACCAACGCCGAGACGACGGACTTCGATGCGGATTTGATATTCGTGGCGGCTGTCGTCTTATGTCCGCGATAGCCGCGCTCGGCGATGGTCTTGCCGTCGCGCGCGACAATCACGGTCTTCAACGGCCGCAGCGCGCCCGCGCGATCAAGAACCTGCTCCAGGGCGGTGGTGGAGGCCGCCAGCGCGCCGCGCGGCAGCGCGAGCAGCAGAGCGAGGGAAAGCGCGGACCGTCTCTTCATTGTTTCGCTTATATCAGAAGGCGTGCATGTTTTATGCAGAAACCGCCGCAAATCACGGCCAGATTCCCGTTGAAAAACCTTAGTTACAATGGAATGTAGTCGGCTAAGAAAATTTCGCGAACGGGGGCGGACGGTATCGCATGGACTTCAGGCTCAGCGAAGATCAGCAAGCGTTTCAGGAAACGGCGCGTAAGTTCGCGCGCGACGTTTTCACCCCCAACGCCGCCCGTTGGGACGAGGAAAAGCACTTCCCGGCCGAGGAACTGCGCGCCGCCGCCGCGCTCGGTTTCGGCGGCATGTATGTCTCGCCCGATTACGACGGGACGGGGCTGGGGCGTCTCGACAGTGCGATCATTCTTGAGGAACTGGCCGCGGGGTGCACGTCCACCGCGGCCTACATCTCCATCCACAACATGGTCGCCGCGATGATCGACCGCTTCGGCGGCGAGGCGCTCAAGAAGAAATTTTTGCCCAAGCTGTGCGCGATGGAGTGGTTCGCCAGCTACTGTCTCACCGAACCGTCGTCCGGTTCCGACGCCGCCTCCTTGCGGACCAAGGCGGTGCGCGACGGCGATTACTACATTCTGAACGGATCGAAAGCGTTCATCTCCGGCGGCGGCCGCTCGGACGTTTACGCCATTATGGCCCGCACCGGCGACGACGGGCCGAAGGGTATCAGTTGCATCCTGGTGGAGAACGGCACGCCGGGCCTCTCGTTCGGCGCTCAGGAAAAGAAACTCGGCTGGAACAGCCAGCCGACCTCTGCGGTGATCCTCGAGGATTGCCGCGTGCCGGTCGCCAATCTGCTTGGCGCGGAAGGCGAGGGTTTCAAGATCGCCATGATCGGCCTGGACGGCGGGCGCATCAATATCGGCGCCTGTTCGCTCGGCGCGGCGCGCGCCGGCCTCGAAATCGCCACCGACTATGTCCAGACGCGCACGCAGTTCAATCAGACCCTCGCGGGCTTCCAGTCGGTGCAGTTCAAGCTGGCCGACATGGCGACCGATCTGCACGCCGCGCGTCTCATGATTCATGACGCCGCGATGCGGCTCGACGCCAAGGAGCCCGATGCGACGAAATACTGCGCGATGGCGAAACGGTTCGCGAGCGACGTGGGATTCGACGTGTGCAACACCGCGCTCCAGCTTCACGGCGGGTATGGCTACCTGAAGGACTATCCCATCGAACGGTTCCTGCGCGACGCGCGGGTACACCAGATTCTCGAAGGCACGAACGAGATCATGCGCGTGATCGTCTCGCGCTACGTTCTGCAAAGCGGAGGCCGCTCGTGAGCGCTGCGGACGCGGCGCCCGACGCCGAGGTGCTGTTCGCGCGCAAGGGCGCGCTCGGCCATATCCTCCTCAACCGCCCCAAGGCTCTGAACGCGCTCACGCTCAATATGTGCGAACTGATGACCGCGCAGTTGAAGGCCTGGGCGGTTGACGATGCCGTGAAGGCCGTCGTCATTCGCGGCGCGGGCGAGAAAGCCTTTTGCGCGGGCGGCGACGTCGTGCGCCTGTATGAGGACGGCAAGGCGGGCCGCGATTACCCCGCGCGTTTCTGGAGCACGGAATACCGGCTCAATACGCTCATCAAACGCTATCCGAAGCCCTATATTGCGCTGGTGGACGGCATCGTCATGGGCGGCGGCGTCGGCGTATCGGTGCACGGCGGCTACCGCGTGGCGACCGACCGGACCATGTTCGCCATGCCTGAAACGGGCATCGGCCTTTTCCCCGACGTGGGCGGCGGATACTTCCTTCCGCGCCTTCCCGGTCATGCGGGCATGTACCTCGGTTTGACCGGCAAGCGTCTGAAGGGCGCGGACTGTGTCGCGCTCGGCCTCGCGGAAGCCTTCGTACCGCACGAGCGCCTGGCGGACCTTGAAGCGAAACTCGCAAGCGACGCTGTGAACGATCTCGATGAGGTGTCCTTCCTGATCGCCCAGTTCGCCGAACCGGTGCAGACCGCGCCCATCGCCGCGGACCGGACATCCTTCGCCCGCCACTTCGGCCTCGGCTCCGTGGAAGCGATCATCGCCTCCCTGGACGCCGACGGCGGCGAGTGGGCGACGGAGCAGGCCAAAATTCTCAAGACGAAATCGCCGACCGCGATGAAAGTCACCTTCCGTCAAATCCGCGAAGGCGCCGCGCTTTCGTTCGAGGACAACATGAAGATGGAATGGCGCATCGCCAATCGCTGCGCCGCCGGAACGGATTTCTATGAAGGCGTGCGCGCGCTGTTGATCGACAAGGACAATGCGCCGCGCTGGTCGCCGGCCAAACTCGCCGATGTCACGGAAGCCGACGTGGCGGCCTATTTCGCGCCGCTGCCCGGCAAGGAACTCGATCTCTCGCACATTCTTTAGGAGCGTCAACCATGGCCAACGTCGCATTCATCGGTCTCGGCAACATGGGCGGACCCATGGCCCAGAACCAGATCAAAGCCGGTCACACCGTACGGGTGTTCGACCTCGTCCCCGCCGCGCTCGATGCCGCGCGCGCCGCCGGAGCCGGTGTCGGCGCAACGGCCGCCGACGCCGCGAAAGACGCCGACTGCGTCATCACCATGCTTCCGGCAGGCGCGCATGTGCGCCAGACTTTCATGACGGGCGGGATTTTCGAGGCGGCCAAAAAAGGCGCCATCTTCATCGACTGTTCGACCATCGATGTGCCGACGGCGCGCGACGTCATCAAGGCCGCCGAGGACAAGGGATTCGCCATGGTGGACGCGCCCGTCTCCGGCGGGATCGCCGCGGCGGCGGCCGGCACGCTGACCTTCATGGTCGGCGGTACGGACAAGGCCTTCGCGGCCGCCAAACCTTTCCTCGAAGCGATGGGCAAGGTGATCGTGCATGCCGGCGCGGCCGGAAACGGGCAGGTGGCCAAGGTTTGTAACAACATGCTGCTCGGTATTTCGATGATCGGCACCTGCGAGGCGTTCAAGCTCGCCGAGCGCTTAGGTTTGGACAGCCAGGTGTTGTTCGACATCAGCTCGAAGGCGTCCGGCCAGTGCTGGTCCATGACCTCCTACTGCCCGGTGCCGGGTCCGGTGCCGACATCGCCCGCGAACCGCGATTATAAGCCCGGCTTCGCGGCGGCGATGATGCTCAAGGATCTGCGGCTGAGCCAGGACGCGGCCGCGGCGGCCGATATGGCGACGCCCATCGGCAAGGCCGCCACCGAGCTTTACGAAAAGTTCGTCAAAGACGGTAATGGCAACGTCGATTTTTCGGGTATTATCCGCTCCCTTTGATAACTCTCCGGAAGTCGGCGCGTGATCTTCAGCATTATTAAGCGGTACTTGGCTCAACGCCGGCGCGAGGCGCTGCGCGCGCGCACGCCGCAACGCCAGATCGAAGACCATTTCGCCGAGCTTCCGCATTCGTCGACCGGCCTCGCGGGCGAACTGGCCGCGGCGATGCTGGCGAAAAAAAGTCTCGACACCACCAAGCAGATCGACGTGCCGTTCCCGGAGGAATATTTCCTGGGAACGCAGCCCGTCGACGAGGCGGCGAAGGCGACACTGCAAGGTTACGAACAGAAGCTGCAGGCGTTCCGTGAACAGCTTGCGCACCGCAACACCATCTTCACCAACAGCGTCGCGCGCGGCGTGTCGATCTGGATCACGTCGATCCATGCGCTCGTTCATCCGGACCTGCGTCCGAAGGGCGTGGAGCTTTGGACGCGACTGGTGAAAGGCGAGGCGGAGCTGGAGGAAGCCTACCACATGATGCTCCGTCGCGAGATCACGGACGTGGAGCGCCAATATATGAAGTTCCGCCCGACCGTCTTTCTCGGCTAGGCGCTTTCGCGTCTAGATATCGAGCGCGGCCGCGAACTGCGCGTTTTCCTGGATGAACTTGAAACGCTCCTCGGGCTTGCGGCCCATGAGTTGTTCCACCAGTTTCGCCGTCGCGCGCTGCGAACTCTTTTCGCTGTCGTCGGCGATCATCACCTTCAGCAAGGTGCGGCGCGCCGGATCCATGGTTGTTTCCTTGAGGAAAATCGGCGGCATTTCCCCCAGGCCTTTGAAGCGGCTGACTTCCACTTTCCCGCGTGAATCGAAGTGGCTCTTGATGAGTTGTTCCTTGTGGGCGTCGTTCATCGCGTAGGCCGTGTTGCCCTTCTGCGTCAGGCGGTACAGCGGCGGCAGCGCAAGGTAGAGGTGCCCGTTTTCGATCATCTGCGGCATTTCCCGGTAGAAGAACGTCATCAGGAGGCTCGCGATATGCGCGCCGTCCACGTCGGCGTCCGTCATGATGATGATCTTCTCGTAGCGCAGCTTGCTTTCGTCGTAGCGGTCGCGGATGCCGCAGCCCAAGGCCTCGATCAGGTCTTGCAGTTCCTGGTTCGCGCGCAGTTTGTCGTCGGTCGCCGACGCCACGTTCAGGATCTTTCCGCGCAAGGGCAGGACCGCCTGCGTCTCGCGGCTGCGGGCCTGTTTGGCGGAGCCGCCGGCGCTGTCGCCTTCGACGATGAACAGCTCGGTGCCGATGGGATTCGAGCGGGTGCAGTCGGTCAGCTTGCCGGGCAGGCGCAGCTTTTTGGTCGCCGACTTGCGGCTTAAATCCTGATCCTGCTTCTTGCGGGCGCGTTCGCTCGCGCGCGCGATCGCGGTTTCCAGCAGGACGTTCGCCGAGTTCGGATCGCCCGACAGCCAGTGATCGAAGTGGTCCTTGATGATGGTATCGACGAGGCGCGACGCGGACACCGAAACGAGTTTCTCTTTGGTCTGGCCCTGGAACTGCGGTTCCTTGATGAAAACCGACAGCATCATGCAGGCGCCGCCCCACAGGTCTTCGCCCGTGACGATGCCCACGCCCTTTGTGTTGGTCAGCTCCGCGTAGCCTTTCAAGGCGCGCAACAGCGCGCTTTTCATGCCTTGTTCGTGCGTGCCGCCTTCGGGCGTCGGGACCGTGTTGCAATAGGAACTGAGGAATCCGTCTTCGTCGTCCGGCCAGCACAAGGCCCACTCGACGCGCCCGCCACTGTCGTTGGCGCTGGCTTCCAGTTCCGCCTTGCCCGAGAAGAAGGGCTCCACCAGCCGTTTGCGGTTGCCCAGGACGTGCTGAAGATAGTCGGTCAGGCCGTTCTCGAAGTGCAGTTCTTCCTCGGCCGGGGTCGGGTCGCCTTCCTTCAACAGGCCCTTGTCCACGGACCAGCGGACGCGCACGCCCTCGAACAGATACGCCTTCGAGCGCACCATGCGGTACACATCGGCCGGCTTGAAGTGCGCGGTTTCGCCGAAAATTTGCGGATCGGGCGTAAAACGAACGGTGGTGCCCCGGCGGTTGACGTTGCCGCCCTTGGTCAGTTTGGTCTTCGCGTGGCCGCGGCTGAAGCTCTGCGACCACAAGGTCTTGTCGCGCGCAACCTCGACCGTCAGGTCCGTCGACAGCGCGTTCACCACGCTGATGCCGACGCCGTGCAGGCCGCCGGATGTCTTGTAAACCTTGTCGGAGAATTTTCCGCCGGAATGGAGCATGGTCAGAATGACTTCCAACGCCGACTTCTTCGGGAATTTTGGATGCGGATCGATCGGCATGCCGCGGCCGTTGTCGCGGATCATCACCTGATTGTCTTCGCCCAGATGGACTTCGATCGTGGTGGCGTGGCCGGCCACCGCTTCGTCCATCGCGTTGTCCAGCACTTCGGCGATCAGATGGCGCATCGCCTTTTCGTCAGTGCCGCCGATGTACATGCCCGGACGACGCCGGACAGGCTCCAGGCCTTCAAGGACTTCGATGTCCTTGGCCGTGTAGTCGGATCCGGACGCGCGGCTGTCCTTCTCTTTCTCTTTTTCTTTGGTCGGTTTGGGCTTCGCGGAGAAAAGGTCGGCCATCGTTCAAATCTGAATCTAAAAGGGGACAGGGGCGTTTCGCGCCGGTAAAGTATGGGGCTTCGCGCTCCTATACAATATCTTGCGTTCCGCGAATTTCATTGGAAGCCATGCCCGACATCGAAAAATCCGAGAAACCTCAAGGCGAACTCGCCTTGCGCGTTTACGCCATGCCCAAGGACACCAACGTTTACGGCCAGATTTTCGGCGGCTGGGTGCTGGGCCAGATGGATATCGGGGGCGCTATCGCCGCGGGTCAGGCCGCCGGCGGCCTGCGCATGGTGACCGTGGCGGTCGACGCCATGAAATTCCACAAGCCCATCCACAAGGGCGACGAAGTGACGATCTACACCCGCGTCGCCCGCATCGGCCGCACCTCTGTTGCGGTGGATATCGAATGCTGGGTCCGCCGCCGCGCGCCGGGCGCGCCCGTCACCCAACTCAAAGTGACCGAGGGGCGTTATACCTTCGTCGCCACGGACGAAAACGGCGCGCCGGTCGAGGTCAAGAAAGCTTAGCCCTCGCGTTTGAACGGCCCCAGGTCCGTGAGTTCGGCCATTTGCTGGCTGACGGCGATGCGCTCGCGTTTCAGGAAGTCAGCCACCGCGTGCCGGAACCCAGTGTCCGCGATCCAGTGGTTCGAGAAGGTGCGGCGAGGCAGGTAGCCCCGTTGAATCTTATGTTCGCCCTGCGCGCCGGCTTCCACCCATGAAAGTTTTTCGGCGATCGCGAAATCCATCGCGCGGTAATAACACACCTCGAAGTGCAGCATGGGATAGTCGACCACCGTGCCCCAGTTGCGGCCGAACAATGTGTCGCCGCCGCGCAAGTTCAACGCACCGCAGACGAGGTCGCCGTTTTCCTCGCCCATCACCAATACCACCGCGTCTTTCAGGCGCTCGCCCAGCAGTGTGAAGAATTCGCGGTTGAGATAAGCCTGGCCCCACTTCCGATCCGAAGTGTTCATGTAGAACCGGAAGAAGGCATCCCAATGCCGCGTCTTGATGTCGTCGCCGGTCAGGATCGAGATGTTCACACGTTCGTTGGCGATCTCGCGTTCGCGCCGGATGGTCTTGCGCTTGCGTGAAGATAGCGCGGCTAAGAAGTCGTCGAACGTCCCATAGCCGTCGTTCTTCCAATGGTATTGTTCGCTCAAGCGCGCCATAAGCCCTTCCTCGGCCATCAGCGCATGTTCGCTTTCGGTGGCGAAAGTCGCATGCACCGAAGAGACTTTGAGCCGCCGCCCCAACTCGATCATGCCTTGGGCCAAGGTGCGCTGAAGCGCGTCTCGGTCAGGCGCGTCTTCTTGCACGAGGAGGCGAGGGCCGGTCGCGGGCGTAAACGGCACCGCGCATTGGAGCTTTGGATAGTAGCGTCCGCCCGCACGCTCCAACGCTTGGGCCCAGCCCCAATCGAAGATGTATTCGCCGTAGGAGTGGTTCTTCAAATAGAGCGGCACGCATCCGGCGACGCGGTCGCCGTCTTCAAGGATCAGGTGCTGCGGCTGCCAACCGGCTTCGGCGCTGACCGAGCCCGAGTCTTCAAGGGCGCTAAAGAAGGCGTGGCGGACGAAGGGATTGTGGGTGGCCGTTCGCGCGCCGGCGCATAGGTCCCATGCGCTGGCGTCAACCCTGTGGATACTGGGAACGACCTTAAGGCTGAAACGGTCCGGCAACGGCCTTATGCGACCTCAAAAATGGCGTCGACTTCTACCGGCGCGCCGCGGGGCAGAGACGGGGCGCCAACCGCGACTCGCGCGTGCCGGCCCAGGTCGCCGAACACCTCGACCATCAGGTCCGAGGCGCCGTTGATCACCTTTGGGTGATCGGTGAAATGGGCGTTGGCGGCCACGAAGCCGGTCAGCTTCACGACCCGGGTCACCCGGTCCAGATCGCCGTCGCAGGCCGCCTTGGCCTGCGCCAGGAGGTTCAGGGCGCATAGCCGGGCGGCGTTGACGGCGACCTCCAGGGAAAGGTCCAATCCGACGATGCCGGTGTAATGCACCGCGCCGTTCAAGAGGGGAATTTGACCCGCCACGAAGACCAGATTGCCGGTTTTAACGAAGGGGATGTAGTTCGCCACCGGGACGGACGCAACCGGCAGCGAAATCCCCAATTGCTTCAGTCGAGCGTCGATTTTTCCGGCCATTCTTGGGTTCCCCAGCGCTTTGTGCTAATCCCCGCCCCACATTACGACGGTCCCGGCCGAACAGGCCAGACCTAGTCCCTGGTTTCAGAGGAATTTCACGGTGGCTGAACGTCTGTCGCTTCCCAAAAGCAAGATCAACGTCCTCCTTCTGGAGAACGTCCACAAGAGCGCGGTCGATCTGTTCAAGCGCAACGGTTATGGCTCGGTGCGCACCGTGAACGAAGCTTTGGACGGCGACGCCCTCAAGAAGGCGCTGAAGGATGTCCACATCCTCGGCATCCGTTCCCGCACCAAGCTCACCAAGGACGTGCTCGCCTCGGCCGAGAAGCTCTTGACCGTCGGCGCGTTCTGCATCGGCACCAACCAGATCGACACCAAGTGCGCGAAGCGCCTCGGCATTCCCGTTTTCAACGCGCCCTATTCCAACACCCGGTCTGTCGCCGAACTGGTGATCGCCGAGATCATCATGCTGATGCGCGGCGTCCCGCAGCGCTCCTGGGGCGCGCACGAAGGCGCCTGGGACAAGTCGGTGAAGGGCGCGCGCGAGATCCGCGGCAAGGTGCTCGGCATCGTCGGCTACGGTCACATCGGCTCGCAGCTTTCGGTGATGGCCGAGGCGATGGGCATGCAGGTGCGCTTCTACGATATCGTCGAGAAGCTCGTGATCGGCAACGCGCAGGCTTGCCGGTCGTTCGACAACCTCTTGGCGATGTCCGACGTCGTGACGCTGCACGTGCCCGAAACGCCCGAAACCAAGAACATGATCACGGCCGCGAAACTCGCCAAGATGAAGAAGGGTGCTTTCCTCATCAATGCGGCGCGCGGCAACGTCGTCGATATTCCCGCTCTCGCCGACGCCCTCAAGTCGGGCCACATCGCAGGCGCGGCGCTCGATGTGTTCCCCAAGGAGCCGTCCGGCGCGGACGAGAAATTCAAGAGCCAGCTTCAGGGCATGCGCAACGTCATCCTCACGCCGCACATCGGCGGGTCGACAGAGGAAGCGCAAGCCAACATCGGCGCCGAAGTCGCCGAGAAGCTGGTGAAATACTCCGACAACGGCTCGACCCTGGGCGCGGTGAATTTCGTCGAAGTGGCGCTGCCGCCGCAGTCCGACACCACGCGCTTCATGCACATCCACCGCGACGCCCCGGGCGTCATGGCCAAGATCTCCGACGTGTTCTCGCGCCGGAAGATCAACATGGCGGGCCAGTACCTGCGTACCGACGGCGAGATCGGCTATGTCGTGACCGACGTGCTCGGCCGCGTCGAGGTCGGCATGGGGATCCGCAAGGAACTCGCGGCCATCGACGGAACGGTCCGGACCCGGTTTTTGTACGAAGCGCCGCGTTCATAAAACCGGAACACGACCGCCGCGTGAGGCGTTGCTGTTTCCATGCAACGCCAAAAGGTCCTTGTCCGGATCGGGATCGGCGCCGCGGGTGTCATCGCCCTGGCGCTGTTGGTGCTCGCATTAGCTGATTTTCGCGGGCTCGCCGAACGCCGCTTGAGCGCCGCACTTGGACGGCCCGTCACAATCGGCGCATTGGATGTCGACATTTTTCCCCTGGCGTTCGTGGCAGGGGACGTCCGCATTCCGCCGCGCGAGGGCGAGAAGGAACCCGCCCTCGACGCCAAGCTGATCGAGGCCCGCATTGGTTTCTGGCGTCTCCTGGCGGGCGACATCGTTCTCCCGCGTCTTGTGGTGGCGGAAACCAGCGGCATGTTCGCGCGCGATGCGGACGGCCGCACCAACTGGACGATGGACGCGCGCCCCGATGAAACCGGGCCGGTCAAACTGCCCGAGATTCACGACCTCACCTTGCGCGACGTGCGCCTGCGTGTGCGCGATGCGGCGAGCAAGAGCGACATGGCCTTCGAGCTCGCGACGACGCCGCCCGCCGACGGCGGCGAACCGACATTGCATGTCAAAGGATTCGGCAATTTCCAAGGCGCGCGCACGACGATCACGGGCGCCGGCGGCTCGATCCTGGCCTTGCGCTCCGTCGAGACGCCTTACCCCATCAACCTGAATTTCGTGTCGGGCGATACGAAGATTGTCGCCAAGGGCACGGTGACGGATCCCGTCCATCTCGCGGGGTTGAACGTCAACCTCTCCATGGAAGGGCAGGACGCCGCCGACCTCTATCGCCTCTTCGGCATCGCGCTCCCCGCCAGCCCGCCTTACACCTTCACCAGCCATCTCGATCGTATCGGCACGAAGTGGATCGCCAAGGATCTCGTGTGGAAATTCGGCGCGACCGCCATGGACGGCACGCTGTCGTGGGACGCCGCCCGGGCCATCCCGCGCCTCGAAGGGAAGTTGCACGCGAGCACCCTCGACATGAAGGACATGGCGGGCTTCATTGGCGGCGCGCCGGGCGCCGAAGCGACGCCCACCGTTGTTCGTCGTGCCGCCGCCGAACGCGAACTCGAACGCCGGACCGTGCCGGGCAAGCAACAGCCTATCGTCGCCGCGGAGTTGGTGATCCCCGACAAGACCATCGATCTCGAAAAACTGAAGAGCATGAACGCCAAGGTCGTCATGGTGGCCGATCAGGTTACGGGCTCGGGCATTCCGCTCGACACGTTGAACGCCGACCTGATCCTGGAGAACGGCGTCCTCACGTTCACGCCGCTGCGTTTCGGCGTCGATCCGGGTCATATCGCCATGGACATCAAGGTGGACGGAAACGCGACGCCTATACGCACCGAGATCAAGGCGACCGTGCAGGCCTATCCCATCAATCGCCTCGTTGGAAAAGCCGACGGGAAGGGCGGCGCGAAGACCAATAGTTACGGCTCCATCGGCGGGCGCTTCGAGCTGCAAGGCGCGGGCAATTCCGCGCACCGTTTCGCGGCGTCGTCCAACGGCAGCGTCGGCCTGATCGCGGGCGGCGGGCAGCTCAGCCTTCTTCTGGTGGAGTTCGCCGGGCTCGATCTCGCGGAATCCTTAGGCCTTCTGCTCGGTAAGGATAGGCCGGTTCAGATCCGCTGCGGCGTCGCCGACTTCAAGATCAAGCAAGGGGTCATGACCACCGATGCTTTTGTAGTCGATACAGCCGACACGGTTTTCCGAGGCGAGGGCGCGGTGGACCTCGGCCGCGAACTCATGGATATGAAAATCCGGCCAAAGCCCAAGGACGTATCCCTCGTCACCTTGCGCTCGCCCATCCTCGTCTCCGGCACCTTCGCGCAGCCGCGCATCGGGCCGGATATGAGCAAGGTTGTCGCGAAAGGCGGTCTCGCGACCGCACTCGGCGTCTTGTTGACGCCGCTGGCCAGCCTGCTCGCCACCATCGATCTCGGTGGCGGCAAGGACGCCGACTGCATGGCGCTCTTCCAGGAAGTGTCGCCGCGATAGCCCGATCGTCAGGCGGATTTTTTCTTGAACAGCGGCAGCGTGCGCAGCGGCGTCTCGCCCGGCACCGGGAAGGCCGGTCCCAGCACCTGACGCCATTCCACCGCGGCGTCGATCAGCTTGCCCGTCTTCAGATGGTGATCGGCCAACGTGACGCGCCAATAGGCCGCCTTGGCCTTCCCATGCCACGCGCCGCCGATCTCCAAGGGGCTATGGCCGCCGGGCGGCTTCACGGCGCACGGTGTGCGTTTGCGGCCCCAGGCCCAGAACTCCACCAGCGCCCGCTCGAGTTCATAGGGGCGCGGCGCGCCGGCATAGAACTCCTGCGCCAGTTGCTCCAGCGCGAAGGCGCTGATGGGGGCGTCCACATTAACGCGCCAGGCCTTCAGCGCGGTCAACAGAAGGCGCGGGCGTCCGCCGTAAAGACTATCGGAAAGGCGCAAGGTCGCCGCTTCCGCGACCGGGTTGGTGATGATCCATCCGCCGGCCTGCGCCGCGGCGTCCGCGCCGGGGATCAGGAACGCCTGGCCGTGTTCGCGCGCGGGCACCACGCGGATCGCGATGTCGTCTTGCGGCACCACCACGGCTTCCTCTTCCAGCCGCGCCGCGGGGAAGCGGTTGCGCAGCACCGCCCACACGACCCGCAGCGCGTCGGAGGCCTTCGTGGCCGCGAGCTTCGCGGGCAGAAGGTACATCACGTCGATATGCGAGATCGGCGCCAGCGCCGTGCGCTTGCCGACGCCGCCCACGATGAAGTGATCCACCGTGGTGTCGCCCTTTGGATACAGCTCCGCCCGCAAGGCCGCCACCGCCGGGATACAGGCGCCGCGCGCGACGCCGTAGGCCGTATGCCCCGGCACCGCGCGGCGCAAGAAGACGCCGAAGCATCCACCAATGGTGGACTGCGCTTCGTCCGGCGGGAAGCCGGAGATCTTCACCGGGTCAACCGGCGGCCGTGCGGCAAGGGCAGGGGGGGCCGGCATGGGTGTGTCTTATGAGCAACCGCTTGTGGTGCCGCAGGTGTCGCACTTCAGGCACGTCCCGTTCCGCAGCATCGTGAAGTTGCCGCAGTCGCCGCAGGCGTCGCCCTCATAACCCTTCATGCGCGCGACGTGGACGGCGCTACGCCGGGATTCGGTCACCTCCGTCACCCGCGTCACCTTCACTTCCTCCTGCGCGAAAGCGCCCTGGGCCGCGTGCGCCAATGAGCCGCCCGACATGGTGACCGTCGGCGCGAGGTTCGGGCCGCCGGTCACGCCGGGAAGGTCGCTGACGCCCGCCACCGTCTTCGACCCGCCTCCTACGCCGCCACGAGGCTGCGGCTTCAGGAAGTACAGGTTCGACGACCGGATGAAGGCCTTGGACACCGACTTCTCGGCGATCTGGAGCAGTTTATCGGCGCTCTCGCCGCCGCCCATGGCGTCCGGCAGCATGTCGGAGTCGGTGGCGTGCGCCAGATCGTGACGGCCGAGATAACTGACGGCCAGTTCGCGGAACACGTAGTCCAGCAGCGACGTCGCCATCTTGATGGACGAGTTGCCCTGCACCGCGCCCGCCGGTTCAAAGCGGGTGAAGGTGAACGCGTCGACGTATTCCTCCAGCGGCACGCCGTATTGCAGGCCGATGGAGATGGCGATGGCGAAGTTGTTCATCAGGCTGCGGAAGGCCGCGCCTTCCTTGTGCATGTCGATGAAGATCTCGCCCAAACGTCCATCGTCGTATTCGCCGGTGCGGATATAGACCTTGTGGCCGCCGACGCTGGCCTTCTGCGTGTAGCCCTTCCGGCGGTCCGGCAGGCGCTGGCGTTCGCGTTCGATCACGCGTTCGATGATGCGCTCGGCCACGATTTCGGCGCGCGACGCGGCGGGGGCCTGCGTCACGGCTGCGATGGCGTCATCCTCATCGTCGTCTTCGTTCAGGCTGTCGCTCAGCACCTGCGACGCCAGCGGCTGCGATAGCTTCGATCCGTCGCGGTACAGGGCGTTCGCCTTCAGGCCCAGGGTCCACGACGTCATATAGGCGTCGCGGCAGTCCTCGATGGTGGCGCTGTTGGGCATGTTGATGGTCTTCGAGATCGCGCCCGAGATGAACGGCTGCGCGGCCGCCATCATGCGGATGTGGCTCGAGGCCGACAGTGAACGTTTGCCGATGCGGCCGCACGGGTTCGCGCAGTCGAACACGGCGAGATGTCCATTCTGCAGGTGCGGGGCGCCTTCCAGCGTCATCGCGCCGCAAACATACGTATTGGCCTGTTCGATCGCGGCTTTGGTGTAACCCAAGGCTTCGAGCATGTTGAAACCGGGGTCGTCCAGTTGCTCGGCGTCGAAGCCCAGCTTCTCGGTGCAGAACGCCTCGCCCAGCGTGTACTTGTTGAACACGAACTTGATGTCGAACGCGTCCTTGAGGGCCGCGTCGATGGCCGCGATGGCCTTCGTATCGAAGCCGCGGTCGGCCAGCGTGGTCGGGTTGATCGCGGGCGCGCCTTTCAAGGTGCCGTGCCCCAGCGCGTAGGCGGCGATGTCGCCGATCTCGGCCTCGCTGTAGCCCAGCGTGCGCAACGCTACGGGCACAATGCGGTTGATGATCTTGAAGTAACCGCCGCCGGCCAGCTTCTTGAACTTCACCATCGCGAAGTCCGGCTCGATCCCGGTCGTGTCGCAGTCCATCACCAGACCGATTGTTCCGGTCGGCGCGATGACGGTGGTTTGCGCGTTGCGGAAGCCGTGCGCGGAGCCCAGTTCGAGGGCCTTGTCCCACGCCGCCTTGGCGGCGGCGACGAGCGCGCTGTCGGGGCAGTCGGCGGCGTTCAGCGCCACCGGCTTGATGTGCAGGCCTTCGTAGCCGTCGTGCGCGCCATAGGCGGCGCGGCGGTGATTGCGGATGACCTTCAGCATCGCCTCGGCGTTCTTGGCGTAGCCGGGGAAGGGGCCGTGTTCTTCGGCGATCTCGGCCGAGGCGGCGTAGGACGCGCCCGTCATCAGCGCCGAAATGGCGCCACACAGGGCGCGGCCCTCGTCGCTGTCATACGAGAGGCCGTTGGCCATCAGGAGGCCGCCGAGGTTCGCGTAACCGAGGCCCAGGGTGCGGAACTCGTAGGAGAGCTTCGCGATCTCTTTCGACGGGAACTGCGCCATCACCACCGAGATTTCCAGGGCGAAGGTCCACAGACGCACGGCATGCTCGAAACCGGCCGTGTCGAAGCTACCGTCGGGCTTGCGGAAGCTCATGAGGTTCAACGACGCGAGATTGCAGGCCGTGTTGTCCAGGAACATGTATTCTGAACAGGGGTTGGACGCGTTGATGCGCCCGGACTCGGGGCAGGTGTGCCAGTCGTTGATGGTGGTGTCGTATTGCAGGCCCGGATCGGCGCACTGCCACGCGGCTTCGCCGATCTTGTTCCACAGATCGCGCGCCTTGATTGTTTTCACCATTTCGCCCGTGACGCGGCTGGTCAGGTTCCAGTCGGCGTCGTCGGCGACGGCCTGCAGGAAGTCGTCCGTCACGCGCACGCTGTTGTTTGAGTTCTGGCCCGCGACCGTGCCGTAGGCTTCCGAATCCCAGTCCGTGTCGAACACCGGCAGTTCCAGGGACGATGCGCCCTGCGCAGCCAGTTGCAGGGTGCGCTGGATCATCGCGTCCGGGATCAAGGAGGCTCGCGCCGCCTTGATCTCCTTGCGCAGTTGTTTGTTCGCCGCCGGGTCGAGGCGCTTGGTGGAATCGATGCCGTCCCAGGAGCGGCAGGCCTTCAGGATGGCGTTCAAATGCTTCGCGGTGATCTTCGAGCCGGCGACGAGCGCTGCCACCTTCTGCTCTTCGCGCACTTTCCAATCCACGAAGGCTTCGATGTCCGGATGGTCGGCGTTCAGGATCACCATCTTCGCGGCGCGGCGCGTCGTGCCGCCGGACTTGATGGCGCCCGCGGCGCGGTCGCCGATGCGCAGCCAGCTCATGAGGCCCGACGACTTGCCGCCGCCGGAAAGTTTCTCGCCGGCGCCGCGCAGGCCCGAGAAGTTGGTGCCCGTGCCGGACCCGTATTTGAACAGGCGCGCCTCGCGCACCCACAAGTCCATGATGCCGCCGTCGTTCACCAGATCGTCGTCGACGCTCTGGATGAAGCAGGCGTGGGGCTGCGGGCGCGCGTAGGAGCTTTGCGCCGCTACGAGCTTGCCCGTGACGTGATCGACATAGTGATGGCCTTGCGAGGGGCCGTCGATCCCATAGGCCCAATAGAGGCCCGTGTTGAACCACTGCGGCGAGTTCGGCGCGCACATTTGCGTGGCGAGCATGTAGCGCATCTCGTCGTAGTAGGCGCGCGCATCGCGGTCGCTGTCGAAGTAGCCCGCTTTCCAGCCCCAGTAGGCCCAGGTACCCGCCAGGCGGTCGAACACTTCACGGGCGTCGGTCTCGCCGCCGTAGCGGGCGTGTTCGGGAAGGTCGGTCATTTCCGCGGTCGCGGCGACCTTGCGCCACAGGAAGTCCGGCACATCGGATTCGGCCACGGGCACCAGTTTGGCCGGCACGCCCGCCTTGCGCACATACTTCTGCGCCAGGATATCGACGGCCACCTGACTCCAGGATTCGGGCACCTGCATCCCGGTCTGGGAAAAGACGACCGAGCCGTCCGGGTTGCGGATCTCGCTGGCCTGAGCCCGGAAGGCGATGCCCTGATAGGGGGATTGTCCTTCGCTGGTGAACCGCCGTGTGATCCGCATGGTACCTACCTCATTCTAAAACCCGCCGATCAGAGACGGAGAACCGGCGTCCGGCCGCGTACCGGATCGCTAAAAGCCTGGTTTCCCTGGCAATTTCGGTCGTTCGTCGTCCCCAGCCGCCAAAACACTATATTTTGGGGCCCACCGGCTCAACAGACACAAGATTAGGGAAAAAAACCAATCGTCACAAGGACGCGCACCCTGTGGACAACGAGGATATCGTTGAGAAGATATGGGGTCAGACTCCATTTCTCGATCCGACTATGACCCCAATTCATCCGCACCCCTTGCACCCGCCGTCCCCGCGCGACACATGTTCCAGGATGCGTATCCCCCCTTGGAGGTTCAGATGATCCGTTTCGCTCCCGCCATCCTGTTCGCCGCCGTGGCGTTCGCCCCCGCGGCCGCACCCCGGGCCGAGGAAGTGGGCTGCGTCTCCACGACCTTCCGCATGCTGGGCGCCGCCAACGACAAGATCTGCATCGAGGTGTTCAAGGATCCCGACGTCGAAGGCGTGGTCTGCCACTTAAGTCGCGCGGTCACCGGCGGCATCAAGGGCGTCATCGGCCTGGCCGAGGATACCTCCGACGCTTCCATCGCCTGCCGCCAGGTCGGCCCCATCACGCTGTCCGTCGATCTCAAAGACGAGGACGACGTGTTCGAGGAGAACCGCTCCTTGTTCTTCAAGGAGCTCCACGTCGTGCGTTTCTACGACAAGCCCAACAACACGCTCGTCTATCTCAGCTACTCGGATCGCGTGATCGAAGGTTCGCCGAAGAACGCGATTTCCACCGTCCCGATCATGCCCTGGGCGGGACAATAGACGCGGAAAGAAAGGCCGGCGCGTCGCCTGCGCCGGCCTCGTGTTTTTCGTGCAACGACGCGGTTATTTTGCGCCGAACGTCGTCGTCGTGCCCGACGGAGCCGGACGATATTCCGGCATCTGACGCAGCTGCATGGCGGTCTTGTCGACCTTCACCTCATTGCCCGCGTCGATCATTTTCAGATCGGCCCAGCGCAGTTCCACGTCGCGGCCGCCGAAGCCCATGAATCCGCCGACGGTCACGATGATTGTCTCGACACGGCCCGAACCGTCGAGCACCACATCGTCGATCTCGCCGATGGTCTGGCCGGCGGGATCTTTCACGTCCGTCCCGATCAACGCCGCCAGATTGAGTTCGCTGGCCATGGGGCCGGTGAGTACCGGCGTTGGCTCGGCTTTGGCGGTCGCGCGCGGCGCCGGCTGGACGCGCGCTGTCTCGCGGCGGGCGGTCTCCCGCGGCGGCATTTCACGCGCGGTCGGCGCCGTAACGGGCGCCGGGCGCGGCTCCATGCGGGCGGTGTCCCGCGGCGGTGGTCCGTTGTTCGCGCAGGCGGCGAGGGCGGCGACCGACGCGGCGCCAATCAGCAAAGAATGGAATTTCATCGACAACCTCCTTGTTGGAGTCCAAACCATCTCGGGGGATATAACGCCTCGCGGAAAACCCGTGTTCCCGCGGCCCCCTCACCGATAACTTGCGCGTTGCCGGAGAATTTCTAGTTCGTATATATTAATCAACGAGTTAGCGTCGTCCGCGCGAGAGTTGTCGCGCCGCGGGAAAAACGTCATAGTGCGGCCCATCCCGCGCGCGACGGCGCGCAAAAGAAAGATAGCGCGCTAAAAAACGCGCAAACGATGAAGCGTCGCATGGGCAAGCGCCCGCGGCGGCCTATGGAGTACGGAACGCGATGAGCATTGGGCTTTGGCTGCACACCAAATTGCACGGCGAGATGGTGGGCGAAGACACCTTCGGCAACGTCTATTACAAGTCCAAGCGCAAGCGTTTCGGAAACCGCGAAGAACGCTGGGTCGTCTATAAGGGCGACGCCGAAGCCTCGAAGGTGCCGCCGGAGTGGCACGCGTGGCTGCATCACACCACCGATACGCCGATCGCGACGCCGGCGCGCGCGTGGCTGAAGCCGCACCAGCCGAACCTCACCGGCACCGTCGACGCCTACTATCCGCCGGGCCACGACCTGCGCGGCGGCCAGCGCGCCAAGGCCAGCGGCGACTACGAAGCCTGGACGCCTGAAAACTAGCCGCCGATGCAATCAGCCGAACAGCGCGAATATCTCGTCGGCGGCCTGACCGCCATCGTGCTGGCGGCGGGCCTCGTGCTTGTGGTCCTCACCAACCGCGCCGATCACAAGTCCGATGCGGGCCTCTTCCAATTGAACGCGGATTTCGAGCGTGTCGACGGCGTTCACCTCGGCACGCCGGTGCGCGTCGCGGGCGTGGACGTGGGCTCGGTCGCGCAGATGAGCGTCGACAGCCGCGGCCGGGCGCTGCTTGGGTTCCGTTTCGACAGCGAGGTCGCGCTGCCTGACGACACCGCCGCCGTCATCGAGACCGACGGCCTGTTTGGTCAGAAGTATGTCGAGCTCCGCCCGGGCGGTAGCGAGCGGAACCTCCCGAACGGCGCGCGCATTTCGTTCACGCAGGACGCCGTGATCCTCGAAGACCTCGTGGCGCTGATCGTCCAGCGCGCCAAGGCGGCGCAAGCGCAAGCGGCGCAGGCCGCCGCCGCTCCGCCGGTCGAAGCTTCATCCCCAGCCCCAACGCCGAACTGACCTCATGACCCGTCGCAATCCCATTGAAACCGTCCTCGGCGCCGTTGTCCTGGTGATCGCCGCCATGTTCCTGGTGTTCGCCTACTCGGCCTCGGATATGCGCGCCGTCGCCGGATACGACGTTACCGCGACTTTCTTGAAGGTCGGTGGACTCGAACGCGGCAGCGATGTGCGTATCAGCGGCATCAATGTCGGCACCGTCACCGGCCAGCGCCTCGACTCGCAGACTTTCGAGGCCAAGGTCACCATGTCGATCTCCTCCGACATCGCGCTGCCGGCGGACACTACGGCCGCCATCGTTTCCGACGGCCTTCTGGGCGGGAAGTACATCAACCTCGTGCCGGGCCAATCCACCGAACGCATCGGCGCCGGCGGCGCCATCGCCCGCACACGGGATTTCCAGTCGCTGGAAGACCTGGTGGGCGAGATCATTTTCCTGGCCACCAACAGCGGCGGCGCTGCCCCGGCGGCGCCCACCATGCCTGCCCCACAATGAACAAAAAGTTCGCTTACGCGTTGTTCAGGACGGGCTTCATGAAAAAAATCATCACAAAGACTCTGGGCTGCATCGCGCTCGCGGCGTCGTTCGCGGCGCCTGCGGCCGCCACCGACATCCCCATGGACACCGTTGTGTACGGTAACCTGGACAAGGTCACCGGCCGCGTGAACACCATGTCGGGCGGGATCGATACGCCGATCCACTTCGGCACGCTTGAAGTCGTCACGCGGGCCTGTTTCACCCGCCCGCCGGAAGAGCCGCCCGAGAACGCGGCCTTTGTCGAAGTCTTCGATATCCCGGAGGAGGGCGACAAGAAGAAGGTCTTCAGCGGCTGGATGTACGCCTCCAGCCCGGCCCTGTCGGCCTTGGATCACCCGGTCTTTGACTTGTGGGTGCTCCGCTGCGAAAGCAGCAAGGCCTCCAAGTCCGACTGATCGACCGGCCCCTCGAACCGGCCCTGGCGCGCGAGCGCCGCGCTCAACTGCGTCAGATAATCTTTCTGCGGAATCTCGATCGCGCCGAACGTCTTCAGATGATCGGTGATGAACTGCGTATCGAGCAGTGTGAACTCGCCCTTGATCAGGATTGCGCCGAGGTGCGCGAGCGCCACCTTCGATGCGTCCGTCGCGCGGCTGAACATGCTTTCGCCGAAGAACGCGGCGCCCATGGCAAGACCGTACAGGCCGCCGGCGAGGTGGGCTTTGCCTTTGATGTCCAGCCACACTTCGACGCTGTGCGCGAGGCCCGCCTCATGGAGCTGGATGAACAGGTCCATGATGTGATCGTTGATCCAGGTGTCGGCGCGGTTTTCGGTGGCTTCGGCGCAGCCCATCAGGACGCCAGTGAAGTCGGCATCCACCGTGACGCGGAACGGTCCGCGCCGCAGGGTTTTGCGCAACGAGCGCGAAACGTGGAATTCGTCGAGGGGGATGACGCCGCGCAGCTTCGGCTGCACCCAGAACACGTCCGTGTCGTCGCGCGACTTCGCCATGGGGAACACCCCATAGGCATAGGCCTTGAGCACAAGTTCCGGGGTGATGGTCACGCCGTCCTCACACTCCCTGCTTGCGTCCGCTTCTGGCGTCCGGAGGTGAGGCGGCGCCCGCTTCACTTCTCGGTCTTCAGCCGCTCGATGAAGGCTTCCAGCCAGCGGATGTCGTATTCGCCGTTGATGACCGCAGGTTCGCTCAAGACCGCCATATGCAGCGGAATGGTCGTCTGGATGCCGTCGATCACATACTCATGCAGCGCGCGGCGCATGCGCATCAGGCACTCTTCGCGCGTGGCGCCCTGCACGATCAGCTTGGCGATCAGACTATCGTAATGCGGTGGGATTTTGAAGCCGGAGAACAAGCCGGAGTCCACGCGCACGCGGCGTCCACCCGGCGAATGGTAGCCGGTGATCATGCCCGGCGACGGGGCGAAGGTCTCGGGGTTCTCCGCATTGATGCGGCATTCCATCGAGCAGCCTTCAAAGCTGATGTCTTTCTGCGTGAAACCCAATTCGAGGCCGGCGGCCACGCGGATCTGTTCGCGCACGAGGTCGAGGCCGGTCACCATCTCGGTCACCGGATGTTCCACCTGAAGCCGCGTGTTCATCTCGATGAAATAGAACCGTCCGTCCTCGTACAGGAACTCGACCGTTCCCGCGTTGTCGTAACCCAGCTTCTTCATGGCTTCGACGACCACCGAACCGATCTCGTCGCGCTGTCCGGCGTTTAGCGCCGGCGACGGGGTTTCCTCGAAGATCTTCTGGTGGCGGCGCTGCAACGAGCAGTCGCGTTCGCCCAAGTGGACCACGTTTCCGTGTTTGTCGCCCAACACCTGGATTTCGATGTGGCGCGGCTTGCCCAGGTATTTCTCCATATACAGCTCGCCGTTGCCGAACGCGGCTTTCGCCTCGGCCGAGGCGACCTGGAACGCTTCGCGCACCTGTTCGCGGTTTTGCGCCACCTTCATGCCGCGTCCGCCGCCGCCGGCGCTGGCTTTCAGGAGAACGGGATACCCGATCTCGTCGGCGATCTTCACCGCTTCGTCTTCCGAAGGCACCGCGCCGTCGGAACCCGGCACCACGGGGATGCCGGTTTCCTTCGCGGTCTTCTTCGCCAGCACCTTGTCGCCCATGGTGCGGATATGGATCGGCGCCGGGCCGATGAAGGAGAGGTTGTGGTCGGCCACCATCTCGGCGAACTCGGCGTTTTCCGACAAGAAGCCGTAGCCGGGATGGATCGCGTCCGCGCCGGTGATGGTCGCCGCCGAGATGATCGCGGCCTTGTTCAGATAGCTTTCGCGCGCCGACGGCGGGCCGATGCAGACGGACTCGTCGGCCAGGCGCACATGCATGGCTTCGGCGTCCGCGGTGGAATGCACCGCGACGGTTTGAATGCCCATCTCGCGGCATGCGCGTTGAATGCGAAGCGCGATCTCGCCGCGGTTCGCGATGAGGATTTTTTCGAACATTCGCGATTTACTCGATGATCATCAACGATTCGCCGTATTCCACCGGCGCGCCGTTCTCGACGATGATCTGGGTGACCTTGCCGGCGCGGGGCGCGCGCACGGGGTTAAACGTCTTCATGGCTTCGATCAGGCACAGGGTCTGGCCCTCGCTGACGCTGTCGCCGACCTTCACGAACGCCGCGGCGCCCGGTTCCGGCAGCAGGTAGCACACGCCGACCATGGGCGACTTCACGGTGCCCAGATGGTTCACGGCGTCGACAGGCGCCGCGGGGGCTGCGGCCATCACGGGCGCGGCGAGCGCCGCGACGGGGGCGATGGCGGGAAGCATGGCCGGCGCGGCAAGACCGGCGCTGTGGTTGCGCGCGACACGGACGCGGATGCCGCCGCTTTCATATTCGATTTCCGTCAGCGACGTGTCATTCAGGATGGAGGCGAGCTGTTTCACCAGCGCGCTGTCGAGATTTTCGGACTCCGGTACCGGCGCGGCTTTTTTCGGCGCGGCCTTGGCGGTGTTTTTCGCGGCCGCCTTGGGGGCCGCTTTCGCCGCGGGTTTAGCGGCCGGGCGCGCCGCGCCTTTGGAGGCTTTCTTTACGGTCTTCTTCACTTTGTTTTCCTTGAATCGAGAACTTTCGCCATCGCGTCCATTGCCAGGTCGTAGCCTTGCGCGCCGAGCCCGCAGATCACGCCGGTCGCCGCGCGGCTGACGTAGGAGTGATGACGGTACTCCTCGCGCCGGTAAATGTTGGACAGGTGCACCTCGATCACCGGCAGGCCGCAAGCCTGCAGCGCATCGAGGATCGCAATCGACGTATGCGAGTAGGCGCCCGCATTGATGACGATCCCGGCGGCGGACGTACGCGCCTCCTGAATCCAGGTCACCAACTCGCCTTCGTCGTTGCTCTGGCGGAAATCCACCGTGAGTCCGAAGCCTTGCGCGCGCGCGGTCACGGACGCGCGGATATCATCCAGCGTTCCACGACCATAGATTTCCGGCTCCCGCGTCCCCAGCAAATTGAGGTTCGGGCCGTTCAGCACGACGACAGTACGGTTCACGTCTCTTTCCTACCCGGTGACAGGGATATACCACCCTATTCCTTGCGGCAACCTTTCCGGCGGACACGTCGGGATAAAATTTAATAGTTGCAATGCTCTAGCCCATTTTTTGACCCGCCGAGAGCCCTTGACTTGGGGGCGTTCGACCCTCAAATTCCCCCTCGAACCGGGGTGCCTTTTGCGTGGAAAGGCTGAGACGGCGGCCCTTCAGGGCTCCGAACCCGCTGAACCTGATCTGGGTCATGCCAGCGAAGGGAGGAAAGATCCTTGAATATCACCTTGAACGGCGACCCGCGCGCGATCCCCGACGGTCTTTCGGTCGATGGTCTTCTGCGTCATTTGGGCATCGAGTCCAAAAAGGTCGCGGTCGAAC
Organism: uncultured Rhodobacterales bacterium; assembly: GCA_964576515.1. Taxonomy (GTDB): domain Bacteria; phylum Pseudomonadota; class Alphaproteobacteria; order Rhodospirillales; family Rhodospirillaceae; genus SHVO01. The sequence continues at coordinate 314,383 of CAZNUW010000002.1, forward strand.
GCAATCTCGAGATCGTGCCCAAAAGCACGTTCCAGACCACGGCGGTCGCCGAAGGCGACCGGCTCGAGATCGTCCATTTCATCGGCGGCGGCTGACGTCCGCGCCCGCAAGCGGAATTGGGGTCAGACACCAATTCCACGTTCTCTTGAGGAAACCTGTTTCATGAACAAGATCGATCCCGCTACCGACTCCTTCGTCGTCGCCGGCCACCGCTTCAGCTCGCGCCTTCTCGTCGGCACCGGTAAGTATAAGGACTTCGAGGAAACCGCGCGCGCCATCGAGGCCTCGGGCGCCGAGATCGTCACGGTCGCTGTGCGCCGGGTGAACCTCTCGGACCCCTCGCAGCCCATGCTGGTCGATTTCGTCGACCCGAAGAAATACACCTATCTGCCCAATACGGCCGGCTGCTACACCGCCGACGACGCCGTGCGCACGCTGCGGCTCGCCCGCGAAGCCGGCGGCTGGAATCTCGTGAAGCTCGAAGTGCTGGGCGACCAGAAGACGCTCTATCCCAATATCGTCGAAACCCTGAAAGCCGCCGAGGCGCTCATCAAGGACAAGTTCGACGTCATGGTGTATTGCACCGACGATCCGATCATGTCCAAGCGCCTGGAGGAGATCGGCTGCTGCGCCATCATGCCGCTGGCCGCGCCCATCGGCTCCGGTCTCGGCATCCAGAACCCGGTCAACATCCGCATCATCGTCGAGCAATCCAAGGTGCCCGTCCTGGTCGACGCCGGCGTCGGCACGGCCTCGGACGCCGCTATCGCCATGGAACTCGGCTGCGACGGCGTTCTCATGAACACCGCCATCGCCGCGGCGAAGGATCCCGTGCGCATGGCCCGCGCCATGAAGCTCGCGGTGGAAGCCGGCCGCCTCGCCTATCTCGCCGGCCGCATGCCGCGCAAGATGTACGCCGATCCGTCGAGCCCGCTCGCGGGGCTGATTTAGCGCGCGGCCTGGCGGCAAAATTTGCCGCCTCCAGCGCGGCCTTTGCCGGTCGCGCGCCGCAAATGTCGCCCTGTGGTTCGCTAACACCTTGAAATCCTTAGGGCCGTGCCGTGGCACGGCCCTTGCTACGTCCGATGTGACGCCCGACGTGCGCGCTTGCGGAAAACGTGCGCCTCGGGTCCGGTTTTCGTCGGAGAGCGGCTATGAGCGCAGGTCTTCAGGGGATTTTCAACACAGCTGTGCAGGGCATGCAGGCCCAGTCGCAGCACATGTCGAACATCTCCACCAACATCTCGAACGTGAACACCACGGGCTACAAGGCTCAGGGCACGCACTTCGCGACCTTGCTCAATCACGTCGATCCGCTGTCGCGCAAATTCTTCTCGGTCAACACCTACGACTATCGCCAGGTCGATAAGCAAGGCGCGATCCTCCAGACCAACCGCACCTTCGATGTCGCTTTGAACGGCCGCGGGTTCTTTGTCACCAGCCCCAGCACAGGCTCGCTGGCCGACGTCGGGCTCAGCCGCTCCGATCAATTCCAATATACGCGCGACGGCGCGTTCTTCGGCGAAGCGCGCACGCTTTCCACCGATTCCGACGGCAACGGCCAGCTCGATCAGGAAACCTTGCTCGTCACCGCCGGCGGCAACTATGTCTATGGCTGGGCGCTCGACGCGAACGGCGCCATCGCCCAGGACCAGCCCGGCCTTCCGGCGCTGCGTCCCATCAGCTTCTCCAACAACAGCGTCTTCCCGTCGCGCGCCACCACGCAGATCAATCTTCAGGCGAACGTCTCCGCCAGCCTTGAAGGCCGTCAGCGTGTCGGGCTTCCGTATATCGACAACGCGGGTGTATCGCGCACCCTCGCCATCGGGTTCACGCCCGCCGGTCAAGGTGAATTCACCATCCCGGCGGACGCCGACCATCCTCAGGCGGGCCAGACGGTGAAGACCTTCAACTGGACCCTGGACATGAACTCCATCGGCGCGAACCTTCAGGACGTGCCGGTCGATTTCACCTATGCGCCGGACGATGGGGAGCCCGTCGTCCTTCAGTTTGACGGCAACGGCAACCTGCTTGGGCCCTTCAACAAACAACTTAGCGTGACCGTGCGCGATCAGATGGCGAACCCGGACCCCGCCGGCGATCCCATCGATCAGACCATGACGCTCGATTTCCGTCATCTCACGCAACTCGCCGACAACGGCCAGCTCACGGTGCAGAACATCGACCACGACGGCTATCTAGAAGGCCGCCTGGACAACACCTATTTCAACAATACCGGTACGCTGGTCGGCAGCTACTCCAACGGCGAGACGCGCGAACTTTATAAGCTTGCCATCGCCCGTTTCACCGCCGAGAACAAACTCGAAGCCCAGCCGGGTAATATGTTCGCCCGCACCGCCGCCGCAGGAGACCTATCGCTCATGGCGCTCGACGGCGGCTACGGCCATCGGACCGAACTCGTCGTCGGCGCGCTGGAAAGTTCCAACGTCGACCTGGCCGATCAGTTCTCGAAAATGATTATCACCCAGCGCGCCTATTCGTCTTCGGCCACGGTGCTGCGCACCGCCGACGAAATGACCATGGCGGCGCGCGACCTGAAGCGCTAGAGCCGGTTCCGGAAAAGTGTGAGCGGTTTTTCGATAAGAACCGGCTCAAACAAAAGAGATTTCCAACGCCATTCGATTCAATCGGGGCGCTGCAGACTCGAGCCGGATTTGATTTAGGCGGAGGCGCCGGCCGAGGACGAGCTTTCCTTGCCGCGTCCGCGCATCAGCAATTTCTCGCGGAACACATCGTAGATCGTCACGCCGGCGGCGGCGGCGATATCCTTGGCGCTCATCGTGGTCTCGGTCAAAAGCACGCGGATGAACTCCGGGCGCGGCCGCCACGCGTTGCTCGACCGCTTGAGGCCGCCGCGCGCCCGCAACGCGTCGGCCCTGCGTTTCTTGATCTCCTCGGCCTTGCGTTCGTCTTCGTCCAGACCGCGGCGGATGGCGTCGGCCATCGCCTCCGCGTGACGCCGTTTCTCGGCGGCGTCGCGTTCCACTTCGGTCCGGAATCCGGCCGCGGTCTTAGCCTCGCTTTCGCTGCCGCGGCGTTGCGACCACCAGCGCCCCATGGCTTCGGGCGATGCCGCGCCGTGGTCGGCGGGAAAGCCTGCGGGTCGCGCGCGGGCGGTGCGTTCCGGTCCGCCCTCCGGCGTTTCCGTGCGGTGATCGGCCATGCCTGCGGCTTCGCGCAACGACAAGCCGTGCGTCGCGGCGAGGCGCGTGGCCGCCTGCAGCGCGGCGTCGCGCTCGCCCGGATAGGTCGTCGAATTGGCGACCTCCAATAGCTTGCGGAACCGAAGCCGCTCCTTGGCCGTGAATTGCGAAGCGGTCATGGACGCCGGATCACTCACCCCTAAAACAAACCGCCGCCGGACGTTACGACTTGCGCGCGGCCGCGATCAGTTCCTTCAGGTGATCCTTCTGTAGAGCGCCCGGCACCAGTGTTTCGCCCACGACGATCGCGGGCGTGCCTTCGATGCCGAGTTGCTGGGCCAGCGCATGATTGCGCTGCAGGATCTCGTTGATCTCCGGCGCTTTCATGTCGGCCTGGAGCTTCTTCACATCCAGCTTCACGTCGGCGGCGATCTTCATGATCGACTCTTCGGTCAAGCTCCCGCGATGGCTCAGCATCGCGGTGTGGAATTCGGTGTATTTGTTCTGCTTGCGCGATGCGAGTGCCGCGCGCGAGGCGACGACGGACGGGTTGCCCAGGATCGGGAATTCCTTCACCACCAACTTGATCTTGCCGTCTTCCTTGACGGTGTCCATCAGCGTCGGGAACACCTGCTTGCAGTAACCGCAGTTGTAGTCGAAGAACTCGACCAGCGTGACGTCGCCCTTGGGGTTGCCGAGCACGGTGCCTTCGGGCGGATTGAACAGCGCGGCCTTGTTGCTGTTGATCGCGGCGGTCACGCGGCCGGCCTTGGCCTTTTCCTCTTTCTCCTGAAGCAGGGCCACGGCTTCCGTGACGATCTCCGGGTTCTGGAGGATGTACTCGCGCACCAGCGCCTTCACCTCTTTCTTCTGCGCTTCGCTGAACGCGCTCTGCGCCAGGGCAGGGGCGGCGAACAGCGCGGTCAGCGCCACGAGGCTCGCGCCGCGGCCGACAGCCTTGAGACGGGCCGTGAGAAGTCCTTGCATGATCCTGTCCTTTTGCGAGGCTTTGGCTAGCGCCGCCGCCGGTCCTTCATGTCGCGCATGTAGTTCTGCGCGGCGATCTTGATGTCCTGCAGGCGATACCATGTCGGCGTGCCTTTTTCGAGGAACTTGTCCGCGACCATCGTGTAACGAGCCACGTCGCCGAATTGGCCGATCAGCATGGCTTTCTCCGCCGCGGCATAGGCCGACATGCCCTCGTTCCCGGCCAGGGCATAGGAGCGCGCCATCAAATCCCAGGAATAGGGGCTCTCGGGCTCAAGGGCGGTCGCGCGCTTCAAGGTCTCTTCCGCCTCGGCGGCATAGGCCTGATCGCCGCTTTCGATCATCGCGTGGGCCTTGGCGTTCAGGATCTCGGTCGCATTCGGCAGGATCTTCAAGGCTTCGCGGTACGACACGATCGCGTCGGCCGGCTTGCTGCGCGACAACTGCATGTCGCCCTTGATCTGCCAGAAATAGGGATCGTGAGGGCGGTCGGTCAGCAGGTCGTCCACGATCGGCAGCGATTTGTCGAACTGGCCGCGCCGGTAATAGGCGATCGCGCGGGCGTAGCGGGCATGAACGCTGGTGTCGGTTTCCGGATAACGCTGCAAGGTCGCGAATTGCGGCTTCAGGAACGCGAACAGCTTCGCGACCATGCGTTTGTGCATTTCCTCCAGATCGGCCGGCGCGTTCGGATCGTCGAACGGCGTATCGAAAAAGGCTTTCATCATCGCGCGTGTCTGGTCCGGGACCATCGCGCGCGCGCCCAAGGCCATCACGTTGGCGTTGTCTTGGGTCCGCGCCGCCCGCGCCGTCGCGGCGTCCTTGACGGCGTACGCGCGTACGCCCGTATGACGATTGGCGGCGATGGACGCGCCGAGACCGCCGCCGTGAATCACGACGCCGGCCTTGGCCGCGCCGCTTCCCACGGCCTTGCCCACCGCATCATCGGCGCCGTCGCCGGCGGCGGCGCCAAGGTCGGTCACCTTGAAACCCATGCGTTCCAATTCGTCGGCGATCACCGACTTCATTTCGGCCCCGTTGGGGTCGCTGGAAATCGCAACGGCGTCACCCGGCTTCGCGATCGTGGGATCGGGCTTCGGCGCGGACGTCTGGTCCTTGTACTTCGACCGGTTGATGGCCGCGCGGATCGTCTCCATGCGTTCGCGGCTCATGGGATGGGTGCGCACATAAGGATCGCCGCGGTCGGTGATCAGCAGTTCCTCGCCCGCCAGTCGGTTGAAGAAGGCGTAAAGGCCTTCCGCCGACTGCTTGCTGCCTTCCAGCGCCTGCAGAGCGAACTGGTCGGCGCGGCTTTCCACGCCGCGGCTGAAGCTCAAGTACTCGCCGATGGCGGCGCGCTGGCCGCCCATCATCAAGGCAATGCCCAGGTCCGGACTGCCCGCCGCGACGCCGGCCGCGACACCCAGCAGGGTCGACAGCAGCGAAATGGCCGTCGGCGCGGTTGCGCCGTCGCTCGCGGTCACCACGTGGCCGCCGGCGAGGTGGCCGATTTCGTGGGCCATGACGCCGATCACTTCGTTGGAATTGTCCGCCTTCAGGATCAGGCCGGTGTTGAAATAGATCTGGTTGCCCACCGTCGCGCTGGCGTTGATGGAATCGTCCACCAGGAGGTTGATCTTCAGGTTGTCGGTGGGAAGGCCGCCCGCCTGCAAAAGGGGGCGCGCATAGGCTTGCAGGGTGGCCTCGATCTCCGTGTCGCTGAGCACGGTCCCCGTTCCGAAATCCTGCGCACGCGGCGCGGTGGACACGGCCAGGAAGGCCGCGGCGGCGAATACGGCCGTGGCCTGTCGAACGAGGGGGAGGCGGCGCATGGTCGTCAGGGGAACCTTCCACATCTTCAAGACGGGGCCGGGCGCGCGCGAAGGGCAACCTCGCCGTCCAGGAACCGTAGCCTAACAGGAGATACTGCGAATATAAGCGAATTGTGGCATTTTGCGGCCATGCAGCCGCTCTACAAATGCGTAATCTTCCTTTCTTTCCTGCACCTTGCCGGGTGCGGCGGGATGCCGCCCGTCCAGTTCCAATTGGGCGGCCTCCAGGGCTCTGAAAACGCGGAGTTTAGCCCTCCGCCGCCGCGCCCCGAACCGCAGGTGGTCACCACCAACCGCGATGCGGCCGAGATCGCGCGCGAGGTTCTTGCCGCGCAAGGCACGGCCGCCGACGCCGCGATCGCGCTCGGTTTCACTCTTGCGGTGACGTCCCCGGCGTCGGTCGGCCTTGGGGCGGGCGGCGTCTGCGCCGTCCGCGACGCGGCCGGCGTCGTTGCGGGGATCGACTTTCGCACCGCGCGTTTGGGGCGCGGTCTGCTCGCGCTTTACGCCAAGGGCGGCGCCCGGCCGTGGTCCAGTCTGGTTGTCTCGGCCGAAACGCTCGCGCGCTTCGGGCATCGGGTGTCGCCCGCGCTTGCCGACGACGTCGCGCGTTATGGCGAGGTCTTCGCGGCGAACGGGGAAACCCTGGCGGCGTTCATGACGCCGGAGCGCCGGTTGATCGCGGCCGGCGACGAATGGCGCCAGCCGCGCCTCGCCGACACGCTTGCGCGCATCCGCACGCCGCGCTTCCTTGACGGCAACGGCGCGGTCGCTATTTCCTTTGACGCGCCGGCGGGCGAGGTCGCGCTCGCGCCCGGCCTCAGTGGTTTCGCGGTCGGCGACGGAACGGGCGCTGCGGTCGGATGCGCTATCAGCATGGGCCGCCCTTTCGGTCTCGGCAGCATGACGCGCGAAGGCGGATATCTGTTCGCCGCCGCCGCGCCCACCGACCGGACGCTCGATCAACTTGCGCTGGCCTTCCTTGCATGCGTTAAACGTCCGGGAGACTCCGATCCGGGGCGCTGTCCCACGCCCGCCGCTACGTTCAGCTTGATGCCATAGGATTTTTTAGATGTCGTTCAAAGTGTCCCAGCGCGGTCTCGTTCCTCCGTTCATCGTCATGGATGTGATGCGCGACGCCGTCGCGCTCGAAGCCGCGGGCCGCAGCATCATCCATCTCGAGGTCGGTCAGCCCTCGAACGGGATCCCCAAGAAAGTGGCGTTGCGCGTGGCCGAACTCGTCGGCGGACCGGATCCCCTGGGCTACACGCTCGCGGGCGGCACCCCGGCCTTGCCCGCGCGCATCGCGCGGTATTACAGCGAGGCCTATGGCGTCGATGTGCCCGCCTCGCGCATTTTCGCGACCATCGGATCGTCGGCGGCCTTCGTGCTCGCGTTCCTGAGCGCCTTTGAAGCCGGCGACAGGTGCGCGCTCGCCAGCCCCGGGTATCCCGCCTACCGCCATATCCTGAAAAGCCTCGGGGTGACGCCCGAGCTCATCGCGGTCGATGCGTCGACGCACTATCAGTTGACGGTCGATCACCTGAAGAGGCTGCCGAAGCTGCCGCAAGGCCTCATCATCGCGAGCCCGGCCAACCCCACCGGCTCCATCGTGCCGCTCGACGCGTTCAAGGATCTCGCGCGGTTCTGTGACACGCACGGCATCCGCATGATCTCGGACGAGATCTATCACGGCATCACCTATGGGCCGAAGGTCGCCACCGCCGCGGAGCTTTCGGAAAACGCCATCGTCGTGAACAGCTTCTCCAAATACTTCAGCATGACCGGCTGGCGTCTCGGCTGGCTGGTGATGCCGGAAGACCTGATGCGCCCGATGGAATGTCTCGCGCAGAACCTGTTCATCTCGCCACCCACCGTCTCGCAACACGGCGGCATCGCGGTGTTTGACTGTCGCGACGACCTGGAAGCCAATGTCGCGCGTTACGCCCGCAACCGCGACGTCCTCCTGAAGCGCCTGCCCGAAATAGGGTTTGAGAAGTTCGCGCCCGCCGACGGCGCGTTCTACATCTATGCGGATGTCTCAGGCATGACGGACAATTCGCAAGAGTTTTGCCGCCGCGTCCTGCATGAAGCCGGGGTCGCCATCACGCCCGGCATCGACTTCGATCCGTTCCACGGCAATCATTTCGTGCGCTTCTCCTTCGCCGGCGCCACCGCCGACATGGAGGAGGCCTGCGACCGCCTGCAAAAATGGCGCGCGAAAAAATAAGCGGCGGCCTCTGAAACGTTTTGTCCCTCCCCTTGTGGGGGGAGGGACAAAGAGACGCGCGATAATTCTATTCCTTATTCGACCACCAGCCCTTGCGCGGCGGGCCTGACGGCTCAGGCTCCGGCGTGGGGTGCGCAGGCGGCGCGGCCTGCGCGATGGGCTCCGGCTGAGGTTCGGGTTTCGGCTCGGCGCGCACCGGCTCCGGCGCGCGCGTCTCGACCGCGGTGGGTTCCGCGCCGCCTTCGGCGCGGCGGCCCAGCACGCCTTCCTTGATCGCTCGGAAGAACGAACGGGACTGCCCATTGCCGTTAGAGCCGCCGCCGTTACCGTTGCGCGGCTCGCTCGCGGGCTCGGCGGACAGGCTTGATTGCGGCGCGGAGGCTTCGCTGTGCGCCGCGGGGACGTCGGACGGCGCATCCGGCGCGTGATCGGCGCCCGTATCGGTGTCGCCGCCGTCATTGTCGTTTCCGGGGTCGCCGGCTTCACCGCCGGCCTCACCGTCGGCCGCGAACCCTTGCTGATCGCCGTTCTCGCCGTTTCCGCGGCGGCGGCGGCGTCCGCCGCGGCGTCCACGGCGGCGGCGGCGTCCATCGCCATCGCGGCCTTCGGCGCGTCCACCGTCTTGTCCTTCGGCGCGCTCGCCTTCGGGGGTGTCTTCACCGGCCACACCTTGGACATCGTCCTCGGCGTGCGGCTGATCTTGGCGTTCGCCGCGCTCGCCACGGTCCTGGCGTTCGCCGCGGCCTTCGTGACGTTGTCCGCCTTCACGGTTACCGTCGCGTTCGCCGCGTTCATCGCCGCCACGGCGACGGCGGCGGCGACGACGGCGTCGTCCGCGTCCGCCGTCCTCATCGCCTTCGCCGCGGGATTGGTCGCGGTCGCGATCCCGCCCGGACTCCCGGTCCCGCGAACGCTGTTCGCCGGACTCGGCTTCGTCGTCGGCATCCGTTTCGTCTTCCTCGTCCTCGACCTCAGGCTCCGGCGCGATCTCGCGCACCGGCTGCGGCTCGCGGGCCTCGATCAGTTCGCCCGGCGCGCGCATCGCCTTCACGCGGTCGAGGCGCAGGTTCGGCGGGATCAGGTGTGCATCGCCCATCACGAAGATCTTGATGCCGTAGCGGCTCTCGATGCTTGCCAGCGCTTCGCGCTTGTAGTTCAGCAGGTAAAGCGCGACGTCCGGGTGAACGGTGATCGTCACTTCGCTCGACCGCTGGCGCACGCCTTCTTCTTCCAGCATACGCAGCGAATGCACGGCGGCTGATTCCGTCGAGCGGATCATGCCGGTGCCAGCGCAATGCGCGCAGGTGCGGAAGTTGGCTTCGATCAGGCTGGGGCGCAGGCGTTGGCGCGAAAGCTCCAGCAGGCCGAAGTGGCTGATGCGGCCCACCTGGATGCGGGCGCGGTCGGCTTTCAGCGCTTCCTTCAACCGGCGTTCAACCGCGTGATTGTTGCGGTTGTCTTCCATGTCGATGAAGTCGATGACCACCAGGCCGGCCAAGTCGCGCAGGCGCAGTTGGCGCGCGATTTCTTCAGCCGCTTCCATGTTCGTCTTGAAAGCGGTCTCTTCGATATGCCGCTCCTTCGTGGCGCGGCCGGAGTTCACGTCGATGGCGACCAGCGCTTCGGTTTGCGCGAACACGATCGAACCGCCCGAGCGCAACTGCACCACCGGGCTGTTGATGGACTCCATCTGCGTTTCCACCTGATAGCGGTGGTACAACGGGATGATGTCGTCCTTGTAGCGCTGCACCTTCTTCGCATGGCTCGGCGTGAGCATGCGCATGAAGTCCTTGGCGACCTTGTAGCCTTCCTCACCGTCGACCCACACTTCCTCCAGGTCGCGGCTGTAGATGTCGCGGATGGCGCGTTTGATCAGGCTGGCTTCTTCGTGGATCAGCGCCGGCGCACGGCTCTGCATCGTCACTTCGCGGATGCTGTTCCAGGTGCGCTGCAGGTATTCGTAGTCGCGTTTGATCTCGGCGCGGCTGCGCTCGGATCCTGCGGTGCGCAGGATCACGCCCATGTTCATCGGCAGTTCCAGATCGCCCATGATCTGCTTCAGGCGACGGCGGTCTTGTGCGCTGGTGATCTTGCGCGACACCCCACCCCCACGGGCCGAGTTCGGCATCAGCACGCAGTAGCGGCCGGCCAGCGACAGGTAGGTGGTCAAGGCGGCGCCCTTGTTGCCGCGCTCTTCCTTCACGACCTGCACCAGCATGATCTGCCGGCGCTTGATCACTTCCTGGATTTTGTAGTGGCGCGAGGCGACGAAGCGGCGGCGCTGGCGGTCTTCCTGCGCGCTTTCCTCTTCGGCGTCGTCCTCGCCGCCCAAAGTTTCGACGTGCGGCTTCTCGCGTGGCGCATCGCCGGTGGCGCCGTCCGTGGCGGCGTCGGCCGGGATTTCACCCGCCGCGCCGGTTTCCGAAGGCGCCGGCTGTTCGCCGCCGACCGTCTCTACACCCGCATCGACGGACGCTTCGCCGGCCGCAACCTCGGACGTCTCCGGCGCGTCGGGTGCGTCGTCGTCGTGGTGGTCGTGCTCGTGATGGTCGTGATCATCGGGCGGCAAGGCCGAGGTGATGGCGGGCGGGATGAACGCCAGCGGGATGGCGTCGCCCTGATCTTCATGATGATCGTCATGCGCGTGATCGTCCCCATGATGATCATGATGATGATCGTCGTGGTGGTGGTCATCATCATGCCCATGGTCGTCCCCATGGTCGTTATGGTGATGATCGCCGTCATCATGATGATGGTCGTCATGGTGATCGTCGTGATGATCGTCGCCGGCGCCGGCTTCGGCGCCCTCGACCGGCGGCTGGCCTTCGCCGCCTGCGGCTTGCGCGGCCGCGGCCTGCTGGCGCGCGCGGCGGCGGGCCTGACGTTCTTCTTCTTCCCGCTCGTGGCGTTCCTGTTCGGCGATCAGCCGTTCACGGTCCGCGACGGGGATTTGATAGTAGTCGGGATGGATTTCGGCGAAGGCCAGGAACCCGTGACGGTTCCCGCCGTAATCGACGAAAGCGGCCTGTAGCGAAGGTTCGACGCGGATAACTTTGGCGAGGTAGATGTTGCCTTTGATTTGCTTCTTTGTAGATGTCTCTACATCAAATTCCTCAAGGCGCGTTCCATCCAGAACCACCACCCGGGTTTCCTCCGGGTGGGTGGCGTCGATCAGCATTCTTTTGACCATAGTGAAGCGTACTCCGTAACACCGCGGGCGGCGCACAGGTCCGGAACGTGTGTCCGGAGGGCGCATGGCGGTGGAAAGTTGAAAGGATAAAAAGACGGGCGCTCTGATCCGCGCGCGCCGGCCACTGGCCGTGCGACATGCTCGTCAGGCGAAAACCCTGCGAAAAAGGGGCGGCGCCGCGAGGCGCTGAAAGATGTAGCGAGGCTGTAGGCAAACCGAGCCCCCTCGAATTGAACAAAGATGGGAAGAGGGTGTCGCCACACGACGGTGAACCGTCCCCATCCGCGGGGTCACGTCCACACATAAAAGCCAGCGGGCTCATTTTATAAGTCCCGGTCGACCGCCACCGGAGCGAGGCCTTTACGGCTTGGGCTCATTACGGCGGGCGCAGCCAGTTAGGGCGCAACCTCGTCTGGTCAGCTTAAACAACAGGCGGCGGCTGTGACAATGTTTAATTCCAGAGCGTTAGCCCGTTCCCCGTAAGCTTATTGCCGGGACTCGGCGACTCGGTGTATATATTGAAGAGTCAAGGGGTTAACCACGCTAAGGTTGTTAGAGCGGATGCCGTTTTTCGTGCCGGGATTGACTCGCCGCGCCCTGCTGGCGACCGCAGCCGGAAGCGTGCTGTGGCCCGCCGTCGCCCGCGCCGCGGGTGTCGCCTCGGCGATCCGGGTGCACGACCACACCACCCATACCCGCCTGGTGCTCGAACTCTCCGAGAACATTGATTTTTCTATCTTTTCCCTGGCCGACCCGTACCGCATCGTGGCCGACCTGCCCGAGCTGGACTGGACCATGGAAGGCGCCGCCTTGCCGCCCCAGACGGGCGTGGTGAAGGCCGTCCGGTACGGGCTTTTCCAGCCCGGCCAGGCGCGCATCGTGATCGACCTGGTCGACCCGGCCGGGGTGAAAAACGCCTTTGTCCTCCCGGCCACGGGGGACACGCCCTACCGGCTTGTGATCGACCTGGAAAAGACCAGCCGCGAGGTTTTCATGGCGGCCGCCGGGCCCCAGAACCGCGTCGGACGGCTGGCCGCGGTAACCGCTAAGCCTCAGCAGACAAAGGCGATTATCGATCCGGGTAAGAAAAAGCCCAATCCGAAGAAACTCATCGTCGTCGACCCCGGACATGGCGGGGTCGATCCGGGGGCCATCGGGTTGAGCGGGGTTTACGAGAAGGCCATCACCCTGGCCGCGGCGAAGCAACTCAAGACCCGCCTGGAGGCGACCGGCCGCTACCGGGTCCAACTGACCCGCGAGCGCGATGTGTCGCTGGAACTGGCCGAGCGCCGCGAGATCGCGCGCCGGGCGGAAGCCGACCTGTTCATTTCGCTTCACGCTGATTCTATTGGGAATAAATCGGTCCGCGGGCTGTCGGTCTATACCTTGTCCGAGAAGGCGTCCGACCGCGAAGCCGAACTTTTGGCCGAGAAGGAGAACAACTCCGATCGCATCATCGGGGTCGATCTCTCCCACGAAAGCCAGGAAGTGCGTCACATTCTGGTCGACCTCGCCCAGCGCGAGAGCATGAACCTGGCGACCCGGCTTGCCGACCGCCTGATCGGCGAGTTGAAGCGCGAGGCCACCATGTTACGGAACGGGCACCGTTTCGCCCGGTTCGTGGTCTTGAAATCGCCGGACGTGCCCTCCGTGTTGATCGAGATGGGCTATCTCTCCAACCGCCAGGACGAGGCCGCCCTGCGGACCGAGGTTTACCGCGGAAAGCTGATGCAGGCCGTCGTTCGGGGCGTCGACACCCACTTCGGCAGCGTCCAGACCGCCAGCACCGGTTAAAACACCGCTTTTTCGCCCCATTTCGAGGGCATGAAAAGAAGTACAACCCGCTAGAAACGTCACTGGGTGACCGTGCGTTATGGTAGAGCATCCGCGCTCCAAGACCCGTCGATAACGACCCCTCGTTTCGCGCCCGGGCGGCCAAAGCGCCTCCTAGGCCCATAGACGTCCCGCGACCCTTAAAGAAGAGCCCACCCATGGCTGAGACCCAAAAGCAAAAAAAGAAGCTCGCGTTCGACCCCCGTTTGACCAAATGGCTCACCATTGGGTTCTTCGTGGTGATGATGGGCGTGTTCGTGGCCGGCGCGGGCGCGGTGTTCATCTTCTATCACTTCGGCAAGGGCCTGCCCGATTACCGCGCGCTCGCCACCTACAATCCGCCCGTGATGACCCGCGTTTACGCGGGCGACGGACGCCTCATCCAGGAGTACGCCGTCGAGGGCCGTGTGTTCGTGCCGTTCGAGGCGGTCCCCCGCCGGGTGATCGACGCGGTCGTCGCCTCCGAGGATCAGCGTTTCTGGAGCCACCCCGGCGTCGACCCCATCGGTCTGACGCGCGCCGTGTTCGCCGCCGTCGGCCAGAAGATCATCGGCAGCGACCGTCGCATGGCGGGCGCGTCCTCGATCACCCAACAGGTCGCCCAGTTGTTCCTGATCGGCCGCGAATATTCCTTCGACCGCAAGATCCGCGAGGCGGTGCTCGCCTTCCGTATCGAGCGCGCCTACACCAAAGAACACATCATGGAGCTCTACCTGAACCAGGCGTACTTCGGCTTCGCCTCGTACGGGATCGCGTCCGCGTCCATGAACTACTTCAATAAGTCGCTCGACGAACTCACCATCGGCGAAGCGGCTTTCCTGGCCGGCATCCTCAAAGGCCCGTCGAACTATCACCCGGCGCGCTACCCGGACGCCGCGCGCGACCGCCGCGACTATGTGATCGGGCGTATGCAGGACGATGGCTACATCACGCGCGACGAGGAGAAACTCGCGCGCGCCGAGGTCATCACCACCCGCGAGCGCGGTGAGACCGAACAGATCGTCGCTGACCATTTCGCCGAGGAGGTCCGCCGCGACCTCGCCACCCGCTACGGCTCCGACACGCTCTATAAGGGCGGCCTTGCGGTGCGCACCTCGCTCGATCCCACGTTGCAACGCCTCGCGACCGAAGCGCTGCGCAAAGGTCTCATCGGGTATGACCGCCGCCACGGCTGGCGCGGCCCGTTCACGCGCTTGAAGGGCGGTTCGGACATCGGCGAACAACTCGCCAAATACGAAGACCCGCCGGGCTTGCTCGAAACGTGGCAGATCGCGGTCGTGACGGATGTGCGCCCCGAGCGCGCCACTGTCACCTTGCGCGACGGCCGGACGGGCACGCTGCCTTTAAGTGAATTGCGCTGGGCGCGCGAGGCGCTTCCGGAACAGCGTGTGGGCGCGGCGGTGGGTGCCGCGTCGCAAGTGTTGCAGCCCGGCGACGTCGTTGCGGTTGAGCCTGTCGAAGCCAACAGCGAGGGCGCGGCCTATCCCGAAGGCACCTTCGGTCTGCGCCAGATCCCCAACGTCGACGGCTCCATTGTCGCCATCGATCCCTTCACCGGCCGCGTGCGCGCCATGAGCGGCGGGTTCTCTTACGCCCGCTCCCAGTACAACCGCGCGACCCAGGCCATGCGCCAGCCGGGGTCGGCGTTCAAGCCGTTCGTCTATCTCGCGGCGATGGAGTCCGGTTATACGCCGTCCACCCTGGTGCTCGACGCGCCGTTCGTCATGGATCAGGGGCCGGGCTTGCCGAAATGGAAGCCCTCCAACTACACGGACGAATATCTCGGCCGCGCCACTTTGCGCATCGGGATCGAGAAGTCGCAGAACCTCATGACCGTGCGCCTCGCGCAGGCCGTCGGCATGGATAAGATCGCCGACATCGCCGAGCGCTTCGGCGCGGTGACCAAGCTGCAGCGCAACCTCGCCTCGTCGCTGGGCGCGGAATCCACCACCGTCCTTCAGATGACGACGGCCTATGCCGAACTCGTGAACGGCGGCAAGAAGCTGACGCCCAGCCTGATCGATCGCATCCAGGATCACACCGGCAAGACCATCTACCGCCACAACGTGCGCAGCTGCGATACCTGCGCGCTCGACGCCTGGGACGGCAAGGGCCCGCCGGAACTTCAGGACACGCGTGAACAGCTCGCCGATCCCGCGAGCCTCTATCAGATCGTCCACCTGCTGGAAGGCGTGGTCCAGTACGGCACCGCGGCCGGCAGCGTCGGCCAGTTGCGCTGGCCGCTGGCGGGCAAGACCGGCACCTCCAACGACGCTCGCGACGTTTGGTTCATCGGCTTCTCGCCGAACCTGGTCGCCGGCGTGTTCGTCGGCTTCGACGAGCCCCGCTCCCTCGGACCGAAGGAAACCGGCGGCGGCGTCGCCGCGCCTATCTTCCGCGACTTCATCCAGGCCGCCTTGAAGGACGAACCCAAGACGCCGTTCCGCGTGCCGCCCGGCATCAGCCTGGTGCGCGTGAACAAGTCCACCGGCCGTCCCGCCGAACCGGGCGACAGCCGAGTCATCCTGGAAGCCTTCAAGACCGGGACGTCGCCCTTCGACCAGACCAGCATCACCAGCGAATCCGATGCCCTGGTCGACGTCCAGCCCAACTCCCCGCAACAACCCGCCGCGGGCGGTCTGTACTAGATAAAAGCCTCTCTCCCTTTCACGAGGGGGAGGGGGCTCTTGTCACATCCCCACCGGTTTCATACATACTTCGCGAACACGTTTCAGCCAGAGCAGGTTTCCCATGCGCGCCGACATCGAAAAGAACGCCAACGACATCAAGCGCTCCTTGGACTTGCTCCGGAGGCATCTTTGACTGGGATCGCGCGCTCCTACGTCTCGATGAACTGAACGCCAAGGCCGAAGACCCCAATCTGTGGGACAAGCCCGCCGACGCGCAGAAGGTCATGCGCGAACGCACGCAGCTTGAAACCGCGATTGGCGCCACCCGCAAGCTCGAACGCGACCTGGATGACGCGCTCACGTTGGCCGAACTCGCCGACGAGGAGGGCGATGAAGCGTCGATCGAAGAAGCGCGCCGCCTGATCGCGGATATCACCGCGCGCGTGAAGCAGGCCGAGCTTGAAAGTCTCTTGTCCGGCGAAGCCGATTCAAACGACTGCTACCTCGAAATCCACGCGGGTCAGGGGGGCACCGAGGCGCAAGACTGGGCCGAGATGATGGCCCGCATGTACTCCCGCTGGGCGGAAAAGAAGGGCTACAAGGTCGAGTATCTGGAAGAAAGCGCCGGCGACGGCGCGGGCATCAAGTCCGTCACCTTCCGCATCACCGGCCACAACGCCTACGGCTGGCTGAAGACGGAAAGCGGCGTGCACCGGCTGGTCCGCATTTCCCCCTATGACTCCAACGCGCGCCGCCACACGAGTTTCGCCTCCGCCTGGGTTTATCCGGTGATCGACGACACGATCAACATCGAGATCAACGAGAAGGACTGCCGCATCGATACGTATCGTGCGTCCGGCGCCGGCGGCCAGCACGTCAACAAGACCGACAGCGCCGTGCGCATCACGCACATCCCGACCAACATCGTCGTCCAGTGCCAGAACGAACGCTCCCAGCACCAGAACCGCGCCAAGGCGTGGGACATGCTGCGCGCGCGCCTCTACGAACAGGAACTCGAACGCCGCGAAGCCAAGGCCGCCGTCACCGAAGCCGCCAAGACCGACATCGGCTGGGGCCACCAGATCCGCTCCTACGTCCTCCAGCCCTATCAGTTGGTGAAGGACTTGCGCACGGAGCTCGAAACCTCGGACACCCAAGGAGTGCTCGATGGCGATCTCGACAAGTTCATGGCCGCCTCGCTGGCCGCGCGCATCAAGACCGCGAGCGACCTGACGCATTGAGCGCCACCGCGCGGTGAGTCGGCCGAACGGGTGGCGGCAGATCATCTAAAGAACACATGAGATAGACTGAAAGCTCGCCGCATTCCTTTTCGGAACGAGGGGGGTAGGCTGCGTCCACACGCCATGCCTGGGGAGACTTCAATGAAAAATCTATGCTTTACGGCCGCCGCCGCCCTTGTATGCGCGGGGCTTGCCTCATTCTCCGCGTCCGCCGCCGATCCGGCGATGTCGGGTGCGCTCGCCGATCATAATCTGCAGGTTGGCGATTTTCCGCGTGTGCATCAACTCGCACCGAACGTTTACGCCTACGAAGACACGTTGATCACGCCGCAACTCGCTTTCACCACCAACAGTATGATTGTGGTGACCAGCGAAGGTGTCGTGCTCATCGACGGGCAGGACAATGAAACGCGCGGCAAAGCGCTGGTCGACACGATCAAGAAGCTCTCGCCGCTGCCGTTGAAATATGTGGTCATGGCCTCGGACCACCGCGACCACGTCGGCGGGCTTCCCACCGTGAAGGCGGCGTTTCCCGATGCGGTCTTCATCTCGTCGCCTGCGTCGCTCAAGACGATGCAGGCGCAGAACCGGCCGATCCTCGCCACGGAACTCGTCGACGACAAACGCGTGCTGACGCTGGGCGGCACAGAAATCCAGATCCTCAACCTCGGCCGTGGCCACACCGGCGGCGATCTCGTCGTCTATCTCCCCGCGACCAAAGTCCTGTTCATGGGTGAGCTTTATTATCGCGATATCTTCCCCTCGATGATCACGGGCTATCCCGGTGAATGGCTCGCGACGCTCAAGAAAGCCCAAGCCATGGACGTGACCTGGTACGTGCCGGGCCACGGCTTTGCCGCCGGCACGGCGAGCGAGCTGAAAGAGAACTTCCTCGAGATCATCAAGGTCCATGAACTCATCATGTCCGAGGGGCGGCGGCTGCATAAGCTCGGCCTCCCGTGTCCGTCGGAGAAGGATTGCCCCGCCAATAAGCAAGCGAACTGGGGCCCCTACATCGCCTATACGGAAGCCGACATCCTGACGCCCCGGGCAATCGCGCGCGTCTATGCCGAAATCGAAGGCCGCTTACCGAAGTAGGGGGCGTCGCGCCAGGTGGTCACGAGAAACGTCTCATGAAGGCGCTTATTGGCGCTCTTGCCGGTCTTTCCGTGCTGGCGCTGGTGGCGTGCTCATCGGAACACCCGCCGGAAACGAAGGCGCCGGCTTTTGTTTGGCCCGCGTCGCTGAGGATTGTCGGCGACGGGTTTCCCGCGCCGGGTGATATCTGCCGCCGTGTGGGGGAGACGCCGGCGACCTCACACTTTCTCGATCACAGCGCGATTCTTGTGGGCTGTCCCGGCGCCGCAAGTTCGGCCGCGAGCCAAGCGCTCCTCAGCCATGGGGACGCCCGCGTGGTGGGTGAACATGATGGCGTGACGCTCATCTCAGTCACCGGTGCGCCGTCGGCGCAATCCGCTCCGCCAAGCCAATCAGGTCCGGTGGAATTTCATGGGACCGTTACGGGCCACGACGTGACGACACATGATTTCAGCGCCCGGCAAGGTCAGACGATCAACATCACCCTCGCAAGACAAGGCACGGTCTATTTCAATGTGCTGCCGCCCGGCGGTGGGCCCGCCGACGCCATTTTTGTCGGGTCGCGCGATTCCGTGGGCGACTTCTTTTCCGGCGTTGCGCCGGCCACCGGGCAGTATTCGATCATTGTGTATCTCATGGGCAACGATCGAGACTCGGGCGCAAGACGCCCCTACACCCTCCGCGTGGCCGCGGAATAGAGTTTCGGGGACAGTATACTTAATTCGGCGGCGGCAACGCGCCGGAATTTCGGGGACAGTATACTTAATTCGGCGGCGGCAACGCGCCGGGGGCATTCTTGCTCGGCATCTCAACAGCGGACTAGACTTCCCGCCATGGGACTTCTGACCTTCAGCATCAACGTGACCCTCGACGGCTGCGTCGATCACCAAGAGGGGATCGCCGACGACGAGACGCACGCCTTCTTCACGCGCCTCATGGACGAAGGCGGGGCAATGCTGTGGGGACGCGTCACCTACGAGATGATGGAGAGCTACTGGCCCGCGGTCGCCCGCGGCGATGTGGAGGCGCCCCCGGTGCTGCGCGCATGGGCGGTCAAGTTGGACGCCAAACCGAAGTACGTGGTGTCGTCGACGCGAAAAGACTTTCCGTGGAATAACAGCCACCACATCGCCGGCGATCTTCGCACCGAGGTGCAAAAGCTGAAGAACGCGACCCCGGCGGGCGTGCTGCTCGGCAGCGGCAAGCTCGCGGCCGCACTGGACCGGCTGGACCTGATCGACGAATACAGGTTCCTCGTGCACCCCCGCATCGCCGGCCACGGCCCGACCCTGTACCAGAGCGGGCTACTCGGCACGCGGCGGCTCGCGCTGATCTCGGCGACGCCGTTGCGCTGCGGCGCGGTCGCCATGCACTACCGGCGCGCGGACTGACGGAGAGGGCGTCCGCGGCTCCGTCGTCAGCAACCGTCTCCCATTTTACAAAAATCCGAAGGACACGATGCTTCACAAAACGTTATGGCAGCAAAACAGGCTTCTGGCCGAGGCGTGCTTGGACCACCCATTTGTACGCGGGCTTGGCGACGGCAGCCTGGACCCTGAAACCTTCCGGCGTTACGTCGCCCAGGACGCTTTCTTTCTCAACGCGTTTGCGCGGGCCTATGCGCTCGCCGTGGCCCGCAGCCCGGACGCCGAGACGCTCGCCGCGTTCTGTGAGTTGTTGAATGGGGTCTTAAGCGAACTGAAGCTCCATGCCGCCTACGCCAAGGACCTCAACATCGATCTGACGGGCGTGCAACCCTATCCCCAGGTCAAAGCCTATACCGACTTTCTGCTTGCCATCGCCTGGGGCGGCGTGCGGGGCGAGATCATCGCCGCGATGACGCCCTGCATGCGTCTCTACGCTTATCTCGGCACGATGCTCGCGAAGACGGTTATCGCGGGCAATCCGTATCAACAGTGGATCGACACCTACAGCGGCGCCGACTTTCAAGGGCTGGTCACGCACCTCGAATCGCTCCTGGACACCATGGCCGACGACAGCCCGGCGACGCGGGAGGCCTATGCGTACGCGATGCAATGCGAGCTGAATTTCTTTTCCGCGATGTTCCAGAACAATGCGTAATGTCTATCGCTTTGGAGTAAGGGGTGCCGTAGGTGATGAAGATGCGAACCGGTGGTCAGCTACCGCAGCCGTTCACTCAAAGTCGAAAACGATATCGTAGAGGACGTGCCGCACGCCATTTTGAATTCGCAAATTATCTAGCGACAAAAACGCCGGGTCATCGCGATAAACCTGTGCGCCGGGGCGAACGTAGGGCTGCTCGGCCGCCGAAATTGGACGATTTAGTTCGTCCTCTGTCGCAAAATAAATTCCAGCGCAAATACTGGGATGCTGCCTGCGGCCGGGCATAAAAGCAGTTGCGAGATATTTGATGTGGCGGAGCTGGCCAGCATACCCCGGCATGATTGTGTTCACAAAGAAGTGCCCGTCCGCATCTGTCCATGAAACGCCTCTCAGCCGATAATCGCTCATATGATATTTGCCGTTGGCATCTGCCTGCCAGAACTCGATCCGTGTTTTTTCTATGGGTGTGCCGCTGGTTGTTAGTACCCGCCCATCCAATCGAAGACGTTCGCCCTCGACGCCGTTATCCATGCCTGATGCGGGCGGCATCGGAGCGGGATCGCCAGGCTTCCAGCCGCGATAGTCAGGCAGATCTACCCAGCCATACGTTGGGGTGAGACGCGCCAACTGTTCCTCCTAGGTGATTGCCACGACTATATCGCATTGCACCAACAGCACGCCGCCCGATACTTCCAGAGAGCTTGGATCGAGGAATTCAGGGGGGCGTCGCGATGGGGATCGTGCCGCAAATTCGTCTGCTGTCGGGAAGAAGATTCCCCCTGAGAGCATGACTGGTTGCGGTCTATTGCCCACGCGGGTGGCGAGGAGGAAATGGATGTGTCTCGGGCCATTGTAAGGACCCGGCATGACCGTCTCTAATTCGAAGGTTCCGTCCCTGCGGGTAAGTTGGGCCGCGCGAAGGCGGTATCCCACCATATCGTAATTGCCGTTCTCGTCGGTCTGCCAAAAATCTAGTTTAGCGAACTTTAGCGGGTCACATTTGGTGGTCAGCGCTTTTCCGGAAATCCTCACGCGTTGACCTGCAGCACCGTCGTCCAACAACGAGGTTCGCGTCGGCGCACCGGGGAGATATTCGGGCGGCGGGTCGATTGATTCGGTTAGTCCTCGGGGCGCACAGTTCTCTGTAGCCGAAGCGTTCGCTACGAACCCCATCGCAGACGCCCCTGCTGCGAGAACGAATCTTCGCGAAAGCGCCATGTCAGTCACCCCAGAGGTTATGACCCAATGTAGCATCTGCGTTATTGGCATCCACGGCACCGCAGCGTGCCACCTTAGCCGCGCAAACTAGACTTCTGGTGCCCATCTTCGTCACCTATGGGGGTGCCATCCGGGATTCGAACTGTATCCATTGGTGGGTGGTCGTGCACGTGCTTTGACAGGTCTCTCGTTCGTCGCCGCACCCGCCCCCGAATCGCGCGCAGGCACATCCGCGATTTTTTGAATCATTAAATCCACGTGTCTCCGAAAAATCGGATGACGGAAAATCCGCATTGCACGCAGCATATCCGCGCCACGTACCGCCCGTGGTCCTGCGAAGCTCCGCGTCAGCGGAGCGAAGCAGGATTGACATTGTGAATCACCACCCAGGACGACCGCCGCGCGGGCGGCGAACGCAAAGCCGCGCCTCTTTCGCGAGGTGTCGCAAAGTGTCGCAACATGTCGCCCGCCTGCATTTTTCGGCTAAGCGGTTCCGGCGTCTTCGTTATTCGGAAGATGTCGCCTGTCGCAGGTGTCGCCCAGGCGCGTTGTGGCCCGCGCGCCCGCACCCACTACATCCAGGGCGCCAGATACGCCGCCCGCATTCCGGCCTCCGCGCGCGCCGAAAAATTGAACGGCGGCTTCGGTTTTCCGGTGAAGCGGGTCGCGATCACTTCTTGATAGGTCGCGATGGGATCGATCCCGCGCTTCGCGCACAGATGCTCGAACCACCGCACGCCGACCGCCAGATGCTTGATCTCGTCGGTGTAGATCGTCGCCAGGATATCGGCGGTCTCCTGGTCCTCGTTTTGCCGCAGCTTCGCGGCCCCGTGCACGGTGGTGTCGAGTCCACGCGCCTCCAGGGTCATCGGCACGATGGCGAGCCGCGCCACCAGGTCGTCCGCCGTGATCTCGGCCGCTTCCCAAAGTCCATTGTGCGCGGGCAGATCGCCGTACTGTACGCCCCACATGGAAAGACGTTTGCGCAGCATGTCGAAATGCTCCGCTTCCTCCAGGGCCACGCTCACCCAGTCGTCGAAATAGGCCTCGGGCATGTTCTCGGCGCCGAACCGCGCGATGATGTCCCACGCCAGATCGATCGCGTTGAATTCGATGTGGGTGAGGGCGTGCACCAGCGCGATCCGTCCCTTCGGGCCGGACGAACGTTTGGGCATCTCGCCGGGACGGCGCAACTCGGGTTTTTCCGGGCGGCCGGGTCGTTCCGGCGGGGTCGCGACGCCGATCTCCTTCGCGCCGCCGCGCCAGCGTGCCGCCGCCGCGCGGGTCAGATCGACCTTCGCGGCGGGGTCGCTGGCGGTGAGGACCGCGACGGCGTCGTCGCGCAGGCTCACAGCGAACGGAGCGTTTTGACGACTTCGTCGGCGTGACCCGGCACGCTCACCTTGCGCCATTCGGCGCGCACCTTGCCTTCCTCGTCGATCAGGAAGGTCGAGCGTTCGATGCCCATGTATTTGCGGCCGTACATGTTCTTTTCTTTCCACACGCCGTAGGCTTCCGCCACGCCCGCGTCGTCGGCGAGCAGCGCGAAGTTCAGCTTGTACTTGGCCTTGAATTTCTTGTGGCTGGCGACGCTGTCCTTCGATACGCCCAGCACCACCGCGTCGGCTTTCGAGAAGTCGGCCTCCGCGTCGCGGAAAGCGCAGGCTTCCGTGGTGCAGCCGGGGGTATCGTCCTTCGGGTAGAAGTACAGGATCACGCGTTGACCGCGGAAATCCTTCAAGGACACCTTGCGGCCGTCGTCGTTCATCATCGCGAAGGCGGGCGCGGCCTTTCCAGCCAGCGAGCTCACGGCCGCCGCTTTCTTGGCCGACGCTTTTTTCGTGCCTGCTTTTTTCGTGACAACTTTCTTTGCGGGCGCCTTCTTCGCCGGTTTCGCGGCCTTTTTGGCGACTTTCTTCTTCGCGGGCTTCTTCACGATTTTCTTCACGGGCTTCTTCGCGGCCTTCGGTTTCGCCGCCTTTGCCTTGCGCTTCGCCGCCATGTCGGTCCCCATTTTCTATCTAGTGTGGCGTCTCGTCGCCGAAGGAAGGCCGCGCGCTGTCCGCCGGGCCGGCGATGATCCGCTGGAAGAGTTCGGAGATACCCCGCGCCACCGTATCCATCAAGCGCTCACATGCCGCGAAGTCGTCCGTGCCCACCGCGCGCGCCAGTTTCCGCTGCAGGCCGAGGGGGATGTCCGCCGGGGCGATGTCGCTTTCAAAGGTCAGGCGCAGCATCTGTTGGAGGCGGGCCCACAGGGCGACCGCGTCCAGAAGGGTCTTCGCGTCCGCTGGGGAAAGGGCCCCGGCCGCCGTCAGGCTCGCGACAATGGCGGAGGGCGTCGTCTCGGGCGGGCGCGCGGCCGGGGTCGTCAGCGCCAGGTACTGATAGATGAACTCCGCATCCACCAGCCCGCCCAGGCGGTGTTTGATGCTCCAGGGGCCCTGTTCGCCCTTGTCCTTGCGCATGCGGGCGCGCATGTCCCCGACCGCGACCACGAGCGCCTTGGGGTCGCGGGTCTTTGTCAGCGCATGGGCGATCACCGCGTCGATCGCCTTGGCGGTCCGTTCGTCGCCGAACACAACGCGGGCGCGGGTCAGCGCCATATGCTCCCACGTCCAGGCGTCCTGGGTCTGGTATTTGGCGAAGGCTTCCAGGCTCGACGCCAGCGGGCCTTTGTCGCCGTTGGGCCGCAGCCGCATGTCCACGTCGTACAGTTTGCCCTCCGACGTCAGCGACGTGAAGGCGGTGACGATGCGCTGCGCGAGGCGGATGTAATAGGCGGGCGCGGGCAGGGCGCGCGGCCCGCCGGCCGAGTGGCCTTCCATGGCGGCGTCGTAGATCACCACCAGATCGAGGTCCGACGTCGGCGTCATTTCATGACTGCCGAGTTTGCCGTAGGCGATCACCGCGAGTTTGCCGTCCGCGACCTCTCCATATTGGCGCGCGAACTCCCGCGCCACGCGCGGCACCAGATTGCGCACGACCGCCTCGGCCAGCGCGGTGAAGTGCTTGGCGGCGTCCAAGGGATCGATCAGGCCGCGCAAGGCGTGCACGCCGACCCGGAACTGCTGGTCGTTCAGCCAGCGCCGGCACAGGTCCAGCATCAGTTCGAAGGCGTCGGCCCGCTCCAGCGTGCGGTGCAGGTCGTCGTTGAAGGCCGCGAACCCTTCGAGGGGTTTATAGAAATCGGGCTCCAGCACGTAGTCCAGCAGCGTGGGCGAGCGGGTCAGGTGGTCGGCGAGGCGCGGGGCGTCGCCCATGATCTCCGCGACCAGATCGAGAAGCTCCGGGTTGGAGAAGAACACCGACAGGATCGGCACGCCCGCCGCGAGGGCCGCGAAGCAGCGGTCGAACTTGATCAGCGCCGCGTCCGGCTGCGCGGTCTTTCCAAACGCCGCCAGCAGTGACGGGATGACTTCGGTGAGCAGTTGGCGGGCGCGGTTGCTGCGCGTGGCCCGGTAGCGTCCGTGGTGCCAGCCGCGCACCATCTGCGTGACCATTGAAGGATCCTGGTAGCCGAGACGCCGCAACGTCTCCAGCGTGTCGGGATCGTCCTCGGTGCCGGTGAACACCAGGTTGCCTTCCACCGCCAGCGACGGCGCATCCTCGAACAGGCCCGCGTAGTGGGTTTCGACAAGGCGCAAAGCGGCTTCGACCTCGGCGATAAAGGCGTCGACGTCCGCATGGCCCATGAACATGCCGATTTTCGCGAGATCGGCGCGCGTGCTGGGCATCGTCTGGGTCTGCTGGTCGGCGACCATCTGCAGCCGGTGCTCCAGCTTGCGCAGGTAACGATAGGTCGCTTTCAGATCATCGCGCACGGAGGGCGTGACGAAATTCAGTCCCGTCAGCACGTCGAGCGCTTCCAGCGTGCGCGGGATGCGCGCTTCGGGCAGGCGTCCGCCCCAGATCAACTGCTGCACCTGGGCGAAGAACTCGATCTCGCGGATGCCGCCGCGGCCGGTCTTGATGTTGTGGCCCGCGACCGTGACTTTGCCGCCGCCCTTGTGCGCGTAGATCTGGCGCTTGATCGAATGGATGTCCTGGATGGCGTAGAAGTCCAGCGACTTGCGCCAGATGAAGGGTTGCAGGTCGTGCAGGAACCCGGCCGCGGACTCCTTGTCACCGGCGATCGCGCGCGCTTTGATGAGCGCCGCGCGTTCCCAGTTCTGTCCGTAACTTTCGTAATAGATTTGCGCCGCGCCGCGCGAGACCGCGATGGACGTCGAGCCGGGATCGGGGCGCAACCGTAGGTCCGTCCGGAACACATACCCTGCGGCGGTGCGCTCCTGCATGACCTTCACAAGATCCTTGGTGAGTTGGACGGCGAACTCCTGCGGCGTCTTGTTGCCCGTGTAACTCAGACGCTCCTCGTCGAAGAAAACGAACAGATCGATGTCGGAGGAATAGTTGAGTTCGCGGCCGCCGAGTTTCCCGACGGCGAGTACGACATACCCCGACCCTTTTTCCGGGTCGGCCGCGTCGGGCAGCGCGATCAGGCCGTTGCGCTGAGCGGCGCCCAGCAGCGTGCGCACCGCGCACTTTACCGTGGCGTCCGCGAAGTCGGACAAGGCTTCGATCACCTGATCGACTGTCCATACCGCGGCAATGTCGGCAAGGGCGATCAGGAGCGCGGCGCGCGCCTTCGCGGTGCGCAGCCCCGGCATCGCGGCGGATGCGTCGGAATAAGCCGCGGCGCTCACCTCGTCCAGGATCGCGCGAAACGCGGCGTCGGGCCCATCGGTCGCGAACGCCGCGAAGACGTCCGGATGGTCGCTCAGCAACTTCGCAAGGAAGGGGCTGTTGCCGAAGACGGCGTCCAGCAGGGCGGTCCAGGCGGGGTCCGCCGCAGCCTGTTTCGCCACCGCTTGCACGTTGCCCGTGTGCGTGTCGGCCGCTGCCAGCCACTCCCGCCGCAGCTCGTGAACACGTGTGTCCGAAGGAGGTGGAAGCTTTGTAATATCAAGGGAAATCAAGGCCGACTCGCCGTATTAACTGTTGTTTCAAGACACAGTGGGATATAGAGGGGAGGATGGTCAAGCAGCGGCCTAATCGCGACACTAGCGCCGGCAAATTGCCAACATTCTCAACGATTGTGCTTTGAAACGGATAGGGCCCCGCGACTTTGGCACACGGTGCGGTCAGATTCTTGCTTCGCGTTGTCGAAGCGACGTTGCTCGTGCTTCTGCTGGGCGCCGCGTTCCTCGCATGGCGGCTCAGCCAGGGGCCGATCGCCCTTAACGCCGTCGCGCCCTACGTCTCGTCCCTTCTCAGCGATCTGAACCCGTCCCTCCAGTTCCGCATCGAGCGCGCGGAATTCCGGTGGCAGGGTTTCAAGGGCAGCCCCGAAATCACCGCGCGTGATGTGCGCGTGCTCGATAAAGCCGGCGGCGTCGTCGCCGGTCTGCCGACGATGCTCGTGCGGCTTGAGTCGTCGGCGCTGTTGAAGGGCGAGCTTGCGCCGCGGCATGTCAGTCTCTCCAACCCGATCATCCGGTTCGTCCATCGCACGGACGGCACTTTCGGTCTTGGCGTCGAAGGTCCAAATCCGGCCGGGACGCCCGCGAACGGCGCGCCGGAGGCGAGCGGCAACGCCGTTGCCGCCACGCTGCTTGACGCTTTGACCAACCCGAACGCCGAAGGCGGCATCGCGTTCCTGGAGACCGTCTCGATCGATCACACGACATTGGTGCTGGTCGACGAAGCGTCCGGACAGCGCTGGCTGGTGCCCGACGCGACCCTCAACTTCATGCGCAATCGCAGCGGCATGCAGGTGGAAGCGACGTTGCCCGTCATCGAGGACGGCAAGCCCTGGCAATTGACAGCGCGCGGCGTCATCCCCGCGTGGACGAAGGTGCTCAGCCTCGACATCGACGTCGACGGCCTTCGCCCGGCGCGCCTCGCGGTGCTCGCGCCGCAGCTCGCGCCGCTGGCGATGGTGGATCTCCGCTTGAGCGGAACGGTCTCGACCGATCTCGCGCTCACCGACGAGGGCGCGCGCATCAGCAGCGTGAAGTTCGATGTGGAGGGAAAGGCCGGTCATCTGCGTCTGCCGAAGCCGATCACCAAGGCTTATCCCATTCGCACCGCAAGCCTGCGCGGGTCCGCGGGCAATGCGCTCGACGATATCAAGATCGATCACTTCCGGATGGAGATCGACCGGGGCGCGGAAACAAACCCGGTCGTCACGCTGACCGCCGACGCCAAGCAATTGAACGGGGCGCCCGAGGTGGACCTGCACGTCGCGCTCAGTGAACTTTCCATCCAGGGCCTGAAGGACTACTGGCCGGATACGGTGAAGCCCAACACCCTGCGTTGGATCGCCAACAATCTGACCGACGGTAGCTTGAGCGATACGAAGTTGCGCATGAAGCTCGCCGGTCCTTCGATGGAGGAGATCGACGCGGCCGACATGCTGCTCACCTCGTCGATCCAAGGCATGACGGTCAATTACATGAACGGCATGCCCAAGGTTCGTGGCACCGACGGCGACTTGGCGCTCACCTTGAAGGCGCTCAAGATCGACGTCCGCGGCGGGCATGTGCCCGATGAGTTCTCCGGCAAAGGGCTTCGCATCACCTCGGCCGATCTGCAAATGGTGGGGCTTGGGTCCGGAACCGAGACCGCCGACTTCGACATCAAGATCTCCGGCGACTTCGGCGATGCGATGCGCCTGATCGACAATCAGCCGCTGCAATATTCGACCAAGATGGGCGTCGATCCCTTGCAGGCCACGGGAAACGCTGAGGTCGATCTTGCGATCAATTTCCCGCTGGTGTCCGATCTCAAGCTCGATCAGGTGGAGATCGGCGTGAAGGCCGAAACCGAGAACGTCGGCCTTGCCGATGTGGCATTCGGCTTGCCGCTCCAGGACGGGAAGATGAGCCTTGTGCTGGATGGCGGCGGGATGGATGTGACCGGCACCGCGAGTCTCGGCGGCATCCCCACCAAGCTGGACTGGCGCGAGAATTTCACCGGCGGCGAATTCCGCAGCCGTTATGTGCTCGACCCCGTCGTCTCGAATGAACAGCGCCCGCTGGTCGGCCTCTCGACCATGCCGTTCGTTCCGCCTTATATCGACGGCGCGGTTGCGGCCCACGTCATCTACACGGTCTATCGCGACCAAACGCGCCATCTGGAAGCGGATGTCGATTTGACCGCGCCGGCCATGTCGCTTCCGGAAATCGCCTGGAAGAAAGCGGCGGGGGTTCCGGCGAAGGGCAAGGTTGTCGCGCGCTTTGTCGGCGATCGTCTGGAGGAGGTTCCCTCCTTCGTCGTGACGTCCGGCGATGATTTGATGGTCGCGGGTTCGGCGACCTTCGGGGAGGGCCGCACCATGACCTCCTTGAAGATCGAGCCCAGCGTGGCGGGCGAGACGCGCGCCAGCCTCGACATGACGCGCGTCGGTGAGGGGTATGAGATCGTCGCCGCCGGATCCGCGTTCAACGCCACGGATTTCTTCAAGGAAATGAATCGCGACGACCGTCAGACGGCCGAGGAGAAAGCGGCCGGTCCGATGCCCATGACCGTTCGCGCCGCGTTCGACCGGGTTTGGCTGGCGAAGGACAACGACTTCACGAACGCTACCCTCACGTACGAACGCACCCGCGCCGGTGTGCAGGCTATCGACTTCAAGAGCTTCGTGAATGGGACATCGCCGGCCAACCTCGTGCTGACGGCCGAAGGCGGCAAGCGCACGTTCAAGGCCGAAAGCCCCGACGGCGGCGCCGTTGTGCGCGCCCTTGGCCTGTTCAAGGATCTGCGGGGCGGCCGTCTCGACGTGAACGGCGAAGTCGCGCCCGACGGCACCATGAAGGGCGTCGCGGGCATCAGCGATTTTCAGCTTGTTGAAGCGCCGGTGCTTGCGCGCCTTCTCTCGGTCGCCGCGCTGACCGGTATTCTGGACGAACTGCGCGGCGAGGGTATCTCTTTCAGTACGCTGCGCCTGCCCTTCTCCTACGCCAATTCGCAATTGAGTATCGAAGACGGTGAGATGTACGGCACGTCCCTCGGTCTTACGGCCAAGGGCACCTACAGCTTCGCGAATTCAACGATGGACATGAACGGAACGCTGATCCCGGCCTATACGATCAATGCCGCGCTCAATTCCATCCCTTTGATCGGGGATCTGTTGACGGGTGGCGACAAGGGCGGGGGCATTTTCGCGGCGACTTACACCTATGCCGGTCCCATCGCGACGGCGGAACCGTCCGTCAATCCGCTCGCGGCGCTGGCCCCGGGCTTCCTACGGCATATCTTCGATATTTTCCGCACGAAGCCACGACAACAAACCGCCAAGGCCTCCGACCCGGCCCCGGACGCCAGCCAGACCAAATAGCGTTAGATGACTTTTATCAGCGCGTGACGCTTTTTGCCGGCGCTGAGTTTGATGACGCCGTTCGCGGCGGCGGCAGCTTGGATGCTTGCGTTCTCGTCCTCAAGCTTCTGGTCGTTGAGCTTGGCGCCGCCCGCGCGGATGAGGCGTCGCGCTTCACTGTTGCTCTCGGCCAATCCCGCCTTTTGGAACAGGCTCCACGCCGGGATGCCCGCGCCGAACTCGGACGCCGGGATCTCGATGGTGGGCAGGTCTTCACCGATCCCGCCCTGCTCGAACGTCTTGCGCGCCGTCTCGGCGGCGTCGTTCGCCGCGGCGTCGCCGTGCAGAAGGCGCGTGGTTTCAAAGGCGAGCACCTTCTTGGCCTCGTTGATCTCGCTGCCGGCAAGTTTCTCCAGCCGCGCGATTTCGTCGAGCGGGAGATCGGTGAACAGTTTCAAGAAGCGTCCGACGTCGGCGTCTTCGGTGTTGCGCCAGTACTGATAGTACTCATACGGCGAGAAGCGCTCGGCCTTGAGCCAAACGGCGCCGGACGCGGTTTTACCCATCTTCGCGCCCGATGCGGTGGTAATGAGCGGGCAGGTAAAACCGTAAAGCTCCGCCTCGGCGATGCGGCGGCCAAGCTCCACGCCTTGGATGATGTTCCCCCATTGATCCGAACCGCCGAGTTGCAGCGTGCAGCCGTGACGGCGGTAGAGTTCGACGAAGTCGTAACCCTGAAGGATCATGTAATTGAATTCGAGGA
Organism: uncultured Rhodobacterales bacterium; assembly: GCA_964576515.1. GTDB lineage: Bacteria > Pseudomonadota > Alphaproteobacteria > Rhodospirillales > Rhodospirillaceae > SHVO01. The sequence continues at coordinate 344,974 of CAZNUW010000002.1, forward strand.
ACGTCAGCGGTTGTTCACGGTCAAGGCGTAGTTTGACGCTGTCCATCGACAGCATGCGGTTGATCGTGAAGTGGCGGCCGATGTCGCGCAGGAACGGGATGTATTGAAGGGACTCCAGCCAATCCGCGTTGTTCGCCAGGATCGCGTCGTTCGTCCCGTTCCCGAACGTCAAGAACCGGTCGAAGCTTTGACGGATGGAGGCGATGTTCGCGGCGATGGTCGCGTCGTCCATCAACTTGCGCGTTTCGTCGCGGCCGGACGGATCGCCCACCTTTGTGGTGCCGCCGCCCATCAGGGCGATGGGCCGTTGACCGGTTTTCTGCATCCAACGCAGGGCCATGATCTGAACGAGGTGCCCGACGTGCAGACTGTCCGCGGTGGCGTCGAACCCGATGTAACCGGTGACGACGCCGCTCGCCGCCTTGGCGTCCAACCCTTCCAGGTCGGTGCACTGGTGGAGGAAGCCGCGAGACGTCAGGGTCTCGATCAATTCAGATTTGTAGCGGGCCATGGGACGCTCGGTTTACGGTCGAAGGGAGACGAAATAAGGGGCGAAATAGGCATATTCGCCGTACGCCGGGGTGATTATCATACCTCGCACGGCCAGACAAATCGCGCCAGGTGCCCAAATGTCCACTTTAGCCCCGCAAAACCGCCCTCTGCGCGTCATCGGCCTGATGAGCGGCACATCCATGGACGGGGTCGACGCGGCCTATCTTGAGACCGACGGCGCCGGGCATCTCGCCTTCGGCAAGGATATTTCGACGCCGTTCGATCCCCCGTTTCGCACGAAGCTTCGCGCCTTCGTCGCCGGTGCGCCCGAGCGCACGGGGTCGCCCCCGGAACGGGCGATGGAAGCGGCGGTCACGGACCTGCATATCGAGGCGGTCACGCGCTTGCTTGAACATCAGAAAGTCCGCGCCGGCCAGGTCGATCTGATCGGCTTCCACGGCCAGACGATCTGGCACCGCCCGCTTCAGCGCGATACCTGGCAGATGGGAGACGCGCAACGCCTCGCGGATGCGACCGGGATCACGGTGGTATCGGATTTCCGCACCGCCGATGTGAAGGCGGGCGGACAGGGCGCGCCGCTGGTTCCCATTTTTCATGCGGCCCTCGCGCGCGACATCGCAAAGCCCGTCGCGGTCCTGAACATCGGCGGCGTCGCCAACGTCACCTGGATCGGCGGCGGTGCGGAGGCCCTGCTTGCCTTCGACACCGGGCCCGGGAACGGGCTTATCGATGACTGGGTCGCGCGGCTTGCAGGCCTGTCCATGGACGAGGACGGTCGCATCGCCGCGGCGGGCCGCGTCCATGACGGCGCGCTCCAGACCATGCTTGCGCATGACTTCTTCGCGCAACGTCCGCCCAAGTCGCTCGACCGCTATGCGTTTTCGCCCGCGTCCGTCGCCGGGCTCTCGGTGGAAGACGGGGCCGCGACGCTGACGGCCTTCACCGCAGCCAGTGTCGCAAAGGCGTTGGCGCACTGCCCGGCTCCGCCGCATCGCCTGCTCGTGACGGGCGGCGGGCGGCGTAATCCGACGTTGATGTCGATGTTGGAGACCTACACCGGGATCGCGGTGGAAAGCGTCGATGCGTCCGGGTGGCAAGGCGATGCGGTTGAGGCGCAGGCCTTCGCCTATCTCGCGGCGCGAACGGTGCGGGGCTTACCGATGACGTTCCCGGGGACCACGGGCGTCACCGCGCCCCTGACAGGCGGCGTTATAACGCCGCCCGCGGCATCCAAGGCGGCGATCGCTTAAGCCTGCGCGCCGGCCTTCTTGCGATTGGCCGTGCTGCCGGCGCCCATGCGCATCTCAAGGTATCCGTTCACCGAATTGGTCAGGTGATCCATGTGATCCTTGAAGAAGTGGTTCGCGCCCCTCACCAGTTGATAGTCGATGGTGATGTTCTTCTGGAGCTTCAGTTTGTTGGCCAGTTTCTCGACCGACGGCTCCGGCACGACGTCGTCATCCGTGCCTTGCAGGATCAAACCCGAGGACGGGCATGGCGCAAGGAACGAGAAGTCGTACATGTTGGCGGGCGGGGCGATCGAGATGAAGCCTTCGATCTCCGGACGGCGCATCAGGAGTTGCATGCCGATCCAGGCGCCGAACGAGAAGCCCGCGACCCAGCAGGCCGAAGCGTTGGGATTGACCGACTGCAGCCAGTCGAGGGCCGCCGCCGCATCGGACAGTTCGCCGAGGCCGTTGTCGAACTCGCCTTGCGAGCGACCGACGCCGCGGAAATTGAAACGGACGACCGAGAAGCCCTTTTTCACGAAGACGTAGTACAGGTTGTACGCAACCTTGTTGTTCATCGTGCCGCCGTGTTGCGGGTGCGGATGAAGGATGACGGCGATGGGAGCGCGGGGGACGTCGCTATGGTGGTAGCGGCCTTCCAGACGCCCCTCGGGGCCGGCAAAAATCACTTCAGGCATTTCTGGTCCTTTAAAGCGGGCCTCTGGACGAGAACGGGTGACCCGTTCGAGAGCCCGTCAGGCGGCGATTATTTAGGGGAACGGGTTTCTGGGTGCAAACGGCAAATCTGGGATTCGCCGGGAACACCCTAAGCAACGCGTCCTGGCGCTCTATATATCCCGTTGGAGTCAAAAATGCCCGAAAAACCTGCTCAACCTCATTATTAATGATTTGAAATCAAGGGTTTGGCGGTGGCTCAACAGTGCTTCTGAAACGGCCCTCCCGGTGCTAAAAGCCCCCCATGACAGAGGCTTCGATCAGCTACCTCGACCACAACGCGACGACCCCCCTGTTGCCCCAGGTCCAGGAGGCCGTGCGCGCCGCCTTGTCCATGTTTGGGAACCCGTCGTCGGTCCACGGCGTGGGCCGCCGCGCCAGGGCGGCCGTCGAAGACGCCCGGGAAGCGATCGCAGGCCAGGTGGGTGCGTCCGCCGGCGAGGTTGTGTTCACCTCCGGCGGGACGGAGGCCAACAGCCTCGCGATCCGCGGCCTTGCCGTCGCGCAAGGGTGCAAGAGCCTGATCGTGTCGGGCATCGAACATGCGTCCGTTCTTGCCCCGGCTACAGGCGCGATTGTCGTTGCAGCGGATGCGCAAGGGATAGTCGACTTGCACGCGCTTGAGGCGGCTCTGCAATCCGCGCCCCGTCCGGCGTTGATCGCCGTGATGCTGGCCAACAACGAAACCGGTGTGTTGCAGCCGCTGGAGCAGGTGATTGCCCTGGCGCGGACCTACGGCGCGTATGTGCACTGCGACGCGGTGCAGGCCTTTGGAAAGATCCCAATCGATTTCTCGTCGCTGGTGGTCGACAGCATGAGCCTGTCGGCCCACAAGATGGGCGGCTTGAAGGGAACAGGTGCGTTGCTGGTGCGGGGCGGATGCGATGTTACGGCCGATCTTGTCGGTGGCGGACAGGAGCGCCGCCGCCGCGCCGGGACGGAGAACGTGACGGGTATCGTCGGCTTTGGGGCGGCCGCGCGTGAAGCGTCGAACCTCCTCGCGACGATGCGCAAGGTTGCGGCGCTGCGGGACGCCCTGGAAGCCAAGATGCGCGGCATCGCGCCGCAAGCGGTTATTCACGGCGCATCCGCCGCGCGGTTGCCGAATACGAGTTGTATCTCCCTTGCGGGCGTGACCAGCGAAACCCAAGTCATGCGTCTCGACTTGGCCGGTGTCGCGGTCAGCGCGGGGTCGGCCTGTTCGTCCGGCAAGATTGCGCCCTCGCACGTGCTTCTCGCGATGGGCGTCAGCCCAGCCGATGCGAAGTGCGCCATCCGCGTCAGCCTGGGGTGGAATTCGTCCGACGCCGATATTTCGCGTTTTATCGAGGCCTGGCAGCCGTTGGCGTTGAATGCGGCGGCATAAACCGAGTGGATCATGGCGAAAGTTATTTTTTTAGAAAAAAACGGCGCGCGTAAGGAGATCGAAACGACCTCCACGACGACGCTTTTGCATATCGCGCAAGCCAATGACATCGAGATGGAAGGCGCCTGCGAAGGATCGATGGCGTGTTCCACCTGTCATGTGATCGTGGCGGACGATTGGTACGGGAAACTTCCGGAGCCGACCGAAGCCGAGGCCGATATGCTCGATCTCACCTATGGGGTGAGGCGCACGTCGCGTCTCGCCTGCCAGATCGTCGTGACCGAGGCTCTGGATGGACTGACGGTGCGCTTACCGCAGACCACCCGCAACATGATGGAATAAAGCGCGTGGCGAACGCAAAAAGCCGAATCGTGGTGGCGATGTCGGGCGGCGTGGACAGTTCCGTCACCGCCGCGTTGCTGCATGCGCAGGGCTACGACGTTGTCGGGCTCACCATGCAGCTCTACGATCACGGCGCCGCCACCGCCAAAAGCAAGACCTGCTGCGCCGGGCAGGACATCTACGACGCGCGCCGCGTGGCCGACCGCATCGGAATCCCGCATTACGTCGTCGACTATGAAACCAATTTCAAGGAAGAGGTCATGGACCGCTTCGCGGATTCCTATATCCGCGGCGAGACGCCGGTGCCCTGTGTCCTGTGCAATCAGACGGTCAAATTCCGGGACCTTTTAAAGGCCGCGAAAGACCTGGGCGCGGATGCGCTGGCGACCGGCCACTACGTTCAGCGCATCATGGGTCCGAATGGCGCGGAGCTCCATCGGGCGGCCGACCATGATCGCGACCAGAGCTACTTCCTGTTTGCGACCACGCAGGCGCAACTCGATTTTGTGCGGTTCCCGCTCGGCGGGTTGACCAAACCCGAGGCCCGCGCCCTCGGCGCCCAGTTCGATCTGCACGTCGCCGATAAGCCCGACAGTCAGGACATCTGCTTCGTCCCGAACGGACGCTATGCGGACGTGATCCAGAAGCTGCGTCCCGATGCCGCCGTTCCGGGAGACATTGTTCATGTGGACGGCCGCGTCCTGGGCCGGCATGCGGGTGTTATCAACTTTACGGTCGGCCAGCGCCGCGGTCTTGGCGTCGGCGGCGAGACCGAACCTCTCTATGTGGTCCATGTGGACCCGGAGCGGGCGCAGGTGATCGTTGGTCCGAAAGAGACGTTGCTGCGCGCGGCCTTCGAGATTCACAGCGTGAATTGGCTGGGCGAGGGCGTTGGTCCGTCCGAAGACGGCGCGGCGCTTTACGTCAAACTTCGCAACACACAGCCGCCGATGGCGGCCACGGTGTTCGGCGAGGCCGGCGGGAAGGCGCGGGTCGTGCTGGCGGAAGCCGAAGCCGCCGTCACGCCCGGGCAGGCGTGTGTCTTCTACGACGGGAATCGCGTCTTTGGCGGAGGGTGGATCGCCCGCGACGTGGGCATCGCGCGCGCGCCCCACAACTTGCGTCGTGGGGCCGCGGCGATCGCCGGTTAGCCGATGACTTTTTCGACTTCGTCGAGGATCTCGCCCGACTTCACGAGCGCCTGCATCCGGTTGTGATCCGGGAACAGCGGGCGGTCGATGTCGAGGTGCTTCACATACTTGCGGATGACTTCGCGGGCCTTGAGGGTGCCCTTGCCGGGCGTGAACTCGCGGAAGTCGAGGGCCTGCGCCGCGCCCATGAACTCGATGCCGAGCACGCCGTAGGCGTTCTCGAGGATCTGGCCGTTCTTGAGTGCGGTGTTCATGCCCATGGAGACGAAGTCTTCTTGGTCGGCGGCCGCCGGGATCGACTGGACCGAGGCCGGGGCCGAGAGGATGCGCTGTTCGACGATCAGGTGATCGGCGGTGTACTGGCTCAGCATCAGGCCCGAGTAGAAGCCCGGCTCATGGGCCAGGAAGTCCGGCAGACCTTGCGACAGCGCCGGGTTTGTCAGGCGGTTCAGGCGGCGTTCGGAGAGGACCGACACCATGGTGATGGCGGCGCCCGCCATATCCATCGGCAGCGACACCGGCGAGCCCTGGAAGTTCGCGCCCGTGAGGGTGAGATTTTCTTCCGGCACGAAGATCGGATTGTCGGCGACGCCGTTCAGCTCGATTTCGACCTGCGAGCGGGCATAAGCCACCGCATCGCGCGCCGCGCCGATGACCTGCGGCGTCGAACGCATGGAGTAGGCGTCCTGCACCTTGGTCTTCATCTTGCCGGTCATGAGATCCGAACCGGCGATGACCTTCGAGATGAAGGCGGCCGATGCGATCGCGCCCTTGAAGCCGCGCAGTTCGTGCAGTTTCGGGCCGTAAGGCTTCATGTTGCCGAGCAGCGCTTCGATGCTCATGGCGGCGGCGATTTCCGCCTGACGCAGCCAGCGTTCCATGTCGTAAATGTGCAGAGCCGACATGCCGGTCAGCACGTTCGAGCCGTTGATGGCGGCGAGACCGTCGCGGGCCTGGAGGCCGGGGACGGGGATGCCCGCGCGCTTCAGGGCTTCGGCGCCGGGCAGACGTTCGCCCTTATAGAAGGCTTCGCCTTCGCCCATCATCAGAAGGGTGAGTTGCGCCATCGGCGCCAAGTCGCCGCACGCGCCGACGGAGCCTTTTTGGCAGACGACCGGCGTCACGCCCTTATTGAGCATCTCGACGAAGGTGAGGGTGATTTCCGGACGGCAGCCCGAGTTGCCGTGCGCGTGGACGTTCACGCGACCCGCCATCGCGGCGCGGACGTGCTCGGCCGGGATTGGTTCGCCGATGCCGGCGGCGTGGTTGTAGATGAGGTACTTCTGGAAGTCCTTCACCTGATCGTCGGTCAGCTTCGTCTCGGAGAACTCGCCGATGCCGGTGTTGATCCCGTACATCGTCTCTTTCGCGGCGAGCTTCTTTTCCAGCATCGCGCGGCAGACCTTGATGCGCTCCAGCGCGGCGGGCGCGAGTTGGACGGGCTCGTTGAAGCGGGCAATGGCGACAAGCTTTTCGATGGTCAGAGACGAGCCGTCGAGAACGATAGTCATAGGAATCCCCTTGGTGTGAACGGTAGCGGTCGGTGTGGGCGCATTATGTCTAGACAATATGGCGCATGTCTATAGCCAGCTTCACCCAGAGGCGTCCAGCGCCGGCCGCGGGAGGCCGCTTTTCAGGGGTGGGGAGAATAAGGACAAAAGATCAATGTCTTAGCTTCTAAATCCGGCCGCAGGAGGAGGTTTGACAATTGGGAACGGCCCACTTAAAACCCACCCCTCGCCTCTCGAGGCGCGCCTTGTTGGGGCGGAGTAGCTCAGCTGGTTAGAGCGATGGAATCATAATCCACAGGTCGGGGGTTCGAGTCCCTCCTCCGCTACCAACGTTAACCCCCCGTCTGTTCGCGCCTCGTTCTGTCGAGGTCATCTCGAAGGCGGCGGAGATCTCGCCTTCGATCTTCACGAAGAAGCGGCCGTCGCCCTCGCGGGGATAGACGGTGACGCTGGCGATCATGGTCCGCAGCGCGGCCATGGCCTCGGCCCGGGTAACAGGGTCTTCCCCAAACAAAGCCGTTTCGAGGTCGGCGACCTTGCGCCGATAGATCTCGTGGGCATCCGGCGCCAGCTCGACGATCTTGAGTTCCGCGTCGGCGGCGGCCATGTCGGCCGTCAGCGCCTGGCGCCGGGCTTCCAGATCGCGCAGGCGCGCCGTCACCGGGCCGAGGTCGCCGGCGCCGGCCTCGATCGCGGCGACCAGGCGCGCGATCTTTCCCCCGACGTCGGCTAATTCCTTCGCCGCGGATCTGCGTGTCGTCGCATGCGCCGTCTGCAGGCGACGGCGTTCGTCGTGCAGTTCCTTGACGGCCGCGGCGACGGCCTCGGGATCGTGCAATAGCTCGCGCAGCTCGGCCCGCACGTTCTCTTCGAGCATCTGCCGGCGGATCTTCCGCGCGTTCCCGCACGTCCGCTTGTTGCTGTAGTTCGCGCAGCGCAGGTAGGTGTCGCTAAAGGCATTGAGCGGGCCGCCGCAGGATCCGCAACGCGCGAGACCGGCGAGCAGGTGCTTCGGCCGCCGGCACGCGGCGGCGCGCGCGCCGGCGGATTTCGGCGCGTTCGCCGGCGCCGCCGTCATGCGCGCCTGGGCCATATCCCATATCTCCCGATCGATGATCTGCAGGTCCGGCACCATGGCGATCTCACGCTCGGCCGCGGCGTTCGTGCGCGAAAGGCGCAACCCCGTCGCCGGGTTCTTCACCATGCGCACGCGGTTGTAGATCAGCTCACCGATATAAAGGCGATTGTGTAGAAGGCCGGTGCCGCGCGCCCGGCTGCCGATAATCGTGTTGACGCTCCACGCGCCGCCTGACGGCGACGGAATACCTTCATTGTTCAACTCTTCGACGATGGCGCCCGTCGAGACGCCGGCAATATAGGCGGCATAGACGCGGCGGATGACGGACGCCTCGGCCGCGTTGACGCGGCGCAAGCCGCGCACGGGGTCGCCGTCGCCGTCGACGACGTCCTTCACGACGTCGTAGCCGTAGGCGATGCCGCCGGCCGATCGGCCGCGCCGCGTGGCCTCGCGCTGGCCGCTGCGCACCTTCTCCCGATGCCCCTTCATCTGCTGAGACGCCACCAGGCCCTCGACGAAAATGTCGATCTCGCTGGCGGCGCCCTTGGACGGCCGATAGATCGTGACGCCGTGGAAGGCGAGCTCGTCGTAGATGTTGTGCGTGTGACCGGCGTTGCGCGATACGCGATCAAGCGCTTCGGTCAACACGACGTCGAACCGCCCGTCACGCGCGCCGGCCAGCAGGGCTTTCACGCCGGCGCGACGCGCGATGCTTTCTCCGGAGATCCCTTCGTCCGTGAAAATCTCGACGATCTGCCAGCCCTGACGGTCGGCTTCCTGACGCAGATCGGCGACCTGGCGCGCGATCGAGCGTTCATCCTGCAGGTCGGACGAGAAGCGGGCGTAGATGGCGGCGCGCACTGTTTCGGCCACGGGCATCCCTCCCTAGCGGCTTTCGGTTTTCGCCTCGGTTTGGGAGGCGGTGCGGCGCGCATGTTCCTCCGCCGCGGCCACGCGCGCAAGCAACTTCGCCAGGGTGATGACACCCCGGGGAACCGGCTTGCGGTTGGCGTCGGCGGAGGAGGTTGTCACGGGATATCGACCCCGTTCGCGAGGAAGGGCTTCACGGCTTCGCGCCAGCGCGCGGCGTCGGCCGCATCCTCGGCGCGCTTGCTGTGATCGGAGAATAGCAAACCGCTGACGATGACGGCGACGATCAGCATCGCGATGTTGATTTTGTCGTCGGTGCTCATGGCAGATCGTGCGCCATAACGCACATGATGACGATCGCGCCGGCGAGGAAACCCCCAAAGAAACACATCAGCCGGGTACTCCTTCAAAGAGGTCGCCGGCGGCCGACGCGGCGCGCAAGCGCGTGATCGTGCCCTGACGCCGCGCGGCGCGGTCGTAACGGTTGTGGCAGCGCTGGCAGAGCGCCTTGAGGTTCTCCGGCCGGCAATCCTCGGGCGTGTGGTTCAGGTGCGCGACGGTGAGCACGATCTCGATGATGTCGCGCGACCAGCCGTCGATGGTCATTGTGAACGGCGGCTTCATGTAGCGCGCGCCGGTGTTGTGCTTGCCGTAGCCGGCCTCGCGCAGCATGTGACGGCGGATGCGGAGCTCATGGAACTGGCCATGCCTGTCGCGCCAGCCCCAGGCGTGGTTTTCGACCCCGCACCCCTCCGCCTCGCAGCGGTTATGGGCGCGGTTGCGGATCGCGCGGCTGATCGCGGGCCAGTCCTTGGGATAGCGGGCGCGGTTTTCGGGGCGGATCGGCATCAGATGAACCCCTTCGTCTTGGCGATCCATTCGGGCATGCGCAGACCGCCATCGACCTGGGCGGCTTGGGACTTCGGCACCCATTCCTCGCGCGCGCCGTCGAAGAACAGGTAGGCCTTCTCGGTCTCGCGGCGGATCTCGCCGGCGACGTCGATCAACTCGGCCGTGCCGCGTTCGGTGCGTTCGTCCTCGCGGCCGAGGGCGCGGTGGCGATCGAGGAAGGCGCGATCGCGTTCGGACATTGCGCGGGTCATGGTCACCTCACCGCGTCTGTAGGTAAGGATCTGCCGCCGCCTGTGCCTGGTCCGGGCGTGCAATTAGGTGAGCAGCCTGCAGCATCTGCGCTTCCTCGGGCGTGGCGAGTTCGAAGTGCGGGCGTCTCTCGCCTTCGTGGATAATTTCGAGCTCGTGTACGCGGAGCAGCCCGCCTAAGGTCCAGTCGCACCCCAGGCCCGGGAGGTCGGTGCGCTGATGTCGGCGGCGTCCAGTGAAGCGGCCGACGCAGCTGAACCCTAAAAACCCCTCCACTTCGCCGAAGTCTCTACCTGCGCCTGCAGAGACCAGCGATTGAGCGGACTGGATCGTTTTACAGATAGGGCAGCGGAACGCGAAGTGAAGGTGAGGCGAAACGCCTTGCGCTCTTAGCTCTTCGCGAAATTGCTCGACCGTGATGGTGCGCATCTACTTCGCTCCTTTCTTCGCCTTCGCCGCGCGCAGGGCGGTTGGTTTGCCTTTCAGGAGATCGGCGATCTCCGCCGTGTTGTCGCTGGTGAAGCGCATCGTGGGCAGCACCGCGCCCGTGAGATCCATCCCGACAATGCGGTCCTTCACGGCGGCGGCGGTGTCCTTGCCTTCCTCCTCGGCGCCGAGGGCCTGGCGGATCCCGACCAACGCGGGCTTACGCAGGCTTTCGAGATCCTGCGGTTTGATCGCCAGGCCGTGCGCGTCCTCGTTGCCGACAAGGCCGAGCGTCTTTGCGACCGCCACGGTCGCCGGGTGATCGGTCATGAGGCGGCTCGGCCGGTGATCGTCGGCCCAGCTGCCGCACTGGTCGGCGACCAGCGCGCCGAACAATTTCCCCAGATGATCGTCCTTGAGGCCGACCAGCCATTCCCACACGGCGACGGCGTGCTTCTTGCCGGCGTGCGAAAAGCCGACTTTCTTGCTGATCGCGACGCCGGGGCAGCCATCCAACAGCTTCGCGAGCGTGGCCTGCAGCGCGGGTGACGCCGTCGGGCCGTCGTAATCCTTGAAGCCGCGGCGGCGGTTCATGCCGTCGGGGATATTGATGTTGCAGGGGTCGAACCTGTCTTCGAGGATCATCGTCGCGCAGACGACGCGCACGCCGTGCATGGGGATCGCCATGAGGGCGTCCTGCAGCGCGAAGGTCTTTCGGACATGGGCGTGCACGCGGTGCGCGATCATGAAGGCGTCCTCGGGATCGGCCTTCGCTGCCGGCTTCTTGGGCGCGCGGGTGTCGCGGGCGGCGGACGCGGTCGCGATGTGATGCGCGACGGTCTTCACCAGGCCCTTGTGCACGGTGACCTTGAAGTTGCGGTACTCGATGACGGCGCCGGCGTTCGGCGACTTCGGCTCTTTCTTATATTCGCCCTCATAGAGGCGGGCGACGAGGGTCACGAAGGCGGAGCCTTCCGCCTTGAGCTTGTCCTGCAGGGCGTCGATCGCCTCGTCCTGCAGCTTCTCGGCGTCGGCGTGGTTATCGAACCAGCGCTCGCCGGGCTTGTCGCCTTCGATGAAGCCACCCTTGTATTTTTTGAGATCGAAGATGGCGTAGGACACGGGGAATAATTCGTCGCGGATCCGCGTGCGGAGTTCGTCCACCGTATCGAATTGGTCGAAGCCGATGTCGTCGAGCAGATCCGTCTGCATTTCCTTCGGCGCGGCCGCGAGGGCGCGGGCCATCTCGATCTTGAGGTGACCGCTTTCCAGCTGTGCGACGGCTTCGGGGATCAGGTGCGTGAGCATGCGCAGGCGTTCCTGCACGAAGCGCTGGGTGTAACCAATGCGCTGGGCGATCTGTCCGGTGCTCAGTTTGAACTTGTCACGCAGATTGGCGATCCCCCGCGCTTCCTCCATCGGGGGGATGTCCTGGCGCTGCAAGTTCTCGATCAACGCGAGCTCGATAAGTTCCTCGTCGCTGACCGGGCGGATGATGGCGGCGACGGGGTAGTCCTCGGTCGCGCGCTTTTCCTTGATCAGCAGCTTGATCGCGCGGTAACGCGTTTCGCCCGCCACGATTTCGAATGTGCCGCCCTTGGCGGGGCGCACGGTGATGGGTGAGATTAAGCCCTTGGTGAAGATGCTCTCCGCGTATTCCGCGACCTTGTCCTCGTCGAAGGTCTTGCGCGGGTTGAGGTGCGACGGCGTGATCTTCGCGAACGGGATCCGCGTGGTCTCATAGACGGCCGTATTGATGACGGCCGCTTTCACGGCAGCCGGCGGCGGGGCGGGTTTGGCGGCAGGCTGGGCTTGGGCTTCGGCAGGCATGTTTCCCCTCTTGGGTTGGCGGCGAACGGCGTTCGCCGCGGGTTAGTCGGCCGACGGGCCGACGAGATAGATCTCGCGCAGGGCATCGAGGTCGTAGTCCTCGACGCCCGCGTCGATGAAGTCGTTGAGGGTCAGGGCGTGGCCCTTGAGGACGTCGAGACAGATTGTGGCCTCGCCGTGCGACCGGTGGACCTCCGCCAGGGCGAGCGCGATGCCTTGGAGGATGTCGGTGCCGAGTGGGACGCTCTTGCTCATGCGCACCTCGTGCAGAGGGTTTTGAGTTCGTCGGCCCAGCTGCAGGCGAAGCCCTGGGCCTTGATGCATTGGCGGCAGTCCGCCTCGGTGCAGCCGCAGCGGGTGCAGGCGCCGGGCGGCGGGTGATGGCCGCGCTTGCGGGTGCGCAGGCGCTTCGGCCGCTGCCGGGTGCGGTTGCGGATGCGGGTGCTCACGGGCGGATCCCGGCCGCGAGGTTGACGGCGGCGACGAGGCCGTTCTCATAGGTCTCGTTGCCGCCGCTGCAGTAGGTGACGCATTCGCCGGCCGCGTCGACAATATCGAAGTCGCCGACCGCATTGGGTTCGGTGCAGCGCCACGGCGCGGGATGCATGTCGAGGAGTTTGGCGAGGTCCGCCATGTAGCGGCCGATGGGCGGCGTATCGCTCGCGAAAAAGTAAGTCTTGTCGTTGTGACCGAGGGCTTGGACCGGGCATTCGCCGGCGGTCGGTTCTCTCTCGCTCATTGTTCGGAATTCCCCTCTTCTTTGATGAACCGTTCGATGGAGAAAAAGCCGCGCAGGCCTTGGAAGCGCGCGACGGCGATATGGCCGCCCAGGAGATGGGCCGGGCTTTCGACGATGGTCGGCACCGCCTGGCCGTTATCGCGCAGCAGGTGGCCGGCCGTGCCGACGGGGCAGGTTTCGTTGAAGGCGGTGATGCGGAGCGCCAGTGTGCGGCCGCCGGCACCGTAGCCGCCGCGCCGGACGGCGCCGCGGGAAGGGGTGACCAGACCGCGGGGCTGCTGGTCCGCGGTCTGGTCGTCAGCGCGCTGGACGGACGCGCTGTGGGGGATCATTTGCGCACCTCGGCCCGCACCCGCGCGAAGCGGTGCGCGAACAGGGTGACGGTCTCGGTCGCGACGACGGGTTGGGCGGCGTCTGTCGGCGGGCAGGCCGGCAGGCAGATCAGCGCGCCGTCGGCGGTGTAGCGGCGCGTCTCGTCGTGCTCGAACAAGGGGCGGTCGCAATCGCGGCAGTGGCCGACGAGCTGGCCCATGCCCATGCGCGCGATGATGCGCTCAAGCGCCTCGTTGTGTGGGCGGCACTGCCGGTGCAGGTCCTCGACGCGGCGGAAGCGCGCGTTGAAGGCGTCGCGCAGGTCTTCGTCCTTCAAGTCGGCGACGTCGACGTCGGCGAGATCGGCGGGGAGGGCGACGTTCATGCTAGGCCGCCCATTCGATCGTGGAGAACGTCGGGTTCTCGATCATCACCTGGCGCAGGGCGTCGGCGGCGTGGTCGCGGATCTCGGCGGCGGTGAAGCCGAGGCGCGCGAGGTCGTGTTCGGTGATGGCGCCCGCGCCGGCGAGCAGCGTCATCGCCTTCACCAGGCGCGCGCGGACGGCGTCGGGCTTCGGGGTGACCTTGCCGATGCGAACGGCGTTCGCGGCGCGGAAGGCGTCGGGCGCGGCGGGATCGACGACGCCGGCGGGAATGCGGCCGTCGTAGGTGAGCTGGGCGTCGTGGAACGACATCATGTGGTTTCCCCCTGGCGGCCGATCAGCGCCCGCCGCGCACGCGCTCGAATTCGAGCGTCGTGATTTCGCGGCGGACGGTGAGGCGGACGGTTTCGCGCTCGGCAGCTGCCGGCGCCGGGCGGAACGGGGTGCGGATGGGGAAGCGAACGACGTTCGCGGGTTCCGTGGTGGGGGCGACGAGACGAAGGGCGGGGGATTTGGTCATTGAGCGATGCTCTCCAAATTGGAAGAAGTGGAAAATAATTCCAATCATGGAACTAGTCAACGAGATATAGGAAGAAAATTCCAACTCCGTTCCGGAACGCTCCGGGGCAAAATGCGCCCTTAGGGGAGTCGCGCGATGGAAATTGTCCTGCTGGTTGTGCTGGCCGGGGCGGTGGTGCTGGCGCTGCGCGCCTTAAGCAATCACCGGGATACGCCGTCGTACGGCGGCGGGGATCTTGCCGAGAAGCCGGCAACGCCTCCGCCGCGTCGGGGCGCGAAAAAGGCCGGGCGATTTGTGTGCGCCGTTGTCGGCGAGAGTTACGTCAACGCGGACGGAACGGCGCGGCAGGACATTATTGCGCGCCTGGCCAAGGGCGACCCGATCACCTTCGTGCCAGAACCCGACAATCCGAAGGACGCCGAGGCCGTAAAGGTGATGAGCCACCTCGGGCAGATCGGTTATCTAAGGAGCGCGGTGGCCGGACGTCTCAACGAACAACTGCGCGCCGGCGCAAGCGCGAGCGCTGTGGTCCAGCGGATCGGCTCCGGGCCGGACACGCCGGCGAAGGGCGTTTTTCTGACCGTGACAATCCGCGCGCCGCGTTAAAGCGGTTTGCCCAGCCACACGACGCGGCCGACGATGCGGATGTCCTGTTGATCGGCTTCCCAGCTCTTCGCGTTCGGGTTATCGCTGCTGACGGTGATCCGTCCCGGCTGGCGTGGATCGGGTGAAATCCGCTTGACCATGACGGCATCGCCCGAGCGCAGCGCGTAGATGGCCTCGCGCGTCGCTTGACGCTGCAGCATGTCGATCAGCATTTCGTCGCCATCATTGATCGTGGGGTACATGCTGTCGCCGGCGGCGAACACGAAGGCGAGCCGCTCCGCGCTCGTTCGCGTGAGAGAGCGCAGCCAATCGCGATGCACCTGCTTTAAGTGAAGGGGCTCGGGTTCGTCGTCGGACCAGGCGCCGGGGCCGGCGGAGACTTTGAGGTCGTACACCGGGATCTCCACCACGTCGGCCGAAAGGGCGCCGGCCGTGCTGCTGGTTTCGCCGCGGCCGGTACGCAGCCATTCTTCGCTGACGGCGAGCGCGTTCGCCATCGCCGTCATGCGCCGGCCGCGCGGCTGCGCCACGCCGCCATCGAAATATTTCGCGATGCTGCTGTAGTCGATGCCTGTCACGCGCGAGAAATGGCGCATATCCTTGAACGTCCCCGCCTCGACGGCGCGTTCAAAGGCGAGTGTCAGCCGTTTGGCCCATGCTTCCATGCGGAAGATGTGAGGCAGGGACGGCTGCGCCGCACTGGAAGAAAATTCTTGCGAGTTGGAATTTAATTCCATATATCTAGCACCCTCGGGTTCTTCGGGGGCTAGGTCTAGTGGGTTCGCCACTCTCTACCAATGACGTCATCGCCAAGTTGGGCGGCCGAGTGAAGGCCGCCGAAGTCTGCGGCGTGACGGTGTGGGCGACATACAAATGGAACACGAACGGCATCCCCTCGCGGCTGTGGTCGCGGATTAAGGAGCGGACGGGACTATCGCTCGACCGCCTCGCGGCATCCGTGCCCCGCAAACAAAAGCGGGCCTGACATGGGGCGGGGGGATGACACAAGCAAGGGTTGGACGGAGGAGGCGCGGTCGCGTTGGCGCGGTCGCGTGCCTCCGCCGCCGCCGCCCGATCCCGCGGCCGTCGCCGGCGCGGCGCGCCAGGCGCTTGAGGACGCCGCGCGCCGCGCGACGGCCAGCGATCATGAAGGCGTGGCCGATGCCGGCGAACGCCGTTCGCCTGCTGACCTGACCAAGATGGAGATCCTGATCGCCGCGCTGGCGTACGGCGCGGGCTTCGGCGTTGTCGGCGGCGCGATCGTCGTCGCCTACCTGGTGGCTTCGTCATGACCGTGCGGGATCCTGAACACCGTGGGCCGTCGATCGCGCTGCTGGCCGACATGTTGGCCGACAAGGCCGAAGCGTTTTGCCGCGACTTCTTGCCGCACGGGCGCAAAGACGGCCCACGCTGGCGCTGCGGCGACGTGTACGGCAACGCCGGGCAGTCGCTGTCGATCGTGCTGACGGGCGCGAAGCAAGGTCAGTGGCGCGACTTCTCGAACCCCGAGCACCGCGGCGATCTGATCGATCTGCTGTGCAAGAACCAGGGCATCGACAAGAGCGAGGCCTATAAGCGCGCGTGCCAGTGGCTGGGCATCAGCCGCGAGACGTGGAAGCCGTCGGTGTCGCGTCACGCCGAGGCGCGCGTGACGGCCCAGCGCGAACGGCGGGCGCGCGAGACCGAAGAGGTTGCGCGCAAGAAAATCGGCTGGGCCCGCGACCTGTGGCGGCGCGCGAAGCCCGCGACTGGGACGGTTGCGGAAGCCTATTTCCGCGCGCGCGGCCTTTCGTTGGAGATCCCCGCGGCGATCGGCCTGATCCCGTTGTTGCGGCATAAGCCGAGCGGGCGTGATCTGCCGTGCGTGGTCGCCGCGGTGGTGGGCCCGGACGCCGAAGCGGCGAAGGGCTACGGCATCATCGCCGTGCACCGCACCTTCCTTGAAATCGACGGTCTGACGACAGGCGCGGGCGCAAAGAACTTCCTGTTCGAACATAACGTCATGGACTTCGGCGCGCAGGCGCTGCGCGAGCCAGCGCGCGTTGCGAAGGTGGCCGGCGGTCACGCCAAGATGATGCTGGGCTCGCCGATCGGCGGCTGCATCCCGCTGACGCCGCGGCCGACGAAGTCTGTCCTCGCGTTCGCCGAGGGCATCGAGAACGGCATGGCGTGGGCGGAAAAGCACCCCGAGGCGTCGGTGCGCGCCACCTATTCGGCATCGAACATGATGAACGTCGCGGTGCCGGTGGCCGTGCGCACGCTGGTCTTCATCAAAGACGGGACCAGCGGCTTCGCGAAAGGCCCGGACGGGCAGCCGCTGCTGGACGCCGACGGCCAGCCCTACAAGCCCGCCGACGAAACGCTGCGCAAGGCCGCGCAGATCCAAGCCGACATCGCCGCCGACGACGGCCGCCAGCTCGACGTGAAGATCTGGCACTCGGACGACGGGAAAGACGCGAATGACATGTTGAGGGAGGGAACGCTGTGATGGGCACGAAGAACAATCCCGGCAAGTTCGACTGTTATCACGCCGCCGAACCCGACGAACCGATGTTCATTCTCCTCGCGCGCGATCCTCTCGCTGCGAAATTGGTCGAGTTGTGGGCGCTTTTGCGCGATGGCCGGACCTATGCCGCGCGCGAGTTGACGCGCGACATGATCCGCGCGACACGCGCGGAGAAGGTGTTCGCCAACGCGGAGAAGATCGCGGAGGCGCGGGGTTGCGCGCGGGCGATGGAGGCGTGGCGCAGCGAACAGCGGGTCGCTGAGGTGAGCCCGGTGCGGCATGTCGATGTCGCGGACCTTTCCGATGAGGGACGCGGCTGATGACCGTCGGCGCCCATACCCCCCCCTGTCTCGGCCCGTTTCAGGACGCGGTTGTCGCCGAGACGTTGACCGAAATGGCGGCGTCGATCGAGCGCGCGATCCTGATGGTGGCCGCGCGCCGAAACGTCGACCCGGAGGATCTGCGCGACTGGATCGCGGCCGACAGCATGAGCCGCGCGATCGCGCAGGCCGGGGCTGGTGAGGCATGAGCGAGTTTCGTCCCTCCGACGTGGCGCTGATGCTGTCCGACGCCGCCGCGCGCGACCTGGTGATCGCCGACATGGGCCAGATCTGGGTGAGGGCCGTGACGCCGGGCGGCACGGCCGCGCGCCTCTTGGCCCTCGGCCTTGTGCGCGCGAACGAACATCACGAGGCGGGACTCACGCTGCCGATCACGGCCGAGGGCCGCGCGGTGGCCGCCGTGCTGCGCGCCGACCGCGCGGATTTTTTGGAGCGCTATCGCGCGAGCATTCCGCAGGAGGCGGCAGATGATCGTTACGCGTAAATACCCGGACGCCGGCGCGCGGCCGACCTTGCGTTGGATCGGAAAGATGCATCTGCGGATCGATGCCCGGTATCAGCGGGATGTTTCCACCAAGCGCGGCCAGGCGCTGGTGCGCAAGATCGCGGCCGAATGGCGCTGGGCGCATTGCCTGCCGCTGGTGGTGACCGACAACTTCGACGGCACGTTCAACGTGATCGACGGCCAGCATCGTTTGTCCGCGGCCGATGCGCGCCCGGATATCGCCGAGCTGCCCTGCTACGTCATCCCGACCGAAACGTTGCAGGACGAGGCGCAGGCCTTCGTCGCCTACAACCGTGATCGCGTGCAGCTGACGCCGCTTGCGGTGTATCACGCGCTGGTGGCCGCCAGGGATGCGGGCGCGCAGGTGATCGCGGACGCCTGCAAGGCGGCGCGCGTCGTCGTGTTGAAACAGCCGAAGATGCTGGACGAGTGCGCCTTCAATGAAGCGCAGTGCATCGGCGCGCTGCGCGCCGTCGTGCGTGCTTGGGGGGGGGGATCATCTCGCCCGAACGCTCAAGATCCTGACGGCCGCGTGGCCGGACGGGGAGGGCGGCTTGCGCGCCCCGCTGGTGCATGCGGTCGCGGCTCTGTTGGAGGCTGCGCCGGACGTTGCGGACGCGCAGATCGCCGCGGTCCTCGCCGAACGCGCCCCGGACGATTGGCACGATCGGGCCGTCGCCGCGCGGCACGACTTCAACGGCCGCAGCCGGCTCGCGTTGGTGGATGCGTTGCAAAAGCGCCTGCGAAAGAAGGTCGCTTAGCATGATCCCAGCCCCATTTTCCCCGCGCCCCTGGTCGGAACGCTCGCGCATCCCGACGGTGTTCGACGCCGACGGCAAGCCAGTCAGCTACGTGCAGAACCATCCGTTCCTGTTCGCGATCGAGCAGGTGCATGACGCGCTGGTGGCGCGCCTTGCCGAAATGACCGCCGGCTTCGAGTTGGCCGCGACGCTGGCCGGTGTGCCGCCGGCCGAGATTGCCGCGCAGGTCGCGCCGGCGCGCGAACTTTTGAAGCACTGCGAACCGGAGAAGGTGAAGGCATCCTTATGAATGTTGAAGTGCACCACCCCGATGTTCTGATCGGCCGCCGCGGCGTGCCGTCGCGCTGGCGCCACGAAGGCGCGGCCATGGTCATCGGCAGCGGCGACGCCGTGCGGATCTGGCCGGTCGCCGATTGGCGCGAGCTCGTCGAACTGTGGTCAACGGGATTGTCGATCAGCGGCATCAACCGCGTGTTCGGCGCGCGCGGTTATACCGCCGAGGACGTGCAGAAGATGCGCGCGCTGATCATCGGTAACGATCATGTGCTGCCGCCGCTCGATCGGGCGCTGTTCATCCTGTCGGGCTATGGCCGCCGCGCCGATCGCGCCGCCGGCGGCTTCACGCTGTTCGGCCGCCCGGCGCGCGCGGGCGAGATCATCACCGCCGCGAACCGCATCCTTGTGTCCCTCGCGCTCCCGCAGATCCGCTATCCAAGCGCCGCGGGGTGCGAGGCTTAGATGGCTAGGAAAGGGGGTTCCAAGAAGGGCGTCGACGACGGCCGGTTAGAGACGATCAAGGTCGGCGACGTGCTGGGCACCGACTGCCCGGTGCGCGCGCTGGGTCATATGAACCAGACCTACTACTTCTGCGATCCGGTCGGCGAAGTGGTGTCGCTGCGGCCGAACGAGATGACGACGAACAATCTCATCTCGTTGTTCAAGTCGGAGATCAGCTGGCTGGAAAAGCACTGCAAGGCGCAGTCGCGCCGCGGCACGTCGGGCATGGACAAGACCAGCTGGCACGGGCCGACCGCCGTCGCGCGGCTGATCAGCGCGTGCCGTCGCGAGGGGTTCTTCGATCCCGACACGCAGACGCGCGGGCCCGGCATCTGGCCGTTCAAGGCCGATCTGATGGTGGGCGAGGATTTCGCCGGCGCCGATCAGCTGGTGATCCATACGGGCGACCGCATCGGGTGGGTGACCTACGACAACGGCCAGGTCGAGATCGAGTGGCAGCGCGCAGGGGTGCGGTTGGGCGATTTCGTCTATCCGGCCAGCGCGGCGACGCCGGGCGTGGGCGATGTCGCGGCCACCGAAGACGAGATCGAACAGATCTGCGCGATGATCGACCGATGGCGGTGGCGGGAAGGCGGCACGATCCCACAGCTTCTGTTGGGGCATATCGTTTGCCAGATCCTGCTGGCGGTGATGCCGTACCGGCCGAGCGCGTGGATCCAGGCGGTGACCGGCGGCGGCAAGTCGACGCTGCTGACCTTCATCGAACTGCTGATGCAAGGCCGCGCCCTCAAGTACGAGAATGCGACGGCCGCCGGCTTGCGCGAAGACTTCAAGGGGAAAAACGAAGCGCGGCCCGTGTACATCAACGAGGCCGAGAGCTCGGAGAACAATCAGCGCCTGCAGGGCCTGGTTGAGATGGCGCGTTATGTCTATACCGCCGGCGAGGGCAGCTACCGCCGCGGCGGATCGCAGGGCGCGGCGCATTCGCCGACCGCGATGTTCATGTTCGCGGCCGTCGATCCCCCTCCGCTCCTTCCGCAGGACGCGAACCGTATCGTGATGATGCGCATGGCGCCGCTCAAGGTGACCAGCGAGGAGATGGAGCGGTTCGACGAACAGATGCCGGTGCTAGCGCGGGCGCTGGCGCCGAAGCTGGCGCGCCGGGCGATCGAGGTCTATCCGATGTTCGCCGGCGCGCTGAACAGCTTCCGCAAGGGGCTGATCGCCAAGAACCACACGCCGCGCACCGCCAACACCATCGGCGTGCTGCTGGCGGCCGCGCACCTGATCAAGCATGCCGCGCCGCCGGACGACAGCGACGTCGACGAATGGGCGCGCCAGCTCGACGCGCGGATCCTCGCCAGCAAGAACGACGTGCGGTCGAACGAAGGGCTGTGCCTGTTGCGGCTTAAGACGCACCTGGTGCGGCCGTGGAAGACGTCCGAGGACACGCCGCTGGGCGAGTACATCCGGCAGGCGGTTCATAACGGGGCGCGGGTCAATGATGACCTTAAGGTCATCAAGCGCTACGGCGTTGCGGTCGTGATGCGCGCGCACCCGACCACAGGCGAAAAGCAGAAATGGGTGGCGGTCGCGAACAAGCACGAGGGCATCCTCGACGTGTTCAAGACGTCGCGCTGGCCGAACGGCGGTCATATCGAGCCGTTGCGCCAGTTGGAGGGCGCCTTCGCGCCGACGTCGGCGGTGCACTTCGCCGGGAGTTCCGATCGGGCGACGTTGCTGCCGATCAAGTATTTCCCGCAGCTCGCGCTCAATCAAAACGACGGCGATATCGAGGATCTCGACGCCGGCGCGGGTGGTCAGGAGGCGGCCGATGCCGACATCTGATCCCTCCCGCACCCTCCCGCCTTGCGGAAAAAAGCGCGCTGGTGCAGATTTTCCGGCGCGCTGGTTTGAGCGCCTGGCCGGGGCGCGGGGGAAGCATCATCCGCCTTGGCCTGATCCGCGACGGTGGCGGTGTCGCGGTGTCGCGGCGAGTGTCGCGGAAATAGCAGAGACACAACAATCACTTAGGTGCATCCGCGACGGTCGCGACGGTCGGGACGGGATACATGCGTGTGCGCGTCAGTGTGCGCCCACAGGTATCTCTCTCTCTGTCTTACCGTCACAAAGAAGAAGAAGAGGGTTTTTTTGCCCGGTTTTGCTGGCGAAAACCTTGCGACAGTCGACCGTCGCGGCACCGTCGCGGACCGTCGCGGATCGTCGCGAGGTGCAGCCATGAAGCGCGGACTGACAGCGCGCGGCATGGCGACGCGGCGGAAAGCGCTGAGCGTGCAGGCCGTGATCACGGCGCCGGGCGAATACGAGATCGCCAGGGCCGACGACTGGCACGGCTACACCGCTGAACCTGCAGGGCCGGCGACGCCCAGGCCGGAAGACGGCGCGATCGCGCGCCTGGTGAAGATGCTCGAAGCGGATTGTCGGCGCTGGTTCTCGATCCTCGCGCGGTGTCCGCTGCCGAACGACTACATCGTGTTGAAGCGCTCGGGCCAGGGCGCGCGGTGGCTCACCATGGCGATGGAGAAGGCCGACCAGTTCCACGGCCCGATGCAGGCGGGCAAGAAGGGCAGGGCGGTTGCGTCGATCGCCGATGCGCCGGTGAAGCGTCGGCCGCCGCTGACGCGGGCCGAGATCTCGTGGATGGATCAGATGAGCGATGTGCTGTTCACGCTGCAGCCGCGGTCGCTCGAATGGTTCCTGATCTTCGGCCGGGCGCAGCGTAAGACGTGGGACGAGATCGGCGCGTACGATATCCAGCGGCGCCAGGAAAGGCAGCTCCGGAACCTCTATAACGACGCGCTGACCCACCTATTGCCGGTGTACCTGCGGGTGATCCACAAAATCTAGTTGCCGGGATTGCCGGTTTTCGCGTATGGTTTCCCATAGAGTTCACGAATTGCGCCCGCCCGGGGTTCCCCGCGGCGGGCGTCGTCGTTTTGGGGCCCGGTTTACCGATGCCGACGCGAGCGCGCAGACCATGCAATCACGCGGGCTGCCGCGATCTGAACGTCCCGGGCACCAGCTACTGCGAACGACACCAGGCCGACGCCACCGCGTGGAAGCGCGAGACGGACGCGGCGCGGCCCTCGGCCCGCGAGCGCGGCTACGACACGCGCTGGGACAAGGCGCGGCGCACGTACCTGGCGAAGCATCCGGTGTGCGCGGGGTGTGTGAAGATCGGCGTGTCGACGCCCGCGACGGTGGTCGACCATATCGATCCGCACCGCGGCGATCAGAAAAAGTTTTGGGACAAGGCCAACTGGCAGCCGCTCTGCGCGTCATGTCACGGCCGGAAGACAGCAACCGAGGACAGCGGCTTCGCCCGTCGTCGTCGGTTCGGAGGCTAGCGCTGGTCATCCCCTAGCGCTCGGCGGCGGCCCGCGGTTCGAGTGGTGGTCCTCCCTCTCGCTCGCCGCGCGGCCGCCGCTTTGGATCGCGAACGCCGTTCGCCTCCAATGTAACAGGAAGGTTAAGGCGGCGGGGTAGGGGGTCGAAATCTCTACCACCGACCCCTCCGGGACCGCGCGAGGGGTCGCCTATTTGCACCCGCGTAATTGGAAGCAAAAGCCCATGACGATCGCGACGCCCACGGCAGCGGCTTCGACCAAGCGGACCGGAAAATTCGCGCGCGGAACTTTTGTGTGCGTATTGAGGGGGGGCGGGGTAGATCGGGCGCGCTGTTTTGCGAAGCGCCGAAGGGGGCGCGGGGGGCTGCGATGAAGGGCCGGCCGAACCTGCCGACGCATTTGCGCGTCGTGAGCGGCAACGCGGGCAAGCGGTCGACGGACACGAAGGAACCTGAGGTTCCGATTATCGATGACACCGCGCCGGCGCACCTGCGCGCGGAGGCGCTGGAGATGTGGAACAAGCTGTTCCCGCTTCTGGCGCGCTATGTCGGCCTGACCGAGCTCGATAAGCCGAAGCTGGAAATGTACTGCGCGGCTTACGGCCGTTACCGCCAGGCGCAGCGGCAGATCCAGATCACGGAGATCGACGGCGTCACCCAGGAAGAGCGCCTGGTCCTTGTGACCACATACATCGCGCATGGCCGCAACGGGAAGCAGATCAAGACGCACCCGCTCTATTCGCAAATGATCGAAGAGGTGCGGCTGATGCACTCGCTCGGCTCGGAGCTCGGCTTGTCGATGGCGGCGCGCGCCCGGCTGAAGGGTGTGGGCCAAGGGGACATGTTCGATGAGCTCGACCGCCTCGACCGGGAATACAACAAAGGGAAAACGCCGCCGGAAAGGTAAGGCGGACCCGGTCACGCAATTCGCGCTGGACGTGGTCGCGGGCAAGATTTTGACCAATCGCCTCGCGCGCCTCGCGTGCGAGCGTCACTTACGCGATTTGGAGAACGGCCCAAAGCGCGGGCTGTATTGGGACGCGGGCCTCGCGCAGCGCGCGATCGACTTCTATCCGGCGTGCCTGCGGCACTACAAAGGGAAATGGGCGCGCAACGCCGAGCCGTTCCACCTTTCGCCGTTCCAGGCGTTTCAGGTCGGATCGCTGTTCGGCTGGGTTTGGAAAAAGACCGGCCTGCGCCGGTTCCGTACCGCCTATTTGGAGGAGCCGCGCAAGAACGGAAAAACGGCGAAGGCTGCCGGCATCGGCTTGATCATGCTGGTGTTCGACGGTGAGCCCGGCGCCGAAGTGTATAGCGTCGCGACGAAACGCGACCAGGCGCGGCTGGTCTGGAACGACGCAAAACAATTCACGCTGAGTTCCAGCGCTTTGCGTCGGCGGATACAGGCTTATCGCAATGTGCTGATCTCGGCCGCGAACGCCGGCCGGTTCGAGGCCCTGGCGGCCGACGATCGGACGCTGGACGGACTCAACCCCAGTTGCGTGATCCTCGACGAGGTACACCGCATTCTGCGGGCGATCGTCGAAGTGATGCGCACGGCGCTCGGCGCGCGCGAACAGCCGTTGACGATCGAGATCACCACGGCCGGCGATGACGTGGAAAGCGTGTGCTGGGAGCACCACGAATATTCCGTTCACATCCTTGAGCAGTTGTTCGAGGACGATACGTGGTTCTGCTACATCGCCGGCGCAGATCCGGAAGACGACTGGACGGTCGAGACCACCTGGTACAAGGCGAACCCAAACCTCGGCGTCTCCAAAGACATCGAGTATATGCGTGCCGAGTTCCAGAGCGCGAAGAACAAGCCTGCCGAACAGCGGGAGTTCAAGCGTCTTCATCTCGGCATTTGGTCTGAAGGCGTCGGCGGTTGGATGTCGATGCCGCATTGGAAGGCCTGCATCGAGCCATTCGACGAGGCGATGTTGAAGGGGCGTCGATGTGTTGCGGGCGCCGATCTTTCGGCGAAGGTGGACTTGACGGCCTACACCGAATTTTACCTCCCGACCAAGGAGGATCCGTTTTGGCGCTTGCTCGAATGGTTCTGGGTGCCGCAAGCGAAAGTCGACGCGGCGCGCCGCGGCGAGTTCGGCGATCTCGTTCGTTATGACCGGTGGCTCGATGATGGACATATCTTCACGACGCCCGGCGACGTCGTCGATTATGACTCCGTTCTGAATTTCATTGTCGGCCGCAAGGCCTTCGAGGAAATCGGTGTAGATCCGTGGGGAGCAACGCAGTTCACGACCGACCTGCAGAACGAAGGGCTCTTGCCCGTCGAAGTGCGGCAAGGCGCGAAGACGATGTCGGAGCCTACGAAGTTGCTGCTTGAGCTGGTGCTTATGGGGAAACTCAAACACCGCGGCCATCCGGTTATGCGTTGGATGATGGCGAACGTGGCGGTGAAGCTGGACGACAACAATAATCCGATGCCGAGTAAGCGCATGAGTCGGCACCGGATCGACGGCCCTGTATCAGCGATCATTGCTTTGTCGCGCGGCATAGCGGCTCTCGGCACGAAACCAAAGCCGTCGCCGCAGATCCACATCTTCTAGGAGTTCGATCGATGCCATCAGCTGATGCTTACAAGATGATGGCTAGCGAAAGTGAGCACGCACCGCCGGCCCAGGATCATGACTTTTGGTACACCGACGCGGGCACCGGCTACACGCGGCCGGACGGGATCCACGTCAGTCCTGAAACCGCGTTGAAGGTCAGCGCTTATATGGCGTGCAACCGGATGCTGTCGCAGACGGTCGCGCAGCTTCCGCTCATGTTGTACGAGCGGATCGGGGATGATCGCCGCCGCGTCGCGCGCGATCATCCGTTGTTCGGATTGCTTCATAGGCAGCCGAACAGTTGGCAGTCCTCGTTCGAGTTTCGTGAGCAGGGCCAGGGTTATCTCGGCATGCGTGGGAACTTCGTTGCCGAGATCATTCCGGGCCGGCGGGGTTTTGTGGAACAGCTTCACCCGCTGGAAGCGGCGAATGTGAAGATCGAGCGTCTGCCCTCTAAGCGTCTTCGTTACGAATATTTCGACGAGGACACTGGGAAAACGCGACGCCTGACACAGGATGAGGTGTTGCACGTTCGCGGATTTTCGCTGAACGGGTGGAGCGGGATTTCGCCGCTCAAGTATGCGGCGGATACGTTGGGCATTTCGCTTTCGGCGCAGCGCTTCAACCGCGCCATGTTCGCGAACAAGACCAAGCCCGGCACCATCCTGGAGGCCGAGGGCAGTCCGACGGAGGAAGAGGTTGAGGTCATTCGGCGGCGCTGGGAGCGATTTCACACCGGCCCGATGAATGCTTACCGGACTGCCGTTCTATCCGGTGGTGTGAAGGTGAAGGAACTCGGTCTAACCGCCGAGGAGTTGGAATTCATTGCCGGAATGAAATTCCAGATTGAGGAGATTTGCCGCTTATTCTTGATGCCGCCCCATATGGTCGGCCATCTCGAACGCGCGACATTCTCGAACATCGAACATCAGGGGATCCAGTTCGTCGTGAACTTGATCCAAGCCTGGTGCACCCGCTGGGAACAAGCGCTCAATCGAGATCTGATACTCGACGCAGAGAAGGATCGCTTCTACTTCGAGTTCAACCTCAAGGGCCTCATGCGCGGCGATAACGCGGCCCGGTCGAACTTCTATCAGAAGGGCATTCAGTCGGGCTGGCTGACGCGAAACGAAGCGCGTAAGTCCGAGAACCTTGAGCCGCTCGAAGGGTTAGACGAACCGCTTGCGCCTTTGAACATGGGCCGTGCCGGCGACGACGAACAAGACGCCGACAAGAAAGAGAAGGAATAAGCGCATGCGTTATGCTCATGTCATTCAGGCGATGTGCGCTTCGCCTTGGGCGATCCTGCCCGAGCGCCTGCAGGCGATGGTCGAGGTTGTGGATCTTCGCCTGCAGGGCACGCCACTGACGGCCGAGGAAAAAGCGGCGCGGATCGAGGCGGCGCGGCCGCGGGGCGGGGGCGGATCGGCGCCGTCGGGCACGGCGATCGCCGTGATCCCGATCGTCGGCACGATCATGCAGCGCGCGGACATGTTCGACGAGATCAGCGGCGCCATCACCACGACGTCGATCGGGCGCGCGCTCGATGAGGCCCTCGACAACCCGCAGGTCGGGACAATCGTGTTCGAGCACGACACGCCCGGCGGCAACGTCTTCGGCGTCCAGGAGTTGGGCGCGAAGATCGCGAAGGCGCGCGAAACGAAGCGCACGATCGCGGCGGTTAACAGCTTGTCGGCGAGCGCCGGATATTGGCTGGCGTCGCAGGCGGGCGAGATCGTGATCACGCCGGGCGGCCTGGTGGGCAGCATCGGCGTTTATACCGTGCACATCGACAGCAAGGCGGCTTACGAACAGAAGGGCTTCAAGCCGACGCTGATTTCCGCCGGCAAGTTCAAGGTGGAAAGCCACCCGCTGGCCGGCGCGTTGGAAGACGACGCCCGCGCGTCGATCCAGGAGCGGATCGACGGATACTACGACGCGTTCGTGGACGCTGTCGCCGAGGGCCGGAAGGTCAAGGCGAACGCCGTTCGCGAGGGCTTCGGCGAGGGCCGGGTGGTGAGCGCCAAGAAGGCGGTCGAGCTCGGCATGGCCGATCGCGTGTTGTCCTTCGACGATCTTCTCCGCGAGCTGGTGACGTCGCCGCCGGCGGGGTCGACCAGCAGGGCACAGGCCGCGGGCGCGCTCGCCCTGGCGGCGGCGCGTCTCGACTTCATCTAACCGACTTCAAATTTTGAGTTGCGCTGCTTCGCGGCCCGCCGGGGGCGCGAGGCGAAGGCGTCCTTTTGTCCCCTGGCAACCAAGCATGAGGCTTCATCATGAATATCAAGGCACTTCGGCAGCGCAAGGCGGATGAAACGGCTAAGGCCCGTAAGATCCTCGACGCCGCCGCGGCTTCTACCGGCGGCGTTCTCACCGCCGAACAGCAAGCCGAACTGGATAAGATCAAGGCGAACATCGCCGAGATCGATGCGACATTGTCGCGGGCGGAAGAGTTCGCCGACATCGAGCGCGAGATGGCCGGCGCGCGTTCGGCCGATGACGACGCGCCGGCGTCTGGCGCGAAGAAGCGCAGCGGTCCGTTTGCCAGCATCGGCGAACAGATGGTTGCGATTATCGGCTCGGCCACGTCGGGGTCTATTGATCCGCGTCTGATGCAGGTCGAAGGGGCCGCGAGCGGCCTCAACGAAAGCAACGGGGCCGACGGCGGTTTCCTCGTCCAGACGGAGTTCACCGACGAGGTGCTGCGCCGTGGCTACAGCGAAAGTCAGCTCGCCAGCCGCGTTCGCCGCATCACGTCCAGTTCCGGCGCCAACGCGATCAACATCAACGGCGTCGAAGAAACCAGCCGGGTCAACGGCAGCCGTTTCGGCGGCATCCGCCTCTACTGGGAGGGCGAGGCGCATCAGTACACCGGCGCACGGCCGAAGTTCGATCAGGTCGGCCTGAAGCTGAAGAAGCTCACCGGACTTTGCTACCTCACCGACGAACTGATGGAAGACGCCGCGGCGCTGTCCAGCCTGATCGACGGTTGGTTCGGCGAAGAGTTCGGGATCGTGCTCGACACCGCATACTTCGAGGGTGACGGCGCGGGCAAGCCGCTTGGCATTACCAAGTCGGGCGCGCTCGTCACCCAGACGAAGGTCAGTGGTCAAGCGGCCGGCACCATCGTCGCGGGCAACATCGGCGACATGTGGGCGCGCATGCCGGTCCGCAATCGGCGTAACGCCGTGTGGCTCGCATCAACGACCGCGGAAGGCAAGCTGCCGGGGATGACGATCGGCAACCAGCCTGTGTATCTGCCGCCGGGCGGGCTTACCGCCAATCCCTACGGCATGCTGCAGGGCCGCCCCGTCATCCCGATGGAACAGTGCGAGGAGGCCGGCACGAAGAACGACATCCTGCTGGTCGACCCGTCGCAGTACATCGCCTACGACAAGGGCCAGATGCAAAAGGCGGTGAGCCTGCACGTCCGCTTCCTGGAAGGCGAGCAGGTGCTGCGCTTCACCTATCGCGTCGACGGGCAACCGGCCTGGAAGTCGGCGCTGACGCCGATGAAGGGCACGGCCACGCTGTCGCCGTTCATCACGCTCGAAACGCGCTCGGGCGGTTAATCGTCCGCGTCGTCCTCAATCGAGATCGCGGCCGGCAGAACGCCGGCCCGTCTCATGTTCCGAAGGGAAACTGAAATATGTCGTCTCGTCTTTTGTCGCAGCTGCTGAAGATCAGCACTGCACTCGCGCCCGCGGCGGATCGGTTCAATGCCAATCCGGCGACGGACGTTTACAACCTAGCCCTTTACGGGCACATCGCCTTTATCCACCAGCAGGGCGCCGGCGCGACTGGCACCGCCACGATCACCGTGGAGGCCTGCACCAGCGCGGCTGGCGCCGGTAACACCGCCATCGCCTTCTCGTATCGCCTGGGCGACGCCGACGGGCAGAACCTCGGCGCGCTGACCGAGGTGACGTCGTCGGGTTATACGACCGTCGCCGCCGACGAGAACACGATCGTGATCATCGAGATCAACGCCGAGGACTTGCCCGACGGCAAACCGTTCGTGCGCCTGCAGTACACCGAAGTCGCGAACGATCCGGTCGCGGCCGGCTGTCTCGCGGTCTTGAGCGAGGGCCGCTTCATCGGCGACACGCTGCCGACGGCGGTTGCCTAACGGCGTCCGCCGCAACGGATGAAATAAGAGGGGGCTTCGGCCCCCTCTTTGTTTTCCGCGAAGGGACGTCGACCGATGGCTCTGAAACTTAAGACCGCCCCGGCTTCGGAGCCTTTCGAGGTTGCCGAGCTGAAACAGCATCTGCGCCTGACGGACACGTCGGAAGACGCGGTGCTTGCCACTTACATCGCGGCCGCGCGCATCTTGTTGGAGAAACAAACCAACCTCGCGTTCGTGACCCAGACTTACCAGCTCTACCTTCCCGCGTTCGCGCGCTGCGTGGAGCTTCCGAAGCCGCCGCTGCAACAGGTGGTGAGCGTGAAGTACATCGACGTCGCCGGCGCCGAGCAGACGGTGTCAGACAGCGTTTACGAAGTGGACAACGTTTCGAGGCCCGGCCGCCTGCGGCTTCGCGCGGGCCAGGCCTGGCCGACATCGGCGCAACAGCTCAACGCTGTCGTGATCGAATACACGGCGGGGTTCGGCAACGCGGCCACGGTCCCCGAGTTGTTGAAGCACGGAATGAAGATGTTGATCGGCGATTGGTACGAAAGCCGATCGAACGTCATCACCGGCACGATCGTCAACGAGTTGCCGTTCGCGGTCGGCGCCATCGTGGCGCAGTACCGCATTCACACGTTTGGCTAAGTCACAACAGAAGGAGCAAGGGCTATGGCGAAAGAGAAAAAGGAACCGAAGGAGCGGATGATCCGCCTCCTGTGCAATGCGCGCGACCGCCATGCGGGCGACGTGTTCATGCACGACGCGACCGACGCGAAGCAGCTCGTGACGGATCGCAATGCGGTGTTCGTCGACGAGGACGGAAACGTCCTCAAGGAATAGTCGGCGGATCGTTTCAACATCCAAGAGGAGGCATCGATGCCACCGAGGAAAGAGAAGGCGGACGCGGCGCCGAAGAAAGCCGCGAAGCTGATCGAGGTTGTCTTGTTGCAGCGCTATAGCGGCCGCGGCGGACGGGGCAATGTCGGCGAGACCATTCACTTGCCGCCGCGCATCGCGCAAAGCCTGATCGAGATCGGCGGCGCGAAGTTGCCGGGCGACGAGAAGGGCGCTCCGTCGGCTGATGCGCCGACGCCGGGCGAAGCATAAGAGGCGGACATGCCGGCAGGAAAGCGGGATCAGCGCATCAAGTTTCAGCGCGAAGGCACGACCAGCGACGGTCAAGGCGGAATGACCGGCGGCTGGATCGACGTCGGCGCCGAGACCTGGGCGGAGATGAAACCTGCCGGCGGCCGCGACCAGATGGTGGCCGTGCGGGACGCCACCCGTACGACGTACCGGATCACCTTGCCGAACCGGCGCGATATCACCGGCGGCATGCGCGTGGTGTGGTCGAGCAACGGCGATCAGATCCTGAAGATCATCGATATGTCGGATCCGGGATCGCGGGCCGTCGAACGAACGATCGTCGCCGAACTGGGGGCGAGCGTTCACAAGTGAGGGGCCAAGCATGGCGCGCGCCGGGGTCAGGGGGGTCGGCCGCTTGCGGCGCATGCTGCGGCGTTTGCCCGATGACGTGACGTCCGAGATCCGCGAGGCCATGCACACGATCGGCGGGATGGTTCTGCGTGAAATGCTGCGCCGGGTTCGCCGCGACACGGGCCTGGGCGCGGGTGAGTTGCGTATGCAGGTGGCGCGCGACGGGCTGTCGATCAAGGTCGGCATCATCGGGCGGCGCTCGTGGAAGAAAGCCTTTCATCTCATTTTCCAGGAATTCGGCACGGTGAAGATCACCGCGCACCCGTTCCTGTGGCCGGCCGTCGAAGCGGTGCGGCCTAAGATTGTTCCGATCATGAACGCGGCGGTGGACCGCGCATTGAAGAAGGCGGCGGCGCGCACATGAGCGGATCCGGAAACGCATTGCAGAAGGCGATTTACGAGGCGGTGGCGCCCGTGTTGGCCGGGCTCTCGGTTCCCGCCGCGACTTACGACGCGGTGCCTAAAACGGGGAGCTATCCCTACGCAACGATCGGCGAGGAGGTCTCGATCCCGTGGGACACCATGATCGAGTTGGGCGAGGAGGTCAGCTTTCGCGTGCATACCTGGTCGAACGCCCCAGGCCTCAAGGAACTGAAGGGGATGAACAAGGCGATCTACGACCGCCTGCACAACGGCAGCCTGACCATTGCCGGCTACGGCCTCACCTATTGTTTCTGGGAAGGCACCGACATCCTGGGGGATCCCGACGACGCGGAGGTGCGTCACGGGGTCATGAATTTCCGTGCCGTCCTTAGCCCGGCTTGAGGACCTGGCCGCGCTGCGCGAGCCGGACCTGTGGCGCGTGCCGCGATGCTACGCCGGGGCCACCGTGTTCTGTGTCGGCGCGGGGCCGTCGCTCGCCGCGCTCGATCCGGAGCGGCTGCCGGGCGACCGCACGATCGTCTGCAACACGGCGGTCCGGTTCGTGGGGCGAACGGCGTTCGCGTTGCTGTACGGCCTGGCCGCGGTCGAGCGGTGCGGCATCGCGCTCGCGTCCTTCGCCGGCGAGATCGTCACGGTCAACAGCGCGGTGCGGGCGCGGATCCCACGGGCGCGGCTGATCGAACCGGGGCCGCGCTGGGGCATGAGCCGGGACGCTGGCCGGCTGGCTCACGGCTCCTGCGCCGGGCACGGCGCGATCGCGTTCATGGCACTCGCGGGCGCGGCGCGCATCGTGCTGGTCGGTTACGACATGTGCAGCGCCGAGCACCGCGCGCTGGCGCCGCACTTTTCTGTCATCGCGTCGGATCTGCGCAGGGCCGGCGTCGAGTGTCTCAACGCGACACCGGGAAGCGCTCTTGATTGCTTCGAGCGTGTCCACCTGCGCGACGTTCTTTAACAAAGGAGTTTTACCATGGCGGGCTTAAAGGGCCGCCTGTTCGTCCTGAAGATGGGCGACGGGCAAACGACGGAAGTCTTCACCGCGGTCGGAGGCGTGCGCGTCAATCGCATGACCAAGAACAACGGCGCGGTCGATATCACGAACATGAGTTCGGCCGGCTGGCAGGAAATGCTGGCCGACGCGGGCACGAAGTCGATCTCGATCTCGGTCGAGGGCGTCGTCACGACGGCGGAGTCCTACGACGATCTGCAGGACGCGGCGAACGCCGACCCGCAGCTGCCGGTCAATTTCCAGCTCGTTTCCGGCAACGGGGCCGAGATGTGGGAGGGCGCTTGGGTGATCGCGAGCCTGAACCGCGAAGGTTCTCACGACGGGGCGCAGGCCTTCTCGATGGAGCTGCAGTCGGCCGGCGTGATCACGTACGCGCCGAAAGCCTAACGCGCGCGGCCG
Source organism: uncultured Rhodobacterales bacterium (assembly GCA_964576515.1). Classification (GTDB taxonomy): domain Bacteria; phylum Pseudomonadota; class Alphaproteobacteria; order Rhodospirillales; family Rhodospirillaceae; genus SHVO01. The sequence continues at coordinate 377,901 of CAZNUW010000002.1, forward strand.
CCGGTTCGCGCCGGCGGCCCGCGAAAATTTTAAGGGGATGAGAGATGGCGAATGCTTATCGCGGTGAAATCGCGATCAAGGTCGACGGCGTCGATTACGTGATCCGGCCGACGTTTGACCTGATTGCAAAAATCGAAAACGAAGTCGGGCCGATCCTGTTCATGTCGGCGAAGGTCCGCACGGCCGCGTTCAAGCTGGTCGACATCGCGCGCCTGATCCAGGTGGCTGTCAGCCAGTGCGAGAACAAGCCGAAGGATCCCGCGCGCTTTCTTGAGCGCCTGGTCGAGATCGGCCTCATCGCGCAGGTGGACAACGCCAGCGCGATCCTCGCGGCGCTGCTGGGCACCGGAGACGACGACGAAAAAAAGGACGAAGCGGGGAGTTCGGCGTAGTCGCCCAATTCCCCATGCGCCGCTACATGGAGCTGGGGCTCGGTTACCTGCGCCTCGCGCCGGACGCGTTCTGGTCCATGACCGTGCAAGAGCTGATGGCGGCGATGGACGGTTTCGGCGAAAGCAAGGGCGCGCGCAAGAAGGCGGACCCGGCCGAGTTGGCCGAGGACATGCGGGCCCTGATGGAAACCGACGCCTGGAAGCCGGGCAAGTCGATCGCCGGTAAGACCGGCGCGGTGCGGCTGTAGGCCGGAGGAACGGCGATGAGCGATCCCAGACAACTGCTCGTCAGCTTGGGCGCGGATATCGAACGCTACATCCGCGACATCGAGCGCGCGGACCGGGCGACCGCGAAGGGCATGGCGAATATCGACGGCGCCGTGAAGCGCGCGGAGAAGATCTTCGCGGGCCTCGGCTCCGAGCTCGCCAGCACCGCTCTGAACGTCGTGAGTTTCGCCGCCGTGGTCGGCGGCGCGACGACGGCGCTGACGAAGCTGGTGTCGGAAGCTGCGGAAGGCGAGCTGGTCGCAAGGCGCTTCGCCGCGCAATTGAACGCGACCGAGTTCGCGTCCGGCAAAACGGCCCGGCAGCTGAAGGGGCTCGCCGACCAGATCAAGAGCACGACCCTCGCCACCGGCGGCGACGCCGAGGCGGCGATCTCGCAGCTCTTGTCCTTCCGCACGGTCGCCGGAGAAGTGTTCGACAACACGCTGCGGCTGGCCCAGGACTTGTCCGCCAGCGGCTTCGGCAGCCTGACGGACAACGCCGCCAAGTTGGGCAAGGCGCTTGAGGATCCCACGACGGGGTTCAAGGCGCTGCGCTCGGCCGGCGTGATCCTGACCGATACGCAAGAGGAGTTGGTCAAGGTTCTGGAAAAGAGCGGCGATCGCCTCGCGGCGCAGAAGGTTATTCTGGACGCGGTGCGCGAGCGCGTCGGCGGCGCGGGCGCGGCGGAACGCAACACGCTGACGGGCGCCTGGCACGGGCTGATCGAGGCGACGGACGACTGGTTCGAGGGGCTCGCCGAGAATTCCGGCCTGGTCAGCCGGTTCACGGCGCTGTTGAACGGCATGGCGGACGCCACGTCGCGCGCGGCGGCGGGCTTCAGCGACAAGGAGCTGCAGCTTCAGAAATCGAAAGAGAGCGACGCCTTCTGGTTCGGGTCCGGCGTCAAGATCGGATATGACCCGAACAAGGGCGTGACCCTCTCGCGCACGCAACGTGAGGTGGCGGACACCGCCGCGCAGAAGGCGCTGCGCGACCAGATCGAACTTGAGCAGGCGGTGCAACGTGCGACCGAAGCGCGTGCGCGTATGTCGTCGGCCGTCGCGCAACAGCGCATGGCGGACGAGCGGGCGATCGGGGAAGTCGCGGAGCGGCTCAGCCGGAAGCGTACGCAATACGCCGAGGCGGAGAAGGAAAGCCGCGCGGTTGTTTCGGCGTTCAACCGCAAGGCCGACGCGCAGGATCAGCAACATGCAACGGTCCTTCTGGAAGAGCGCGCGCGCGAGGAGCGCGTGTTCGCCGACGATATGGCGGAGCTGCGCGCCGATCTGACTGAGCGACTGCAAGGTCAGGACCTGGAGATCCTGGACGAAACACATGAGCTGGCGATGGAGGCGGTGGAGCGCGCGGCGGCCGACCATGCGGCGATCTGGGACGAAGCTCAGCGCGATATGTTCGATGCGTATCGGGACGGCTGGCGGGAACTGTTATCGGGTAACGTTCGGTCGTTTGAAGACTTTGCAAAAACGATCGGTCGGATCGGGCTTGACCTTGCCGCTAACTTGATTGCCGAGAAGACGTTTAACAGCGTCGTCGGTGGCGTCATCGGTTCGGCCGGAGGCGGAGCCGCGGGCGGTGCTGGCGGCGGCTGGCTTGCCGGCCTTCTCGGGGGCGGCGCCGGCGCGGCGACGACGGCGGGAATGACCGGCGGCGGTGCTGCAATCGGCGCGGGCGTGTATCCTGCGTTCGCGACGGGCGGGGCGTCGACGGGAGGGGGGCTGGCGGCATTGGCGTCCAATCCCTACACCATCGCGGCCGCAGCGGCGATCGGTGCGGCGATCATTCTGCCGAAGGTGTTCGGTCCGCGTCCAAGCGACCGCAGCGAAGGCACGGTGTTCGACTTCACGAACGGCGTTCGCCGGGAAGGTAACCTCGGAGCGGGGAAAGCGAGCCCGGAAAATAGAGCGTCCGCGAATGAGATTGAGATGGGTGCGGCGTCGTTGCGGAACCTCCTTGTCGCGGCCGGTATGAACGTCGGCGTGCATGGAGGCTATGTCGAGGTAGGTGCTGGCAATAGCCTTGCTCCCTTCCAGGCGTCGATCAATGGCGGGGCTGTGCAGGGTTTTTCAAGTCAAGCAGAGGTCCAGCGCTTTTTTGCGGAACAGATCGTCGACAGCCTCACCGACATCCCGGAACGGTTTCAGGCCGTGGTCGACCGCTTCGACCCCGGCAACATCGAAGGCTTCATCGCCGAGTTGAACCGCATCAAGGCGGCCGACGCGACGTTGGAGGGCATCCGCGACGAGATCCTGCAGATCACGGATCCGAAGGCGTGGAACATCGCCCAGCTGGACAAGACGTTCGAGGCAATCCGCGCGGAGTTCACCGCGCTCGGGATCGATCTGACCGATCTTGAAAAGCTCTATGGTCTCAAGCTCGGCGCGATCAACGATCAGTTCGCGGAGACGGCCGAGGTCGTGAGCGAGGTTGCCGACGCCGCGGTGGATTTCGCCTCGGCCGTCGACGACGCCTTGTCGCGGGTCGCGTCCGGCGCTAGGGCGCTGCTGGACGTTCAACGCGAAGGCCTGGACGCCCAGCGGTCGACGATCGAGGAGAACCTCGGTCTCGCGCGCAGCGTCCTGGACAGCGTCGGCGCGGCGCGCCGGCGTCTGACGTCGGATCCGCAGCTCGCGAACCTGAGCAATCAGGAAGCGGCGGCCAACACGATGGCCGACCTTGAGGCGGCGTTCGCGGCGTATCAGGGTGGCGACAAGGAGGCCGGGGCCCGCATCGCCGAGCTGGCGATCGCGGCGCAGGAAGCGAACCGCGCGTTCAACGGGAGCAAGGCCGATAATCGCAAGATCATCGACATCCTGAACAAGACGGAAAGCTTCGCGCGCAACGAGATCACCATTCAGGAAATGAACCTGAAGGCCAACCAGGATGCGCTCGCCCTGCTGCAGCAGCAGCTCGACGCGCTGCAAGGCCTGGGGAAACCCGCCGCCGGCGCAAGCCGCGGCGTGGCAGATCTCGACGCCTTGATCGCCGGTTTCACGCAGGCCGGCGGGACGGGCGCGATCAAACCCGGCTCGGCCGTGTTCAAGGCGTTCGAGGACGAACTGTTCGCGATCATCGGCGGTCTTGGGGCCGAGGCGATCGCGCGCATGCAGTCCGAGCACGCCTATGCCTTGTCCGAGTTCGCCGATCCTGAACAGGGCGGCGCCGCGCGGCGGCGGGCCGACGCCTATGCCGCGCAACTGCGGGCGCTGGGCGTGCCGGGTTATGCGACCGGCGGCATCACGCCGGGCGCGGGGCTCGCGCGGATCCACGCCGACGAGCTGATCTACACCGGGCCGCCGGCCCGGGTGTTCAGCGCGGCGCAGACGGCCGGCATGATCGGCGGCGGGGCCGACGTGAAAGGTGCGGTCTATGCGCTGATCGACGTAGTGGCGGAAGGTCAGGCGGACCAGGTGCGGGCGCTCAAGGATATGAGCAACCGCCTGTCGGCGATCGAAGGCAATTCGAGTTTGGCGCGCATGCGCCGATAAGGTGGCTTCGATGGCCGAGGTTCTGTGCGTCGTTCTCACGTTCAAGACCGATCTGATCGGGGGAACGGCGGCGGGATATCACACGACGGGACGGGAGTACCTGGGCGCCGGCCGGCCCGGGGCCTTCCGTCCCGACATCCAGGAGTTCGTGAACTTGCAGCGCGACGCCTTCGACGACGGGGCTTCGTTCGGCGAGATCGCGGCGTCGGTCGCGCAACTCCGGATCTCCAATCCGGACGGCGCGCTCGACGCCTATATCGGCTACGGCGGCGGCCGGGCGGAGTTCTATTTGCTCGCATCAGAATACGCGGCGTGGTCGACGAAGACGCTGATGATCGGGCTCGACATCGAGTTCTGCGAGAACATCGAAGGCACGTCGGTTCTGCAGGTGCGGCTGAAAGACGGCCGCGCGCTGCTGGACAAACCCTTCGAGCCGAACGTTTACGCCGGCACGAATGCGGGCGCGTCGGGTCTGGAAGGGTTGCCGGAGGATCTGAAGGATCAGCGCAAGGTGAATGCGCTGGGCTACGTGTTCCAGGCGCCCGTGCCGTGGGCCAACGCCGCGGCGCAGATCGTGCATCTGGACCGCATCCGCATCGACGACGTGGCCGATAGCCATCTCTATGACGGCTTGGTCGCCCTGACACGCAGCAGCGTCCAGACGTCGATCGCGAACCTGCAGGCGTCGACGCCTGGCGTGGGTGAGTTCGCGCTGTACCGCGGCACCGCCGGCGACGGCGCCTACGCCAAGATCGGCGGCAATCCCGCTTATACGATCACGGCCGACATCGACGGCCAGGCGCGCGGCGGGACGTTCCGTTCGCTGCCGGGCGATCTGTTCGAGGAAGTCATCACCCAGCGCGCGGGTAAGACGGTCGACGCCGGCGACATCGCCGCGCTGAACGCCGCCGCGCCGTGGGATCTGGGAAAGTGGATCGATACGGAAATGTCGATCCGCGAGGTGTGCAACATCATCGCGCGGTCGGTGCTGGGCTTCTGGGGTGAGGACCGCGCGGGCGTGTACCGCATCTTCCAGCTGGTGGATCCGGCGGGCGAAACGCCGGTCGCCGCGTTCCGGCCGATCTTCCCGACCGGCGCGGCCAAGAGCACAGACGGCGACATCATCGCGATCGAGCGATTGACGCCGGCGGACGAAACCGCGGGGCTTCCGGCCGCCGACATCAGCGTGCTGTATGCCGAATTCGCGCAAGTCACGGATCTGGGCTTCGACACCAACGCACCGCTGGCCTTCCGGCAAGCGGCGAAAAAGCAGTGGCGCACGGCGCGGCCGAGTTCGCCGCTGCTGGACTGGCGGGCGAAATACCCGCTGGCGCCGCCGCTGACGTTCGAAACCGCGATCGCCTTCGAGACCCATGCCATCGCCTGCGCCGACTTGGCGGCGGCGTTGTTCAGCCGCGAGGGCCGGGCGCGTTACCGCGTGACCTTTAGGCTGACCGACGCGGTGATCAGCGCGATCGACCTCGGCGCGATCGTCGAGCTGACCTTCCCGCGCTGGGATCTCGGCGCGGGAAAGAACGGCCAGATCCTCGGCATGCGCTACCGCAGCTTCGGCGTCGGCGGCGTGGACCAGGTGCTTCAGTGCAACGTCTTTGTGTGAGTAACGTGCGATGCCTGTCGCGAAACCGATCCTGGGCTTTGGGCGCTGGACCGAGGAGGTCACCTTCACGGCCAGCTCGGCGGCGACCGGCCATGGGGCGGCGAACCTCGGCACGATGCCGCTCGGCATGGTGTGGGAAAGCACGAGCATCACCGGCCAGTGGATCAAGGGCGAGTTCCCGATCAAGCGGCCGGTGGGCGGGTTCCTGTTGTGCCGCATCCTGGAGTTCACCAACGGCGCGACCTTCCGGATCCGCCTGTACGACGACGACGCGGCGACCCAAGCCGAGCTGCTGTACGACAGCGATGCGGATGCCTCGCAGCTGTACGGCGGCGAAATCTTCCCCGAGGTCTATCCTGACCTGGAATGGGAAGACGACGAATGGATGACCGGCAAATACACCGAAGCCGAGAAACAGGACGCGGTGTTCTGCCGGCCCTTCGTCTTGCCGCAGTTGCTGCTGGCCAAGTCGTTCCGGATCGATTTCGCCGATCCGCTGAACCCGAACGCCTTCTTTCGTCTCGGCATGGTGGACGTCTTCCGCGGAAACCGGCTGTCGCGCGGCATCGCGCTGGGGCCGGTTGAAGGTTACGAGCCGCGCACCACGTCGGTGCAGGCCTACGGCGGCGCGGAATACTTCAACCGCCTCACGAAGCCGGCGACCTTCGAGGGTGATCTGCGTTACCTGCCGCGCGACGAGGCGAAGGGCGTGGTGCAGGAGCTGGCCCGCCAGCACGACCGCGACCGCCCCTTCGCGTGGATCCCGGACATCGACGACGGGCGGCACTGGCTGCGCGATTGCTGGCTGGCGCGTTGGGCGCAGCTGCCGAGCCAGCAGCGCCTGGCGGCGAAGTTTCACGGCGTTCCGCTTAAACTGAAACAGGCGTTTTGATATGGCCGAAGAATTCACAGCGGACGGCACGACGTTCAACGACGGGCCGTATGACGCGGGCGACAACCCGAACGGTTTCGCCAACGGCGGCCACCGGCACAACCTGTTCCGCGCGTTGCGGGCCTTGCTGGCGGACGCGACGGTCGGCCTCTCGGCCGTGTCGACGACGGAGCTGACGGTGGGGACGGGCACGAAGCTGCCGGTGCTGACCGAGGAAAAGGAGATCGCGACCGGCGCGTATCTCCTGATCGTCAGCGACGACGGCACGAAATCGATGTACGGGCAGCTGGCCTCGCGGGTTGGCGCTGCGTTGAACGTGACGGTGACCCAGGTCGACGGCGCGGGTACGGACGACGCCTGGTCGCTGTACGTGGTGTCGCCGCAGGCGCCGGCGGTGACGGAGTGGAACACGCCGATCGTTGTGGCGAATGCGGACAGCCCTGTTGCCGCGAATGACAAGGACGTTCTGCTGGTGCGCACTTCGACCGGTGCGGTCGAGGTCGACCTTCCGGCCAGCGGTCGGGTGAAGATCGTCGACGTCGACGGCTCGGCGGAGTTGAACAACATCACGATTGATCCACCGGGCGCCGACACCGCGACGTTCGATATCGTCGACTCAAACTATTTCGCCGGCGTGTGGCAGCGCCGTCCGGGCGGAACCAACTGGGATTTGATCATATGAGAACAAGCGCACTTGGCGGCGGCAAGAGCGGCCCGCATTTCACCGATCCGTGGCTGCTCGGCCCGCCGATCACAGTCGCGAACGGGTCGCTCTTGGCTTACGAGGGCGCCACCGAGCGCCTGGCCACGGTCACCGCCTATTGGACGATGTTCAACTATCAGGGCACGGCTGCGAACACTGACTACACCGCCGACGCCTGGAAAAATATCGTCAATATCACCGGCAAGGGGTTGATGGGCGGCGCGGTCGGGCCGGTGGCCGGCGGCGCCGAAACGACCACGTTTGGAATCACGCGCGACGGCCTGCCGGAGGTAGAGATCCCCGTGTTGCTGGCGTCCGGCCAGCGCGCGGTCCTCGCCGGCTCCGGCAACGCCGCCATCTACAATAGCAATACAGCCCTGGCCCAAGGCGACATGCTGCAACTCAACGCTGGGAAGACAATCCTGTCGGCCCCGACCAGCGCCTTTGTCATGGCGTGGAACGTCCGCCGTCTGCTTAATCTCTCCTCGCTTCGCTTCGACGTATCGCTGCTGGTGCGCATCAAACACAGCGCGAACGTGACGGGCACGGCCAACAATGAACGCCAATCCGGCGTCATCCACATGAACGGGCTTTGATCATGGGAACAGTGAAGGTTAATCATGTCCCCGGCGTCGCGCGGCCCGTGGAGGGCACGGATTATGAGGTGCTGGAGGGTGAGCCGGCGCCGGGTGATTTCATCCGCGTCCGGAACGGCGGCGACGAAATGTTCACGGTGCAGCCGGAGCCGTTGCTGACGGCTGCTGTCTCGGTGACGTTCGACAGCAGCGACTGGAAAGCCTACGCCTACGGGGTTCTGGGGCACATCGCCGCGCCGGAAGGCTCGGATCAAGAAAAGCTAGTCGCCGGCATGCGGCGCTATGGCGCGATCCTGAAGGCGGCGCGGGCGTCGGCGGACGACGGCACGATCGCCGCGCTCGACCAGTACGACACCGAGCGGACCTTCCGTAAAGATCAGGTTGAGATCTTCCTGACCTTCCTGAACGAGGACGGCGAGATCGTCACCGACGCCGAGCTGGTGGCGATCGTGGGCGGTTGGCCGGAGCGATAAGCGCCGGCGAACGGCGTTCGCGTCGCACCGCCGTGGGGGCGGTGTTTCAACACTGGCGGGGAGAGTACGCATGGAACCGGCGACGGATCCAGGCGCGTGGGTGTCTTTTGGCGAGTTCCTCGTCAGGAGCTTCGGGCCTGGCGGCGCGGTGGCGGTGGCCTTCTGCATCGCAGAAGGCTGCGCGCTGTGGAAATTGATCACGTATTTCAGCGCGCGCGACGATCAGAAGCGCGGCGACGTGCTGAACATCGTGAAAGAGACCAAGGAAGCCTTGGCGGGGCTGTCGACCGCGGTGACCCATCTCAAGGTGGTGGTCGCGGCGCAAACAGGACGGACGGATGTTTAACAAACTCTTCCATCGCAATGCCAAGGCCGATCGGCGGGCGTCGCCCTGCGGAGATCCTGGCTGCTGTCAGGCGCATCCAAATCGCCGTGAAGACGACTATCGCGCGGCGGTCAGCAATGGGATCGCCTCCATCAAGAAACAGGCCTCGGACGCCGTCGAAGGGCTCGACCAGGTGACCGCGTGCCTCGCCAAGAGAGGGCCTCACTGACATGCGATTGTCGCAACATTTCACTTACGCCGAGGCGATCAAGTCGGAGACGGCCCTGCGCCGTGGCCTCGACAATACCCCACCGCCGGCCGTCATCGCGAAAATGAAAGCGGTGTGCGAGGAAATCCTTGAGCCCGTGCGCGCGCATTTCAAGCGGCCGGTGGTGATCAACTCGTTTTATCGGGCGCCGGCCGTTAACGCGGCCGTGGGCTCGAAGCCGGGCAGCCAGCACGAAAAGGGCGAGGCCGTCGACTTCGAGATCCCCGGCGTCGACAACGCCGACGTCGCGGAATGGATCCGCGACAACCTGATCGCCGACCAGCTGATCCTCGAACACTACACGCCGGGACAGCCCAGCTCGGGCTGGGTGCACGTCTCCTACAAAGACGACGGTTGCCGGCGCGAGTGCCTGACCATCAACGCCGGCGGCGTGTTCAAGGGCCTGGTGCGCGCGGCTTAACGTTTACGAGAAGGGATCACGCCCGTGGTTGTCCGCAAAATATTTCCCGTCACGCCAATGTTCGAGATCGAGATCATGGCGCATAGCTTCATCGGCGACGTCATCGCGCGCCTGGATATCGGCGACGACGACAAGATCGAGGGGTTCCTTGAGTTCTACGGCTCCTCCGGGACCTGGGACGATCATTTGCTGCGCATCCTCCAGGCCTCTGGCCGAAGCGACATCACCACCCGCGTCCAGGCCGTCGCCTGGCTGCAGTCAACCCCAAGGGCGGAGGCCGACGCCGTGATCAAGGACGCCTGGAACGCGATGCTGAAGCTGCTGAGCGACTTGGTGAACAGGTTCTGGTCGCCGGCGGATGCTCAGCCGCCGCCGGCCGGCGCGGCGCACCAGACGGCGCAGGAGCTGTTCGCCGCCGCGCTCGACAAGACCGTCGCGCGCGTCGAGGGCGGCAAGATCGTCCTCACGCGGCCCTGACCGATGTTTGGGCTCCCGATCACCTGGATCGCGATCGTCCTCATGGGCCTCGGCCTGGCCGGCTCGGGGTGGTTCATCCTTGAACAGCGCGAGGCGCTGGGCGAGGTGCGCGCGCAGCATGCCTCGGCCGTCGCCGCGTCGGAGGCGAACGCCGAGATCGCGAAATGGGAACGCGCCGATCGCGAGCGGGCGCAACGCATCGTCGCGCGCCTGACCCGCGAGAAGGTGGGCCTTGAAGCCAAGGCCGCGGCCGAGAAAGAGGAAACCTACAATGTCGCGCCTGACCAGAACGGCCCTATCGCTGCTGTCGTGCGCCGCGTGCTTGACCGCCTGCCAGCATACGCCGGCGGCGGTGCAACTGACACCGATGCCCCCGCCGGCGATCGACCCGGTCCTACTCCTGCCGACGCCAGGCCCGACGCGGCCGGCGGACGGCGCCCAGCAAGACGCGGTCGCGCGGGTGCTGATCGACTACGGCAAAGCCTTGGCGGCCTGCAATGCCGACAAGGCGGCGATCGCCGCGCTTACGCGGACGGACTGATCCGGCGGCGCTATCTGATCCCGGGCCGGCGCGGGTGATCTCGCCGGCTGTCTTCTCCATTTGTGACTTGAACGCCCGCTCCGGTTCGCCGGGGTGGGCGTCTTTTTGCGTTTCTAGGTTCCGCGATGGAGGCGGCGATTTTGAATTGCCTCTGGCGGTTTACGCGTGCGAGCCTATTTAGGGTTGAGACAGGGAGGTGCGGATGTTCGGCGTTCTTGTGGTTTGGGTGGTCGCGGCCATTATCGCGGCCATCATCGCGGAGAAGAAAAACCGCAGCATCATGGGATGGGTGCTGTTGTGCGTCCTGTTGTCGCCGCTCGCGCTCCTGGTGCTGCTGGCGTTGGAGCCGCTCAAGAATACTGTCGAAGATCCGGGCTATGGGTCAGGCGCCGTGTTACCGCCGCCTCCGGCCGCGGCGTCCGACGACAAGACGTGTCCGATGTGCGCCGAGCAGGTGAAGGCCGCGGCGCTGATCTGCAAGCACTGCCGTCACGAGTTCGCGCCGGCCGCGGAAGCGCCGATCGCGTGACGGCGATTAGTTCACCCTGAACGCCGCCATCGGCACGCGCTTGCCGGTCGGCTGCAGTTCGTTTTCGCCATCGATCTCAAATAACGGAATGTCGACCGGTGCGACGCAGGCCGCGTCGTTGTTGCGCACGTTGCCCACGCGGGGATCGACTTTCCACGATACCAGTGTGCCTGCGGCCGCCGGCGCCATGAGGGCGGCGATGTCCTCGATCGGCGCTTCGGTCTCGCTTAGCCAGGCGGGCCAGTCTTTTTCTTCGAGGATCACGGGCATGCGGTTGTGAAGGCCTTCCATGTCGGCGTTCGCTTCCGTGGTGATGACGGTGCACGAGGTGAGGATCCCGCCGGCGGGATCCTTCCAGTCTTCCCAAAGGCCCGCCATCACGGTGATATCCCCGTCGGCGCGGCCGATCGCGTAGGGCTGCTTCGTCTTGGCGTCGAGCTTCTTCCATTCATAGAAACCGTCGACGATGACCAGGCAGCGGCGCGCGGCCTTCCAGGCCGATCGGAACGACGCGAGCGAGGCCACCGTTTCCGCTTTCGCGTTGAAGGTGGGGTACTTCATCTTCGCTTCCTTCGACCAAGCCGGGATCAGGCCCCAGTGCATCTTCACGGCCGCGCGCTCGCCGTCCTCGACGCGGGCGGTGAGGATGTCTTGCGTGGGGGCCAGGTTCCACGTCGGCCGTAGGTTCGGCGCGGCGCGGTGATCGCCGAAGCCGATCCGGCGCTTGATCTCCGCGTAGTCGGTGGCAAGGCGCGCGCGGCCGCACATCAGCGGATCCCTCGTTGTTTGAGTTGTGACAAGGTCGGGCCGACCATCTGGGCCCCGCACTGGTCATAGACCAGGTTCCCGCGCCTGGCGCAGCCCTCGGCCACGACGCGAGCGAAGCCGGCCAGGGGATAGTCGGCGCCGTATTTGGCGATCAGGGTCGCCGGCCGGTACTGGCCGGAACGTCCGCAGGCCTCGCAGCTGAACTTCATCACGACATCGGACGGCCAATCCTTCAGCTTGAAGCCGGAGTAGAGGCGAAGATCGGGCGCGGTCAGGTCGGGAAATCCGTCATTGGACATGGCCGAAAAGTTAACGCCGGGGCGGCATGACCGCTAGGGCGGTTTTGGAGTCCGTGGAGAGGCGGCGGCTGAAGGGGCCGTGAGGGAGCGGGTTTTGCGCCCCGCCGCCCAGGGCGCGGATTTTGGCCGCCGGCGGCGGGATTTTCCGGAAGGATCGCCTAGGCGATGAAGGTTCTCCTGAACCGGGGGGTTAACACCTGCTGCGGGCCTCCGCTACCAACGCAATCACCGGACATTACGCCTGCGGGGTGGAACTGACGTAGTCGTCGATAAAGGCGATGACGCGGCGAAACTCGGCGTCCACTTTCGGGCCAAGGGCTTTGATTTCCGGCCAGGACTGAGCGCGAGCGGCCTGTTCCAGATCGCCGCAGAGGCCCGCGAGCATGTTCGCGCAGACGAATTGCGCGGCGCCCTTCGCGGCGTGCGCGGCGTGCTGAATTTCCTGCGCGTTTCCGTTTCCGATATGGCGCACGAGGTCCGCGCCGGTTGACGCTTCGCTGTCACGGAAACTGGCAAGCACCTCGCGCGCAAACGCGGCGTCGGTCGGCGGTGCGAACCGCGCGAGACCGGCAAGGTCGATCGGGGCCGCGTCGTGTTTGGCGGGCCCGGGGTTCGTTTTGCCGCTGGCGGCGCGTTCCTCCCGGCGGCGCAAGGCAATCGCGCTGGGAATCCACTTTTCCATCATGGCGTTCAGCGCGTCGAGGGTTGTGGGTTTCGCGAGATAGTCGTCCATGCCCGCCGCGCGACAGGCTTCGGCTTCGCCCGTCAGCGCGTTCGCCGTCAAGGCGACGATCGGAAGCCGGCGCTGTGTGTTGAGTTCCTGGTCGCGGACCATTCCGGCAAGTTTGTAGCCGTCGATATGGGGCATATGGCAGTCCGTGAGGAGCAGGCCGAATTGCGCCGCCTCCGCGTTGAGCGCGTTCCAGGCGGCCTTGCCGTCGCCGACAATCACGCACGCGATCCCCAAGTGGCTGAGTTGGTTCTTGATCACGAATTGATTGGTCTTGTTGTCTTCGGCCACCAGGACCAAGGCGCCAGCGGCCCGCGCCGCATCGGTGCCCGGCGCGGAGAATTGCAGGTTCCTGTGTTGGCCGGATTCGACCATGCGCGATTCGATTCGTCCGGCGGCGAAGGCCGCTAACTCGTAGAATCGACCGCGCCGGATCGGGGTGGAAACCAAATACTGATGATCGCCGGGCTGACTCCCCGCGACACTGATCCCATGCGCCACCCGCAGGAGCTTCGTATCTTTCAATGACGGGTGGGCTTCGATGCGTGACGCAAGGCTCGACACCTGCGGTTCGTGAAGCACGACCAGATCGATCGGGCGCCGCGCCTTTATGGCGTCTTCCAGGGACGTCATTGCTTCGTCGACGCTTCGCGCCTCGATCACGTCGACTTGTTTGGCCCGCAGATATAGCGTCGTGTTCGCCTGTCCTTGTGGGCAGAAGACCAACGCGCGCAGGTGTCCCAGAAGTTTGACATAGTCGCGCTGCGAAGGCGCGCCGCCGCTGCGGCCGAAACGGACCCGGAACCAGAAGGTCGATCCCTTGCCAGGCGTGCTGCGGGCGCCGATATCGCCGCCCATGAGTTCGACAAGGTTTTTGCAGATCGACAGGCCGAGGCCGGTCCCGCCGAATTTCCGGTTGGTCGACGCCGACCCCTGTTGGAAGGGCTGAAACAGGCGGGTCTGTTCTTGGGCGGTCATGCCGACACCGGTATCCGTCACCTCGAAAAGGACCGTGACGTGATCCGCGTCGAAATTCTCGGCAATCACCTCAATTTTGACGTATCCTTGATCGGTGAATTTGCACGCATTGCCCATGATGTTGAGGATCACTTGGCGGATGCGCACAGGGTCGCCGACCAAGACCTCATCGATCGCGGGGTCGATAAAACAGGTCAGATCGATAGGTTTGCTTTGGGCCTGTCCGGCGATCAGTTCGACCGCGGACTCCACAGTGTCGACCAAGGAGAAAGGCGCTTTCTCGATCGACATGCGTCCGACTTCGATTTTCGAGAAATCGAGAATGTCGTTGATCACGTCGAGCAGTGAGACGCCCGAGCGGCGGATGATCTCGACCATCTGACGCTGTTCCGCGGACAGGTCCGTGGCCAGCAACAGTTCGACAATCCCGATCACGCCGTTCATCGGCGTGCGGATTTCATGGCTCATCGCCGCGAGGAACTGACTTTTTGCCTTATTGGCCTCCTCGGCCCGCAGTTTGTCCTGTTCGACGAGGGCCGCCCGGGTTTCGGCGACTTCCCGCGCGGCGCGGGCCTCGGTGGCCTCCAGTTCACGCCGCAGCATCTGCTCCTGGATGTGGCGGTTTTCTTCCTCGAACTGCTTGCGGCGAAGCTGGGCCAGGACGCGGGCGCGCAGAACCTGAAACTCGCTCGACTTCGCGATGTAATCGTCCGCGCCCGCGCTCAGGCCTTCGATCGTGGACATCTGGTCGTTTTTCGCCGTCAAGATCAGGACGGGGATATGGCGCAGACGCGGGTCGGCCTTGATGCGCCGGCAGACCTCGTGTCCTCCGATGCCCGGCATCAGGAGATCGAGAAGAATGCAATCCACCGTTTGAACGGCAAGGACTTCCAAAGCTTCTTCGCCGGATCGCGCGAGAATGACGTCGTAACCTTCCTTATGAAGCGATGTCGCGAGTTCCTGAAGATAGGTTTCGCTGTCGTCGACGGCGAGGACGCGCTTCGGCGCTTGGAGGCTGGATGTCGACTGTTGCGCGCCGCGATCGCTGCGGCGCAAGACCGCGGCAAGGCGCGCGAGAACGAGACTTGCGTCGTCGCTTTTGACGATAAAGGCGTCCGCGCCGGCTTCCAGGGCTTCGATCTCGGCGTTTTTTCCGTCGGCCCCCGTCAGGAGCAGGCACGGCGTGCGCCGGAGAGCGGCATCGAGGCGTACACGGCGGATCATGGTGGCGCCGTCGATGCCCGGCATGGCGCTGTCCACGATGATTGCGGCGGGGCGCAGATTGCCGGCAACGCGCAGGCCGGATTCTCCGTTCTCCGCCGTCACGACGTTATAACCCGCCTCGGTCAGGATCGATTTGAGCGTCTGACGGAAGGTGAGGCTGTCGTCGACGATGAGGATTGTTTCGCGGCCGGTGTCCGCGATCGTTTTATGCGACTTCACCAGTTCGCGGGCGCGATCGATGACGAACTCGATATCGTAGGGCTTGCCGATATATTCGTTGGCGCCCAGGTTCATGCCCTTGAGGCGATCGTGGACTTCAGATTCAGTCGTGAGAAGCATGACGCTGATGTCGCGCAGGTTCTCCGATGACCGGATTTCCTTCAAAAGATCGGTGCCTTCGCCGTCGGGCAGAACGATGTCGAGGATCGCCAAGGCGAAATCGCCCTCGGTCAGGGCCGCGCGCGCCTCACTGAGCGACGAGACCGAAACGACGTCGAATTCCGCCTGCTCCATGGCTTCATGGAGATTCATACGAACGGTCAGGCTGTCCTCGACGATAAGAATGCGGGCGTTCATACCGGCCCCCGCGCGTTCTTGTCGCGTGTCAAAGCCGCCAAGGCGGGGCCGATCTCGTCGATCTTCAGGACGTGTTGAGCGGCGCCGATCTGGATCGCCTCGCGCGGCATTCCATAGATGACGGAGGTGCTCTCATCCTGAGCGATGGTCAGGCCACCGGCCTTGCGAATTTCCAGCAAGCCCTGCGCGCCGTCCCGGCCCATCCCGGTCAGAAGGCAGCCGGCGCCGTGCGCCCCATACTCTCGTGCGATCGATTCAAAGAGAACGTCCACGGAGGGGCGGCAGGAATGACGTTCCGCGTCCTTGGTCAGGCGAAGCTTGCCGTTGCGCACGATCAGGTGGCTGTGTCCAGGCGCCATGACCACGCGCCCCATGATTTCGCTGACGTCCTGGCCGTCCACCGCGTGCCCAACCCGCCGATCCGTTTGCCCATCCAGCCAATCGGCAAAGGCGACGCCGAACGGCTCATTGATATGGAGCACCAGGAACAGAGGAAGTTTGAAGTTTGCGGGAAGTCCTTTAAGCACGTCGACGATAGCGCCGGGCCCCCCGGTCGAGGCGCCGATGCCCACAATCTCCACGCCGTTCGCTTTCGGCCGGTTGAGCGCCGAGGGGCGGGGAGTCTTATAAGCGCCGGCGCGATGCTTAAGGCGGCCAAGGGGATGCGTAATCACCTTGATCCGGGACACAAGCTTGATGGTGGAGAGGTAGTTCTTCTCCCACACGCCTTCCGGTTCTTGCCCGCTGGGCTTCTCGAGAACATCGACCGCGCCCGCGGCCAGGGCGTCGTAGGTCCGAAACAGTTCGCCGCGATTGACGGAGGCTGAGACGATTAGGATCGGCGTCGGGCAATGCGCCATGATGTACTCGGTGGCGGCGAGGCCCGTCATCACCGGCAGCATCATATCCATCGTGATAACGTCCGGCCGCAGGTCTTCGCAAATCTGGATTGCGTCCTTGCCGTTGTCTGTCGAGGCGATGACCTCGATCTCAGGATCCGACTGGAGAATTTCCTCGAGACGGGCGCGCACGGTCAGCGAGTCTTCGACAACCAGTACTCTGACCTTAGCCATTGTTCATCACCAATGGCCGGATCATGCTCAACAGCTTTGTCTGATTGAATTCGCCTTTCACGACATAACCGTTCGCGCGGACTTCCTGTCCGCGCCGGATGTCCTCGGGCGTATTGCGCGACGTCACCAGGATGACGGGTGTGTCGTGCAGAACGGGATCGGCGCGGACCTGCTCGACGAACGTAAATCCGTCGATCCCCGGCATTTCGACATCCACCAGGATAAGGGCATAGGCCTTGCGGCGGGCGGTTTCCAAACCCTCTTCGCCGGACGCGGCGGTGTCGACGGCGTAACCGGCCGATTCAAGGATGCTTTGCTCCAGCATGCGGGTCGTGAGCGAGTCGTCCACGACAAGGATCGGGGTTTGCGTTTCGGACGTCGCATCCACCGCCATCGCGATGCGTGGCGCGGCGGCGATGAGGGCCTGCGCGTCGAGAACCAGTTGCGGGTTGCCTTCGGCGTCCAAGGAAACACCCGCGAGCAGCGGACTTTCGGGTACGCGGGCGGACACCGGCCGGACAACGACGCGGGCCGTGCCCCGCAGGCGGTCGACGCCGACGGCGGCGAGCGACTGGCCGCGACCGACAACGACGGCCGAGCACGTGGCTCTTGCGGGTTCGATCACACCAAAAAGAGCGTGCGAAAGGGTTACAAAGGGGATGGCTTGATCGTTGTACACGATCGATGCGCCGGTTTCGGCCGACGAAATCTCCTTGGCCTCCAGCCGCAGGCAGGTCCGCACGCTGTCGAGCGGTATCGTCACAACGTCGTTCGCGGCTTCAACGGAAAGCCCCTGCACGGAGCTGACCGAAATCGGCACGCTGAGCTCGAAGGTCGTGCCAACGCCCGGTTCCGTTGAAATCTTTGTCTTGCCGTTCAGTTGGGTCACGGTGGAATGAACGACGTCGAGCCCGATACCCCGGCCCGAGGCATTGGTGACTTGTGCCGACGTGCTGATCCCACCGCGAAGAAGCAGGCCGGTGAGGTCGTCGCGCGACACTTTTGCGCCGCGCGCGATGGCTCCGGTTTCCTCCGCCTTGGCGCGGACGGCTTCGAGGTCGATGCCTCGGCCGTCGTCTTCGCAGCGAAAGATCACGTGTCCGCCGCCCCGTCCCACCGAGAGTTTGAGGCGTCCCACGGGCGGTTTTCCGGCCGCGCGCCGTTCCGCCTCAGGCTCGATGCCGTGCGCCACGGCATTGCGTATGATCTGGACAAGCGCGCCCTGGATGCCGCTCAACACGTAGGCGTCCAAGTGAATATCCGCGCCTGAGAAACCGAGTTCGACGCTTTTGCCCAGATCGCGCGCGACATCCCTTGCAAGGCGTTCCAGGGCGGAGAAGAGCGTGCCGGCGGAAATGAGCCGGAGTTGCTCCGCGGCGCCGCGGAGCTGCTGGAGTTCGCGGTCCATCTGATCGATGGAAACCTCGATTGTATTCTCCAGCCTGCCTAAAAGTTTGCGGAGATCGTCGGCGGTTGAGTGGGCGCGATCCAGGGCCGCGCTGATCTGCCGGTTTTTCTCGCGTCCCGATCTTTGGGCGAGCTGTGCGAGGAGGATGGATGCGAGCTGTGCGCCATCGGCAAGGCGTCGCGGCGCTTCACGCAACCGGTTAAGAAGGGTGTGCGTTTCCACCACTCCGTCGAGCAGGGCGTCCATCTCCGTGATATCCGCGCGGATCGTGCGGAATTGACCATCGAGCGGCGCCGCGGACGTCCCGGCGGTAGGGGCCGCCACCGTTGCGCCTGGAGCCGCGTTGACTTGCCCAAACAGGGCCTCGATCTGATCGAGGTGTTTCAATAAAAGTTCGATGATCTCGCGTGGCACTTGGCCGGAGGCGGCTCTGACCGGGGCGAGCGCATCTTCAAGCGCGTGGGCAAGATCGGCGATCTCGACAAGTTTAACGACGCGGGCGGCGCCCTTCAGTGTGTGCGCAATGCGCAAGAGGCGCTGGACGTGATTGTCCGCGTTGCCGTTTTTCTCAAGCGCAAGAACGCCCGCGCTGAACTGTGAAATCAGTTCGCGGCCTTCAAGCCTGAAATACTTGTACGGATCCTTTGACATTCCCTAGTGTCGATTGCGCTTAAACTGAATCAGACTGCATCGGGGATCACGACGCGCATGAGGTCTTTCGACAGAGTCGTAAGCTGCGCGGACGTTTGCAGGGTCTGTGTCGAACTGGCTTCGGTTTCCTTCGACGCTTGAGCGACGTTCGCGATGGCCATGTTGACCTGTTCGACCGCGCTCGTTTGTTGCTTCGTGGACAGTTCGATTTCCCGCGCGGCCTCCGTGGTTGTGCCGACCAACTGCGAGATGTGCGAGAAGGAAGATGCGACTTCACCGAACAGCCGTGCGCCGGAGTCTACGGACTTTGAGCCGGTTTCCGTGGCCATGACGGTGGTGTTCACCGCGCCGCGCACGTCTTCGATCAGGCCGCGGATCTCCTTGGCCGAACCGCCGACGCGGTCGGCAAGTTTGCGAATTTCATCCGCGACAATCGCGAAGCGCTTGCCGGACTCACCCGCGCCGGCGGCTTCGATCGTGGCGTTGATGGCAAGGATGTTCGTTTGCTCGGCCAGTTCGGAGACGATGTCCGTCACCGCGCCGATTTCCTGCGATTTTTTCCCTAACTCCAGCATGTGACTGACGATCTGATCGACTTGACGGCGGATGCCGGCAATCGACTCGCTGGTGCTCTCCACGGTGGACAGCCCCTTACGCGATCCTTCGGCGGTCTGTTCGGCGATCTGCGAAACGCGCTTCGCGCTCTCGGAAATCTGACGGGACGTGGCGAGGAGTTCGCTGACGGTCGTCGTGATTTCGCTTGTCGCGGTCGTTTGCTCTTTCGCGCCTGTCGCTTGTTGCGTGGCGGCGGCCTGGAGTTCGGCGGACGAACTTTGAATCCGGCCGACGGCTCCGCCGATCGTCTTTGAGAGGGACTGCGTGATGAACCAGCCGACCGTGCCCACGACGAGCAAGCCAAAAAGGCTGCCCCAAAGCTGGACTCCTTTCGCGAAATCCGCACTCGATTGGGCCTGCTGATCGCGTTGCCGCAGAAGCCCTTCTTCCTCGGAGATCGCCTCGGCGATGATGCGGCGGGCTTCGCTCATCGCGCCTTCGCCTTCCTCGGTCATGATGAATTTCTGCGCCGCATCGAAGCCCTGATTGCGGCGCAAGTCGATCGCTTGACGCAGGTTGGCCATTTTAGCGTCGATGATCGGGGCAAGGATGTTCAGGCGGCGCTGTTGATTGGGGTTGTCCGCCGTAAGTTTCTGAAGGTTCTGGAAAACGATATCGACGTTCCGCGTGGCGGCCTCGTAAGGGACCAGAAAGGTATCGTTGCCCGTGAGCGTATAACCGCGCATTGCTGTTTCACCGTCGGCCAGCGTCGACAGGACCAACGCAAGGTTCGTGCGGACCTCGTGGGTGTGATTGACCATCCGTTCGTTCTGAATCAAATCATCGTTGGTCTTGTATGAGACGGCGGCGACGATCAACAAGATGAAGCCGGCCAAGCCGAAGCCGACGGCGAGCCGTCGTCCAAATGTCCAATTCCGGTCCATTATATGTTCCTCTTTCGCTAGGTCGTTGCTGGCTTCAGCGCGGTTTCAAGATCGACGACGCTACGGATCCCATCGCCGGATGAAATAAGGTGGCTGAGGTACTGACGTGCGCCCTCTTTGTGCGTGTTGGGGGCTATCGCTTCCGCCTCGACGCGTAAGTGCCCGTCGAAGGATTCAAACGCTATAGCGACGTCGCCTGTCCGAACAACGGCGAGCCATCGCGGGCGAACGGAACCCGGCAGCCCGATCAGAGCGCCTAGGTCGTAAACCGGCAGGATCAATCCCCGAAATCCGGCAATGCCCAAGAGACCCGGGCGGGACGCCGGAATCCGGGCGATCTTTTTGTTCGCGTAGAGGCCGGCAATCTCGTGTAGGCGCAGCGCGTATTTTGCGCCGAACAGCGTAATTGCGAGCAAATTCTCGGTACGCGCTTCTTTTTTTTCCTGAGCCGCGGCGAACGTGCGATCGAACTCGCGTCTCAAGCCTTCCGCGCGGTCGAGGATGGCGTCATTCATGGCGTACCCCCGCAATCCTTCAGCGCCGTGGCGCAGAGTTCTATCATTGATTGCCGGTTAAATCCCCCGCCGAAAAGCATGAGGCGCGCGCTGTCCTCGTGTTTCAGCAACGTGAGTGCATGCGCCAGTTCGCGCCGCGCCAGATCGCGATTTCCGGTCCGCCGCCCCATCAAGCCCATGTGAAGATGCGGCATCGCGAACGTCGGATCGAGATAGGCCGCGATCCTGTCGTGTTCCATGGCCTGTGGAATATCCGCGGAAGATTCGCGGCATAGCGCCAGAACATGATGCGCGCTGGCGTTCAATTCGTCGACCATGAGCAGTCGACCGCAGGCGTCTTCGGCGTCGGCGGTTTTTCCACTGTGCGCAAGTAACATCGCTTCGATGAGTAGAACGTCCGGATCGTTCCCGGCGTCCTTGGGCAAGTCTTGCAGGTAAGCGAGAGCGTCGGAGAAGCGGTCGCTGTGAATCATCGCGAACACGGGCGTCATATCGGGCGCCGGCCGGCGCGGCGACTGGGGTGTCCGGGCCGGTCCACCGGTCTTGGCCGTATCCGTGCTCAGGGCTTGGACCCGCGCGCTCGCGCGGTGAATGGATTGAATCCAGTCTTCGGAAAACGCGGGCGGGTCCATCGCGGGCGAGGCTCCGGACGCAAGACCGTGATGGCCGGACGCGACCGTTTCCCCCGGCAATTTACGTTCGTAGTAGAACGCCTCGTGCGTATGGCGAAGGTGGAAGTCGTCCGACAGGCCGCGCATGGTTTCCGCATGGCCCAGAAAGAGGAAGCCCCCCGGATGAAGCGCCCCGGCGATTCGGGTAACGACCTGGCGCGCTTTCTCAGGCGAAAAATACATCAGGACGTTGCGGCAAAAAACGACGTCGTAACTCTGCGGTTCCCAAATCTCGTAGTTGTCGACGGTGAGATTGCATTCTTGAAAAGTCACCGCGCCTCGGACGGCGTCATTAAGAATGAAGTCGCGGTCATCTTGTTTGAACCACCGGCGTTGATCGGTGGCGTCGGTCTCACGCAAAGCCCAAACCGAATAGCGGCCGCGCTTGGCCTTCTTAAGGACGGCCGGGTTGACGTCGATGGCGCGCACGCTCCACTTCCACGACGGATCCAGACCCATCGTCATCAGAGTCATGGCGATTGAATAGGGTTCCTCGCCCGATGCGCAACCCGCGGACAGGATGCGCAATTGCCGCGTTTCCCGCTTTGCCTCCATGCGCTTAGGAATAGCGACTTCGCGGAAAGCCGCGAATTGCTCGCGATTGCGGAAGAAATAGGTTTCGGGGACCGTCAGCTTCGCCGCCAGCGAGGTTAATTCGCCGTGCGCACCGTCAAACTCCAACCGGTGCAGATAGTCGCCCGCCGACAGGCGCGTCTCGTCCAACCTGGATTGAATCACCTCGGCGAGGAAATCCGTCCGTGTCTCGTCGAAATTGAGCCCGAGGCGCGCATGGACAAGCGCGCGGAATTTATCGACGTCGGCGGTATTCTCGAGGCGCCTCATCCCGCGTGCTCCTCCGAGATCAGCACATCGATCAGGCCGGGCGGGAAAATGCGCGAGGCTTCAAAGAAAAGCAGGAGGCCGGTGTCCCGGGCCGAAACGGCCGAGAGGGTCTCTCCCGCGACGCCCTTGAGCAGCGGCGGCAGGCCCGTGACGTCCCGCGCGGCGAGGCTGTGGATGCCGAGTACGCCGTCGAACGCCAGCGCGACGACGCGTTCATTGATGCGCACGGTCACGAAACGATGGGCGCGGCCGCGTGGCTCGCCCATCAGGGCTCGCATGTCCACCACTGGGGTCGGCGCTCCGCGGATAACCGTAAGGCCGGCGACAAAAGGGGGCGCGTTCGGGAAGGCTTCGAGCGGTAACGGGCGCATGGTCTCAATGATCGCTGTGAGCGGCAACGCGCAAACATGCGCCGCCGCCTGGCATGCGAGCCAGGAGCGGGGGGCGTCTGCGGTGTTTTCGCTTGTCGCTGTCGGCAAAGTCACTTCCAAGCCATCTCAGGAATTGTGCCGCAAGACGTGCGGGCGCATTCAGGGGGTGAGGGTCCCCCTTCTTTTGTGTGGAGGGGTATCCGCTGGGCGAATTTTCACATTAATTCCGAGACTTACAATCCTATCTTTGCTTCGTTTCGAGTCAATGCAAACGGGTGGGGCAGGACAATTACGCCTTTTGGGAAACTTGCCGGACGACCGCCTCAGACAACTGCTCCAGGCTGAAGGGTTTGGCGAGACGTGTCAGGGCGAGGTCGGTGTCCGCCGGGAGGTCGGCATAACCGCTGACCAGCAGGACCGGGAGGTCCGGACGCTCTTTTGCCAGGATTCCCGCCAGTTCCAGCCCGGTCATGTCCGGCATAGCATGGTCCGTGATCACCAAATCGATGCCCGGCGCATTGTTCAGGACGTCCAGGGCGGCGGGGGCGCTCGACGCCCGAAGTACCGCATGTCCGAGTTCCTCGAGCATCGCCACCGTATTCACCAGCACCAGTTCGTCGTCGTCCACGACGACGATGTGCCTGCGCTCGGCATGCGCGGGCGGCGGCGCCTCCGCGTTGGTTTCAAGCGCGGGCGCCGTCTCCAAGTCCGTCACGGGCAGCCAAATTTCCGCGGTCGTCCCACTGCCGAGCTTGCTTTTGAGCACGAACCGGCCGCCCAATTGCTCGGCCATACCATGGACCATGGAAAGGCCCAGCCCAGTTCCTTTGCCGATGCCCTTGGTCGTGAAGAAGGGTTCCATGGCGCGTGAGAGCGTGGCCTCGTCCATCCCTTCGCCGCTGTCCTTGACTGAGATCACGATGAATGCGCCGGCCGTGATCCCGGCGCGGATGGACGCCGTTTCGCTGATCGTCTCGGCGCGTGCGCCGATGCGGATGTGCCCGCCCGCCGGCATGGCGTCGCGCGCGTTCACGACCAGATTGAGGAGGGCGGATTCCAACTGATTGATGTCGGTCCTGATAAGCGGGATGCCGGCGGGGATGTCGGTCTCGAGTTTGACGGTTGGTCCCAAGGTGCGGTCAAACAGACCCTTCATACCGCCGACCAAGGCCTGTACGTCGGTGGTCTCGAGTTTCAGTTCCTGGCGGCGCGCGAAGGCCAGCATGCGTTGAATCAAACCGGCACCCCTTTTCGCCGCTTCTTCGGCGTTGTCGATCAACATCTTGAGTTTGGGGTCGTCGGGCAATCGCCTCTTCGCCAGTGAAAGGCCCGACATAATCGCCATCAGGAGGTTGTTGAAGTCGTGCGCCACGCCGCCGGTCAGCTTGCCGATCGCCTCTAATTTTTGCGATTGGAACAAGGCCTCCTGCGCGCGGTTGAGCGCCGCTTCGGCTTCATGCTTTTCGGTCAGGTCGCGGGTGATCTTCGCGAAGCCGACCAGTTCGCCTTCAGGCGTGCGGATCGGATCGATAACGGTCGCCGCCCAGAACCGCGTCCCGTCCTTACGCACGCGCCAGCCTTCGCCCGCGAAACGGCCTTCGGTTCGCGCCGTCTGCAGCGCCTTTGCGGGCAGGCCGGCGACTTTGTCTTCGGGCGTATAAAAGCGCGAAAAGTGATGCCCGATGATCTCGGACGCGCGGTAGCCCTTCAGGCGCTGGGCACCGGGGTTCCAACTCGAAACCTGGCCGTCGAGATGGAGCATATAGATGGCGTAGTCCGTGATCGCATCGACCAGCAGACGGTAGCGCCCATCCTCCGTAAGCGAAGCGAGAAAGCGTTCTTCTTTGCTGATGCCTGACGGAACGTCGGCGGCCATCGGACTCGAACCTTTTGAACTCACTGCCTCAGCCGCCTTCAATTTCGGTACGCCCGTCACATTTTTCGCCATTGGCAGCGGATATCGCTAACGAAGAGTGTCGAGAAATTTGCTAATTTTTTGTGGATTTTCAATTCTTTAACAGAATTTTACGTGATGAGGGGGCGTGGCCTCCCCGGAATTCCGCCAAGACGCTAACCGACCCGGGCCGGAAATGTTCCCGTAATGGGCGAAATAATTGTCCGCCTCTGCGTCGCAAGGCGCTGTTCCGGTTGAAGAAAAACTCAGTTTACCGACGGCAATGGCGTAGCAAAGAAATCGCCGCCCGCGCGTCTCAGGGAAAACTCCATCCCACCCCCCTGCCGGGTTTCCGGCACCGGGGATAGAAGCGGAGGCGTCAGAATGGAGGTTCGTCGATGCGGGCGCGTGCGCTTCTCAGGTCGATCATGATCGGCGGTTTTGCCGCCTTGACCGCTTTCAGCGCGGGGGCGGAACCGGCGCCGCGTGTCGTGACCGCCCTGCCGTCGCCCTTACCGCTGCCTTACAGCGAGACGGCGAATGCGAAGGCGGACGTCGTGGCGACGCTCGCACGGGCGAAAGCCAGCGGGAAACATGTCCTCTTGGACTTCGGCGGAAATTGGTGCCCCGATTGCAGAATCCTCGCCGGCGTTCTGGAGCTCGATGAAGTCGATGCGGCGGTCGCCGCGACTTTTGAGGTGGCGATGATCGATGTTGGACGGTTCAACAAGAATCTCGATCTCGCCGCCGCCTACGGCGTGAAAGTCACCGCCGTTCCGACGGTGATCGTACTCGACCCCCAAGGAAATTTCGTGAATGCGGGACACCCGACGGCGCTTTCAAACGCTCGCGCCATGAAGCCGCAGGCCATCGTAGACACGATCTTCGGATGGGTGGCGGAGGCGAAGTGACGCTACTCGGCCGCCGCGGGTTCCGCCGCGGCGCGCCGCTTGAACCGTCCAAGCCAATCCTCGAAGCGGCCGATATAGACGAAGACCACGGGCACGACGAGCAGGCTGAGGCCTGTCGACGTGATAAGCCCGCCGATGACCGAAACCGCCATCGGTTGGCGGAAGCTTGCGTCTTCACCGAACCCCAACGCAATGGGCATCATGCCCGCGATCATCGCAATCGACGTCATGACGATGGGCCGGGCTCGTTTGTGGCAGGCTTCCATGAGCGCGTCATGCACGCTCAGGCCCTGCACGCGCACGCCGGTGATCGCGTAGTCGACGAGCAGGATCGAATTCTTAGTCACGATTCCCATCAAGGTGACGAGACCGATCATCGCAGGCACGCCGAGCTCGATACGCCCGATCAATAGCGCCATCAATGCACCTCCCGCGCACAGCGGTATGGCCGAAAGGATCGTGATGGGTTGGAGGAAGTCCCGGAACAACAAAACAAGCACGCAGAAAATGCAGAGAAAGCCCGTGACAAGCGCGATGTTGAACCCGCGCAGGAGCTCGGTGACGAATTCCGCGTCGCCCGTGCGGATCATACGCACGTTGTCGGGCAGCGTCTGGATTGCCGACAACTGCATGGCCTGATTGAGGGCCGCGCCGAGCGGCGTACCGTTCAAATCCGCAGTTACGTTGACGTAACGGCTACGGTCGTAACGATCAATCTGAATAGGGCCGTTCTCGAGGGTGATGTCGGCGACGCTGGCCAGGGGCACCATCCCGTTCCGGGCGGGAATGCGCAAGTCGGAGATGGTGTCGAGATCCATGCGCGCGGACTCGGGCATGCGCACGCGGACATAAATCTGGCGGGTATCGAGGTTGAGCTTCGCGACCTGCTGGTCGAAATCGCCGGACGTTGCGATGCGCAAGGTTTCGCCGATGCTGGCCGTCGTCACGCCGCGTTCGGCGGCAAGCCGCGCGTTGGGACGCACGACGATTTCGGCGCGTTCCAGGTTCGCGGTGGAATTCACGTTGGAGAGCGTGCCGATGGTGCGCAAGTCGCGCTCCAGGGCGCGCGTGCTCGCCATCAGGGCGTTGCGGTCCGAACTGGCGAGTGTGAGCTGGATCTTTTCGCCTTGTCCGCCAAATCCGACGTCGAACCGCGCACCCGGGACTTGCAACAGCGCCTTGCGCGCCATCGATTCGATTTCTTTCTGGACGGGACGGTCCTCGCGCGGGCCGAGGATCAGGAGCAGGGAGCCGCGGCGCACCTCGCCCCCGCTGCCGCCGCCGAAGGTTCCGCCGCCGATGGCGGTGAAGACATTCTGAACGCCGGGAAGTCCTTGTAGGACCGTGCGCGCGTGCTCGGCGGTTTCGAGGGTGCGCTCAAGATTGCTGCCGGGCGGAAGCTCGACACGGACGCTCGTCAGCCCGCCGTCGCCCTGGGGGATGAACCCCGTCGGAATGAAAGGGACAAGCGCCATCGACCCGATGAAGAAGGCGAACGCGCCCGCCATGGTGGTTTTCCGGTGATGGAGGCACCAACTGACCGTGCGCAGGTACCACCGCATGATGGGGCCGTCGGTCTCGTCCACCCGGTGCTTCGGCTTGAGGAAGCGTGCGGCCAGCATGGGCGTCAGCATGCGCGCCACCAGGAGCGACGCGAGCACGGCGATGACGACGGTCCAGCCGAACTGCTGGAAGAAAAGCCCCGGAACGCCGCTCATGATCGCGGTGGGCAGGAACACGACCACGAGCGTCATGGTCGTGGCGATGACGGCCAGCGCGATCTCGTTCACGGCGTCCGCCGTCGCGGTTTCGACGGGTTTGCCCTGAAGGATATGGCGCTCGACGTTTTCGATTTCCACGATGGCGTCGTCGACCAATATGCCGACGATCACCGCCAAGGCGAGTAGGGTGAGTGTATTGAGCGAATAGCCGAGCCACTGCATCGCGGCGAACGCGGGTAGGATCGAAAGGGGAAGCGCCACGGCGGAGATCAAGGTAGCGCGCCAGTCGCGCAGGAAGAGCCAAACCACAAGGATCGCGAGGATTGCGCCTTCAAACAGGAGGTGCATAGAGCCGCGATATTGGGCGCGGGTGAACTGGGTGGTGTCGAAAACGGGTGTGATCGTGAGCGTAGGATCGGCTTTCACTAATTCGTCCATCGCGCGACGGGCGCCGTCGGCGATGGCGACTTCGTCGAAGCCGCGGGACCGGTAAAGGCGGAACCCGACGGCGGGCTGGCCGTTCAACAAGGCGGCTTGCATACGTTCGCCGATGCCGTCGGTGATGGTGGCGACGTCGTCGAGGCGGATGCTGCGGCCGTTCGGAAGGGTGATGGGGAAGGCCGCCAACTCCGCGGCTTCCCGCGCAAGGGCGATTGTGCGCACCGTCTGTTCGCTGCCGCCGATCTGGGTGCGGCCGCCGGAGGTTTCCTGCTGGATTTGCCGCAAGGCGCGCGACACCTGAGTCACGGTGATGCCGAGCCCGGCAAGACGGGCAGGGTCGATCTCGACGATGACCTCGCGCTGGACGCCGCCCACCCGTTCGACGCGCCCGACCCCCGGAACGGTGAGCACCGCGCGCGCGATGGTGTCGTCGACGAACCATGAGAGGCCCTCCTCGTCGAGACGCGTGGAGGCCACCGCGAAGCTCATGACCGCTTGCCCGTTGACCGTCTGCGCGACGACGATGGGCGGTTGAAGGTCGTTCGGAAGATCGCCGCGCGCCTGATCGACGGCGTTTTTGGTTTCCGTGACGGCGTCGGACAGATTCTTGTTCAGTTGGAATTCGACGTTCAGCGAAACGCGGCCGGTGGTGATGGTCGTCCGGATGTGACGCAAGCCGGGCAGGGTGGCGATGGAATCCTCCACCCGCCGCGCGACTTCGGTTTCCAACTGCGCAGGCGCCGCGCCCGGCAAGGTCATGGTGACCGCGACGGTCGGCAGATCGATGTCGGGGAAGTTCTGAATAGGCAGACGCGAAAAGCCCCACAGCCCGGCCAGCGTCAGAAGACCGAACAGAAGGATGGTCGGAACGGGATTCCGGATGGACCACGTTGCGAAGTTCATGTCAGCGCCCGTTGCCTTTCGGCGTCGGAATGCCGGCGGCGGGCGCAATGCGCACATGATCGCCGTCGTTCAGGAACGCGGACCCGCGCACGGAAAGGCGTGTCGTTTCCGCGATGCCTGTCACGATCTCGACTTCGCCGGCCTGACGCCGGCCGATCTCCACAAGGCGCATCGTGACTTTCGCCGCGTCTCCGTCGCCCGAAACCTCAAACACGTAGGATCGTCCATCGCGCAGCACGACCGCTTCGGCGGGGACAATCAAAGCGGGGCTTTCGTCGATCATCACGCGTCCCATCGCATACATGCCGGCGCGGGCGCCGGACCCCGGCGCGACATCCGCATAGACGGTGCCCAGACGAGATTCGGCGCTCAGCGACGGCGCGTTCTGGCGTACGGTCGCGGACGCGCTCTCGCCGCCCGGCAGGGTCAGGGCGACTTTTTGACCGGCCCGGATTTCCGCGAGGTTCTTGGCGGAGATCTCGCCGCGCCACTCGAGGCGGTTCTGGCGGATCAGGCGAAAAAGCTCCTGGCCCGGTGTGGCGATGGCGCCAAGGGTTGCGGCGCGGGCGCTGACGACGCCGTCGTCCGGCGCGACGATGTCGGCGTAACGCAGTTGCACGCGTTTCGCGTCGAGTTGCGCGCGCGTGGTTTTCATCTGCGTTTCCAGTTGCAGAATATTCTGCTCGCTGATGAACCCTTTTTCCTTCAACGAGACCGAGCGCTTGTAGTTGGCGTCGGCCTGTTCAAAGGCCGCGAGCAACACGGCTTCGTCGGCGCGCAAAAGCGCGCGATCGAGGCGGGCAAGCACCTGGCCTTTTTTCACCTGATCGCCGACCTCGACCATAACGTCCGTGATTTGCTGGCCGCTGATCTGGGCGCCGATGATCGCTTCCTGCCACGGCATCACCGCGCCTGATATTTCTATGGTCGACGGCCACACGACGTTGCGCGGCGCCGCTACCGTGACGGTCAGGACGGGCCGTGCGGCCGTCGTCGCCGGAGAGGGCTCGGCGCGGCGCAGCATCGTCACCGTGAGGCCGATGACGGCGACCGCGGCGATGCAGCCTCCGACCAGGTAGCGGCGCGGAACGGAAGCCACGGCCGACCGTAAGCCTCCGGCGTCCTTCACCGCATCATGCGGTCCTTTGGACAGACTCGTCATTCACCACCGCCAACCCTGATAGGCTTCCCCACTGGCCTCTATTTTATAGGGCTTGCCTCAGGCCCCACCAGGGGTGGCGAGGGCGTCCGAGGTTTAAGTTTTGTAATCGAACAAAGGCGTTATGCGAAAAGTTCGTATGGGGTGGTCGTCAAATTGCCTTACCGTTCGAAACATGCTGTAAGTCCCGGCCAACGCGGCGGCGAAGCCGTCGCCCCTCCAAGGATGTCATGCCATGTTTGAAGCTCACGCGATCGAGACGGCAAACAAACCGGAATTCTACCGCGAATTGACGTCGCAATTGACCGGCCTGCTGACCGGGGAGCGGGATTTGATCGCGAATGCCGCGAATACCTCCGCGCTGCTTTATCAGATGATGCCGGACCTCAATTGGGCGGGTTTCTATTTTCTGCGCGCCAACGACGAATTGGTCCTCGGTCCCTTCCAGGGCAAGGTCGCCTGCGTGCGCATCGCCAAAGGCAAGGGCGTATGCGGCGCCGCCGTGCAGCGCCGCGCGACCGTCCTGGTGGAAGACGTGCACGCGTTCCCGGGACATATCGCCTGTGATTCCGCCTCGCGGTCGGAGCTGGTGGTTCCGTTGATCGTCGGCGAGCGTGTGTTGGGCGTGATCGACCTCGACAGCCCGTTCCCGTCGCGCTTCGACAGGGACGATCAAGCCGGGATCGAAAGCGTCGCGAAAATTTTTCTGTCGTCGACGGATGTTTGATTAAAAACGAACGGGGCGGAGGCCTTAAGACCTTTCGCCCCGCGTATGGCCGCACAAGAGTGCGGTCCGGAAGCGCTTACGATTTTTTGCGAACCGTGAAGCGCGTCAATTGCAGCTTCGGGTCTTCCCATTCGGGCTTCAATTCCGTCGCCCGCACGTAATCGAAGTATGCCCGGCGCACGTCGCCCAGTTCTTCATGGGCGATCGCGCGGTTGTAGTAGGCCTTCTCGAGTTCAATGGCTTGCAGCTCAATGCCCCTGTTCAGCGACGGAACGCTGTCGGACCAACGCTTCAAGGCGACGAGGCTGGCGCCCCGGTTGACGTGAATTTCGCCGACGTCGTTCTGGAAGCGGATGCCCTGGTCGAAGTCTTGCAACGCTTCGGTGAAACGGCCTTGCGAGAACAGCACCACGCCGCGGTTGTTGTGCGTGCCCGCGAGGTCGCGGCCGGCGAGGTCACCCGCGCTGAGGGCCATGTTGCAGATATCAAGCGGCGGAATGTCGATCCGCGAGCCGGTGATCTGCATCAGCATCGGTTCTTCGATTGCGCGCGCGGCCTCGTAGCACATCTGGGCGAGCCCGCTGCCGAGCACGATCACAGCCGCTTTCGCGCCGCTGACCGGCAAGGCCATGCACATGGCCGTTCCGGCAATCACAACTGCTTTGCGTAAATTCAATCCCATGTCTTCCCTCCATGGTCATGCGTTTATCCGTTCGGCGGGCGGCTCGTGAACCAAACCAGACGGGAGACAGCGCCGCGGCGAACGTTGTGTGGCGCTTATTATACGCCCGCCCGCGACGCTTTGCCGTATGAGATTTTAGAAAACCGGTATTCAGGCGTAACGGGGGGCTCCGCCTTCATTCCCAATTGTCATAAATATCAATGCCATAAATCCGGCGACCGCGGCTTTGGTAAACCCCGGCGCTTAAATGACGCCGTTTCCCAAAACCACGGTTTCCGGAGATCCGAATGGGGCAGGTCCCGAGGCAGGGACACGCCTCAAGCCGGGACACGCCTCAAGCCGGGACACGCCTCAAGCCGGGTGGGCCGCGCGGGCAAAAGCCGTTCTTGCCGACGGCGCACTAACCATGCGCCGTCAAACATGACCCGGGTGTCTTTTTTTCAAGCGCGTCGGAGGTCCGCCGGAAGGCGCGTGGCCCGAACATCTTTACAGGCCGCATAACGTAACCTAGTCATGGCGGCGTCCGTGACGATATCCGTTCGTTTCGCTGTCATGAGCCGGAGATTTGCCGATGAAGACTCGCGCCGCTGTCGCCTTTGAAGCCAAGAAGCCGCTGGAGATCGTTGAAGTCGATCTTGAGGGGCCGAAGGAGGGCGAAGTCCTCGTCGAGATCATGGCGACGGGGATCTGCCATACGGACTCGTATACGCTCGACGGGTTCGATTCCGAGGGGATCTTCCCGTCGATCCTGGGGCACGAGGGCGCGGGCGTCGTGCGCGAGGTCGGCGCGGGCGTCACCTCCGTTGCGCCGGGCGATCACGTCATCCCCCTGTACACGCCGGAATGCCGCAAATGTAAGTCGTGCCTTTCCGGCAAGACGAACCTGTGCACGGCGATCCGCGCGACCCAGGGAAAGGGTTTGATGCCCGACGGCACGTCGCGCTTCTCGTATAAGGGCAAGCCCATCTATCACTACATGGGGTGCTCGACATTCTCGAATTTCACGGTGCTTCCGGAAATCGCGGTGGCGAAAATCCGCACCGACGCGCCGTTCCAATCGACCTGTTACATCGGATGCGGCGTGACCACGGGCGTCGGTGCCGTCGTCAACACGGCGAAGGTGGAAGCGGGCGCGAATTGCATCGTTTTCGGCCTCGGCGGCATCGGGCTCAATGTCATTCAAGGGCTCAAGATGGTTGGCGCCGATATGATCGTGGGCGTCGACCTCAATCCGGGCAAGGAAGAATGGGGCCGCCGCTTCGGAATGACGCATTTCGTCGATCCGAAAAACGTCCAAGGCGATCTGGTCCAGCATCTGGTCGCGCTGACCGGTGGCGGCGCGGATTACACGTTCGACTGTACGGGCAATACGACGGTGATGCGTCAGGCGTTGGAATCCTGCCATCGCGGATGGGGCGAAAGCATCATCATCGGCGTGGCGGAATCGGGGAAGGAGGTCGCGACCCGGCCGTTCCAGTTGGTGACGGGACGGGTCTGGCGCGGCACGGCTTTCGGCGGCGCCCGCGGCCGTACCGACGTTCCGAAGATCGTCGACTGGTATATGAACGGCAAAATCCAGATCGACCCGATGATCACGCATGTCTTGAAGCTGGAGCAGATCAACAAGGCGTTCGATCTGATGCACGAGGGCAAGTCGATCCGCTCGGTCGTGGTTTTCTAAGGCCGGGCCTTTCGCGTCACCGTGATGATGAGGGGCGTCCAGCCCTGAAGCGCGATCATCACGCGCGCCGCCGCGGCGCTCAATCCCAAGCGCCGCGCCAGCGCAACCAACCGGGCGAGGACCGAAAGCCCGCGCATGCCCGGCACGTCGGCCGCGCGCATGCGAGCGAGGAATTTGTCCTGGCCGAGAGTGTGGACGGTGAGCGGCGCCGTGCGTTCGATCGCGGCGAGTTGACGACGAACCCACGGCGGATTGATCTCCGTCCGCAATGTGCCGGCAAAGGCCGGATCGCGGCGCCAGACCCACTTGATCCACCAGCGGAAGAAGGCGTTGGAGAAAACCGGCGGATGGAAGGCCGCGTAGTGCCCGTCGAAGTACGATAGATAGTTGGGGCATACGATCTGAAGCGTCCCGCCGGGTTTTAGGACACGCACGGCTTCCCGCAAGACCTGCGCCGGATCGTTCGTGTGTTCCAGCACGTTCGCCGAATAGACGATGTCGAAGCTTTCGTCCGGGAACGGCAGGGCCTCGCCGGTGGCATTCAGGATGCGCGCGGTATCGAGGCCGTTCGCGCGAATGAGGTCGCGGGCGATCTCGGCCGTGTCGCCGAACCCTTCCCCTTCCGGCTCGACGCCCCAACCGTCGATTCCAAACGCCTTGGTCCAGACAACGTGGGTCACGCCCGGGCCGGAGCCGATCTCAAGGAGCTTCTTTCCCGCAAGCGGCGCAAAGTCCGCGAGGACGCCGGCCTGATCCAGCGCGCGACGCGGGTCCAGGAGGTCGGTGGCGAAGCGCAGCGGTTCGACGCGCATCAACGGCTCGAAATAGTGCCCCTGGCCGTCGCGCGCCCGCGCGAGGGCCGACGGCGTGATGACGCATTCGGGCGTGGAGAGGCTGCCCGCCACGCGCGTCAATTCGTCGTCGGAAACGCCAGAGTCATGTGCCATTCGAGGTTCCTTTACCCTTTGTTACCATAAACAGGGTGACGAAGAGTGTTGATGGACTTTACTGGGGCCGTTGCCACAAAGTCGTCATGGTGTTTTTCCATCCTGATGGCGGTAAAGTCCCGCCGGGAACCCCGCATGCGCAGAACGACTCACCTCGCGATCATCGCCGCCTTCGCCGCTCTGGCCGTCCGTCAGCCGCTCGCGCAGGACGCCGCGCCCACCGCCGCGCCGCCGGAAGCCGCGCCCGTCCCGCAGGAAACGCCGGTCCGGGAGGGCGATTGCGACGCCCATCCGTATTCGATCCAGATCACGGTCCAGAACGTGAAGGAAGCCGCGGGCACGATTACCGTCGACGTGCACGACGACGATCCGGCGAAGTTCCTGAAGTCGGGCGGCAAGCTCGCGCGTATCCGCGTCCCCGCCCAGCAGGGCGAGACCACGTTTTGCGTGATCGTTCCAGAGCCGGGTGTCTATGCGCTTGCGCTCTACCATGACCGCAACGGCAACACGAAATTGGACAAGACGTGGATCGGCCTGCCGAGCGAGCCGTTTGGGCTGTCCAACAATCCACCGAAACGCCTGGCGATGCCGCGCCACAGGGATTCGGCATTCGAAGTGAACGGGCCGCGCACGCCGGTCATCATCGAGCTGGATTAGACCTTACGATCCCAGGCGCTGAACGCCGACAATGCGGTAAACGCCGCGCACCTTGCTGCGTTCGAGCGATATGCGCGCGCGCGGCGTCAGGGTTGTGAGCCGGACGGTCTCCTCGCTCGCGGACGTAAGGGCGCCGACAACGAAGCCGCCGTCGGCCTGTTCGACGACCACGTCGACCCTCTCACCATCCAACGACCGGGCGGGGCTTGCGTAGAGCATGTCGCCGGCATCGAAACGCGGCATCATCGAGCCGTCGGGCATCAGAATTGCGAAGGCGCGCGGGTCGGCCGCGAGGAACGGGGGGCGTGCGGTCTTAAGCGGGGCCGGACCAAGCTGGCCGCCTTGCACGTTCACGCCGCGCGTCGATGCGAGTACGACGGGGAGATCGGATGGGGTGGTGTCGGCGGGCAGGAGCGCGGTCGCCGTGATCGCCGACTTCGCGCGGGCGAGCGCCGGCTGAACGTCCGGCGCGTGTTCGAGAATTCCGCTTTCATAAACCGCGATCGCGGGCGCGAGGTCGTTCAAGGCGGACCGGTCCAAGACCGGCGCCGGCTGCGCCTTGAGCGCCACGAAGGTTTCGGTCATGAGCGCAAGCATCGTGCGCTGGCTCAAGGTGTGGCGAACAGGGCGGTGCATGAAGCGGTTCACCGTCGAGGGCGTCAGTCCCGCGGCCCTGGCCAAGCCGCTGGCGGTACGGCCCGTGAGCGTCATCATCGCGCGCACAAGTTTGCGCGTCTGTTCCTGATGCGCGGAAACATCCGCCGTGTCCGGCGGGATGGAGAGCGGGTGGGCGGTCACGGATGCACCATGGGCTTCAGCCGACCGTAGCACCGCGGTATGGGAAAAAAAGCGCTCATAGGGCGCGATTAGGAGCAATATCACTTAATAAAACATGCACCGCAATCCGTAGGTAATTCCGATAAATAAACAACAATATGTATGTGCGCACACGTGGAGAGAGTAAAAAAAGCATTTACATGTGCATTATGATGTGTGATATTTCACATCGTGAGATTTCCGGAGGGTGTGAATGTGTTTCGGGATGATCACAGCGGGCCTCGGCCCGCGGGGCTTTGTTATCGGTCCTCTCCTCTAGACACTTTTGCCCGCCGTCTTCGTGACGGCGGGCTTTTTTACGACGCGTGGCGAGGCGGAAAATCGTTGTCCGGACGCGACTTAACGGGATGTTAAGTGAGGCATATGATGGTCCAACCTGATAAGCTGCGCGCTTCGCGCCCGAACGGCGCGTGAGTTGCGCGGACCGAATGGGCCGTGGCAGATGAGCGATCGCACGAGAGACATGAGAACATTGGTATCAGTGCTGGCGCTGACGGCCGGTTTATCGGCCTGCGCCAGTTTTCCGGCCCCGACGGCGGAGACATCTCCCGCGACCGCCGATATGACGGCCTCCGACGGCGCCGGTATCGATGTCGCGGCGCTCGATCCGCTCAACGCGCCTCCGCCATCGCCCGCCGCAACAGCGGTGTCGACTGAAACCCCGTCCGATTCCATGTTGCTGGTTCCGGCCCAAGGTCCCGCATCGCAGCGCGTGCCGTTAGGGACCTTGAACGCCAGCAGCGATCCGAAGCCAGCCGCGCGCGCGCCCACGGCTTTGACGCGCGAGAGCGCCGCCGTGATGGCCCCGACCCCTGCCGCGCCCGCCGTGACGCCGCCTCCGCCGGCCGCCCCAGTGCAGCCGTCGACGCCGGCGCCGATTTCGACCCCGCCGCAGCCGGAGAATTCCTTCTCCCTTACGATTCAACCCGGCGCAGGCGCGCATGAAACGCCGCGCGGCGTGCCGACCGGCACCCAAGCGCCGCGCGCGGCCGTTTCCGCGCCGCCGACCTCCACGCCATCGGGTTCCGCGCCGTTAGCGCCAGCACCGACCGCCGCGCCGCCGCAGGCGTTTGAAGAAGAGACAACCATCATTTCCTCGACGACCGCGCCGCCGGCGGTGCAGAGCCGGGAATTCGTTCCCGCGCCCGTGATTCCGGCGGCCGCGCCCCCGTCGCCTCCGGCGCTCGGCGAAATGCCGGTCACCCAGGCCGAAAGGAATATCGCGCGCAGGTTTGAAACGCTCGCGCGGCTGCGGGACGAGGGGCTCATCACGCAAGATGAGTTCGCCCGCCGGCGCGCGGCGAACCTCGGCGCGCTGCTGCCCTATAGTCAGGATCCGCCCGGCGTGGGCCTGGATCGGTCGGTCCCGAGTTCCGACGCGATCGTCGCGCGCCTCGGGGCGCTGCGGCGCTCGTTTGAAATGCGCGCCATCACCGGGCAACAACATGCCCTCGAACGCACAATGATCCTGAACGCGCTCCTGCCGGAGAACCCGGAACAGCGCACCGTCCGTCGTCCGCCGCCGGAGGACGTCATCCAGGGCGCCGCGATGGTCGGTCGCCTGGAAGCGTTGCGGGAGGACGGTGTCATCAGCGAGCCTGAACTGGACGCCGAACGCCGGATGATCGATACGGTTTTGCGTACGGGCCTGTTTCCGATGAAGGGCGGGGACGCGTCGGCGAAACCGGCGCAGGCGAAGACCGCCGCGAAACCGGCGGCCGCGGCGGCCGCTCCGGCGGCCGACAATCCTATGACCACACCCATTACCGGACCGGTCCTTCATCTCGCGTCGTTTCGTTCCGAAGCTTCGGCCCGGCAGGGGTGGCAGGAAGTCCATGAGCGCAACAAAGGCACGCTCGGGACGCTGAAACCGATTATCCGCCGCGTCGACCTTGGCGAAGGCCGGGGCGTTTTTTATCGCCTGATGACGGGTAGTTTTACGTCGATGGCGGACGCGGAATCATTGTGCGTGAAGCTGAAGCAGAACAATCAATTCTGCCGCGCGAGCGCCGACGGCAGTTGATCGCGCGGCTCCCGGCACATCGGTATAAAAAAAGCCCCGGCAACCGCCGGGGGGTATAGTTATCTCCGCCGGAAATAAATACCGATCCGGAAACAACAACGGCCCCCGCTTCAGAGCGGGGGCCATTTCTTTATGTCTTCTTGGGGCGCTTAGGCTGGCGCTGTCTTTGCCTAGGATTCTTGGGCCGCGAGCCAAGGTATATTTCCTGCGTAGCTTCCGCAAAGCGACGCAAATTCTGCGTATAGCGATAGTCAGTGAACCGCGACCAAGGTTCACCCAATTTTTCCCAAACCGCCGAAAGATGGATTTCACCCAATAATTCGTGGCCGGACATTAGGACTATCGGATTTGTCGGCTCCCCGTATCGGTTCGGCCTTGATGCCCATTTTACAAAAGCGGACAGCAATTTCTTTTCAGACGGCAAAAACTCATTTCGTAAAATGGAAATTACAATTACAGCACCCGACACCTTTCGCCCAACTTCCCTAAGTTTCGCTATATCATCTGTGACCTGCTCCCCTGTATGCCCTCGTTTATAGGGAAGCTCTGTTCTGGTTATGC